>CAVYGN010000002.1:0-1888111 GCA_963768055.1 uncultured Spirochaetota bacterium | reverse complement strand
TATGGCGTATATGCTACAAGAGGAAATATTGAGGTGAGGTATGTTGAAGCAAAAGTATTGACCGAGAGATGGAGAAGGGAGTATAATCATGTACGGCTGCATAGTTCGCTGGGTTACCGGCCGCCTGCTCCTCAAGCTGCTCTTGGCTTAAAGAGGGATAAGACTAACTTAACATTTGGCCCAAAGAATGGGGAGAGGCCAGTTGCAGAAACAATTCAAGCAATAGGCAATCTTGGGGATTCGAAATATTTAGACAAAATTATACCTTATGTTGATGATATTTCAAGAAATGTTAGGCAAGCAGTTTTATATGCACTAAAACGAATGAAAAAGGATTTTTTGATGCTCAAAATAATATCGATTATTATCGTATTTGCCCTTGCGGCTCTTTTTTCATGCACGAAATTAATTCCTCCTGCTGTTTCAGAAAAGCCCGAAATTCCTGACGGAGAGGTATTGAAATATACCACATACAGCCGGGGTGAAAAGATTTACGATTTTTATATGTATTCCCGGAGCGGGTCCGATCCCTACTGGGGGAAAATTGTCCGAATTTATATCTACTCGCCTCGTTGGGGATTGGAACTTCCGGAAAGCATGGAAAAATGGGACGCCTTTTTTAAGAACAATTTTTCTCAATTTTTTTCTATTTCGGTAGATTCAGGCTACCTGATACAGGCCAAAAAGAATTACTATCCCGAACTTATAAAGCAACATAGAAAAGGTATTGCACAGGTTGATTTTCAATATAACCCGTCGGGAAGCACTGTCGAATACGATATTAAAACCTGGGACGGCATTTCCTTTAAAGAACAAAAGAACCGGGTTGCCGTCAAATCAAAATATCCTGTCTGGGAATCGGTCGCGGTGCTTTTGACCGGAGCGCGTTTTATCAATTACCATATTCCGGGAATGCTGTATATTGTCGAACCTTCGGTTTTAAAAGACGCTATACCGGTCTATTTTCGATTTATCCGGAATGAGGCGGTTAAAACTCCGGCAGGAAATTTTAATACTGATAAACTGGGTTTTACTTCCTCGGATCCGTTCATAGGAAAATTAATGGAGCCGTTCTCGAAAAGCACATATTTCTGGGTGGAACGTTCGCCCAGGGCTCTATTGATACAGGCGCAAACTCCCAACGGTGAAAATATTGTCCTGCAAAATTTTTCAATATTATCTAAATTAATGGGATCAGCAGCGATTTGAATATGGAATATCATCTTCTGCCCATGTCGAGATCCGGCTGCTTTAACTTTTTTAAACGCCTAAGGAGCAATATTTGATTTCAATTGTTGAACCAGATATGCTTGATACAGATCATTTGCCAGATGGTTGTTTCTGGTTCTCAGGCTGAACTGAAATTATACAAACTGAATTTTTATACCGAATCCCTATTTAGTTTTTTAGTCTTTTATTTTCGTCTTTGTTTTCATCCTTGCAAATATTGTTTCGGACCGGTTCAGAGATTCCTTAGCATTTCACAAATATTTTTTAAAATGCCTTAAGAATTTTCAACTCCGTTTTTTTATGAATGTGCCTTTCCTGTATTCATCAAAAGCTATATTAAGTTCCTCCTCAGTGTTCATCACGATCGGGCCATACCAGGCAATCGGCTCTTTGAGAGGCTTTCCCGAAATGAGCAGGAACCTTACAGGGTTATCATATGTTTTGATATTTATCTCATCGCCCTTGTCGAATACTACCAGGTGCCCGTTGTCCACCCTGTTCTTTTTCTCGAAATCGAAGTATCTCGGACTGTCGATCTTATGTTCTTCCTGGTACCTGTCATCGAAACAGGCATTTCCTTCGATGACATAAGCAATAACGGTATGATTATCCCTCGTGCCATGTTTGAAAACCGTATCCGCAGGGATGGTGACATCGAGATATTCCGGTTCTATCGATATGTCAGTTACCGGACCGCTTACGTTGTCAACAGATCCGCATATCACCCTTATAAGGGCGCCCTGGCCTGTTTTCACGGCCGGGATCATCCCGGCCTTTACATCACGGTATTTCGGATCGGCCATTTTCTTCCCCGCCGGAAGATTAGCAGTCTCATAATAACCGAAAACTCTGTTTAGATAGACTCCTGCTCCCTCTATCGTTGGTTTACTTTTCATGATCCTGGCAACCCTTCTTATTCCGTTCATAAAGACGTCCCTCCTTTTAACAATGAAATTAAATCTAATTACCTTTTTTTCTAAAGGCAAATTATGTGTTTATTGAGTCGCCCGAATGCACTGATCCGCCCCCCTGCTTTCCGGCAGTTATCTGGAAAGCAGGTTGTCCGGATCGGGCTCTCTCAGCCTTTCCTGAAATGCTGGCCGGCATAACATTACCGCCAGCGAATCGGGAAGCATACTTTCAGACGATCTTATAATAAAAGTAAGGTACAAAAAGGAAAATACTTCAAAAATGGGTAAACCTGTTTTAGCAGCAGCAAACTTTAATTTCAGCACTTTTACTGTTTCAAAGGCTGTTTATGATAGGCATTATAAGATTAAAGATAAATATACAGATGAATATTTCGCAGGAAAATCTCGTTATTTCAACGAATTTATAATCAAGAATGGGTGTGATAGCCTGCTCAAATTAAAGGGGAAGGTGGCAGGAAAACCAATAAAAAACAAGATCCACCTTAAATTATGGTTTCATTGATTTCATCAATGATAAGTTGCAGGAAGCCAGGGACAAAATCATAGATGGAAAAGCATTCCCAAATGCAGCCAGAATAAATGAGAAAAGTTATGTTCAATGATCTCTTGATTAATGCTGGCCTGGATTATGTTGAGGAGATGGGGAAGAAAGGGTGAAGAAATAACGATTCCTCAATCAAAACTATCAGATTCAAACTGTCGAGCATGAGGCAATTCGGTAGGAATAACGCTATGACAGCGTAGAAATAGAGATCGAAGAAGATTTTTGATGAGTCGATATTCAAAATCTGGTTTGACACGATGTTTTAGTCCTGTTATAATTGTTACGGGAATGAAGGAGCTTTCGAGAATGGCAAAAATGCCATTTGGGAAATCTCGATTTATATTATCAATAATTCATCCCATGAAGTTGCATACTTCCGAAAGAGATAATTTCTACAATAGTCTATTGATGAGAGCGCCCGTTAGCGGCATGTAACATTTCCCTACTGTATTTCCGGCCAATATTATCTAATGCTTTCATCAAACTCATTTCCTTCTGAACTCTTTTTTTATAAGGAGAAGTATAAATATTATTTTAAGTTATTTAAAGAAATAAAGGTTAGTACCCTTCCATAAAAGGATTTTTATAAAACCGGATATGGGATCGTACAGACCGGCGAAGCAGGGAAAAAGTCTTTACTGATAATGTACAAGCTAAAGTAATAAAAAAAATGAATCGAATTTATATAATGGAGGTATAATGCGATGAAAAGATTTTTATTACTGCTTGCAGTTATTTCACTTATTACAGTATTAGCTTCATCAAAGTCTATTCCTGTTTCTGTTGAAATACACCCAAGTGTTATCAATAGCATCAATCCCCTCTTTTTCGGGCATAACTACTGGCTTTGGCCGGTTGTGACCTGGAGTTGTAATATAGCCGGAACGGAAACTGGCATCAGCCCGCTTGGAGTTAAATTTTTACGCGCCGGAGGGCAGAACAACGACGGGGAAACACCCGAAAAGCTATCCACGAAATTCATGGACGATTACGCCGCATACTGCTCCAGCGTGGGAGCGACTCCACTGTTCCAACTGCCCCTTGTAATCAATACCAATGTAAACATAAATGCTGACGACAGGGTTGCAAGGGCAATGGAACTTCTACACTACTATATCGATGAAAAGAATTACACGCTTTCCTGGGTCAGTATCGGCAACGAGCCGGATATTTATAATTGGATTTTTCCGGATAATAACGACATGCTAGACTGGGACAATTACATCGATAGTTTTATCAAAGTTGCCAAGGCGGTAAGGGAAAAATATCCCGATTTACAAATTGTCGGCCCTGAACTCTCTCAGTCTTACTGGAATCCGGGTAACGACAAACTGACCTCTTTTTTAAAGAAATGCAGAAGTTATATTGATGCCGTTTCCCTGCACTTTTATCCGTTTTGGCCCGATACGAATGCGACATATGATGCCGCTGTAAAACAATTCGATATTATGAAGAATATGTATTCGACGGTATTTTCTACGCTTAAAACCTATGGCAATGATAAGCCCCTTATAATCAGCGAGTGCCAGATTTCAGCAGATGTCGATCCTTCCCATGCTGTCTCTGAGGCTTCGCTTGGCACCTTCGAAGCGGGACTATGGCTTGCGGACTTTCTGGGCATCTCCAGCGCCCAGCCGAATTTGATTTCGGTCATGCCTTGGAGCATCTGTGAATCATGGCCTATCAGTTTCCTCGATGACAAGCATACTCCCAGGCCCGTTTACTATGTTTACAAATTGTTTTCAGACCATATACTCTCGGATATGATATTATGTAATAAAACGGCGCCGGACCTCCGGATATACGCTTACGATGACATTTCCGGTGATGTAAGCCTTTTCTGCGTAAACTGGGACACAAACTCCTATTACTCCGTCAGATTTAAATTTACCGGAGGCCTTCTCCAAAATGCCGTAATCACTTATGAATTCAAACCTCTTTCTCTCACCTGCCTCTCGATACTGTCCGGTCAAACCAATGGAACGGCATATATCTATAATTCTTATGACGCGGACGAAGGCATGGGGATCGAGACGAACGATTTTTAATACGCAGAGTAAAATCCGGGTTAAAATGTAATTTGTCCGGCAAATATTAATCCCACACAATTGATTGTTTATATTTCTTGTTAAGATTGGTTTATTACGAATTAAATATTCGTGTAATTACTCCGGAGATGATGGGATTATTTTCGAGCAGATCTTTTTTTACATGTTACTGCAAACAAACAAATTAAATCAACCTATCCCTTTAATAAGCCTTAAATGACCGTACCAAATCGGTACCAACTGTATTTTATTCGATTCATTTTAAAAACTCTATTTTTTAATTCCTCTTTTATTTAATTTACTTAATGCGATTAAAGTAAATATTAGAAAGACTGATAAAAGAATCAAGCTTCGATTTTCCTATTTTTTTAAATAAGTATCGATTACGCTTGTCTCAAAATGGCATCAATTAGGCAGTGTTGCTCTTTTTTGCAGATATTTAAACATATTTTTTTGACTATAAGGACATTTATTTTTATATTTATTCTATACTTGCATAATATTGCAAATAAGGATGGTCTGCAATGCAAATGGATAGCAAAGAAATTTATAAGATGCATGCTGATTTTTGTAAATTTATGGGCAGCCCGAAAAGGATTGAAATTTTATTCCTATTAGGTGATGGTGAAAAATGCGTTGACGAACTGGCTCGGCTTATGAAAATCAATGTACCGAATGTTTCACAAAATTTATCCATTATGAAAGACCGGGGTGTTGTAGAATCCAGAAGGGAAGGGACAAATATGTATTATAAATTATCAGATCCTAAAATTCTTGAGGCATGCATCATTCTGAGGGATTTAATGATTCAACAGTTAAATAAAAAACTGAATATTTTCAATAGGAACAAACCATGACATACAGAGAATTTTGAATGACCGACGAAAAATTATGGGGCAGTAACAGGAAGTTCATATTAGGGAGAATTGTAATATGAGATCGACTTTTAAAACAACTATTTATTTAGTGATAGCTGTCATATTAGTGGGGGTGTTAAGCTATGTAATAATTCATTATGGCCGTCAATCCATGATTCATGACAGAGGTTCTCAAGTCATGTCTTTCAAGCTGGATGCCACAACTCATATTTTTAAACAAACAGCTACTGGCGGAATACAACAGGTTGTTGTAAAAAACCCAAAAGACAATGAACAAATTAATTTAATCCGTGAACATCTTCAAATGGAAGTTCGGAAATTCAGCAGCGGGGATTTTTCAGACCCGTCATCGCTTCATGGGAGAAACATGCCGGGGCTTTCTGACTTGGAAAAAGGGGCTTCAAACATCAATATTACTTATTCGGATCTTTCCGATGGCGGGCAGATCACATATCGGACTTCTGATATAAATCTTATAAAGTCTATACACAATTGGTTTGAAGCGCAAATCTCTGATCATGGTAAAGATGCTATGAAGATGTAAAAAAAGGAGGGATGTATGAGAAAAGTTTTGTTTGTATTATTCCTGATTATAATGATGACCGGTCTTGTTTACAGTCAGGATAAATCGAAAAGCATTGATACGGTATTGTCTGAAATCCGGCAGGAGCAGGGATTGACAAACGGCCAGAAAATTAATGCCGATAAAGTAAGTCCTCAAAAACTTGAAGAATTAGGCGATGCCGTAATGGAAGTCATGATAGGCAATTCTGAAAGACATGAACTGATGGACAAAATGATGGGAGGAGAAGGTTCCGCATCGCTTACAGCTTTTCACCAGAGGATCGGTTACAACTATCTGGCAGGTTATCCTCTCGGTATGATGGGGATGATGGGTTATCCGTTCATAGAAAACAATTTGAATTATGGAGGTTATGGTATGATGAATGGTTATGGTTACGGCCCGGGAATGATGGGCTGGGCCGGATGGGGCTGGGGAGGAATGTTTATGGGACTATTGTTTCTGATAATCGTCATATTGGTTATCTTTTTTGCGGTAAGGGCCGCGAAGGGCGGTAATCTTATAGGCCATTCGACTTCGGAAACTCCGCTGGAAATACTGAAAAAGCGTTATGCAAAGGGCGAAATAACCGGGGAAGAATTCGAAAAGATCAAGAAGGATCTGTAATTAACATAATGATAAACGGAGGATTTATGTCGGTAATATTGAAATTTTGTTCTATTGTAGTTTTTTCAGCTATTTTTATACCGTCGACACTGTTTTCCCAGGGGATGATGGGGAACGGTAACAGCTATGGTGGAATGATGAGCGGGTATTACAATAATCGCGGTGAAGCTCTGGAAAAATCTGAGGCAGTCAAATCCATACTTATCAAAATCCGAAAAGAACAGGGTTTGAAGGAAGAAGAGTCCATTGATCCTGATAAGGTCAGCCCAAAGCTTCAGGAAGAATTAGGCGATGCTTTATGGGCGTTATGATTGGTAATAAGGAGACGCACGAATGGATGGACAATATGATGGGGGGGGAAGGTTCGGCGTCGCTTGAAAACATGCATGAGCAGATAGGATACCGATATCTGCATGGTCTGCCGATAGGAATGATGGGCAGGGGCTATGGCTCTGGGTATGGACGTATGATGGGATATTACGGGAGCTTTTACGGTAATAATCCATATATGCCTATGATGTCATTCGGTTCTTTTATGGGGACCGGCACGCTTATGGATATAAACTGGATGCTTGATTATCGTTTTGCGGAATACCTGGGCCTGACGAAAGACCAGGTAAAAAAGATAACCGAGTTAAAATCAAATTATGAAAAAGAGACCGATCCTTTGAGGTCGCAGATGCTTGAGAAAAGGCGCAGTCTGTTCGATCTCTGGTCTGCGGCCAAGCCGGATAAAGACGCTATCAAGAACGCAAATAAGGACATATTCACGATTTTGTCCGCAATCTCTGAAAAGGAAACTGAATACCAGGTCAGCGTGCTTGAAATACTTGCTCCCGAACAAAGGAAGAAAATGGATTACAGGGGGATGATGGATTATCAAAACAGGGCTGATAAATAATCTTAATTCTTTTTTTAAATAGGCCTGGGGAGGGGTTCCTCGGGCTTTTTTGGGTTGGGAGGGTATCGTAAGGGGGGTACCTCTTTTATTTACCGGCCATGATCACACGTATTATATCGAACAGATGTTTTTCGACCTTTTCAATTCTAAACCCTGCATTTTCAATATTTTTCTGGGTTTCACGGTTCATGTAAGTACCCATCATCGGAACAGTCATCAGATTCATTGTGCTTAAAATAATATTGATCAAAGATGAATCACTTTTCATGTGTTCTATGAATATGGCAGATCCGCCGGGTTTTAATACGCGGTACGCCTCCACCAAACCTCTAACAGGATCCGGTACCGTGCAGAAAACAAAAGAAGAAATAACAAAATCGAAACTGTCATTATCGAACTTCAAATCCTGAACATCCATTTTTATCAGCTTGACATTTGAAAGCCCGAGCCGGCTTTTAAGTTTTACCGCTTTTTCAAGCATGCCGCTGCTGAAGTCGATTGCTGTTACTTCAGCTTCTTCAGGATAATAAGGCAGATTCTTTCCTGTTCCTACCCCTATATCCAGAATTTTACCAGAAATCTCCAGGAATGCCTTTTTACGAAGTCTGGAAAACAGCAGCTTTTCAGCCGGCAATTCAAATAAATCATAATTTTTAGATCCACGGTCATATTTTTGGGCAGTATCCTTCATAAATTCCCTCTTAAAACCAACATATATAAAAAGTGAATAAGACAGCCTGGGGAACACCCAGGCATTTTTTTGACTAAAAGATATCAATAATCAGGATACTTTGTGATATTCTCCCTGTTCATTCTTAACTTCATTGATATACTTTTCTGGATCTACTAGGAATTCCTCCATACAGCTTTCTATACAGAAATAATACTTCTTACCAAGGTAATCTGCATATAATCCGATGGCCGTATCGACCATCATACCACAAACAATATCCCTTTGCATCCTCATACTTCCTCCCTTTTATTTCTTTTCCACTATGACGCTTTCCACCTGTCTCATTTCATGAAAATGATGTTCTTCATCGTTTTTATGAGACCTAAACATCGGAATCATCATAAATACCATCATAAGGGGACAGATCAACGATGTGACGACTCTTAAGCCGTTATTAAAAGCCAAGTTTTGAATTTTCAAAAGCGGCAGAGCAAAGATCAATACCAATGGTATCACGCAGCAAAGGACCATCCATATCATATGGGATGAATGTCCTTTATGATTCATATATAACCTCTTTAATTTGTTTACCATTATCTTCCGCAGCATCCGCCCCTGCCGCCGCCGGGTCCGGGCAGACTAGCCCTGGCTATTAAATCCGCTTTATTAAAATTATTGACGTCGTCGACTACCGCCCCGAAGCCCTTGATCATGCCCATCCAGCAGGTAAAATGAAAATCCCGTGAGGCTTTGAGAAGCGGTGTTTCCAGCTGTCCCTTTGTAAAGTCAAGGCCTCCGCCGTATTCCGGGAAAAACACGCCGCTGTTGCAGGATGTCAGCTGTTTGGCGACAAATTTTACTTTAAAAGCTGCACCCTTCTGAATTACGATTATCGCCGGGCTGTAACCGTCCTGGTCCACGTTAATAGTTACTTCCTGCCGGTTATTAACAACCGGAGGTACATATATATCGCTTTCAGACAGGGGCTTTCCGGTACCGCCCTTGCAACATCCTCCGGCATAATTCTGAGGCACCGACTGGTCGTTTGTTTTTATGGAATCAGGATCTACCTTTGCTATATCGTCAACAACCGTTACAGTGCTCCGGATCATACCCATCCAGCATGAATAACCGAATTTCCCGGATGTATCCGGAGTGAATTCCACGATATTATCACCGGGAGCCAGTTTTTTCGTTATATTGAACTGCGGAACAAGGATCCCGTTATTACAGCCGTTTAATGAATCGCTATTTGCTTTAATGATCCACCTAACAGGTATACCCCTCTGTACAACGATAGGTTCGTACCCGTTCGGACTGACGACCATGGTGACTTCCTGGTGATCACCTTTTATTGCAGCTACATTTGCCTGAGCCGGGGTTATTACAACCCCGTTTCCGGTCAACGACATACCCCGGTTCACCATGACAAGTCCCAGAAAAACCACAAGCACAGCGCTTATCCTGATCAGGCTTCCCGAGAATTTTCTCGAAAGGAGTGAGGCAGCCGTGCCCAGGCCGAACATCAGGGGCATCGTGCCTATTGAAAAGAAGAACATCGATAGCGCTCCCGCTAATGCACTTCCCGAACCCAGCGCGTATAGCTGCATCGCCTGGAGAGGCGCGCAGGGCATAAGCCCGTTTAAAAGGCCTACAATGAAAGGGCCGTAACTTTGTTTTTTCAATCCGGTTTTTTTAGGAGCGAATTTTGAAAATATCCCTGCAAAAGGGATTTTAACCTTCTTGAGAAAGGTGAAAACTCCCGCCATCCTCAGGCCCACGAATACCATAAAGATTCCCGCAACGACGGCTATTCCGCCCTTGATGGCCGGGGAAAAATTGAATACAGAACCCAGAGCTCCGATTATTCCGCCGAGGATCGTATATGAAATGACCCTCCCTGCGTTATAGAGCAGGCTGTTTGCATATTTATTCCCCTTCTTGTCCACGCATTGGGATATGCTTATCCCCCCGCACATTGCCACACAGTGAAGAGATGTAATGATTCCAACCACGAAGATCATTCCGAGCCCCATGGAAGAATTTACCTGGGGGATAAAATTGAACCCTATCGTTTTTGAAATCAGGAAATATATACCCAGAAGGGCCAGACTTATTCCCACAACCTGCGCGATTTCAACGGCTTTTTTGCTCGAACCGGTATCTTCCGATACATCCTTTACTTCATATCCGGCTTCGCGTATAATTAATTTTATCTCAGCCTCGGATATCACTGCCGGATCGTACTCGATCCTCGCCATTTTTTTGGCATGGTGAGCTTCGACCTTAATGATGCCCTCTTTTTTCTTCAAAGCTTCCTCGATAGTGTTTTCGCAGTGATGGCAGGTCATCCCTTCGATTTTGAATATTTTGCGAACGTTCATAATTCAACTCCTTTCATTATTATAAATTACCCGATCGTTACTTCTTTCACATTATATCCGGCGTCCGTGATGATCTGAATGATCTCATTTTCTAATATAACATCCGGGTCGTATTCTACCCGCGCAAGTTTTTTCGCATGATCAGCTTTCGCCTTGCCGACGCCATTAATCTTCAAAGCCTGTTCGATGGCTTTTTCACAATGCTGGCAGGACATCCCTTCAATTTTAAAGATCTTTCTCGCATTCATGAATTTACTCCTAATTTAATCCTTTTAAGTGAAAGTGAATTTGTCACTACGGACACGGAACTGAATGCCATCGCGCCCCCCGCTATAACAGGGTTCAGGAGGCCCAGCGCGGCAAACGGTATTCCGATGCTGTTATAAACAAAGGCCCAGAAAAGGTTCTGCTTTATTTTCCCCATGGTTTTCCTGGAAAGCCCGATCGCGTCCACAATAGACATCAGATCGTTCCTTACAAGCGTAATATCCGAAGCCTCGATGGCGATATCCGTTCCCGCTCCGATAGCTATCCCGATGTCGGAAGCGGCCAGGGCGGGCGCGTCGTTGATGCCGTCCCCGACCATCGCAACGGTCTCTCCTGATTTCTTCAGGATCTCTATTTCCTTTGCCTTATCCCCTGGAAGAACATCCGCTATGACTTTATCTATTCCCGCCTGTTTTGCAATCGCCTGGGCAGTCCTCGCGTTGTCTCCCGTTATCATCATTGTTCTGATCCCCATTTTCTGCAGGGCTTGCACGGCTCGATGCGAGTTCTCCTTTATCGTATCCGCGACTGCTATAATTCCGGCGATATTCCCGTCGTAAGACGCCAGCATAGCCGTTTTTCCTTCTTTTTCAAGTTTTTCCATAACCAGGTCCGCATCGCGGATATCTATCCCGTGCTCGGATAAAAGCTTCTTATTTCCGAATAATATTTCCTTATTATTGAAACTGGCAACAACCCCCTTCCCGGGAATGTTATCAAATCTTTCCGACGCAGCCAGTATGCCTTTTTCTTTTGCCGCATCGACTATAGGTTTGGCGAGGGGGTGGTTTGAGTTATTTTCCGCAATAGCGGCATAGCGCAGTACATCATCTGCTGAAAACCCTTCGAAAGGGAATATATCGGTCAATGCCGGTTTGCCATTCGTTATTGTTCCCGTTTTATCGAAAACCACCATGCTTATCCGGTAAGCCTTCTCCAGAGCTTCCCCGCTCTTGATAAGGATGCCCTTTTCCGCGCCCTTTCCAGTGCCTACCATTATAGCTGTAGGAGTCGCAAGTCCCAGGGCACATGGGCAGGCTATCACAAGCACGGAAATAGCCGATACAAGAGCTCTGGCCAGGTCATGTCCCAGAAACATCCATATTCCGAAAGTAACAAGTGCTATGACCAGAACGGATGGAACGAAAATACCGGCAACCTGGTCCGCCAGACGCTGAACAGGCGCTTTGGAACCCTGGGCCTCTTCCACGAACCTGATAATCTGGGCCAGCATTGTGTCCTTCCCGATCTTTTGAGCCTCAAAAATAAAGCTGCCGTTCTGGTTGAGCGTTGCTCCTATTACACTGGAACCAGTCTTTTTCTCGACAGGGATGCTTTCACCCGTAACCATGCTCTCGTCGATTGAGGAATACCCTTCCACTATGACCCCGTCAACAGGGACTTTTTCGCCGGGTTTGACAACGATCCTTTCACCGACTATAACTTCCTCGACCGGCAAGTCGATTTCAACTCCGTTTCTGATAACCCGGGCGGTTTTGGCCTGGAGCGACAGGAGCTTTTTTATGGCATCGGACGTCTTCCCCTTTGCCACCGCTTCCAGGTATTTGCCGAGAAGCACGAGCGTGATGATAATAGTTCCGCCTTCAAAATATAGCTGTTCAGGATTGCCTCCGAGGAAGGCATTATAGATGCTGAAGAAGTATGCGGCGGATGTACCGAGAGCTACAAGCACATCCATGCCGGGCGACAGCGACTTTAAATTGTGCCAGGAGTTTTTATAAAACCTGAAACCTATTACAAACTGAACAGGTGTGGCGAGGGCAAGCTGGAAATACGGGTTATCAAATAATGAAAACTCGATTTTCAGCAGCATGAATATCATTCCGAGTACCAAAGGGAAGCTTAGGATGGCTGAAAAAACAAAAAGCAGGCCCAGTTTATTCATTTCTCTCTTGTGCGCCTCGGCGGCTTTATCCACGGATTCTTCCTTGCGTTCACAGGCCCCGTATCCCAGATCCTGTACAGCTTTGATCATCTCTGAAAGATCTATCAGTGAGGAATCATAATAGACATGGGCAATTTCTGTTGCAAGATTTACGGAGGCAATAGTCACCCCGGCGAGTCCAGCAAGTCTCTTTTCAATCCTTCCGCTGCATGAAGCGCAGGTCATTCCGCTTATGGAAAGTTCGGCAGAACCGCTTTTCTTTATTGTTTCCTTTTCAGGGAGGATAGCCCCATAGCCGATATCTTCGATTTTCCTCTTTATATCCTCGATTTTAACCTGTGAATCGTCGTAGGATACCTGAGCCTTTTCCAGGGCGAGATTAATATTCGCGGATAATATTCCGGTAAGCTTGATAAGCCCTTTCTCAATCCTTTGAGAGCATGACGCGCATGACATTCCGGTAATGCCTAAAGTAATCGCTTTTTCCATATCTATATTCTCCTTGTTGTGCGCGATAGCACACAATTAATCAATTCCTTGCAAGTCCCGTATGCGGGGCTTATTTTAACAAATCATTTTCTCTACCGTTTCAAGAAATTCTTCAATGGCTCCTTCTTTTTCTTCCTTGATCTGTCCGATGACACAGCTCCTGAAATGTGCTTCAAGGAGTACCCTTTTTACGCCGGCGAGGGCCGCTTCGACGGAATGAAACTGGTTCAGGACATCGTCGCAGTAAATGTCATCCAGGATCATCTTGGTTATTCCCCTGACCTGGCCTTCGATCCTGTTGAGCCGGGAAACCATGTTATTCTTGAGCTTCTCCGAATGATGAGCTGTTCTGACTCCGTCAGTATCACAGTGTTCACATTTTCTTTCCATAAATAAAACCCCTTGGGTAGCATACCCCACTACCCTATAATTTAAAAGCAAGCAATCATAACATATATTTGAAATGAATGTCAAGGATTTAAAAATAAATTTTTTTCTATAGATAAAAAGTTTGATAGTTTTTTGGGTATTGCGCGAAGGGAGAAATAAACCAATATATTTACAAACCGTAATCAAATCGTAATCAGTTGATACTTTTAATACTTAATTGATTGATATAAAAGGAGTTATGAGAGGAAATAATTCGGAGGAGGAGGGATAAAGCGAGAAGAACCCAATTTCCCTATTTCTTTAAATTAAAAGCAATTAAGATTGACTCATTTTCAAATAGTTTCAAATTATGTATACCCAAATTGGTACCAATTTATACCCACTTTATTATATCTTATGTAGCAATACTTTGCAATTAAAATATGGAAAATTTAGGGGTAATAAAATCAAAATAAGTTGCTGAAGCGTTTTCATAGCTTCCGAACATTTCTCCCAGTTCTGAATGTTGCACGGTCCGGGAAAGCTGTACTTTTTCATCAATTCTTTCTCATCAAAGAAATGCTTTTTTGCATAATCAATAAGCCCGCTGAAAACATAATTCAGGGTCTCTCTTCCCATCCCAATTTTCATAGCCTCAAAAAGATTATTTATGATCTCAATGAGTTTCTTATGTTGATCATCCATTTCGTTTACACCCACACTCAATGCTTTATCCCAAATGATTAAAGCCATATTACCCTCTTAAAAACTAACAATTCAATTATAACCCTGCTTAAGAAAGAAGCAAAATCACAATGGATTTGTCTGGCTAACAAACTCCGAATTTGACTTCTCCTAATTTCATGGAAAATCCGGACGAAACATGCCGGGTTTCCGGGTGAAACATGCCACCCAATCCGCGTGAAACATGCCGGGTAATCCGGCTGAAATGTTACCACCTGCCATAAGAAAAACAAATCAAACACGAAGAATTCCTCCGAGAATGTTAAGCCCTGATTAATTCCAATAATCAGGATAAACTAATCCTTCTTGAAAAATTAAGAAGGAGTTGGTATGCCGAACAGGAGGAAGCCTATGAAGAAAATCCGGGAAGTGATCCGGATGATCAAAGAAAACGGCCTGAGCTGCCGTGTTACATCAAAGGCCCTGGATATTTCCAGGCCAACAGTACAAAGATATATATCCAGGTTTGAAAAAAGCGGTTTAACCATCGCGGAAATTTATGAAATGAGCGATTCTGCTTTAATTGAAATTTTCGAGTCGATGGCAGAAGGAGACAACATTGAAGAAACCGCAAAGGAAAATCTATACAAAGAATTTCCTCAATACAGCATGGAACTTCTGCGTACAGGGGTCAATTTGAGATTGCTTTGGGAAGAATACAGGGGAAAATACCCCGAAGGCTATAAATATTCTCAGTTTTGCTATCACTACGGGCTCTGGAAGGGGTCTCTTGAGATATCCATGCACCAGGAATACAAGGCAGGGGACAAGCTTTTTGTTGATTTTACCGGCACGAAATTCCCGATTGTAGACCGCGACACAGGAGAAGTTATCGAGAAAGAGGTATTTGTAGCCATCCTTGGCGCAAGCCAGTATACATACGTGGAAGCGACGGATAGCCAGAAGAAAGAAGATTTAATCCGGGCCATAGAGAATGCGTTGTATTACTTCGGCGGATCACCAAGAGCAATAATTCCCGATTGTTTGAAAAGCGCTGTAACGATGGGAAATAAATACGAACCTGCCATCAACGCTGAATTTCAGAATTTTTGCAGGCATTATTCAATTTGTCCCCTTCCTGCCAGGCCGTATAAACCGCGTGATAAAGCACATGTTGAAAACGCCGTGAAAATCACCTACAGCTGGATATTTGCCGTTCTCAGGGATAGGGTTTTCTTTTCTCTGGGAGAATTGAACACAGCTATCCGGGAACAATTGGAAATCTATAATGCGAAGAAGATGCAGAAACTAAAAATCAGCAGACGGGAATTTTTTGAACAAACAGAACAGAAAGAACTGAAATCTCTTCCGAAGGAAAAATACAGCTTTAAAAGCTTCTCAAAAGCTAAGATCCAATTCAACTATCATGTCTGCCTCAAAGAAGATTCTCATTACTACAGCGTTCCATATCGGTATAGAGGCAAGATGGCAGATATTGTTACTTCCGATCGGACAGTGGAAATATTTGTTGATAATATTCGTATTGCAGCCTATCCACGGGACCGAAGGAAACAAACCTACACAACCACACATGAACATATGCCGCCCCATCACAAGTGGGTCGGAGACTGGAATCCGGAGAAGTTAACACATTGGGGTAAGTCGCTTGGTCCGAATATTGAAGAAATAATTAAGAGAGTTCTGGAAAGCAAGGATTATCCTGAACAGGCATATAAGGTCTGCCTGGGCATCTTAAGCCTGGCTAAGAAATTTGGGAAAGAAAGGCTGGATAAAGCCTGCAAACGGGCGCTTGATTTCCAATATTATTCGTATCAGGGAATAAAACGGATTCTGGAGAAGGGGCTTGATAATTTTGAGGAAGAGGCGGTGTTGTTTTCGGCTGCTAACATGCATGAAAATATCCGCGGCAGAGAATATTTTGAATAAGAGGAAGTGAATATGACCAATGAAGCAACGATTGAAAAAATGCAGAAGATGAAACTACATGGGATGTCCCGGGCGTTTGAAGATATCATCGCTGGAAAAACACCTGACGGCCTGACCGCTGATGAAACGGTTGCGTATCTTGTTGATTCGGAATGGGATGAAAGGTATAACCGCAAACTATCTACTTTAATCAAAAAGGGACGTTTCCGGTATCAGGCCGGTTTGGAGAATCTTTCTTACCGGCCGGATAGAGAACTGGATAAAAATCTAATATTGAGGCTTTCAAATTGTGATTGGATACGAACGAAAAAAGATATGGCTATTACAGGCTCTACCGGGAGCGGGAAAAGCTATCTTGCAACAGCTTTTGGTAATCAGGCTTGCCGGCAGGGTTACAAGACCCTTTATTTCAGCTGTCTAAAGATTTTTACACGGCTAAAATTTGCGAAAGCGGAAGGCAGTTACGCCAGAGAAATGAATCTGATCCAGAAACAGGATTTATTGATCCTTGATGATTTCGGGCTTGAAATTCTTGATACTCCTTCAAGATTGTCTCTTTTAGAGATGCTCGAGGACCGGCATGGCAGAAACTCTACTCTGATAACTTCTCAGCTGCCGGTAAAAGATTGGTTTGAAAAAATTGGCGATCCTACTATAGCAGATGCGATCTGTGACAGGATAAATCATAGTGCTATTAAAATCGAATTGAAGGGGGTTGATTCTATGCGTAAAATTTATGCTAAAGATTCTGGATGAAACATGCCACCTGCCTTAAAATATTTTGGGAATTCTAGTGTTTTGAAAAGTGGTAACATTTTGCTCGGAATCAGTGGCATGTTTCGCCGGAATACGCAGTCGAATATAGTAGATTAAAAAAATTATCAAATAATTATAAGGACAAATGGGATTATTTTATTTAAAAAGAAACCTTGTATATCTTTTACACTATAAGTTCAATTAAGTATTTTTCATAGACGGGGAATCACCTGCCTGAGGAAGGTAAAAAAGTGGGGAATGGGATGGCCCTAATTTACTGGGGGACCATACTGAACCAATTCGCCCTGCATTTTGGGGTTCGGGTGCCATTATATTTACAAATCGTAATCAGTTGATGCTTTTTAATATTTAATTGTTGATATGAAAGGAGTTATGAGAGAAAATCATTCGGAGGAGGAGGGATAAAGCGAGAAGAACCTAATTTTCCTATTTCTTTAAATTAGAAGCAATTAAGATTGTCTCATTTTCAAAAAGTTGCAAATTATGTGTACCCAAATTGGTACCAATTTATACCCACACTATTATATATTATATGGTAACAGATTACAATAAATATTTGAAATAATAGGGATAATTTTAGTTAAAGATTCTCCTAATAAATTGATTTTAAAGTCTCAATAAATAATCTTTAAAACATTCAAAACTGTTGAAATAATCGACATTGCTAATCGTCTTTAAATCTATTTCATTATTCAATAAATTGTGAATCCATTTATCTTGTGATACAAAAACATCGACATAAGCCAAAGCTTCTATCATAATTTCTCTATCATAGAAGTCATTAATTCTATCTTTTCTATTATCATCCAACGATGTAATATGCATAATCTCAACAAAACAATTAAGAGTTGGTATATTATGAATAATAATATTTGGAATACTTTCTTTTGGTTGCAATTTATAGTATTCCAGTAAAGCATCCTTAGTTTCTTTAGGTAACAACATTAATGCAGGTATAACAAAATCATTTAGTATATAATCTACTTCGATTTTTCTGTTTATTTCTCTTGATCCTTTTGATATAACTTTTTTTTCATTACAAACTTCTTGGAAATCCGATTTGATTGTAAACATATCTAAAGAAAATAAATCTTTTGACATAGCAATATAATCCGTAATAGTTATATTTGGTATTTCTTGATTAAATATTTTGATAAATTCATCAATATATTCTTTCGGAAATGTGTCTGGAAAATTGATTTTACGTCTACTACTTAAATAGTTCATAACATAAACATACCTGTAAAGTTTCGGGTCAATTGAGAGATTATTCTTTTTATTGAAAATAGTTTGTATATAGTTTAATAATTCATAGTTAACAATTTCATGCCTATTACTGAAGCAAATGTTTAAACTTAATTGTTCCATTAAGTTCCCTGTTCTAAGAGCTGATTCATAATTTTGCTTATGAAGTTCCAAATAATAGGTAAAGATATAGGACAGAATATTACTTCCTTTTTCACTAAATTTATTAGAAGTTGTTTTACTTCTTGAATTAATGTTTTATTATTTTCAGATAGATCAATCCATATATTTGTGTCAAAGATTATTACTTTTCTGTATTTTATTTTTTCATATATAGATTGATCATAAGATGTAATTTCTTTTGTAAACAATTCAATCTCCTTTCACCATCTCCAACAGAATCTACTTCAACAACACTTCCAAAGAGTCATAATTCAGGTTTCCCCTAATGAAAGTTTGTCCATTAAAGCTTCATATTCATGACTTCCCTTACTTCCTCAAGTGTTGCAGACGCTATTTTCCTGGCTTCTTCAACACCTTTTTTAAGTACTTGACTTATATAATCCAAATTGGAAGCAAGCTCGACACGTCTTTTCCGCAGGGACCTTAAATATTCATTCAGGGATTCGGTCAAGATCTTTTTCAATTGCCCAGATCCATTATCACCGATTTCCTGTGCGATGGAATCAGGAGCCCGCCCTGTTGAAAGGGAGACGAGAAGGATTAGATTCGAAACCTCTGGTCTTTTCACCGGGTCGTATGTTATTAATCGATCAGTATCCGTCTTTGCTTTCTTGATCAGGTCAGCCGTTTCATCTTCCGATGCGCTAAGCATAATAGCGTTATTCCTGCTTTTACTCATTTTCTGAGAACCGTCAAGCCCAAGTATGACCGGAGCCTTGCTTAACAGAGGTTGGGGTTCGGGAAATACAGGTTTTTCCTTAGCAAAACGGTTATTGAACCTTCGCGCGATTATACGGGTCAGTTCCAGATGCGGAAGCTGATCTTTGCCTACCGGCACAACGTTAGCCTTGCAGAAAAGTATGTCGGCAGCTTGATGAACCGGATAGGTATACATACCTGCATTGATTCTTTTCTGCCCCGACGCCTGTATTTCCTCTTTAACAGTAGGGTTCCTATCCAATTCTGCAATCGATACCAGCGTAAGAAAAGGCAATAACAGCTGGTTCAACTCAGGTACGTGGCTATGGGGAAAAATGAAGGTTTTTCCATTATCGGGGTCGATCCCAGCAGCAAGATAATCAAGAGTGAGCTGTTTGACATTATCTGATATGGATTCAAATGTGTCCCTGTCGGTCAGGACCTGATAATCCGCAATTATTGCCATTATTGGATCCATACTAAATATTCTCACTTTAATATAAATTATTTTACAAAGTAAATTTTAACTCAATTCTTCAATATAATTATGTAACAAATAGTTAGTATTAGTCAAGGGCTCTATTAAAATATTTAAAGGTAGATTAAATCCCGTGAAATTTTGTGATAAAGGGAGAATTCTATTTGTGGAGTCTATGGGAAATTTGTTTATCATGAGGGTGAGAATCCTATTTGTGATTACCTTTTAAACATCACCACTTATATGAAATTTATAATTATTAAGCCCTGCCTACAAGACAAGACAGGGCTTTTTTATAGGAGGAAGTATGCATTATTATTTATAATAATACATAAATCATCGGTTATATTCAAAATTAAAATTATTATTTCGATATTTGCAAGAGCTCTAAATAATGTCATTTTATTCACTGTGGCGGCAAATTAACCCAGTTTATGATAATTAGGTAATATTTATGAAAGATAAGGGCTATTGGAAGGATTTTCTATTTTTCAAAATTTTCTTTTGCCCTTTTACCGCTTTGCGCAAGTAGTAATGACACATAATTGTCTATTCTATCAATATTATCGTGAGTAATTTCTTCATATTTCAACCCGATGATATTATTGTTTACATTTCTAACTATGCCCCAAAAATCTATTTCTTCTTCTTTACCAATAGGGATTCTGAAATTAACATGAACCAAATCACCAAGGACAAGTGTTTGCCTGACCGATAAGCCAATTCCACCTTCCGATATATCAACGATATTGCATTCACCCTGATTTCCTTTCAATTCATAACAACCCTTTATATAAACCTGAATACGGGTAAGTCTTTCCGCCAAAATATCCTCCAAGGAATTTTATTCCTATTTAAAATTTTCTTCCTTTGATATTGCTTCACCTATTTTATGGCTACATTCAAGGCTGCAAGCTATTATGGAACCATCTTTACCATCTTTCAAAGCTGCCGAATTTTTTCCTGCAAGAAACACAACAAATTTCTTATTTAAAGGTTTTAATGTCATTTCAAATGCCATTCCCTCATATCCTTTAAATGCATCTTTTATGCGGGATTTAAATGGAACAGAGTAAAATCCTTTGCTTTTTGTTTTTCCTCCGCATCAGGAACACTTTTTCATAGCTTCAATAGGATCATCTATAAAATAATCAGGCATTATTCCTTCCCTCTAACACCCTCTTTCATCTCCCTTCCAGGCTTAAAGTATGCTGATTTCCTTACAGGGACCATTACCTCTGCCCCAGTCCTTGGGTTCCTGCCTATCCTGGCTTTCCTTTGCTTCACACCGAATGTGCCTAAACCGCGCAGCTCAATTCTGTCACTTGCATCGAGCTTCTCTATAGAGCCCTTAAGCTTGTCTATGAATTTGGAAATGATGGTTGAGACTTCTTTCCTTTGAATACCAAGTTCTTTGATTTCGGGATCTTCGAGGACAAGTTCTATAAGGTCAAGTTTTTTAAAAGCGCTTTTTGACATAATAAACCTCGCTTTGTAATAGGGTATTATATAATAAAGGGGTAAGGGGGTAAAGAAAATGGAATTTAAAAATGTACAAAAATAAATAATTTTATTAATTTTTGAATATTCACTCTATTATTATTTTTTTAAGCCATATTTATTTTCTCTTTTTTTAAAAGCTTCCGATCCTCCTTCAAGTTTCAGTAATTTATCTCTATATATTTGATTTTCAATAGTAGTCTGAATAAAGTTAGTTCTTTTTTCAGGCATTTCTAAAATATAAATTTGTTCGGCATCAGCATTAATTACAAAATTCGCATTGTGTGTTGCAAATATAATTTGCCTCTTAATTTTTTCTTTCATTATCAAATTAACAAGATAATTTGCTATTAATGAACTGTCAAGGTGTGCTTCAGGTTCATCGATAATAATTGGATTATGCCCAAATAATAGCATTATAATAATTACAGCTGTACATTTCTGACCAAAAGAAGCCTGAAGCATTGGCTTATTCTTATACATTACATCAATTTTCAAATATTTGAATAGATTCTGATAATATTTATTAAGTAGAAGCAAATAGATTTCATAATTAAATTTTTTTTTAAATATATCATTTAAACACTGATTATATTGATTATCACCTTTAATTTTATTCATAAATTCTTCATATGTTATTTTACCATCTATTAAGTCATAAGGGTTATTTTGAAACAAACAATCATTAATATCTGTTGATTTTGTATTGTATTTTTTTTTATAAGATTTAAATATATTATGGAATTCTTCACATAATTCAGATTTTGCCAATTCTTCATTATATGAAAATGATAATTCAATTTTATCAACATCTTTTGGATTTTGCTTATTTACTTCATCTAATATATTTATGAATTCATTAATTCTTTTTTGTAATATTTCTCCAAACTCATTTTTATTTTTATTAATATTATCAATTGAAATATTACCATTCTTTTTCAATATATTTTTTAATTCTAATTTTTTCTTTTCTATCTGAATTTTCAATTCTTCGGTTTTAGTACTTGCAGTTTTAACATCCTCAAGATTTTCTTCACTTAATCCTTGTTCAGTTAAATATATTTCAAGTTTTTCTTTTTGTTCACTAATTTTTTTAAGCAAAGTATTTTCTTCATCTTTAAGTTTAATAAAATTTTTATTATCTAATATTTCTGTTTTAATTTTTTCTAAATAATCAATAAATTTATTAAAACTTATATTATATTCAGATGAACTATCAACAATTCTATACTTAATATGATTAGATAAAAAGTTATCAACATCATTTATTAATGATTCTATTGTATCCCTATCATTTTTTAAAATTAAATATTTATTATTTAGGTTTTGTATCTCTTCTATAATTATTTTGTATTCATTCTTATCAAGAGTATCTGTGATTTTCTTATTTGATTTATATTCAATGTTTAATTCCTCAATTTCTTTTCCAATGATCAACTGATTTTGAATATTTTCAATTTGTTTATTTATTTGCCTAATGGATTCAGAAATAATATTTTCAAATTTTTCTATTTCTTTATTTTTTAATCTATCATAAATTGCTTTTGTAAATTCAATTGGATCAATAGCAAAGTCTTCAATTTGATTTTGTTGAAGAAACTCAATTTTTTCAGCAGTGCTATCTAATATAACTGTTTCTGAAATATTTATTTCCTTGTCATCAAGAATTATTTTATTTTTATTAAAATAATCAGTATCTTTTCCCGGATAAAATGATTTGTAAATTAAATTTAATAAAGTACTTTTCCCAGTACCTCTACCTCCAATAAAACAATTAAAATAATCATTCAAAGGTATAATTTCTTTAACTCCAGAAAAACAAAATATATCTTGTTCATTTTTTTCCTTAAGTCGAATATCAGTATTTTTTTCAAAATTTAAAGTTATATTAGATATTTTTCTTACAGGAGAAATTGGTTTTTCTTCCTGAATTTTTACTCGACCTTCTGGTTCATAAATAATCTGTTTTAAACCCTCAAAAGTTGGATCTGCTTTTATCCAGCAATATCTATTTTTATCAGGAGAAAATAATTCATCTTCAGTGTGAGCATCACTTCCATGAATACAAGGCTTTAATGAACCGCATTTTGATTTTACTGTTTCTTCGTCATCTTTCTTTTTCCCCAAAAAATATTTTCTGTCTTCTTCATTGCTTGAAAATATTGCTTGAGAAATACAATAAATTGATTTTCTAACTCCTTCAAGACTGCTTGAATCACAATCTTCAAAAAGATCATAATGTTTTTGAAAAGCAGAAGCCCCATCTTTATTAGAATTACTAACTACAATGATGGTATTTTCTCTGTAATCCATATTTTCATCTAATAAATCTTGTAAACTTTCATGAGAAACGGTTTTTGTCAAGGGAGTTGTCGCTTTTATTTTACGCCGCAACCAACGATTCCTTGTTAGTCTTACTCGGGTTTAAAAATACCGATTCTATCCGTTCCCATTTTTTAGATTCTCCTGACCATCTTTCAGGATGTCTGCTTTTTGCAGCCGCATAAGTTTCCGCTCTCTTCAGGAGTATCGCCTTATCTTTACCTTCATGTCTCTGTGCTGGTGTGACATATCCGATCCCTGAATGAAGATGTTTATTATTATACCAGTCTACAAAATTTTGCATCCATATTTCTACCGATTCCATTGTCTCGAAATTGCCTGGGTATTTCACATTATATTTCAATGTTTTAAACAATGATTCTGAGTAAGGGTTATCGTTACTTACACTCGGCCTTGAAAACGACGGCATAACCTGTAACCTCTGCAAGGTCGCTAACATCGTAGCCCCTTTCATAGGAGAACCATTATCAGAATGTAAATACAAGCCTTTCAAATCAATGGTTTCTCCGATCTCTGCCACCATTCTTGCGGCATGATCAGAGCTTTCCTCCTCGTGCATTTTCCAGCCGACTATCTTACGGCTCCAGACATCTTCGATCATATAGAGGTAGAAATACTTACCTTTTATATGACTGGATATATATGTAATATCCCAACTCCATACCTGATTAGGACCCGTCGCTTCCAGTTCTCTTGGCGTTTTCCTTGCCGTTTTCGGCTTCGTTTCGTATCTATGGTGCAGCAAATCATTGTCCTTTAAAACGCGGTAAAAAGATGATTCTGATGCTATATACCGACCTTCCTCTGCCAGCATGGGCACTATTTCATTCGGCGTCATATCTCTAAATCTCTCGCTGCAACAGCAGGAGATGATCTCCTCCCTTTCTTCGGCCGACAGGGCATTTGAAGGCATTACATTTCTCAATTTTCTTCTGTCTCCCTCAAGATTTTTATTCCAGCGCTGTATGGTCCTTATATCATAGCCAGATTCTTCACAAGCCTTATCCCTGCTGGCCCCTGTCGTAACAGCCTCATTAATCAAGGCACAGATATCTATGCGTATATCCAATGGAGTTAATCTTCCTCGATCCCGAACAGCTTGTTCAGTTTTTTTTTAAGCACCAGCAGAGAAGTAACCTCGGCTATAGTTTTATCCTTACGGTTAATTTCTTTTTCTAACTCTATGATTTTTGCTTTCAAACCCTTGTTTTCTTCTCTGTATGAGTTATTAGATATCACTGATAAACACTCCTGTTTCCAGAGTTCGATATGAGTCGACTGGAGACCATTTTTTCTCAACCACTGTCCTAACTCTTCTCCCGATTGGCTTGCTGCGTCTACTACCGCCTGATATTTATCAGATAATTTCCAGCCTCTCGGGCTTCTATCCTGGAATCCTCTGGATACATTATTCTGGATCATTTTCCTCCAGTTGTAAAGGGTTTGTTCACATACTCCTATTTCCTGGCTCAGTTCAGATACTGTTTTTCCTCCTGGCATACACATCTTTTGAACGATAGATTTCCTGAATTCCTCTGAACGAATTTGACTATTCATTTTTTGTCTCCTAATATTTTAGGCGACAACTATCCTAACACACGGGGGAAACAGTAAATGTTTCTAATCCCTTTTTGTATTGATCTTTCGATTTTTTTAAAGTTGAATCCATTGATTTTCCTAAATCTATTAAACCTTGTCTATTCATAGGGAACTTTTTGCCTGATCCTCCATAATGGTGTATAATATCAAAGAAATTGTTTTCTAATTTATCTTCAAATAATGGATTAAACAAACAGTGGATATTAACTAATCTTCCACTATCGGCTACAGGTAAAATTCGTAGTTCTACATTTGGGAGAATGAAGATTTTTTTAATTTTCGATTTTTCTTCATCAGAAAAACATGTTTTTTTATTTATATCAAAAACATATTGTTTAACTTGTTTATAATTTTCAATACAATAATAATCAGTTATTCCAATTACCGCTATGTTCTTTTCTAATGCTTTTTTAAAACATATCTCACAAAAAGATTCAAAATCTTTAGATTTAAACCTATCATTTTTAGCTGTATTTTTAGTATGAATATGTAAATCCCACCTTCTCCATTCTGAACCTTTTTCATAAATTCCCATTTGTACCCCCAGATAAAATACAAATGTTTCTCCTCATTATACCCCCGCTTCAAAAATCTCTCAATAGATTTTAACAATATATTTATGGATAAGAACCCAATGTTAAAATAAAGGGGGAAGGGGGTAAAGAAAGATATATTTTTCAAAATCTAAAGTAAAATAATATTTTTTCCAATTTTTTCATTTTCCCATCTTTCAATACTCCGTATTCCAGAACAAAGTAAAGAATTATTCAATAAACACAATTCATAATTATCTTGCATAAAATTTTGCAAACAATTATCTTTACAATTATTATTCTTATCTTCTTTACAAATACCCGAATTATAAAAGGGGCAACACTGTAATTTTTCATAGTATGCAGTAAAGAACACTTCCAAGGAAGAATGGAGAAATATAAAATCATCCAGAAAATATGTGTCAATATTATTTAATTGTCTTACCACTTTTTTATTTTCATAATAAATAAATGGAGAACCAATTATTGAAATTAAACTATTCAAATAATCATTTGTAATTGGGTTTAAATATAGACTTTGCTTATTGAATCTCAGACCTAATCCTTTTAATATGTAAAAATAAAAGTTTTTTAAAAATATTACAAAATCATTCCCATTTGTTTTTATGATTTTATCAAACATTTCAATTCTTTCATTTGCCATTTTCTGAACTGTTGAATATAGCCTATTAAAAACATCAATATAATTTAAATTGATTTTTATTTCTTCAATAATATTAATTTCATTTTTATCATTAAGGTTTTTGTAATTATCTTTTATAAATTGAATAATATTATAAATACTTTTTTCGATGGGCAAAACATTTAATGCTAACTCACATATTTGATAAGTTAATTGTAATGTATCTTTATCAGGGAAATAATGTATAATAAACAGAAATATTGAAGTATATTCTTTATATTTAAACGCACTTATTTTTTTATATTTTGATTCCATATCCGAACTTTCTGATAATACAGTATTTATCATTGCCATATTTTCTCGAATTACTATTTCATTTAATGGAATTTTTTTATTATTTATAATAAGAAATGGCATTTGTATTTTTTTATTATGGTAAGGATTTATAATCTCTTGTATAATAATTGAATAATCATCACAAATATAATCATCAAAGATATATTCATTATTAATACGTTCCATTCCTAATTTTCTTGATTTATTCAAATTTTCTAAATTATGATTTTCCAATTCCTCCATTAAATTTTTATCTTTATTGAGAGGAATAGTTGGATCAACCTGATTTGATCCTAATTTAGTGAAAATAAATAAGAATAATCTAATGTAATCATCAATTTTTGTAAAACCATGAAAAGTGGTTATATTTTGTAAATAATGTGTATATTCATGCATTATAGATGGTCTGTTTTCTTCTTCACTATCATCTTTTAAACTTATTTTCAAGGAGAACATGCTATAAGAACCCTGAACCCAATTTTCAGACATTTCTTTTAAAGAATTATTTAAATCCATAATTGCTCCCTTATGAATTTTTTTAATTATACCCCCGTTTCTAAATTCTCTCAATAGCTTATAACAAATATTATTGGAATTTTCCTGATATGAACCTTGTTCCAATGCCGAACAAAGTTAATTATTGAAAGGATGAGAAAACAGGCCAACCATATCAGTCAGCCTGCATATTAAATTCCCTTATTCCACCTTCTGTGTCTGTTCAGCTTCCCCTTCCGCTTGTGGAGTATTTTCAGCTTCTACAGCTTTCGGTTTCTTATTATAAGCCCTCTTAGATTTAGGTTCTTTCTCGCTTTTAGGTTTAGGACCTCGCTTTGCTCCTGGCTTCCTCGGTTCAATTATCTTCTTTATTTCAGCTTTCAAATTATCAAGGGTCATTCCGTCGAAATTGTTTTGAAATGCCTCTCTTACAAATGCGCCGATTTTTGGGTCAATCTTAATCCATTTCTTATCTTCCTTTTTTCCTTTTAATAGTTCTGCTGCTTTAATGTCTTTAATTTTCTGCTGAAGTTCTTTTACTCTTTCTTCTGCACTTTTTCTTTTACCTGGCATAATCCCAATCTCCTTTATGTTTATTTTTGTGAATTAATTATCGGGTATGGGTGAGGGGGAAATGAAAGGTGAAGAGACACAATTGTTTGATTATATGTACTCATTTTTATGTTAAACTATTTCTAATGAACCAATTAATATTGACAACTCATTCTTTATATTTTCTATTCTATTCTTTCTAAAATCTTTTTTTATTTTTAAATCTATTAAAAGATTGATACCTTTACCAATCCATTGATTATCATTATTAATAATACTATTTTCAAAAAATTCAACAAATTTCATATATCCAATTATTTCTTTTCTTCCATTATTATTTATAATCATCATTTCACCTATTGCTCTACATTCTTCACGAAATATCAAATAATCATCCCAATTTTCCCAATCATTATTTATATTTAATTGACCATCTGCTAACCAGGATATTATATTATCAATTGATTTATTAATAACACAATTTCTTTTTTCTGATCCACAATCCAATAATATAATTTCTTGCCTATAAAGTTCAATCCAACCTAAAAAAGCATATAATCGATAAATGGAACTAACTAATTTATATTTTTGAAAATGCTCATCAGCAATAGTATTTGTTTTTATACTCTCCTGTTTTATTTTTAAAACATTACTTTTAAGATAAATTGGAGGATATTTCTCAATAACTTCATTAAATCTTGTATGTAATTCTACTGCCGCTTTTCTGATTGGAATTCTATATTTTTTGTATACTGCTATTAACTCATTTTTTTCTTTTTTCTTGATAAAATAATTAGTAATAATAAAATCTTTAAGAAAAATACCTATTATACTCCCAATAATTGTTCCTATTGCTCCAGAAAAGAATGAACTAATAATAATTGTTCTCATAATTTTATTCTTTTATCATATTCATTATATCCATCCCTCACAGCAGGCAAAGCAGAGGGGAGAGAATACTTTAATTATTCAATTCTTTATCGCTTCGATATAATTCAAGCATCCTGTTAGTGGTTCAAATCCTGCTTCCTGCAGTAATTTATAATATTCATCCTGAGTTCTTTCTCGGCCACCAATTGTTTGAACAAGCATATGAATATCATTAATTATCGTTGCTGAATTTTTATTTTGCGGATCTATAACATTTTCAATTATTAAAATTTTAGATCCTTTTTTTGCGGCATTATAACAATTTGTAAGGATTTTTATTGAATGTTCATCATCCCAATCATGAATTATCTTCTTAAAAATATATAAATCACAACTTGTTGGAATCGAGTCAAAAAAACTTCCACTGACTAATTTTAATCTGTTTGATATACTTGGTTCAAAAATATCAGGATTTACATTTTCAATAACAATTGGCAAGTCAAACAATAAACCCGATATATGTGAATATTTTAATAATATTTGCCTTAATAAATCACCATTGCTTCCGCCGATATCAGCAATCAAATTATAGGAAGAAAAATCATAATTATCTAAAACAAGTTTTATGATTTTTTGAGTAAAAGTTCCCATAGCTTTACTAAATGTTTTTGATGATTCTGGGTTTTTAGTCAGATATTCAAATAAATTCATACCAAAAATATTCTCAAATGCATTTTCACCAGTCTTAACACTATTTAGTAATTCTCCCCAGGGTTTCCAGTTATATTCATCCATTCGCATTACAACATTTATTCTGACTGAACTTGGACTATCTTTTTTTAATAATTCACCTTTTTCAGTTATCTTGAAGTATTTATCAGGATTCTCCTTATAAATCCCAAAACTTGATAAGGCTCTCATTACTCTATATATAGAATCAGAATTTGTTTCAGTAATCAGGGCTATTTCATCGCTTGACTTGGGCCCATCCGCTAAAATATCGGAAATGTTCAATTTGGTGGCAACATAAAGAAGCTGAGCTTTTCGATAGCTATATACAATATCTAATAATTCGTTTTCGATTACTGCAGTATCCATTTACTCTCCTATTCTTTTAAATTAATTAACCTCTTATATTTCTTTCCCCCCATCCCTCATAGCAGGCAAAGCAGGGGGAGCGGATGAGCTATAGTTTTTATCAAAAATCAATCAAATTTTTTTGTCCTGTAATCATTCATTGTTTTTGCCGCTTTTTCTTCCGCCCATTTTTCAAGCCCTAATTTCTTTATCAAACACAAATTGTAAATTTTCAGGTTATGTGGAATTTTATCTGCTCTATCTGCTAATGGTTGAAGATTATCACAAGGGAAATTATCGCATTCGCTACAATTGTGAATTTTTCTTTTTTCAGTACAAAGAAAAATCTTACATTGACCTTTTTCATTTAACAACAAAGGTTTACCTTCGGGGAATATATTGTTTTTTTCAGCTAAAAAGGCTTTACCATTCCTATTTCGGCAGCCCTCACAATCTGATTTATCGTAAGCCAATCCCGTTCCTTCCGAAACCCTCTTTTTTATAGCTTCATTTGATTTTGCTTTATATGACACACATTCAAAACAAGGAATCCCGCATGGAGCAGTCATGTTTTTGTAATCCATTAAAATCTCCTCAGTATCTATTTAAAATCTCATTGTGAAATTTTCCTTTATTCTATCCTCTCCGGGCGCTTTTATCAAAATTCAAGAGAGTATGGCAAGCTGGAAAGGGGAAGGCAAAGGGAGTGAAAGGGTGGAATAAATTATCTCTTCCAGACAATTTCATTATCCCCGAGGATAATAAATTTAATGCTTTTCGGAATATAAAATTGAATATCGTATCCATCTGAATATCCTGTATCTTTAAGGGTCTCAAATATTTTTACAAATACTTTATCACTTTTGAAAATTATATCATATTCTTTTATATATAAAGCGCTGGATATGTTTTTCCCTCTTATTCTGATAAAATCACCATTATTATTTTCTGATGCAGTGACTGAAATATTAAAATCACCAATTGATTTCGATGAATTGATTAGAGTTGTGCAGGAAGTAAATAAACTTATTATTAGAATAAGACCCACGATGTTTTTCATTTTATTACTCCTTAAAATTTCTTTAGCAGGCAAAGCAGAGGGAGCGGAATATACTTAATCTGAATTAATGTATTTTTTTGTATATGGGCATATTGAAAAACATATTTCACACATCACTTCAGTTTGATTAAATATCTTTCCACTTTCAGTAGCGGTTTTTTTACATATTTTAACATCAACTAATTTATTCCTATCAACCCCAGGATTCCACATATTGCCTTTTATAGCTTTTCCCGGACAATGAAAAACACAAATATCGCATTTACCGCATAATGATTCGGTAATTGGAATGCCCGTCTTGAAAGGTATATTCGTTAAAACCGATGTTAATCTAATAGCAGATCCATAATCTTTATTGACCATAACCGCCGATTTACCAATCCAGCCAATTCCCGCTAATGTAGCTATAGTCTTATGTGGAAGCAAAGTTCTAAAATTATCATCTACTTTTATTAATCTTCTGGATTGAGGAAAGGTATCAAATCCTTCCTTTTTAATTAGTTCGGCTGAATACTCACATAATTCATCCAATTTATCATTTACATTCATTTCTTCATTATAGTAGTCCATTTGAGGTCCAGTGAGATTTCGGGAAACAATTTTTTTATCTAATGCTATCGCAATTACAATTCCATATTGAAAAGAATGTCTGATATTTTCAGGTAGAACAGTTAAATCAGCAAAACCTACAAGAGTGGCGCCATTATCTATTAGTTTTTTGGTCATATAATCATTATACAACTTGCCATCTCCTATTCCATGACATTCACCATTATTCTAATCCCATCATAAAGATTTATCAAAATTTTAATAGAGTATGACGGATAGAAGGGGGAAGGAAAAGAGATATTTCATTGGTTTTTATAAAACAAATAATTATGTAGATACATCATTAAATTAATAAGATGAAGTCCAAAATGAGTTTTAAATAAAAATTTAAAGTACCAGATTGCATTTCCTAATGAAGTATTTTCATAATACCAATTGATTCCAAGAAAATCTCTTATAATGTCAGATAAGTCATCAACTGCATCTCCAACACTTAATCCTGTTTCTCCTATATTCTCAGTAATCTCTAATGGAATATTATAATAACCAAATTTTTTAAAGTTAAATTGAACATTTTTGGCGATTTTATCATAATCAAAACTTGGAGGTTCTGGATATTGTTTATCATCTGATGATTCATCCAAATCAAAATATAAGGTGTTTATTTTACTCAATTGTTGGTATAACAATAGCTCGTTATTATTTGATATTACTATTTCTTTGCCCCATTTAATTATTTCAATTAATAATTTTATCATTTCAATATCATTTATTTCATTTGTATCCATAATATTCCTTCATTTATTTCTTTTATTCTATCCCCTCCTGGCGCTTTTATCAAAATTATTAGAGTCTGGCAAAGCAGAGGGGGGAAGAGCAATAGACTATTTTTTAGCCTGTATTATTATATTGTTTTTATCAATAATAATATTTATATCTGAAAAATTATGTTTTACCAATGCTTCCCGATATTCACTATCATTTTTAAATTTTACAAAATCCCACCATTTTGTCCCTTCTTTTGGATAAGCGTTTACTATAATGAAAGCCCCGCCTTTTTTCAATACTCTTATTATTTCAGAAATAGCTTTATTAAAATCATTCCAGAAATTTATAGTATCAAAAGCCGTTATCATGTCAAAATATCTATCTGAATAAGGAAGAGCTATTATATCTCCCTGATTTATTTCAACATTACCCTCTTTAATGCCTTTTTTATTGACTTTGCCTGAAAGAGCTACCATATCAGCGGAATGGTCAATTCCATAAATTTTTGAGTTCATTAACAATATTGAAAAAATATTTACTGCTTTTCCTCCTCCACAACCAATATCTAATATTTTAAGCTCATCTCTTGAATTAACTCTATTCAGTATGTATTTTTTAATAATTTTTTTATATTGATTGCCATGAATAATATTCATTAAAATACCAGTAAATTTTCCTTTTATACCAGTCGGATTAAATCCAAGAGATTGTATTTCATTACTCATCATGCCTCCAGTATAATCGAACCATTAATACTCCAAAAATCTTTTTAATCAGCTTTTTGAGGAGCTATTTTTTCGCTTTCAATTGTCCCGAAGCATAAATATTCAAGTTTATCATCCCCAATGTTTCTAATACCATGTTTTTCATTATTTTTAATAAAAAGGAATTGCCCTGCCTCTACTCTATGCTCAATACCATCATTATCAGTTAATAAGCCAAGACCTTTTTCAATCTTCCAGATATGAGGAAAATCATGTATATGGACAGGAATAAACTTGTTTACATCAAGACTTATTATTCTTAATACAATCTGGTTAGAATCATCATATTCACCAATCACAAGCTCTTTATTAACACCATAACGCTCAACAATAGCTTCAGATGGAATTTGTTCTCGTGTTTTTATTTTCATATCTTCCCCTTAAAATTTATTTGTTGACATTCCTTTATTCTATCCCCTCTTGGCGCTTTTATCAAAATTCAATGTGGCAGGCTGGAATGGAAATGCAGAGGGAAAAGACAAAACATTTATTATAATGGGAAATTCCGATTTATATACCTGTTTATATTGAACTAATAAAATACATGGCCATAAGTATAAATATAAAAATATCTGATATCAGAGTAATTTTTTCATTAAATTCTTTTATAAAATAAGTTAGAGGTCTAAAAAGGACTTCACCTTTTGTAATAAAGTTATCAGCAAAATCGTTGGGTAAGTATTTATATATTGAAAAATTGTTCATTATTTCATCCCTTCTCCTCAATAATCCGCTTCAACAACTCTCCTGCAGGTTCATTCATTCGGGTCTGACATTTCACAACCTATCTAAAAGCAATCATTTATCAAGTTCCAACCTAATGCTGAGAGATTCGGCAAAACCTGTAATTCCAGGAAATAATGTCGCTTTATTGATATTCATTTTATGGAGTTCTTGAATGATTTCTTTTCTTTCTTTTTTTGTTAATGTAATAATCATTTTTTTTATATAATGTTGGGATTTTTTGGGGCAATTTAAATCACAATTTCCTTTTAGATTATCTTCAAATTTTTCTTCAATATTCCAGGGTAAAAGGAATGTACCTTGTTGAATTGTAATCCGTTTATTCAAAAAATAAGGAGTTAAATTGAACACAAAATTATCAGGATTATCTTTATCCCAAATAAATTTTTTTCTTTTTTTATCAGTATCAAATTCTGATCCATCCATATTTGGCATAAATAAATATCTACTTTTTAGCTTAGATGACTTAAATAAGTTATTGTTTATGGCATAAACAGCACAACTCTTTATTTTATTATCTTTCTCATTCCATTTCATTTCTTCTATTGCAAAATATAAAGCTACATAAAATGAATATGTAAAATCCAATGCTCTACATGGAGCTCCATAATGCCGCATTAGGGACAGCCATTCCAAATAATTATTATGGTCGGGAATTTCATCAAGATAAAGTGCCGCTTTTCTTTCAAATTCTTTTATGATCTCTTTTTCAATCTCAATCTTTTTTTTATTATCAATTGGATAATTTCTCAAACATCTTTCAAACATAGTAGATAAATGCCAGGTAGAATCACTATGACCCTTGAAAAGCCAAATATGATTTGTTCGTTTTAACTTTTCATATTCCTCTATTATTTTTTTAAAAGTATTTACATAAATATGTTTCACATAATAAATTTCAAATTCATTTTCATTCATCTGCCACTACCTTGACACACTCAGTCAGACCAATAAAATTCTTATACATCTGATAAATAAAACTTATAAGTAAAAATCAAACTTTTTAAAATCATTCCCCCTCCACCACCTTAATTTCCTCTTCTGTTAGACCATAAAGTTCATAAACCAATTTATCTATTTTTTTATTAAGAATTTCAAATTGTTGGTTTAATAATACCTTATCCTGTTCGATTTGAGCAATTTGAAGACTTTTTTGTGTGGCAATCATTTGATCGACAAGAGAAATTATTGTTGAATAAGTATTCAAGAGTATTTTATCATTTAAATCAATATTTACTATTGGCAATAACTGAAGATAAGTAGGTTTAATATTGTAATCAATAAATGTATTTGAGAAATAATAATTTATGAGATTAGAATTAAGAATTCCGAGTATGTACTTTAATGAAAAGACTTGATTCGGTTTTAATATTACATAAGAGTAATTATTCAACGGATAATAAACCCCATCTTCATCTAAAGCAGCAATAATTCTTCTTGGCATGCTTATTTTTCTTATATATTGAATAATAATCTTTGGAATATCAACAGGGGTTTGTCTATAGCCTGCAAGATTGGGATTCCATTTAAGATATAAACCTTTCCATTCTAAATAATAACGCTTAATTTCACCTGTCTTCAAAGCTTTTACACAATTATTTTCAAAAGGTTGAAATGATAAATATTTTTCATTATCTCCTGTTTTTATTCCATATAAAATATCTGTAAGATCAATTAAATGATTTTTTATTTCATTACATTTATTTAAAATACTCTTAACACTTTTAGATAATCTTAAGTTAATAATACTCATATTACTATTAAGCCAGGTTTCTTGGTTAATTTTATTAGAAATAAAGGATAGTTTGAAATTAGATTCTTGAATTTTTATTTCTGTTGATAATTGTGCATCACATGTTTTATTGCTCTTATCCTTTGAAATAAAAACAAGAATAGGAACTATATCAGGAGCATCTTTGAATATATATTTTGATAACTCTCGAATATGTTTAATTGAATAATTTTGAAGTAAATAATTTCTTATTTCCGCTGAATTTATAACTGTTAACCAAGTATTAGGTGTTATATAGCCTAACAAACCACTTTGATTTAATAATATCATACCTTTTTCAATAAAATATAAATGTGATTCCGCTTCTCCTTTTTTATTCTTAAATTTTTTAATTAAATATTTTTTTTCTTCTTCTGAAATAAAACTACCCCAAGGAGGATTCCCTATCACACAATCAAAACCACCTTCATCCATGATTTTTTTAAAACCGTTGGAGCCAACCCAATCAAATGCATTAATTAATCTTAAGGTTTCTTTATCAAAAAGGCTGTCCTTGCTTTCATAAAAATCGCTGGCTATAAGAGAATTGCCACATTTTATATTATTAGATAAATTAGGTAAGTATTTCATTTCACTATGTTTAAATAGTTGTCCAGCGCTTTCTATATGTGACCTCTCCCCATTCTTTGGTCCAGTTTATAAGTTAGTTTAAGAAGCTTTTGCAGCCAAAAAAATAGCCTCCGGGGCCGGTGGACGGTAACCCAGTGAGCTGTGAGGTCTTACTGTATTATACTCCCTCCTCCATCTCTCGGTCAATACTTTAGCTTCAAAAAGCGTATCGAATTGTTCTCCGTTAAGAAATTCATCCCTGAGTCTTCCGTTGAACGATTCAACATATCCGTTTTCCCAGGGGCTTCCAGGTTCTATGTAGAGGGTTTTTACGTTCACACTTTTAAGCCATTTCCGGAGCGGTTTGGCGATGAATTCAGACCCGTTGTCGCTCCGGATATATTCAGGCGTTCCCTTTTCAATAAACAGTTCCGATAATCTGTCTATTAAATAGGGATACTTTATTTGCCTTTCTACATCCACAGCCAGCGCTTCCCTGGTATATTCATCAACAAGGGTCAATATTTTTATCGGCCTGCCGTCGCTTGTCCTGTCCTGGACAAAGTCATAACTCCATACATGATTGCGATGTTCGGCCCTTAACCTTACACAGGATTCATCGTTAAGCCACAGTCTTTTTCTCTTCGGATGCCTTTTGGGGACTTTTAGCCCCTCTTTGCGCCATATCCTTAGAACCCTCTTGTGATTGACCCTCCATCCTTCTTCCCTGAGCATCGATGTGATCCTTTTATATCCATAGCGGCCGTAAGACGTCGCCAGTTTGATAATGTCTTCCGTCAGCCTTTCTTCTTCATCTGTTTTCTTTGGTTGGTATCTTACTGAACTTCTCCAGAGATCGATTGTCAGGCAAGCCCGGCGTTGAGATATTTCGAGATTATTACAAACCTCAATGACTGTTAAATTTCTCTTTACCGGGCTGAGGAGTTTTTTGATTCAACCCTCATGAATTCTTTGAGTATCTGTATGTCAAGCTCTTTATCAGCTACTATCCTTTTGAGCCTGCTATTTTCCTTTTCCAGTTCATTGAGCCTTTTGGCCTGGTCTGTCCTCATACCGCCGTATTCTTTCCTCCAGCGGTAATAGGTTTGTTCTGTTACTTCGATTTGCCTGATACATTCGGCCATGCTCATGCCCTTTGACTGGTTAACTTCGACTTCCCTGAGTTTCTGAATAATCTGTTCCGGTGTGAAACCTTTCTTCGCCATAAAATGTCCTCCTTATATTATATACTAACATATAAGTTGGACCAAATTTTGGGGAGCGGGTCACATGTAACTGCAACAGATATAATATTCCATCTGGATTTTGATAATAGAATTCTTGCTCTTCTTGAAAAGTATCACTTAGTTCAAGAAAGATATTGGAACAAATTACATTATTTTTTCCCACAATGGATTAAATCAAATGAAATATTTATCAAGGTAAAAGAATATCTTATTAAATATGAAAGGTTTGATTTGTTAATTGTAATTTTAGGCAGTGGTAATATAGATATTGAAAAATTTGCAGCTTTTGATGATTATTTATCTTTATTAGAAAAAGTATTAACCATACCAGAAGATAAACGGAATATTATACTCAGTGATTCGTTAAGTACTCATTATATTGAGAATATTTTTAATGCTTTATATAAGTTTACTGATTTGCCAACTGAAAGGGTAATTCATATGGAAATAGCCTATCTTCCTTTACTTGAATATTCAATAGTCCAACCAAAGTTCATTTCACAGGACATAAATGATAATCCGGAAAGTTTTGTAGAATTAATATGTAATATTTATAAACCTGAAGGTGAGGATAAAGCAGAAACTGAAGTTAATGAAAGTTCCGTTTTAAATGCCCAATTTGCATTTAATGTATTAAAAAATTGGCATACTTATCCTGGATTCAACATAAAGGAAGAGAAAACAAGGGATGATTATCTTAGAGCTTGGTGTGATAAAGCAATAACTTATGCTGAAATAAATAATAGAAAAAGTATATCCGAGGATAAAATTGGTGAAATACTTTCCCGAGTTCCACCTCCAAATGATAAAATTTGGCCATGTTTAATTGCAAGAGAATTTATTGAGAAAGGTTATGAAAGAATTAAAACTGGTTTATCAATTGGGAAATATAATTCACGTGGAGCCACAACAAGGAGCCTACAGGAAGGTGGCCGTCAAGAAAAAGAATTAGCTGATGCCTACTTCAATAACTCTAAATTATTGGAAGTTAATTGGCCTGAAACATCTAAATTTTTAAAAGAAATTGGAAAAGAATATTTACATGAAGCGGAATGGTTTGATAAAGATGCTGAAAAATATCTTGATCCTTAAAAATTCTTTTCTCCTGTTATCTCCCTTTGTCCTTAAAAATTACAGGAGATTTAAAAAATCATATTTTTAATCAATTCAATTAATTTTCTTATCTAACAAACCTGCACGTATGTCCGCAATAACACAAGAACAGAACAGGCCCAGGCAAAGCTGTCTGCATGGATAACAGCAGACGATGCACTTATTCTGGGACAGAATTATACCATCGACCAGGCGGAGGAAATCCGCAATAATATCAATTACTGGCGGGGGGTATGTCGACACCTAAATGTAGGTTCATCCACTTCCATAGCAAGATTCGTATTACCGAGGGACATCTGATCATTGGATCGACCCCTAACATAATCAATAATCTACAGGTTGATTAGCTTTTTCAGTCCTGTTAGCGGTATGACGACAAAGTACTACCGGACATAGAGTGCCTGCGTGTAAGGACCAGGAACTTATACAAAACAATCTGTTTGCGGGCAGAGCCATAAAAACGACACTCATTAAAGTTATCAGGAGCGATTTAAGCTCCAGTCTACATAGATCGGGAATTCTTGGGATGAATGACGACGAGGCGACGACTGGAAATCCAATGGTAAGATACAATTTGGGATGTTGGCAAAATTCCATGGCACCAATGCGGGAATAGAGGCTGAACTTTTACGAACTTCAGCAGCTGCTTTCCTGTCCATACTTCACAGTGGTGAAGTCATAGTTATAGTCTTACTGCCCCCATGCACCGTTTCATTTTGAGAATTAACCTAAAAGAAACCAGTTTAGTAATTTTCATAGGAAAATATTATGGTGATATGAAAAGTCAATTCTTTTTCTGGACTCTCCGCATAATTTCTTCAACATCAGCTCCGGTGACATGAGCATAACGTGCTGTATCTGTTGGTGATGAATGACCGAGAATTTTCTGGACAGTTAACAGATCCTTCGTTTCCCTGTAAAAACGGGTGCCGGCACTATGTCTCAGGGCATGAGCGTGCCGTTTCTCAGGCGGGATCCCTGCTTTCTCGGCATAAATTCGGATGGTTTTCCGAAGCTGAGCATTGGAAATCTTCATTCCATTTCTATTCACAAAAAAATAATCATCATCATAAGGCTCCAGCATTGATTGTATTGCCCGAATATCTGTCCACCATTTTCTTAGAGCCTCGAGGGTCTCACCACCAGCAAATACGATCCGGCCATTCTTCGTCTTCCTACGTCGTTGATCTTTACCTCTTGTATCTTTTGAATCTCTTATGGTAATTTGACCTGTGTTCAGGTTTACGTCCTGAATCCGTAAACCTCCCCCTGCTCTCTTTTCATGCCCGATACATTCTGAAGCTCGAAGCCCACAATAGCCCATTAACCGGATAATGGCATTCATCATAATGCCGTTTCTCATTCTAAGATTAAACGCTCTTAATAGCCGTTCAATTTCCTCATCTTCAAGAAAAACTGTTAATTCCATAAAAACCTCTAAATAGCGAAATATTCTATTTTCGCTACTTATATTATTATAAAACAAGTCATTCAGAAAATCAAAGGTTTTTCGCTACTTATTTTACATTTATTTATAAATTTGAATGAAAATTTCAGATTCTTAAAAATACTTTTTTTTAACCTCCCCACGAACCCAAGTATCACTTCCTTTGTGGACTTTTTTCATTTATTCTCAGATTTTGAATCCCCCTCCGGAGTACTATCATATTAAAAACCAATCATCAACCATATTCATCACAGCCTTCGTAGACTTCTTTCAGTAATTTCAGATAAATATCTTTTTTAAATAAATACCCCACGAACGGCTCTTTCATAGCCATGGTATACGATTATTACTCCTCTCTATTATTTTATAGATCAGAATTTTAATTTTAATCATTCAGATTTTGATTTGGAAATATTACTCGAATCTGAAATTTTTGGGGAAATGCAAAATATCGTAAGCATAAACTAACAAGATTTAAACAAGTTACTGATTTAACTTAATAGGCAAATTTTCTTATATACAGCATATTTTTTTAAAAACATACTGAGAAATGATTTCTTTTATTTCTGTCGTCATGTCTTTAAATCTAAATGCGCAAAATTTATTTTGATAAACAACCACAATTCCATCGATAAACACATCCTTTCCTTCTAAAATGAACTGCATATTCTTTATCTCCGATCCGTTGGCTATTGATTCAGGGGGGAATGTACCGGCTAATTCTACAGCGATATCGCCGAAGCTGATATCTTTAATTTGACCGATAATAAGCCGTGAATTCACAGGAGACCGGAATTTGATGCCGATCCTGTCATTAGATTCGATTTTAATCCTCACATATTTTCTTTCAGGGGGAACCCCCCGGACCTTTTGATAAGTATCCATAATATATTTGTAAACAAAATCTACTGCAGCATTGCTTTTAATAAATCCAATTACTCCGGCCTGAATTGCGGAAGTAATTGTTTGTTTGTCGATAGAGCCTATAAGAAGAATTATCGCTGTCTTTTTCATTTCATCAGATGAATGATTCTTTATTTGTTTTACAAGTTCAAATATGCCAGTAAAATCTTCATTAATAACATCCAAAACCACTATTTCAGGAATATTCTGTTGAATTTTATTGATTAGTTCATCTGAATGCTCGGAGTGATATAAAGTTATTCCTTCAGAGAACAAAGCATTGACAAAAGTATTTCTGGCATAGTAATAATAATTATATATGATTTCCAGTTATTTCTATTTAATCTTTGTTCTAACAATAAAACACAAATAGGATTTCTGCTAACGCTGTGCCAATTCCCTTCTTTCCTTTCCTTTTGCTTTAGCTTTTTAACCTGTGATGTTGGGATTATCATTCTTCATCCATTTGTAGATATTTAATAGTCTCCTTCCGGTTATGTTTTCCCTAAGTGCAAGAATAACCCCACTGAACCAAAAATAACCTTAACGAAGCCTACGGGCTGAGTTCCGAGATGTGACACAAAACACTAATGCTTTCAACAAGGGTGTTCCATCTGAATCAATTTATTTACCTTTTTTTGTAGTTTCTGAACTTCAAGGTCATAGGGTGTACTTTTGAATCCACACCTGTACTTTTGGGTACAACCATATGTTTCAGATCAGTTGTCTGTCTATTATCCATGTTACCGTTATGGAATAAAAGGAATCTGTTTTGGCTATTTCCTTGTGGAAAAGACTTTACCTTTAAGGTTTTCCAGAGTTATTGTTGATTGATCTTGGTGAGAACAGAGGGTGGCTTTACTAAGGTTTAAGTCTGATTACTTCCTTTTAGGTTTTTGAGCCAAAGCACTTCCAGCTGCAGACTTGGATGCTTTGCTTGTCCTGCCATCACGAAGGGTTTTTGATGCAGCTGAAGCAGCTCGAGATGAGGTCTCTTTCTTGGGGGCCTTTCTCTGTGACAAAGCGCTCCCAGCAGCTACCTTTGAAGTTTTGCTAGTTGATTTACTTGTCAAAGTCTTGGATGCATTACTTGCAGCTCTCTTTCCGGTTTCTTTCTTGTTCGGCATGTTTCTTAACCTCCCTTTTAATTAAGTTGTTCAATTATCATTTGAAGCAGGCGTAAGGCTATATTTTCTTCAATTCTTCTCATTACAAGCTTTACCTCCTTCAAAAAGGACCTGTTCTCTAATATCAGCCGGAATATCAATTGTCAAAATCCTCATTCTGGTGTCCTCGAACAATGGCACGAAAGGAATCTTTGTACAATAGTTATTTGTTTTATAATCCCCTTGATTATAATCATAAGACGGGGCTCCTGTTATAACTACGACATCGATTATTTTAGCATTCCCTCTAACGAATACGATATCACCGGGCTGTAAAGAACAAAACATAGATAAAGACTTGCCTCCGTTATCCGGATTATTTGTTCCTTTAAAAACTGGGTATTGAAGATCTATATCATGTTTTATCTTATCATAATCTTTCCCAAAATGGTTTACTTCACCCCAGCCAATTGATAAATTTCTGTTAGGGAACTGGACTTCTTGATAAAATTCATCTCTCTGACCTTGATCTTGTATATGATGGGATACAAGGGTGAAATAATTAGACATAGAAGACCTCCCTTAATCTTGTTTGAAAAAATATCTTAAAGTGTCCGGCATAAGCAATGATCTACCCCCATTGGAAGTATAGTTCTTTCATCTCATGAAGTCAATATATTATGGTCATTCTATCCATTATCTAATATTATCCCAAAGTTATAATCGCTGCAAAATCCTCAATGATCTTAGCCATAATTTTAAACAACCTACCCTCCCTAAACAGATAGCTTAAGTATTTATAACCATACCAGATTATGTCAAGTCTTCAGCTTGTTATCCACACCCCTAAAAAAGAGACTGTTAGTGTACCTGCAAGGAAATAACCATACTTTAAAGCAGGCAGAGAAAATGAAAATGCACGTCTTTGATAAAAAGTAATTTCACAGTTGTATAAGATTTAGAAATTCAAATCCCCCAATTTATCCTGAATCAAAAGGCTATCAAATATTCAAAATGGGGGTTTGAAATACTCTGCTATTGGTCAATAAATTTTCTGGGTTACATTGGGGGGGACTGAGACCCCCAATGTAACGGGCAACTTTTGGGGAACTGAGACCCAAAAGTTGTGCAGTTGACCTGCGGGTCAACTGTTAGCGCCAACTATAACCCCTTAAAGGGGGTTTACTGCGGTCCTGCGGGCCCGCAGTAAACAACTTAAACGCTTCGCGTTTCGGGGAACTAACTTTGCTGCCTTCGGCATCAAAGTTCCAGCTACGAGGCTTTCAGTTCTCTCCACTCCCTATTTAAATCATCCAGAATCTTCCAACGGATATACGGTTCTTCAACTATTCCCCTTATCTCTCGCAACGACTTATTAATAATAGAATAAGCTGATGTCCTACTTTTCAACCATTCAAATAGCTCGACTGGATTTAAAGTTCTTACTTCGGGATAAACCTTAAACAATTCCTTGAAGTACGGAAACTTCAACCGCAATTCTATTTTATAGAGATCATCTGGTAGGTTATAGTCTCTTCTTTCTTTCTTAGCAGTAACATTGTAGGAATAAAGTTCAGATGATTTATTTACCTTGAGGTAGGCAGTTGTTTCATAGTGATATTCATCTTCATGGAGTAATGTCTCAAAAAGAGGTTTACTATTGTAATAAATATCAAATTCCATCTCTTTAAATTTGAATCGGTCATGAATAATCTTTCGTTCTTTCTCATTGGTAGTCTGGAAGACACCAAGTCGCAAAACATCATCAATCTTTTTATACACTTGCCCTTCTATATTGTCTTGATCTTCAATCGGTATATCAAGGTACAACATGTTACTTTTTCCTATTAGTAGACAATTATTACTGAGTCTATATTCTCTATGGTTCCAGTAGCCACTTTCATAGCAATATTTGAAACCTTGGAATTTTGCTTCTACAACTTGTTTATGGCTGAATGCCAGTTTATACTCAGTAGGATCGAAATCACCATTCCACCTTCTATAATAAGCTTCCCAGATTAGTTGATAATTGTTGATTAGCCACATAAACCATGAATGTTTATTGTCCGAACCCCCCTCTCTCATTATAAATAATATTAAGATCATCTTTAAAACAATAGAAACAGTGTTTGAAATACTTCTCAGGATTTTTTTTTACTCGATCAGGAATATGAGCTAAAGAAGTAAATATAAACCTGTTATAATAAAGCTCAGACTTTGATTTTCTTTTCAAAGCACCCACATTAACTTTGTCAATATCGGTAAATTCAAAGTTTTGAGCGATTCCTAATAAAGTTTCATAAAGATTTTTCTCCATTGTTTTTTACCCTCCTTATTGTTAATATTTATACTTCTCATAAAATTTAAATGACTGACATTTCTAAAAATCAAAGACTATTTTGATACTTTTGCAAATATTGATTTGTATCAAAATGAATATAGTGTTTCATTGCCATAGCTTGGTTATCTCCCAATTGATTTGATACAAACTTTATATCTTTTGTATTTTCAAATAAATGCGAAGCTGAGCTTTTCCGAAAACTGTAAAGGGTGTAACTTGAATTTAATCCCAATTGAATTTTCAACTGTTTAAACTTTTTACTATAATATTCCTTTGATTCATGACGTTCACAGAGATAATCATTAGTTTTATTCTGAAAATATTCTATAAGTAGTTGGCAAAACTCATTATTAACAATAAGAACATTTTTGAACTTTTTTGTTTTATTCATCCAGATTTTACAAGTCCACATTGAAAAATCAAAATTTTCATTTTTAAGTGCCAAAACCTCTGAAGGCCTACAACTCAAAAAATAAAGCGCTTGCAGATAAAAAAAGAAATCCTTATCATTTTGTTTGGTATATTTAAAAATCTTTTCGAGATCAGATTTTGAGATTACAGTTGAATTTACTTTTGTTCGTAATTTTGGCCAGGATAATCGGTCATAGTTTTCACGAGTAAAGTAACCACTTCTGACACAAAAATTTAGAAAACATTTGATTTCCGAAACATATTTTTTTGTACTGTCATCATGGTATTTTTTCTTATAAATACTCATAAGATTATTAATATTCGACTGAGTAAAATCATCAATTGATGTAATTTGATTTTTCAAAAAGTCTTGGAAAACTTTTCTTTTAATATTCATTTGTGAAGTTGATAAGTTTTCCAATTCTTTAAATTTAAAATATTCATTCCAAACCTGTTCCAAATTTTCGGTTCTTTTATTAATTAGATCTAATTCTTGAGCTTTTTTAAGTGATTTATTATCTTTTAATTTCCTAAACTCAGAAAATCGTTCCTTAAGAATAATATCCCGTAAGTTTTCGGCCAAAGATAAATTATTAGTCCATAATGAAAACCGAATCAATTGTCCATTAATCATTTTTTTAAATTGATAGATTCCATTTCTAAGAAATAAATTTCTATGATGTGACCTTCTAGAATATCTTCTTTTCTTTTCCATTTTTTAAGAAACCATTCCCTCTTATATCTAAATATAAATTGAGATAGTTATAAAAAAGTATATATTTTTGGGCAAAAATAGTGATATTTCATTTAATTGTATACAAATAAAAATTTTTTTAAATATTTTAATTATTTTTAATGAAGACAAATAGCCATATTGAACTTGAAGAGATGTTTGGAAGGGATGATCCAGAATATCTTGCCGGATAAATATAAGACCTTAGAGTTTCTTACCTCAAACTAAATATTTTTTAAAATCCTCAAGATTGGTGTTAATGTAGTGTTTAATAAGAATTTTCTCTTCATTTCCCAACTGGTTTGTAAGAAACTTTATATCCTTTGTTTTTTCATATAATAAACTTGAAACAGTGTGCCTTACACTGTACAAGAAGTAGTTCCTATTCAAGTTGAGTTTTTCTTTAAGCCGCCTGAATTTATTTGGATAGTAACTTGGCCCCTGGTTATGGCCTTTAAGTATATAATCATCATCGTTTAGACAATCAGTCATTTGCCTCATATAGTTTATAAAGTTCTGGTCCGTCAAAACAACTGTTTTCTCTTTCCGGGTTTTATTCATATACACTTTACAAAGCTTTTCATTGAAGTTGAAATTCTTTTTCTGAAGACCTGGAATTTCATTTGGTCGGCCGTAAAGGTTTAAAAGATTTAAAAAATAAGTATAGAAATCTTCATCATTTTGTCTAAGGTATTCAAGGATCTTCTCTATGTCATCCCTTTTAATCAATGTGTCTCTCACCTTTGTGATTACTTTAGGAAAAGTAAGTTTGTGATATTCCCTGTCTGAAAATACATCGTTTTTGATGCAATAATTCAGGAAGCATTTTAATTCCGCGACGAATTTTCGGATTGTGTCTTCAGTATATTTGCTTCTATATGATATGAAAAGTTGATTTAGAAAAGCTTGGTTTATCCCTTCTACCTTGTAAAGTTTAAATTCCTTCAAATGACGAAAAACTTGTTTTTTTATACCCAACTGCGATTTGGAGAGTTTACTTGCCATCTTTGCCTGGAAATATTCGTTCCAAATGGATTCAAACGTATGTTTTAACTGATTTGTATAAGGAGTATCTTTCTTTTTTTCCTGTCGTGAGCCAGCTGCTTTTACTTTTTTAAAAGCCGAAGGAGCGATATTTGATCTCAATTGTTGAACCAGATATGCTTGATACAGATCGTTTGCCAGATGGTTGTTTCTGGTTCTCAGGCTGAACATTGTCAGGATTCCGCTTCTCTTGATTCGAACATAATATATTCCGTTCGATCTTTTAATGAGCCCCATGGTAACCTCCCAATACGAATTGAGTGGTTACAAATTGTACACAAAATGTACACAGCGAATCCTGCGATTTTACAACCGATTGTAATGAAAGGAATTACTGAAAAGTAACTCTGGAGATGAGGGGATTTGAACCCCCGGCCCCTGCGTTGCGAACGCAATGCTCTCCCGCTGAGCTACATCCCCGTCTTATAAATATAAAAAGGCTCCTAATGACCAACTCTCATTATAAAAACTAATAATTAAAAAAACAAATTACAGGGAAAATACTGCAAATCAGCATAAGTTCAGTTAAAGTGAAGAATAAACATATCTCTATTCCCCTCTTTTATTGCCATTTTTAATATCTTAAATTATATTTAGTTGAGTTGATTTTGATGTATTTCTGTTGCTATTCAAGAATAGTCTTGAAAAGAGGCGGGTTACTTTCTTATGAACGCTGGCAATATATTATTGGGCAGACAGCCAATTTTGGACTGTGCGCAGAATATCGTCGGTTTCGAGTTACTCTTCAGGAAGGATGAAAATAATTTTGCAAAGGTCACGGATGATCTTGTGGCTACAGCTACGGTTATTGTAAATACCTTGAACAATATCAGTTTCTCCAAGCTCATGGGAGACAAGCTCGCATTTATTAATATAAACGATGAAATAATAAAAAGAGACCTTCTGAAAACTCTGCAGAAAGACCGTTTTGTCCTCGAGATACTTGAAACTACCAGGATAGACCCGGTACTCCTTGAAATGATAGATAACATGAAGCAGGAAGGGTTCGTTTTTGCTCTCGACGATTTCGTATTCAATGAGGATATTATAAAACGCTTCGAACCCCTTTTCGGAAAGGTGGCTTATATAAAAGTCGATGTCAGGCAGAATTCGAAGGAATTGATCGCTTCAAAGTTCAGGATGTTTAAATCTTATCCTGTCGAATGCCTCGCCGAAAAGATCGAGGATATGGAGGAATTTTTCTATTATAAGGACCTGGGTTTTACCCTCTTTCAGGGTTATTTCTTCGCCAGGCCTACGATAATAAAGGGCAGGGGCGTCGATCCACGGAAACTTGCCATAATGGAATTGATCAGCCTTATCTATAAGGACTCGGATATTGAAGACCTGGAAAGATCATTTAAAAAATGGCCTGAAATGACGATTAATCTTCTGCAATTCATCAATTCGGCGGCCATAGGAAGCAGGCACAAGATCGAGTCTATAAGGCAGGCCATAGCTCTGCTCGGACACAGGCAACTATTAAACTGGCTTATCCTTATGGAATACGCGTACATGAAAGAGAAATCGAACGGCAATCCCCTGTTATTCGCCGCCATTGAAAGGGCGAAGACGATGGAACTCTTATTAAAAAATTCAAAGACCGATATCGGCAAATCGATGGTCGATGAAGCATACCTGGTAGGCTTGCTCTCTCTCATGGAACCGCTGTTCAAGATGCCCCTGAAAGAGATCCTTTCCGAACTTAATTTAAGCCAGAACATTAACGAAGCCCTGCTCGAGCATAAAAACATCCTCGGAAGGCTCCTTCTTCTTGTTGAGAATAGCGAGGAGAATAATTTTTCCGCTGTCGCCTCTATATTAAATGAGATGAATATATCCATGGATAAATACAACGCAGCATCCCTTGACGGGATTTGCTGGGCCCAGGAAAATGGCAACCAATGCCTCCAACAATCTTATGCATAGTGAGAATCCGTTCTGATTGAATATTTTAGATAAGCTTTCAATTTCCCTCAAAATATGTTAAAATAGAAGGGTTTTTCAGGACTACCGCCTTGCGGATGCCGGAATATCCGGCGTCATTAGCAAACGTATTATCTTTTTTTTGGAGGGTTAGTCATGGGTTTAGGCACTAAAGACATGGATATCAGGAACCTTGATTCAAATAATTATTCATTGGCTGATTTCGCAGAGTTTGAAAGCGACGATCTTTTCGCCGTTAAAGATTATTTCTGGGAAATGGTTAAAGACGCGAAGGATAAAAAATACTTCCCGTATCAAAGCCCTATTATGTCCGCCCCGATAGCGGAATTCGACGTCTTTGACAGAAACACAAACTCGGTGAGGAAATTTCTTAATTTTTGCGCCTATAATTACCTGGGATATTCTTATCATCCGGAAGTGATCAAGGAAGTTCAAAATGCTGTGGCAAAATACGGTACTGGAGCAGTTTCAGCACCCCTGTTCAGCGGTTATTACGATATAACCAGGAAGCTCGAGGAAGCCGTCGCTGCGTTTAAAAAGAAAGAAGATGTCATGATTTTCCCGACCGGTTATGCCTCTAACCTTGGGGTCCTCTCATGCCTTTTAAAGACCGGGGACGTGGCAGTGCTGGATATTTTATCCCATGCTTCCAGCTATGACGGTGCGAAGCTCGCCGGAGCGGATATCAAGGTTTTCAGCCATAACAACGCCAAACACCTCGACAAGGTACTCAGAGGATTGGGGAAAAAGAGGGTCATTGTCTGCCTCGAAAGCGTTTACAGCATGGACGGTGACCTGGCCGACCTTCCTGAGCTCGTCAAGGTTTGTAAAAAGTATGGGGCGAAGATCCTGCTCGACGAGGCCCATGCTACTCTTATTTTCGGGGAAAACGGCAGGGGAGTAGCCGAGCATTTCGGAGTAGAGGATGAAATCGATATAACGGTCGGTACTTTCAGCAAGTCGTTCGGAGCTATCGGTGGTTTCGCCGCGGCCGACCGCAAGCTGATCAATTATATGCGGATGCTGGCCCGCTCTTATGTTTTTTCCTGCGCGATGGCCCCCCATACAGCCGCAGGCATACTGAAGGTCCTTGAAATTTTCACCAAAGATAAATCCGAAAAAGACAAGCTCTGGAAAAATACCAGGTACATGCATAAAAAACTTAAAGACTGCGGCCTGGATATCGGCGATACCAAATCCCAGGTCATACCGGTCATAGCAGGCAGCGATTTACGCCTGCGCGAGATAAGTAAGAGAGTTATGGAAAAAGGACTGTTCACGGGTATGGTCACCTATCCGGCCGTTTCAAATAAGCGGACGCGGCTGAGATTATCAATCTCCTCCTATCATACAAAAAAACAACTGGATGCCTGCGCTGATATACTCCTTGATGTGTTCGGCGGTATGAAAAACTGGCAGGCGCCCTTGTGAGGTTTATGCCGGGTCTTTTATTAGCGCCCGCTCTTATATTATGTATAATCAGGAGTGTTTACGCCTCGTCATATCCCATTGAACCGAAAGATTGGGCAATTCTGAAAGATAAAAACCATATTTACGAAAAATACGACGATATATGGATACCCGGCTACAATGAGGCTGCATTAGCCTTGAATGCAGCTTTCAAATATGTCGCCCAGTCTTTAAACAATCATCCCGAAATGAATTTCATACTTGTAAACCGGGGACTTTTCCGCGTTCAATTCGCAGGAATAATAAATGCCGGAGCCAGAAAGATCTTTTGCAACTTTTTTGACAGACGGATGAATGTTAAACAATGGAAAACGGAACAGGTATTGACCGATGACACGGATTTTTATTCCTGGAGCATGGTTTACGACCCTGCAAAAAATTCCTGCGGTAATTTCACCATTTCGGGTCATAAAACACAGGACTAATTGACTATGGTAAGGAAATTGTATGGAAAAGAGTGAGGCAAAGGTTTTAATCAGTAAAAACGGTCCATATATAATTTCAGGGGGACTGCCGCTTGAAAAGGAAATCATAGTGCCCGATGCCGAAGGAATACCTGTTAGCTGGAAAAAAGGCGAATCATTTCCATTAAAGGAAAATTATTCCCTCTGCCGCTGCGGTGCCTCAAAAAAAATGCCTTTCTGCGATGGCGAACATAATAAAGCTGGTTTTGACGGGAATGAAACAGCGTTAAGAAAACCGTATTTGGAAACCGCGGATAAATACACGGGACCCGGACTGGTATTAACGGACGACGAAAAACTTTGCGCAATCGCCCTGTTCTGTCACAGGGACGGAGACACATGGAACCTTACCGAGCGTTCGGAGGATAAAAAATCCCGTGATATGGCCATTCAGGAAGCCTGCGATTGCCCTTCAGGCAGGCTGGTTGCCTGGGACAAAATAAAAGGGACGCCTTATGAACCGGATTTCACCCCTTCGATAAGCCTTGTTGAAGATCCGGTGCATCACGTGAGCGGTCCTATATGGGTCAAGGGATATGTGAAAATCGAATCCCGTGGCGGTATTCCATACGAGGCAAGAAACCGTGTTACGCTTTGCAGGTGCGGTAAATCCGACAATAAACCCTTCTGCAACGGGAACCATATCTACTGTCAGTTTACTGACGGCGATGAATCCTTAAAATAAGATTTTCAGGAGATGGAAATGATATCCGATCTTGAAAAAATTATTCTGCCTGAAGATTTGATCCGGAAAAGGGTATTTGAAATCGGTAACGAAATCACGGAGGATTATAAAGGCAGGAACCCTGTACTTGTAGGGATCCTCAAGGGCGCCCTGACATTTATGGCCGACCTTATGAGAACGGTCCGCCTAAAGCTTAAATATGACCTTATAGCCGTATCAAGTTACGGTCCCTCTACGGAATCGATAGGAACTGTCAGAATACAAAAGGACCTCGACCTCGATATCGAAGGGGAGCATGTGCTTATCATCGAGGATATCGTAGATACAGGCCTTACCCTTCATTTTCTTCTTGAAAATTTAAAGGCCAGACGTCCGAAATCGTTAAAAATATGCACCCTTCTTGATAAACCGATGAAACGGAAAATTTCCATTCAGCCCGATTATAACGGGTTTGAGATACCGGATGTTTTTGTCGTAGGGTATGGCTTGGATTTTGCTGAAAATTACCGTAATCTGCCCTATATCGGTATTTTAAAAGATGAGCTTTATAGAAGGAGCGGTAGCTCTGTTATGTTATAAAATTTCCCGGCCGAAAATAATAACTGCATAAAGAGGTCATATGGATATAGCTAATTATCTGGATTCAATATCCGAATCGATAACCCGGGGCGATCCCATAGAGTATAAGTTCGATTTTGTTACCCATGAACAATCGGAATTTATCATGGAAGCCCTGGCATATATTTTACATTGCATAAATAAAGAAAACCTTATGGATGAGACCTCTTATTTTCTCCGGGAATTCGTTACAAATGCAAATAAATCGAATTTAAAACGTGTATATTTCAAGTTTTTGAGCCTGAATATAGACGATCCGGAAAATTACCGGAAAGGTATGGAAACCTTTGCGAAGGATTTGCATGACAAGCTTGAGGTCCTCCAGCGCGATTTCGGAAAATATTCGCTTTATTCTAAAGTGGTTTTTTTATTGAAAAACAATGTCCTGAATATAACTGTTAAAAACAGCAATTTACCGACAAAACAGGAAATGGAAAGGATCAGGAATATGATCGATGAATCCAAAAAGACCAGGGATATAGCCGAAGCTTATCAGAAGCTTACCGACGTTACGGAAGGAACAGGCCTCGGCCTCATATCGTCGATGCTCATGCTCAGAAGCATAGGGCTGGATGAAAGTTTTTATAAAGTTGTTAAAGACGATAAAAACAATGAAACGGTTGTCTCCGTCGATATTTACCTTGATACTGTCACAGAAATGCAGGTCAATTATATTTCAGATTTGATATTGGCTGAAATTAACAAACTCCCCATATTTCCGGAAAAAATTCAGGAGCTTGAACGCATGCTCTCCGACAGGGATGTTGCGTTCACAAAGGTTGCATCGGTCATCCATAGCGATCTTACGCTCACAGCCGAGCTTCTCAGGATCGTAAATTCAGCCCAGTATATGCTCCCCCAGAAGGTCAGCAATATAACCAACGCGATATCCCTTATCGGCGTCAAGGGCCTTAAAAGTCTGCTTTATTCTTACGGGACGCAGAATATATTATCCCAGAAATTCGGCAAAATGGACGAAATCTGGCAGCATTCGTACCGCGTGGCTTCTTATGCATTTCACCTTGCCAATGACATGAAAAGAACCGATCTTCAGGATGACGCTTATATCGGCGGGATTCTCCATGATATGGGAAAGATCATAGCTGTAACAGCCTACCCTATCCTGATGGATAAAATAAGCAATCATTGCATCGATAAAGGCATCAACTGTAGTATGATCGAGAGGCTTTCGATGGGACTATCCCACGCAAGGATCGGCGCCGATATAGCCAGGCATTGGAATTTCCCCGACAATATCGTGGATGTTATTAACTGCCATCATCAGCCCCTTTTATCTCCGGATGAGACCAGTGACCTTGTGCATATCGTTTATTTAGCCAATATTCTGGCCCATGTCAGGGACCAGACTATTTATTTTTCTCTCATCGAAAAAGATATTTTAAAAAAATATAAAATTAAGACAAAACAGGACCTGTTCGCAATGGAAAAAACCCTGAATAATTATTATGAGGAGCAGATAAAGAAAGCGGCTCTGGGATGAAAACATTAAATCCGACAAATATCAGTTTTTTGATTCATGGAGCATAAGAAGATTCACTATTATTTTTAAATGATCAAGGGTAAGTTCCGATGTTTCCCGGGCTATATCAGTGTCGTTAACACTCTGGGATTTTGTCATATTTTCTTTTGCAGTCCTCTCGCCCGATATCTCATGAGAAAGACTGCCAGCCCGGGCCCCGGCGAATGTTCTCTGGTAGATGAAGTAGTCGATCAGTTTGTCGACATTATCAAGCCTGAAATAATCTTTTCCGGTAAAAAGGCTTTTAACCGCCCCGCTGTCGAACAATTCTTCAAATATATGTTTACCGTTGAATTCCGACTGTTTCAAATCGAATATTATCTGGTCATAATCCTGACTTATCTCGTTGTCAATTATGCCTCTGTCGCTGTCGTTTAATACAGGATCGTCCCTTTTCAATAAAAGCTCTCGGATCCTTTGCAGAATATCTACCATATTCCCCATCACCGCTTCCTGGTAATTGTAATATGAAATGAGATCGGATTGGTTTTCTATATCCTTCTGAAAGGCCCTTATATGTTTTTCGAGCATCTCATATATGGCATAATTGGCAGGATCGTCAACGAGAAGAAACCTTCCGCCCGAAATACGTTTTATATTTTTATCAAAATTAAGTTCATTACCGGATAGTATCCTGTTAAGAAATATAAGCGAAGAATTCTCCGCCGTCATTGTTTCGCAGGCAAGGAGTAAGAATGCCGTTAAAATAAGCCTGAAATACATAATCTTTTCTCTCTAATAAAAATATATAGCTATATGAAAATAAAAGCAACTTGTTGACGCTGCTGATAAAAATTAATAGATTCTAATATTATTAAGGGAAATTTTCTGATAAGGAGAGTATATGGAAGATATCAGGCAAAGTGTGGTTTTAATAACCGGAGCCACAAACGGCATAGGGAAATCCACAGGAGAAGCTCTCGCAGGGCTGGGTGCGACTGTCATAATCCATGGAAGAGACCAGAATAAAATCAATAGAGTAGTAAATGAGATAAAAGGCAGGACCGGCAGTAAAAAGGTCGAGGGGATAAGGGGTGATCTTACTTCTCTCAAAGAAGTTAAAGGCATAGCTGCCGAATTCAGGGAAAGGTTTGACAGGCTTGACGTTCTTATAAATAATGCAGGAGGTGTTTTTATGGACGAAAGGTCTTCAAAGGACGGGATCGAAATAACTTTCGCCGTAAATTATCTGTCTCATTTTCTATTGACAAACCTCCTTCTCGATCTTTTAAAAAAGAGTTCGCCCTCCAGGATAATACATGTTTCTTCCAACGCTCACAGGTTTCTTAAAAAAATAGATTTAAGCAAGGTGGTCGAAGTCAGCGCTTATAAGGGTTTTTATGCTTACAGCGCCTCAAAGATCTGCGTCAATCTTTTTTCGGTTGAACTGGCCGAACGTGTAAAAGGCTTAGGAATAAACTCCAATTCCCTGCATCCGGGGGTAGTAAGAACAGGTTTCGGGCTCAATTCAAAAAATCAGATTTTCAGGGCAATGATGCGTATTTTTGGAGCTTTCATAACCGCACCGGAACAGGGGGCCGATACTTCCGTTTACCTGGCTTATTCAAGCGATGTAAAGGAAATTACCGGAAAATATTTTTATAAAAGAAAACCGGTTAAGACAGCTGAAAACTCCAATGATAGGATTACCGGAAGAAAGTTATGGGACCTCTCCGAAAAACTCGTGGGAGACTACCTCTAAGGATCGGCTGAAAGTCCGGCGAATTCAGGTTTCTGAAAGGTATATTAAGCATACCGGCCATAGGTATGAATACCCTCTTTAACAGGCTGTGAAATATAATATAACCGCCGAATGAACGGACAATAGAAAAAATCATCCCGCCGGAAGTACCGACCTTCATTAAAAAACCGGCCCTCCAGGCTGCGCTTACCGCGGCTTTTTTTCTGAAACGGTTGTAAAGAGCGGCTGATCTTTCGGTAGTTATATCGCCGTCAAGCGTTTTTTTAATAAGCCAGACCGCAAGTTCCGCGTCGGCGAATCCGGTGTTCATGTTTTGCCCTCCTATTGGCGACATTATATGGGCCGCATCACCGCAGAGTAAAACCTTCTCCTTGTAGAAATATTCCGCAAGATATCGCCCCACTCCGAAGGCGCTTTCCCAGTATTTGCAAACTTTCCCAATATCGACCCCGCACCTTTCAGGGATTTCTTTTTCTAAAAAATCGGATGTGTTTTCCTTGATGAAATAAGGCGTCCTCAATACATACCTTCTTCTCTCTCCCGGGAGGGGAAAGGATTCCACCGATCCCCTCGAGGTAAGGTAAAGCCTGGCCTCGTCTTTCCAGCCCGAATTGTCATCGAAATCCCCCATCAGAAAAGTTTCCTTGTAAGGGAACCCGATAAAACGGATCTTAAGAGATTCCCTCGAAGCGCTTTTACCCCCGTCGCATGCCAGGGCGAATCTGGATGAAAATTGAAAATAATCCCCTGCTGCCGTTTCTCCCTTTACATTTAAAATGGAGGAATCATATGAAAAACTCTTTGCTTCATGGCCCCTTAAAAATCTGATATTGGCGGTTTTTTTAAGCGCTTCTTCAAGGACTGATTCGGTTATATTTTGTGGTATCGCCAGTATGAATTTGTAATCGCTTTTAAAGCATGAGAAATCCGCCCTTCCCATTGATAACATTTCTCCAATTACCTCCGAACGGCTTACCGGTACGCCGAGATCGACAAATTTAAGGTCAAGGGAAACATTACGCAGGATCTCAAGCGAAGGCGGTGTTATCCCGATGGCCCTGGAGTTCGGCTGCCTTTCGCAGCTTTTTTCAAGTAAGATGACAGAAAGTCCTGCTTTATCGGCAAGGAGGGCCGAGAGCATTCCAACCGGGCCTGCTCCGATAACTATGATATCAGCGTCCATACTACCCTCAATCGAATGATTTTAATTCAATTGAGACGTTATATCAAATTACTTCAGTCAACAGTCTTTAGTCTACAGTCTGCAGTCACATTATCACCTATAAAGTATTGCTTAAAATATTGACTTTCGACTGCTGACTGTCGACTGCCGTCCTACATTTGCTTAATGTTATGCATTACTTTAAAATATTTCCTTGATAATTAATCACACTTGGCAAAACAGAGGTTTTTTATGCCGGTAAGGATGGACCTTCATGTCCACTCGACAATCTCAAAAGACGGCGCCGATCCTATCCCGGATATGTGCTGTGAAGCCGTTAAAAAAAATATAAAAATAATATGTTTTACAGAACACCTTGACCTTGCCAATGGAATTGAAGGTTTCGACTTTGATAATTATTCAAAATTAATCGACAGGGCCAGGCGGGAGTATAGCCCCGGTTTAAAGGTTCTGAAGGGCGTTGAAGTCGGAGAACCGCACCTTCATCCGAAAGAATTCGAGAAAGTTCTTAAATTGGATTTTGACATGATTTTGGGCGCGGTTCACTGGATCGGCAACCATTTTGTCGGCGAAAATGATCTTGAAAGGCTATATACCAAAGATCAAATATTTGAAATGTACTTTATTGAGCTATTAAAGTCGGTCGAATTCGGCGGTTTCGACGTTATCGCGCATTTCGATTTTCCGAAAAGATACCTGGGAGAAAATTTTTATGGTAAGATCGAGGGGGAAGTGCTTGAAAAGATGAAAAAAAACGGCATAGCTCTCGAATTGAATACTTCCACCCTGAGAAAAGGCATTGAAGAACCGATGCCGGGAATTTACATCCTCACCGGATATTCCCTTGCAGGCGGACAGATAATAACGACGGGTTCTGACGCTCATTCAAGAGCCGAGATAGGCTCAGGTTTCGATATTTTAGAGAATATGATCGAAAATATTAAATCCTTAAAAACAGGCTACTTTGAAGGCCGTAAATTTAAAGAGGATCAATGATCTTTCTTTTCCCCGCCAGAATCGCCGGAATCGAAGACGATTGAAACACCTCCGGCGTTGATAACATCTCCCGATTCAAGCACCTTGGTCCTGACCGGCTTATTGTTTACCATGATTTCATCTTTACTCTTAACGGCATAAATTTTAGTTTTCTCGTCATAAATTATCGTCGCGTATTCCCTGTCCTCCTCATGCTTGCCGGGAATTGTCATATCAGCCTTTGGGGAAGCTCCAATTACCGTCTCATTTTTTGTCAGGGCCAGGGTCCTGTTTATGACAGTCCTCATCGGGGCGTCCAGGACTTCGAGCAATGGTTTTTTATTCCTGTTTTTAAACTTGATCATGGACAGGATCCATAGTAAAATTATTGCCAATATTATAGGCGCCAATAAAATAGGCGTAAAATTTCCGGCAGGAACGCCAAAAATAAGGCTGGAGTAATAAAACCTGGCCGAATTTATATTGCCGTTTGTAGTTTCCAGTTCTACCCGCAGATATTTTTTATCGGAAGGTTCCATTCCCGCTTTGTAGGTGATTAAATATTCGTTAAGTATTCTGTTCCTGATGACTGAATAAACGCTTTTCAATTCATCGGCATTTGAAGCATCGAATACCGACCCCCCGGTTTCCCGGGCTATTATTTTTAATCCGCTATCCTTTATTTCTTCAGGTTTACCGTAGTTTATCACAAATACGGTTACACATTCATGCAGGTATTTTCCAATGTCATCCTGGTATGTAAACAACCTTTTTCCGAAATCCTTCTGCAATTTACCCGTATTTTTATAATACGGCATATTTTCACCGTCTGACAGGATGATTATAACTTTTCTTCCTGAAATCTGTTTAAAATCATCCGCGGCAAGAAACAGGCTCGAATAAATTTCAGTCCACCCTTCGTCGCCCTTCGGTTTTTTTATTTCATCGAGATAATTTTCAACCCTTGATTTGTCTTTTAAGGGACCGCAATAGAGGGTATAGAAGCTGTTAAAGGACGCTATCCCGGCCTTGTCTTTCGGATTTTCCATGCTGTTTAAAAAATTCAAGACCGCTTCTTTCGCATTGGCGATTCTGGTTTTGCCCGGGTCATCAGTCTCTTTATCATTGATATCATTATACATGCTGCCTGAGTTATCGAGTAGAAGCAAAAAACTGACCCCGTTTTCAATATTAGCTTCGGGAATAAACCCGGTAATGATTGCCGGTTTATGATCGTTTACACCGGGCCGGGATGATTCGTAAACCCTGAAATCATTTGACGATATTCGATTTACCGGTTTCCCCTCATCATCAAGAACGCTTACATAAACCTTGATTTTCTGGCTGAACAGCAAATCGGAATTATCAATCTCCGTAATATTCAAAAAGTCGCCGAAGGACTTGCAGAATATAAAAATTAATGCAAAAAATACTATCAATCTTTGAGACACAATGAACCCCCTTAATCAACTATATTTGAAGAGGAACTTGGCGCCTCCTATCTGGATCACGTCGTCCAGCATGAGCTTCTGATTTTCGACCATATCGTCGTTAACCTTCATAATAGATTCTTTTGCATGCTTTCTGATACTGATATTAATGCCCCTGGATATTACTTCAGCGTGCAGGGGCTCTACATTGTCATAATCGATCAATGAAATTTCGCATTTACCTGAGGATCCTATCATTATCCTTCTCTGGTTTAATAAAAACTCCTTACCTTTAAATTTACCGTTCAAAAGCCTCAATATTCCAAAAGAAAAAGATTTTTCGAGAAGAGAATAAAAAAAACCGATCATAAGCCCGAAAATAAGAAAACCGATAAGTCTTGACATCGGCAGATTGCTGATGACCCTGGGCAGATATTCCACGGCTAAGCCTCCTACGATCCCTCCGCATAACCCGCCTAAAAATCCCACCCTTAACTTATTAAAAGATCCGGCTCTAATCCCCTCAGTCAGGCCTATAAAAACGCCAAGAATGGCCCAGCCGCAGGCCCTGGCGAGAGGCAGGGCCCAATTATCGATATCCGAAGCCGATCGAATAATATTATTGCCGGCGGCGAATAATGCCGCCTGTCCGGCTATAAATCCCGCCGCCCCTCCGATTATGCCGGTAATAGTCCCGGTAAAGATCCCCTTCCATATTTTTTTCCAGTCCGAGAGGAAAATGCCCTCGCTCGAACCGAAGAATCCGCCTGTAAACGCGCCGACAATCATTCCCAGAACAGAACCGAATACCAGGTACGAAGGAAAAAATGACTGGAAAATTATTACAGATTCCACCGCGGACCAGGAAGAAAACCCTCCCAGTAACCCTATGATACAGAGAAATAATCTTTTAACGATTACCGTCATATAAGAACCCCTTCATAAAATCCAGCCGGCTTACTGTATCGGAACAAGATAAACGAATAGTTTCAGTACCGTTTCAGACCTGTTGACTGAAATATTCAGCCTCTTAGTCAAATACCCTTCCTTTTCAAATTTGAAATAATAAGTTTTATCCGTTAATAACGCGTCTTTACGTTTATCCCTGTAAATTTCCCATTTGACCCAGTCATTCCGGTCATAAAGATAAATTGCAACATCGCCGATCCTGGTTTCATCCGTCTTATCATAAAAATAATACCGGATATCCAGCGGCAATTCGGGCGGCTCTGTGTATAACAATTCAATCTCTTTTGCCCTGGCCGGAAATTTAAAGGATTCCTCCCCCGTCATAGGCTCGACTTTAAATTCCCTGTAAAACTTCTCATCGATAATATCGGAACTGAGGATATAATCGTCGGCTTTAAGGTATATATCATCGGATAAATAATGGATAAATTCCTCGGATTTATAATTTCTATTGGTCGCTAACCGGCAGTTTAGGCTTCCGGTTTCCCTGAAGTTCCCATTTTTATCTTTGCTGAAAAGAGTCGCTTTAATGATATCGGGATTATATTTCCTAATGCTTTTATCCAGTGTTATCTTAAGGGAGATCTTACCATAACTGCCCCTCACTAAAAGGTCATGATATAATCCCTTATGATAAAAATAATATCCGAGGATCCCCGATATCAAAAATACCAGGGCTATAATGCGGAAATAAAAGGCCCCGCTTTTCTGGATCCTTTTAAAAGAAAATGATTTTTCATCGCCGAAAATATAATCCCTGATGTCGTCGTTCTTTTGCTGTTGAGTTTTATATTGTTTTAAATACGGGCTTAATCTCTCCAATACAAAGCCCAGGTCCTTAAACCTTGACCTTGCCTTTTTGCGTATCATTTTAGTTATTATCGTCTGAATTTTAGGCGGGATCCTTGGATTTATCCTCCTCGGCTTCTTATACCTTCCCTTTTCAATCAGTGCAATTGTCTTGGCCGGGATATCGGAAGCAAAGGGTAATTTTCCGGTAAGCGACTGGTAAAAAAGAACCCCAAGCGAAAAAATATCGGCCCTTTTATCAACATCTTTGCTGTCGGCGATCTGTTCCGGAGCCATATATGAAGGAGTACCCAGGGTGGTGCCCTTCAGCGTCAATCCGTCGGGAGCGTCTTCCTCGGACTTGGCAATGCCGAAATCCGTAAGCTTGATCTCGCCTTCTTTTGAAACCATAATATTGGCCGGTTTTATATCCCTATGGATTACTCCCTTGTCATGCGCATATTTTAACCCCTTGCATATTTCGAACAGTATAAGAACGGCGGCCTCGGTCGTCAGATGCCTTTTAGCCTGTATTACCTTGTCCAGCCCCATGCCGTCTATATATTCCATTACTATATAATATGAGGTTCCCTCTTTGAAATGATCATAAACCTGTACGATATTCTCACTTCTAAAGTTAAACATGATTCGGGCTTCTCTTTTAAACCTTTCAACTACCCCCTCTACCCCTTTTATATTGAGCTGCTTCAAGATCATATAACTGTCCAGAGTGGGGTGTTTGACTTTGTAAACGTTCGACATCCCGCCCGTAGCTATTTTCTCAATGATCAGATATTTACCGATCCGCTCCATTAAATTGTCCAATTTTTCCCTTGTCCCCTTTCGTAATTGGCTTTACTTCTCTTCATCGCTCACAAAAGTTTTATTTACGTTCACAAATTCCTTTGTCAATATCAGAGTCACATTATCCAGCTTCGCGGCTTCTTCTTCAGGAGGCAATTTGATAGCTGAAACGGCTATCTTGAAAATAGGAGAAGTTTTTTGAACGGGGCCGTCATCGAACATGGCGCGCTGGTCGGTCGCAAGGTCCTCAGTCATCTTCGCGTCGTCTTTTGAAAGCATGTGGGGTACGTCCTGCCTTAGTTCTATGCTGGCGTAGCTTACTTTCCTGGAGTCGTTAATTATCGGTCCGATGGAGAGCAGGGATCCTGAATAAGTCATAATGACAGCGCCGTTGGGCTCATCCTTTCTCAGGATTTCAACTTCCTCCATTTTTTGAGCCTCGATCTCACCGACGAACTTCTTTTCTTTTTCAAGCCATGCCTCGGCGATCTTTTCCACCGAATCATCGGTATCGGGTAATCCTGATGTCCTTGTTATTCCTTTAATGTGATCCCGGATCTTTTCAGGAATTTGATTTAAATACTCGCCCATACAATAATCCTCCTATATTTTTTTCATCCCCGGCCCGCTCTTTATGAAAAACACATAAATATAACATCATCGTATTGATATGGCAAGATTAATTACATTGCAGATGCTACCCTGAAGCTCAATCCTATTCCCCCCGAATTAAGAATATTCACTTTCCGTCATTTTTCGATGGCAATGTCATTTCGAGGAGCAAAGCGTTTATCCCCGTAGGGGGACGAGAAATCTTGCATCGGGGAAGATTTCTTCCGCAGGATAAACGCTCCGAAATGACAACCCGTCATAATGCACGATAAAATTTGATTTTATAAAGATCAGTATAATATTGAATGGCCCTTTTTAAATTTGCTTTGAATTTAATTATATGGCATAATTTTTTAAGGGCGCTTCTAATAAATTTGGTGTTGAAGGAGCTGCCGTCATGAAGAAATTTATTAAATCGATATATTCTTCTATTTTCAAGCCGCCTGCTGTAGAACTGGTCGGTATTGAGAAAGAGACTTTCAAAAATGAAATAGATTTTCAAAATTACCGCAAGATTAAATATTTTAGCCTGCTGCTGATTTTATATTTAGTCCCCGTAATTATTTTTTCCGATCTGTCCGACCTGTATAACCCGAATAATCGGCATTATTATCACGATTTTTTGAACACCCTTGCCGATCTGGGGTTTTTGCTCGTAACAATCTTCACTGCAGTAATTAACTTCGCCCTTTTTCATGATAGACCTGGAAATATAAAAATATACCAAGTCTTCATTAATAAATTCTACGCTTTTTCAATTTTAATGCTCAGCTCGCTGAACAGCGTAGCGGATCAGTTGACTAACGGACAATTCCTGGTTTATCTGATCGGCCTTCTGGGTACGGGAATATTGATGAATATGAGTTTGAAATCGGCATTGCTCATATATGCACTTCCCCATCTTGTTTTTTTAACGGGGGCCATAGCCCTGCAAAAGGACAGCAGTATTTTAGCCGCCAATATCACAAACAGTACTTTAGCGTTAATCATAGGCCTTTTCATATGCTTTACATTCTATAAAAACAAATTAAAAGATTTCGCCGGAACCCTTTTAATAGAAAATCAAAACCGGGAATTAATAACAAAATCTAAATCGCTTGAACTTTTAACCTCCGAACTAAAGACAAAAAATCTGGAGCTAGAACTTGAACGCCGGCAGATAAATTTGAAGAACAGCCAGATAGAGAGCGAGCTTGAAATAGCGAAAAGGATCCAGCTTCAGATGATCCCGAAAGTCCCGCCGTTCGATCGGATAAGCGTATGCTACAGGCCGATGGAAAAATTGGGCGGTGATTTTTATGATTTCATATCCTTCAAAGAAAAGGCGAAAGCAGGGATATTCATCAGCGATATATCGGGCCATGGCGCACCGGCGGCAATGATGACGTCTATGGTAAAGAGTTTCATACTTCAAGCGGGAGAATGGACCCACAGCCCTTCATTATTTTTATCCCGGTTAAACCTTTTCCTGATGGACCTTTCCACCGAACTTTTTATTACAGCCCTTTACGGTATTTATGATTTTTCAGAAAGGGCATTTACATACGCTAACGCCGGCCATAACCTTCCATATATAATCGGAAATAATAAAATCGGCAACCTTCCCTCCGATAACAAGGGAATTCCCCTCGGCATACTTGAAAATACCGAAGCGGCGGCTATGCACAAAGATCTTACAGTTATCCTCGAAGAAAATTCGAAGCTTCTTATCTATACCGACGGCTTAACCGATACTATCAGCTCATACAATATGATGGAAGATTTTGAGGAATATGAGCTTAAAAGGTCCCTGCTGAGCTTTTCAAAATTACCGCCTGATGAATTTGTCGCAAACCTGATGAGAAGCCTGATAAATTTCAAGGGAAATGAAGACTTCGAAGACGACATATGTATGATCTGCCTGCAAAGCTGACGCGCACCTATTTGTAACTTATTTCCAATTATAAAATTGACATAAAGATCTACATAATTTATACTTAATGATCTATATTATCTTCATGGAGGAAGAAATGTCTTTACAGATAGATAAAATTCTCTCTTTCCAGGGGAATAAATACGAAAAAACCAGCGCGATGTCCAAATATGCCCGATATCTTTCACAGAAAAACGACGAAGACCTTGAGATACCAATAAACAGGAGCCAGAAAGAAAAGGTTACTATAAGCGCCATCAACGATCTTTTAAACGATAAGGTCACTTACAGGGTTGAAGTCCCCCAGGATGAAAAACAGCCCTGATCACCACAGCCATTTATCAAATATACTCCCTACCCTAATATTTTTCTAACATATGAGCTTAATGCCTGTCATGGTTTTATTATAATTCTTTGAAATATTAACGCCTGTTAAATACAATACAATCAGTAAAAAATGTTTTTACTGATGGAATTATTTTGGAGGGTGTCAGGAATGTTTAAAAATTTAAAGATCCCTTATAAACTGGGCCTCGGCTTTTTTATCATCATTTTAATTTTTTCAATAGCGGGATTTATAGCCATCGTTCAGATGTCTTATTTATCAACTACCACCAAAGAAATCTACGACCATCCTTATAAAAAAACAAAAGCTTCCCTGGAGGTTCAGGCCAATATTTTCGCCATGCACCGTTCCATGAAAGACATAGTGCTTTCCAGGTCTTCTGATGAACTGGATCGGGCCATATCCGATGTGAATACCCATGAAGATATGATTATAGAAGAATTCGAAATAATCAAAACCGGTTTTTTAGGGGACAAAGTTTTATACGAATCGGCTTACCAGGCGATCCTGGACTGGAGACCCATCAGGGCCGAAGTCATTCAAAACGTTAAGGAGAAGAAATATGCCGAGGCTGCTGTCATTACAAAAACAAAAGGGAACAGCCAGGTCCAATTGATAAATGAGAAAATGGATAAATTAACCTCCTATGAAGAAAATCTTGTAGAAACCCTTGTCGACGGTTCCGTTAAAATAAGAAATTCCACAATATTTTTTATCGGATTATTATTTATTCTAAGCGTAACGGCCGGGGCTTTCATAGCTTATTTGTTTATCCGCAGCGTCACGATCCCGATCGGCGGCCTGATCAGGGCTTCTGACCGCATCGCGGACGGCGATTTAGAAACCGTTGAAAAGAAGGGTTCGGCTTCAGGAGACGAGATCGGAATGCTCGAAAATGCCTTTTCGAAAATGTCGGAATATTTAAAAACCATGGTCCTCCAGGCAAATGCGGTGGCAAACGGGGATTACAGCATTATGATTGTCCCCCGCAGTGAAAAGGACACTTTAAGCATAGCCATGAAAATTATGACCGAAAGCCTTAAAAATAATAAACATATTAATGACGAGCAATTCTGGCTTAAAGACGGGTTGAATAAACTTGCCCATGAATTGTACGGCAACCTTTCGCCTGAAAGAATATGTAATATTTCCTCAAGCTTTATAGGCAGATATGTAAATGCGGGAATGTGCGTTTTCTATATTTACAACGCCGAACCGGGTTTGTTGATGCTGGAGGGATCTTACGCGTATACGGAAAAATCCAATCTCTCGGATCGTTACAAATTAGGGGAAGGGGTGGTCGGCCAGGCCGCCCTTGAAAAAAAACCCATCTTCCTGAAAAATATCCGGCAGAATGAAATTATCATTCCGACCGGGACATCGGCGGGATCTCCTTTGAATACTTATACTCTTCCAATAGTTTTTGAAGATGAACTCCTTGGAATCATAGAGATAGCTTCCTTTGAATCGATGAGCCCCGCCGTCATCGATTTTTTAACCTCGTCTAATAGCATTATTGCTAATTATTTATATTCTTCCCTGCAGAATAATAAAATCAAAGAACTTTTAAAAATATCGGAAGAGGCGACCGGAGAGGCGCAGAGAAAATCGGCTGAAATCCAGGCGGTCAATACAACCCTTGAAGAACAGCAGCAGCAGCTCCAGCAGCAGAGCGAGGAACTCCAGCAGACAAATTCATTGCTTGAAGAACAGCAGCAGCAGCTCCAGCAGCAAAGCGAAGAACTCCAGCAATCCAATGATTTACTTAAAGAGCAACAGGAACAGCTTGAGACCAGGGCTGAACAGCTTAAAGAAAATAATGAAATATTATCGCGGTCGAAAATAGAACTGGAAGGGGCAAACAAGTATAAATCCCAGTTCCTGGCAAATATGTCGCATGAACTCAGAACCCCTCTTAACTCCATTATTCTATTGTCAAGTATCCTTTCCAGGAATGAGAAAAATACTTTTTCCGTTCCCGACATTGAAAGATTAAAAGTTATTTATCAATCTGGAAACGAATTGTTGCGTCTTATAAATGATATTTTAGACCTGTCGAAAATTGAATCCGGTAAAATATCCCTTCAGGTTTCTTCTTTCGACTCACGGGGATTCGTTAAAGAATTTAAGAGTATGTTTTCTCCCCTGGCAATAGAAAAGGAGCTGGATTTTGCTGTCAAAGATAATATCAAAGGCTCTCTAGTCACCGATAAAGACAAATTGTCGCAGATAGTACGTAATTTTTTATCAAATGCGTTTAAATTCACAAAAAAGGGGGGGGTAAAATTAATATTGGATAAAAGGGACACCCCGGAATATCCATTCAGCGTATCGGTCACCGATTCGGGGGAGGGAATTCCCAAAAACAAGCAGGAAATAATATTTGAAGCGTTCCAGCAGGTCGACGGATCAATTTCCAGGCAATACGGCGGTACAGGCCTCGGATTATCCATAGCCAGAGAGCTCGCCGCCCTGATCAGGGGAAAAATCACAATCGATAGCGAGAAAGGATCCGGAAGCACTTTTTCTATTTTGTTCCCGATTTTAGACGCCGGCAGAGAGAATTCTAAACCAGTACAGGAGAGGGCGGCTGCCGATGTTCAAACCGCAGGAGATTTAATTTTAGACGACAGGGACAATATTGCTCCTCTTGATACGGTTATTATGATTATAGACGACGACCGGTCATTTGTATTAAATTTACTTGAAGTTCTTCATAAAAAAAACCTTAAAGTCCTTTTCGCTTTAAATGGAAAAGACGGGATGGAAATGATAAAGAGATACCGGCCGCAAGGCATATTGCTTGATTTGATTTTACCCGACACCGACGGGTTTAATATCCTCAGGGATCTGAAAAGCACAAGGGAGCTTGAAAAAATTCCCGTGATGATCATTTCAGGAAAAGACAAGGATGAGAATTACAGCCGGAGCGGTGCCTTCGATTATATTGAAAAACCGGTTAATTTAGAAAAATTTGAATTATCCTTAAACAATATGCTCTCTAAGCCGGGATCGAAAAGCAAAATCAATAAAATATTATTAGTGGAGGATAACGAAGTCTTGAGAAAAGCTTTGCATCAGCTCCTGTCAAAAGGAAACACTCAAATATCCGAAGCGGTTTCCCGGGAGGAAGCGCTGGAAAAAATTAATGAAAGCGAATTCAACCTGGCTATAATCGATCTGGGTTTAAAAGAGGGAAACGGCTTTGAAATCTGCAAAATCATAAAAGAAAAAAAATTGAATTTACCCGTTCTTATTTATACGGGGAAAAACCTGACCGCGGATCAGGAAAAGACCCTGAAAAAATATTCTGAAAGCATTATAATTAAAACAGTTCATTCGGACATCAGGCTTATGGAAGAAGCCGATTATTTCCTGAACAGGGCAAAAGAAAGCAACACGCAAAATAGCAGGAGGATAAATACCGGAAGCGGCGCCGAACGGCTGGATTTGAGAGAAAAAACTATATTGATTGTGGATGACGATATTAAGAATGTATTTGTACTGACAAGCGCTCTGGAAGATTTTAATGCGAAAATTCTGGATGCGCAAAATGGGAAAGAGGCGCTGAAACTCCTTAATACTCAAAAGGTAGACCTGGTTTTAATGGACATTATGATGCCTGAAATGGACGGTTATCAAACCACGAGGGAAATTCGTAAAAATAGCCGTATGAAAGAAATACCCATTATCGCATTGACCGCGAAAGCCCTTGCGGGTGACCGGGAAAAATGCCTGGAAGCCGGAGCGGATGATTATATTACAAAACCTATCGATTACGACGGGCTGATCCACCTAATAGGCGCATGGATAGAAAAAAAACGGGAAAAACAGGCTGAGTGATGGCGGTTCAAAAAGATACTATTAAAAATATCCTTCATATCTCTGTTACAGGATTCACTGATAGCGACAAAGAAAGGGCCGAGCTTTTAAAACTTCTGTGCAATCCCGGGAAAGGCTTAGATTCCGTCCAGATCACTTTTTTCGATGCAAAAATGCTCCCGGCCGAGATAATTGAAATATTAGCCGGATTTTGCGATATCAATCCGCCTATGACGCTTAAAATATTCATCCTTCACAGGTATCTTTGTTCATATTTAATCGGGTTAGGGATCGCAAATACCTGCATACCGCGAAAATCTCTTAAAAAAAGCGGGAATATAGATATAAGGGCTATCGCAATCGGAGGTTCGGCTGAAAGCATGGAAAAAATCTTTACGATTGTAGAGAATCTTCCGGTTTGCGATATTTCGATATTTATAATACAGCATGTATTGGAAGACAGCCCCAATCTTCTTGAAAAACTCATCAAGTCAAGAACTGAATATTCGGTTTCAACGCCGCGGAAAGGCGCTGTGATTAAAAATAAGACCATTTATATAGCCCCGTCGGGATATCAGATGGAGGCCGTCGAAAAAAAGATAATCCTTTCAAAAGATCCTCCGGTTAATTACGCGAGGCCCTCGATCGAGGTCTTGTTCAGGTCTCTTTCCGCGGAATACCGTGAGGGATTATTGGCAATTATACTAAGCGGTTACGGGAGCGACGGCTGTAAGGCCCTTGGATATTTAAAAGAGAACGAAAGTACGATTATTGTCGAGGATCCTGAGGAATGCGTGGCAAAGGATCTGCCATTGAATTGCATTGAAACAAAAAATCCTGATTATGTGCTTAAGATGCCGCAAATTGTTTCTTTCTTATCAGATAACCTGGAGAAATTTTCCTTAAATGACGATGAAGTAAGGCAGCTCTTATCATCAATATTTAATATTTACAGATATGATTTTCAAAATTACAGCATCGATAGTATTAAACGAAGGATCCGGCTTTTTATGATCAAGGAAAATCTTTCAACATTAGGCGGTTTAAGGGATGAGGTCCTTTCGGATGCTGATCATTTCGAAGACTTTTTATTGGATTTAACGGTAAATGTAACCGATTTTTTCAGGAATCCTGAAGTCTTCAGGATATTAAAAGATAAAGTATTCCCTTATTTAAATTCCTACAGCCGTATTAAAATATGGAGCGCGGGGTGTTCGACAGGAATGGAAGCCTATTCGCTTGCAATACTTCTTGACGAATCGGGGATCCTTGATAAAACGCAAATTTATGCAACCGATATGAACCCTTATGTGATCGAAGAGGCTAAAAACGGCCTTTATTCAAAACAAAATTTCGATCTTTTTAAAAGCAATTATATTTTATCCGGGGGGTCTAATCAATTTGAAAAATACTTCGAGATTAAAACCGGTTATTTAAAAATCAAGGATTATCTCAAGCATAATATCCTTTTCTTCCAGCACAGTATAGTCAATAGCGGGATCCTTAATGAATTTCAGCTTATCATTTGCAGGAATGTTTTGATTTATTTTGATAATGAGCTGCAGAAAAAGGTATTGAATCTTTTTCAGGAATCTTTAGATATATGCGGTTTTCTTGTTTTAGGGGATAAAGAGGATATTACAATTAATAAGGGAACGGAATATTTTTCAGTTTATGATAAAAATGCTAAAATTTATAAGAAAATAAAAAAATAAAAGGGAAATATCCGGATGATCAGCGCCAATATCCTTATCGTTGACGATAATGCAAACAATCTGTTGACTTTAAAAACCATTTTAAATACCCACCTCAATTGCAATATAATAGAGTCTAATTCCGGGAAAGATGCGCTCCTGAAGCTTTTAAAAATGGAGGTCGACCTGATCATTCTCGATGTACAAATGCCGGAAATGAACGGTTTTGAAACCGCAACATTGATAAAACAAAGGAAGAAAACTGAAAACATCCCTATTATTTTCTTAACCGCGGAATACAAAACAGATTCATTCGAGAACATGGGGTACAGGATCGGCGCGGTGGATTATATTACGAAGCCTATACAGGAAGACCAGTTTATCAACAAAATCAATTTATATTTGAGATTGATCGAGAAAAACAACGAATTATTGAAGGCTAACCAGGCCAAAAGCGAATTTCTGGCCAATGTTAGCCATGAACTCCGGACTCCGCTCAACTCGATTTTAGGTTATATCCAGATTTTTCAAAAAGGGGGGGATCTGACGGATCAGCAGCTCGATTACCTTGAAGTCATGGGAAAAAGCGGCAGGCAATTATTGGCATTGATCAACGATTTGCTTGATTTATCGAAAATCGAAGCCGGCAAGATGGAAATTGAAAAAAAGCAATTTAATTTTCCCGAATTCCTTGAAAATATTTCTAAAACCATCAGTATTCAATCGAATGAAAAAAATATTTTATTTCGATTCAGCTCCGCTTCAAAATTACCCATAAAAGTGATCGGAGACGAAACAAAGCTGAGGCAGATTCTTTTAAACCTCCTGTCAAACGCTGTAAAATTTACGCAGAAAGGCTATGTTAATTTCAACCTTAAAACGGTGCCGATGGAGGAACCTAACCGGATTAAAATTCGCTTTGAGATCGAAGACAGCGGGATTGGAATTCCCTCAAACGAACTGGAGAATATCTTCAATTCGTTCCATCAGCTGAATAACAGTACGGGTAAATCCAAAGGAACCGGTTTAGGCCTTTCGATCAGCAGGAATCTTGTGAAAATGCAGGGGGGCGACCTCTTTGTGAAAAGCAAGCAGGGAAAAGGCAGCACTTTCTGGTTTGACCTTGTTTTTGATATTCAAAACAATGAATTGACAACACCCGGTACTTTAAGCGGCGGCAGTTCGTTTGAAAAGGCCCCGCCGGCCGGCAAGCTTACCCCTCCAGCCCATGATGCCCTTAAAATGTTATACCGCCTTGCAAAATCCGGCGATATTATGGGCATCCGTAAATATATTAAAGATGCCGGGCCCGATCATCCCGAATCGGAGCCTTTTATTTCCAGGCTTGACGCTTATTCAAAAAGTATCGATTTGAAAGGGCTGCTGGAATTTCTTTCAAAATACATAAAGGAATGAAGCAGAGACTACTTTTCCGCATTCAGGTAGCCTTCTCTGGTCACCAATTATCCTTTTCTATAAAACTTTCCGGTAAAAAAGAATTTGATTGCATAACCTAGATAAGCGAAAAAATTGGTAAGGTTGTAATTTTTCAACGCTATTATCATAAAATGCATCAGGATACCGATTCTCCCTTTTATCCTGATTATTAAAAGAACGCCGGCGCTTGTATAATTTACCGGCAGTATCCAGCCCAGATCAAAAGGTTTGTAATTTTTTAACGGAATTCCCAGGACATGCCTTTTTATATTTTCCCCGGTAAGAGAACCCATCTTATCAGCGAAATCCACTCCCATCCTGAGGTATTTGCCTTTGTATTGAAAAGCGGAACAATCCCCGATCGCGAAAACATCGCCATAATCGGGGAGTCTCAAATCCTCATTGACGATAAGCCTGCCGTTAGGCAATTCTTTTATACTGCCGGTAATGTTAACTGCCCTCTTAAGTCCGCTGGTCCAGATTAAGACAGCCTGCTCAAATTCCAAGCCGCTTCCAAGGACAACTTTATTACCGTCAAAATTCTTAATAATGTCTTTCATATGAAAGTGAAACCCTAATTTTTCGAATTCTTTTTTCAAATAGGCTGCGAAAACCGGTTCCTGCGGCGAGAGAATCGTATCTGTTTTTTCTATAAACCGAATGCTGATTTCAGGATAAGCTTTTAATGCCGTATGCAGATTGGCTCCCACCTCAAGGCCCGTAAAACCCGAACCGGAGATAACCACATTCTTCAGTTTGCCGTTCTCCGCTTTTTTTAAGATTTCCCGGTTTATTTTCAAGGCGTCTTCAACGTTCTCAAGCGTATATACTTTGTCCAGATTCTGATTGAACCCGTAATAGTTGACTTCCGCGCCTTCAGCAAGGACTAATAAATCATACTTATAAATATTTTTTGCCGAACGAACTTCCTTTATGTCCAGATCGATGGAAGTGATTGTCTCGACTTTAAACAGGATGTTTTTCGGGATAAGATTAACGATTTTTTCAATGACATATTTTTTATCGACCCGGCCTCCAGCCACATCCGGCAGGGAGGGAATCATCGTTGTGTGGTCGGTCTTATTGAATAAGGTTACTTCATGCCCTTTTAAAGGGCCAAGTTTTTTAGCGCATTCGATCCCGGCGAATCCTGCTCCGACAATAATAATTTTCATAATCCCATCCTTATCAAAATATTTAATAAATCCAGTGCCCCATGATCAAACCGATTGTTATAAGTAAAACAATCAACAACTGAAACCGGATCGTGAAACCCTGAGCGGGAAGAAGTTTTTTCGGATCCTGATAATTTTTAAATAGAATTCCGATTGCTTTTATGCTTCCCGGAATGAGAACGATTACCATTCCCGTCCAGATCGGATAAAGATGAAAATATATTAAAAAGGCAACCGACAGGTAAACCGAAAAAATCAAAAATACATAAAAATACCTGGATGCTTTTAATCCGAGCCTTACAGTGAGGTTTTTCTTACCCGCGTCCTTATCCGGATTATAATCTGGAAACTGATTGATCCATAAAATTGAAACGGTTGAAATTCCCGCCGGCAAGCCGATAAAAAAATGCTGAGGGCTAATAAGACCGGTCATCACGTAGCATACTGCCGCGCTTAAAATCGGGCCATAGGCCAGGAATATAACGAGTTCGCCTAATCCCTTCGAATGCAGTCTAAACGGCGGAGAGGAATATAGATATCCAAAAAGTAAACCTGCAAGGGAAAAATATAAAACAAAAAACCGGCCCGTTGTTATAAAAGCCAAAGCAATCAAGGCAAGGATGGCAGCGCAAACCAATGCAATCACGAGAAAAAGGCCTCTGGGGACCCTGTTCTCAATTTTGCTCCGGGTCCCGCCATTGAAAGGACTTGAATTAGGATTCGATGCGTCTGAAAAATTCCAGTCGGAATAATCGTTAATAGTATTTGCTCCGAAAAGGACTAAAATTACTCCTAATATAGATAACAATGCATACCATATATTAAATTTTCCTGCATCGAGGGCGCACCAGACTATTGAAAGTATCACCGGAAAAACGCTGGCCGTCAGAAAAGGCAATCTTACCGCAAGCATAAGATCTTTAATATTAATCATACTTCTGCCTTTCTATCTTTTATTGCCAGCAGATCCAGGAAATCGTTAAAAGCGGGTTTTATCCGGGGAAAATTAATTGTTATCGGATGATTCCGGCACTCTTCCAGAAGGATAGAAAACTGCTGTAATAATTCAAAGGTAATTCCCTGGCCCTCATACATGTCTATTAACCTGTTGATCCGGGATTCCTGATCTTCCTGGCCCGGGTTTAAAAGGGCTTCCCTGATCAACCGGGAATTTTCATCGCCCTTTTCCATAGCTTTAATGGACAGGCATGTCATTTTCCCTTCCAGGATATCGCTGCCCTGACGCCTGCCTTCTTTTAAGCCTATTGCATCCAGAAGATCATCACGCATCTGGTAAAGATTTCCGACCAATCTTCCAATACTGCTGAATCCATCGGCATAATCACTGATATTCAACCCGGAAATAAGAAATACGCCCTCGAATATTAATCGGAATAATGCCCCGGTTTTTTTAGCCGCAATATCTTCCCAATCCTTCCAGGTCATATCTATAGTGTTCTGAAACGAAATTTCTAGCATTTGTCCATGAATAAGTTCATTTATCGCTTTTATAGTCCTCCTTATTAATTCCAATTTGATATTCCCTGATATTTCCGAAACAAGCATAATTTCAATCGCTTTTGTGAAAAAAAGGTCTCCCGTGTTAATAGCCTGCACCGGTGAAAACTTTTTCCAGATGTTCAACTCCCCGCGCCTCAAAAAATCCTGGTCTTCAAGATCGTCATGGATCAATGATGCATTATGAAGGAGTTCAACAGAAGCCGCGAAATCAAGGTCCCTTTCATCGATCCGCGGGTTAAAACAAAGCGATAAACCCATAGAAAGATAAGGTCTCAGGCGTTTTCCGGGATTTTTAAAGTTGTAAAGAACGATTTCTTTGACCGAAGGGGGCGGGTTCCCCTGATTTAAAATAGACATACAGCGATTTTCTATGCGGCCCCAATATTGTTCGTAAAATTCCTGAATTATCATTTGTTATCGTTTCCTGTGAACTATCCCGTATTCACTTTTTTCTTTTGAAAATCAGCGTGTCTAAACTCCATAATCCCGAACCCTTAGCCGAAATATAGAGAAAAGAAAAGCAGAATAAGACTGCAGGTTCGCCATGATTGATTATAGGAAGTAAAGCGTGAGGGGCGTGTGCCATAAAGTAAGCGAAGGCCATTTCACCGCATGCAATAAAAGCTATAATAGGGACAAAAAGCCCGAACATCATCAGTAGTCCCCCGAAAAATTCGATTGAACCGCTGGTATACAGTAAAAACGCAGGCATTCCCCCGCTCATCGATGGGAATCCGATCAATTTCATAGAGCCATGCCAAAAAAATAGGAAACCTATTATGATCCTGAAAATGGAATAGATATAAGGCTCTAATTTCCCTAGAAAAGGCTTCATAAAACCTCCTTCTAAATTATATTATTAGGGCCTGCTTTTACTATTGAAAAAAAATATTAATAAGCAATTTAATTTAGATAATATAGAGATAAAAGTCAATTCAGCCGCTGACGGCTTTCTGCAAGCACAGGGAAAACAATCCCGATCACCCCCGCACTGGTTTTGATGAATTCATTCGATAGATTTATTAACATTTATCGCATATAATACTTTTGTGCCTGGAAAAACCATTTTAGCCCTGTCTATTATAATTTTTTTTGCGCCATGTTGTTCAAGGATATTTTTATACTCGTCGATATATCTAAAATCGATTAAACAAATCTTACCGGAGCTTTTAACAACCCTGATGATTTCCAGCAAGGCTTTTTTCCTTTCAACTTCAGAATAAAGATTATGGATAGCGAAACTGCTCACCAGAATATCAAAAGAATCATCCTTAAAAGGCATTTCCCTCATATCCGCCGTTATTAAGTCGATTTTACCTGCAACGCTCTCAATTTTAATGTTTTTTTCAGTATTGCTTTTATTATTCTTTGAAAGGTCCTCCGCCTGCCAGATATCAATTCCGGTAATATGACCTGTTGATAATCTTTTTGCAGCCCCTATCAGATATAATCCCAAACCGCATCCGACATCTAAAACTCTCTCATTACCTTTAATTTCTAATTTGTTCAATACAATATCCCTGTTTTTTATCTTGTAAACCAGGCTGCTTAAAAACATTTTGATAATTGTTATTAGAAAACTTAATCCTGAAATTATTAAAACCAGATTTATAATAATATAAGCGGGGGAGATCTCTTTGAGGATGAAGACATCTGCTGCAATTTGGATTAATATTATCGAAACAAAGGCTATAGTGAGGTTAGCGATTACTTTTGGAGCATCGATTCCATAATCAGGCTTTTTAGTCATTAATTCCTCCAACGGCCGCATTGAGAATCAGTTATGCCGGTTCCTCCTTATCCGGATTATAAAAGATCCTGTTTTTACCTAGATGTTTCGCGCTGTAAAGGGCATTGTCGGCTACTTTTACAAGGCCTTCATAATCCAGGGCATCATAGGGATAGGTGGCAATACCGCAGGAAAATGTAATATCGATCTTATTGGTAATATCTTTTTTATCATGGAAATAGTCCTTGCATTTTGAAATTATTCTTTCAGCCAGGCTACGGCCCCCTGTACGGCCTGTTTGCGGCAGTACGATCATAAATTCATCTCCTCCAAAACGGGCGATAATATCTTCATCCCTGACAGAGTTTGACAGGATATGGCTGAATTCCTTCAGTACTTTATCTCCTCCTAAATGTCCCAATTTATCATTTACATCCTTAAAGTCGTCAAGATCGATCATGATCAGGGATAGTTTCAATTTATGCCTTTTAGCTCTTTTTAGTTCTTTAATGACAAATTCGGAAATGAATTTGGAATTATAGCATCCGGTTTTCGGATCTTCTTTGCTAAGTTTAAGAATTTGTTCAAAAAAAGCGATCTCCATTATCTTCGGGTTTTTCAGGGATTTAATAATGTTTTGAAAATAATCCAGCGCCGCTACGCGTATCCCGATGTCCCTCCCCATCTTTTCTGAAAGGTAATATTTGTTTTCCAGAATTTTAAAATAATGGCTCCTGGCTTCTTCTTCATCCATTTCAAGGCTGGTCAGGAGATTAATGATAAGGCGGTAAAACCATCCAAATTTCACACTATCTTCGCCCTCGGTTATCCCGATCATTTCATCCACTAACTCAAACTGATTGGTAAGCAGATGGATCATTCTTTCTTCACCCGACTGGTAAAGTTTTTCAATAAATTTCTTTTTGGTCTCTATATTTTTCGCCATAATACCCAATTTAAACCTCCATTAATTAATTATAAATTGCAGCCGACGCCCTTAAAAAAAGTATAACAAAAAACCCCGTCAATTTCGGTTGTTCTATGAAGATCTCTAATTCCCCTTTCAAAAGATAATTCATCAATTATTGAAGAGGATATAGCTTTATCTCTTATCCCTTCAATCATAGCCGTAAATGTATTTTTGGTAAAGCCTTCAACAAAATCAGGTTTACTTGAATCGACATATACGGTTCTCGGAGACACATTGCAATTCCTGAAATTTGAGTATAAAAGCAATGGATAAATCTGTCTGCCGATCAATGCATTCCCGCCGTTTTTCGCCTGTAATTCTATCTGCGCATTTATTGCTTCCTGCGCATACCGGCTGTAGGGATAAAAATAAGCGGAGCCATGATCCCCTTCTATTAAAGTAATCGTTCCTCCTTTTTTTATCACCCTCTTCAATGATTTTAACGCATCGATCGGATTTGGAAGATGTTCCAGGACAAAGCAAACAAAAACATGATCGAAGAATCCGTCATCAAATTTTAGATCGAAAATATCCCCGGTTTGAAATTCCACATTTTCAATATTAAGCGATTTTATGAGCGATTCGGCTTTTGCCAGCGATGTTTCTGAAATATCGATAGAAATGAATTTCGAATCCGGGTTTTTTGGAGCGACAATTTTTGTCTGGGCCCCGACGCCGCAGCCGGCTTCAAGAACTATCGAATCTTTCGGAAAAATCGAATCATGGTGAAGAAGCTTGTTCAGGAAATTCGCCTGATCTTCCAGGCGGACGGATTCCCTTTCATTATAGCCATGTACGTAATCTATATTCAAATTCGCCCCCTCTTTCCCCTTGGAGATACGGACCCGGAGATTGCTGTTCCGCATTGAAAACCCTTATAAACGAATCTCTGCATAATTACTTCCGGATATAAATTAAAATCCCTTTATTATTTTAACTTGAAGAGGCAGATTCATCAAAATTTAAAGCCCAGCCCCTTTTATAGGGGCTGGGCGTGTGAATGGAGGCTATACAGAAGGTTATTTTAAAACATTACGCCCGCGAAAATCCCGGGCCATAATGTGTCGCCGTTCGCAAGAGTCTTAGTTAAGTTATAGAATGGGGAAACATACGCAGGATTTCCATTCCAGCTCCTGTAGTAGTTCAGAGAAAGGCCTGCTATCATGGATAGGTGTTCGAATATGCTGAATCCGGCATAAACCCTGAATCTTCCGAGGGTATTGTTCCCGTCCCATGCCGAAATATGACTGACGCTGGAGCCTATAATTTCCATATTTATATAAAAAGGATCGAGAGGTATATGCAAACCCAGGCCGAGCCCATACGTCCAGTACGTACCGGTTTGATCGATTCCGACTGTATAAATATTATAAATTGTCCTGGAACCGTTTATCAGCGCTATATTTCCGAAACCGTTTTCATCCACGTAGATCTGCCCATGGGTTTGTCCATTGCTTAAAACGATACTGATGAGCCCTATAGCTTCGCCGTCCAGCCCCTTTGAAAAGTTGATAAGCCCGAACTGGAAGCCGCTCGTTTCCATGTTAATATTTAAAAGTCCGATCTCCGGCCCGTTAAAAGATGAAATGTCAAGATTGGCCAATCCGGTCTGAAAACCCGAAAATCCGTCTCCCATAATATTAACCAGTCCTGCCTGGAAACCGTTGAAATTTCCCAGATTGACATTTGCAAGGCCTGCCTGGAAGCCTTTAAAATCTCCCGCAACAATATCCATAAGCCCGGCCTGGAATCCTTCAAAATTCCCTCCAACAATATTAACCAGCCCTGACTGCGCCTTCGAGAAATTTCCGGAAACGATATTCACCAGGCTGAATTGTCCTCCGGAAAAGTCATTCCCGGTATAAGTCACAAGGGAGCACTGCACGCCGTTGAAATTATGGCCTGTAATCCCCACAAGAGAGCAGTCGAGGCCCACTGCATCCTCTCCTACTATGTTGACAAAGCCCATGGACAGGCCCTCGAGCATATCGCAATAACCGGCGCCGATATTAATCTGGGCATCGTCGATAGTCTTCATTCCGGTTCCCCATATCGGGAAAATCGTCACGCTGAAGGGAACAACGACGTAGTTTGTCTGGCTGTTATTTTCTTCCCCAGCATACATCAGGCCCGCCGATAAAAGACAAACCGCAACAATTAACGATTGAATTAGTTTCATACTCATTCTCCTTCTTGTTTATAATATTTAAACACGGGAAAGAGGAGAATGTGTTACTTTTGGTGGGATGTTAAAATTGCAGTCCGGCGAAAATTCCGGGCCACAATATGCCGCCGTCCGCAAAACTCTTGCTTATATTAAAGGAGGGAACATAGGCCGAATTTCCATTCCAATTCCTGTAGTAGTTCAGCGAGACGCCCGCTATCACTGACAGATGTTCGAAAATACTGAAACCCGCATATACCCTGAACCTTCCGAGAGTATTATTGCCGTCCCATGCGGCGATATGGCTGACGCTGGAGTCTATAATTTCAACGTTTATATAGAAAGGATCGGCCGGTATATGTAAACCCAATCCAAGCCCGTATGTCCAGTATGTCCCTGCCGTATCGATGCCTATCGTATAAATATTGTAAACTGTCCTGGAGCCGTTGATCAAGGCTATGTTTAAAAATCCCGTTTCATCCGCCCAGGCTTCTAGATGCGTCTGACCGTTAGATAAAACGACACTGATCAGCCCTATCGCTTCGCCGTTCAGCCCGGTGGAAAAGTTGATAAGCCCGAGCTGCAAGCCGCTCACTTCAGTATTTATATTAAGAAGCCCGATCTCCGGGCCGTTAAATGAATAAATGTCAAGGTTAGCCAATCCGGCCTGGAAGCCTGAAAAACTGTTCCCTATAATATTAACCAGGCCTGCCTGGAAACCGTTGAAATTATTTCCATCGATATTAACAAGTCCTAATTGAACGCCATGAAAGTCTCTTCCGTCTATATTGGCAAGCCCCGACTGAAACGAATCGAAATCATTCATTACTATATTAACCAGCGATAACTGTGCGCCTTTAAAATCATGGCCTGTGAAGGCCAGAAGAGAGGCTTCAAATCCGGTAAAATCATGAAAAGTCAAACTGGTCAGGGATAAGTCCAGGTATTTTGCATTCTCTCCTGTGATATTAACAAACCCGATAGCTGTCCCCTCGAGCCTGTCGCAGTACCCTGCGCCGATATTCAGCTCCAGATTGATGATTGTTTTATTTGATGTAGTATTTAACAATGGTAAAACGGTCAAAGAGAACGGGATCGTAATATAATTTTCAGAAGGCTTATTCGTTTGATCGGCAGAATTTTCATTTCCGCGCATTGTTGTCTTTTCCGTACTTACCTCAGCCAGTAAATCTTTTGAAAAAACGGCGCTTTCGTTTTCATTAATCGTTATTTCACCCTGGTAGTCCTTCCTGCCGATTTCAACATTGATTTTATAGGGACCCGGTTCCATCCCCAGTTCGACAGTGCTGCCTTCGACTTTGTTTATCTCCGCCACGAGGATGCCGGAATCATCACGGATATTAAGCCTGCCGGAAATGTCCGGCGCAAGTTTCAGAGAGGCTGTCGTCCGCCGGAGGTCGGTCAATACGACATCTCCGGAACCGTTCATACGTATATCGTAGCTCGGGTGCTGGGCCCCCCCGAGAGTTTTTTCCGTTTTCGCAAGGGTCTCCCTGTAAGCATACTGATAGGCCTGATTAAGGGTAACCGTTTTATTTCCCCCCGTATCGGCAGCCCCCCTGAGTCCTGATATCAGAGCATAGGTAAAATATGAGCCCTTCAGGCTGTCGGACTCCTGGGAGGCTTCATCTGAAGAGCTTGAGGTCATGATCGCATAACCTTCCATCTTTATCGAATTGTCCATTAAAAACGCCTGCTGCCTGGTTCCTCCCTTAAGCTTTGTGAGCGCTCCTGAAGAACATGAATCCAGTATAACAATACGCATATCGACAGGCATGTCTCTGATTGCATCTTTTAAATCTTTATATGAAAATTTATCTTTCGAGACCAGTAAGCCTTCTTCATCGGAATGGCCTGAATAATAAAAAATCAGCTCCAGCCTGGAATATTTGCTTCGTAGCGATCCAAGCTTCGTCTTAAGAGTTTTCAGCTTACCCTGGATTTCTTCCAGTGACGGCTCTACTAGGAATATATTGTCCTGCTGTTTTATACCACCCATTTCCATGAACAGGCGGGAAACCGACTCGGCATCGCGCACTGCATAGCGTAAGGGTTCCAGGTCATGGCCGCCGTCATTCTCACCAATAAAAAAGCCGAACCTCCGCAGGGGCGTACCATTCTCCTGAAAGCTGTAAGCATGCATAAAAATAATCATGTTTATAAAAAGGACTGCAAAACAAATCCGGATTTTCATCTTTTAATCCCTCTTCAATAATGTTATTACAATCACCTGATAATTCTTAAAAAGTTCAAGGCTTTTTACTCCGGAGCTGCCGGGGTCCCCGGCCAGAATACCTGCGTTAAGGATAACATCGCTCAGGTTTATTTTCTTATCCGACATAACAAAAAAGAAGCGTTCGAATTCCGGCGCATTATCGAGTTCATAAGATTCCGGCAGCAATGCCCTTCGCCCCTGTTCAAGCCGGGTATCGTTACTGACATTTAAAGGAAAATGCCATGTAAGATTGCCTCTGCCGTCTATGGAAAATATCGCTCCGTATCTTTCCCTCCCGGCAGTATATCCGAGCTGGAGAAGGTCGCCTTTCCTTGCATTATCGCTGTTTTTCAGCAGTTCTCCGCCGGATGCGGTTTTCCTGTATATCAGGAGGGAAGCCTGCCCCTTGACACGGTAATCATTCCCATTTCCTATATACAGAATAACGATCGGAATCATTACGGCCGCCAGTACTGCGGCAGACAGGGCGGGCATTAAAAATTTATAACGCCTGAACATACCGGCTTTTTTTCCCGATTTTCCCCGGGTGTAGGCCTCTGCCTCCGAGGCCCTCAGGCGGCGTTGGATCCTCTCCGCTATTTCCGAAGATTTATAAAGGCTTAGTATATCCTCGTTGGATTTTCTAAGGTTATCGAGACGTTCTGAAAGGGCTTGGTCCGTCTCCAATAAGGACTTTATTTTATTGAGCTCCCGGGAAGGCAATTCGCCTAGAAAATATCTTTCAAGCTTAAGATCCGATATATTATTCTCTTTCATAATAATTTCTCCTGAATGTCGGCTTTTTCTCGGAGCCTTTTCAAACGCTTCCGCACCCCTGAAACAGAAAGACCTGTCTCCTTCGCAGTTTCCTCCAGCGTCAGCCTGTCTATGTAGTGATATACGGCAATGGCCCTTGTCGATTCTTTCTCGCCGTCAAAAAGCCTGTTTAATATGTCGCTCTCAACTATCCCGGAAAACTGATCGCCGGCCGATGCGATCGAATTCAAAACTTCCTCATCCCTTGATTCGGCTATTTTCCTGCTGTCCCGGATCAGGTTCAGGCAGACATTGGTCGCCATTTTGTATAAAAGGCTTGACGGATATTCGCCTTTAAGCCTGTCCAGATTTCTCAGTAGAAGAACAAACACATCCTGCATAGCATCAAGCGCCCTTTCCTCGTCTTTGAGAAGCCACCTGCATCTCCTCAGCACCATAGGGCCATACTTTTTATAATATTCCTCGACGTCGGTTTTCTGCATCAAGACCTCTTGTTAATATATTGAACACATGAAACTTCAAAATATGTCACTTCGTTCTGTAGAATATCTTTTTATTTAACTTCTACATGTTAAGGGCACTTCTAATAACTGCCCCCTTGGGGCAGCAAGGTAGCCCCCCTGACGGGGATAAACCCTTACGGGGACAAGTGGCCTGTCCTGGGGCCAGGCACCAGGGCACTATTGGGCGGAATTATTAGATTCATTATTACGATTATTTTTTAAAAATCTAGTTTTTGGAACCGCCCTTAATTATATTATTATACCACGGATTCATCCATAATTATCAATTGTTTAACCAGTGTCACCCTGGTAAACCCGCTGTTCCTGTTATATATATCCTTGAGGGAAAGGTTTCCGCTAATTCAATGTCAAGGCCGTTTTGCCGGCGCGGTAATTGATCCAGAAATACCCGCAATTCCTCTTTCAGGAAACCCCTGCGTATTGAAAGGCGCCCGTCGTAATAAGCAAGGCTCCCATGTATAAAAATCGCGGTAAAAATCGTATAAAATATGTAAGCGCTCATTGTCCTTTTGATATCATTGAATAAAAACCCAATCCTGGCCGCCGACATGGCATAGCGGATTATTTTCCCTATGCCGTCCCATTCAAGATGATGCAGAAAATGATTTGAAAATATGAAATCATATTTATCATTATCGTTTAAATCAAACGCTGAGGCTTGAACGATCCTGATCTCCGGATAATCTTTAAGCGCCAGGCGCACCGCCGGCAATATCCGCCCATCGTTATCGAGTGCGGTTACCCGAAGTTTGAAGCCTGACCGCCGGGCTTCATTCACAGCCCATTTATCAATATCGCATCCCCCGGCGCCTATATCGAGCATAGTATATTCAACTTCCGGAGACAGTTTCATAACATTGAAAAAATTTTTCCTTATGAGCCTTCTGGACGCTGTAAAGAGAAAATTCAATAATCCGAATTGACTGACAGTCTTTAATAGTTTTTTCATATCCGCCGAATCCCCGTCCATGATTTCCTTCAGTCCCGATCTTCTTTTAAGGTCGGGAAAAAGATAATCCAGCATCAATATGCCTCCAGCATCGGTTTATATTCTAAGGTTATAACTGACTTTAATCAAAATATGACAGACGGGGGACGGCTATACTGCTGTCACTGCAAGGCGGGCAAGAAGAATATCGCCTGTTGAAGCTTTGAGAGAATTATAAAATTTGTATTGAAAATAATTGGATAAGAATTTATACTTTAACGCCGTATTTTGAATTCAGGGGACAAAAATGGCGCTTCAGAAGGATGATTTCTTTTCCAATATACATGATATCGATTACAATGCTCCCTTCTTAAAAAAACTTATTAAAAGCGACGAGATGATCTTCGACCGCGGCAGGGAAAAAGAATCCCTCAACGGCTGGTGGAACTTCGGGATAGATCAATACGACAACTGCATCCGTTCCAGGTGGTACGAGGAAAGTTATTTTGATGACGAGGGCCGGCCGCTCCCTCTTGACTTCAGCTTTGAACAGTGGGAAACTATTTTTGTGCCTTCATGCTGGAATATGCTTGGCGAACGCTTTTTCTTATACGAAGGAAGCGCTATATATACCAGGACTTTCAATTACAGGCGTCACGCAGAGAAAAGGGTCTTTCTCAAATTCGGAGCTGTCAATTACGAAGCCAAGATTTTCCTTAACCGCAAATTCGTCGGGTTGCATTTAGGCGGCTCAACCCCTTTTTATGCTGAAGCGACCGATTTTCTTCAAAATACCAACAGGATTCTAATCGTGGCCAATAACACCCGTAAAAGAACGAATGTTCCATGCGAGAATATGGACTGGTTCAATTACGGCGGGATTTATCGCGACGTCGAATTAATCAGGCTTCCTGAAACTTTTATAAGTGAATTCAGTCTGAGCCTGGTCCCTAATAGCGATTTTAAATTAATCAGGGCCTTCATGGCCGTGGCCGGCGAGGTGCAAAACGGTAAAGCCGTTCTTGATATACCCGGGCTTTCCCTCCACGTTCCGATCGCTGTCAAAGGCGGCAGGGGAGAAGCCCTTTTCAAGGCTGCCCCTGAATTATGGTCTCCTGAAAAACCGAAGCTCTACGATGTGGCTTTATCCTATGCTAATGACTCGGTCGGGGACAGTATAGGCTTCCGCGAGATCAGAACGAACGGGAATGAAATCCTGTTGAACGGCAAACCTGTCTTTCTTAAGGGAATAAGCTGCCATGAGGAAAGCATTCAAAACGGAAAAGCCATGTCCGACGACGAGATTATAGAAAATATATCGCTTGCAAAGGAATTGAACTGCAACTATATCCGGCTGGCCCATTATCCCCATACCGAAAGAACTGCAGAACTCGCAGATAAAATGGGCATCATGCTGTGGGAAGAAATACCGGTTTATTGGGCTATCGATTTTTCCAATCCCGGAACATACCGCGATGCTATCAACCAGCTTACGGAATTGATCAAGAGGGATAGAAACAGGGCAAGCGTAATTTTCTGGTCTGTGGGCAATGAAAACCCGGATACCGATCCCCGTTACAGATTCATGGCCGGACTGGTTCAAAAGGCGAGGGAAATCGATCCTTCAAGGCTTGTATCCGCAGCCTGTCTTGTAGACCATGAAAATTTAAAGATAGCCGACCGTATAGCGGAGCACCTGGATGTCATAGGTATAAATGAATATTACGGGTGGTACGAGAGGGATTTTAATAAACTTTCAACGATATTCAGAAACAGCAGGCCGTCCAAGCCGGTAATTATTTCCGAATTCGGGGCGGACGCCCGGGCTGGGGAAAGAGGTTCATCAGAAGATATCTACACCGAGGATTGCCAGCTTGACGTTTATAAAAACCAGCTTGCCGTGATAGCGAAAATTAAAAGCGTAAAGGGCCTCTCCCCATGGATTCTTTACGATTTCCGGTGCCCCCGCCGTCTGCATCCGATTCAGAATTTTTATAATATTAAGGGATTATTGTCCGCCGATAAAAAGAAAAGAAAACTGGCTTTCTATGAACTTCAAAATTTTTATCATTACCGTTAGATAGTTTCTTCAAGGAGGGAAAAATGATTCCGATCGTAAAGGCGGTCATACCGGCTGCAGGATTGGGAACAAGGCTTTTACCCCTTACCAAAGCCCTGCCGAAGGAGATGCTGCCGGTCGGACGAAAACCTGTAATACATTATGTGGCTGAAGAACTGCTGAGGGCGGAAATAACCCAGGTAATGACAGTTACCTGCAGGCAAAAAAGGGCGATCGAAGACCATCTGGACATTGACAATTCATTAAGCGGCGAAGCGTTGAAGGATTTTAAATTCCTTGAAGGTAAATTGCGTTTTTTTTACACGCGCCAGGACATTCCAAGGGGTCTGGGACATGCCGTATCTCTGTGTGAAGATTTCACAGGAGGTGAAGATTTTGCCGTTGCACTGGGAGACAGCATCATCGATGCAAAAGATAATGAGGAATTGCTTCCTGAAATGTTGAAGTTCCACAGGGAATCGGGAGCTTCTGCGACTATAGCCGTCGAAGAGGTTTCACCCGCCGAGACCTTTCGTTACGGTATTGCCGATATCGGGCATAAAGGCCCGCCAGGCTCCGGCAGAGCGGCTGTTATGGCCGATATTGTCGAAAAACCTTCTCCGGAAAACTCACCGGGCTGCCTCGCAGTTGCCGCAAGGTATGTTTTCAGCCCGCATATCTTTGAGGCCCTGAAAAAATCCAGGCCCGGCAGGAACGGCGAAATACAGTTGACAGATGCGATAAGGCTGCTTATCGGCATGGGAAGGCCGGTTTACGCCTGGCCTCTTTCAGCAAATCAGAGACGCTACGACATAGGCAACTTTGAGAGCTATTTCCGGGCTTTTATCGATTTTTCACTTTCCGACTCCCGGTACGGAAACTCCGTCCGCAAATATATAAAAGACCTGGCCGGAAAGATATGACCGGGCTGACTGCAACCGCGCCGGGAAGGGCGGCTATTATCGGAAATCCATCGGATATGTACGGAGGAGCGGTCCTTTCCTGTTCGATAGGAATGCTCGCCTTTGCAGCCCTGACGCCCGAACAGGGCCTTGTAATGGAAACGGGAGGCAGGGAAATTAAAGTAGCCGGTCCGGATGATATACGTTTACGGAACGATTCTTTCGATATAGTGCGCGCGGTCCTCGATTTCATGGAATTGCCGGAATTATGCTGCCGGATCCGATTCGGAAGCGTGATCCCAGTTCAAAGCGGCATGGCCGGTTCCACCGCCCTTCTTACTGCCATACTTCAGGCGCTTCTTGCCTGGCGGGGAATATATCCGAATTCTTACGAGCTTGCTGAGAAGGTACGTTATATAGAATTTAATCACCTCAAAATCGTCTGCGGGTTTCAGGATGCCTATATGAACGTTTTCGGGGGCCTGAATTATATGGAATTCAGGGGGAAATATTTTTCAGGCATTACAGATGATAAAAATTACGCTTCGGTCGAACCGCTTGCAGGTTTTGTAAAAGATCTGCCCTTTATCCTTGCTCATACCGGAGTGAAACGAATTTCAGGCAATGTTCACAGGCCCATCGCGGAACGCTGGCTGAATGGCGAGGCCGACGTTGTGGAAGGATATAAAAAGATCGCGGACCTTGCCAGGCAGGGAAAAAAGGCGCTTATTTTAAAAGACTGGCCGCTTTTAGGGGATCTGATGAATGAAAATCACAAAATCCAGCGTTTGCTGGGAGGTTCGGGCGAACCGAACGAACGGCTGATTTCCGCTTCTCTTAAAGCCGGGGCCCTTGGGGCGAAGCTTGCAGGAGCGGGCAGCGGCGGTACGATAATAGCCCTCTGGCCCGGGGAAGATATTTCGCCGCTGGAAAGCGCCCTTTACGAATCCGGGGCTTCGGCAATTTATAAGCCGCTGATTGTTCAGGGTGCGAGGGTTGAAAAAAATTAAGCAACTTACCGATTTGACTTAAATTCAGGATTTAAATATCCTTATCAAGGTTTGAAATAATTGTATTAGAAAGGCATTATGAAAAAAATAGCATTCGGTAAAACAGGATTAATGGTCAGCAGAGTTGCATTCGGAGGAATTCCGATCATGCGTCTCCCAGTACCCCTAGCCGTCGAAGTAATTAAAGAATCTTTGAATTTAGGTATAAATTTCATCGATACTGCGAAAGGCTATTCCGACAGCGAGGAAAAAATAGGAATTGCAATTAATGGAATTCCAAGGCACGAACTTGTAATTGCAACAAAGTCTGCGGCAGGCGATAAAAAAACCATTTTGGAACATATCGATAATTCTTTGAAAAGACTCAAAACCGATTATATAGATATTTATCAGCTTCATGGCGTAAGCTCTGAAGAAAAATTTAACGCTGTAATGGCAAAAGACGGAGCTTATGAAGGGCTGTCGCTTGCCGTAAAACAGGGTAAAGTCAGATTCGAAGGATTCAGCTCCCATACGATGAGTATTGCAAAAAAAATGCTGATGACCGATAAATTCTATTCGATTCAGATCCCGTATAATTTTATAGACAGGCAGGCTGAAGAAGAAGTAATACCCCTTGCAAAAAAAATGAACCTGGGAATTATTGCAATGAAGCCGTTGGGAGGCGGACTTTTGAACGATGCAAATCTCTGTTTTAAATATCTTTTGCAGTTCGACGGCATTGTCCCGGACCCCGGAATTGAAAAAATCGGCGAAATGAAAGAAATATCCGACATAGTTGATAAGATGATTCCGCTTTCAAAATCGGAAAAAGAAGAAATCGAAAGAATACGCAAAGAATCCGGCGGCGTCTGGTGTCACAGGTGCGATTATTGCCAGCCCTGCCCCGAAGATATTAAGATCAGCACAGTATTGGTGGTCAATTCATTCATTAAAAGAATGCCGTTTGAAAGGGCATTTTCAATGGTTAACGATCAGATTATGCAGGTTGATAAATGTACAGAGTGCGGAAAATGCGTCGGCAGATGCCCTTATAATCTGGACATTCCAAAATTACTGAAACAAAATCAATTATTCTGGAAAGAATATACTGAAAAATATAATTCCCAATAAAACTCCGGATTGCTGTCTTACCGGACCGTCCTACCGGACGGCCCTGTCGACATGCCGCCAATCGATTTTTACCCCGATTTTTGCGGCCAGTTCCTCCATATCCCTGTTGTTATGGCCGACAATCTTTTTCAATTCGGCATCATTTTTATACTTAAGTTTTACTTCCCTGAAACTGAGGCCGTTTGTACCTGAAATAAAGACAAAACCGGTATGATGGCGGGATTCTACAGTCTCTAAATTAGTCTGGCCCGGGTTCCCCAGCGCAACAACACCGTTGCAGGCGCATACTACTGTATTTGAACTATCGATGGCCCTGACATAAAAGGTGGTGCCGCGGACAGCCGCGACCGCCGTCTCCGTCTCGACTTTAAAAGGGGGCAGTCCGTCTTTTGCATAGCCGAGGTTTTTGACAACAGCTTCCAGGCCCCCCGATTTGATTTTTATTCCTTTCTGCTCCTGGAGCATATTCAGTTTTATGGAGCTGTTTTCGAGTATATGAATGATGTTTTTCCCGTTAAAAACGATTTCACAGATGGAATCCTTTCCGGTTGTAATGGTGGAATCCGCCGGGACATCAGAGTCCACGCTTGCCGGAGTGTCATTAACTAAAACACTACCGGCGGTCAAAAGTATCTTTCCAGAAAAACTTTCAGTACTTACTTTTTTTGAACAGCTGAAAACAGCCAGAATTAATAGAAATACTATAAATATACACGTCTTTTTCATGATTTTAACCTCCTCTAAGGTTTCAGGAAAATTCTATCTGAGGACGCCGGTCAAGTCAACATTTTTAGATATAAGTTCCTGAATTAATTGAAAACACAATCCAAAATGATTATTTTTATAGAAATAACGATTGGAAGGAACAATATATGAATTACAGACATCTTGGAAGCTCGGGACTTAAATTGAGCGAGTTGTCTCTCGGTTCTTGGGTAACATACGGAACGCAGGTCGACGAGGGGAAATCGATCGCTATTATGAAGGCGGCATATGACGCGGGCGTCAATTTCTTCGATAACGCGGAAGCTTACGCCTTAGGTCAGTCCGAGATAATAATGGGGAACACTCTTAAGAAACTAGGCTGGCGGAGGGTCAGCTATTCCATTTCGACAAAGTTTTTCTGGGGATTGAACAAAGGTCCTAATGAAAGTTTCACCCTTAATAGAAAATACCTGATGCAGGCTATTGACGGATCGCTTAAACGCCTTCAACTGGATTACGTAGACCTCATCTTCTGCCACAGGCCTGACCCGGAAACTCCCGTAGAAGAAACAGTATGGGCGATGCATGATATAATCTCACAGGGAAAGGCCCTTTACTGGGGCACTTCCGAATGGAGCGCTGATCAGATAATGCAGGCTTATATGATCGCCGACTCTCATCATCTGCATAAGCCGCGGATGGAACAGCCCCAGTATAATATGTTCACCCGTGAAAAAGTCGAGAGGGAATTTTTAAGGCTTTATAAGGAAATCGGCCTGGGCCTGACGACATGGAGCCCGCTGGATTCAGGAATTCTTACAGGCAAGTACAATGATGGAATTCCTGCTGGAAGCCGTCTGGGCCTTCCGGGGTACGAGTGGCTCAGGGATAGGGAGCTTAACCCGGAAAGGATCGAAAAAGTCAGGAAGCTCATACCTATCGTGTCGGATTTAAGCTGCACATTGGCCCAACTGGCGATTGCCTGGTGCGTGAAAAATAAAAATATAAGCACGGTTATTACAGGAGCGAGCAGTCCCGGCCAGGTGATCGAGAATATTAAATCCCTTGAGACCGTACCCAAACTCACCCCTGAAGTGGAAGAAAGGATCGAAGCCGTCCTGGGGAATAAACCGTTGCAATCCGGAGTTTAAACTATAGATAATCGATACAATGGCTTTTTTTGAAAATTCCATGATTTTATGTTAAAATAAACGCCTATTTATTCTGTGAAACATTAATCCAAGGGAACGGAATGGAATTGAAAATAAAGGACATTGTCGAACTTCTGGAGGTTACGGAAAAAACCGTATTACAATGGATAGCGGAACGAAAGCTTCCGGCATACCAGATAAATCATGAATACCGCTTCAATATGGCTGAAATCAAAGAATGGGTACTAACGAACAACCTTAACGTATCGCATAAAATACTTGAAATGAACCTCACCAGGCTTCCCGTATCGATTTCAGGGCTTTTGAAAAGAGGGGGAATATTTTACGGGATCGAAGGGAAGACCGTAACCGAGACCATCAAGAGCGCCGCGGATATTATGCCGATACCTCCCGAAACTACAAAGGAAGCGCTAATTTACTCGCTTCTGGAAAGAGAAGAAATGATGCCGACGGCTATAGGAAAAGGTATTGCAATACCCCATCCGAGGAATCCGATACTTGCCGATATCGAACATGAAAGCGTTACAGTTTGCTTTCTTAAAAATCCCATCGATTACGGAGCGATTGACAATGAATTTGTAAGTACGCTGTTTATTGTTTTGAGCGCCAATCCGAAAAGGCACCTTGAAATCCTATCGAAAATATCCTTTCTCTGCCGGCAGGAAGAATGTATTAAGTTATTGAAGGAACAAAACGGCAGGGAAATTATCATCAGATATATCGAATTGAAAGAACAGGAATGGTTGAAAAAATAGAAGGAAATGGATTGTTTTTTTTATGGTATCGGCCTGATTCTGGCCGGAGGTTTATTAACAACGCTAATCCCGGAGAAATTCAAAGGCTGGATATTAACGATATTTTTCGCTGCCGGAACGGTTTTACTCCTGTTTCCATCGGTCCGGGTTCTGTCCGGAAACGGCAGCCTTTTATTTGATTATACGCTGAATCAGCCGATCGGCAGTGTAAGTTTTATTATCGATCCCCTTTCCGCCTTTTTTATCATTATAATTTCTATTATGGGTTCCCTGGGGGCCTTCTACTCCACCGGATATATGAAGATTTATTTCGGCCGGAAAATGACGACAACCTCCTTTTTCTTCTTATTGAGCATTTTGATCTCGTCCATGCTTATGCTCTTTGTCGTCCAGAACGCATTATTTTTTCTAATACTATGGGAAATTATGTCGCTATCGTCATTTTTCCTTGTGGTTTTTGAGAATGAAAAAGAAGAAGTATTCCGGGCCGGCATTAATTATCTCATAGCTATGCATATCGGCACAGTATTCATCATCGCCGGATTTATTATCGCCTCGCTCCAATCCGGTGATTATAATTTTAATTCTTTCAAATCCTTTTTTGAAAAAAATAAGGAAACAGCAAATTTAATTTTTATTTTGTTTTTCGCCGGCTTCGGGACAAAAGCCGGCTTTATGCCGTTTCATTCATGGCTTCCCAGGGCGCATCCGGCCGCGCCAAGTAACGTATCCGGAATTATGTCGGGTATCATGATCAAAACCGGAATATACGGCATTCTCAGGATACTTACCTTGAATAGGAACGCCTTCTCCCGGTCTTTCATACTTTGTCATCATAATATCCGCCCTTTCAGCGCTCTTCGGAGTGATCTACGCAATAGCCCAGCATGACATAAAAAAGCTTCTTGCCTATCACAGTGTTGAAAATATAGGTATTATCGGAATAGGAATAGGGACCGGCATGCTCGGACTTTCTTACGGCAACGCCATGATGGCATTCCTTGGTTTCGGCGGGGGGCTGCTCCATATTCTCAACCATTCGATCTTCAAAGAGCTGCTGTTTTTCGGTGCAGGTTCCGTATATATGAAAACCCATACCCGGAATATCGAAGAAATGGGGGGACTGATTAAAAAAATGCCCTTTACAGCCCTGTTTTTTATCATCGGTTCCGCCGCAATCTGCGGACTCCCGCCCTTTAACGGTTTTATAAGCGAATTTCTGATTTATTCAGGGATGCTTTCAGGGCTTAAAACAGGAGGCGCGGTTATCTTTACCGTCTTAGTCCTTACCATAGCCTCATTAGCTTTTGTCGGAACAATGGCCCTGTTATGCTTTACAAAGGTTTCGGGTACAGTTTTCCTGGGCTTGCCCAGAAGCTTTCATGCCGAAAAAGCCCGGGAGAGTGAAATGACTTTACTGATCCCGATGGCTTTATTATCCCTGTTCTGTTTAATAATCGGGATATTTCCACAATATGTCTTCAATATGGTGGAAAAACCTGTAATGGCGCTTACGCAGGGGGCGCAGCCTGTGTTATCTTCCGAAGGAATTATACTTATCCTCGGCAGAATCTCGGCAGGCTGCATGGTTTTTATATCGATATCAATAATAATAATCGTCTTCAGGCGTATACTTCTGGCGGGGAAATCCGTAAGGTATTTTAAAACCTGGAACTGCGGTTATCAGGCGGGTAACTCCCGGATGCAGTATACTTCATCCTCCTTTGCCCAGCCGTTCCTGGCGCTGATGAAGCCCTTAGCCGGTATTGAAGAAAAATTAAAAAAGCCTTCCGGGCTTTTTCCCGTAACTTCGGACTTTCAATCGGAGAGCCGTGATTGGGTAACTCAAAATATCATAAGGCCGGCCGTTAAAGGAGTCTTAAAATTCCTCGAATTGTTTTCATGGATCCAGAACGGAAACACCCAGCTGTACATTCTTTACGGCCTAATCTTTCTCATCATAACAATACTCCTGACTATAGGCAGCTACAAATGACGGTAAAAATAATAAATATCATATTCCTTTTAACTATGCCCTTTTTATATCTCGGTATTATTAATAAAACCAAGGCCTTCTGGACGGGAAGGAAGGGGGCCCCGGTAATTCAGCCGTTCTTTGATTTTTTTAAATTATTGAAAAAGGGCGAAGTAATCGGGTTTTCCACTTCAATTATTTTTCAGATAGCGCCATCCGTCACGTTCGCTTCAATCCTGTTCGCAGGTCTGCTGGTTCCGATTACATTAAGTTCTTCTGTCCTGCCCTTCGACGGCGACTTCATATTGTTTGCCTATATCCTGGCAACCGGCAAGTTTTTAAGCATCCTGGGCGCAATGGATACCGGTTCAAGCTTCGAGGGAATGGGCGCGAGCCGCGAGGCGGCTTTTACCAGCTTTATCGAACCGGCTTTCTTCATAATCATGGCATCGCTGGCGATGCTTTCGGGAAGCATATCTTTTGAAAAGATACTCTCCCTTCCCTATCTGCATAACAGTTTGATAACATTGATAATGGCCCTGATAATAGCCGCATTATTTATTATGCTCATTACCGAAGGCTCAAGAGTGCCTGTAGACGACCCGAACACCCATCTCGAACTTACTATGATCCATGAAGTAATGGTCCTGGACAATTCAGGGCCCGACTTGGCCCTTATCAATTACGGATCGGGAATGAAAATGGTTGTTATTACTTCACTTATTGAGGCCCTTATTATTCCCGTGAACCTGCCTCTTTTTTATTACATTTTGTTATTTACCGCAGTGCAAATGATAAGCGCCGTACTCATAGGTTGCCTGGAGTCTTTTATAGCCAGGCTCAGGATGTCCAAGGTACCGCAATTTATTCTGCTGATGACATCTCTCGCGTTAATTATATTATCCTTGACTGCATTTTTCTCTTTCGGAGTCAGGCCATGATAAATTTTCTACTCGTTCTATTCGGCGTAACCCTTCTTTTTACAGCGGCGACCAGCCGTATAGAGGGTTATATCAAAGCTCTGGCCGTACAGGGAATAATCCTGTTTTTAATGATACTGGCAGATTTCGGAAGGATCGAGCAGGTCACTTTTTTATTTCTTTCTTTAGAGACTATCATATTCAAAACTATTATCATCCCGATTATCCTGGTCCGCATAGTAAGAAAAAACTCGATTTTGAAGGAAGTTGAGCCCTATCTGCCCGGTTTTTATTCCGTACTGATAGTAAGTATTATTTTTGCTTTCGGATTTTTCATCTCCTACTGGTCGATGAAAAACGGAAATAATATCAGGCCGCTTTATTTCGGAATATCGATCTCATTTATTATCTCAGCGCTCTTCATTATTATGACCAGGAAAAAGATAGTTACTCATGTAATGGGATATATGATGCTGGAAAACGGCATATTCCTTCTCTCGCTGTCCATTGCAAAGGAAATGCCGCTGATAGTAAATATGGGGGTGCTTCTGGACATATTTATCTGCATCTATCTGTTAGGCCTCTTTGTAAATAAAATACAAATCCGCTACAATCGGGACCATATAGACACGTTAACAGATTTAAAGGACTAACTATGATTGAAACGCTTTTAATTTTCCCGCTTGTATTGGGGCTTCTGCTCTTTCTCATTCAATCAAGATCGATCAATGCGTTCGCCAATCTGGGATACTCCATTATTTACATTTTTATTACGATTCTTCTCCTTTTAAAGCCCGGGCAATTTACCCCCTATCTTCAGGTTGATGAGATCAATATTCTTTTTATGATGATACTTGCCGTACTTTATTTTTGTGTTTCAATCTACAATATCGGTTACCTGAGGCGCAGCGAGGCTCCGAAAAAGAGCCATACTTATTATACCGTTTTCTTTCTTCTATTTGTTTTTTCAATGACCTGTGTGATACTGGCAACCCACCTGGGCCTGTTATGGGTGTTCGTGGAGGCTACGACCCTGACAAGCTCTTACCTTATCTATTTCAGCAAGACCGATGCTTCGCTCGAAGCAGCCTGGAAATACATATTCATCTGCTCCATCGGTATATCCCTGGCCTTTGTCGGGATCATTTTCCTGTCCCTGGGGATGGGCAGCATAAATTCGCTCTTTTTTACCGATCTCTATCAAAACGCAAAGCTGATCAACCCGTTCTGGCTTAAACTTTCATTTATTTTCATCTTAGTCGGTCTCGGGACAAAAACCGGCCTGGCCCCAATGCATGCCTGGCTTCCCGACGCTCATTCGGAAGCGCCGTCCCCTGTATCGGCTATGCTTTCAGGCACTCTTCTGAACACCGCGCTGCTGGGGATTATCCGGGTTTACAAGCTGATGATCCAGGCTGGACAGGACGGCTTTGCAAAAATACTTCTGATCGGCATGGGATTCCTGTCTCTGCTTGTTAGCGCCGTTTATATAGTAAGGATGAAAAATTATAAAAGGATGCTGGCCTATTCTTCCATTGAAAATATGGGCATAATTTCTATTGCCCTGGGTATCGGCGGAAGCGCTGTTTTGGCCGCTTTCCTGCAGATCGTATTTCATTCTCTTTCCAAGGTTTCGCTCTTTTTAACCTCCGGAAATATTCTTCATAGCTTCGGCACTAAAAAAACAGACGGCGTCTCAGGCCTTTTAAAAAACGATACGGCAACCGGCTGGTTCTGGATACTTTCATTTATCGGCATAGCCGGAATACCGCCTTCTCCGATATTTTTCAGCGAGTTTGCCATTGTGAAGGCAATGATCGGAAACGGACAGCCTGTAATGGTTATTTTATTCTTTCTTTTAATTACAGTTACTATTGCCGGGATGGGAACCGCTGTTTTTAAAATGAGCTGGGGAAAACCGGAACATAAGATCTCCCCTTCACACAATAGATTTCTAAATATTATTCCGCAGGCGATCATGCTGTCCCTTCTTTTCTCAATGGGCCTGGGGCTTCCTGATTACATATTCCGGATCATAACGAATGCGGCGGACGGCCTGAAATGAACTGGGCAATAACGAGAAACAGCCGGGTCTTGAATCTGGATGAAATACCGGTTCTGGACATTCAAGCTTTGAGGAGTGAAATAATAAAGGAATGCAGGAACTATAAAAGAGTTGTGGCTTTCTTCGGCCTGAAAAAGCGCGAAGGGGTCCTTCTTTTTACAGTCCTGGCGGATGATGAAAACTCCAGGCTGCTTGTATCTTCGGCAATGTTCAAAAGTGAAAGATCATATCCGGCTATTACGCCTGAAATGCCCTCTTTACATATGTTCGAGAGGGAATTTTTTGAAGAATTTGGAATTAAACCTGAGGGCCATCCATGGCTGAAGCCGGTGAGGTATTCTTCGGACAGGTTTGATAAAACTCAAACAATGGAAAATTATCCTTTTTTTAAAATCGAAGGCGATGAGATCCATGAGGTAGCGGTAGGCCCTGTGCATGCCGGCATCATCGAACCGGGCCATTTCCGTTTTTCCTGCCATGGAGAAAACCTCTACCACCTGGAGATCCAGCTTGGCTACCAGCACCGCGGAGTAGAAAAGCTTTTTCTGGGAAAAAACACCCGTTTTTTCCCTCATATCGCCGAATCGATAGCGGGAGACTCGGTAATCGCACATACGACAGTTTGCGCAAGAGCCCTGGAAGAATTGGAAAATATTGATATTTCTCTCAGATCCCAGTCTATCCGAGCTATCGCGCTTGAGCTTGAAAGAATAGCCGTTCATCTCGGAGATCTTTCCGCCCTGGCAAACGATGTTGCGTATCTTATGGGCAGCTCATTTTTCGGCACGATAAGGACGCTTGCAATAAACACTACCCTGGCTCTTTGTGGAAGCCGTTTCGGAAGAGGGTTTATCAGACCGGGCGGGGTCCTTTTTGACCTTGATATGGAATCGACGGCCGTTATCAGAAAAAATCTGAAAGATATATACAGGAACACAGGATTAATGGCTGAAGCCATGTTTTCCTCCGCCGGTGTTTTATCCAGATTCGAGCAGACAGGGGTTCTATCTGAAGATATCGCCAGGGATATCGGCATGGTAGGACTGGCAGCAAGGGCATCGGGAGTCCCGGTAGATGTGCGGACCGACCATCCCTATGGAATTTACCGGAATTTCCCGTTTCATAAAATAACCCTTAATAGCGGCGACGTATTCGCAAGGGCATATATTCGCTATGTAGAGATTAAACAGTCCATCCAGTACATAATCGAACAGCTTGACAACATTCCGGGATATAAACCTCTCAAAACTGCCGTGAGAAAAATAAAACCTGACAGCCTTGTAGTATCGCTTACCGAGGGTTGGAGGGGAGAAGTATCCCATTCGTTGATAACCGGCAAAGACGGAAATTTTCTCCGTTATAAAATCAAAGACCCGTCATTCAATAACTGGTATGGGCTTGCGCTGGCGATGAGAAACGGCGCTATCTCGGATTTTCCGCTTTGCAACAAGAGCTTTAATTTAAGCTACTGCGGGTTCGATCTATGATTGGGGAAGGGGTTAGTAATGTTTGATATTATTCGGATTAAAATGAATCAAGGCCGTCAATATATTCCTGATCCGGGAAAGGCGCATATCGACAAGAAATTCCGGGGCCTTCCGGTTGTAAATAATAAAAATTGCAGCAGGTGCGGCATCTGTGAAGAGGTCTGTCCTACCGGCGCTATCGGACTCGCCCCGCTTAGGATCGACCTTGGAAAATGCGTATTTTGCGGAGATTGCGAAAGGGAATGCCCTGAAAAATCAATACGTTTTAACAGCGAACATAAATTCGCTTTCTCATCAGCATCGGCCGATTCCGGAAAAGAAATAAAACGCATTTTCGGGAATTCCTTAAAACTCAGGCAGGTTTCGGCCGGAGGCTGCAACGGCTGCGAGATGGAACTTGCCGCCTGTTCAAACGCTAATTTCGACATGGGACGATATGGAATTGAATTCACGGCTTCTCCCAGGCATGCCGACGGGATTGTCATAACAGGGCCTGTTTCTGAAAATATGTCCGCCGCCCTGGATGATACGCTAAAAGCCGTTCCTGAACCCAGGATCATCATAGCCGTCGGGACTTGCGCAATCAGCGGAGGTATTTTCGCATCTTCACCAGCATTAAAAAGAGATTTTTTCGATCGCAACAAAATCGATCTTTATATACCCGGATGTCCTCCGCACCCGCTCACCTTTATCGACGGCATACTGAGATTGCTTAAAAAATAAGATGGAAATAGACATATTCTTAACTAAATTATAGAAGAGATTATATCTCACAGCAAAAGTCACTAAGAATTTTTACACAGAAACAGAGACACAGAGGGCTTTGTCTCTCGTCATTTCGACTCCCGCACCGTGACTCCGTGTGAATCTAATCCGTTCATTTATTAGATTGTCGGAGCCTTATTATTTTTAACCGCGGTATAAATAATATCTTTTATTCTTTTAATTTCAAATTTGATATTTTCTTTTCCCGATACGATATTGCCATGACCCGGAACAATTATCTCTATATCCAGATTATTAATTCTGTCAAGAGATTCTAGCCATGTCCGCCAATCGGTAATATTTCCCTCTTCAAGATTGGGGATATAATCGGGCAGGATGCAGTCGCCTGCCTTTCAGTGTTTATTAGGACTAACTCGTTTCCAGGCCCGGCGATATTCGCGTAACCGTAAACAGTTTGAGCCGAAATTGCATTGCTGCCGGAATCTATTACCAAAGTCTTTTTTCCGCCGACAATGAAGCCTGCATTTACATTCCAGGGAGTTTCATAATACAGGCCTGTTACCGCGTAGCAATTTTCTGTTAATTTCATAAACTTTTTTCAACCCTCTTTTATAACTTCATTCAATAAACAGATTGCTTTTTCATCCCCGTTTATCAGCAATTCCTTTCTTGGCCTCTTTAACGACTTTATATAGTTTTCTCCTAAATACGCGGCTCTTATGCTTGATATCCCATTTATAGAAAACACCAATTCCACAGGCCGGCGCTGCCTGGTGTATTTAGACCAGGTATTTTTTCCCGTCGAGTTATGCCTTTCAATCCTTTTTTCCAGGCATGAAGTCATTCCTGTATAATATGTATTATCGCTGCAGCGGAGTATGTAAAGCGAATATTGCTTATCCATCGTCATCTCTTAGAAAAAATGAGATTTTATGTTAAATACGGTTTTCTATATAGGTCTTTCCTGCGCAGCCCGTTCTTGTGAGCCAGCCCGAACCACTCCCAATCGCCCATAAAAAAGTAAAGCCATCGTGGAAAATTCATTTTAATTTGAATATTCTCCATATTTTCAATATTATCGGTTTGAATATCTTTCGATATTCTCGAAAAGCCGTCGATAAGCTTTTCTCTTGTCGCTTTCATAAACGGCGCATCGATCTGCCCAAGCAGCATCCCCCCGCCGCCTATCATTATACCGAAACGGAAAAGGGCGTTGATATGCTGACTGAAGCTTCTGATCACCCTTACCGCCTCAAGGTTTATTTCGGGTTCCGGGAATCCGCAGTTGACAATTGAATATACCCTTGTTCTGTTTGAAAATCCGCCATGTTCAATAAAAAACTGATAATAATCCTGTAAATAACGCGTTAAAATTCCGGGCATGCAAAAAATATAAAGCGGAAAAACAATGATCAAAGCATCGGCTTTTAAAATAGACTCAAAGTCTTCGTCCAAAGTGTTCTTTGACAAACTTTCCCTGACGCTTATAAAAGTCTTCTCCGCGCTTGAATCATCAATATATTTACCCGCCATCTCAATAAGAAATTTTGAGACGGATTCTTCATTGACTTTAGGGCTGGCTTCGAGTAAAACTATTTTTTTCATAAATATCCCCCGGTTTTTTCAAGTTTTATGCCGTTCAATTCTTCAGTAATGTTATTAAACGGATTTTTATAGATCAGGACTTCGACATTGCTCCTGTGCTTTTTTGAAATGTCGCTGAAAAGCTGTTCGTCTTCATCTGAAAGATTCTCGCCATAACCTATCATAATAACTTTCGGGTTTAATTTGTATCTTGCCGGATGAATAGTCGAACGGTCGGGCCTTGTAATGAAAAAAGGCCGCATATTCGGAAGCCATCTATCTATAGCGTTTTTAATATTCGCGCTAAACTGGCCGAATACCAGAGGACTGAGATACAGAACTGCATCGCTATTAACGAAACTGCGGTTAATCCGGCCCATCATATCGTTAATGATACATTCTCCCGGTTTTTTAACCCAGCAGCCGAAGCAGCCCATGCAAAACTTGAGCTCAGCCCTGCCGATTTTTATTATTTCTGTTTCAAAACCCCTGCTTTTTAAAAAACTTGTAACCTGCCCTTCCAGTTTCATATAAAGCTCAGTCTGGAAATCTTTGTCGGATATAATGACGGCTTTCATATGCTCTCTCCTTTATTATCTCTCATTTTCAAGCTATTCATATTTTTCTCGATCCAGTTTTTAGTAAAATTATAAAAATCCTTGCCGTAAACGAGAGTGGAATGCTCAAATGAATTTATATGATCTTCCGGCATATCTTTTTCAAGTTCGCATAATTCAAGGCGCTTCTTTTCAATGGATTCCTTCAATTCCATAAATTTATTTTTGATTTCTTCCTTCGGAAGAAAACCCGCAAAAAAAATACGCAGAAGCATTTCCTCCATGCCTTTATCAAAGGTCCAAACGGAAGAAAGCCATTTCATAAATTCTTTTTTCCCCGCTTTGGTAATTGAATAGATAATTTTAAGCCTGCCGTTATAAATTTCTTGAGCAGACTCGATCTGTTTCATTTTCTCCAGCCTCCGCAGGGCGGGATATATGCTTCCGAAACTTGCGAACATGAAATAGCGGGTGCTGTTTTCCATAAAGGCTTTGATCTCGTAGCCCGTCATCGGCATAATGTTTAAAAAACCAAGGATACATGGAATTAACATATCAGTCCTTTATATATCGATATGATATATAATATCATGATATATCTATTTTGTCAAGAGGATTATTTAAAAAATCGACCTTCGAAAAAGAACTGCTCCGGCGAATACTGACAGGAGGGCGCTTCCGGCTAGTACAGCCAGGTCCAATGCAACCCCTTCAAGACCCGGGTAGAACAGGATCTGCCTCAATCCTTCAATCGAGTAACGGAAAGGTATAAATGAGCTTAAATTTCTCAGCCAGTTCGGCAGAAAAGCAATCGTTGTAAACCCGCCGCCAAGGAAGAACATGAAAGTTGCTATTGTCGATGATGCCATTGCGGCAAGGCGCGAACCATTCAACAGGCTGCCGACGAGCGTTCCCAATCCGGAAGAGCACAGACCTGTCGCTAAAAAAAGAAAGACCAGGGCCGGCCAGTGTCCCATAGGAACAGATACAATGCCGGTCAGGATGCAAACCGCAACCGAAGGTACAAGGACGGCCATAGCCGCTAATAATCCTCCCAATATCCTTCCTGAAATAAAGGACCACGATGAGGCTGGCGCAATAATAAGATAACGGCCGGTACCCCTTTCCCTGTCCAGAGCGCACATAAGAGCTGTCCCCGTCAGCCCTATGCTTAGGACGAGGAGCACCAGGGCGGGTATAACCTGGTATCTTAAAAAATCGACATTAGTTGTCCTGAGATTATCTTCAGCGACATGAATTAGATAAGGATTCGGCATATCTATATTTTCATTTTCATTTTCGTTTTCACCTAAGCCAAGTCCTGGAGCGTCAAACTGAGCGACAGAACGGTCTACTGAGCGCCTTATGTCATCGGAAAAATCAATATCGATATTGTTTATTTTCAGATTGACCCTTGCGCTTCCACTGGCCAGCGTGGAATCGAAATCGAGCGGAATCGTTATCACAGCCGCGACTTCCTGGCCCGCAAGCATTTTTGACGCGCTTATTGTGTCCGTTACGGCAAGAAGATAAGCCTCGGTGTCTTTTTCAATAATTTTAGCCATCCTCCGGGCAAAAGGACCGCTGGAAGAAACCACAAGAGCGACAGGCTGTTTTCCTACCGACAGGGCTAACACAATCAGGAGAAGTACCATCCCGAATGGAGGAACAAGGGCGCTGACTATTGCCAGGGGCATTCTCATCCAGATCCGAAGGTCAAGAATGGAAATAATCCATATTCCTCTTACCATAATAATATTTTCCTTTTCATGATCTTTGCCGTGATAATGAGCAAGACGATTGCCCATATGCCGAGAGCGATAAAATCGACAAAAACAGACTCCGGCGTCACCAGGAAACCATGAAAGGCATGTTCCAGAATTCCTACCGCATAATAAACCGGCGATAAATGGGCCAGCGCCCAGATGGCGTTGCCGTCAAAACGTTCTGGTTCCAGAGCTCCGCTGTCAATATAAAACGGAAGAGCAAGCCCGAAAATAAGAGAAGCGGACGTAAGCGTCCGTTTGAAAACAGCTCCCAGAGCTGCGCCTGCGCATCCGAAAATAATAACGCAGATTACAAGTGCAAATGATAGTTCGACGGGATGTGCTGGTTTGATGCCGTACCCTATGACAATTACACCCACACTAATAATCAGTACGGTTAAAGAGTAAAGGCCGGCGGCGATTATACGGCCGATTATTGTTACAAGCGGCGGAACAGGCGCTAACTTAAGAAGTTTTATTGTCCCGGCCTCGAATTCGCGTGAAACCGCAGAGGCGCCCAAAATTCCGGCTACGACAAACGCAGCCAGCGCCAGCGCACTGACGGCAAGATAAGGGATAAAATCAGTGTCATGATCTATTAAATCATCTTCACTGACCCTGACCCTTATCCCGGGAAGTTTGACTGTGTCCGAAAATTTAACTATTGCAGAGGGTATCGCCCTCTGAATATCCTCCGTCATATCAACGTCGACATTATCAATAGTGACATCGATAAATACATTTTTGTACAACGCGATCTCTTGTGAAAAATCACGGGGTATCTTTATCATCGATACCAGATCCCCTCGTGATACTTCCGCTTCGGCCGTTTTCTCATCCATTAATCTTATTGAAAAAGAATTATGGGCCCTTTTCAGGCAATCGATAAAAGCCCCGGAATACTTTCCGCCGTCCTTATCGACCACCGCCGTAGGGGCCCTGCTCCCGGTAAGTCCGAAGATACTCAAAAGCAATATAAAAATCACAGATTGCATGGCGGTCAATACCAGGAGAAGCTTCGAACGCCCCATTTGAGCAATCTCGGCCCGAAGGGCGCCAAGAAGTGCGTTTAACATAATCTTCATAAATTGCTTTCCAGCGCGCTGAAAACCTCAGCAAGATCCGGTGGCCTGATTCGAAAGGAGTTTATTTTAACTGAATTCATAACATCCATGATAAGCTTTTCCGGCTTTGAAATGCCGTTCATAAATATCGTCAAACCGATAGGCGTCTTTTCCATCCGAACAATCCCTTCGGTTTTTTCAAGCAATGACATTATTTCCGCGGAATTCTCCGCTTTACATTCTATATCAAGGCAACGCCCTGCACGTTCGATTAATATTCCGGGTTTTTCAGTAACAATAAGAGAGCCCGACCTTATGACCGAAACTATATCGCATATTGCCAGGGCTTCATCGATATAATTTGTGGCCGCCAGTATCGTTGTTCCCTCTTTTCTTAACAGTCTCAAATGAGACCAGATGTCATGCCTTGCTTCGGCGTCTACACCCAGCGTAGGTTCATCAATCACTAGCAAATCGGGTTTATGCAGAAGCGACCTGGCTATGGCGACTCTGCGCCGGATGCCTCCGGAAAGAGCGTTTACGGTTTTACCGGACCAATCAGAAAGTCCAAGAAGTTCCTGGACCTCTAAAATTCTCTTTTTAGGATTGGAAATTCCGTAAAGAGAAGCGGAAAAAAGAAGGTTCTCATAGGCTGTCAGTTCTTCATAGAGAGCGGTTTCCTGAAGAACCGCTCCAATCCGCCTCAGTAAACCGTTTCCTCCCCCGGGCAGTTTTTCACCCAATACGGTTGCTCTTCCTCCGGTATGGCGCCTTAAGCCCAGTACTATAGATAGAAGGGTTGTTTTACCGGCGCCGTTCGGGCCCAGAATGCCTTGAATGCTGCCATAACTAATATTGAGATTTATATGGCTGAGCACGGTATTCCTGGAGATTTTGCACGATACGTCGTCAAAACATACCGCCGGCCCGCAATTCAATTTACAGCTTCCTGGGCCGTTTTCTCCATAACATAAAAGGCTATGTAATTGATCCCATGAGATCTCGCAATTTCGGTTAGATAGACGATCTTTTCATACGGGCATTTTTTATCCCCATATATAACGACCTTGTTTTCACTTTTTCCCTTCAGCGTGAAAAAGGCGTCGATGGAATCCTCATCGTATTTTTTTTCTTCGATAAAATAATCGCCGTTCGACTTGACATAGATAATGAGGGGATCGTCAACATTTATGGTTTCATTCTTTTTTGATTGAGGCAGTTCTATGCCGTACATTTTCTTTTCATCGGGTTTGAATATCTGCTCTTTAAAAGTCAGCGCGGTTACAAGGAATATAATCAGAATAAACAGGCAGTCTATAAGGGGGATGAGATTCAATAATTCTTCATCATCGTCAAAACTAATGATCCTTCTCATACCTTTATCCTTCCTGTTCTGACTTAGCGGCTTTAATATTTTTTGAAATCATATAGTTATGCTTGATCAGGTCGATCTCGTATTCCGCGTTTTCCGAATACCTGGAAAGCTTCGATTTAAAATAACGGTAAAATATTATTCCCGGTATAGCTACGGCAAGTCCGCCGATAGTAGAATAGAGGGCATGACCTATTCCGACGGCAAGCTGCTTTTTTTCATCGGCCCCGGCTCCCCCAAGCTGTGAAAAGATTATTATGAGCCCGATGAGGGTACCGAGGAGTCCGAACAGAGGGGCTATCGAAGCAACTGTGCCGATCGCGGTAATGTTTCTTTTTAGAGGAGACATCATTAAATAAGTAGATTCGGAAAGAGCGTCCATAAGATTTGTCCCTCCGCTAAGAAACTCCCGAAAGCCCTTGCTCCATGCCTTTCCCAGCAAGCTTTTGGAACTTTCAGCCCTTTCCCGGGCCTTATCGAACTCAAGAAGCAACGCATGCTTCTGGACGTCTTTGATCATATTTTTGTCGAAAATACTTCTTTTCCTCAGGAACCAGAGCCTGTCGATAACAAGAGCCACCAGAATAAACGACATCAGCCACATGGGGTATAGAACAGGCGAATAAATCTCGGTATAGCTCATATAATTCCTCCTTTACAGGACCTTTCGGCCCTTTATTTCATTGTCGAATAAAACGAATTTACTACCGGAAGGTACAGGAAATATTTCTGATTGAAAGCCTCGTCAGTGGAAGATTCATTGTATTTTCTGTATTCTACAAATAAAATATCGCCGGGCCTAACAAGGAGTGCGTCTGCCATTGTCGAGTTTTCAAAGGATTTTGTATTTATGCTTGCATAAAAGAGACCCGAACCTTTCTCCGTTTCAATAAGATTGATCTTTTTTTTATTATCGTTTCCTATGATCCCGACATATGCGGGGATCATCTCGCGGCTGCTCGAATCGAATATCCTTTCAGGGTCCTTTATATAAATTTTCACAGCCTGGCCCGGGAATATAAATTCAGACCCCTTCCCCCCAGGGCCCTCCTGGTTATAATCCTTTACCTCGATTTCAGGCTTATAACCCATCAGCTCAATGCATCCCCAGGTATTAGGCCTGACCCTGCTGTCGATAGCCCTGGATGCAGACCACTGGGACGAATACGGGCCCCAATCTGATCCCTGGTTTATTGAAAAGTTGCATACAAACTGCTTTTTAGGATGAAGGGCCACATTTTTCGGAAGGACATCCTTGCTTAAAAAAGCCTCGACTATATAACCCGTAGGAGTCTGCCTGTTCGTGATCCTTACATGATAATTATCCTCTATCTGCCTATGCTCATACTGGCGGAAATAATCGATATAAAGGCCGGGAGCGGCAAAGGGGCTGAACGTAAAAAGCCTTATAAAGGTGCTTTCCCAGGCAGTCGGCTCCTGGTTATCCGCCTGGTCGATCCAGAATTCGAACGTGTCGCCGTCGCATTTGTCCTGGGTCACGTCATAGGTCGCCCTGTCATAATCGTCTTCTATCTCGTCGGGCAAATTTATCCTGTTCGTATTGTCCGACTTATAGGCAAAATAAAATCCGGATTCGTTCCAGCGCATGTACAATTTTACGCCGTTTGTCAGTTTATCATGGCCGTTGTCCGAAGCATACTGCATCTGTACCGGGTTATCGAGCTCGCCCCACTCCGAGAGGTCACCGTCGATCTTTAATTCATGGGGCTGATATGGGATACGGGCGTAAGCCGGGAAGCTGCTGTATAAACTCATTTCTTTTTTATTATTTTCATCCTCATTATTTTTCATTAATTCTTCGATCTGCGATTTCTGTTCTTCGGATATATATACATATTTAGGGTAGCTGTACGATACCGGCGTTGCCTCCGTGGCTTCTCCACGGGCCGCTGAATACTCGAAATTTAAATTTAATGCCCTGGACCTGCTACCGAATTTTTTCATGAATTCTATAAGGTCCCTGACCCTGAAACCCATCCCGGTATCAGCAGCAGTGAATTTTCTCGTAAACCTTTCATCGCCTTCCCTTTTGTCATTGTGCCCGGGCCCTAAACCGATTTCTTTAAATCCGCCCCCATCCCCATATTTTTCTACTTTCCTGTTGAGGTCGGCATAAATGGGAGACCCGGATGCTCCCGGAGTCCCGTTTTCAATCGTCTGATTTACCGGCTTTGAATCGTCTTTCCGTACTGAATCTTCATCCTTATAATAATCCCCCGGGTGAATCCCGAAAGCATAAGTCCTGCTGTTTTCAACTTGATCTAAACTGAATTGGGCGTTGTAAGTACTTACATTTTTTTTCATCTCTTTTTCAATGGAATTCGAGATTATATCGACAGATATTTCAGCCGATTTATCGATCTTATTTTTAAGATTATTATCCAGCACGGTTTTATCTTTTAAATTATTTTCATGCTTCGGATTTCTATCATTGTTTGAAACCCCTTCCCAGGCGGCCGGTTGATCGCTGTAATGAGAGGCTATAAAATTAAGAATTGAAATATTTTCAACTGTTTCGTCTAAACTTTTTTTATATGCATCTTTCAACTGGTCCTTGTTTGCAGTTTTAAACTCGTTTTTATCTATTTCAGACATCATGCTTTGAGCGGTTTCCTTTAAACTAAGGGAATCAGCCTTATCCAGGAGCTCACCCAGCTGTCCTTTAATTTCATTTCTTATATCCGACAATTCTTTTTTATAATCATCAAGATTCTTGCCATCCGGATTCGAATCAAGTTCATCGCTTTTTTCCACAAGGCGGTCCATCATTTTTTCCAATTTATTAATCGTATTATTTTCAATTGCAATATCATTCCCGATTTTTGTATTAAGATCGGGGATGTTATTTTCATTGTTGTTTTTTAATTCTTCCTTAAAAATATCCAGTTTCGCGACTTCCTTTAACATTTTCGATTTTAAGTATTCGGCGCTTTCATCGATAATTTTTTTCAATTCTTTCCTGTTTTCAGGTAAAAGGGATATCCCGGAATATTTTTGCTTTATATCGGCTTCGAGTTTTTCTTTGTATTTATTCAAAAGGGACTCGTCAAACTTTTTCAATGTTGCATTGACGGCCTCCCTGTTGATTTCGGCAAGCTCCCTGAATGATTTAGAGCGGTCGGAATTTTTGTTGTTTTTACTTTTATCTTTCAAAGCCATTAAATCCCTTTTTATATCTTCGTTTATCATTTTCTTTATATATTCTGAAGTATTTTTCAAAATGCCGTTCGTAATATCTTCATCTATCATTTTCCTGGTATATTCCGAGAACTGCGAGTCGATCGTTTTCTGGCTTTTATTGATATCGTTGACAAAGTCATCGATGCGGAAATTAGTATTGGATCCGTTTTCTTTCATTATATCGTTTATTTTGCTGTAAGCATCCCTGTATTTTTTATTATATTCGTTTTCAATTTTGTTCTTTTGTTCGTCGCTACAAGCACTGTTAGGCTGTGATATTTGTTTAAACATCCCTGCTTCTTTCCTGCTGATCTTAATGTCATTACCGCTTTGTTCCCGCCCAATTCCGCCTGTAAAAGAATTATAAAGCAGGGCGAATAACATTGCATGTATGATAAATGAACAAATATACGGCACGCATTTTATCACTGTCATCATAAACGGTCCCCCTTTATTTAGCTCCGGCTTCTTTCAATAAATTAATTATTTCGCTGTTCTGTTTATTCAGAGCAAACATCAAAGCCGACTGGCCATGCATGTCCCTGGCGTTAACGTCCGCCTTTGAATCGATCAAAATCTTTATGACTTCTCCGCGCCCCTGATAGGCCGCAAGCATCAGGGCAGTCTGGCCGTCTACGTCCTTAGAATTTACGTCGGCTTTTGAATCTATAAGGATTTTTACTATATCCTCGTTACCGTTATATGCTGCATGCATCAGAGAACTCTGATTATCGCTGTCCCTGGCGTTTACATCGGCTTTAGCCTCGATAAGGATCCTGACGGCCCCGTCATGATTATTCCTTACCGCTTCGATCAATGCGGTTTGCCCGAACTTGTCGCTTGCGTTCACATCCGCTTTCGCGTCGATAAGGCGCTTTATCACTTCTTCATTTCCTCCTGAAGCCGCATCCATCAGCGGGGTCGTTCCGTCATTGTCCTGCAGATTCACATCCGCCCCGGAATCGATAAGAATCTTGACCGTGTCGCTTTCATTGCCTTGAGCAGCTCCAAGAAGGGCGGTAGATCCCTGAATCGTCTTTATGTTTACCTTCGCTTTATAGTCCAAAAGCATTTTAACGGCCTCGGTTTTCCCCTTGTATGCCGCCCCTATCAGCGCTGTCATGCCTTTTTTATCCCTGGCATTTACGTCGGCCCCCGCGTCTATAATTATTTTCATAATGTCGGTATTTCCCTTCAACGCCGCGGCCATTAATGCGGTCATACCGTCGCTGTCGGCTGAGTTTATATTCGCCCCGGAACCGGCAAGGATCTTGAGTATCTCGGTGTCGCCTTTAGACGCCGCTGCTGTTGAAGCCGAAATGCCGTCGTTGTCCCTGGCATTAAAATCGCCGCCGGCGCTAATAAGGAGTTTTAAGATGTCGGCGTAACCCTTTGAGGCAGCAATCATCAGGGCTGTCGTCCCGTCGTTGTTTTTCCTGTTGATATCGGCGCCGGAATCTATCAAGAGTTTTGCCATATCCGCCCTGCCGAAGTATGCGGCAAGTATCAGGGCGGTCGAGCCCCCGTTATCCCTTGCGTTGCAATCGGCTTTTGATTCAAGAAGGGTTTTGGCGGCTTCCGTCCGCCCGTTTGAAACCGAAAGCATAAGCGGCGTCATGCCTTCATTATTTTTAAGATTTATATCGGCTTTGCCGAGAAGAAGCATCCTGACGATATCGGACTGACCCTTTTCAGCCGCCCTGTTTAAGGCTGTCTTTCCTGTTTTATCTTTGGCATTTACATCGGCTTTAGCTTCAAGGAGGATCCGCACTGCTTCGGGTTGTCCGCTTTCGGCTGCGCCCATGAAGGCTGTTCCGCCCCCGTCGTCTTTCGCGTTTACATTGGCGCCGTTATCGACAAGAAGTTTTACTATATCGGCATGGCCGTCCCGGGCGGCCTTCATCAATACAGTCTCGTTCTTTTTATCCCTGGCGTTGATGTCGGCCTTTGCTTCGATCAGGATCTTTATTACATCAGAATGCCTGTTGTGCGCGGCATGGATCAATGCGACTTTTTCAAGGTCCTGCTTTATTTTCGCCTCTTTTATTGTCTTTACCTCTAATCTGACAAAGTCGGACCTGTCGTTCTCGGCTGCCAATATTAAGGCCGTGTAACCGTCCCTGTTCTTGATATTCACCCCGGCTCTCTTTTCGATCAGAAGCTTTACAATATCGGGGTCCCCGGTAATCGCGGCGCCCATCAGGGCCGTTATTCCGTCGTTATTGGTAGCGTTTATATCGGCCTTCGCTTTTACAATAAGGCTTACCATCTGGAGGTTCCCGCTTAAAGCGGCAGCCATCAAGGCGGTCATACCGTCATTATTCCTGATGTTTACATCAGACTTAGGCCCCCTTTCTATCGACTTAAGATACGCCTTTACCTGGTCATATCTCTTTAAAGCAACAACCCCCGGCGAGGAAAAGTCATGGAGGATCAGGCAGGCCGCGTCGTAATTACCTGTCTTAGCCGCAAGCATTAACGGAGTAGTGCCGTATTCATCCCTCACATTGGGGTCCCCGCCGGCCTGCAGATAGTTTATAACTGACGGCAGGTCATTGACCGCGATTGCATCGAAAAACTCATCCGCCGCGTCCCCGAAAATTATATGAGGTATAAAAAAAACCAAAAACAAAATTAAAGATGCCTGAAGAATTTGTTTCATGAATTACCCCTTTGCAGTTATTGAAAAATAAGCGAGTCCGGTTGTTTAAAATTCAATATAGTTTAAACTGATAATGATACGATTTCAATGGGAATTATAGACTATCCCGATTTTTTTTACAAGTGAGCCATTTGTCTCATGAGGCCGGGAAAAAGCGGTATGAACTGGCTTTAAAGCCCATGAACTATGAAAAAATGGAATTGAATTTCGATTCCACGACCGGATTTCCAAGGTTTATTTTATTGACAAGGTCGATCTTACTGACTGCCTTGGTTTTTTGATAGATATTATAAATATGGTTTTTGACGGTCAGCGTGGCTATTCCCAATTCGGAAGCTATCATCTTATGCGTAAGGCCTTTCGATATCATTATTATTATCTCCTTTTCCCTTGGCGTAAGCTTAAACTTCCTGAGGATCCCGTCCGGTATGTCGTCAAGGGATACTTTTGCCTGCGGGATGAAAAAGTTCCTTGAAATGAATAAAACGGTAATAAGGTTAAGTACGAAATAAAAAAGATTGCCGAAGGAGATAGGCCTTATCCTGTTCTGAAAATTAAAATTCCAGTAATATTCGAACATGAGAACCAGGAAATAAAGGGCATTGTAAATAAGGAAAAACCGGATTACAGCTTTTTTTTCCTCGACGCTGGTTTTCCTGATGCCGGATATGGATAGGATTATACAATACAATATTATCGCTATAGCTATAAATACAGTAATCTTAAAACTTAATATCATTGCCTGGCCGCGCCTGATCCCCTCGTATAAATAGGGTATAAACGCAATAATTATAGAGAAGAGGAAAAGCGCGCCAAAAATTAATTTATGAAAGAGGTGAAACGCAAGGTTAAGGAATTTATGGTTGTAAAGGGGAACAATATAGAACAAGGCCCCGAAAAGGAGATTGTAAATCAGTTTCACCCAGATGCTAGAGTAAGTGTCGTATTTGAAAAGAATGGAAACCCTGTAAAATTCGATATTATTCAGGACCAGGGTGCCGGTAAAAACTATCAGATAAATAATATAATAAAGTATCGACCCGGTTTTATGCCTTATATAGAGTAAAATCAAAAGGGTCAGAGAGGCAAAACCCGTTGAATAGGAAATTAAATATAAAATGAAGATATAATAACCCATTTGTAATCCGGTTTTCCGCCGGGGGAATGTAAAATTTGGAGGGCGTTTACCCCGGAGAATTCATTTTGTTTTTTATTATAAAGAATAAATGAGATTAATCCAATAAAATTGGAATTAATTGTTATAACATGGCATAATTCACACGAATTTATTATATAAGCTGAAATTCCTATTGAATAATCCCTGATTTTATATTAGAATTTAAGGAATTATAGATGTTATTTTCTGGAGTTACAATGCGGTTGGGTATAATCTTAATCCTGCTTGCATCGTTTTTCAGCCTGGTCCATGCGAGACATCAAAATTATACCTCGGCCCCTCCTTTCAATAACCAGATTACCAATACGATCATGGATATTACCGATTTTCATGGGGCATATACCCTTAACGGAAGTATTTTCATCAATACGGTGACACCGGGAAAAACAATGGAAAAAAAGATCACCGGGGGTTACGATATGGAACTGTCCTGGTCCCCCGATGGAAAATGGATCTTATTTTCCAGATTATCGAAAAAAACATCGGACGGCTCAAGCTCTTATATATGTATAATACACCCCGATGGAACAGGATTACAGGAGCTTACAGGGGACAAATTTAACGATTTCAGCCCTACATGGTCACGGGAGGGTTCGAATTTTATAATATTCAACCGCTTCGATTACTCCAAATGGAGATGGTATATTTACCGCACAGCGGTAGGTGCAAAGCCCGGCGATGAAATTCTTATAAGCGACAGTTCGCGTAATGAAACAGGATTTACATGCCTCAGGGACGGGAGGATAATAATATTCAGCGACAGGAACGCTGAAAACATATTCGCCTACCTGTTCTCGTCAAGCCCTGAAAAGGACGGATATTACCTTCCGCCCTATATGTTCGTTTTGACCCCCGATCCCGGCAAAAACGGGAAATACGAGCAGCTTCGTTTCCGGGGCAAACTGGAGGGTTTTCCCTTTCACTTGACCCTGTCGAAGGACGAAAACCGGCTCAGTTACGAACTGGAATATTCTTACTGGCATAAACCCTTTTATGAGATGCCTTTTAATACCTGGTCGAAAGGGGAAGAATTTATAATCTATTATGGAAAAAAATCTATCGCTACCGCCGAAATAGACATTGCCAATCTTGCCGTTTCAAATGAAAAGTTGCTGTATACTTCAAAATCTTCCTCGGATGTCCCAATATACCCTTCCATGACGGGTGATAGCATGGGTTTAATTTATTCTGTCCAAACATATGAAAAAAACACCGAATTTTATTATTATGATTTTAAAACGCAAAAAAGCGAACCGGTATCAGCCCCATCAGGAGGGGATTACTCATATTACTGCGATGTCTCATTGCCGAAATGACAGTGGGAGACGCCAATGCCATTGAAAATCATTTCAGGCGATTCGGCCGATAGCCTTATTGCCCATCTCTCGGAGAGAATTAAGGAACATACCGGGGAAGCGCCTCTTGAACGCACCCTTATCGTCAGCCCAACTCTCACAATGATGAAATGGATATCCCTCCGTGTCGCCGAAAAAAATGGAATTTCAGCTAATCTTGAAATGAAATTCCCCGACAGGCTGACGACCCTGGCGATAGAAGCGTTTCTCGGTGAAAATAGTCCGGCGCTCTCAGAAAATTCAAGTCTCCTTGTATGGGAAATCATGGACTCCATTGGAAGCCAGCTCGAAAAAACGTCATTCAAGGAAGTCAAAGACCATCTTTCGCCGGCTGAAGTAGATGAAAAGGACAGGCAGATACTATATGACCTCCGGCTTTTCAGGTTATCCAGGATGGTTGCCGACCTCTTTGACCAGTATGCAGTATTTCGAAGAGAAATGGTATTGGATTGGGAAGCCGGAATTGACAGCGCCGCTGTAGAACATCCCTGGCAGCCCGAACTCTGGCGCACGGTTATGAAAGGGAAGATTCACAAGGCTAACCTGATTTCGAAACTAGAATCGGGAAGGATGGTTAAAAAACTTCCGGGATCGATTTTTATCTTCGGCGTCCGGTTGATGACCCCCTTCCACCGGGATCTCATAACTTTTCTCAAGAAACATTGCGAGATATATTTCTACGACATAGGGCTCGGCAGCCCTGGCCGGGGTTCGGAACTTACAGGCGAATTAAAAGAAGAACTGCGATCGAATAGCGGTAAAAAACAGCCTTCCGTATTTATCCATTCCTGCCACAGTATGCTCCGTGAAGCTGAAGCGCTGAAGGACCAGTTATTGGAGATCTTCGATAAAGATAAGGATATTCTCCTTGATGATGTCATAATAAATGTGCCTGACCTCGAAGCCTATGCGCCATATATCAGCGCTGTTTTCGGAAGCGAGGGCGACAATCCCCTCGATTACATGATATCCGGCCGGACTACTTCAAGGCAATCGCCCGTTTATTCTTCTTTCCTTACATTACTGCGGCTTCCGGATATTCGGTTTACCGCATCGGAAATGCTCGGGCTTTTCGAACACGAACCCGTGATGCGCTGTTTCGGAGCAAGCAATGAAGACCTTATAAAAGTCAGGGAGTGGGTAAGACAATCACGCATCGCATGGGGGGTTGACGGGAAAGACCGCGCCGAACGGTTCAATGTTCCCGCGTTCGAGGAAAATTCCTGGCGCGAGGGATTGAAAAGGTTATTCCTGGCCTATGTGTTCCTGCCCGAAGCGCAGAGCGATAAAAGAAAACAGATCTTTGAAGAGGTTCTGCCTGCCGGCAATATTGAGGAATCCGACCTGGAATCGCTTGCAAAGTTCGACCTGTTCATTGACAGGGCAATACTATTCAGGGAAAAAATGTCTGTAAAGATGACTATAAGCTCATGGCGTGAAACCTTGATGGACCTTGTCGACCTGTTCATTTACGATCCCCGGCAGGATGAGGATGAAGAAACGGATGTCGGTAATCTCAGGGCAATCATCAACGAACTTTGCGAATATAGGGGCGAAATGGAAGTTTCATCCGAAATAATTTTTGAGTCAGTCTCATCAGGGTTGTCTCTATCCAGGCCCGGCAGGTCTTCGCTGATCGGGGGAATAACTTTCTGCAGTCCCGCCAACGGCCGGGGCATACCGGCCAAGTTGACAGGTTTTATGGGAATGGCATTCGGGGCTTTTCCCCGCATGGACCCCATATCAGACATTGACCTGATGGGAAAACCCCGGCCTCATGACAGATCCCAGCGGCTCGATGACAGAGAAGGCTTTATTGAGGCTTTTAATAATTCAGAGAAGGCTTTCATAGTGACATATACCGGGCAGAACATGAAAGATAACAGCGAAATCCCTCCCTCCGTGTGTATAGACGAACTGCTTGAAAATGTCACCGGCGATAGGAGAAAAATATTCAAACACCGGCTTCATTCTTTCGATCCGATGTATTTTGAACCCGGCTCCGGCCTGAAAAGTTTTTCTGAAACATCCTTTCATACGGCCGAAGTGTTAGCTTCCGGCAGGTCTGGTGATGAATACCCGCGTTTTTTCAGGCAGGTTCTTCCTCCTGATATAATCAGCGATCTGAAAGAGCTCGCCCTGGACGATCTGAAAAGCTTTTACGACAATCCCCAGGAATATTTGTTCGAAAATATTTTAAAGATCAGGGCCGGGAATCCAGAAGAAGAATTTGAAGATTTTGAACCCTTCGGAGTCAGCCATCTGGAATCCTTCCTTCTCCAGAAAGATTTGATCGAAGACCTGCTAAACGGAAAAACCGAAGAAGAACTTTTTACAAGGGAAAGGGATGTCAGGTTAAAATCCGGCGAATTCCCTCCGGGCAGGATCGGCGAGATCGAATTAAAAAAAATCATTTCGAAAGCCCGGGATTTTGCCGACAGGGTAAAGGCAATGGCGCCTTTCTACAAGCAGTGCCTGATCCACAGCAGGAACATAGATCTGAGCCTTAACGGCGCACGGCTTATCGGAAACCTGAATATTAAAAAAGCGCCGGATAAGCTATTATATTACAGGCCCGCCAATATTAAAATGAGGGATCTTTTCTCGATCTGGATAGATCATTTAATTATCAATCTCGATGAGAGGATAATAAGTATGGCGGTGTTCAGGGGAGAAGGTTTAAAATTGAACCCTATGGAATCTGCCGCAGAAGCTAAACACGAATTGGAAAATCTCATTTCTTATTATAAAAAGGGCCTTCTTAAACCGGCCTGTCTTTTCAGTAAAAGTTCTCTGGAATACGCGGAGAGAATGAAAGAAAATGAAGGCGACCGGGAAGCGGCCCTTGAATGCGCCCGGAGAAAGTTTGAACCCGGATATAATGATTATGGTTCGGATATGAACGATCCCAGGGTAGCCCGATGCTTTTCTTCATCAAGCGAAGCGCTTGAATGCACCGAATTCAGAGACTGGTATGAGGAAGTACTCAAGCCTCTTTTTGACAAGAAAGAGGTTCTTGAAGAGAAGGAGCGCACAGGTGATCAGGAACTTTGACGTAACGGATATTTCTCTGGACCTGGCCGGGACACGCCTTATCGAGGCAAGCGCAGGCACAGGTAAAACTTATACGATAACATTTCTCTATCTTCATCTTATCATCAGAAAAGGTCTTATGCCTGACCAGATCGTAACGGTATCCTTTACCGAAGCGGCGGTGGCCCAGCTCCAGCGCCGGATTTTAAAAGCCCTGACAGATTTCAAAACTATATTGCTGGGCCGGGAAAATGCCGGCGCCGACATGAACCTGGACAGGTTCTGGAAAAAACTTTCAGCAACGATAAGTAAAGAAAAAGCGCTGGAGAGGGTGGAAAAGGCTATAGCCGAGTTTGACAGGGCCCGAATATCGACTATACATGCTTATTGCCTCCGGGCTCTGCGTGAAAATCCATTCAAAACCGGAATGACGGGAATTATCAGCATAGAGACTGATTATGCCGGAATGACTCAGGAATGCTGCGCCGACCTTTTAAGGAGGAAGGTGTATGTCAGGCCGGAAGAATATCTCGCAGAATTACAGGGCGATTATGCCGGATATTTTACGGACAGCACTGAATTTATTCAAACAACGAAAGATTATGGCAATGACCGGGTGATATTGGCTATAGATCCGGATAAAATAGATCCTGAAACCGATGAAATCTCTTTTTTGAGGGATTTGCATATGCTATTCCGGCAAATGACAAAGAGGCAGGCGCTTTTAAAAAACATGGTAGGATACCAGGGGCTTATTGAGGAATTAAATGAAGCCCTTAAATCGGATCATAACGGGGCTCTTGTATCGCGCCTTCGGACTTCCTGCCCGGCTGTGATTATCGATGAATTCCAGGATACGGACCCCGTTCAATACGAGATATTTTCAAGGATATATAACGGAACGGATAACCCGGTATTTTTTGTAGGTGATCCGAAACAGTCTATCTTCAGCTTCCGGAACGCGGATATTGAATCCTATTACAAGGCTGCTGAAAGTTGTTTGGAAAAGTATTCGCTAAATAAAAATTTCAGGTCTTCGGAAGGCCTTGTAAACGCGTTTAATGCATTCTTCAGATTAATCGGCACTAAAGAGTTTTCGGACCTAAAAGTAAGCCCCGGATTGGATAAACCGGGGGAACCCGGGGCCTTCCGTTTACTTGTCTATGACGGGGATTATAACAGGGATAACATTGAAACCCTAAGGCAATGGTGCCTTGCCAAACTGGTCGATGAAATCAAATCCATCTTAGCCCATGATGCGGAAGCTTCTGAAATTGCTGTCCTTGTCCGGACCAACAATGAAGGGAATATGGTTAGAAATTCCCTTTCCAGTGCAGGCATACCCGCGATAACAATGAAAAAAGACAGGCTGTATGAAACAACAGAGGCCAAAGACCTTTATTCGATACTGTCGGGCATCCACGAATATTCGGACAGCAATAAAGTAAGATCGGCTCTGGCTACAGAAACAATGGGATATGCAGCCGATGAGATCGATAATATAAATAAAAATACCGCTATATGGAGCGAATGCATCTCTTCCTTCGTCGAACTCAAGGCCCTATGGACAGACCATGGGTTTATGCCGATGATTTTGAAACTACTGAATTACAATGATATGAAGAAACGCCTGGCAGGATATTCGGACGGAGAAAGGCGATTGACTAATATTTTCCACCTCGTTGAAAGGCTCCAGGAAGCCGACAACAGGTTAGCAGGCAGTCCCGAAGTTTTGTTGAACTGGTTCTCTCTTATCTTAATTAACGGTTCGGAGGATGAAATCCGCCTGGATTCGGATCGCAAGGCTGTAAAGATCGCCACGATCCATAACAGCAAGGGCCTGCAGTATCCGATTGTATTCGTGCCTTTTCTATGGTATTACCATACACCCAATAAAAAATTCGGCGTCAGATATCATGATGATAATAACATACCGGTTTTTGATATAACGCCTGATCTGGATAAAAGCAGGAAGGCCAGGGAAAAAAAAGAAGCCGGGGTTGAAAATTCTCATCTGTTGTATGTTGCGGTCACGCGGGCGGAGGATTTATGTTATTTGTTTATAGGAAGATCAGCCGGTCAGCATAGAGGTTCTGCACTATTGGAGATGTTGAATATTACAAAAGAAAGCACCCGGGATAGTGTCATAGAAACTATTGAGGATAAATTTAAGGATGTTATCGGCAGGGATATGGTCATCCGGGCCGTAAATGAAAACTTATTAACGCCCGAAAAGACTGAAACTGAAAAGCGGATAGTAAAACCTGAAAAATCCCGGAAGGCTTTATCCCTATCTCAAAACAGTTATACATCGCTTTCAAGGGGACTGGCTGAAGATTACTACCCTATCCCCTATAACGAAGACGACATTCCCCGGGGAGAGGAAACAGGCACACTCCTTCATTCCATTCTCGAATCGACTCTTGCAGGCGGCAAATGGGATAGAACAAATATCAGGGAAGTTGTCAAGGAAAAATTCAGGGCTTTCGGCTGGAAATACGAAGATTACGGGGATAAAGTACTTAGCCTTGTGGAAAAGACAATAAACCTTTCCCCGTGCGGGGGAGTCGCATTCAGGGATATTCCCCAGGTAAAGATGACGCAGGAAATGGAGTTCTGGTTCCCCCTTTCCGGGAAAAAAAGCAAAGATATAAGGCGGCTTTATTCGGATTCCGGCAGGATAACCCTCGAAATGAAGAATATCATGAATCGTCTGCATGACAGGGAACTGCTGGGCTGGATGAACGGAAAGATGGACCTTGTTGCGGAGGCTGGCGGTAAATATTATATTGTCGACTGGAAGTCCAACACTCTGGCTGAAAATCCCCGGGGTTATGACCTTGAATGCCTTACACGGGCAGTTAACGGCCATGCGTATTTTTTCCAGTATCATATCTATATGGTTGCGCTATTGAAGTATCTAAAGGAGTATGGTAATCAAAATACCGCCGTGAATTTCGGCGGGGTATTCTATGTATTTCTGCGCGGTATCGACGGGCCTGCACAGGGAATATTCGAGGACCACCCTGACATGGACTTTATTACAGAACTATCCGACGTATTATCGAAGGAGGACAAATGAGCCCGGATAAGATCCAAGCAAACGTCGCTGCAGACAGGCTCGCCTCGTTTCTCTCCGGATTCGACCCGGATAATAAGGATATTATCGCCAGGGCCTGCAGTGAACTATGCAGCTCTCTGGAGGAAAGCCATATATGCGTCAGAGCGCCGGAACCGGAGAAATTGCTTGCTTCCAGGGTATGCGGCAGGCCGGGCGATCACAGGCCCTTTGTTATCGACGCGCAGGGGCTTCTTTATCTGAACAGGCACTGGGTCATGCAGAAGGGAGTGGCAGATGCGGTTAGATCAAGGCTTGTAAATGTTAATCCCGACAGGAAAAAATTGGATGAATATTTGGATATACTATTCAGCCGGGAGAACCAGGGAAATGACGGCCAAAGAAGAGCCGCGGAGTTATGCTGCGGTACGAACTTCGCGGTTGTTACCGGGGGGCCCGGGACCGGAAAGACAACAACAGTCTTCAAGGTCCTTGTTCTTCTCCAATTACTTGCTGAAAATCCCCTGAAGATTAAAATGGCGGCGCCGACAGGCAAAGCTGCGGCCAGGCTTGGCATTTCCCTATTAAAAGCCTCGCAATCCCTTAAAATACCTGAGATTTATAAAAAAGTATTCGAATTTATTCCGGATACCGTTGAAACCGTCCACCGTCTTCTTAAATGGCGGCCGGGCCCCGTAATGTTCCGCTACGGCCCTGAAGAACCCCTTGACTGCGATGTCCTTGTGCTTGACGAAGCATCGATGTGCAGTTTACCGCTTATGTACAGGCTGCTCGCGGCCCTTCCGGAAAGGTGCAGAATAATACTCATCGGGGACAAGGACCAGCTGGCCTCGGTTGAAGAAGGGAAGGCCTTTGCCGATATATGCGACAGCGAGGCTTTAAAAAGGTCCAATATCGCCGTCCTCACCGAAAATTTCAGGGTTAAGGAAAATCCGGGCCTTGCCGATTTAGCCCGCGCTGTAAACAACGGCAGCGGGCAGGAGGCCCTCGATATATTGAAAAGCGGGAATTACGGTCTATCCTTCAGCCGCCTGGCAGACAGGAAAGACCTTGCCGAAGGAATTCAAAAGAGATGCGCCGGTTTCTACCCCCTCTGCGCTTCGGGTGACGAGATATCTGCCCTTGAAGCCCTCGAAAAGTTTATAATCCTGACGCCTTACAGGCGGACGCCGTTCGGGACGGAGGGCCTTAACTCCCTTGTAAGGGACGCATTGAAAGGCCTGGGAAAGATCGGGGAAATCGAACAGGGCCAGTATGAGAACAGGCCGCTCCTGGTAACGGAGAATTCAAGGGAGCTAGGGCTTTTCAACGGCGATCTCGGCGTCGTGAGGAAACTCGGCGGCTCCTTCGGGGTATTTTTCCCGCCGGATTCGGGCGGAGAAGCAGTGCCGCGTTCATTTACGCCCCAGGTCCTGCCCGATTCGGAAAGCGCCTACGCCCTGACTATCCATAAATCGCAGGGGGCGGAATTCGACAGGGTAGTCCTCATTCTTCCTCCCCTGCCGGAAGACCATGAAGACCGGGAAAGGATCCTTACAAGAGAACTGGTATATACCGCCCTTACGCGAGCAAAACAGGAAGCGGAGGTATGGGGCGACGAAACGGCATTCTTCAAGGCTTTATGCAACAGGACCGTGCGGCTTTCAGGGTTAAAGGATATGCTGATATGATCAGTGTTTATTTTTTAGCCGCTTTTAAGAATTCTTCAAAAATGCTCATAATTTCATTGTAATTAAACAGGAAATCCGGCAGAGGCTCTTCGTTAGCCCTTGCATTAAAACATTTAATCAAATGATCGTTTACTACGAACCCGATCGCCTCGGTCAATGCCCCTGCAACGGATGCTTGAATAATTTCTCCAATTACAGGGAATAACTTAACAAGGCTGGTTGCAGTAAACATCCCTATTCCTTGTGCAAGCAAGGGCAGGAACATTTTTCTGGTCAATTGATTCGAAAATCCGTATAAGGCGCTTAAGGAAGCCACTAATCCAAGTTGAATCGGCGTTATCAATGCGGCATCAGAAATTGGAAGGGGGTTTATTCCTCCGGCAAGGGCAGCGGCTCCCGAGGAAGAATGAATAATAACCCGGGCCAGGTTATTTTTTTTTTCTAAATCGATCATTTGCGCCGCAATAAATGCGTCTCGATATGCCGCCGGCAGTAAATTATATGTTAAATCGATAAGTTTTTTAATTGATTCCCTGTCGGTTTCATCAACAGCAAGAATTCGATCCATTTGTATGTCATGTGTAATCAGCCCGGTCCGGGGATTATTTAAAATATCATCCATCTGTTTTTCTTTTGTTATATCTTTTTTTGTAATAATAACTATTACATTTTTGAAAATTTTCCTTATCAGATCCAAATCATATTCTGTAACTCTTGCCATGCAGCCTTGAATTGTATACCAGACTATATGAACATGATTATCTATATCAATATCATCCTGCAAATTCCTGATAAAGGATCTGGTTTTTTCCAAAAACTTTTCTTCTGCATTACCGAAACTGAATCCTTCGGAATCCCATATTTTTACTTTTGCATTTTCATACGGTATATAATCTGCAGTTGTTGATGAACCATGTCCGATCGCGGAATCAGGGACTGTTTCTTTTCCAAAAATAATTTGCAATAGGCTTGTTTTTCCCGATCCCGTATAGCCGCAAACTAAAACGTTGGCTTTTTTTGAATTTCTTTTTTCTTCATTAATTTTTTCTTCAAACTTTTCCTGCACATTTTCACTTGTGATTATTTCCCTGCCTTTTAAAACTTCATCCGGCATATTAATCCCCCTTTTATCATTCTAACAAATATTTTCCATTTGTCAATCTCATTTTCATATCCCGGTATCCCAGCTCAATATTGCTTTTTATATTATTTTTATTAAATTCCAGAGCCTGTCCCAGCGGCCTGGAAGGAAAAATATGAGCGACAGGGTTTTTGATATTATCCCCCGTTTTAATTTTATTCCGTCCCGAAAGATGGATAACAATAATGTCGCTGCATGCCTCATTATCCAGAGGACTGACGGGGACATTATCCGTCAAACCCCCGTCATAATAAAAAGAGCCGTTGAATAACTGGACGGGGAAAACCACCGGTATCGCCGATGACGCCATAACCGTTTTTATCGTATTTTCTTTATCACTTAAATTAAGCTCAAAATATTCCGGTTCAAGTTTTATTGGGCTTATTATTCTGGAGCAGGAAGCAAAAACCTTCACCCTTTTATTTTTAAGAATGTCCCAGTTGACGATTTCTTCAAGAATTTCCAAATGCTTTGCCCTGCTGAACGCCCCGAATAAAAACAGATTCACTGCCTGGATACCAAGAACTGCAAGTATATTCATGAGATCGATACCAGGTTTGCCGAGTTTTTTAAAATTTTCAAGATGTTTATTATCCTGTAAGACGTCATCCTTTTTCAAGCCAAGCCAGACATCGATAATTTTCTCGGGCGGTACGGAAAGGAACAGCAAAGCGTTTAAAACCCCTATCGAACATCCCGATATGACCGATATTTGTTTATCGATCCGATGCTCGCATAACGCTTTCCAGGCTCCGGCCTGGTACGCTCCCTTTAAACCGCCGCCTGAAAGAACGAGGCCTGTCGATTGAGGCATGTTTGGCTCTCCTAAAATTATAATATTTTAACATACAAGCGGGACAAAAGCAGTCTTTGACCCAGGATCCTTGATTTTTCAACATCAGGCCGGCCCGTCTTATTATTTTACCCCCTAATCGGTGCATTTTTCAAAATTTCACTGATTCTGCGGCAATGACTGACTCGGCTTATCAAAATAATAAACATTGAGATTGCACATGCCGACAACATCAGAAAATTCATTGCGGAAAACGATCCTCTTTTGAAGAAAAAAGACAGATAGTTCAAGTATTCCACCCTATAACTAATTCCGGCCGGTACCATTGAATATCATCGATGAGTTTGTCCGGATGTTCTGTTTGATATAAAGTTATTCCGCCGGGAATTATTGGAACGTTTCCCCGCTAATTTGATTTGACAAACACCTGACAGTTACATAAAATATTCCCTGATATCGGAGGGTAAAAAGCATGCCAAAAAAGGTATTTGTAATCCTGTTGATCTTATTCGCTTCCCAGGGATTAATAAGGCCGGAAGACTTCCAGATGAAATCCGTGACAGTGGCGGGATTCATTAACAGGGGTAAGCCGAACCAGAGCAATATCAACATAATGATGGTCAAATCCCTTTCCACCTTTCTTTCGAAAATATCAAAAAAGGTAACTCCTTACAAAGACATAGAGGAATCGGCCAGAGGCGGCGGGTTCTGGGAAATGAAGGAATTGAACATCGGAAAGGCTATAAATATAGCCCAGCAGTTTTCTTCGGAACAGGTGATCACCGGCGATTACCTTGTTAACGATCAAAGCGGTAAAATAACGATCAACGTATATGTTTACAATGTAATTAACGGCCAGTTGCTATTCACAAGAGTGTACAAAGGAGACTCCGGGCTTGAAATATTTACTACAATCGACAAAATGATACTTGACGTATCGGGCTTGCTGATCGGGAAGACCATATCGCTCGGATATTTCAGGCTAAATATCAAGCCGATTGGTACAAAGTACAGGTTATTTATTAACGGCTCTTTCGTGAAAACTGTCGACAATAGGGACGGATACTTTGACAAATTCATATCGGGACAGTCGATCGATATCAGTTTGAAACAGGAAAAATCCGAAGATGAAGTTTTAAGAAAGATACTAGAGATGAAGAGCGGGGTAACGAACGAGCTGAATTTCAACCCTTCCGGAGTATTGATAATAGAGGCCATGGAAAGCGGCGCCGATGTTTACCTTAACGGGAAAATAATCGGGAAAACCGACGGTTCCGGTGAATTGATAATACCCGATGTGGAAGCAGGGAAAGAGAACAGGATTGCTTTGAAAAACAGCGAAACCACAAATATTGTTATAAAAGAAGGGACTACAAAGGTAGTCGTTTTTAAAAACGGGGCGGATAAGTCCGTCGATAATAGACAATCACCTGAAGAAATAGCAGTGGATGTCGCCACTTCCGGGGCCGGAATAATTTATACGGCAAAAAAATCCGGCACATATAAATTTGAATTTAACAGGGGAGCCTATTATGTTTTCGATTATTCCGGGTATGTAACAAGGACCTGCATCTATACAAACAGGCCTGCAGTATTAGTGGATCGCTTTCCTCAGAAATACGATTACCGTATCGGCAGCAGCGAAGCCGAAAAATCAGGAAAAAAGGCCGAAGAAAAGACGAAGGGGCAGACTGTTACCATTAAACCGATATTTCCCAAATGACACCCCAAACTCTCCCATTTAATGGATTGATTTATTATGATTCCGTAAAATAACTTTGTCAACATTAAAATCCAGGTTTCTTTATATAAAATTCATTCGATAATAACATAAAATCAGATTTCAGGCGATGTTCTGCTAACCTTTAAACAAAAAGGCGACAGTAACCCCTTGAAAAATCCGATATCAAATAAATAGTATTAACCAACGCCAAACAGTAGCCTTAATCTATGTAATCTATCAAGGATAACGGCAAACAGCCCTTTCGGGACGGCGACTTCCGCCATCTGGAAAACCACATAGCGAGCATGGCTGACAACCTTTGCACCGATTTTTATTAGCTTTTCCCTGAGTGTCGTCATGGTCCAGTGTTTCATTACTCTGGGTAAAGCTGAATGCCGGAAGAAGTTTCCAAGATTGTAGGCAAGGACAAATAACTGGAGCCGGACATGATTATCGATAAAATCATGACAGGAGAGCCTTGTCCACTTTACAGCATTCTTACCCTCTTTAATGCATTGTTCCGCTGTTCCCCTCATATTGTAAAAATGGACTACTTTCTTCTTTTTAGCCCTTAGATTTGTAACGATAAAACCGACCCTGGGAAAGAGTTCTCCCTGGTGCCATTCCACCTTTGCTATTATCCTGCGATCACGAGCCCAGGATGCCGCTTTATACAGGAATTCATGGTACCAGACAACAGGTGTATATGACGGCCGTCCTACCGGCCTTGTAAGGAGATGTCCGATTTCACTGTATAAAATATCATTGGCTGGTAAGCGAATGGCATACTTGAAATGTTCTGATTCCAGGTACTCGTAAATCTCGGGTTTGGCAAAGCCGGCATCCCCTCTGAAGTAATGAGGAAATTTTCTATTACGGTAACGGGCAACAATTGGATCTAATACTTTTTTCCAGTTATCAGCGCTGTGTACATTACCTTCCCGAAGAAGGGCAAACTCGACATCGCCAAACTGGTTGAAGCAAAAAAGGGGGTGGTAACAAGTACATCCAAAGTGTCCATTATATGCAGTCCCATCCTGTCTTCCATATGTTTCACTCACAGAGCTGTCCATATCGAGAACAAGATTTCTCATGGGAACCTGATCCCTTAACCTGTCAATCCATTGCCCGGAAAGATTCATAAGGGCTTTGATGTTATCCGGAAGAGTTAGAACTTCAGTTTCAAACCTTCCCATCTGGCTCGTTGACGCAGCCGTATGAATAAGAGCTCTTCCCCCGACAACCTGCCTCATGGCAGGATCAACGGAAAGACGTTCCGCATCATTTGTGTCTTCATATCCCGCAAGCCTGCTGAATACGGATTGCCGCAATTGTGCTGCAATACTATGCTGTTTGTTCTTTCCAAATCTGATATCTTTCAGGCACTTTGCCGCAATGTCTGTCAATCCCAATGCGTCATCAAGTTCACGATAAGCAAGTAGTCCGGCATCAGAAGTAATGGTTGAACCATGAAATTCAAGCCTTAGACTCTTATCAAAATCGACTCGTAATGCCTGATTTTGGCTTTCACCCATTGAATCCTCCAGTTATGAAGGTTTTTTAGTAATCTAATTCCTATCCTGATATATGATTATGCCATGTTTTCTCTAAGAAAACAAAATTTCATCTGGGAAATGTGGGTTAAATTACTGAAAGATGAATATGTGAGCTTTATCCCGGAATTGTTTACCGGAAATATCGGCAAGGACAGCGGGACAGTTTATTTTTCAGTCGCGCCTATAGAAATTGAAGATGAAGCGCCGAGATAATACCCGCTCCGGATTCACCTGGCTTCGGGATAGTAAATTCTGCCATGTTCTATTTTCCCGAACGGAGTCATCACATGCTTCTTTATGCTTTTTTTTGATATTATATGCTCCACTTCAATACGATGTATTGTCAGGGCATCGGCAATGAGCGAACGATGGCAGCGCCAGGGTACAGCTTCCGCGCACATAATTGCCGTTCTTTTTCCCGAAGAAATTTTCATTAACCGATCCAGAGCTTCAGCAAACTCTGCAGTCTGCATATAGTCGGCAAAACCGCGGAAAGAAGAATTTTTCCATTGGGTATTAATGGAATCTTTTAAAGGCCTTCTCAGTCCGCCAAGAGCTTTCATATATGAATAATAAAAATGGCGGTTTCTTATACTTTTCGAAAATACTTCCCTGTTAAATTGAGGGTTGTGCCGTGAACCGGGAATTGTCCTTATATCTACAACTCTACAGATATTATTTATTTTCAGCAACTCTACAAACTCGTCTAAAGACCTTGAGGAATGCCCTATCGTGTAAATTATTATACCGGATTCTTTCATATTTAATTCTACCCTTACCGCCCATTTGTAAAAAACAGGAGTCTGGTCACTGCCGTAAAAGCCACTTTTTGGCGTTGTTTTAACCGCTCCCGTCCCGGAAATTCCGGACGGCGACATTCTCAAATTCTAACCGACATCCTTAAAATCATTTATAACATTTTCAACAATTTCTTCGATTTCGGAAAGCCATATTTTTCTTTTCTCATAATCACTATCAGAAATAATACCAAACATTTTTCTGTAATATTTCTCTATACCGCAGAATCCAAATATGCATTTTATCCATATATTTTCCAATGGATCGCAAAAATAATTTTCTTCTCTCATTTTGTCTGTATTTGATGTATTTAAAACAACACCGTATTTCCCTTTTAATTTACCTGCTGGCAAACCGCCTCCTGAATCACCGGGAGGGAAATCAAATGTATACGGCGGACGAATAACCCTATCAATATAACCTTTTAGTATTGCAGGAGGTTGCCCCCACCAATTCGGATGAATAAAAAACAGAATATCAGAATCCAGCAATTCCCGAAGGTATTGATTTACAAGATTATCAGTCGATTTATCAGAACCAAGCTCCTCCGATGTTAATATCGGATTAAATTGTTCTTCATACAAATCATGTTTAAATACTGATAAATTTAAATTTACAAGTTTTGAACAAACAGTTTGAAAAATCGCATGATTGAAACTTTTTGAATATGGATGTGCTAAAATAACATTTGCTTTCATACTTGATTCCTTTCTCCGCCGCTTTATACTCTATTTTTAGTCAACTAAAATAGTTTAATTTGTGTTTTCAAAATAATATTTTACATCTCTTAAGCTTTTAAATATTCTATAAGCCTTATCTCTTATTTCATTGCTCGGTTCCTTTATATCCGGAACCATAATTGGAATCATATTGGCGTTATAAGCCGCATTAATTCCATTTTCTGAATCTTCTAAAACTATGCAATTATAAACATTGATATTTAATTTGTCTGCTGCTTTCAGGAATATTTCAGGGTCAGGCTTTCCATTTTTTATTTCATCACCACATATAATTGAATCAAAGTATTCTTTCATATTAGCTTTTGATAATAGAATTTCAGTTCTGGTCTTACTCGTTGAAGTTGCAACAGCTTTTTTTATTTTTTTAGAATCCAAATATTTTATCAGTTCTAATAATCCTTCTTTAACAGGAACTCCTTTGCTCTCGACAATATTATCAAAAATATCCTTTCTTTCTAAAAAGATTTTATCAAACTGAAAATTGTTTCCATAAAATTTCATATATACTTCTTTTGCCATTTTTGAATTTAAACCCACTGTTTCCAAAAAAACCTTATTATCGAAATTATATCCGTATTTTGTCAATGCTTGCTTCCAGGAAACACATGCTAATTTTTCTGTATCAAACATTAAACCATCCATATCGAATATGATCAGGTCGATGCTTTTGTTTTTGATACGCATATAAACCTCACAAAAGCCTTCTTACTGCTTTGATAAAGCATCATTTACAACAGTCGGCCGAACAGCGGAGCGAAAACGCTAATAAACGCAAACAAACCAAAGCATGTAATTATTATACCTGAAATTCTATTCACCCAAAGCAATCCGCGATTATTAAATTTCTCTCGAAATAAACTAATGCCGCTACTTAGAATGAGCCACCATAACGCTGAACCAATAAATACTCCAAGCACTAAGATTCCTGCTGATAAATAATTTCCACTTGTGCCAATCAAACCTAAACCCGTAAATACTGCCAAAAAGGAAAAAATCGTCGTTGGATTTGTAAGAGTAAGTAGTAATATTGAGCTATAGGCGGCAATGAGACTGTTCCCTTTTGTTGACACTTCTTTTTCTGCGGGTTTTGATAATAGTGTTTTTATGCCCAAAACACATAGAAACAAACCACCTATAAGACGCAACCATACTTGATAGCTAACTAAAATATTTAAAATGAATGTTAATCCGAATCCGGCTATTGATCCATAGAATGCGTCAGCTGAAGCAGCTCCTAAACCTGATATAAGACCATATATCCGTCCTTTGGCCAGTGTACGGCGTATGCATAAAACTCCAATCGGACCGACAGGCGCAGCAATAGAAAGCCCTATAATTAGACCACTGAGCAAGAAACTAATATTCATTTAAACTCCTATATCTTACGGTTTTCGGCCGGGTGTCGGGGTGATCTTGCAGTTGTGCGTTTTTTATCGCAGGTAAAAAGAACTGGCGCGGCTTCATAGTTCTTTTTCATAGCAAAAGAATAAACCTTTTTTTCTGGCTTCAAAGGATCCGACTCTTTTATATCCGGTATCATCATAAAACTTCAAAGCCGCAGGATTTTTTGAGAATGCATCCAATCTGATCGATTTATATCCATTCTCAAGGGAAAGTTTTTCGGCAAACTCCATTAGCTTTTTTGCAATCCCCTTTCTCTGTTTATCAGGCTTTACGAACAGTCTGTGAATCACTGTAAATTTACCCCTAATTTTCCACTCAATGGCATCATAACCCGGGTAGTAGTCTTCGCTTATTGCGACATAGCCTGATAATTCATCGTTGTCAAAATATCCATAAGCACAATTATCTTTTAAATCCCTGGTAATGATTTCCATATCCGGATAAAACTCATCCCACTGGTTGATACCTTGCTGATTCATATGGACAATGACTTCTTTAATAATCGCCATTACCTCATTTAAGTTATCTTTATTCAATTGTTTTATCATATTATTGGGATTTCCATAACCGGGATTTACCATGTTGATTTTTAGTTTCTTTATTTTTTCAAGACTTAAATCCAGTTCATTTAAATCTTCACCTTGAGGGCAAGCGGCAGGCTTCCCAAAATTCCTTAGAATATCTCAATTACAATTTCGCAAAGCAATTTTTCTAATCGATATTATATGTTTTATTAATCATTATAAATTCATTCGGCCATTTATATTTTCCATCGGAATTTATCATTTTTCCAATACCGCATATGGCCGATTGATTCAATGGCCCATATATATGCGGAAATTTAACGCTGTTCTGAATATGCTTATTTCCTGTTCCTTCAACAGGAGCAGGATCTTCATACTTTACCACAGATTCAATTTTATTTTTATCTAATTTTAATAATATCAGGTCCATAATTTTTGAATAATAAGCTTCGGCTACCGAAATAACACTATTTTCACTTGAACAATGAATAAAACCATCATTCTCAAATCTTAAAGGTAAATAATACCCATCTTTTAATAAATTCTTAAATTCTTCTTCTGATACAAGATGATAAATATAGTTTTCCATAACTCCCCCTTAACCGATAATAATTTTTTTCATAAAAATAAGATTAAAGAATTCTAAGTTCAATGTCAATTTACGAGCTTTTTCTTTACGTGCTTTTTTTTAATGAGCCAATCGCGCAGCCATCCTCGGAAGAATGCATAGACTCAGACTACTTTTTGGAGTTGGTGTATCCGGGTAATCAGAATCGAGTAATAATTAAAATATAGGTGGGTGTACTGTCGGGTTTTTATGAAAAGAGGGGGAGGAATAATGCCCTGACAGCGTTAGTTAAAAAACATTTTTGCAGTATGCACTTATGGCTGTTATGGCCCTGTTAACGCAAAATGTAATGGTTGTGTGACTTGCGCTAAGGTTTGTCCTGTCCAAAATATAAAAATAATTGAAAATAAGCCTGTTTGGCAGCACCATTGTGAGATGTGCCTTGCCTGTGACGAGTGGTGTCCGGCAAAGGCGATTCATCATTGGAGTAAATTTGAGGGGAAGGATTACCACCTTGTCAAAGAGATAAAGGAGATCACATTGAAATACAGCCAAGGAAATATATTGTTCTTGAATCCATTTCATCCAGTTCAGATTTGATTTTTAAAACATTTTTCGCATAACAATATGAATAAGAATTAAAAATAGTCTTATTATTGCCGGTATGAATTTCATAACCCCCGTTGTATTTTACCAAAACTTTAACTACATCATTCCCTTCCATTTTTAAAAGATAGGAAAAAATATAGCTCCCGCAGCTGATATTATAACAAACATCATAATATTTATTCGTGTTGGTAAATACGTCTCCCCATGCATTCTTTGAGAAATTTACCTGCATTAAACCCATTGCAAGCGGAATAATATTAGTCCTGACTTTATCACTGTCCGAATTTATAATTTGTTTCAAATTAACAGTATAGGAGGTAGCTTTTGGGTTAAAATCCGATTCACATTTAATTATGGAAGTGATCAGATTTTCTTCAATATGATATTTAACCGATGATTCAATTATCGATTTTGCAATATCCGAACAAAGATTTTCATTCAATCGGATACGGTTTTCCGAATATAGAAAATCGATTTTTTCTTTAGTCTTTTTAATCTTTGAATATTCTTTAAGATCGGCATAGCATCGTCCGAATAACATTCCGCCGAAATATAGCAAGGACAATATAACGGCAGCAGTTAATATACTTTTTATATAGATATTCATATAATCCCCTTAAAATAAAGGGGTATATTATGCCATGATAAAGCAAATTATTCAATATTTTTAATAATAACAGTTATTAATCAAATTCGAATATTGAGTTTACCGGGTAATAATTTACAATATTATCCTTCATGGAGGTTCTGATAAAGTCCGGTAGATGCGACTATTGGCGCGCATTGACTTATTTCATATTGCCTAATATATTCTATAGAGAGATGAGATACTGATGAACAGATATTTCGCACTGAATATAAGTGAATTAAATATCGGACCTCAAGAAAGGGAGGAAAATTTATGGGTAAAGAGAGCAATGCAACAAGCAAAATTCCGGCCGGACATGGAGCGACGAATCGTGACTGGTGGCCGAACCAGTTGAACCTGGGCGTCCTTCACCAGCACACACAGGCCTCCAATCCGATGGACCCTGGCTACAATTACGCCAAGGAATTCAAGAAGCTTGATCTGGCCGCTCTGAAGAAGGACCTTTACTCCCTGATGACCGACTCGCAGGAATGGTGGCCTGCCGACTGGGGTCACTATGGCGGCCTGTTCATTCGCATGGCCTGGCACAGTGCCGGCACTTACCGCACATCTGACGGCCGTGGCGGCGGCGGTACCGGCAACCAGCGTTTTGCGCCGATCAACAGTTGGCCCGATAACGGTAATTTGGACAAAGCGCGCCGCCTGCTCTGGCCTATAAAGCAGAAATATGGAAACAAGATCTCCTGGGCCGACCTTATTATCCTGGCCGGCAACTGCGCACTGGAGTCGATGGGATTCAAAACCTTCGGTTTTGGCGGCGGCCGCGTTGACATCTGGCAGCCTGAAGAGGACATCTACTGGGGAAAGGAAAAAACTTGGCTGGGCGATAAGCGTTATAGCGGAGACCGCGAACTTGAGAATCCCTTGGCAGCCGTGCAGATGGGGCTGATCTATGTGAACCCTGAAGGACCGAACAGCAATCCCGACCCTGTCGCCTCCGGCCGCGATGTTCGTGAAACCTTCGCCCGCATGGGTATGAACGATGAAGAGACGGTAGCGCTCGTTGCAGGCGGACACACTTTCGGCAAGGCGCATGGTGCAGGAAATCCGGCGTTGGTGGGCCCGGAACCTGAGGCTGCCCCCATCGAAGAACAAGGACTGGGCTGGATCAACCGGTTCGGTACAGGTAAAGGTGAGCACACCACCACCAGCGGTATTGAAGGCGCCTGGAAGCCGAATCCGACAAAATGGGACAACGGTTATTTTAATATGCTCTTCAGCTATGAATGGGAACTGGTCAAAAGCCCCGCCGGGGCCAATCAATGGCAGGCTAAAAACGTCAGGGCGGAGCACATGATCCCGGACGCCCACAACCCTTCGAAGAAACACCCGCCCATGATGACCACTGCCGACCTGTCACTGAGATTCGACCCGATTTACGAACCCATCGCGCGTCGTTTCCACAAAGACCCGCAGACTTTCGCCGACGCATTCGCCCGCGCCTGGTTCAAATTAACCCACCGTGATATGGGGCCGCGTTCGCGCTATCTTGGCCCGGAAGTCCCGGCAGAGGAACTGATCTGGCAAGACCCGATTCCGGCCGTTTCTCATGAATTGATCAACATACAGGATATAACAGACCTCAAGAGCAAGATCCTCGCTTCAGATATTTCAATCTCAGAACTTGTCTCAACTGCCTGGGCTTCAGCATCGACCTTCCGCGGATCTGACAAACGCGGCGGGGCGAACGGAGCACGTATCCGTCTTGCGCCGCAAAAGGATTGGGAGGTAAACCAGCCTGCTCAACTAAAAAAGGTGCTGCATGCACTTGAAGGAATCCGGATTGAGTTCAACAAGGCGCAGACAGGCGGGCAAGGTGCCGCTAAAGCGGTGAAAATGGTTTCACTCGCAGATCTGATTGTCCTTGGAGGTTGCGCTGCTATCGAGAAGGCAGCGAAGAATGCCGGTTACAATTTAACAGTTCCTTTCATACCTGGACGAATGGATGCATCGCAGGAGCAAACTGATGCGGATTCATTTACCGTACTCGAACCGGTTGCAGACGGATTCCGTAACTATCTTAAAACCAAATACACGGTTTCGGCAGAGGAACTTTTGATTGATCGTGCACAATTGCTTACACTAACCGCTCCTGAGATGACCGTTCTTGTCGGCGGCCTGCGCGTCTTGAATGCCAACTACGGACAGTCCCGCCATGGTGTTTTCACCAAGCGGCCGGAGACACTCACCAATGACTTCTTCGTTAATCTGCTCAATATGAGCACGGCCTGGAAGCCGACTTCGGAAGATAATGGCGTGTTCGAAGGGCGCGATCGCGCAACGGGCGAACTGAAGTGGACCGGCACCCGTGTCGACCTCGTCTTTGGTTCAAACTCGGAGCTCCGCGCGCTCGCAGAAGTCTATGCCTGTGACGACTCTCAGAAAAAATTCATGCAAGACTTCGCGGCAGCATGGAACAAGATTATGAACGCGGATCGCTTCGACCTTGCCCGATTGTAACATAGGACTTCGATCGCTTCCGGACCGTGCTAGTATTCATACCATTGCCCCCATATGATTATACATTTTATATAGGGTCCTTTTAATAACTGCCCCCCTGACGGGGATAAACCCTTACGGGGACAAATGGCCTGTCCTGGGGCCAGGCACCAGGGCACCATTGGGCGGTTTTATTACTGTAAGAACATCTTTTTTTAATAACAATGTTATTTTTTAGAACCGCCCTATATACAATCCTTGTATAAGTAAAATTTTGGTTTTGGTTGAAATTTGAATTACTAAAAATGACAAGAGATGAAGATGGGAGTATAATCATGCACGGCCGTATAGTCTGCGAATGGGCCCCGGAATAAGGAGTTTTCATTGTGAAAATAAAATATTTTATCATTACCGTTCTTCTTTGCAGCCTGCCTTTTTTCGCATTTTCCAGGGATAAGAAGGTCATATCGGTATTATATTTCGATAACACGGCAAATAATAAAGATTATAAATGGCTCTGTAAAGGCCTTGCCGATATGTTGACGACGGATGTGGCTCAGTCCGGTTCCGTGATCGTTGTGGAAAGGGAACAGCTTAACAAAGTGCTATCCGAGCAGAAGCTTGCCCTGGCCGGGCTGGTTAATGATAAGAACGCCATTAAAGTAGGGGAACTCTTGAATGCAGACAACCTTATAACAGGGAGTTTCATCATTCAAAACGATACGGTCAGGATAGATGCGAAAATCATTGACACGCAGACCGGAAGGATAACGGGAATAAAGAATTCGGGTAAAATCACATCCATTCTGGAAATCACGGAAGACCTGGCGACAAACATCTTTTCTCAACTTGTCCTTGCCGCACCTCTGCAGACGCAAACCGGGAGCGCTCCGCTTGATGCGATGAAATATTATTACGAGGGCGTAGATTTCCTCGACGAGGGCGATTTCCAGAACGCGCTCTCGAATTTTAACCAGTCGGCTAAAATCGACCCTCTTTATGACCGGCCTCAGAAGGGATTGGAAAAGGCCTATGAATTCCTCAAGGATTTTAAAATGCGCCGATACCAGAGGGAAGTAAACCAGCTTTACGAAAAGCTGGCCAAATTAAAAAAGGCCCTCGATATCAAATCCTACAAAAATTACCTGGAAATGATAACGAACGACAGCTGGGCAAAAATGACGCCGGAGGAGAGGGATGCTTTCAACAGGGAGAATGAAATCTACATCAGTTATTCAACGCCATCCCTCTGCACTCTGGAAATACAGAACACGCTAATGGAGATTTCTGATAAAAAAGAAACCTTTATTTCCGAAAAATGGGATGAGACGGAAAGTGACTTTAATAAAAAGAAAGACGGTATTGAAAAACGGCAACACGAAGAAAACAATAAACAGAAGGAAAAAGAAAGGGCTTTTGAAAAGGAATACAGAGAAAAAGCGGATGAGATTGATACGGCGGCTGATAACGATTTGAAGAAGAAAAAAAAGGTTGAACTGGGGGAATGGAGAAATATACAGATAGATCAATTGAGAAAAGAAGGGGATGAACTGCAGAAAAAGCATGAGGAAGAGGAGAAAATCCTGGATCAGGAAGAAAATTTAATAGACCGGAATAAGGAACAGGATGAAAGATCCATAGAAGAGAAAAATTCTGTCATTCTAAAGGAGATCATCCGGATATCGGAGAAATCACGCGTTGAATTCATAAGAGACAAATTCCTTCCGAATATCCTTTATGAAGAGCTTTTAGCTTTAAATCAATTAAAGGATTATAAATCCCTTGAAGAGAAATGCGAGGCCTTTCTTACCGATTACCCGGATTACCAGGCGAATTGGGCTGTGGAGGATTTTTATAAAAAATCCCTCGATGAGCTGAAAAAACAGCAGAGCGGGACAAATAATTGATATGCATCAATCGATGGATTCGAACCTTGTCTCATATGATATTAGATTAACGATGATATTGTTTCGGGCCGTTTCGGTGATTCCTTAGCATTTCACAAATATTTTTTAAAATACCTTAAGGATTTTCAACTCCGTTTTTTTATGAACGTGCCTTTCCTGTATTCATCAAAAGCTAAATTAAGTTCCTCCTCAGTATTCATCACGATCGGGCCATACCAGGCGATCGGCTCTTTGAGAGGCTTTCCCGAAATGAGCAGGAACCTTACAGGGTTATCATATGTTTTGATATTTATCTCATCGCCCTTGTCGAATACTACCAGGTGCCCGTTGTCCACCCTGTTCTTTTTCTCGAAATCGAAGTATCTCGGACTGTCGATCTTATGTTCTTCCTGGTACCTGTCGTCGAAACAGGCGTTTCCTTCGATGACATAGGCAATAACAGTATGATTATCCCTCGTGCCATGTTTGAAAACCGTATCCGCAGGGACGGTGACATCGAGATATTCCGGTTCTATCGATATGTCGGTTACCGGACCGCTTACGTTGTCAACAGATCCGCATATCACCCTTATAAGGGCGCCCTGGCCTGTTTTCACGGCCGGGATCATCCCGGCCTTAACGTCACGGTATTTCGGATCGGTCATTTTCTTCCCCGCCGGAAGATTAGCCCAGAGCTGGAAACCGCCCATGAATCCGTCCTTGTCTCCCTTGGGCATTTCCTGGTGGATTATCCCGCTGCCAGCAGTCATCCACTGGACATCGCCCGGGCTTATAACGCCCCTGTTGTCCAGGCTGTCGCCATGCTCCACGCTGCCTTGGAGCATGTACGTTATTGTTTCGATGCCCCGGTGCGGATGCCATGGGAAACCCGCCAGGAAATCATTCGGATCATTCGACCTGAAATCATCGAGGAGAAGAAACGGATCTACCAGCGAAGTCTCATAATAACCGAAAACTCTGTTTAGATAGACTCCTGCTCCCTCTATCGTTGGTTTCCTTTTCATGATCCTGGCAACCCTTCTTATTCCGTTCATAAAGACGTCCCTCCTTTTAACAATGAAATTAAATCTAATTACCTTTTTTTCTAAAGGCAAATTATGGTTTATTAAGTCGCCCGAATGCACTGATCCGCCCCCCCTGCTTTCCGGCAGTTATCTGGAAAGCAGGTTGTCCGGATCGGGCTCGCTCAGCCTTTCCTGTAATGTAATATTCAGATCGTACGATTTTATCAATTCATTGTATCTCTCTTCACAATCTCGTCTTCTGAGATAAACGAATAAATATTAAAAACTTGCATAATATAATGCAAAGTTTAAAATTATCTGTCATTAATTTTTTAAGGGGGATGTTATGAACAGGATTTTAATTTTGCCTGTATTATTATTTTCGGTGCCGGCTTTTTTTTCTTGCGGCGGTCCTTCATACATGATCAAGATGGATAAGTCGCCCAGAGCATCCAGTATTATGCCTAAGCCCGGAAAGGCGGCTCTCGTTATTACAAGGACAACCTCTTTCGGATCTTTAGTTGAATTCAAAACTTATCTTGACAGGAAACTGATCGGGGTGACAAAAGGAAAAAGTTATTTCGCGAAAACAGATATTGAACCGGGCACGAAGTACGTGATTTCATGGGCCGAAAACGGAGAAGCCGTAAAAGTGCATTTTAAAGCTAATACGGTTTATTTCCTGCAGCATAATGTTTCAATAGGGGTGTGGCAGGCCAGGGTTGTTATGGATGCGCCTAACGCTAAAAAACTTGACAGCGGGGAACTTGAAGGCTGCACTTATTACAAATATGATAATACCAAACCGGGTGAGGATTTGTCCGAGGTGGATTATAAAGACGTAATACAGGGCGCGGATACGCTTGTAGTCCATCCGGACGGTACCGCCGAACTGGTCGTATATAAGCAGAAATAATACGAAGGGAATCGCCAAATTTCGTTGCCTTTACCGTCATGCGGCATTATTTAAACTCCCGTCTTTCCACTCCGTCCCAGTTGTCTTCGGGAGGGTTTTTGATAAACTCTTCGCATCTTTTGATATAGATGTCCGACACATAATCGCCGGGAATTTTTACCCGGGTTTCTTTGAAATAATCGATTGCGGTTTTCCAGTTCCTGATTTTATACATAGACAGGCCCTTATAATAATCCTTGAGATTGTCTTCATTTATGCCGGAGTTTTCCTTCGTTATAACCGCGTAAATAACAGTCGGAACATCTTTTCCCTTTACTTTCACTGTATCTACTTCCCTTGTAAATACAAGGTCCTTTATTTTTTCCCTGATGGCGTCGGATACGATTATCTCCTGCTTATAATACTTCGTTAATCCTTCAAGCCTGGAAGCGAGATTTACAGTATCTCCTATTACCGTATAGTCGAATTTGTCCCTTGATCCGATATTTCCTACAATCGCATCTCCTCCATGTATTCCGATGCCGATTCTGAAACCTTCCCCGGGAAGCTTTATTTTTGGAAGGGAAATTTTTTTGATCGCCTGGATCATTTCTGACGCCGATTTTACAGCCCTGTAATAATTATCTTCATAACTTTTTGGCGCGCCGAAAACCGCCAGTATCGCGTCGCCTATAAACTTATCGATAGTGCCGCCGTTCTTTATGATAATACCGCACATGATTTCCAGGTAGATGTTTAAAAAAGCTACCACATCTTCGGGTTTATTATTTTCGGAAATTGTCGTAAAGGAACGGATATCGGAAAATAAAACAGCAACGTCCCTTTTTTCGCCCATCAGCATGGCCGAGGTCGATTTTCTATTAACCAAGTCGTCAATAATATCTCCAGGTACGAATTTCGAGAAAACGCTCCTTATGTTCTTTTCCATGTACGATATCCTCTGGAATAATAATGCATTTTCAAGGATAATGCCTGCTCCGTTGACAAAAACCGACAGGTTTGAAAGTATGGTTTCGGAAAAATAATTATTTTTAAAATGGCCGATATGAAGGGTTCCGATCTTTGTTTTACCTTTTCCGGTTATTTCAAGGCAGCTATATGAGCTTATTTTATTCTGATCCATGCGTATCTTGTTGTAATCATTCCTGTCCGCTATATCGAAAATTGTCTTTTTTTCTTCATTTAACTTCATTTTATCAAAAATATTATAAATATCTCCAAGGCATATCTTGTAAAAATCTTCAACATCGTTTTCAAAAAGTTCTCTCGAAGGCATGATATAAGGTTTAAACGATCCTTCTTTCATAAGGATAATAACAATTATGTGGTGTTCGCAGACCTTGTTCAAAAGCTCCATCGTCTTATGAACTGTTTCGGAGACAGATTCAATATTCCTGCCTATATCCGCAAGCCGGTTCAGGATACTGGCCTGGAAAAGCTGATTATCCAGATGGTTGGAGAGCATCTCGAATATGGTGTTCAGATTTATTTTCGGCGCATCTTCCATTATCAATTCTGTCCTGTATGGAGGGTGTTCGCAAAGCTTTCGCGATTTCGCTATTAAATTGTCAAGATCATCAAAATCCTTGACAACGTAATCGTCAGCCCCTGCTAAAATGCCCCAGAACTGATCCTTGTCCTCGGAGAGGGACGTATGCATAATGATAGGGATATCCTTCACGCCTCTCTTGCTTTTCAACAGGCGGCTCGACTGATAACCCTTCAGGAGAGGCATCTCAACATCGGTTATGATCAAATCTGGAATCTCATTATACGCTTTTATAATACCCTCCACTCCGTTCCCAGCCCTGATAACTGTAAATCCTGCGCCAATAAGGGCTTCGGTTACTATGCCGGCAACAAGATCCGAATCGTCGATTAACAGAATTTTTTTATCCATCAAAGAATTACCTCGCTTTGCCGATTAATTTCTGGACGGCACCAATAAGATTGTTCTGGTTAAAGCTCGATTTTATGATATATTCATCGACGCCAAGGGCCGAACTCTTTTGCTTATATTCGTTGTTATTAAAGGTTGAAATTATTATTACCGGAATATTTCTGTAATTTTTGTCCTTTTTGATATTTTCAATAAAAGTAAAGCCGTCCATTCGAGGCATATTTATATCAGATATGATAAGATCCACTTTCTGCTGCCTTATTTTATCAAGTCCGTCGATCCCATCGAATGCTGTTATCACTTTATAATCTTCCAGTTCAAGAATGGACCTCTCTATTTCAAGGGTGTTGATAGAATCGTCAAGCACCATGATAGTCTTGATATCATGTTTTCTTTCAATGACCCTTTTTTTTATATCGATATCCTTCAGTTGTTTAAATTTCTCAATTAACGCGGTTATATACAGAATTGATATCATGTTGTAATTATCATCGAAAACTATTCCCTGGATATATTTCAATTTCTGAAGGTTTTTAGGCAGGGGTTTCGAAACCAGGGAATCATAATATCCTGTAATTAAATTTACTTTCAACCCGATAGTGTCCCTGAGACTTCCTATTACTACTACGAAATCGCTAGATTCTTCCTCTTCCATGGGAAGCTGAAGTAGAGACGACAGCTCGTAGATTGGAATAAGGGCGTCCCTTAGTTTATACATTTCCTTATTATGAATGGTTACTAATTCTTCCGGATTTATAAGAAAAGTTTCTTTAATAAAGTTCGATGGTATCATAAAATTTTTCCCGGCGGATAAAACGACAAGGCCGTCTATTGTAGCGAGGGAATGGGGAAGCACAAGTGTAAAACAGGTGCCCTTATCCTTTTCACTGTCGAGAAGTATCTTACCCTTTACTTTTTCAATATTCATTTTGACGATATCCAGCCCTATGCCTCTTCCGGATAAATCGGTAACCTTATCCTTCGTTGAAAAATTCGGCATGAATATAAAAGGTATTAAATCAGCGTCTTTACTTTTTTTAATTTCCTCTTCCCTCATAGGAAAGTTCTCGATCGCCTTCATTCTTATTTTGTCATAATCGAATCCCCTTCCATCATCCCTGATTTGTATGATTATATGGCCTCCCTCGGCCTGGCAGCTTATTTCGATCCTACCCGTCCTCGATTTACCCTTTCTTTCCCTTTCATCAGGCGTTTCTATCCCATGATCGATGGAATTTCTTAACAGGTGTATGATCGGGTCGTTTATTTTTTCAAGAATGACTTTATCCAATTTTATATTCATTCTATCGATTTTAAAATCGATTTCTTTTGAAAGCATGATAGCCGTCTCTTCCACCATTTTTGGCATCGAACCCAGTATTATTTCAATTGGAAGCATCCTTAGATTGACAATATTATCCTGAAGGTCTATGATATTATTCTCAATTTCACTGGAGTATTCCTGGAAATCAATTTTAATTCTTTTGATTTCTTTGAGAAATTCTTTGCCTTTTACAGAATTCCCGGCGATCTCCTGCGCCATGTCTTCAATCTTATTTATCATTTCATAGTTTTTTCTCATATGTAGCTGTTTTATGGTAAGCGTGTTAGAGAGCTGGATGATATTATCTATTTGGCCGACGTCTATCCTTATCGAACTTTCTTTCAATAAGGAAGAATTCCGGACTTCATATTCCTTTTCTTTTAGACCGGAATCCCCGAGAGGGATTTTCAGTGAATCAAGTTCATTTTTAAAGGAATCGATATCATAGGGCTCATTTGCGCAAATTTTATCGCACATTTCCACAAACTTGGCCGTAAGAGGAAAGGAGTCCTCTTCTTTTTCCCTTATCCGGTCGCCTATAATTTTCATTGCGCTTCCGGAAATAAAAATCCACTGTACAAGGTAATTCGAAATATTGAAACGCTTTTCTCTCAATCCCTTTAAGATATTTTCAAGGGCATGTGAAATTTTTTCCATCTCGGGAAAATCCATCATCCTGGATGAACCCTTGATCGTATGCAGGGCCCTGAGGACGCTGTTGATTTCTTCACTGTCATCCGGATTTTTCTTCAGGTTGATGATTCCATTCTCGACGGTTTGTATATTTTCTTTAAGTTCATCAAGATATTTGCTAATGAATTTGCTTTTTGAAATAGCCATTTTAAACCCCAACGCCTTTCAATTTATTGATCCACTTTTCACACATTTTATAAAAATACATCTCGTCAAAATTCTCGATTAAAAAATTGTAATGCCTTTTCAGGCTTTTCGAATTCTGTTTTAATAGATCCATGCAGATATTATATTCCATTAAAGCCTTGCCGGGATTTATCCGATTTGATATGCTTGCCAGGTAAAAATGCGCAGGCCAGAAACAATTGTTCATTGAAATGGATTTTTCAAAATTGTTTGCAGCCCTGCGCATATTCATGCTATGCATTTCTATCAATCCGTAAAGATACAGCGTCAGGTAGTTTGAAGAAAAGCTTTTTTCCAGCTTCTCCAGGGATTCCCTTGCTTTTAACAATTGATTTTTATTTATTAAAAAAATTATTTCTAATATCAGGCTGCTGATCTCCTGATATCTGACGCATTCAGCGCCGGAATCGCCGTTAACGCCGAATTCCACAAATTGGCCGCATAATTCCAGGACTTTATCCAATTCAAGTAGGCCGTTATCGGGAAGAACTTCCGGTCCGATGTAGTCCGGAGGCGAATTATAGGTCTTATCGTTCTCTAACTTTTGAAAATAATAGATTCCATTATTCTCTATTATTTTCAACCCGCTTGAACAAATAGAGGGGATCTCCGCAGATGAAAGAAACAAAAAACCCCCGGGAACGATCTTTTTCAGCACATTTTCCAGGACATTCTGTTTCAATTCATTCTTCATATATATCATTGTGTTTCTGAAAAAAGCCGTGTGGACGCTGCAATCAGGTATATCGGCAAAATCGTCCTGGAGAAGATTGTACGGGATGATTTCTATTTTTTCATTTATTGCGCTCCCGACTTTCCAGGTATCGCCTGTCTTTGTGCAGTATTTTCGAAATATATCATGGAAGGAGGAGCCGTCATTTCTAAAAGAATTATTTGAATATTCTCCTTTCCTTAAAACATTCAAAGAAAGAGTATTGATATCGGTAGCAAAAATCCGAAATTTCTTATCCGTGCCGCCGAAGAATTCTTCCGCCGTCACAGCCATTGAGATGGCCTCCTCTCCTGTGGAACAAGTTACCGACCATAAATTGATTATACCGGATGTTTTGCTTATGACGGGAAAAACGTTTTGTATCAGGGCATAATAATGCTTCTCCTCCCTGAAAAAATATGTTTCATTGATGGTAACAAGATTGAATAATAGTTTCGATTCTTCGGTACTTGAATATGCGAATGAATAATAATCTTCTGGGGCCATATTCAATGATACGGACCTGTCGCGGACGGCTTTTTGTATAATATCGAAATGTACCTCGGGAAAGATCGATCCGAAGCGCAATTCGATCAGGTTCAAAATTTTTATTAAAACCTGATCCTTCGTTTTGCTGTCTTTCATCTTGCGCTGGCTCTCCTGTCAAAGTTAATCAACTTTAAGATAACGCCTGAAATCTGATCCAATGGAAGAATTATTGAAGCCCCTCCTTTTTCAATAGCAGCCCTTGGCATACCGAATATCATCGATGTGCTTTCGTCCTGAATGATCGAATATCCGCCTTTTCCCTTGATTTTTACACTTCCATTGGCCCCGTCAGTTCCCATTCCGGTAAGCAAGACGCTTATTAATTTATCTCCGTAGCTGTCCGCCGCCGAGCCGAACAAAATATCGACGCTGGGTTTTTGATTCAGCACTTTTTGCCCGTCATCCAGAAAAAGCAGCCCATTCCTGAAAATCAGGTGTTTATCTGTTGGAGCTACGAGGACTTCTCCTGCGGACGGGATATCGTTATCACAGGCTAATCTAATCTTCAATCCGGATTCTGAGGCAAGCCACTCGGCGTACCCTTTATCGAAACCCGTTTCAATATGCTGCACGAGTACTATTCCGACCGGGAGATCTTTAGGCAGCCCGCTTAAAATCTTTGAGACGGCTGTCGGCCCGCCTGTAGATGCGCCCATTACGATCATATTATACTGCCGGCCATGGTCAACAGATATTTGATTTCTATAGGGTTCTCCGACCCTGTATGCATTAACCTTTATTTTTGATAATGCAAGCAGTTTATTGATAAAATTTTTATTATATTCGCTGTCGTTAAACAAACTGAATTCAGGCTTCTGCATGCAATCGACTACTCCGTATTTCATTGCTATGAAATTGTTCGAATCGGCATTTCTTGAAAATATCAGTATAGGAACGGGTTTTTCTTCCATGATAGTCCTTGCCGCTTCGATTCCGTCCATAATCGGCATATCGATATCCATGATTATCAGATCCGGGGAAAGCTCGATGTTTTTTCTTACAGCCTCTTTGCCATTTGTAGCTTCGCCGGCCACAATAATGTCCTTGCTTTCCTTTACAACGTCTTTAAGGATGTTTCTCACCAGGGCGGAATCGTCAGCGATCAGCAATTTCATCTAATTAACCCCCTGAATTAAGTTTTTAATTGTATTCTTCATATCAAGATAGTATTGATTTTTTTTATCATCTAAAAATCTAACCCCGAGAATTCCATGTTCGAAATTTTTCTTCCTTATCGACTCCGGGATCAATTTAATTTCGCCAAGAGGAATTTCTTTAAGCTCGAAACTATTTGTCACGATCAAACCGATGCTACTACCATCCCATCCTGAGAATTCGCCTGCAATATCTTTAAATAAACCGGAACTTCCGGCATTATAAACTATCGCAACATGAAAATCCGATTTAACGATTAATTTGAATGTCTTATTTAAATAGTTTTGAAAATCGGCTATAAGGATATTCCCTTTTTTATATTCCGCAATTCCAGCGAAATATTTGTTTTTGCCTTGTATCTCCCGGAAATTTCTTATATACAGGGTTTCCTGTATTTCACTGCTGCTTATTAAAAAATCGATGTTCGGATAGTGAAGAAGCAGGAACTCATAACTTAAATTAGAGTTCATTTGCAAGCCTTTCATTAATTTTATCAAGATCGATAATAAAAACCTTCTCGTTATTGTAATCAATGAAACCCTGGACAAATTCATTTTCTTTTTTCTGTAAATCGGCTTTAAAAATCGCACTCTGAGGAATATCTGCAATTTCAAGAATATCTTTAATACTGAAGGCGATATGGTCGTCTTTTAAATTCATAATTATAAATTTATTAGTTTCCTGCTTTTGATTTTCAAGCAGCACATTCAAATCGATAACGGTGTAAGGTTCCCCATGCCTGTTGATAAGGCCGCTTATAAACGGCGGGCAGAAGGGTATGAAATAAACCGAGGTGTTTAATACGATCTCTTTGACCAATTCGGCTTTAAAAGAAACTTTGCCGCTTTCGATGCTGAAAACGAGATATTTTTGAAAGGGTTCGCCAGGATCTATTTTTTCAGGAAACGCCGCCTTGTTTTCCTTAATATTCCGGATTATTTCCTCATTATCCATTATTTTACCGTTTTTCATATAATATCCTGCCAAGACCGTATTATTAAACCTTATACTTTTCTATGATTTCATTAAGGCTGTCGGCCATATTCTTAAGGGTCTCCGTAGTTTCGCTGGTCTGCCTTGTAGAAATAACAAAATTTTCTATCCCTTTAGAAATTTCTTTGAGCGTCAGCAGAATCTGGTCGAAGGCCGAAACCTGCTGTTTTGTGGAAAGTTCGATATTCCCCGATGTTGAAGACGAAACTTCTGCGGAATTCAAAATATTATTGAACACTTCCTCCAGCCTGTGAGACAACTCCCATCCGTCGTTGATTTTTTCTGTTTCATTTTCCGAAACCACGATCAGATCATTTGAAGAATGCTGTATTTCATTGATTTTTGTTTTTATTTCCTGGGTTGACAATATCGTATTATCCGCAAGTCGTTTAATTTCATTAGCCACGATCTGGAAGTTCTTACCGGCATCTCCGGCTGAGATAGCTTCAAGGGCCGCGTTAAAAGCAATGATCCTCGTCTGTTCAACAATGCCGTTAATTATAGTCACTATATCCCAGATGTTTTCAATTTTATCCACCAGGGATTTGATACCCGCAAGGGTTTCATTATTCTTGTCCTTTATTTCGTACATTTTACTCTGGCTGTTTTTAACGATAGACACGCCTATTTCCACATTGTATTTGGTTGCCGTAACATTTTTTACCACTTCTCCTATCGATTTCAATACCTGTTTTGAAAGCTGGTCGGTGTCTTCCATTGTAGAAACTATTTCCTTTACAGAAGCAGCCTGCTGGGTTGACGTCGCGGATATTTCTTTAGTCGAAACGGATAAATTCTGAGTCGATTTATGAAGCTCCCTGGTCGACTTTTCCACGTTTCCTATGAGGTCCTCGATATTCCCGATAACTTTATTTACATTTACTGCCAGTTCACCTATCTCATCGAAATTGATAAGGAAGATTCTTTTGGAAAGGTCTAATCTGCCGGACGAGAATGCCTCGAGTTTCTGTTTTAAAAATTTAACCTGGTAAAAATACTCCTTCTTTGAGAGAATTATAAGCCCATAACAGACCGCAATAAAAAATACACCGGAAATGACCGTTTCGGTAATGAAAGCCCCTTCATAGGCTTTTCCTGCATTCATGCTGTAATAAGCATGCAGGGAAAAATTGATAACAAGATAAAAAGCGAGGCTGAAAATTATCAAGTAATCTTTGATTCTTGCAAATAGGTCGTTTTCCCCTTCGCGGATATCTGTCATGCCAAGCAATGTTTTCGGTTTCATCAGAATGATGTTTATCACGAGAGAAGTATAAAGCGAGCCGACTATGCCGGTGCTGACTTTGAGCAACAATTCCCAGCAATAAGGCTGGCCGTTATCGGCCTGCCAGTTGTTGATCATATAATATCCCGTAGCCCCTAACGCCCAGAAGATCGTTTGAACCACAAGGATGATCCATGGAATGCTGACTGTCGAAGTTCTCGCCTTGTCGTAATCCGTATTTTTTTCAAGGTAAATAAACAGATTGCTTAAAAATTTCAAAATAACTATGCTGGTAAAAACGGCCATCACTATAAAAACTGAAAAGACAAGTGGATCAAAGATATTGAGAAATCTGATCAATAAACCTGCGTTAATTGAATCGAAATAATTGCTGAAAATGGCATCATGGAATTTGCTGGATGCCAAGACAAAGAAATTCGATAAAAATATCGTCAGTACTATTTTGAATTTGATGTTTCTCAGGTCTTTTTTCGCTAACATTTTATCCCCCGATGCATCTTAAATTCTGTATTCAAGAGTATACTTCTCGATTGTTTTATTTAAACTGTCCGCCATGCTTTTAAGTGTTTCCGTCGTATCGCTTGTTTGTTTCGTAGAAACTACGAAATTCTCCACTCCTTTGGATATTTCTTTAAGGGTCAGGAGAATCTGTTGAAAAGCAGAGGTTTGCTGCTTGATGGATAATTCAATGTCCTCCGAAGATTCCGCTGAAATTTCGGCCGATCTTAAAATATTTTCGAAAATATCTTCCAGCTTCTGTGATAATTCCCAGCCTTCCCGTATTCTTTCAGTTCCGTCTTCCGAAATAATGATTAAATTGTTGGAAGAACTCTGGATTTCATTTATTTTCTCTTTTATTTCCTTGGTGGAAACCATAGTGTTATCGGCAAGACGCTTGATCTCGCTCGCCACAATCTGGAAATTCTTGCCTCCTTCGCTTGCCGAAGAAGCTTCAAGGGCAGCATTGAAGGCTAATATTTTTGTCTGGTTTACTATGCCGTTGATAATGTTGACGATGTCCCATATATTCTCTATTTTTTCACCAAGCTGTTTGATACCGTTGATGGTATCCATATTTTTATTTTTAATTTCCTCCATCTTGGAGAGGCTGTTTTTTACATAAGAAACGCCGGTTTCAACATTGTTTTTTGTCTGCATGGCAATTTTCACCACTTCGTTGATCGATTTAGACATTTCATTGCTGATAACATTCGAATCTTCCATTGTCGTTACGATTTCTTTGACTGATGTTGCCTGCAATTCCGCGGTAGCGAATATTTCATCAGAAGAGACTGAAAGCCCCTGGATCGAATTCAATAAAACCTTTGACGAGCTCTTTATTTTTATAAGGAGGTCCTTTATCTGCTCTTCAAGTAAATTAAAACAATTGGCCATTTCTCCAATCTCATCATTCGAAATTATTTGAACTTTTTTTGTAAAATCATACTGTACTATGCCTTTTATAATATTAACAACATTTTTCAGCGGTTCGGTAATCGATCTGCTTATATAAAGTGAAACGGCGATCAATGTTATGATAAAAATTAACATAATTGCGATTAAGACCGATAGGGACTGCTGAATCGAAGAAGAATATTTAGCTTTGCTTATTTTGTTTTCAAGAGACTGCAATTTTTCTACCGTTTCCTTAAGAAGAGAAAATTTATTATTAACCGTTCCCATCTGCATTGTTGCTATGGCCGAGTCCACCCCGACCATATCAATAACCCTTAAAGCCCAGTCTTCATAATCCTCGAAATTCTTAAACAGATCCCCATAGAGCTGTTTTTCTTCAGAAGAAGATTTCCCGGATTTCAGAAAATCCCCGATGATCGTTTCGACATTCTTAATGTTCACTTTCTGCTTGTCTCCGATTTCCTTTATTCTTGCAGTTTGGTAATTTGCGTTAACCCATGTGATCATTTGAAAAAGGCTGGTTTGAACTTCCATTATATCATTGTGAATTTCAGAGTATGTCATATAATTATTTAGCCTGTTGCTATAAATTTCTACAGTCCTGTTTTCCTGAAGGGTCAGCTGGATAAAGAATGAAATACCCAGTATTATTAAAAAAATCAGGGATATTACAAGCAAAATCATCAACTTGGTCATTATTTTAAAATTACTTATAGTATTTTTCATCTCATAATACTCCATCTGTTTTAAATTTGACGAACAATGATGAATTAAGTTTTATTTGTAAACACCGCATCCCAGGAATGCATCCATACTATCTATTTTTTTTATATATGTCGTTTTGTTCTGGATTTTCTTCGTGGCGGGATTAGACCATTTATAAGATACCCAGCCCGCTCCTTTATTTGAAGCGATATTGATAAATTCCCTTATGAAATATTTTCCATCCGCATCCATCAAATCAAGCTGGTTTTTGCCAATAAAGTTTGTGTTGGCTCCATGCGCAAGAACCATTCCTTTGAAATCCACTACGAAAAGATAAAGCCTTTTGCTTGAAAACTTTCCCCTGGGATTGCTGAATTCGGTAAAGGCCTCATCATTCCCGCGGGTTTTAATATAATCCAAGCCTTTGTTGACAAAATTGACTGCTTCCGAGTACCTGTCCGCGCTCTTTATTTCCTGACTGTAAACCAAAGAGAAGATAAAAAGCAAACCTGTGATTAACAATGACAATTTATTCATAAATATCTCCTTAAATAACATGCACACTAGAATATTGAATCGCCCACAAAAAAGAATCAATATGCCGGTAATGGAAAACAATTATTAAATTTCGGAGAGTAATGACTTTAATCAAAAAAATGTTACAGTAAAACAAGCAAAAAAATTCTGCAAATATTTTAATATCCGATTGGCAAATTGTCAATAGTGTTAAAGAGGAAAGGAAATATTTTTACAATAGCTTGTTAAAACAGAAATATTCCTGATTTTCATGGATTTTCCCGTCAATGTTTAAGGTTTTTAATCACTTACGACCGTAAAACGGTGAATTTTCTGAGTAGTGCTGAAAGGAATCCAGGGAAGCCAGCGGCTGTCCTTTCCTGATTTTTTGATTGAAATCGGCTATCACCTCAGCCACTGTACCGGATATCTTGAAATTAACAACCACGGAATTCCTCAGTTTGAGGTTTCCCGTGCAGGAAATATTTTCGGAGAGGTCTCCCCTTTCGAGCAATGCATTCCCCACTCTGTAAAGTTCCCTTTGGAATAAATAATTCATCACCCGGATTCGGGGAGGGTTATTATTTTGCTATTCATTTAACCTTATATTGCCCTCAAATGCATACCGCATGTTCATCGAATTTACGACACGGGGAACGGGCTCAAACTTTAATCTTGATTTGAGGCATTGACTGTTTTGTATATATTACTATAGATTCACAGCTAATATTATACTTAATAATTATAGATACACTTTAAAAAATATTTGGTTTTTACCCTTGACAACAATCATAGTTTGCAATAAAATATTATTATTTATTTATTGACAATATTATTTTGTTGATTATAAAATAGAAAAGGAGGACTTTTATGGGTAACATAAACGATCTGAAGGCTGCCTTTGCTAAAGATAATTTTAACGTGAGGGATGAGAATATTATATCCTATCAGGGAAGGATCGGGATGATGGCAGAACATAATACGGCAAAAAACAGTGTAAATGGTCAGCCTAAAAAGGCTTATTACGTAGAAGGAAGCCATTACGAAATGGGTTATCTGCTCGGATGCCTTGCTGAATCCGAAATTTCAGAAATGACAACTGATTTTGCCGATCGTATAGTCATATCGTTTATAAACGATCAGCAGGAACCTGATATAGTGAAGATTCTTGAAGACTGGCTCGGCGGAATCATCCTTGACATAGCAAAGAACTTATCCAAAAATGATCATGTCATTGTGCCTCCGGAACTTAGAGAAGAAATGAATGGTATTGTGAAGGGATGTCAGGATGTTATGCAGAGTAAAGGGCTGAAAACGAAAGTCTTGATAGAAAATCTTTTGGCGCTCAACTTTGGACATGATATTCTATGTTCCATCATTTACACGGGGGACTGGTTAAGTCTTGGTTTAAACGAACCGGTAACCAATACAAGCCCGCAGCATTTTAAAATGCCTATGATGTGCAACGGTTTTTCTGTATTTGGGAAATCCGCAGGCAGCGGGCATTACATGGGTCGGGATTTTATGTTTCCTACTGCGCAGGTATATCAGAAGACAGCATGTCTTATCATCAACAACCTCATAGGCGTGACTTCAGCCTCCGGATTAAAGGCTCTTCCTACGGTCAATATGACTGCACCAGGGTTTGTGGGAAGCCCTACTTCAATGAACAGTCTCGGAATCGCCTGCGGGGTACAGATCGTTGCTTCAGGCAATTGCACTCCTGACAGCATAGGAATTAATTCTCTACTTCTTGTCAGATACGCTGTTCAATTTGCCGATAGTGCAAAAAGCGCAGTCGATATTATGGAAGGTTTGCCCAGGGGAGTTTCATGGATTTATCTGATAGGCGACGGGGCCAATGACAGGGCCTGCGTTGTCGAGGCCGGCTCATCTATGGTAAACAGCAATTTCCTGTTCTACCCGAATCCGCATAACAGTAATAAAGAATTAGCCGCTCAACTCCCTTCCACAGAGTTTTTAAATGAGCATAAGACCGCTGATTGGCAAAACGGCCTTATGGTTCGCTGGAACGACTATAAATATGAAAAGCAATATCTTTCTTTTAACAAAGGGCTTTTGTCCTGGTATAAAAATAAATATCCCGATTCTCCATCTCCCGCTGCTTATAATGCAACTGCTTTTGACGACAACGGTTATATAGATAAAAATGTTCAGGAAAAGAACTGTCCCAGGACATATTTTTTTAGTCCTATGAGAAAGTCGAACGGTGATTATGTCCTCACAACCAATAATTACATCATACCGGAAATGAGATTGGCGATGATGTGGGAGTGGTCCGCGGGTGTTAATAATACCAATCCGGGGAACATTCCGAAAAGCGACGATGTTCAATGGCGTTACGATAAACTTAACAGTCTTTTCATCGATGAATTGTCAAAGGGAGTTATAGATTATAAAAAGGCTAAAAGCCTTATTGATTATCTCTCGCCTCAGCCCGATAATCCATATGACAGCGATTGCAAAAATTATGCTGATATTAGTAATAACCCTGTGGATAATGACCCGTCAGGAAGGCCTTTTAAAAGGATCGAAGGGAGCACATCTCTTTTAGATCTAAAAAATAAGACTATTGAAGCTCACTATGGATATTATCCTGACGAATGGGTTAAGATAAGCTTGCTTAATTATCTTTAGGATTTAAGACTTATATTGAGTTATTTAACACTTGATTGTTCCTCCCGGTAGATGAGTACAGCGATCCTCTGGCAGTCTTAAATATCGTTTTGTTATAAAATATTTTATAAAAATTAAGGAGGGTCATCATGTCAAACCCGATCATATTTATCCATGGCTTCCTTGGAGGTCATATAGTCAACAGTAATTCGCTCGATTATGACGACATTTATGATCTGTCCAAGATGGCAGGATTCAATCCGGACCAATGGACCCTCCAAGAGGATTATCGTTTCGATAGGCTCGATTCTGTGCTGGTGGAAAAGAATAAGGTGTTTGCAGATTACCTTATCATCGGAGATATTTACAGGCATTTCTATTCCGTCTTGAAAAAAGATTTCGGTGATCAAATTTATCTTTTTACTTATGACTGGAGAAAGCCATGCGATTACAACGCAAGTATGTTATCCGACTATGTAAATAACCTCACTAATAAGCTGACAGCATCGCGAGGCGGGAATATTAAATTTAATTTTATCACCCATAGCTGGGGCGGAAATATTTTTTTATTTTATCTGAAGAAGCTCTTTAACGAAAATAACTTATCCATGCTGGACAGGGCTATTATTGGTGCCTGTCCGTTCAGAGGCGCCTTCATCGCAATACAGGCATTGATCATGGGTACGACTGTTCCCTTTAATATTTTTAATTTTAACAACAAGTTCCGCCATATAGCCCGGACCCTGCCGGCAATCTTCGAGCTTGTCCCGTATAATGACGGAGCCATAGTCTGGAGCGGAACGGAAACAAATGTCGATCTTACGCAAAGCGATAACTGGCAATCCAATCTTTTCATAAATACCGATACGAACGGTTTGAATGATAATGCAAATTTAATAAAAAAAAGAATAGTATCAATGGCTGAATATAGAAACAATTTATTCGACCTTAATAAGCTTCCGGATGAAATAAAAAAGAATATTATAATCCTGGCAGGGACCGGTAAAGAAACAGTAAAAAAGCTGGAAGTCATTCAGGACAAAAATGGAATAAATAATTTTGTAAATTTTGAGGGCGCAGTAAAAAATAACGATGGTGACGGGACAGTCCATACGGACAGCTCTTTAATATACAAAATGCCGTTTAGATCGTTTACTGTAAATAATGTCGAGCATGCAAAATTTTATGCGGACGGAAATACCCAGGATATAGTGTACAGGTTTTTAAGCGGCAAGGACCAGAATCCTGCATATGCTGACAACTGGTGGAAATTGCTGAACGATTCGGTAAAACCTGTGAACTTGTGATATATCCCTTACCCATATTGCTTTGATCCAAAATGGTATTATGCCCCAGTTTCCTTAACGGCTTTCTGAAATTCAAATCTCGGAAACATTTGCAATAACTGACCGACTATGGTAGAATTGTTCATAAAGCCTAATCTCCTTATTATGTAATGATTTAGGTTTGCCGACCCAATTTATTATAAGGCATGATTAGGCTTTTTCATAATTTAATTTGGACACGAGTGATATTATATGCTTACATTGGGGAAGATTAACAACTGAAGGTTAAAGATGGATACTGACAATCCTTTTAATGGCGATATGCTAATTGAGCTGGGTTTTTTATTAAAACGCAGCCGTTCTGAGGAGAACAAGAATAAGGTAATAGAAATTCTTAATATGAAAATCCCCATAGTTGAAAAAAAGAAACTGATTGAGAAATTAGACAGCGAGTCCCGGGAACAAATGATAAAGGAACGTTTTTCAAGTTGGATCTCAGGGAACATCGACCAGAAAATCAGCATACATATTAAATCCATTCAAAAAGAAATATTTGCCAAGTTGGGGGAAATAAAAAAAGATTTAACTCGAACCAATATTCTGCTGATTGACGATCTGGCGTATATAACTAAAACCGTTTCGTACATGCTTCAAAAGGAAAATTTCAGTGTTTTCACGGCAAAGAACGCTGCGGAAGGTCTTTTACTGTTTCAGAACCTGATCCCCGATCTGGTGATAACGGACATCCACCTTCCGGATTTTGACGGTATAGAACTGGCTATGCTTATCCGGAAACTTGACGAGATAGTCCCGATCATATTTATAACGGCTATAGATTTCGATGCGGAAGTAGAACATTACGATCTGAAAAAGGAGAGAATGGCCTATCTTCAGAAACCAATCACGAAAGAGCAGCTTCTCGACACGATAAAAACCCTGTTCAATGAGATTTAACAATAGAATAATTCAACAGATATAAGATAAATAAGGGTACTTGATTAATATAATATACATATTATAATATGTTGAGAGGCAGCCCTTATGTTTAAACATAAGAACCGGCAATTCGACTATCATTTAAACTGCTTTCAACAAATATGGGACGATCTTGAACATTGCGGAAGCAGGGGAATATATTTTTATAATGAAAATGAAAGAAAAATGCAGTTCAGCAGTTATTCGGAAATATATAAAAAAGCGGGGATATTGGCGGACATTCTTATAAGCCATAATATAAAAAAAAGCGACCGCGTGCTGCTGTCATCCAAAACCTCAATGGAGCTGGTTTATCTATGGCTGGCACATATATGGATCGGGGCGGCAGTAGTTCCGATGCCCCCCAGGGAATCGTTCATATCGGCAGAAGCTTTTAAAAACCGCATATCGTTTATTATGGGCCAATTCCATTTTTATATATGCGATGAAAATGAAAAAGACGATATTAAATCCGTTTGCTATGAAAGAGGCCTGGATTTCAAGATATTCACATACAGTGAAATATTCGCCGGTTTTGATAATCCACGTGATGTCCATGCGGAAAGGCAGATACCCGGAGATGACGACACCATTTTCATACAGTTTACTTCAGGAAGCACCAGCCAACCCAAAGGCGTCATAATACGCTATAAAAACCTGAGGGCGAACATCGAAGATATCTATACAACGCTTGAAATAAATCCCGCCGCGTTCAGGTCTGCAAACTGGCTCCCACTGTACCATGACATGGGGCTTGTCGGATCGTTCCTGGGGAGTCTTTTAACATTAAGCGAACTGGTTCTTTTAACACCTGCGCAATTCGCCAAACATCCGTTAAATTTTATGACGATTCTCTCCGGATACGGTATACAGGCATGCTGCATGCCAAATTTTGCGATTGAGTGGATTTTACGCAGACTCAACAGGGAAGAAAAATACAACTTCGATTTAAGCAGATTAAAATGGATCGGCATCGGAACGGAACCGATTAACGTCAATAAAATCAGGGAATTTGAAAAAGCTTTCCGCCCGTACGGCTTAAAAAAAGGCGTAGTTTCGCCATGTTACGGGCTTGCGGAGGCGACCCTGGCGGTCACTATCGCGAAGCCTTTCCGTCCTTACAGGATCTTTAAAGTGAACGAATATTTTTATCCGACGGTAGGAAGGTGTTTAAAAAATATAGAAATAAAGATAGAAAAGGAAAACCCCAGGGATCCGTACGGATTGATTAAAATATACGGAAACAATGTGGCTTCGAGCGCATACATAAACGGAAAAGAAGTCGGGCTATCCGATCGGGACGGTTTTTTAAATACAAGGGACTTCGGTTTTTTCCGGGGAAAAGATCTTGTTGTATTGGGGCGTTCCGACGATATGTTCATTATTAACGGTGAAAATTATTTTCCTTATGAAATTGAATCATATATAAAAGAATTGAAACAGATTGCAAGGAACCGTGTTGTTTGTTTCGATATACCTGCATCGAAGTCTTCTTCCGGAGTTGTAGAACTGATTGTAATATACGAAACGACATATTCCCATGGGGACGATCTCAGGTTTATCGAATCTGAAATAGACAGGATCATCTTGAGAAAAACGGGTTTAAAGGTGTTAAAAATAATCGCGGTTAAACCTAAAACGATCCTGGTAACGCCAAGCGGTAAAATTCAGCGGAATTTAATGAGAGAGGAATATATGCAAGGCAGATTAAAAGGAAAGTACATTGAGTAGGATAAATATCGAAATAGAGAAACTACGCTCCTTAAACGGCATTCTAAAAGAAACATGGGAAAAAAATCTTTCCCTTCCATTCCAGTTGAAGTACAACTCTCTGAAAATGATCGAACAGTCGGGCATTAATAATCTGGTCTATTATTATCTTCTATTTCATGACAAAACGTATGAATTAGCCAGGGCCAACCTGTTTATCGCATTCACGGATTTTTCTTCGATGGATACCTCTATCCTTAGCGATTATAGAAAAAGGATCAAACAGATTTACCCGGATTTTTTAAATTTTAAAACCCTTGAATGCGCGAATATCTGTTTGCTGGGCGAAGGTTTAATGGTTAAAGATGATGAAGATTTCGAATCAATCCTGGAAAGAACCGCCCGGGAAATGGACGATATTTCCAACGAGGAAGGCGTAAAAATCCAGGTTTTCCGCGATGTCCCTTATGAAAAATTCGATCGTTATTATCAAACCCTGAAACCTATCGGGTTCTATCCGGCCCTCGGTTTTCCAAAAGCCGTTATGGACGTCAGATGGAACAGCATCGAAGAATATTTTTCCGATTTGAAAAAAAAGAACAGGGCCGCCGATTACTATAAACAGTCTTTCCGAATCAAGGAGAAATTCGGCATTGAATATGAATTTATCAGAGATTATAAAAAGTACAAAAATGAACTCTCATCGCTCTGGAAACAGGTTTATGATAAAGCGTCCGAATATGAACGGGAATATTTTACGCCGGAATTTTTCGAATCGGCGGCGGACATGCTAAGAGACAGCAGTGAAGTTTTGCTGATGAAATACGGCGATCAAATCGTCGCTTTCAGTTTCAATATTTTTGATGAGCATACTTATTATACAATGTACTGGGGGGTCGATTATAATTTTACCAATTATAAAAACGCGCATTTATACAAGGCAAATAACATATTCAGCCTCTCAAGGGCAATCGAACTTGGAAAGAAGAAACTGGAAATGGGCATTACGGCTTATGATCCCAAATTAGTTCTGGGCGCCGTTGCCCAGCCTCTTGTTTATTTTGTCAGACACCGTGACAGCAGCGAATATTCAAGGACTATGGCTCATCTGATTACGGATTCGATCAAACAACCCGATAATTTTTTTCACCATCCTTTTAAAGAGGATGTTTTGAACAGATCCAACCTGATATTTATTTCAAAAGAAATTAAAAAGCTGCAACTGGATTACCCCGACGGTGATATTTTTAATAAAGTATCGAAGTATTATAAGGCGAACATGGCGCGATTATCGGGGATTTACAATTATTACCCGGAATTCAATACGGCACAGAATTCCTGCGTTTACCTCGAAGACAAAAAAATTGTTCTGCTCGGCACAAACTCGTATCTCGGGGCCGCCAGTAATCCTGAAGTGATGAACGCGGCGAAAGAAGCGATAGATCAATACGGCACGGGATGCTCCGGTTCGCCGCTTTTGAACGGAACTTTAGACATACATAAAAAATTGGAAAACGAGCTTGCGGAATTTCTCGGCAGGGAGGCCGTAGTTATATGCAGCACCGGGTACCAAACCAACCTGGCCGGAATTACAGCATTATGCGGATCGGAGGATGTAATAGTCCTTGATGAGAGGAGCCATAGAAGTTTGTTCGACGCTGCCAAACTTTCAGGGGCGACATATTTTGTTTACCGTCATAATGATATGAAAAACCTTGAAAAGGTTTTATCCAAACTGCCCGGCAGGAATGTATTGCTTGTAACGGATTCTGTTTTCAGCATGGAAGGCACCATTCCCGATTTAAAGGCGATAAGCGAATTGAATAAGAAATACGGATCGCGTTTATTCGTAGACGAAGCGCATGGGATCGGGGTTTTCGGGGCAAACGGAAGGGGAGCTTGCGAAGCTGCCGGTATTGAAAAAGACGTGGATATGATAATGGGTACCTTCAGCAAAAGTTTCGCTTCTCTGGGCGGATTTATCGCCGGAGACTTCAGGGTTATCGACCATATCAAACATAAAGGAAGCCCGCATATTTTCAGCGCCAGCCTTCCGGCATCGGTCGCAGCGACAGTCAGGGCGGTTCTGAAACTGATAAAGGAAAAGCCCGGAATGAGAAAAGACATCATGGATAAAGCGAAGTTTATGGGCGACAGTCTGGAGGCTATGGGTTACAATGCCAGATTTCTCGGGACCCAGATCGTACCGGTTATTCTGGGGAATGAAATTTTAACGCTGGCCGCAGCCAAAATATTCATGGACGAAGGCGTCTATGTGAATCCGGTTCTCCAGCCGGCAGTGCCTGAGATTGCCACAGGCTTCAGGACAAGCTATATTGCTACGCATGATTGGGATGATCTGAAAGCGGCTTTGAAAATATTTGAAAAATATAAACACATATTAGGGGTATCTTCGAATGGAAAATAAAAAAGAAATAGTCGACAAAGTATTGAAGGGCGTCCTGAAACCGGGTTCGGTTTACCGGCCCGATGATGAACTGGTTGCCGATTTAGGCCTTGATTCGTTAAAACTAATGGAAATTATGGGAAACATCGAAGACAAGCTTGACATTATCATTCCGATCAATAAAGTAGCCCATATAAAAACCGTCAGGGACCTTTATGATTCGATTGAAAAACTGAAGGAAACCGTGGTTTCCGCAAAACCCCAGGGAGAAGATTATACCGGCATCGACAGACGACGGAATGAAGACAGGCGCACCGGGGTTGACAGGCGTCTCAAGGCAAGCAGGCAGGACTGAATATGCTGAAAACTCCGGATTTCTCAAAAATAGACAAGGCTTCCTTCGATCTGAGCTGCATGGTGATAAAACCTGTGCTTGTTTATATAGAGAAAAGATTCGGCAAGGAAGAATTAAAGAAATTTGTCATCGAAACCGGCATGGATCTCGATTACCTGGAGGACAAGGATAACTGGATTTCATTCGATTATTACAATGCATTCCTAGAAAAACTTGTGATATTTACCGGAAATCCCGATGTCGCGTATGAAACCGGAAGATATTTTTCCTACAGTTTTTTCAATTATATGCTGAATATATTGAAATTGGTTTCAACGCCTCTGATCGCTTTTAAAAAGGCCGCCGAGTACAGTTCTCTTTATACAAGGATCGGCAAGTTCGAATATACGTCAACCGGAAATTCAAAGGGTATTTTGAAATACGTTATTTTTCCCGGGCACACGCAGAGCAAGCTGAATTGCGATGCCATAAAAGGCCTTTATGCCGCCTTCCCCTCGATGTGGGGGCTGCCTCCGGCTAAAATAAAAGAAATCCAGTGTCAGGCTGAAGGGGCGGATTCCTGCGTATATGAAATCTCTTACATGAAAAACCCGATATTTAAAAATATAATAACGTTAACAATTGCTTTGATAATGGTCGTACTGGAAACGGTAGGCTTTTATATATTTCATTTTAAATTTGCGGTTCGGGAGGACATATTAATTACGATCCTTCTGGCGGCATTAATTGTCCTGATAATGAACAAACCCCCGGCCGGAAAAGAAAACGAGTCGATTGAAACGGAAAATGAAAGGACGAAGGCCCTCGAAAAAGCGATAGTAGACAGCAGAGAAGATCTTCACGAACTCCAGATCGCTAATAAGTTTATCAGGGAGGAAGCTGAAAAACTGTCGGTTTTAAAAGAAGTGGCTGAAAGAATAAATTATTACAAAGGGGAAAGGGATACCCTGGAAAAGGTAATTGAAATAATTATAGAAAAAATGGGGTTTTTGAGGGGATATTACCTGGTTTTTAATAAACAGTTTGAAATTCAGAACGAACCGTCGGTTTTTTACATGGATAAACCTCCAAAAAGAATTTTAAACAATAAATACACGGCTCAAATCTGGAAGGATAAACTTCAAGGCTATTCCAGCGTCAATTATTATTCGGCGGTCAATCTCGATCTGTTCGATTCGGGCCGGGAAGATAATAATAACCATGAAAGCATCATCCTTCCAATATTAATACATGACAAATATTCATACTACATCATTTTCGACATACCGTCCGCAAGGACGAACATGAGGGAATCTTACAGGCAGTTTTTCATAACAATTTCCAACCAGATCGAAGTAGCCCTGAATAAGATATATGCCGTCGACGCCGCGAGGAACATTATATCGAACATCCCTTCATCGATAGCGGTTTTCGACACGGTGACTTTAAGGATATCTTTTTTTAACGAATCTTTTATCAAAGAGATGAAGCTGGAGCCGTCAAGGATCACAGGCTGCAATATTCTTGATGTTATCGGGATAGAAAACAGCGCAACCAGGGATTATTTCATCAACCAGATAAAAATGCTCCGAAACAGAAACATTTTTGACGATCAGGAGCTATCCATAGGCAAAGAAACGCTGGGTTATACGCTGTTTGAGCTTTCGGGAAACGGAGATATGCGCGAGGCCGGGATAATCATGAAAAATATCACGGCGCAGAAAGAAATGAAAGAGCAATTATACCGGGCGGAGAAAATGGCCGCCCTGGGCACCCTGGTTTCAGGCGTCGCGCATGAAATCAACAATCCGCTGTACGGAATACTCGGCAATGCAGAAATAATAAGGGACGAGGCGGAATCTAAAAATATAAGGGAAAACGCTGAAACGATTATAGAATTCACCATTCATGCCTCAGATATAGTCAAAGACCTGTCGAGTTATTCGAGAAGCATTAAGGAAGAGAAGCCCGCGAATTTAAACCTCAACGACATTATGGACGAAGCTCTGAGGATAGTGAGGTATAGCAGGAATTTTATAGATATAACCGTAAAAAAGGACTATTCCGATATTCCCCCGGTTTTTGTCTACGGCGGAGATTTACACCAGGTATTTGTCAATCTATACAGCAACGCCATTGACGCTATGAACGGAAAAGGGGTTTTAACCGTCAGCTCTTCTTACAGCAACAATATGATAATAACTTCCGTGTCGGATACCGGGATAGGAATATCGCAGGAAAATATCACCAAAATATTCAATCCCTTTTTTACGACAAAAGAAGCGGGCAAGGGAACCGGGCTCGGGCTATCCATAGTATATTCCCTGGTGACAAAAAACAAAGGTATGATATCTGTGCGCAGCGGTGAAAAAGAGGGCACGGTTTTTGAAATAAAGTTTATGGTCAAAGAGGGAATTTAATGGATGTTGAAAGGTTAAAAAAAATCCTGATAATCGACGACGAACCTCAAATAAGAAAGGTTATTGTTTCCCAGATTACCTCAAGCGGTAAATGCGCGTTCGAAGCTTCGAACCGTCATGAAGCTTTTAAAATAATAGCCTCCGAGAATATAGACACCGTCATCTGCGATATAAAATTGATGGATGACAACGGGATCGAGATTTTAAGGGAAATCAGGAAAAACAATCCGGATCTGCCGGTTATCATGCTGACAGGTTATATAGACTCTGAAAATATCGATTTATCCCGTAATATCGGCTGCACCGATATCCTTTTAAAACCCGTCCGGAAGGAAAAACTTATCGAGGCTATAGATAAGGCCTTAGGCAAGGCCATTGACAAAAATCCTTAAAATTTTTCAATCCGTTCTCATCCATATGTATCTGCGGCTAATTCCTTGCCCGGTACCTTTCGGCATCTTCGGCTCTGGCTGGAAGAAAAACACTGAAATAGATAGGTATGTTGATCCCCTCGGAATCGATAGAACTTTCCCTTTTTTCTAATTTCTTCACTAACAACCAATTACAAAACACATATTTCATATTGAAGGAAAATCACTGTACACAAATCGTATACAATTTGTACACACTCATTTATTATACTACAGAGTCTGGAATTATGCAAGGTGGATTTTTAAATCGAATCCCTGTTTAAAATTTTTCTTCATCCTTTTGGCCTGAGGTCATACAATTGCAGTTCCACCCGGATATGATTACCGGATTCACTTATAGAATTACTTCCATAACTATTGCTTTCTTTATCCATCCAGGAATTTTCATCTACAGGTTTCCCATTTTTTGAAATCCATCCGGATAATTTTTCAATATTAGAAAATTGATCTGTTATAGTTATCTTTTGAATATTTTTCATATTAGAAGGTATCTTATAAATTAAAAAAAATCTGACTTGTCCCTGGTCAAGCATTTTCTTTAAATCATCAATTGATAAAATGTTATCGGCACCCATATATCCGCCCATAGCCATAACAGGCATGCCTGTATCGATAATTATCTGTGAGGCTATAAAGGAGTTCGGGACACCTGCTAAATACCTCTCACCCTTATTATTATTTATTAAAAATTCTACAACTTTTTTATCATCAATTCGGTTATCAAGAAAATAATTGAAATAATATTCCTTTCCGTCTTTAAGTTCCGGCCCTGCAAAAGGTATCGCGATTTGATCGCCGAATAAAATTGGAGTTAACGACCAGATTAATGGTGCGATGAAAAGGCCAACACAGCTGATTGTTACTATAATATTGACAAAGATTTTATTTTGAAGTTTTCCGGATAACCTTATAAAGATTAAAATACCTGAAGAAATAATGCATAATCCGAGAATTGCTGGAACCATCGCAAAAAACCAACCGGGGTATCTTGATAAAAATATAAACTGCAAACCTGCATTCAAAGTTATTGAAACAGGAAGCATCCACCATAACCGTTCTTTTTTTAAATATTCATCATTTAATTTACAAATACCTATTCCGGACAAAGCGGCCATACCGGGAGCAAGCAGAGCCAGATAGTATCTATGGAAAAAAGAGGCCTCACTGAAACATGCCATCATCAGAAAAACCCAGAAACTCCAGAATAATACAGATCCTGTTTCCAGTTTTTGGTCTTTTAAGACTGTTTTTTTAATCCCTATAATGTAAACAATAATCCCAGAAAAAGTTATCAGCAACAGCCAGCTTATCTGCCCCGCCATTTGCTGATTAAAAAATCGAAGTAAGCCCGGATAGCCGATTTCCCCTCCGGTAGTCCATTTCCCCTTCGCAAATTCATTCATTTCCGATTGAATATTATTATTAAATACGGAACTTGATTTTTTAATCAGGATTTGATAAGCCTTGTTATGACGTATGGGGTAGGAAACGGGCTCGGGAATGATCCTGAATATTCCGTTATAAAATAAGGCAAGATTAATTTCCGAATTTTTATTGCTGCTCCCGGAATACGGCCTGTCTCTTGCAGGGACCGTATCCACGATAAAGGCCCAAGACAATGAGATCACCAGTAATATAACTGTTGCAATGCTTAGATCTATAACTTTTCTGCCGATTTTGACCGGAGATGAAATTATATATAAAACGTAAAACGCGGGAATTACAAGAAAGGCTTGAAGCATTTTGGTATTAAAACCGAGTCCAATTAAACACATTGAAAGCAAGAGCAGGGGCATACTTCCTTTTTGAGTGGCTGAATTTACTGCCACAGCTGCTAACATTATGATCATGATCAAGATCGGGTCAACTTCATTAGTCCTGTTTACCGCAACAAAAACCGGAGTTATGGCTAGTATTCCCGCAGCCAGAAAGCCCGCGGCCTCGCCGAAATTTTTTCGGACAATTTTATAAAGCAGCAAGACTGAAACCACCCCGGCCAATGCCTGAGGCAATAGTAAAGCCCAACCGTGAAAACCGAATATCGAAGCGTTCAAGCATTGAACCCACAAAGCGACAGGAGGTTTATCTATCGATACAAACCCTCCGGGATCGTAGGCGGCGAAAAAAAAATTATGCAAGTTTGCGAGCATGCTCCTGACAGCTGCGGCATAATAACTATTTCCATACCCTATATCATGAATTTTGAAATAGTTCAGCCAGAAAGATAAAATCAAGATCAGGAATAAGATAGCTGTTTGCGGCCTTATTTTAAAATTAAACATATATTGCTTTACGATTATTTAGCCCCTGAAATATTTTAAAAAAGTAGTATATGAAGGTGAAATTACAAATCCGGAGTCGAAGCTTCAAATTCCGATCCAGCGTTATTCCTTCTGTTAATCAGTTTCACCTTCGGCTTTATAGCGGATATCGCCGTAAACTCTTTCCCGCATTCAGGGCAGTTATATTCAGTAATGTCATTATTATCAGCCGTATTAAATATGAGGACCTTGAGCCTGCTGCCGCATCCGCACCAAACCTTGAACTCATCCCAGTCCGTTATCATTTTTCCTCTTTATTCATTGAATACACTTGCAGTAAAATTTCATCATCTGTTCCCTTCCATAAATTTAAAATAACTGTTTGTTACTTCATCATATGATATGGAAGGAATTACAGATATTGAAGGTATAACCGGTATATATTGAATATTGGTTTGACCGGATTTTTTTAGGCCGACTACGACCAATGTTGAGCCTGTGAAAGTAAATGTAACAGACTGATTATTCGACACTGTAACTAATTCAACTGTATGATATTCTGTAAAGATTCCGTTATCGGGATAAAAATAAACGTAACCGGAACCGGGCGAAACATCTTTAGTAGCGCTGTCTCCGACAAATAAACCAGAATAAGAAATAGTACCAGTAACCCATGCATCATATCCAAAAAATGTACCTTGGGCGCTTCCTAGAGGCCATTCAATAAAGCCTAACCTTTCAGATGAAGAATTAACGATCGTCAATTGAGTCGGAGCGGGAGCCGATGAACTAGAAGAACTCGATGACCCTGGCGAATTCGAACATCCGGATAAAGCTACTGAGAAAATGCTGACGGAAACTATTGATATCATCACCATAAAAACTCCGGCAGATAAAATGGCGCAAACCTTGGTTAATCTTTTCTTCATATAAAAACCTCCATAAATATTATGTTTTCTTCAAACTTATTTTACTTAAAAAATACAATCATTACCCTCGCTCTTCAGCCCGGTACAATCCCTTAGCTGGACTTTTACTACAGATTCGCATTCGATGCCGTTTCCCTGTTCGCTTTCTTTGTCCGGCAAAGAAAGCGAACCGAAAGAAACCGCACCTGCCTGACGGCAGGCACAAGCCCCCGCTTTGCTCGGCAAGCATGGGTAGCAACCGCTCAAAACGGCTGTCCCGCCCCTTAAGGTTTTTAATTTACAAGAACAAATTCTTTTATAAAAAAACAAAAATCGATAAGGGGCGGGGCTTACCGCCGTTTTTCGCGGGCGGCTTTCAACACAAGGATAAAACTTTGGGCGCTTCCCTCGCAGGCGGGGGTTATTCGCTAACCTTTGTTCTATAATCATAATCTTTACTATTACCTGGTTTCAATCGTCATTCGATAATCGGCAATCGTCACTTATCTCTCCCGTTTATCGCCTCAACTTCCACCCCCTGAGCAGTATGCTCAGGGACAAGCGCCTCGGACGGCTTGATCGGGGCAAATTGCTCCTCATACTTCCTCATCCCTGAGCCGACATCAGGGACAGGCCCGTTCCGCATCACCACTTTCTTAGTCATCATCAAGATTAATCATCTTACCTTTGTATTCTAAAAATGCCATGATTGCCCCCCCCTTTTTCATTGAAAAATTCCTCGCGTAATAGTTTTAGATACCGAATTCCTCAGTTGCGTAGATATTAAAAAAGGCTCTTATCCCATATTTCCCAGATAAAATAGCGTATTAAAATTGACTATGTAATTATTTATAGATATTTAGGGTACTACAAAGATTGAATTTACAGATGCTCCGCTTAATAGCTTAGTCTCATTAGTTCCTGTCCAGTAACATTCGTTACCACTGCTGTCCTGCCCGGCAGTATATACAGTTCCATTGTATACATAGATTGAGTCTGCAAAAGCGCTGCCGCCAGCCGTTGTCAACTGTGTTTCTGAAGTTCCTGTCCAGTAACAAGCGTTCCTGCTGCTGTCCCGCCCAGCAATATAAACAATTCCATTATATACAAAGATCGCCCCTGCCCATGGATAATAACTCCCGCCACTATAGCTTCCACCGGGCAAAGGGGTTTCTGTTGTTCCTGTCCAATAGCACTCATTTAGGCTAATATCATTACCTGAAGTATAAATTGTTCCATTATAAACAAAGATCGACGTAGCAGCACCGCTACCGGCTGTTAAAGGTGTTTCGGAAGTTCCCGTCCAGTAGCAAACATTAGCACCGGTAACAAATCCGGCGGTATATACTGTTCCATCAGAAACAAAAATTGCATCGGCAACACTGCTGCCTGAATTGAGAGTATTCTGTGACCATCCTGGCCCCCAGTAACAGGCATGACCGGAACTGTCCTGCCCGGCAGCATAAACATTCCCATTATATACAAAGATAGAGTGTATAATTGCTCCATGTCCAGCAAATGTCAACTGTGTTTCGGTAAACCCTACCCAACAGCATGCGTAACCACTGCCGTCCTGCCCGGCAGTATATACAGTTCCATTATATACAAAGATAGAGTAAGCTTTTGCTCCGTTTCCAGAAGATGTAAACTGTGTTTCGGTAGTTCCTGTCCAGTAACATGCGTTACCGCTACTGTCCTGCCCGGCAGTATATACAGTAGGACCAGACGATGAGGCAGTCGATGTCGCAGATGAAGAACTTGATGAATTGAAAAGCGAACAACCAGTTAAAACTGCTCCGGATAAAACAGATAAAACTGTTAAAATAGCTCCACCGAACAATATTAAAGCAAGCAATAGATTGGTTAATCTTATTTTCATGCAAAAACCTCCATAAATTATATTTTCTTTGGACTTATTTTAAATTTATTTTAGATGATGCTCTCCCTTGTTAATCGCCTCCACCACAGGCGCAAGCCCTGAATTCTGGCGGGAATTCAGGACAAGCACCTCCACCGCCTCCGGCGGCTTGATCGGGCCATATTGTTCTTCAAACTTTTTTACTCTTTCAGCCAGACCCTGGAGGAACAGCTTCGCGTTGCGGGGAGAAAGCGCTATCCTGCCAAACACCTCAACCCCTTCCCTTCCGGGCGTGATCGTTCCGAAGTCCAGCAGGAACTCTTCGGACGAATTGTTGATCAGCGCAAAGTTGGAGTATGCTACTTTATTGGCGGTGTCCTGGAATTTGACAGGAACGCCCGATGGTTTGGTGTTGTTTTTGTTGTCCATTAGTTAGCCTCTTGCTCGATTATTATTTTTTAATAAAAGTAATTTTCTAAATATCATCAATATCACCCACCCCAACCTGCAATAACACAATCGAGATCGGTCCCGATAAAATGTCTTTTGCCAAAATTAACATTCGATTCGGAACTTTTTGATACCTTCCAGTCGCCATTGTCTAATTTAATCCATAGCCTTCCTTCATCGTCGAATTTCCAGCTGCCGACATGTACCCTTACCTTATTATCTTCCAGTGCCGGTATCACTTTGATATCTCCGCTCTTTTCAAAATTTATACATGTGTCATATCCTAATTCTACCGTTTTCTTTATTCCCGCAAGTTTATCTAATTTATCCATCCCTTCAGGATTGATAGAGTTTATATAATAATATGATAATATCCAATGAAGGCATCTCTGGATGTATGTCTTAATATATTCTTTCTTGGCTTCTTCAAGATTTGCAACATTATACTTCTCGCCCTTGTACCAGAATTCAAGCTTGCTTAAACAGATGTCGTCGTACTTTGTACCTGGATAGGTGGAAAGGACACCTATACCAAAATTTTTTATTCTAATTTCTTTATTTAATAAAAGTTCCTGACTATTAGTAATATCTAATAGTTGAATGTTTGTAACAAATGAATAATTTGTGGAATCATCACTCTCATTTTGTGAATCGATTTTTACTTCATTGGGTCTGTCATTTAATTGATAAACTGTCATATTCAATTGAAATCCATTATAGATTACAATTTTATCAACAGGGAATTCTTTTTTAAAAAATATATTGAACCATGGTATTGAATCTTCAGGTGAACAATTACTTTTGCTGATAGCAGAAGCTGTTTTCAAATTCTTATCCAATAAATTAAATTCATTATATTTTAGGGGGCTATTATCTTCACCAAATATTGTATAAATAAGTCCAAGTTTCCCCCTCTCTATTCCATCTAATTCAATTTTTGATGCATTTATACATGAATAGATTATTAGTAGACTGAGAATTATCATAATTTTAACTTTCATAACCTTCTTTTACCTGTAAAGATAATATGTACCGCTTCCTATTGCCGAATAACTTCCTGCATAAGGTATAAATTTCTTTGTCTGCGAATTATAATTCCCAAATAAGTTCGCTAATGCTGGGTAATCATCAATATATATCGTAGAGCATCCCGCGCTCCAGTTATAGTTGTCGCCGCCTTCATGAACAAGAATCTGGTTCATGTAAGGCGTATTATAGTTATATGCGTTATTTTGATTTCCCTCTGTCGGTATGTTTTGCCCGTCATTTACGCTAAATATTAATGGTATATCTTGTGAGTTAAGATTAGATGTATCGCCGCTTGCTGTAAGCGAATATATACCAGCTGCAGTTGATTGAAATCCGCCTTTTGCTGGATCATAGTCTTTTCTGTCTAATGAGGGATCATTAGTCGATTCAAGGTTGGATCTGTTGAACTCATCGAAATTGATATTACCGCTCGCATCTTTCTGAAGTACAGTAATTCTGTCGCCGTAATAATCAGGACCTGTTTGCTGATAGTTTCCGCGTCCTTCTTCCCCTATAAAATCATATCTGTTATTATTATTCAGACCATTACTAAGAATATTTTTATTATAGCTGTTATTTATTATAGTTATCTGGTCCTTCATATCTGAGATCGCCGGATCGATACTCGGTGCCGCCGAGTTGTTTAACCCGACACTTTGAAGCGTATTAATCGTGTTATTTATTTCATTAGTTTGATAACTATTATTCATTTCGTTTGCGATATTAGTGTAATGATCTTTTTGTTCCTGATAAAGTTGATTGTTGACATAAGAATTATTCGATATATTGCTGGACACGCTGCCATCTGAATTGACTTTGAATGTTGATACATTAATATTGTTATCACTCAGATAAGATGTATAATTCTGTTGCATTAAGCTGTCTGTTGATTTAAAATCATTTTTGAGGTCTCCAACAATAGAACTAGCATTATTTAACCCAACACCCTGAACAGTACTCATATCATTCTGAAGTGTTTTGAGCTGATTGCTGTATTCCCCATTTTTGTAAAGCAAATCCTGAAGAGCGGCACTGCCAATAGAAATATGATCATTCGGGTCTACTTTCTGCGATAACGAAGAATTTTGCATATCAGTAAGTGGAACTTGCTGTCCTATTTCATTATAAGCCACATTAGCAGGATTAAATACATTCGGAGCCGGATTGGTCACATTATTCACTACGTTTGAAGCGGCAAGCCCAGGGTCAGCCCAAGTATTATTTGAAGGATTCGTATTAACAACATCGTCTTCCGGAATATAGTCGGATGGATCCTTAGGCAATATGGCTTGCGGGAGTTCCGGCGTCGTGCTTGCGTCCTGATTGTTATTTACAGGCAAGGCCGGCAGGTTCGATGAATTCGATAAATCGGAAAATCCCTGCAGGCAGCTTCTGAGGCTTACTCCCGATGTCCCGTCATTGCGCACGAAGCCTTTGCCATTAACATAGCTTGTGCCGATACCCGCGCCGAGGTCTATGTTGAAGCTTCCGTTCAGGGCGGAGATATGCCTGGCCCCCTGTTCGCTTTCTTTGGCCGGCAAAGAAAGCGAACCGAAAGAAACCGCCCCCGCTGGGCTCGGGAAGCATGAACTGCAACCGCTCAAAACGGCTGTCCCGCCCCTTAAGGTTTTTAATTTAAGCGAACGAATTCTTTTATAAAAAAACAGATATCGATAAGGGGCAGGGCTTACCGCCGTTTTTCGCGGACGGCCTGCTTTACAAGGATCAACCCCCGGGCGCTTCCCTCGCAGGCGGGGGTTGTTCGCTAACCTTTGTTCTATAATCATAATCTTTACTATTACCTGGTTTCAATCGTCATTCGACAATCGTTAATCGTCACTTATCTCTCCCGTTCATCGCCTCTACCTCCACCGCCTCTGGCGGCTTGATCGGGCCAAACTGTTCTTCAAACTTCTTCACACGCTCCATAAGCCCGCTCAGGAACAGCTTCGCGTTGCGGGGGGAGAGCGCTATCCTGCTGAATACCTCCACTCCCTCCTTGCCGGGGGTGATATTGCCGAAGTCCAGCAGGAACTCCTCCGACGAGTTGTTGATCAGAGCGAAGTTGGAGTATGCTACTTTATTCGCGGTGTCCTGGAATTTAACGGGAACGCCGGATGGCTTGTTTTTGTTGTCCATTAGTTAGCCTCTTTGTTGATTTATATGTATCTAAGGTCTCGATGGTTCCATAATACCTTCAAATTCAAGATCAGTTCCAACAAAATACGGCCCTTTTTCCGTAGATGAACTTGTAAAAATACTTTTCCCTTGCGACAATTTAAATTGCCCATTACCTATCATAATGAATAGTCTTCCTTCATTATCGAATTTCCATTTTCCGATGATTTTAGTTGGGAATAAATCACGATCTTTGACGGATGATAGCAAAAATCGATGGATTTTTATTTCTCCAGATTTTTCAAAAAATATTCCAACCTGCCTGCTTTCAGATTGTTCATATTTCCACCCTGCTATCTTGATAAGTCTGTTATAATTATTTTCTTCCATATCATGCAAAAATACACCCGGTTCCAATGAATTAAGAACATGTGCAATATACAATTTAACATATTCTTTCTTTGCTTCCTTAAGATTAGTCACTTGGTACTTCTCGCCCCTGTACCAGAACTCAAGCTTGCTTATACAGATATCATCATACTGAGTGCCTGAATAGTAGGTTAATACATCGATTTTTAAATTATTTGCGTTAACTTCAGGAAATTCAATTATTTGTTTTCCTTTTGTATCAAGCAAAATACAGTTCGTCGTTATAATATTTGTCCATTCAATTACAATTTTTTGCTTTCTCCCTTTTTCATCAATGATTACATCATTATAAATTTCCCCTTCATTTACAAAAATTTTATTTTCAAGAAAAAATGTAATTTGAATCTCTTTTACCCTGCTATTTTTATTATATAAATCATCATTTATTTGGAAACCATTATAGAACACTAATTTATCAATATTATATTGTTTTTTTAAGCTTATTCTAAAAAATGGATATTTAAATATATCATCATTTTGCCTAAATTTAGCATTTATAACTACTGCAGTTTTCTGATTATTATCGAAGAAATTAAATATATTATATTCAATGGGATCACCATTATCAGGATCAATAATAGTTTTTGTAAAAATATCATGGTGAAAAATATCGTCTCCAGCAATTTCTATTGAAGCAGCATAAAGTTTAAAACTTATTATTGTGAAAATAATTATAATTACCATATTTTTCATATTACAATCCATTATCTTAATAGATAATATGTGCCTTGACTTCCATATTGATATGATCCATTTGAATTTTGAAACATACTCATCAACTGATAATAATCGTTAGGATTTATTGTGCTACATGCTTCACTGCCATTCCAATAAACTCCACCTGTATGCACTCTCGAATCATATATAATAGGACCTTGCCATGGATAGGCAACGTTATTCATTCCATCACTGGTAGAGACAGGCCCTTTATCATTTATTAAGAAGCAGAATTGCATTCCTGGGGAATCATGTCCTTCCCCCGTCCATTGATATGTAGTAAGATTATATATACCAGAGGCAGTGTCAGAATATTGCTGCTGAGTCGGATCATAAGTGTTGGTTTTACTATCATATTTATCGTTTGTCGATTCCAGATTGGACTGGTTGAATTCTTTCAAGTCAATATTACCGGCGTCATCCATTTTGAAAACACTGATACGGTCGCTATAAGAATCGCCATAGTTGCCTGCAGGCGTTCCAAAACCCAATCCCTGTTCTCCGACCATAAAATAATTTCCTTTGTTTTGCAGGCTGTCGCTGACAATGTTTCCATTATTGCTGCCGTTCATATTTAAAATATTATTGCTTCTGATATCGTTTTGATAGTTTATAACATCAGTAATATTTCCTGCATTTCCTAAACCAACATTCTGTACAATATTCGCGTTATTGTTTGCCGAAAGCATTGCATTATATGTGTTATTTATGCCATTCACTACCGCATTATCCTTCGCATCATCCATAACACGGTTATAGTGATCCACCTGGTCCTGATATACCTGGCTGACAAAACTGGAATTATTAGATATGTTGCTCGTTATATTTCCATTAGCATCTTTTGTGAATCTTGAAACATCAATCCCGGCATTGCCGAGATATGACGAATAATTCTGCTGCATTGCATTATCTGTTACGTGAATATCGCTCTTCAGATCGCTCACTGCCGAACTTGTATTGATGATACCGGCACTCGTAACTATGCCAAGGTTATTCTGAAGGTCTGAAATCTGGGTCTTGTACGCATCGCTTTGATTGAGATACGCCTGCTCTGCTACTTGCTGATATGGTAAAATCGGACCGGAATTATTCCCGTCTGAAATATGGTCATAAGGGTTTACTGTCTGGGGAACTACAGGACTCTGTGTATCAGTAAGTGGAACTTGCTGCCCTATTTCATTATAAGCTACTGTTGCAGGAGTAAACGCATTCGGATTTGGATTGGCCGCATTATTCGCTCCGCTATATGAATTGTCCGGAACATTCGGATTGACGATATCGCTTTCCGGAATATAGTCGGATGGATCCTTAGGCAATATGGCTTGCGGGAGTTCCGGCGTCGTGCTTGCGTCCTGATTGTTATTTACAGGCAAGGCCGGCAGGTTCGATGAATTCGATAAGTCGGAAAATCCCTGCAGGCAGCTTATGAGGCTTACTCCCGATGTCCCGTCATTGCGCACGAAGCCTTTGCCATTAACATAGCTTGTGCCGATACCCGCGCCGAGGTCTATGTTGAAGCTTCCGTTCAGTTCGTAGTTTGCGCCCTGTCCTGCGAACGATCCTATTACATTTGCGAAATTATTGTAAGCATCACCCCCGATAAGTCCGTTATAGTCCATTCCTCCCATATCGGCGTTGTACTGTCCGCCGAGCAAAGACCCCGCAAGCCCCGAAGCGAAGCCGGAGGCTCCAGCTACCAGGGAATTGTTAAGTATGTTTCCCCAGTTCATATTGATCGTGGAACCGGCCTTCATATTCCATGTGCTGGGGTTCAGGGTCATATTGTTCCAGTCGAGGCCGGCGCCAAGATTGCTTCCGAGGGTCGAGAAGGTGTTGGTGAAGAATGACGTGGTAAAATTCTGTATTCCGTTTCCGAACGCGCTGCTGAGGTCGTCTCCCATGAATCCGGTCGCATCCTGGGCAAATCCTCCGAACGCCGAGCCCAGCCCCGCCCCCGCGACTGATCCTGCGAGGTCACCGAGGCTTGACATTCCCCAGCTTCCCCACTGCGAGGAGGTCATGCTCCAATCAATATCTCCGCTCGAATTGACGTGAAGTCCTTCCTCGGCCAGGCCGCTCAGGTCCTGCACGCCGGTGGAAAGTACCGCGCTTCCAACAACGCCGAGGGCGGCCGAACCTATTCCCGCCGTAGCCATAGTTGTCACGCCGCTTATGGTGTCCTTGAGGAGGTCTATTCCAAGCTGGCTGTTGGATACCTGGTTCACGGTCCCCAGTTCTGCGGCGGCATCCACAATATCATGCGTCATGGCCATGCCCGCTAATATAGCTGCTGATGCAACAGTTCCCATACCCGGTATAAAGTTAAGTGCGATTGCAAGACCGATCTCGTTCAGCGAATAGAACGATATGTCTATCCCCGGGGCCAGGTTTTGGTCCCAGAAGGGTTTTTCGGACTCCGACAATCCTTCCGTCTGCAGGTATCCGTAATATGTCGTGGCCCATGAGGTCCTGTACAGTTCGCCCTGGCTGTCGTATGTACCGTCGGAGTATATGTCCGGCTTCGACGTATACGTATACGACGAGCCTATATGTTTATCGAAAGCGTCCATGGTATTGCTCATATCGCCCTGTATATCGCTTTCCTCCATAGCTAAGAGCAGGTTGTACTCCGTCTGCTCGCCGTTGATCTCCGATATTACGTTGCTTGGTGCGTAGTTTATGAAATTGAGCCGGTTTGTAAAACTCTGGTAATCCGCAAATGAAAAGTCCTCCAGCTGGTTTCCGCCGAGCATTGTGGAATGTACGATCACGCCCCTCTTGACCCAGTCGCTTCCGTCGAGCGTCCAGCCCTTTGCCGAGATCATCGGGTAGAATTCGCTGCTCCGCTCGTTCTGGTCGTCGCTTGCCAATGTATTATTCATCTGGTCGACATACTGCTGTATTGTGGTAACGAATTGATCCCTCATTTTTATGGCTTCTATGGCGAGCTGGCTGTTCTTGAAAGCCGTCATATCGTTATTGAACTGGGCGAGGGTTTCGTTATCGTTTCCGGTATATCCGGCTATGCCGTCAAGTACGAATTTTACATCCGTCTCCCTCGACTGCGATACCGCGTTATTGAAAAACGACAGGTATTCTTCGCTTGTTTTCGGCATCAATTCGTTTTCCAGGTCTAAAGCCTCGTTCTTGACCGCCGAAGCGACGTCTTCAGGAAGGCCTCCGCTTAAGAACTGCGATGTCCTCTGGTCGATTGACTGCATAAGCTGGTCCAGAATATAATCGGAACTTCCGTTGCTTACAGCATTTATCGCTTCATTCATCCAAGCCGCTTTATCCCCGGTAAGGCCGTTCATCTGATCGTTCCATTCCTGGTTCCCGTTGTTCCAGGCCTGCAGATAAGAGCTTTGCCAATCGCTCATTGCATTGGTGTACTGGTTAATTACCCCGTTCCACTGCTCTGTTCCGGCGCTGTATATATTGACCCACATTTCGGCTTCACTATTCGCCTGGTCCTGCATATTTGTTAATATATACGCCCACTTATCGACCTGCAGGGTTTCCTGCTGCTGGAAGGCTATGTCGAAAGCCTCCGGGGCTAGGCTGCCGGCATTCTCGGCAGCGTCTACGAATGATGGTTGAGCCTCATCCGAAGCTCTGAATACCGCGTTGGAATATGCGCCGCTGAGCATAGTTGTAATAAATAACTTCATGTCATTGTTTGTTGTAAACGCGGGATCGTTCTGAATATTGGATTGTTCCGAATTTATATATAACTTAAAAGCGTTTTCAAACACTTCAAGTATCCTTCCGATGTCGTTTGTCCCGGCATTGCCCAGGCTAAGGTTATCCGCTATATAAGCCTCTTCGGCATTAAAAACGCCGGTATTTGCCAGCCAGGATTGAGCGATTGAAAAATTCGAAACCCGGGAGAGCGAGTTCTTGAACGATTTTAGAAAACCGTTATTGCCGGCTGTTACATCTATGCCCCCTGAAGAATTGACGAAATGTCCCATGCCGGAAACAGTGTACTGCGCGAACCCGGCGTTCTTGTTCGAATAATCGTTCCAGTCCGACATTACTCCGGCCAGGTTATTAGTCATTGTTGACATCAGGGGCATTACAATTGTCGTTTCTTCATTTTTCTCGATTCCCAGCAGCACTGAATTATAATATGACCAGTTCCCATAATAGCCGTTGTAATCAAAGTAATTATTGGGATTCACTGTCGCCCATGAATATGTAACAGAATTGTTTGTTTCGATAAAGCCTTTGAATAAATCGGATATCTTCTCACGCCCGTTGTTAGTGTTGACATTATAGAAGGTATCGTCTGCATAATATCCGCCGAGTCGGGATATCGTGATATTAGTCACGGCTGGTGTAATGATGGGCTGAGGCGCCTCCTGAGGCCAATTTGTGTTCGCCGGGGTTATATTTACATTGGTTATGGCAGGAATATACCCCCTGCTAAGCTGGAAATAGGAGCCTTCGGGAGCAAGAACATTAGCGAGGTTATTGATAACATTCGACATATTCGGATCGAGTCCGGGGGTTGACAGAAGGGCCGTAAGCCCGTCTATATATCCCTGGACGTCGACGTATGCTCCGGGGTTGAGCAGGGAATTATCGACGCGGCCGGAAAGAAAAGTCGTGTGTACGAGGTTGTCGAACGCCGTAAGATTCGCGCCCGCTATATTCGTAAAATAATCGTAGGACCTTATCCCGAAAGCGAGTTCATAAAGGCTTTCTTCAGGAGTATTAACATACTTATAAAAATCGTCCAATATTGTGGTGCGTGTTATATTAAGCTCATCCTGTGAAATATCGCTGTTAGCCCCGGTTACGCCTATCTCGTTGTTAAGCATAGTAATAATATCGGCAGGCGTATAGGCACCCGCGCTCATCTTCTTAACAACATCGGCATATACCGGATCGCTGGCTATATCGTCAGCAGACAGTCCGAAAGAATTCGTAGCATCACGATCATAAGTACTTTTAGCACCTTCAAGCGACTGATATACCGTCTGCTCCTGGTTCATAAATGATTGGGCAAAATTCATCAGTTTACTATAATCGCTGTAGTCGCCGATGAAATTGTTAACCTCGGATTGCATGTTTGCCGGAAGAGTTTCTTCCGCTATTATGAGATTGCTTGTCCGGGCCAGCCCGTTCTCCGCAGTGTCGTAAAGCTGCAGGGCGTTGGAATAATCCGAAACCGGATTAATGTAGTTCGCAACCGATACATAGGCGTTCGAAGTATTATCTATCCCGAGCATCCCCGGCATAAGGGCCCACTCGAGAATTCCGAGGTCCTCCCTTACCGTTATATAATTCGACATGGCCAGGCTGTTCGTAAACGATTCCTGCTCCAGCGCGTTGTAGTAATCCTTGACAAGGCCGGTATAATATGCAAGGCAGCTATAATATGCAATGGAATCATTCGACAAAATGTTCTGAGCGTTTTCATTTGAATTAATAAGGTTTGAATATTCCTTGCTTGTAAAGTAATCCAAATTTGTTTGGATGGTCACGAATGCGTTATAATTGGATTGTGCAATACCGCAATTGCTCTGGTCCGCGATCATATTCGTCTGGGCCGCGTTTATATTTTCCATATAGTTTGTCATTGCAACGTCAGCGCTATCGGCGGCAGCCTGTTCCGCCTCAAGTTCGTTCGTCGATACGTCATAATTCGAAACCGCAGCTTCGTAAGTATTCGATGCGCTGAGTATATCGCCTCCGCCGGAGTTTGAAACGGCGTAATCCATGACCGCCTGCGCTATCCCCAGGTTCTGTTTAAGGTAGTTAACCTGGTCCTGCTGGGACGCGTAATCCATTTCCGCGCTGTTCATTAGGTAAATATCCGCGGTGTTGGATAGCGCGTTTGCGAGAACTCCCGCTCCGGGATCGCCGGAATATAATTCGGAATTCAGGTCGGCGGCCGCATTGCCGATCACGGCGCCGAGATTTGTCCCGCATTCTCCCAGGACATTGTTCAGGGAACCAATTTCAGACGAGTAGTGACGATAATACCATTTGTTGGTTTGTATTGCATTTTGAATTGAATTAAGATCGCTTTGAATACTATTGATGTATGACTTTATAATCATGACGGGTTCGCTGTTTTCAAACGAAAAGCCGTTTGCGGTGTAATAAATTTCGTTGCCGTTCACCGTATAAGAATTATTATAACTATCGCCGCTGTAAGTCAGGGTATAACCGTCGATATTAGTTGAAGCGCTGTAAGCAGGAACAGCTTCAACTCCTCCTTCCCCTCCCTGGAAATAACGGTTGGTGCCGGTCAGGACCATGAGAGGTTCGAGAATGGACTGGCAATTATTGAATAGCGATAGAAGAGTATTCGAAGAACTTAGCTCGCTTTCATCAAGATTCGATTTAGCCATGTCCGATGCGTATAAATTTGAATAGTAATTATTCGAAATTTCATCGACGCTCAATGTATTTGAGATCCAATCGAGGCTCTTATTCAGTTCATTAAGCGCGTAAGAGCCGTTTACCAGGACATTCATCAGGCCGCTTTCGTAGCTGTTGAAATTATCGATATTCCGGGCCGTAAGGTTTGTCATTGTGCCTATCATGAGGTTAAGGCTGTCATACTGGGCGCTGATGTTCGAGCCCCAGACGGCTTCGCTGTTGGTCAGGTCGGCTGTGACATTGGACTGGAAATCCATTTCGGCGCTGATTAACATAAAGTATGAATTCTCCCATTCCGTGAGCCCGTTCGTATATCCGTTTTCAGCGTTATTTTCCCAAATGATCATGCTGTTGCTGAGGTTCGCGATCGCCGCGTCCCATTCGCTTATGCCGGCCGTGTAGTCCTGTTCGACCATGCTTTTCCACTCGCTTATCCCGACTGCCGGTGAATCGGTGAAATTTGTCGGCATTGCCAGAAGCCCGGCTATCTCGGCTTCGTTGCTGTCCATGGATTGTATGACGTTTTCCGCTATTGTCAGAGGACTGTTTACATTGCTTGCCGCATCCGCAGCATTGCTAATGTACGAAACCATATTATTCGATAATTGCAATCCGTTCGTTATAAGGGAGTTATTGGATATGAATTGCTGGTAGGCGAGAAAACTTGCCATATATTTTATATACTGTCCTTCTTCCAGTGCGATAAATTCGCTTCCTATATCGGAAGCCGCCGCCATCTGCGCCTTGGCTGTAGCCTGGATAGCATCTAAATAATTCTCCATAGCGGTTGATGATATATTCTGAGTATTCGTTTCGAGGTAATTAAGATAATCGCTGAGGCCGGCCTGGTAACAGATAAGGTAATTCGACCATTCCGCATCCACATTGGTCTGCATACTTAATATGTTTGCGGTTATATTCGATGTATCGTTCTGATCTTCCCATACATACTGAACTATAAACTGTCTTATTGCGCTCCCGTTTACCGCATAATTCCATTTGTTTTGCGCCAGCCACGATCCGTACATCTGCTGGATGACATTGCTTGCCTGGGCTTCCCAGTTCGTTTTAGCGGTTATAAAATCGGAATTGGACATTGCCTCATGTTCAGTCAAACCAAGCTGTTGCATAAGTTCATTTAAAGCGGAAGTTTCCCAATCCCCTTCTAATTTCTGCTCTACACCCTTTGAATAGTTCTGCCAGTCCGCATCGTTTTTTATATTATCGCCGTATATAAGCTCGCTTTGCATCTCCTTATTGTCGAAACTGTTGAATTTTTCTTGTGGTCTAAGGATGCCGGGGATAAATGAAAAGATAATCGCAAGGTATAAAGACAGTAATATTCCCCATTTTTCATTTAATAAACCTTTAATTTTCATAAATACCTCGAGACCGGATAATTATAATTATTTCTAGGTATATTTTAAATTGTTATATTTTTAACAAAATCGTACAAGAAATAAAATAATTTGTCAAGCTTGCATTCAAACATTCAGAAGTATCTTACCTCAGCTTTCTTACTAAATTCACCATTAAAATGATTTTTTAATGGCGTAAATTATATAAAATATGATCACAGATAGTCAATAGTACTCGGGTACCTTTTTTTAGCTCTTGAGTACTTTTTTGCCTTAAAATATTTTAATTCCTACCTAATTAAATTTGTTTTGGTTTTGGAATTAAAGATTTATAGGTATTTTCGGCAAGGAGCGGCACAATTATAAGGCATAATACTGTCGAACTTATAAGCCCCGATACTACTGTGATCGCAAACGGTTTCCAGATATACTGCCCGTTCCCGCCGGTAAAAATCAGAGGAATAAGCCCTATAATCGTTGCAAGCGTCGTAAGACATATCGAATTCAGGCTTTTCCTGCATTTATGAAATATTTGTACGGAATTTTCATGATTTTTTATATTTGAAAGTAAAAGCACGCTGTTTTTTACAGTCGTTCCTGAAAGAAGGATGATGCCGATATAAACAGGAGTTGAAAGATTTATGCCAAGAATTGATAGAGCCGGGGCTATGCCTATAAAAGAGAGAAGAATGACGGGGATTGTCATAAAAGCTTTTCTAAAACCTTCGTAGCATATCACTAAAGTAACAAAGGTAAGATATATGGCTGCAATTACCGCTATGAGCATTGAATTTGTATTTTTTGAAAGCGCTTCATATTTCTCGTCGAACTGCCAGTAGTAGCCTTCAGGCATTTGAAAGGGGTCGAGGCATGTTTTAATCGCATTTATACCGGTACTGAGGTTAATTCCGGCTTTAAGTCTTGCGGTGATTGAAAAGTTCCTTCGTTTATTGTAGCGGTAAATCTTAGACGATGTTGTCGCTTTTGTGACTGAAAATAATTCCCGGATTGGTATAAGGCCCCCCTCGCCGTTCCTGATAACAATATTTAAAAAATCGTCCATCAGGACTTTATTATCCCTTGAAATCATTGATGCTACCCTTATATCCATCATACCCTGATTTTCAGGATTTAATTTGGACGAAATAATCCCGTATAAATATGTTCTTGCTTCATCTGATATTTCTTTTAAGCTTAAGCCCGATATCTGGATCTTATTTAAATCAGGTGTGAGAATATATACAGGCGAATCGTCCTTGTAACGGAGCAGCACTTCTGAAAAATAAGGCAACGTAAAAATTTTTCTTGCCGCTTGCTTACTGATTTCCTTTATGCTTGCAATATCATCTCCTATGAACATTATATTGATCTCTGAATTGTTATTGTCCGATTCGCCGTAAGTAAAGTATATGAATGCGTTCACTGCGGATAGAGCATTTTTCCAGGAAGCTATCTGTTTTTCCAGTTCTTTTTCACGCCATTCTCTTTTTAACTTAAGGATTATTTCAGAATGGGCTTTTTCAACCTTCGTTATCACTTTTTTTATTTCTTCCTGTTTTATAAAAATATCTTCAGCCTGCTTTGCAAGATCGTCGGTTGCCTCTATGCTTGTGCCTGCAGCCGGCTCAATGTAGGCGTAAACCTCTTTTATTACATCCGATGAAGACAGGCTTTTACCCCTGAGAAAAACAGCGGTTATAGAAAAAAGGGTCAAGAATATTGTCAATCCGAAAAAAAATTTTTTATGTTTTGAAAAGGCTTTAAGAAGTTTTATATAAAAATATTCGAATTTTATCAGCGCTGCTTTGACATTTGTCCTTTTTCCATCTGCATTCCCAATCCCCGGTACCGCCAATCGATACGATACGGGAACAATGCCTGTCGATAGAAAAAGAGATACTATAAGCATTATTGTAATAATAATAGAAAATCCGGTATACAGCGAACGGATTTCAGGGCTTGAGGATATTATAGGTATGAATACGCAGATAGTAGTAAAAAGCGCAGCCGTCAGAGGCGGAAAAAGTAATTTAATATTCCTTAAAATATGACTGTTCATATTTTTTGGATTTGTTTTACTCAGAAATTCGACAATAATAATACCGTCGCTGACAAGAAGTCCGCACCCTAGAGCTATTCCGCTCATAATAATACTGTTCAGCTCAATCTTGAAAATATTAGCAATTAACAGCGTTACGGCTATAGAAACCGGCAAAGGAATTACAGCTGCAAGTCCTCTTTCATATCCGCCGATAAAAACAGTAATTATAATAAATAAAAGGCCGATTCCCAGGAGGATTGAAAAAATAAGGTTATTCAACGCTTCGGAAATTTCTTCCGATTTGTCGAAATCAATTTCCGATGAAATACTCTTAAAATCGAAACCCTTGACAACGTCCCTGATGCCGCTGCAAATTTTCAGAATGTTTCCGTCGCTCTGCTTCTGGATATAAAGAGATACCCTTTCCTTCCCGTTGATCCTGGAAATATTGTCTATTCTCTTATGATAATTCTCAACAGTAGCAATTTTTCCAAGCTGCTGAAAAACAGATTCGTTTGTCGCACTTTCCATAACCGCAATTTTATCGATAGAATAATATGATTCGTATTTGCCCTCGGAAAAAACCGGCATTGAGAGATCGTTCCGATTTATATCCCCAAGGTAGCTGCTGATATTATTCTGCTGTATACCCCTGCTAATATCCCTTAATTGAAGGCCGCTGTTATAAAGCGGGCCTGTATTTACAAAAACGGCTATCTCGCTTTGCTCTCCCCCCGTAACTATGCATTCGACAACTCCGTCAACTTTCTGGACCGATGGTTTCACTTTTTCCTCGACAGTCCTTCTGACTTCCTTTAGAGGTATGCTGTCTGAATAAAAGGAGAGGATCATGACGGGCGTTTGTGAAGGGTCGTAATGCGATATTACAGGTTCCTGGACGTCTTCAGGAAACTTATCCCTGACGGTATCTACTGCGGATTTTATCTCAAGGGTTGCAATTTTGATCGGTCTAGACGGGTTCATGGTAAGGATTATGATAGATTGACCGTCCTCGGAAACGGATGAAATATTTTTTATACCCTTGATCGATGAAACGGCATTTTCAATTGGAATGGTAATGTTTTTTTCTATATATTTGCTGTCCATGCCGAAATATTCTGTTTTTATGCTTATAACCGGTGAATAAACCTCCCCGGATACGGTAAACTTGAGCTGAGGTATACAGAATGTGCCAAGCATAATTATGATGCTGTATAACAGGATCGATGATATGGGTTTTTTAAGGTGAAATTTCGTCCACCACATCATCTTCCCCGCTTTTCAATCATGTAATAAAGCGATGGAAGGAAAAAAAGCGTTATGGATGTTGCAAAAAAGAAGCCCCCGGCAATTGTTATTGAAAGTATTCTCTGGAACTCCATGCCTTCTCCGGGGAAAAACATCAAAGGAAGAAGGGCAATTATAGTTGCAAGACTTGTCATTATAATAGGCCTGAAACGTACGCCGCTTCCCTGGAGAACAAGGTTTCTGATCTCAAGCGCCGTCATAGAAGGCTTTTTATATCTCTCGTAAAAATCCACCATGACTATCGCATTATCGACTACAATACCTACAAGCAGAATAATTCCCACAAGCGAAATCACGTTGATTGTAACGCCGAAGAGCACCAATACCGGAGAAAGTCCTATAAATATAAGGGGTATCGTAACCATGATAAGGAGTGATTTACTTATGGATTCGAACTGGAAGGCAATAATGACGAATATAACCACAATTGATAATAACAGGACAAGCATCAGTGAACCGATGGATTTCTTTATTTCAGGCGTATCCCAGCTATAGCTTATTGCTGCATTTTTAGAAAGCTGGAGAGATTTTATATTATCCTGGATTTTTTTCAAATCAGTTCCCGGGTCTGAAAAACGTATTGAAACCATTTCCTGCTGGTTATAGCGGCTTATTTCCGTGGTTTTTGTTTCATTCGTCAAAGTTGCAATAGTTGAAAGAAGCACATTCTGGCCATGAGGAGGTTTTAGCAGAATTTTAAAAAGGTTTTCCTGTTCTGAAAAGATGTTATCGCCGAGTTTTACCCTGACATCCATTTCAGAGTTGTCCGGAGTCTCGATTTTTGTTGCGACCTTTCCATCGATACAGATGCCTGCAATATCCGCGACGGTTTTTGTACTGAGTCCCGAGTTATTAAGCGCGGTCCTGTCGAAAACAAGGCCGATAGTCTGTTCCTCATCCGCCGACATGCTTATATTCGAAACGCCCTGCCTTGAAATTATATCGGTTACATACCTTCCTATTTTTTGAATATAATCAAGAGGAGTCCCCGTTATATAAACCTCGTTTTCTGAAGGGAAAAGCCTTGAAAATGCAGTCTGGTTTTCTTCAATTCCTATTTCAGTATTATTGAAGAATCTTCCAATACGGATTTTCGCATTATTTATTTCATCATGTGTATTTGCCCCTTTTTTCAGGAAAACTTTCAGGCTTGATACATTATTTTTCTTTGCTTGTGAAAAAGATGACAGAGCCGAATAATCCCCGATTATGGAATAATAATAATCGGCTTTCCGGTTTGCCGTTATTATCCTCTCAATTTCTCCGGTACTTTCTTCAGTCCTGTCGATTGAATAATTCGGCGGGAATTTCATATTGATATTAAAAGAATTTTGAGATAGCATCGGAAGGACTTCTTTCTTGTTTGACATGAGGGCTGTGATTGAAATCACAAGCAGCATTGACAGAACAACAATCAAGGTTTGAATATGATCAAGAGTCTTATCAAGAATTTTAAGATACGAATTTTTAAATCTTTCGATTATATGGGCGAAATGCACCTTTGATTTGAATATTGCCCTGATCTTTCTATTTTCAAGAAGTTTATACAAAGCGGGAGTTAACATAATTGAGGTTAATAGAGTGCTGAGATGGGAAAATGTAACTACTAATGACAACTCCCTGAAAATGCTCGAAGCTATTCCCTGGACAAATACTATAGGCAGAAAAACGGCAATATTTGTAAGGATGGACGATATTACGGGAGCGCTCACCTCTCCGGCCGCATGGATCAGCGTTTGGTCGTCATTTTCCTTTGCCATGTAGCGTTTTATATTTTCAATAATAACGATATTCGCGTCCACCATAGACCCTATACCTATGGATAATCCTGTCAGGGATATCAAATTAATGCTGATATTCATCAGGTACATAAAAAAAATTGTCATAATTATTGTAATCGGGATGGCTATTCCGACTATGAAAGATGCGATAAAGTCCTCAAGAAAAATGTAAAGTACAAAAAAAGTTAATATAACACCTATTATAGCGGAAGAAACTATATCATTAATTGAATTTTTTACATAACTTGAATTATCAAGTATTATTTTATAAGAAATGTCGTTTTTGGTTTTATCCCGGATAAAAGGCAGTTTTTCAGCGATATTGTCAGCTGTCCTGACAATATTTGCATCTCCTTCCTTATAAATATTAAGCGCCGCTCCTTCTTTTCCGTTAAGCCTGAAAACTATTTTTTTCTCTTTATTATCAGGGTGGATATCGGCAATACTTTGAAGGTAAATTGGAACTCCGTTTTCATTCCTGCCGACGACAAAGTTTCCGAGCTGGTTATAGTTATTAATTTTTCCTTCAATGTTAACTGTAAAAGAGGTTTTACTTTCCTCGATTTCGCCTACAGGATATTCGATGTTGTTTTCTTCCAGCGCTTTTACTACTTCATCAATGCTAAGATTGTTTGCATAAAGTTTATCAAGGCTGACATCTACCCTTATTTCCTTTTCATTCCCTCCGACAATTTCAGCAAATGCGACACCGTCTATTCTTTCAAAAAGGGGGGAAATATTTTTTCTAATGTAGTTCCTCTCATCCCCTTCCAGGTCCTTATTAAGAATGTCAATTCCTATTGTCATTATAGGATCGCTGTTAGGATCGAACCTGAGGGCGATAGGCCTGGAAGTGCCCTGGGGAAGTATACTCTTAGCAAAATCAAGCTTTTCTCTCGTTTCCATATATGTTAGATCAAGGTTTATGCCCCAATCGAAATATAAAGTAATGATACTTTCCCCATATCTGGATACGGATCTTATATTGCGGAGTCCGGATGTTGATGACAGGATTTCCTCCATCGGGACGGTTACAAGGTTTCTTATTTCCTGCGGAGATTTGTTCTCCAGGGATGTCACGATAGTTATGACAGGATAATCTATTTTCGGGAAAAGGTCCTTATTGATGAAAGGCAGCGAAACGCTTCCGAATATGATTATTGACAAAAAAAGAATTACCGTGCCTTTCGGATGCTTTACAACTATTTTAGATATATTCATATACGAGAGTCTATTCCTTTACAGGCCTAATTTGTTAAATTGAAAAATATATTAATATTGCTGGATAACCAGTTCTGATTCATGTCCCTCAGACCGCCTGTTCCTCCGTTGACTGAAAGATAGTAGAGGATATAATTTGAAGGATTCATCAAAGTCACGCATATCGAGTCATTCGGAGAGTTATTCGTCATGAAAGCTATTGTGGTTATTGAAATGGAGTTATTTATACTGTTAAAAGTATTTATCCCGATATTCGGCAAAACGGATACCGGCTGAAGCGAGGTGCTGAAATAAAGGTAGATTGTTATATTACCTGGTTTAAAAGGACCGTAATTCAGGGCTGAAGAATTCCAATTAACCGTATCGCTACCCGAGTCGGAATAAATAATATTTGTTAAAAAGATAAACGAATTTGATATTTCAAGGTAAGATTGATATGTGTTTTGAGATACATTCCCGAAAATATCTTTGAACCCGCTGTTAACTGTAACAGTGTAGGCGGTTCCTATGTTCCAGTATGAAGAGGGAGTAAACGACAGGACATTTGCGCTTGAGTTGGTAGCCCAGGTTCCGCTGACCTGCGGACTGAAATTTATAGGTATATTATTCAAATTGACTGCGAGGCTCTTATTAAATGAAAAATAAAGATTGTTATTTTTATCGATATTGTTCAAGCCGTTCGTCAGGGTCAGGGGCCCGGTGACAGCATCCGGGTTGGTATAAATCCCGAGCAATCGCGGGGGATTAAAATTTGTCCCGATGGTAAAAAATAAATTAGGCGTCGGACGGAGCATGTTGCCGGAAAGGTCGATAATGCTATTTGTATTAAATGAAAGTGTATACTGGCCATTTTGATAAACCGACAGGGGGAGAAGTTCAAAAACGGTATTATTCGAAACTGCCGTTATCTGGTAATTAAGAGACGGGCTTACGCTGAACATGCTTGACATGTATGCCGTATTTATTGATTCTGAAAATGAAACTGTAATGATAAGATTTGAACCCGAAAGAATTGCCGCATTATTAAGCGGGTAGGTAGAGACTATTATGGGATATTTCCCCTGATTTCCTATATTAAATGTTGTATTGGTGCCGTATAGGATATCATTTCCATCGCCGTCTTTAGCTGTCGGGAGAAGACTGATTTTATATTTACCGAAATTGCAGGAATTCTGAGGATAAAATGACATATCGGAACCGTCCTGGTTCCACTGAAAATTTCCCGGGATATTTGATTCTTCATAAGGATCGACTGTTACATACTTAAATGAAAAAGCATTTTGAACTGTACCTTCATTCATTTTCTTGCTGAAAACTATTTCTACATGACTGAAATTATTTGTTTGTGCTAAGGATTGGCTGTCTGAAGGACTTACAGATGAAATTACAGGCTGGCCGAAATCTAAAAAAGAACAGGAATTGAAAAGTAAAAAACTAATTAGTATTAGTAATGGAGAAATAAATATTCCAAGAACCCGATAAAGGATTCTGCAGAACATCCTGTATTCCATTCGCTCCTCCAGTCATAGAAAATTTATAATAATTACTCAAACAAAGCGAAGTAATCGTATATGTGAATTTGTTCGGGCCGGTCATATTGATAGTGTAAATTTTCCCTGATTGCGATATATCTCCACTACCGTAAAGAAACGTTATTGATGAATTCGTATAAAGAGAAAGCAGGTTTATGTTTGCCGGGCCTGAGAAAGAAACATCTATGCAAAGAGTATTTGCAGTAATAGGTATTAAGTATATAATATTTGTATTAGTCATATCAACGAATCCTCCGGTTGTTTCCGCGACGATATCATTAACAAAAGGCAATGTCGAATTCAGGCCGTCTGTGTAAAAATTGAATAAGAAATTGTTCTGGAGAAGGGAACCTGATGTACTCTTGGTTCCAGCAGAAAGGGATATAGTATAATTTGTTGAAGGGATCAGTGGAGTTGTAAAGTATAAAGCGGCGGTATTGCCGGATATCCAGTTAATATAATATGTGGCTGACGGGGTAATGCTCAAGTTATTGTATACAGAATCCCGGTCCATCGGTATATTGAATAAAATAAAGAAATTTGTATTTGTTTTTTCAATGCCTGACTGGTAATTTGTAAGCGGTGCGCTGTTTAAGTTTGTATAGATACCGGTAACTGCCGGTAAAGTCAGGCCATTGCCGGCAAGGAAATAAAAGACGTAGGAATTTTGAAGTTTAACGCCATTGGTTCCCTGGGCGGTGTTTGCTACATTTACATTATAATAGCAACCGTTGCTCAATGGGGTTGATGGCTGAAACAGCAATATATTGGACTTTAATGACAGGTTTCCCGCAATAGAAGGGTTTAAAGAAAATGCGCTGATCGTACTTCCCTGATCCATCGGCATCGAGAACTGAATTGTAATATTTGTTTGTATGCGAACATTAATGGCACCGTTTGTAGGATATGTTGCAACAATAGTTGGATAAATTGCATTTCCCATAATTTTAAATCTGGAATAATATGTATTGCCCAATGAGTTGCCGTCTGAATCGGCTGCCGTATTCCCTATCTGTATTGAATATTGGGAAGGGTAAACCAGCTGGTCCTGAAATGGGCTGAATACCAATGTTGTATCGCTATCCCATGAAAAACTTCCTTCGATTAACGCTCCCGGCGAGGATGAATTTCCTGAAGATCCCAGACAATAAAGTGCAAAAGCGTTCTGAACCGTGTCTTTATGCATTGATTTGGAAAATACTATTGTTATGCTGAAATTCGTTCCCACTTCCTGGTCATTACCGGGAGATACGGAAACAACAGTCGGAGAGGTAAATAAACTGCAACATTCTATTAATCCAAATAAGAATAATGCAAATAATGCCGGAATAATTATTTTATTTTTCATACATCCGCCTATTATTCCTTTATTTTAACTCTCAGCCCTGTTTCCAGAAAATCAAGCCCTGATACAGCTATTAAATCGCCTTCATCCAGATCTTGCAGGATCTCAATATAGGTATCAGCTATTTTAGAATACGGCACCCATTTTTCGACAGCAACACCGGTATTTGTGTCTGTTGAATTCCTTTTGATTATGAAAACTTTTATCCTTGCGTTGTCCTTTTCAGCCATACCGTCGAAAGGGATTGTCAGAGCGTCTTTTCTTGATGATGTCACAATATTTGCGCGAACAAACATTCCGGGTGTTAATAAATATCTGTTTCTTGTAAGTCTCTGGTTTTTTATTCTACACCTTATAGTTGCAGTTCTTGTTTTCACATCCACTATGGGATATATTGTTTCCACAATCCCGTTAAAGGTCATTTGAGGATATGCATCAATTTTAATATTTACAACCTGGTCCTGCTTTATTGTCGGCAGTTCGGTTTCAGGGACCGGCAATTCTATATATAAACTTTCGAGATCAATTACCGTAAAAATGGGTTTGTCCTTTTCAGCTTTCTCACCCGGTTCGATGTAACGCATTGCTATTATGCCGTTATTCGGAGATTTGATAATAGTTTCATCGAAATTTAATTCGGATGTTTGAAGCTGAAGACGGGATCTTTCTATTTCTGATTTGGCTATATCGACTTCAGCGCTTTCTACCTTTGTATTAATTTTCTTCAAAATTTCAAGTCTCTGATCCTTATCAGCAGGCACATTTTCTCCGGCGTTTTTAATATCGGAATCCCTGTAACCGATTTCAGAGACCTGTATCTCTTTCAATATGGAGTCAAGCTCAAGCATGGCAATATCGTACTTGCTTTCCGCATCTTTGTACTGTTCCTTTGTAACGCCCTCTACGCTAAGAAGCTCATCTTTATTCGAAAGGATCCTGGCTGCATTTGCAATTTCAAGTTTCTTTTGTTTCTCTTCTATCCTAAGTCTATCAAGGGACCCAATATTTTTTTCGACACCCAGCAGAGCATTGCTGTATTTTGCGAGCGATAACTCGAAAGATGCTTCCTTGCCTCTCACGTCTTCCTTAGCTAATTCGACGCCCAATTTTATATATTCATTCTTCATTACTGCCAAAACCTGGTCCTTGTTTACATAATCTCCGATATTGACATTAACCTTATCCGCGATTTCTTCCACTTTAGATACTACATTAACCTTTTGGTAATAAGAAACTGTTCCGTAAGTGTTCACTTCGTCCGTAATTCCCCTTTTCTCTATCCGGGAAACCTTGATTTCAGGCATAACAGCAATATCATTTGTTTTCTGATCCTTTTCCTGGCTTAAGTTCGGGAATACCGGTTTGAAAGTGAATATGGAAACAACAACCATTATCAGGAGCAGTACTACAAGCCCTAATCCAATGCGACGTTTTAATCCGGTACTGAAAAATTTGAGAATTTTTGTTACAAAATCCCTTGAATTGGCAATTATTTTCTGCAATTTATTATCAGGACGTTTTTTCATTTTAGACCTCTTTAAGAAAATCTTTATATAATGATTTGACGATATCTTCCGATAGTTTTCCCCGGATTTTATAAATTTCAATCATTAAAGTCGTATAATCATAAAGACTTTCAACTCTTTCCATTTTCATTTCACTTAGAGTGTTTAATGAATTGATATAATCCGAAAGTAATGCTTCACCAACTTGTACCTGGTGATATAAAATAGTATTTTTACCTTCAGCCAGCTTGATTTTCTCATCAAGCATTTCTATCTTTTCTTTTTGAAATTTGAAATCGCTTAATTTTTTCTTTGTATCAAGTTTAATCTCTTCGATCTTGTCATGATATTGACTTGAAAGCTGGTCGAAAGAAAATGCATCCTCTTTTAATTTTCTGGTAAAGCTTGGATCCTGGTAAACAGTCGAAGATATTTGAGGATCCTGACTTTTTTGACTTCCGTTCATATTTCCGCCATAAGAATTACCAAAATTAAGTACATCGAAAAAAAATGGTATGCTAAAATTAATCCCTGCTGTCCATGAACTTGCATCCGGATGAAATAAATAATTCGGATCTGTTGTGTAAGAAAAATTCAATGTGATATCGGGAAGCAAAAGATTGTGAAGAACCGAAGTTTCCTTAGCTTTTATAATTGAAATTTGGATTTTTTTTAAATCGATGGAATTTTCAAGCGCTTCTGAGATAACACTGTCTTCTATATAATCAATGAATGAAGCAGCAACGTCTATCTCTAATTTTTCTCTCGCTTCAAAAGAATTTCCAATATCAATTCCTAAAAGCTTCATAAGGCTCATTTTTCCAAAAACAAGATCGTTTTCCAGTTGCAGTTCGTCGACTGTAGATTGGTTACATTCAATTTGCCATTCAAGGACATCCAGTTTGGTCGCCTCACCAACTTCATTTTTCTTCTTTGATATATTGAGTTCTTTTTCCTGGGTTTCAATAAGTTGTTTTTTGATGTTGATTTTTTCTTGCTGTTTTAAAATTGAAAGATAACCGCTTACAATCTGGAAAATAAAATCTATCCTTTTCTGGCTGTTTTCCAGCAAGCTTATACTGATATTGTTCTTTTCAATTTCTATTTCAGTCCCCAGCTTATTGCCGTCATATATAAGCTGTGATACCGATACCGAAAGATTCCTCAGCCTGTAATCCGGAGAATTCATATTAACCTGGTCCGTTTCCGCATAAGACAGGCTTGCCTGAGGATAAAATTTTCTGTATTGTTCATCCAATGCCAATATTTGAAGCGAGGATTCTTCGTTAAGATAGCAGATATCCTTGTTATTTTTCAGGCCTTCGCTGACACACTCCTGCAGGGTTAACGGCTCGGCCGCGGCTGCAGAATAAACTGTTGAGAAAATAAGTGCAGCGATAATCGCCTTAATTTTCACGCTTGTCATAAACCGTTCAGGTTATAAAAGTTTGATTTGATCGGCCACGCTGTTAATTTCCCTGATCAGCATGGATTTATCGAGGATAAGATCTTTGCTTTTCGAGGCTAGAATGAATTGGGCAAGTGGAGAATTTTTATCATTAATAGTCAAAAAGAGGGATAAAGTTTGCTTGTTATTGATCACATCATTTTCTTCAACAAATAACTTGATATCCACGGAAATATCCCCGTCCTTGACCGAGCTGAATCCATTATTCGCCATTACAATATCGAAAACCTGGCTTATTGTATTGGAAACAACATTTTTGTCTAAAAATAAGGATTCAGCATTGAATACTTCCACGCTATTAATCGAATAAGTTTTTAAATTCAATTTTTTTTCTGAGGGCCTTATATATGAATATCTATAAGTGTCAATACCGCAGGAAAAGAAGATAAATGAAATAACAAAAGCCGTAAATACAAATAAAATTCCTTTTTTCATTTAGTCTTCCTCGACTTATCCTGTTTATCCATTTTTTCTATTACATTTGATCTTACCATCGGAGAAACATCAGAACTTTTAAGTATTTCACCGTAAAGCTTATCGGCTTTATCTTTTGCGCCAAGATCCATATAAAGTGAAGCCAGCTCGCTTTTCATTTCAGGATAAATATCCTCATATGAAATGGCATAATTAAGGTTATATATCGCTTTATCATATTGTCCAGCCATTCTATAATATTTCCCCAGTTCATAATGAGTGAGCGGACTTGACATGTCGAGTTGCAGTGCTTTATTAAGATACTCAAGGCACTGGTTCATATTCGTATTCGCAATCGCTATCTTGGAAAGCCAGATGTATGAATCTACGTTAGGAGATTTATCTATGGACTGCTTAAAATATTTTTCGGCTTCTCCAAACCTGTTCATGAAAAAATATGATTTTCCAAGCATTATGTATGCCGGGGTGTAAGATGGGTATTTCTGCACTATTTCCAAGAATCCTTTTTCAGCAGAATTGAAATCTCTCCTGAGATAAAATATGATTGCTTTATTGAAAAGGAAGGTTTCTTTTTTGTCTTCTTCAGGGCCGATTTTCTGCCCGCTGCACGAAAATAATACCAATACTGACAACGCAATCAATCCTCTGATTTTCATATCAAACTCCATTAAATATTTTTCTCAAATTTTATTGTTATTATATTCGACAAATAACTAAATATGACTTAGCACTATAATAAAATATTTTTATTGTCAAATCCATTATTGACAACTATTTTTTTCAACTCCGTTAATATCAATAAATTATTATTACACTTTCTTTTCTTGATACATAAACTATCATCATATTCTTATTTTACCTATTCGCTTAACGTAAAATATTAAGAACCATGACGCACTCAAACCAGAAATTTTGAAAAATAATACCCGACTAATAAAACTAACTTTTTGAATGGAATTAAAGAGCAAATGTGATTTAAATAGTCTCTTTTAATTTTTCACTTTTCCACTTTACAATTATATTTTTACATATTCAAAAGCGTCTTACCTCATTTTTCTTATAAATTTATCCTTAGATTGACAGTTCATAATTTTTTAATGGCATAAATTATATAAAATATGATCAAAGAGAGTCAATAGTACTCCAGTACCTTTTTTTAGCTCTCTAGTACTTTTTTGCCTTTAAAGATGGGAATTTATACCGAATTAAATTTGTTTAGGCCTAAACAAAATGAAAATGATGGGAAATTGTTATTATAGATTAAATATTTCCTAAGTTGGCATAATCCATAAAGAAAGAATGTCGCTAATAAAATCTATTATAGCGCTGTACCAATAATAACGGCGTGTGTTGTTTTTGAAATTTAAAAACGTTTACTTTTACTATAACTAGAAATGCTTTATCAGATATGAATTTAGGTGAATGAGTTTAGAGAAATATCGGAGAGAGCGGGATAAAACAATAAGTCTTTAATTTTCCTATTTCTTTTAATGAGCAACAATTAAGTTTGTCTCATTTTCAAAAAGTTTCAAATTTAGTGTACCCAAATTGGTACCAATTTATACCCACTCTATTTTATGGGCCCTTCTAATAACCGCCTTTTCACGCCGAGCAAGTCGGCACAAGGGCGGCAAGGTTGGGCCCATAGGGTTTATGCCCGTAGGGTGCGGTTTCAACAATGCCCTTCTGTTTCATTAGCACAAAGTTTTCAGTGCAGAACTGGTCAAGCTACTTCTTGTTGTTGGGTATGCTGTTGATATGATAGAACATGGGATTCCTCCTGATTTTAATATTTCAGATTATCCCAAAGTTGAAAGGATGGATACGAAAAAGAGATGGATAGGGAACAGGAGGGGTGATATAATTATTTACATTTAATTATTAGATATACCTTATAAAATTCAGAACGAGTTATTAACTTATTTGGGGATTATGAAATGAAAATATTTTTATTTATTGCTCCTTTTCTTCTTTTTATAAGCCCTTATTTATTTTCTGATGATAGTTTTTATTTTGCCAGCGGGGACAATTTATTTCCATTACAAAATTCAAAAATAGCTTTAACTTATGAAAAGTTAGAATTCAAAAAAGCAACAGATGCAATATTAGTAAAAGTATATTTAGAGTTAAGTAATAGCTCTGATGAGCAAGAATCATTAATCGGGTTCGAAACTCCGCCCGAACGCATAATGTATCAATTGAATAAGGTTGTCAATGGAACAGACTTGGCAGTTAGTAATACTTCAGGCATAGAAGATTTTAAAGTCTTTATTAATAATGAGAAATAAAATATAAAATGGAAACAGGAGAAAATACTAACCCTGTTGTTTATACAAATATTTGCCCTGAAAGGTTTTATTTAGAATCCGCCTTTTTAATAACTCTCATCGTGAAAATATCATTGGTAATAAGCTTTTGGGCCGGTATCACCCACCTCTTGCCGTTACCCGAATCTGAAAGCCAGACACCGTTAGCATCCCAGGAATAAGCGACGACCGAGTGCCGGTCTTTTCCGAACATCCTTTCGGTGATAACCGGTTCGCCCCTGGAGAGATAAAAGAAAAACAGCCCCGCATCTGTTTTATTGTCTGTATAATACTCGTAATCGAAACCCTCGCTGAAGACGACGCCGGCGCATTCGGAGAAAAACCAATAGTCACGAGGGCCTTTTTTCATCTTCTTTTCCCACTTGGGTATATCCAGGCTGAAATTATACTTGTATTTCAATAAATGCTTCAAGGCATAAAGCTCGCATTCATGTGACTTAAAGGGCTGGGGCGAAACAGGAAATTGATATTCCGGGTTTATGCCCGGTTTTATACCCGAAACGGCAAGGCCTTCGAAAGTGAAAGAGGGGCTGAAGAAAAAAGAAACCTCGGGGAAGGCTTGATCAAGAGCGGCCAGATAGTCCTTGTCCTCCGATTCTGCGGCATGAATAAATATATTCCTGAGCGTCGGGTAGTCCTTTTTGGCAGATTTCCCGATTTTCACGGCAAGGTTTTTGAAAATCTCCTTCTTCCCGGTTGTCAGCGCGGTATAAAGGGCATGGTAGAAATCGAAACCGCCGGTCCTTAACCCCGTTATTTCATTTATCATTGCGTTGTTTTCATGGAAGACGGCCCAATCGAGAGCGTAACATAGTCCTCGTCTACAAGAGGGCTCGCTCCTTCTTCAATAAGCTTTTTAACCATCGGAAGGTCATCGTCCCTGGCCGCCTCTACAAGGGTCGTCCTGACTTCGGCCCTTTTTTCCGGCGGTAAAATTTCCTCGAGGTTCCCGAAAATAAACCTTTCATGAGTATAAACCTCGAATTTTTTATTGGTCATTCCTTTATCGGTCAGATATCCATAGTTAAATGTTAATAATGGTGAAAAGATAGATATCTGCTTTCCTTTCAACGGAAGGGGGGATATGTCAACAACCGGGTAGTCGAAGTCCTGATCGGTAAGCACTCCATTTTCCCTGAGCACGTCTTTTCCTTTGATATTTTCCCCGTTCATTGCCGAGTCATGCACACCGAAAATGGTTTCAATATCCGGAAATTTATAATGCAGTTTGCCGAAGATGGCCTTCATCCTCACGTATTCTTCTTGTTTGAAAGCGGAGGCCGGGCACTGGGACAATACCACCAGTTTCCCCCTGCATTTTTTAAGATCAAACATTTTTCCTGATTTTAAATCCTTAAGAGAGAGATTCCCGTCGAAATTCAAAAAATTCGGATCCGACCAGCTCTCCGCGGCAACTCCGGTCAGCATATTTGTTATCAAGCCGTCTATCTGAAGGTTAAGATTTTCTTCAGTGAACACTGTTTCGTTGTAATTCCATGACCAGTGCCCGTTATCGACATGTCTGCCGATGACATCGACAAACTCGCTTGATGTTTTTCCGTTTTTTATCAAAAAAACCTCGTCGATGAAATGTTCGTAAGCAAAGCCGATTATTTTTTCATGGATCGTTATAAAGCTGTTTGTTTCGGCCCCTTCGGGCATCCTTTCAAGGAGCCCCTGAAGTGCGGGCCCGTTCGTTATCAGGTTTATCCCTCCGAAAGACCTTATCCTTCCGAACAATATTGAATACGCCTTAGCATAGGCCTCGGGACTGTTGGTGCTTCCAAGCGGTATTAATACAACCGATGGTTTATAACGGGTCATGCCATGAGAAAACGTAAATAACAAAAACATGAAACAGATCGGCAGAAAAAAACACTTCTTATCCATGATTCCCTCCAGACTTTATTTCGGACCGGCCTTTTTTATAATCCTCATGGTAAATATATTGTTGGTTAAAAGCTTTTCAGCGGGAATGACCCACCTCTTGCCGTTACCCGAATCCGAGAGCCATACCCCGTTCGCATCCCAGGAATAGGCGACGACCGAGTGCCTGTCCTGCCCGAAAATCCTTTCCGTGATCACGGGTTCGCCTTTAGAGAGATAATAGAAAAAAATACCGGGATCGGCCTTATTTATCGTGTAAAATTCGAAATCGAACCCTTCCCCGTAAGCGACGTCGGCATCCTGGGAGAAAAACCAATAATCGCGCGGGCCCTTTTTCATCTTCTTTTCCCATTTGGGTATATCCAGATTGAAGTTATATTTATATTTCAATAAATGCTTCATGGCGTAAAGCTCGCATTCATGGGATTTAAAAGGCTGAGGCGAAACAGGAAAGGGATAATCGGGATCGATGCCGGGTTTAATTCCCGAAGCGATGAGGCTTTCGAAAGTGAAATCGCTCCTGAGAAAAAACGCGATTGCAGGAAACGATTTATCTAAAACTGTCATGCAGTCCTTATCCGATGCCTTTTCCGCCAGGGAGTAAAGATACCTCAGCTTCCAGACAACCGGTTTCCCCGACCTGCCGATTTTTTCGGCAAGACCGGCGAAAATTTCTTTCTTCCCGTTGACGATCGCCATATACGCCGCATGATAAATATCGTCGGACTCAGTGTTCGTGCCGGTTAACGCTTCAATCATAACGCTGTTATTATAATAAACAGCCCAATCCAGGGCATAACGGCTGTCTTCGACGAAGAGAGGGTCGGCGCCTTCTTTAATAAGCCTGTTTACCCGGGAGAGATCATCATCCCTTGCCGCCTCGACCAGTGTCGTCCTGATGCCGTCCCGCTTTTCCGGCGGAATAATATCTTCGAGTCTCCTGAAAATCAGCCTGTTATGGGCAAACGCGTCAAATTGCCTGTTGGTCATCCCGCCCGGAGTCAAATATCCGTAATAGCAGGCCCCGAAGAATTCCTCATCATGCCCGTCCCTGGGCAGGGAAGTGACGTCGGCGACGGGAAATGCGAGCCCGGGATCGGCCAGGACGCCCATCTCCTTCAAAACATCCCCGCCTTTAAAATTTTTACCGTTTGCGGAAGAATCGTATAAACCGAAAATTGTGACTATATCCGGAAATTTATAATTCAGCTTGAAAAAGATATCCTTCATCCGGTTATATTTAGAAAAGTCGAATCCTGAAGCCGGAAATTGGGCCAAAACGACGAGCCTGCCGAGGTATTTCTCAAGATCCAGCTTCTTTCCCGTTTTCAAATCCTTAATATGGAATTTCCCCTTGAAATTCAGGAAATCCGGATTATTATAACGGAGGCCGGAATCCCCGTATGCAAAAAAATTTGTCAATTCGGTTTGCACGAAGTATTCGGTAAATTTTTCCTGTTCTGTCCGTTCGTTCATCTGGTTAAATGACATGTCGTCGTCGATATGTATATCGCAGAAATCGATTAAATCGTCCGGGGTTACCCCGCTTTTTATTAAAAATATCTCATCTATGAAATGTTCATATGCGAATTTCTTAACCTTGTCGCAAATTTCATAAAAATTATCCGAACCCTTATCTTCAGGCATCATTCCCAGGAGCCTGTCCAGGACAGGCCCGTTGGTGATCAGATTAATTCCTTCATACGACCTGAACCTTCCGGTTACCCTGGAATAAACATTCGAATAAGATCCGGTATTATTTGTACTTCCAAGCGGAATCAAAACCGCCGAAGGCTTATAGCGGACGATGCCGGTATCCTGCCCTGAAATAAAAGCGGGCGTAGCGACGGCTGAAAGAAGAAAAAAATATTTAATACAAACAAGAATATTTCCAAGAATATTCCGGACCATACACCCTCCCTGAATTGAACTCATCAGGATTATTCTATTTCCGGCGTATGATTGTGTCAATTTTCTTACCAGGCAGGTCCGGATCGGGAATATCAGGGGGAAATTCTTACTCGGTTGAAAACATATTGATAACATGATATTCTTCTTAAACAAATAGGAGGAATAATAAATGCTTAAAATTATTTACATTTATATTTTTGGGCTATTAATAACAAATTGTGTTTTCCCGGAAGATCAAATTAAAGCTCCTGATTTTAAATTATCTTCAGGGGACCATAAGACAATTTCATTATCGGATTTAAAGACAAATTTGATTCTATGTTTTTATGAAACCAAAGACACATCTGATAAAAATAATGCCCTTAAAAAAGAGTTGCAGGATTATTATAACGGTATGGATAGGCCGGCTCAAAATGCAATATTTGTATTTGCCGTAGCAGATTGTTCCCAGGCGTTTTGGCCATTTACAGGCTTATGGGAAGGTGCCTTGATAGATAAAACAAAACAAATCGGTTATACTCTATACGGTGACTGGAATGGCAAAATGAGGGAGCCGCCGGGCCCAACAAAAGAGCATGAGCAAACTGCGGCGATTATCGCCTGGAATAAGATGAGTTCAATCATTCGCATTTTACACTCCTTTTAGCCTCCGGTTATTGACCCGCAGATTTTCTATATAAAAACCCATTCAGTCGAATGTAACAGCTTCCTCGATTACGATGTTGACGAGGCCGTAGGATATCCATCCGTAGCCGTTAACACCGTAAGAGACACCCCATGAATTGACGAACTTGAAGGCCCCCTGTCCGTTGATGCCGTCCGGCTTATTATCGTCGTATCCTACAAGGCAGATTGCATGGCCTCCCCTGAAGAAGCTCGTGATAGGGCCATAATCAGGCCAAAAGAAACTTTTGTATAAATTTGTGGTCGAATAGCAGTCCCCTGTTTTCGAGTAAGAGGTTCCGATAAGATCGAAATCGGGGGTGAATACCAGGATGGAAATTACGACCGGCCTTCCGGAGGCAAGGGCGGACTTGATCGAATTAACATCGAGGGAAATGAACTGCCAGGCCGATTCCACATACTTGGAGGCATTCGCAACCTGCGAGGCGTCCGGCAGGGTTGTGAAGTCATTCTGGTCCCATGGAAAGTCCGAAAGAGTGTCTGCCCCCTTGTACAAAATAAGGTTCATGGCATCGGAGGGATAAGCACCGTTGTCGGAGCCTCCGTTTATCTGGTTGTAGGTCCAGGCCGGGGAGAACTGTCCGGTTGCCAGAAGGGGGTTCCAGCCTCCCTGAGCCCTTTCCGTCTCGAGAAATGTCTTCATGTAATAAGTAGTGGACCATCCGACACATGAAGACTCGAATCCCTGATCGCCAACCGGGGGCATATCGGGGGAAAGGTCGTAGGACAAAGGAAGCTGGGATGCCTTGAGCTTGGATGGAAATACGGAAATGCTTTCGGAAATTTTCGAGGGAGAGTCGAATTTTGCGCCAAGCGGATGAAGCCTGCTCCCCCCCGGCTGTGCATGCGGCTCGCCGGCCGGATCAATGGAGCAGTTCGCGAGGGTAATCGCTATCATTAAAGCGGTAAGAAAAATAAATATTTTTTTAAAATACATATATACGTTTCTCCGTCATCGGATTTTATTCAGAGCCCCGGATTGCCGTAGTAGGACCAGGAGGACCCGTCGTATCTCATGACTGAAATGCGTCCCCCGGAATTGCCGTCGATAAACGCCACGTAGGGAGTCCCGTTCGTTACAACAAGCGAAACTCCCGAAGCGGTGCCTGGAGTGAAATCGAAATTTCCGACCGCCTGCCAGGCATGCTGTGCATAATTATAGTTGATGACTACGAGGCTGTTTGTAGACTGGTAGAACGAACCGTTATAAAAGGCTTCATCTACATATGCGATATACGGCGTACCACTGGGGCTGTCTACTGCAAGGGAGAGGCCTGCCGCAGTAAAGCCAGAATATGCCGGCGAAAGGCAATTATTACCCCAATTATTGCCGCCTATTTGTGCCCAGACATGCCATTCATCGTCGTCATTGGATATTGCGCCTATTTCTTCACTTACATTTTCAATAAAGAATGCAATATAGGGAGTGCCGATTCCGTCTATAGCCATCGAAGTATATTGAACTCCGGATACGAGAATATATGTATTATAGAAATCAGTCCAGGATGTGGAATCGTATTTCTGAACGCGAGGCGAGCATGAGTTCGGCGTTTTCCAGTCCGTATAACCCAGATAGATATTTCCCGATCCGTCGACTGCAAGGTTGATGTCCCCGGCGGCTCCCGGGGTTATCCCGGCGCTTCCGGCATATCTCCAGGAAGAGCCGTCGAATGTCATGACAGCCGCTTTGCTTCCCAGGGCCGCGTCGCTGTATGCCACATAGGGCGCCGTTCCGTTCATCCTGATGGTTACATTGACCGCCCTTCCGGCCGAGAAGCCGGCATTACCCACAAGAACCCATCCGGAACCGTTATATTTCATTACGGAAACTTTTCCGCCGTCGCCGCTCGGGATACTGTAGTCCTCGAAGGCCACAAAGGGCGTTCCGGCGGGATCCAGAGCGAGCGATACCCAGGCGGCCTGCCCTGCCGAAAACCCGGGGCTTCCGATGGGCGACCATCCAGCCCCCGAATTGCACATTACGGTGACTTTATTCCCTTTTCTCATATCGATGAAAACAATATAAAATCCGCCCTTTCCGTCCGTCGAAATCGAGGGGCATGAGGCCTGGCTCGGCGAATACTTTACTACGGGAACGTATGGCCAGCTGCTGCCGTTAGAACTGCTGCTCCCGCCGCCTCCGGGGGAATTCGAGCAGGATGAAAGCAGAGCTGCGGCAAAAATTACCAGAGTAATGAAATCCGGTGTTTTTCTCAATTTAGCGATCTCCTTTTGTAATTGAAGACTCAACTTCTATTTTTAAAATACTTCCAATTATTAATTATTGAATAAAATAATTCCCAATTCAATAGAACTTTTGTTCCATTTTTTAAAAGGTGTTGTTTTCGAATCAGCGATCGGCATTTTTCCCGTTCCGTGAAGGCCATGAAGGCCAGGACCAAAAGCAGGGAACACAGAGGCTTGTGAATTTTCCAGTGAAACATGTCCGGTCTTGACTTGGAACAACATTCCTCGATAAATTTACAACAGGAATTTTCAATTTACATCTCCCGGATTTATACTGATAGTCTGTCTGTTTTGAAAAATTTTTCCCGTTATTACATTTTATTAATATTGAAGTGGTGTATAGTAATAATGAAAACCGAGGGATTGTCCCAAAACATTCTCCTTTTATTCTTTGCTTTCATGTTATTTTCCGGGTTATCGGGCTGCCTGTCTGTTCCGGAGAGACGGCCATTCGTAAAAAATGGTATTATGGATCTAACATCCTGGGATTTTTACAAAGACGGAATTGTGAAGCTTGACGGCGATTGGGAGTTTTACTGGCAGAGACTGCTTACTCCCGAGGATTTTGCAACTAATAAAGGGATAATATGCACGAATTATTTGAATGTCCCGGGAACCTGGGACAGGTTTACAAGCGGCGGTATAAATTACCCGGGACGGGGGTGCTGCACCATACGGCTCAAAGTATGCCTTCCTGACACTAACTCGACCCTTGGTTTCGAAACAGGTGAGATAGGAACTGCTTATTATCTCTGGATCAACGGACGCAGGACGTTTCAAAGCGGAGTAGTCGGTCCATCCGAAGGGCAGATGCTTGAAAAAATTTCTTATAGACCCCTCTACTTTAAACCCATTCACAAACAGATTGAAATTGTCATCCAGATATCGAATTTCAAGGACAGGCACGGCGGAGTCTGGAACAGTATTTATTTAGGTTCGGAAGAGGGTATTTATCTCAGGGACCAGCAAAATTCCACTATGGAGGTAATTTTAACCGGAATTCTGCTGATCACAGGAATTTATCAGCTTATCCTTTTCTCTTTCAATAGGTGGGACAGGTCTTTTCTCTATTTCGGGATCTTCTGCCTCCTTATCGGGCTCCGCACCGCATTAACCAGCAATTTTATCTATAAAATATTTTTCGAAAACCTGAGCTTTGAATACTTTTACAAGATGAATTGCTCGATAATCGATCTGGCTCCCCCATGCTTTTTATTTTTCCTCAGATCGCTTTTCAAAAGGGAGACAAGCATCCATATCATTTCAGGATTTACAGCGATTGGGACTGCGTTATCCATTTTCGCCCTCCTGACACCTGTAAAAATCAACACTTACTCTCTGACGGTCGCCCAAATTGTCCTTATATTGGTTGTTATTTATGGCTTTTATATTATCCTCCTCTCATTGTTCAGAAAAAGGGAAGGATCCGTGCTCACCTTTACTGGCGTTATGATCTTGGCTGCCGTTGTCATGAACGACATCCTTTACAGCAACCTGATTGTCAATTCAGGGATGATCATTCCCCTCGGAATGCTCGTATATATTCTAATTTACGACATCATGCTTTCAATGAGGGTCGCCGAATTTCACAAGAATCCCATCCTGTCCATGCAGTCCGATGATCCCCGGATCGAATCCTTCTGCGAATTCTATTCGATATCCCCGAGAGAGAAAGAGGTTATGATGCTGCTGATAAGGGGACAGCAGTATATTAAAATCTCCGATAGATTATTCATATCGATGTCGACGCTGAAAAAGCATGTCAACAGCATTTATACGAAAACCGGTACGAGCAACAGGCTGGAACTCACTCATCTTATCTCAAAAAAAAGCAAAAGATAGATTTCAGGTGGTTATATCCGGTATAACCAATCTGTAACGAATCAATAACCGCTAAAAAGAGAGTTCTCTAATTCTTTAATTGGATTAGAGTTACAACTATAGTAATGTGGAGATGAATAACATTACCATTGTCGCTGTATCTTTAGTAAGTTCATAAAAATTTGTTGCTGCAGTATGTCTGGATGTTCGATCATTTGTCAACATTTTATATAATAATGTTCTAATATCGAACAAGGATGATTTTATGAAATCCATATATAATAAAGAATACAAGCTATTTATTGATATGCTAAAAGAGTACCGGGTCAAAAAGAAACTCACCCAAAGCCAGCTTGCCGATAAGCTAGAATGGGCGAACCATAGTTATGTCTCAAAATATGAATCAAATGAGCGCCGAATTGATTTTATAGAATTTAGAAATGTTTGCCTTGTGATCAGGATATCCCCGATAAAATTTATGAAGGAATTTGAAGATAGGCTTAAGGAAGGGAAATAAAGAGATAAATTGACTTAGAGATGGAGAAGGGAGTATAATCATTTAAGACCTCACAGTTCGTTGAGTTATAGGCCACCCTGCTCCTCAAGCTGCTCTTGGCTTAAAGAGGGATAAGACTAACTTAACATTTGGCCCAAAGAATGGGGAGAGGCCAATTCCTCCGAATGAATTTGACTATTCATTTTTTATCCCCTAATATTTTAGGCGACAACTATCCTAACACACGGGGGCGGGGTGTCATGAAAAAGGACTTTTATTTTTCCAGTATTGTGTTTATTTTGTTTGTTTCAATCGAAACCTGTTACAGCAATGACTATTATCCCGGCGATACCTGGCGTACTTCCACCCCGGAAGCGCAGGGAATGGATTCGGGCTATCTTGCCGATATGCTGAATAATATACAATCGAATAAACTTGAAATACACAGTGTGGTAATTATCAGGCATGGTTATTTGGTATTGGAGGCTTATAAAAGCGGTTTCGGAAAAGAAATAATTGGTGAAATTCATTCAGTTACAAAAAGCTTTACTTCCGCTCTTATCGGAATTGCAATCAGAGAAGGTTATATAAAAAATACAGATCAAAAGGCGCTGGATTTTTTGCCGGAAATAAAATCAAAAATTAATGATAAAGCCAAAGAAGAAATATCAATAAAAAACCTGCTTACTATGACATCAGGTTTTGATTGGCCGGAGTTTTATGCCCCGTATAATATGTATATGCAATTTGTTTCTTCACAGAATTGGACGGAATTTATTATGACCAGGCCTTTAAAAGAAAAGCCCGGTACGGTTTTTAATTATAATACCGGGGGGACTCATCTTTTATCGGTTATACTGAGTAAAACTACAGGTATGAAAACATCGGATTTTGCCGACAAGTTTCTCTTAAAACCGATTGGTATTACAAATTATACCTGGCAGACGGATCCGCAAGGTATTAATGCAGGCGGACATGGAATATCCATGACTCCAATGGAAATGGCAAGGTTCGGATATCTCTATTTAAAAAAAGGCAATTGGAAAGGAATCCAGATAATACCCGCCGATTGGGTTGAAGCATCTTTGTCCAACCGTATTGATTCAACAATGTGCAATTTTGCAATTTCTAATAATAAAGGATATGGGTTCCTATGGTGGGGGCTTCCATTTGGCGGTTTTTCAGCATGCGGCTATGGAGGTCAATATATAATGGTCATACCTGAAAGAGATATGGTGGTAGTTTTTATGTCGGATCTTTCAGTAGTAAGTATGGGACAACCTTTAGCTTTAACTGAATTATTCATTCTCAAATCTATTGTTTCAGACAAAAGTATTCAGGAAAATCCGCGAAAACAAGCGGCACTGGAATCTGCATTTAGGAATTTTGGAAAGCCATAGTTTGGCGAAAGAATGGCGTGTTCTTGCCTGTTGGTTATTTCGTTCATTAAAAAACGTGAACTTTGGAGGCATATTTTCATTTTGTGCAATATGCCTTGCAATAAGTGTTAAATCATAATCCAAAGTGTTTTTTATATTGTCCTCTAAAGAAAAATGCTCTTTTTAAAACAAAATGACCATTTACACAGTTTTTTCTATACCCCCTCTATTTTGCTCCAGCCTCTCTTAAAAGATTAATGATTTTATCATCCATGAATGTTTGTGCTTAAAAATATACTAAGAGCCGAGCTTTTGATCATTGATGAATGGGGCTATGTTCCAATAGACAAACAGGGTGCTCAATTATTATTCAGGATCATATCGGATAGTTATGAGAGGAGGAGCCTGATAATTACAACAAACCTGGAGTTCTCGAAATGGGGGGCTTTATTTACCGATGACCAGATGGCGGCAGCCATGATCGACAGGCTAATACATCATGGCCATTTGATTATATTTGAAGGAGAAAGTTACCGAATGAAACATGCTTTGATGAGGCAAAAAAGCTGATAAATTTACCCATCACCACATGGGTAATTTTACGCGATTTTTTTGGGTATTTTAACTTGACGAATACAATTCAGCTTTGATGGCCATCAGCTTTGCTCCTTTTAACTTTAATAAGGGCAAATAGTTATTAGATAAAATTCAATTTAATAATACCATTGCTATTCTTCAAAAGCTTTTTTCAGTGCATCAAAATCAATTTTTATCATTTTCAAAATTGCCTGCAGGACCTTTTCTCTTTTTTGCTTATCAGGGCTATTCATCATTTCTCTTAAAATATCCGGTACAATCTGCCAGGACAGGCCGAACCTGTCTTTTAACCAGCCGCATTGCACCGGACTGCCGCCGTCACGCTGCAGCTCTTTCCAGTAATAATCCACTTCTTCCTGAGTTTCGCAGGATATGTAGAATGATATAGCCTCTGTAAATTTAAAAGCAGGGCCTCCGTTTAACGCCATAAAGGTCTGCCTTTCAATTTCGAAGGTTGAAACCATGTCATCAAGACTGATTATCTTTGAATTTTTGAAGATCGAGGTATAAAATTTTACTGCTTCCCGAGCATTGTTATCAAACCACAGAAATGGAGTTATTTTAGGATTGGATATTTTCATAAAATCCCCCTTGAACCACTATAGTTTGCTATCTTTATAACAACACTAATCATTTTTGGCACACCTGTCTACTGCTGACACAAACGATCCGGTTTTTGAGTTATAAATAATAGAACAATAATCTTTCTCATAAGGTTCCTTCAAGCACGAAACCCGGTTATAATAAAAGCAAAGATATCGGATAAAAGCATTATAATTGCTGAAATCAGGTGGATTTTAGGCAACACCTTTCCTGATTTTTTGGAAAACAGAATCTTTATTCCCGTAAACAGCTGAACTAATATCGCCAGACCCATTATGGAAACAGGGATCCAAATTCCCTTTGTAGCACTACTCATAGTTAGAATCCCGTATGATATGAAGCTGAAACCTACAGCGAACCAGAGAAAGAAAAATAGGTGAATTACAAGCTTTACTTTACCATAGGGTTTTCCAGCCCTGTCTAGAAGAACTCCGAAGATCCCGGCTGTTAACATTAGAATTCCTTCTACCAGAAAGGGTAACTGTGTAGCGTTCATTTATTCCTCCAAACTCAATTTTATTTTTAGGAGTTTTTTATCATTTTTTTTAGTTCATCTTCAAGTCTATCGAGATTTTCTTCGTTTTTTTCAAAAGCAAAGGGTTTAATTCTGTTGCAACTTCAGGAGTGGGAAATACCGATCTCTAGGTAACTTTTGTTTTATCTATTGATTGTTCTTGTAATTCGGAAATAATTTGAAATACCGGTTGTACATTATGATTTATTATTATGAGTTGAGGGTCAACAATCTTTATAAACTCCCATTCATTGGGATAATCAATTCCGTCCGGCCCATGCATAATAAAAATCCACTTTCCACCCGGTCGGAAATCGAATTGCTTAAATGTATTTGTAAAACCTTTCGGTCCCCACCAATTTTTAAGATGATCCGGGTCAGTCCATGTTTTAAATATGTCCCTTGACGCATTTACAATCCGGCTCTTGACAAACTCAGAGTCAGGAGATGAATTAAATAACTCCTTAGATGTCCCTCTTTCCTTATTGAAATTTCCAATTTACACCTATTTTATTATCCCACCCTTTGATTAACGATGCTGTTCGGTTTCTATATTCTAAACCCATCTCAAAAATCTTTCAAAAATTCAGTTGAGTCTAGTAAGCGAAATAGAGATGGGGTGAAGAATTCATATAAATTTTGAAGGCAATGAAGAAAGATAAGAATTGTTTATAACAAAAATACTTATTACTTCATATAATCTGTAATATTTTGAGATACCTGATTTCACAATTACTTGCACTGCATAGACTTAGATAAGGATCGGAGAGAGCGGGAGCCGAAGAATTTTTCTGATATTTCCTAACTCATTGCAAAATATAGAGTTCGAGCTCACCTATTCGAAACTTTACCAAATTTGCATCGTATCAAAACGGTATCGATACGGTATCAAAACAGCTTTGAAATAGCATTAATATATAGTAAAAACAGTAAGTTTTTATGTCAATTTTTATAATAAATTTATATAACTTTTCAAACGAAGAAAACCGCCGAGAATTTCAACATCATCATTTGTATAATAATTGAAGGATAAAAATTGACTTCAAAAACTAAAATCATTAAAATATTAATATGAAAGAGTTACCTTTATCGAAAACAAACCCATACCTTCAAAATATTGAGCAGTATGAAAAATTGATTATTAATAACGTAATTTCTTCTTCGGCTATTGAAATAGAAACTGTAAGCTCTAATATTATTAAAAAATTAAAAGAAAAGGATTCTCCTAAAGTTATTTGCCTGCCCGAATACTGATAGTCAAATTAATCACCTCTCTAAAAATAGATCCCATCGGCAGATAATTTCTATCAAGTCCCGAATTTACCGCTTTAAAATATTCCTCTCTTTTTTCTTTTTTTATAAGACTAAAGTCTAATGGAGGATAACCCGCTTGAAGCGCCATCAGGGTAGATCTCCATTTACCTCATATCCTATCGCTTTATAGCCCCTAAGCCTTTTTTCAAACATCCTTTTCAACACAGGTTCGTTGATATCCACATAATCATAAACAATAAGCTCTTTTTTTGAATGATGATTCCGGTGCAACCTGCCTACATATTGCTCCAAAGTACCTCTCCATGACACCGGCATCGCCAGGAAAAGCGTATCAAGTCTCGCATCATCAAATCCTTCGCCAATGTATTTCCCTGTAGAAATAATAATTCTCGATTCGTCGTCTCTAAAATTAAAAAGCATTTTCATTTTTTCTTCAAACTTCTTTTTACCCATCCCGGCACGCATTACAATAATATTTTTTACAACCGGGCTTAACTCTTTCTCGAAAAAATCGACATGCTCTTTTCTTTCGGTCAGAAGGAGGGGTATTCTTTTATTTTCCAGTGCAGTTATTACATCATTAAGAATAATTTGGTTTCTATTTTTATCCTGAATCAGCTCGGAATAAATATCCTGAATGCTTTTATCATTTGTATTGCTAAAAAACCCTGTTGTGGAACAAAAATTCGTGTATTTAGGTATGACAGTATGTTTTAAAACCTTCTGGTCTGCAATATCCTTGTTTTGGATTTTAAATCGAATAGGGCCACATTGCATAAATAATATTGGTTGATGCCCGTCCTTACGTGTAGGCGTAGCGGTAAGGCCAAGCACATATTTTGCTTTAGCCGTCTTCATAACCTGTTCAAAGCTGAATGCTGAAATATGATGGCATTCATCAACTATCACAAGACCGTATTCACTAACGATATCTTTGATTTTACCCTTACGATTCAAAGTCTGGAGCATAGCGATATCAATAATTTTTGTCGATTTATCTTTACTGCCTCCAATTTGACCTATAGCCTTATCAGGAAGTTCCAGAAACATTAATAGTCTTTGTTTCCATTGATCCATTAATTGTTTACGATGCACTAAAATGAGCGTACTTACTTTTCTCTTTGCAATCAGTGCCGCTCCAACAACTGTTTTACCAAAAGCTGTTCCCGCGGATAAAACCCCTATTTCATATTCCAATACTGATGTTAAGGCCTTTTCCTGAATCGGACGGAGCTTCCCGTTAAAACTTGCTACAATAGGTATACCGGCACATCTTTTATCCTCTATTTTCAATTCAATATGATTGGCTTTTAATAATTCCTTTAAATCGTCCAGGCAGCCTCTGGGAATACCGATGTGGTTCGGATATTCTTCGGCCGAGCTTATTATCCTGGGCTTTCCAAAAGTATTGAGGCGCATTGCCTGGGCCCTGTAAAACTCCGGATTTTGAAAAGCCGCCAGTTTACGTATCCTGTTTATTAGAAGGGATGGCAGATTTCTGATATCAATAAAAATCATATTGGATAAAACAATATCCAATTTATCAGGAAGATTATCACATTTTAAGGGTTCATTTAAAGCCGGAGAAGGGATTATATTCCAGGGTTCAAGCTCTTCATTTTCAAGATGTGTATGAATACCGAAAGAAAATGCTTGCCGATAATTGTCTGATACTATTTTGTTGACATTTAATTGAGACATTTTAACAATGCTGGACATGAATGACCATTGATCCGGGAATGGTTCCGCCGATTCATTAATGAAAACACTGTTTCCATCAATTCTGGGCTTATGCTGAAGAGGCAAAGCTATCAGGTTGCCGAAACCGCCTTTTGGTATCGTGTCCTGGTTTGGGAAAAAACGGTCATAAGACGATAAACCGATCTGGTATCGGTTATCCATAGATTTAGTAAGAATAATAAACCCCAGTTTTCTGGCTTGAAATGCGGGAATTTTTGTTTCAAAAAATATCCATATATGTCCGCCTTTTCCTGACCGGGAACGCTCAAGATAAGCGGGAATATTCATATCCTTGCAGATTTTCAAATATGTGAGAGCATCTTCCTGCCAATTAAGGCGGGCTTCTTTATCATCAAAATCACAAGTCAGAAAGTAACAATTTTCATCCTGAAGCATCGGATAAATACCGATGGTAATTTTTCCGGATAAGTGATCCGAAATAGTTTTGTCTGTAAGAGTAGCATATTTCTTGTTATCACATTCTCCACATTTTATTATAGGTTTTTTACAGAATTTTCGATTCCATTCATTTGTACAAACCGGCGAATAACCAGATTTGCCCTTCTGAGACTCCCAGCGGGCGACATAAATATCTTCCCGTCCCCTAAAAAGACTTCTAAATAGCATGATCTTTGCCGCATTGTCAGAATGCTGATTTATAATTTGCGTTTTGTAATTTGGCCTTAAATTTTTATTCTTTGTATTATCAGAATTAACCGGGACAGGTAAAGAAACATGGGTTTGTTTTCCATTGGTTGCTAGCAAATTCTTAAGCCGATTGTTTTCTTCATTTAATATTTTATTATCGAGTCTCAAGACTTGAATCTGGTTCTTTAAATCTTCCAATTCTGACATTATAAAATCCAAAATATTTCTAAACTAATTCTCTCATGATGCATAATATCGGAAAAATCACAATCATTGCTTATTACTTGAGTTTATTTATTTCAATTTCAAGATCATATCTTCTTAATCACTTCATATATCCAGTCGGTTACATATTTAGCTTCTTTCAGAATTTTATTCCTTTCTTTATTATCAAGTTCAATTGAGTCACCAGAGGATGGCGGATTAGAACTATATCCAAAGAAACCGCTCTTCATAAACTCTCCTATTTATACAAATTATAAAACAAATTTAAATAACCTTGTAACATGGCAACTCATCATTAGTTATGATACAACCATCTTATCTGTTTTTGCAATTATTTTGTTATACTGTTTTTGGCGATGTAAACCAGAATCTATTTAATTAAAAATGTCATCTACAAAATAACAGCTTGTGAAACATATCAATATCACAACATTTGACATTAAAACGGACCATATTTTGGCAAAAACACCCCTAAAATATAGGATATTTCTATATAAAAGGCCCTATGGGAGTATTCGTGTAACCAGGAGCAAAGTAGAGTTCCGAATATAATATAATTTTTGGAATGGAACATGGGTATTTTTGCCCACCCCGACAAAATGGCGGATGAACCCCTCACCGGGGTATAAAAGAGGGCCCCATGTTGAGTGTTTTGAGGGCCTCTATTCTTAATAGTCAATAAAATCGGCTATTTACCGGATAAGCTGCCATTTTTCTGACGAACGTGGCCGATAACGGCGAATCTACTTGAATCGTGCCCGCCGCACCCCCTCCGGGGGTAAATCCGGATGGCTACCCCGTCCGCTACCAACATGCAATAATAGAATCCATATTCACTTGACGATATATTCACAATATGTTATATTATATACAGGAGGTCAATGATGTTATTAAATTCGGGCAAATGGGTGATAACAAGTACTGACGAGTTCGACGAATGGTTTATAAATTTAGACGAAGAAACGCAGTTGGTTATAATTGCTTTTGTTACACCATTAAGCATTGATGGGCCAATACTCGTTCGTCCGCGTGTTGGCAAGATTGAAAAGAGCAGGCATAGTAATATGAAAGAACTCAGATTTTCGCATGACAAGCATATCTTCAGAATCTTCTTTGCTTTTAATTCAAGGCAGGAAGGGGTACTTATTATAGGCGGTGATAAAAGAGGTAATAAACGATTTTACAAGGAGATGATACCTGTAGCCGACGATATTTTCGACAAGTACAAATAATATTAAACAGGACTGTATTTATTTAAATATGAAAATTATATAAGATTATAGGAGTCAAATATGACGGAGGAAAGGAAGGAAGGTAGGAAAGTTGCAACAAATTTCTTCGATAAGGTAGAGGCTCGGCTGCCAATCGAAAAGGTAAAAGAAGCTTACAGAAAAGGCGAGGCGATGTCCTTGCAGTACCGGCTGAAAAATATGCGTCAGGCGCTTGGGGTCAGGCAGGAAGACATGAAGGGATTTTCCCAGGTGAGCATATCAAAGATTGAAAAAAGGAAAGACATGCGAATATCGACACTTATTGAATACTTAAACGTCCTGGGAGTAGACCTTGAGATTATCGCCCGGCCCCATAAAAAAGTAAAAGACTCTGCCCCTTATTATGTCCTTTTGGAGACGAAAGCAAACAGGGGCAGGGATTATCACCGTCAGCGTCGGCCGGCTGCATCTGCTTCAAGTTGAATTATGCCGGCATCATGCCGGCCGAAATATTCAGCCGGCAAAACCTCAAATAAATTTGAGGATGAAAACGCAACAGATGTAAATTATAAGGATTATCACTGAGAGGAATAAAAATTTATAAAAAAATTACCTGGTAATAAAAAATGCAAAGCATGTAATCCATAGGAGTCTATAAATGTATTATTTTGATGTTTTAGGTTCCATGGAAGAAAATAAAATAAAATACCTGGTGGTCGGGGGATTAGCTGTAAATCTTTATAATGTCCAGAGATTAACAAATGATATTGATTTAATAATTAGTATGGATAAAGAAAATGTAATAAAATTCGTTCACACTATGGAAGATTTGGGGTATGTACCAAGGGTTCCTTTAAAACCGGAACTATTAGCCTATAAAAATAAAGTAAAAGAATGGGTAGATAATAAAAACATGAAAATCTTTTCATTTTATAATGAAAAAAGGAATTTTGAAGTTGTCGATATCGTTATAGAACAACCTCTCGATTTTAATAAAGCATATGAAAATCGAGTTATTAAAAATATAAATAATATCAATGTCTCAGTTGTTTCCCTTGACGATTTAACGATAATGAAAAAATTAAGCGGAAGAGTTAAGGATCTCGACGATGTAAAAAAACTCAAACAGGTTAAATTGTTGGAAAATGAAAGCTGGATTAATAAAGGTAAAGGTTTTAGTATATGACTTTAAAAGAAAAAGAAGAAATACGTAAGGAAATTATAGAATATAGTAAACTTTCGGATGAAGACAAATTGAACTGGTTATATGAATGTCTGTTATTTTATAATTATGGATTTTCTGATGAAGATAAAAAGAAAAGAGAAAAAATAAAACAAATTCTTGAGTCCGGAACAATCAAAATACCGGCAGGGGGATAAATTTGGATTATACTAATTCAGGTGATGAATTCGATAAGGTAAAAATTAATGCTGCAGGTGATGCCAGTAAAAAAGAACAAGATGATTCTAATGGATTATATGTATCCGGTGCCGTATATCTTATTATATTAAACTTAATAAGTTATATTTTGGTAGCGCCTTTCTTCAATGGCATGTTTATTGGACCAGGATATGATATAGCCAAGGTATTCATCCCAATATACTGCCGGGTTACAATGTATGTATTTATTTGTATTACAGCAATAGGGAATGCAATAAATATTATTTCCAGGAATGAATTAAACGTTTATGGACTGATATTTTCAATATCAGTTTACGTGACATTTATATTTGGAATTTTGGCTATAAAGATATAATTGAATTATACCGGCGGGGGCGGGGCAGGCCGGAGAAAAAGAACAAGAACGAGGCGATGGTCCGGGCCTTCATCCCCCTGATCCACAAGCGGCGGCTTGACGAGTACTGCGTAAAAAACGGCGACTCGACATCGGGGAAGGTCAGGGAGCTTATTATTAATTTCATGAAAGATAAAGGTTTAATATGAAGAAATGTAATGGCTGTATCTTTTTAAGAAAAGCTCATGCTGATGCCGGATCTGGCATATTATTAGAAATAGAAGTTGATTTTAGTTTAAGGAAAACTTTAAAAACAGGTGGTGAAAACCCATTGCGATTGTTGGAACATTTCGAATGCTATCAAAAGGTATGGACAGGAATTGATAAAAATTGGGCTACAAATATATTACTCATAAACCAAACAGAAAGAGAAAATCACACGTGTCCAAATTAAATTATGAAAAAGCCTAATCATGCCTTATAATAATTTGGGTCGGCAAACCTAAATCATTATATAATAAGGAGATTAGGCTTTATGAACAATTCTACCATAATCGGACAGTTATTGCAAATGATCCCGAGATTTTAATTTCAAAATGCCGTTCAAGAGGCAGGCACCGAGTATTATGCCCGAGGCTTCACTTCTTGGAATCATTTTACGGCTATGCTTTTCGGCCAATTGGCAGGTCAAGACAGCCTGCGAGGAATCGAGGCAGGATTGGCGACTCAGGCTTCCTGCCTTTATCATCTTGGAATTAAGCCAATCCATCGATCAACCCTTGCATATGCTAATGAGCATAGAACCCACGAACTGTTTCAGTCTATATTCAACCTGATGCTGTCCAAATGTCAGGAAATTGCACCCCGCCATAACTTTCGTTTTAAAAATCCTCTCTATAGTCTGGATGCTACGACAATTAACTTGTGCCTATCTCTCTACAATTGGGCGACTTTTCGAAAGAAAAAAGGAGCGGTTAAATTACATGTTAAACTTAATCATTCGGGGTATCTGCCTTCTTTTGTCATTATGACTGAGGGGAATGTTCATGAGCAAAAAGCGGCTCTTTCCATACCTTTTGAAAAAGACGATGTCGTTGTTTTTGACAGAGGCTACAATAAATTTGAATGGCTGAAAGCCCTTGATAATGCTGGTGTATTCTTTGTTACCCGTTTAAAAACTAATTCTCAATACAGGGTTTTAGAACGTTTTGACGTTTCCAGTCATCCGAATATAACTTCCGATCAGAATATCGAATGGACTGGCTTTAATTCCACCAAGAAATATCCAGGCATGTTGAGGCGAATAAGGTCGGTCGATTCTGAAACAGGAAAAAGCATCATACTCATAACTAATAACTTCGATTGGTCTGCATTGACTATCGCCAAAATATATAAAGACAGGTGGCAGATAGAATTATTCTTCAAAACGATCAAGCAGCAGTTAATTGTTAAGAGTTTCGTGGGGACGTCTAGGAATGCGTTGCTGTCCCAATTATGGGTCGCTTTGATCGCTTATTTGATGCTGAGTTATTTGAAATTCAAATCAAGCTTCCAATGGTCGGTTTATACCCTCTGCTCTGTGCTCCCGACAAACCTGTTTGCCCGTAGAAATTTGTGTGATTGGCTGAATGCTCCATTTCATCAAAAATCTTCTAAGCCGATAAATCCGCAATTGTTTTTAAACTTTTCCTGAATTTGATTTGGACAGCAATGTAAATTTATATAACTTTTAATGCAAAGAAAACTTCAAAAACTAAAATCACTTATATCATAAAACTATTTTCATCCATCTCATTTTGATAATTTTTTAAAAATTCACACAATCGTTTATGTCGAATTTCTGCTATTTTTTTACCTGATTCAGTAATAATATTATCTTTAATCCATAATAATTTTGAAAAAAAATGATATATGGGTGATGGGTCTGGACCTACCATACTCATTCGCTTTTTTATTGGTTCATCAATATCCCATTCTACTTCACCTAAGGTTTCACATCCATGTGCTGCTCCAAATGCAAAAACACGGGCAATCCCTCTTGCACCAATAGCATCTAACCAATCTGCATCCCTAACTATTTTTGCTTCTAAGCTCATCGGATAAAATCCAAGTTCCGACGCTCCATAAGATGAAGTATCAATACATAAATATATTTCTTTTAATTCATTGTCATTAAATCCTTTTCTTTTTAAAAAATCTACTGCTAAATTAGCGGATAGTTTTGTGTGACTTTCAAAAATCAATTTACGTCTTGGAGCAAAATCATGAAAATATGCTGCAGCTGTTACTATTCTAAGATTAGCTCCTTCTTCTTGTGCTAAAAAACGAGACAATTTTACTACACTTTTTATATGGTCATAGCCATGTGCGAGGTCATGCTGCTGTTTTCTAATATTACTCCTTATATATTCATCAATAATAGAAAGCTCACTTTGTAATAAATCAGAAGGAGTATCTTGAAAATTTAAGAAATTTTCTTCTGGAGGTTTATAGTATTCATTTTTAGGGTAAGGTATATTCTTACACACAAATTGTGGTTCTATTAATTGTCCAATTGAAATTACTTCAGCAAGGCATCCTCCATAACAATCAGCTTTAGATTTACATTCTATACATTCTGGAAATTCTTTTTTATAATCATTTATTGAATCATCAATTTGATTTTGAAACATGTTTAAATTTGTAGCAATATCTTTAATAGAATCATTTAGTATATTACCCATAAAAAAAACATCCTTATTATAGTTTGCAAACAAGTGACAAGGATAAATATTACCATTAGGTTCCATATGAATATAATATTTTGCAGCTTGACATTTTTGTAATCTACTATTGAATCTTGGGAAATTAACTAATTTTATTTTATTATTCTCTAATTTAATAACATCATCATATATCTTTTTTTGTTTATCATAACTAACACGTAAACTCATTTTCAAATATCCAATATCATAAGGATTTGTAAGATATACAGAAGATAAATATTTATACTTATCAATAAGAATAGTTATATCTTTAACATAATTATCATAATTTTTAAAATTACCTTTATTAATTATTCCTGTTATCTTTATTGAAATGTCATTCAATTCTGCCATTTGAAGTATATATTCAACATCTTTTAAATTATTTTTATAAAGTTTTGTGCCTCCAATATATTCTGGATCAAAGCTAATATTTAATGATTTAGGTTTGTAAGAAAATAACTGATTGATAAAGTCTTTCTTAGAAATAAATGCAGTTGAGAAAGATAAAGTAATATTTTGCTCCTTTAAATTGGAACATAACTCATTTAAAATATCTTTACTAAAGAATATTTCACCGCCAGTTAATAATACATCATTTATTTCTAGTTCTTTTAATTTATTACAGATTGCAAATAAGTCAGTCATATTTAAAACTCTTTGTAAATTATCTTTTCTTTTTTTTTCTTGAAAACAGTAATCACAATTAAATTTACATTCATGAGTAATTTCCCAAATTAATCTCTTGCCATTTTCTGGAATTGTTTTAAAACAACATTCTCTTAACTCTATCACATGATACCTCTTTTACAAATGACACAAAATGGTATGTTACCCATTCTTTGATCAAATTGTTAAGTCGGGATTTCCCATTTAGCATATTGAAACTCCAAAAATCCGAGTTCCAATACATTCTACCAATATTTTATCAACTTTATCAGGACAAGTCAACATAAATTCCGTCTCTTTCCAGTTTAAGACAGACTGAAAAACAGTAAAATCCATTCTTTTTGGCCCTATGGTAGCGAAGCTGTCACCAGGGGCAAAGTAGAAAAACAATCTAAACCCCGGAAAATACCCCGTCAGCTAAATTAGTCCATGAAAGAGGAAAAGAGAGGCTTATAGAGGGCGTTTTTGAGGCCCTGAAGGTCTGCCTGAGGATTCTATAACGCATTTTAACAGGCAAACCTCTTTTTATGGCTTCATTTTCAGATAAAAAGTATTAATATCGCATAATTTTCATCTATGGCAACCTTTACTTCGCCGGTAGATTGATTATATACAGTGGACCACATAGTATGAACATATTTCGATAAAGGATCCCCCTGGGAGACTGAATGTAATAAACTCATCGCATTTTCCGTTGGAATAATCCCGTTCAATGGCGAGAGTTTGTCAGAAACTGTTTGTACCGCCAATCCATGCTTGAATCATCTGTAAAACCGAACATTTTGAAATTCGTGACGGCTTGCCAGGGTTTTTTACTTCTTATGACTTTCATATCGTGATTAACAAATTCAATAATAACAGAATTTCCAGTCCTGTCGGATAAAATATAATGTGCTCCCACAGATATATCTTTGAATGAATTGAATGAAATATTGTACTTTTTAAGCAAATCGACCGCTTCGTTGACTGTCTTGGCATAATCAAGGACAAGGCGGACAACAAAAAGCGCATGTATTGTTATCTTGTTTGTATCAAAAGGAGAATCTTCCTGGGGAAGACTAAGTGCAGCTGCAATCATACCGTATTCATTCATACCGTCTGCTGAAAAATAAGGCGATGCGAGCAGTGCCATATCATTGCTTCCGCCCAGCGGACTTAGGTATGCTGGATCAAAAAAGGATACTGACGCATAACCATGACTGGCTCTATTTTCCGACAGTCTGCAGATCAGCCCCACTAACCGGGGACAAGCACGCCGGATTCCGGCGACTGCCGCCCGGAAGATCCCGACCAACTCCTCAGCCTGGTTTGAAAATGCCGCACCAGTGTGACTGTTCACCAACCAGGGAGATATCTCCCTGGAACTCGCCAGGCTTCAGGCAGATCGGCGGGGAGCATCCGGACGAATGAATCCCCCCCACGAGGGAAAAAAGACAGTCCCACGTTGACCATTTTAAGGCATGTTTTTAATAAAATCTTGCCCTACCGTTTTTAATATGTTAATAACATGGCAAGATTTTATATCAAGGTCTTTATTTTACTTATTTTGAGATAAATATATTTGGTAATTCATTTTGAATTGTATTTTTGTATTTATTACTCATCTGTATTAATTTATTTGTATCAATAATTGAATATATTGATAAAGCAATAGTTATCAGTAATGTAAAAGAAAACATGATTAGAACCAAATTTGATATTTGGATGTTTAATATTTTTTTCTCAGAATGAGGAACAATCATTATTGTTAACCGATTTTTGAGCTCTTTTGGACCTATTAAAAGGAGTAATAAGAAAACAATAAATATTACCAAAAATATAACAATAATTAAAATTAATTCATTAGTTGCCGCCCTTTTTAATAATTCATTATTTGTTAATATTTTCTTTAGTCCTTCAATTGAACCATTTATTTTTATATTTGCGTTGGGATTCCCTTGATAAACAACTTGAAAAGATGCCCCGTCATTAAATTCTAGTATACGGAATTTAATTAATTATGCCTATCCCCATATTGCATAATTTGTTGACATAATTCTATATATTTAATACAATTATTCGAATGAAATAAGGAGTAATAAACGGCTCAAAAGGAAGAATTGTCATTATTAACTTTCCAACAAAGGTTTAATACAGCAGAGAAATGTCGAAAATACCTCTTTAAACAAAAGTGGCCTGATGGATATATTTGTCCAAAGTGTGGAAATAAAGAATATTATGAGATTAAGAACAGAAAACAATATGAATGCAAAATTTGCCATCATAGAACATCGGTTACAGCCGGAACCATTATACATAAAAGTAGAACATCTCTTGTAAAATGGTTTTGGGCTATATATCTTGATTCAAGAGATAAAGGCGGAATCGCGGCGCTTCCGCTTAAAAAACATATTAAAGTTACGTATAAAACAGCATGGTTAATGTTACATAAAATAAGAAATGCTATGAAAACTAGGGATGCTAATTATCAGCTTGCCGGGCTCGTTGAAATCGACGATGCTTTCTTCGGAGGAAAAGACGAAGACAATAAAAGAGGTAGAGGGTCTCAAAAAGCTAAAGTTCTAGTTCAAGTATCTACAACTGAAGATGGTAGACCAGAATTTGCAAAAATGAATGTTATCAATAATGTAAAAGAAAAAACAGTTTCAAAGGAAATATTGTCAAACATAAAATTAGAATCAATTTTAAAAACAGATGGGTATCGTTCATTTAACAATTTGTCATCAATAGGTTATAATCATGAGACTGTTGATTACATAATGAAATGGGTACATATAATAATTTCTAACGCTAAAGCATATATTAAAGGTACCTTTCATGGAGCTTGTGATGAACATCTTCAAAGATATCTTGATGCTTTTTGTTATAGATTCAACAGAAGATTTTGGGAAGGTCAATTATTCAACAGGCTTTTAGGAGCTTGTGCATGTTGTAATACCATTACTTATAAAGATTTATGTAAATAAGCTATTTTTATAATTTAAGGTGGTCTGTCTGTGGAAACATTAAATATTAAACTTAAATGTCCAATAAGAGGACAGCTAGACCAATCACTTTTAGCAAAAGATGAATTGACACTTACTGAAGAAGCAAGGCGAATAGAGTTAATAAAATATTTGATAAAAAGAAAATACTTAAAAAAACATATTGCTGTTGAAACAGTTGTAATTAAAAAGTTGGGTGAGAATCAACGTAATAAATTGCGCTGTGATCTTATTGTTTATTCAAAACCTGTAAATGAAATTGAAGGTATTAAAGAACTATCTGAACGATTGAAATATGCTGTTTTAGTAGCAGAAATTAAGAGAGATTCCCGTAAGAAATATACTGGTATTGAACATCAATTGATACCCGCATTAAATCAATTACCATCTTTATCTGCATATGGTATTTACTGGGACGATGTTAATAGAATTTTGTTTATAAAAAAGACAAATAATGGAAATATTGATATTATTGAAGATGATATATCGAATCTTCCTGAGTTTTTGTCTCCATACAAAGAACGTCCAATAACATTTGACCAATTGATATCCCCCGATAATCTTATAGCTGTATTAACCTCCCTTGCAAATATTATGCGTTCACATGGTGTTAATGATGAAACTATAAGGTATAAAGAAACCGTTAAATTAATTTTAGCTAGATACTGCGATGAAAGGCAAGCTAAAACTGCGAAAGGGAAAGAATTATCTCTTCAGGTTAGACCTGGAGCTGATAAAGATTTTCGTAAAAGAGTTGATAACATTTATAATATTTCCGCAAAACGTTATTCCAATGCTAAAACCCTATATTCTCATGGCTTTATATCCGAACTTGATGATCTTACTCTAAGAGATATTATCAAGAAAATTCAAGGTATTCATTTTAGTCTTGCAACAAGTGAAATGATGCAACAATTATTCATGTCTTTTGTCCCAGTAGTTTTTAAAAAAAATCTAGATCAATATTTTACCCCGAAAAGTCTTATTGATTGTATCATTAGCATGGTTCGTATTGGTCCTAACGATAAGATTGCTGATCCTGGAATGGGAACTGCTGACTTTCTTACGGCCGCCTTAAATTATAGACTGGCAGAAGGTGATCAAGACATAGACAAACGTTTGTTCGGTATGGATATTGACCCCATGGCTTATGATCTTGCTATAATAAATATGATACTCCATAAAGATGGACAAACAGGATTATTGTGTGAAGATTCAATTAAAGAGTCTGAAAAATGGAATGAAGAAATAGATGTTGCATTATGTAATCCGCCTTTTGGAGAAAATAGTGTTGAGAATAGAGTTGAAGTATTACAACATTATGATCTTGGTCATGTTTGGAATTATACAAAATCAAAATGGGAAAAGACAGATAAAGTGCATCAAAAACAACAGCTTGGTATATTATTTTTAGAAAGATGTTTGAAATTATTAAGCTATGGTGGACGTATGGCAATCATTTTACCAGAAGGGTATCTTAGTACAACTTCGTATGGATATGTTCGCCAGTGGTTAATAGAAAATGTTCGTATTATATCTTTAATTGAACTACCGAGGAGAATATTTCTAAAATCTGATGCTGATTTGCGTTCTGCTATTCTTGTCCTTGAAAAATATTCTTCCAATGACATAAAGAAATTAATTAAAGCCGACTACCCCATTCATGCTGAGCTTGTTCGAAAAGTTGGTTACAAAATGGGGGCTGGATTTAGTAAACTGCCGAAGAGAGAAAAAAGTACAGGTTCATTTTTACTAGATGATGATAACAACATTGTAATAGATACTGATTTCATTAATGTTAAACAAAGAAATTCTGAATTTGCTAAATATTTTAAATTTGGCAATAATATAAGTGATCAAGTTGCCGCTTGTAAAAAAGGATGGATTGGTGGCAGAATTTCTAATGTTATTTTTCATAATAATTTAGATATTAAACCTCGAAGATTGTGCCCAAATGCATTGTCTAATATTAATCTTATTAAAGCTGGTGATCACATAAGACTGGGCGATATTGCTGATATACTAACAGACACTTTAGATATTGGGGACCAAAAATTGAAATCAAATATGTGGCAACTTGTTGAAGGACAAGATATTCGTGCTGTTGATGGTGTTGTGGTAGCGCAAGAAGCAGCGCATGGTTGGATTATTGAAGAGCGAAAAGGGCGGTATGTTTATAAATTGGTATTTGGTGACATCATTATTGGACTAGTAAGACCTGAACGCCGGAATGTTGGGATACTTATTTCTGAATCAGAAAACCTTATAGGGTCGCCTGATGGTATCACTATAGTTAGGCTTAAGAAAGATAGTAACAAAAGATATACTTCTGAATGGCTATTTGCCACACTAAGATCAGAGACAATTCGCCTACAATTCTGGACCGAATCAGGTGGCACAAGTTATGGAAAATTAACTGACGATCAAATCTCTAATGTTTTACTACCATTTGATCAAATAAAAGCAATTGAAACAACTAATAATGTAAAAATATGGTTTAATTTTCAAGTCGAATCTCTTAAAGCTTGGAATAAAATAGGAAGTGAAAAAGACAGAAAGCCAATTTTAAATTCACCGATTTTTGGACTAGAATGGCCAGGAACAGAGATCGATGAAGATATTCAAGGAGATGAATAAAATCTTTTGTATAGTTAAATTCATTCATAGGAATTTATAAATGATTAATAAATTCACGGGGTTTGGATATGGATATTATTATTAAAATTCTTAAGCAAAACTATCAATGGTTTTTTTCAGGTATAGGTGTTTTTATTATTGGCTTGTTACTTTACAAGAAGATAATGAAAAAATCTCAAATTCAAACTGTTGGAAATAATTCAACAGCTATCCAGGCTGGACGTAATGTTAATATTAATAAAGGGCGCAAATAAATATGAGGAGTGAACAAAAGTTAACAGTAGGTGATTCTTCTGAAGTTATTCAAGCAAAGAGAGATGTCAATATCGGTTTAAACTATTCTCAGGTCAGAGAAATATTTTATGATTTATTTAAGATGAATTTTCCTCAGCTTGTCCAAGAGGCATCAAAAGAAGCTCAAATTAATCTCGAAAAATATGTTAATATTTTAATAGAAAAAATGAAAAGTTCTTCTGATCAAATAGATGAAAAGAAATTTCAAGATCCAAATATACAATTTTTATTAAATGAGTCTATTAAACTATCCGCTAGAAAAGGAGAAAAAATAGATTTAGAAATATTATCAGAACTAATAATAACAATAGTGAATAAATCAACTTCGGATATTTTAGAAACAGTGGCCGGTGAAGCCTTAATTGTTACATCAAAACTCACAAAAGAACATATTGCATTTCTTACATTCTTGCATTATATCAATTATATTGTATTGCAGAATATTGAAGATATTTCTCAAACTGAAGAAGCCAGTAAGAATATTATTGAATTATCAAAAATATCTTTTGATATATCTGAAGTCAATATTTTGCATTTAACTTATATCGGTGTATTAATTGTTCAATCAATTATTAAAAAAGATATTTACAGTATAATAAGATCGAATTATGGATTTTATAATAATATTGCGAATGATGTGATTTTAGAAGATATTAAAAATAAAGCACCTTCTTACTATTTTTTAATCAACAATTTTATCAAACATGGTTATATGGGATTAAATTTAACATCTGTAGGAAGATTAATTGCGCTGGCTAATATCAAAAGGGTATTTCCAATGATTGATTATAAAATTTGGATAAATTAGAAATATACCCTTACTCAAGAGTAAAGGAATTTATGCAACAAGGGGATAGGCATATAATTAATAAAGAGTTCTTATCTTTTTTAATTAACTGGATATTACATTCATCTCGTGTAAACGATAATAGATTAAAGTCTAAAATCTCAGATTTATTATCATCAATATTTATCGTTACATCTTTTAATATATTTTCAGTTTTTATAGATTCTTTTCCGCCATTCCACATATAAAATTTAACAATAATTAAATCACTACTTATTTCTTTATTATCATTTTTATTTATTAATTTTATAGGTGCCATACTTATAATTTTTGAATTAAATAAAATGGTTTTATCGATATCGTAAACAAATATTAATTCTCTGTTTTTAATACTTTCTGAATAAAATATTACAGACAAAATGCCAAATAGTATAGTACCTATTATACCGACTATTCCAAGCAAATTCTTTTTAAACCAAACTTTTTTTTCTGTCTGTAGTATTTTATCCAAAATTACTCTCCTTCATTATTTTATACACCTAAAACAACTCCTCCCCCTTCTCCATCTTCTCCCTGGCTTCCCTCAGTGACTTCTCCGCCTCTTCCCTGACCGCCATGCACTCGGGGGAATCCGGCGGCAGGTTCAAAAACCGCTTCTGCCTTTCTATTCCCTTTTTCTCATTGGTATTATACAATCCAATTAACAAAATTATATGAATCCAATCAATAATTTGCAAACCTTTCGTCTAACGTGTTTTTCCCCCAGTTCCTCAGCCTGGCCGACCTGGTTCTTGCCAGGCTACAGCCAGCGGCCAGGCTCTGGATTATCCGGATGGATAACCCCCCCTCACCGGGGGTCAGCGGAAGGCCTCACGTTGAGGATTTTGAGACCTATTTTATAATAACCCTTAAAAATCAAATGTTTCCCCGAATAAACTGCTATTTTACGGCGGTCGCTGCGATCGGCGAATCGATGCATCATCCGGATCAAATTAAGAGGAAAGACAAATAAATGCTTAAATTTAAAATAAATATAATTTTAAAAGTATTGACATGTAACATAATACATGTCATAATAAACATGTGATAATGAGGTTGGAAATGGAAAGAGAAACTCTGCTACATGAATTATCAAAATTTATCAACTCGTCAGAAGCTTTTAAACTTATGGAATCTTCTACACTCAGTCGGCTCGTAGCCGTCGAGGGCCTCACCGAAACCCTTTTATCAAAATACGGGAACGAAGTTAAAGAAGATCCTATAAAACAGCAAATCGGCAAGTATGCTCGCGAGGTTATGGAGCGCCACGGTTACAGGATCGATCGGCAGACTGTAAGGACCAGGAATAACCGGCTTTTTTCCTCCGGGACAAGGTATATAAAATAAAAGGAGCCAGTAATGGATGGAATAATAAATATATTATTTAATATTATTGGTGGTATTCTTACTATTCCTTGTGTTGCGTTTATTTATCTGATTAAGGATAATTGGGTAAAAAGGAAGTATAAAAATTTTTTTGGGGTGAAATTACCTTTTAATGATTATTACTTAGTATATGGAGAATTTAAATTAAGAGATGATTTGTTTAATTCGAAAGGAGAATCTGTACCTTATCCAATTATTAAAATTGATCGAGATAACTCAATAGGATTTAATATAACCCCTGTAAGTGCAGCCGAGTTAAGAGCTACTAAATACCTGGTAGAAAGTTTTAGTAAGCATATAAAAAAAACGCCTAAAATTACTAATGATTATGAGATAAAATCAAAAGTTGATATCTCATTTATAACTCTTAGGGGACCGGCCGGTAATTTTAAATCCGAAGATATTTTAGAGAATGATGCTTGCGAGTTAATTACCTTTGATGGCGATGATATTAAATCAAAAATCAGTGGTGAAACTATTGATATTATGCGCGATGATTCAAAGTATAATTATGGATTAATAATAAAAATACACCCAATCCAGTTCCCTAATAGACAATGGTTCCTTTGTACTGGAATCGGAGAATGTGGTACATCAGGATCGGCTTGGTATTTAAGTAATAAGTGGAACAAACTAAGTAACAAATATGGGAAAAGTAGTTTTATAACTATTTTAAGGATTAATCCTGGACAAGATGAATCAGCAACACCTGTATTTTCAACAAATGATAAAAATCACCCCGATATTAAAAAATGGGATCATCATTTCGGTTCTATTGATATTGAAATTCCCGAAATTGATGTTCTCGACATCAAAGACAAATAAAATTTTGGTAATATTAGGAGAGGTCCGGGAGCCACCTTGGAATCGCCCGAGGGACGGAGATACGGCAAGGAGATAATAATTTATGGCAAATAAAGCAACAGATAAAGACATAGAAGTAATTGCAGAAAATATGGCAAGGATTCTGGAAATGACTCCTTTTAAAAATTGAGTTTGAGGTGCCAAATTGGCACCTCAAACTTGAGATCACAAATTGTGATCTCAAAAATAAGAAGGTAGTAGTAGTACTCATTAAGAGAATAAGATCTTAAAGCAAATTTTAACTGATTTATTCATCAGTTTTTTTTAAACCCCTACATTATATTTTATTTCCGGAGGGTGGTCATATCTTATTGTCGTCATTGAGAATCTGTGACCGACAATTTTCTGAACAGTTTTTAAGGGTAGTTTAACTTCATTTAAAAGATAGGTTATAAGAAAGTGCCTGAACTTGTGCGGGGAAACAGGGCGATCTGTAGAAAAGTTTTTTTCAAAAAGACAGCGTATTCTCATATAAAGAGCACTGTATTTGAATACTCTTCCTTTTTCATTTATAAAGATAAAATCATCCCGATTTGTTCTTTCAGGGCTGAATACTAATTTCATTTCTTCAAATAGCTGTTTCCCATCAAAGTCTTTTACATCCCGGATTCGTTTACCTTTTCCTAGAAATGTATAAATCACATCATTTCCAAAGGTGATCACATGACCCCACTTCAACCCTAGTACTTCCGAAACTCTGGCACCGGTCCTTGATAATAGCTTTATTATTATTGTGAGACGCTGATCTTCAGATAATTCAATTGCCTTATTTATTATTTCCCGATTAAAACTTTTGCCATCAACTAAAGGAAGTTCAATATCATTTATAGCTGAGGGCAATTTTAAATTTGACGAAATCTTTTCAACTTCAACCATTGGATTATACCTTATCCAATTTTCAGCCATAGCCAGCTTGAAAAATTTATTAAGGGCATACCACCGGAGGCGAGCAGTAGAGGCCGCCAATTTGAATTCCGAAGTCTGAACTTCCAGATAAACATGATAATCAAAGACGTCTTTTTTTGTTACCTGGTATATATCTTTGTTTATAAATATTTTGAAAGCCTTTAAAGAAGTCATATAAGATCTGATTGTCTGGCTGCTGTTCCCGAGAAAACGACAGAATTTGGTATAATGTTTTGGCCGGATAACTCCCTTAAAAACGGTCGGCATTGTGGGATTAATTTCCATTATAAACCTCTGATAATATATAGAAAAATATATTAAAAAGAGGTGAAAAGTTTCTCTCAGTATATTTCTTTGGTAATAATTTTCATCAATTTGTAAAATTATTTAGGGTAGAAATGCAGTATTTACAGGGCTTTCGCTCACATGTGAGATAATGAGAATTATCTCACATGTTTTCTCTCTGATGTATATATGTCTATCCAAATAAAAAGGTATTTATGTTTTTACAATAGAGGGTTGAATTTGAGGTTAAAAAGTGTTGACATCTTTTAACAAAGAAAGATTTTGACTTTTATTATAAGTATCCAATTCCATATGATATAACAAATTATAGATTTCATTATTTTTAATCAAAGTTGAATGATTGCCAATACCGGCAATAATTCCTTTATCAAGTAAAATTATTTCATCACTTTCAATAAAAGTTAGTAATCTATGGGCAATAATTATTACCGTATGATTTAATGAAAGATTGTCAATGGCCTTTTTAATATAATATTGAGATTCATTATCTAATGAAGAAGTTGCTTCATCAAATAATATTATTTTTGTATTTTTCAATAAAACTCTAGCAATAGCTATCCTTTGCTTTTGCCCTACCGAGAAATTTGCTCCACCATCTTGTACTAAAGTATTATAGCCTTCAGGTAAATTTGAAATATATTCATGAATAAAAGCTAATTTACAAGCGTTAATTACATCATCATCTTTAGCAGTTGGATTAACAAGTAACAAATTATCTTTAATTGATAAATTAAAAAGGAAAGGTTCTTGCCTGACTATTGAAATATGTTCCCTTAAGCAATCTTCACTTAATTTATTGAGTTCTATGTCATCAATTAGAATTTTTCCCAATTGAGGTTTATAAAAATTTTGTATAAGGTTAAATATTGTTGATTTTCCACTACCACTTTTTCCTATAATAGCTATTTTTTTATTTTTCTGGATCTCAAAAGAAACATTATTCAAAATATTCGAGTTTTCATTATACCCAAATGTAATACCATCAAATTTTATATTTCCTTCAATGTTTTTTAAATTCAAATTTCCATAATTATATTCCTGATAATTCAAATTATCCATAATACCAAATATTCTTTCTAAAGAAGTCATTGCTTGTTGAATATTATTATTTAAATTACTAATATTCATTATTGATTCAGAAAATTGAATAGAATATGATGTAAAAGTTATGAAGAACTCTATTTTTAAAAAACCTTTGTATATTTGATATGCTCCAACAATTATCACCCCAATTTCTGAAATGTAGTTGAAAGTCTGTGTAATAAGCTGGGATATTCCTCCAAAGATGTTTATGTTAATAACTTTTTCTTTCATCAATTTTAATAATGATATAAAAGTCAAGTAATTTTGATTTTTAATTCCCAATCCCTTTATTTCCCTTATACCAGTTATTGACTGATGTACATTGCTAAAATAATTATCATTCATTTCTGCCATTTCCTTGTTTTTCTCTCGCATAAGCTTGCCAAATTTAATAAATACAATTAATGACAAAGGAAAAGTTATTAAAAGCATTATCGCCATGGGCAGGTTAATGCAGAAAACAGCTATTCCAAATGTTATTATTTTTAATACGTCAACAACCGAGTTTAAGAATTGTCCTGTAATAACCTGAGAAATTGTGTTTGCATCACCTTGTAACCTTGAAATAAAATCACCTGCACGTAGTTGATCAAATGCTTTCATAGGTAAATCTAAAATTTTTTTGTACATGTCTTTTTTGACATTGTAAACTATTTCTTGATATAATGAAGTTGAAACATAATTTTGTAAAAGCCCATATATAGATTGTATTATTAGTACAATAGTAATAGAGATTACAATAAATATTAAAGTATTATAATCTTTATTAAAAATACAGGCAATAATTTTTGCCCATAAGTAAGGGAGAATTAAATTAAAACTAATTCCTACAAGTAGAAGGAAAAAAGAAAATGCAAATTTGAATTTATTCGGTTTAACATAGTTAAATGCTCTTTTTATCAGGGGCCAATCTTTTTTATTTATCGCTATTAATTTCATATATTATTCTAATTTCATTTTGGTTCAGTTCACATACTTAATCAATATCGAAGCAAAGCTTCCACCAAATGCAAATGCATTTACAATGCCCACACATATATTCCAACTTTCCTTATTTGCCCCAACATAGTTAATTTGGTAATCATTATATGGATCTTCAAGATTTAGATTAGGGTGTAATTTCTTTTCCTTAATCTGTATAATAGTAGTTATTGCCGAAATTATTCCGCTGCCGCCAAGCAAATGGCCAACCATTGATTTTATTGAATTAACCTTAATATTATTAGATTGATTACCAAATAATGTATTTATCGCTCTTGCTTCTTCCATATCATTTATCTTAGTTCCCGTACCATGAGCTTGAATATAATTAATTGTATCTTTGAGTCCGGGATAATCTGATAATGCTTTTTGCATAGATTTTATCATATATTTAAAATTAGATTTAGTAATGTGCGTTGGATCATTAGAATAGCCATATCCTGCAATTTCAGCCAAAGGTGGAATATCCATTTTATTCATAACATCCTCACTTAGAAGGATTATAACACCCGCTCCTTCACCCAACACAATACCAGGACTTTTTTTATCAAAAGGAGAGGAGGCTTTATCCGGATTATCTTCATTATTAGCCAAAATCCGTAAACGGTCCCAGCATATGATACTTGTTGGTGTTAGTGGTGTTTCTACCCCTCCAACTATAGCTAAATCCAACAAATTTGAATGAATCATTTTATAAGCATTGCCTAAAGCATGAAGTGAAGAAGAACAAGCTGTATCATAAGCCAGTAAGGGACCTTCGATTTTATATTTTCTGGCTAAATTACTGGCAGCATAATATCGCATAGCTTTAATCATTGTCAACGGAGAAACTTTGTATATTTCTTTATTTAAATAATGCTTATAATTCTCTAGTATAGTATTTGATCCAGCATATGATGTCCCAACAAAAACACCTATCCTGTCTGATTCTAACTTAAAGATTTTATTTTTTTGTATCTTTATAGCCTCATCTGCAGCAATTTCCAATAATGTCCAAGATCTTTCTTCAGAAAGATCGGAATCTTTAAGCCAATCATTTATAATTTCACCTCCAATCCTAACAGGAATATCAGAGTAATCATCATTGGACAACTTTTTAATCCCAGATTTCCCGGCAAATATATTATTGCTGAAATCAAGAATATTTTTCCCATTTGAAACAATTATACCCAGACTACCAACATAAACTCTCATAATATTATTTACTCTTTATTTTTTATATTTTGATAATACATTCTTTATATACTATTCGATATATTTATAAATATTTACTCTCAACATATTTTCTTACATCTGCAAAAGTCCTCATCTTTTCAGCATCTTCTGTTTCGATTCTCACTTTCATAATATCTTCTATTTCCGAAATCAATAAAAGCAAATCAAGAGAATCTACTCCATAGTCGGAGACAAAATCCTTATTTTCATCGAAATCTTCTCCTTGTAATTTGATTTGACTTGAAATCATTTTCTTTAGTTCAAATATTAATTCATTAATGTTTTTGAAATCTTCTTTTATCATAAAAATCCTCCTCTTTTTTATCTAAAAAAATCCAAAATATTTTATTCTCTATTTTTCAATCTTTTTAATTAAAAGTCTTTTTTTATTTTTTTTCTAAACCATTCTGTAAAACCTTCCCTGTAAATTTCAAATATAGCAACATCATGATTCTTTCCATCATTTAGAGTATAATGTTCTTTTAAAATACCAACTTTTTTCCCTATTCCTTCTCCAAAATTCATGAATTTCTCATACAATTTAATAGCTGGATTTTCTACAGCCACATAAAAAACAATTTTTCTAAAATTCTTTTTGATAAGAATAATTTCTAGAAAATCAAATAAATTCCTTGATCCTTCTAATTTTGGCTTTTCTGTAAAATTTATTATTTCCATCCTTTCAATAATATTATGAGTACGATTAATCCATGCACCTGCATAGCCGATTATATTGCCTTCATTATCTTTTCCAACGTATTGTATTTTTTTTTCATCATTTTGGTCAATTGGTAAAATATAATCATAATAACTTTCAAAAAAATAATACTTATTAAATTTAGAAGTAATCCTTTTTGAATAAATATCTTGTAACTTTTCTTGATTTAAGTATGCTAGTTCTAGCATAGAAATACCTCTTTTTAATTATGTTATGAAACCATATTAAATATCAGTTAAAAATTCTTCCATCCTTTAGATTTAACACTCTTTCGGCATATTTCATTATATTCAAGTCATGGGTTGAAAATATAAATGTAGTGCCGTAGTCCCTGTTGATCTTTCTCATGAGTTCTATTATCATCCTGCCTGTTTCAGAATCGAGGTTTGCCGTCGGTTCGTCGGCAAGGACTATTTCAGGATTCGTAACCAGGGCCCTGGCGATAGCCACGCGCTGCCTCTGGCTTCCTGAAAGCTCCTCAGGCCTGTGCTTTAAATAACAGCCAAGCTCTACATGCTCTATGAGTTCTATGATCCTGTCCCTCTTTTCCTTTTTCGATTTGTATTTATTAATATTATTCAAAGGCAGCTCGATATTTTCATATACATTAGGACAGGTATAAGGTTAAAGGACTGAAATATAAAGCCTATCTTTTCGGCCCTGATATCGGCAAGCCTGTTGCTTTTTAAAGAGGTAATATTTTCACCGCTTATTACTACCTCTCCCCGATCAGGCCTGTCAAGGCAGCCTATAATGTTAAGCAGCGTGGATTTTCCGCTGCCCGACGGCCCGACCACGGATGTAAATTCGCCTTTATTAAAAGCTGCATTTATTCCCTTCAACGCCTCGATCGTAGATTTTCCAAGATAATAGGTCTTTTCTACACCACTGATTTTAATCATGAGATGCTCCTTTGTTTCAAAATGAAACCGTTAAATTGGCGTTTACGGAAAAAAGCTGCGACATACTGCCGAATTCGCTGTCCTGGCCGCCGCAAAAAAACTGGGCTCCTATCGATATCCTGGTATCCAGGTTGATCTGATACGACATCGAGGGATAAATTACAAAACTCAGATCGTCAATGTTAAGGACCACAGAACCGGTCAGGCTGAAATCTTTATCAAACAGCCCCTGGAAAGTAAGCGCTGAAAAAAAATAGCTTTTAGAATTCCTGAGGTATTGCTCCTGCAGCATAGCGTTCATATATGCGGGAACATTATTATTATTCGTCTGCGCATCTATATACGACAGGAAATTCTGATAAGCGTTTTTGCTCCAGTTCTCGTCATCGTAATAATATTCGGCGGAAATTATTATACCGTCGATCAACGGCGTCTCTGTAAAAGAAAAGGTAAGATTACCGCCTACAGCCCAGGCAGCGTAGTAATTGTTGGTCATATTTTCAAGGTACGGAACTCCATTCGTTTCGGCGGCGAACTCACGGTAGCTGTCCTCTCTGTAGGTTAATTGGGAATATAGTTTTAAATTTATATTATTTTTTACAGACATGACATAATCGATGTTGCCGCCATATTCGGGCTTGTAATTCTTCTGAAAATCGGCGAATATAAACCCGTCGAACATATCTATCGATAAGAAATATTGCAATATGGCAGGCAGATTGTCAATGTTCGTAGTTAATGTGCTGTCGACAACGCTTAAAGCTGAAAAAGAACTGAAATCACCTATGGGAACCGTTATATCAGCCCCCGGCTTCCCCTGGTCATATCCGGTATATGACAGGGGATCTTTTCTCAAATCCACTATATCGACGGGATTAAAAGCGACCCCATCGCCCCAGTGCATGAAATGCTTCCCTATGCGCAGCAAAAAGTCCTCGGTCGCCAGGTCAGCATAACCCTCAACAATATTAAAATACTGCCAGGGGGTATTTGTAAGAAATGTTTTCGGATAATAACTGAATCTGACATCCAGATAACCCTTCCCGATCTCGCCCATCGCGCTTTTCATTATTACATCGGCATTGACATAGTAATCGAAGCCCTCGTTCGTGTAACCCCCGCTCTGAAGCAAATTCAGCGGGTAAAGCAGCGAATTGCTGTTAACCGATTGAACATCGAAACCGGTGTTTATGACTGAGCTTATATCCAATGAAAATAGCTCCATGGGAAGAAAAAGCAGAAGGATAAAGATTGAAATTTTAATCAAATTCACTCTCCGCTGAAAAATTTCATAGCTTTCGGATTGAATGTCTTATCGCGAATATCACTCATAATAATAACATTGGAAAAGGTTACCAGGGTTTGCTTTTGTTTCAGGGGTTCATAAAACAGTTCTTTACACTCGCTTACAACGCCTTTATCATCGAAGGAAATACCCTGTATCTCGCAGGATTTCACCAGGAGCCCGGATAAAGCGTAGTACTGCCTCTTAACAGGCAGAAAGTTCGCCGTATTTATCCACAAAAATATTTTCGCATATCCGTCGACATCTTTTTTAGGCCCAAGCGTCAGCAGATAAAACTTATTCGTCGAGGCCGGATCCTCGAGGCCATTGGTTTCGAGGCTCGAGGTTTCGATCATCGACCGGACGTCATAATCGCGGGAAAGCTCAAGCGCCAGGATGTCGCCGTAACTTACCGACGTCCCCAGGATTATTGCCTGGTAGCTATACTTTATACTTGTATCCGAGGTAGGAAAGTAACTCCATATCACGTTCCTGTTTTTCAGGTTGACCTGCCCCCTTGCACTGACCGGATTTATTGTGATCATTATATTATTTTCGTGTTTCTTTTTCCCCTTATAATCCACTACATCAATCTTGCCGTTTGCCGAAGTAGTCCGGAGGGTCATGTTATAAGTGAATATATCCGGTATAAATCGCTTATCGGATTTAGAAATAACATCGCCCGGATCGATACAATAAGATAATGAATAGACCGCCGTTAATACTGCCGCTGTAATAAGTAAAATCCAATTCTTCATAAATACTCCAATTAATACGATTGTTCCCTGAATACCCTCGCGGGGGCTTTCGAGACGATCCGGTTAATTACCGGAATGCTCCAAACCGCTGTCAGTAATAATATGAACAGCAGTATGTAGAGAAAATCCCAAAAGGAATGAATGAACATTACAGGTCCGTTCATATAATCCTGGAACACCAGGTATATCCGCATATTTTCAATTATACTGCCTGACAAAGCACCGATGAATACACCAATCAGATATCCGGCAAGTGCAAGAATTAATACCACAAGGTTTGTCCCGACCGGCGGCTGATAATTCCAGGAAGGATTCCAGAAAAAATCCATGCCGTTATCTGAGGCAGGTTCGAATGTGCCGTCATAAATCAATATATTGGAGAGGATCTTTTCCTCCTTTAAAAAATCTATACCGAGGAATTTGTTGAAATCCCGAAACCCGAGCTTCTCATCATAATACTTTGCCCCGGTCCTTATCCTGCATGAATATTGAATTTTATTCCTGTCGAGAAAATCAATAATTTCCTTATTGATAAATTTCAGCGGCGGGACAGTGTTAAAAAAACGGTAATCGTCGCCGATCCCCGTTATCGAAGTTATATAGTAATCTCCCAAGACCGTATCTGAAAGGTAATGCCTCCAGTTATCCCTGATATTCCATTCAAGCGAGGAAGCTATAAAAAACAGGGAACAGCCCGTCATGATCATAAGGACAACGAGCAGATTCTTTGTTTTATGACGAAAAAGATTTCTTATTGATAGTTTTAATAAAATATTAAAAATCATTATTTTCTACCATTTTCCTAAATTATCTCTTTCAATCTCAAAAATTTTCATATCATAAATTTTTCCATCATTAAGAATACAATGGTTTTTCATTACACCAACTTCTTTAACCAATTTATACTTCAATAAATATAGTTCACATTTTGTAAAAGATGGGTTGTCTATGATAGCATAAAAAACCACTTTTCTGAAGTTTTTTTCAAGCAATAACACTTTGAGAAATCTGATAAAATCATGAATCCATATTATATTGGGATATTCAATAAATTTTAATATTTCTAAATCATTAATAATATTAAATCCTCGATTTATTCTTGCTTCAAAATAAGCAATGATATTACCGTTAAAATCTTTACTAACATATTGAATTCGATTCCAATCATTTGGATCGATTTGAATATCGTAGTTACTAAAGAAGTCAATCAAATAATACTTATTTTCATTTTTTTTGATGTACTGCATATACAATTGTTTCAAAGTTCCAATATTTAAATAAGCCAAATCCAACATATAGCCTCCAATTCCTTAAATATTTATTCCAAATCAACAAATTAAATAATTTTACCATTAAGATATCATTGTATTTTATTAATAAGTTATACAGTTGACACCTATTGGGCCTCCTTTTATAATTATTTTATTTTTTATTCCCTGCCGTATGTATTCTATTACCACATCTTTTGAAATATCATTAATCCTGTTTTTTAAAAGATCTTCCGTGTTACTAATTCCTTTTCCATTGTATGTAATAATTATATCACCGAATTTTAATAATTTTTCAGTTTGTGAAGATTCAATCACATTAATAATTATTGCTCCTTTACCTTTATATAAAAATTCTCTGGAAATTAATTCTTTTTTCAAATTAGTTGAGATGCTAAGATAAAAATAATAATTATTTGTATCAGCAATATGTAAATAAGAATCTGCAAGATTTGAGTACAACGAAGGTAATTCAGGCAATGAATTAATAATATTGTTAGATAATAAACTTTGCCCTTTATTAATCGCTAAATAGTAGTTTTTTAGCCCATAATAATCTAAAAATACAAAGTAATCCGGATAAATATCATTTGTGAAATAATTCTCTGATTTTTTTAAAAAATAAATTGAATCGATATAATTACTATAATCCAATGCTATTTTTCCATTATATAAACAAGTCAGATAATTTTCTAAATTAGAATTGCCAATGCCGTAGTTTGTATAATCAATTATCTTATTGGTATAAAGGAAATTTTCAAAATTGGTGATACACTCAAACAAAGGCCTCTTAGGGTTCCAATATTGATAATCAAAATCTTTAGGGTAATAAACATTTAAAAAATAAAGATCTTTTTGAAATTGATTTTTAATAAAATAATCAGGTGTGTTATTCAAATAAAATAATTTTATATAGTATAATAGATTTTTTGCAGTATTGTTATTATTCAAGTAATTATGAGGTGTTCCTACTTGGGAATCTCCAAAATAGATAAAACCATCCCAAAATTTTTCAATCACTTCATTTTCATAGTGAAATTTCCCAATATAATTATTACTTAGTTCACCTCCAAAGGGGATTATGTTTTGCACATAATTAAAATAATAATATGGTAAAAAATTAGTTTTTTCACTATAATTATCTATAAAACTTTCTATTGAATAAAATTTTCCAGGATAAATTTTTTCAAGCATGCTGGTTAAGCTTTTATAATGAAAATATGTGTCATGAATTAAAAAATTTGTAATCTCTTTTTTTATACCATGAGCATCTCCATAAAATATAAGAACTTTATCTTGATCCTTTGAGTTTGATATTGTTGAAATTATTGTGTTGTAAGCAAATTTATCTCTATTTATTAAATTTTGATATGCTAAATCAGGATTATTTAAAGGATTATTTATATCATGGTAGCCGTGCTCTGGAAAAATGACTTCTAATTGCTGGTCTTTTGGAAGGTCATGATTTAGCAATGATATTGACTTGAACAAATAAATCCATTCATACCTCCAACCAGCCCTTTCCCATACCCATAATACTGGAAAATAATATTGATTATTAGTAATATCTTCGCTCCCACTTTCAAGGAACAAATATCTTAATCCTCCTTCTTTATATAGATCTTTTAAATGGTTTGCAAGAAATACCACCGGATTAATAATAGTATGCAATTCTCCAAGAAATACAATTTTGTTTTGTTTCAATTTTTCAATTAGAAATTCTTTTGCAGGTTTTGAAACTTTTATCAATTTCTCTTGTCGTTCTTTTTTATTATACCAATCATTGCTATTCAATCCATATCTCGAATATAGGTTTGGTTTAAAAACAAATTGAACATTTGAGTTTTTAATAATATTAAGCCACGAAATATAATCTCCAAAACCATTATATACAAAATTACTGTTATTCAAATCAATATATCCATATTTTTCATCATTAATATGAAATGAATAATAATAAATTCCATTTGATAAAAACATATTTCCTAACCAATTATTACCGGATAACCTCAAAGAAATATTTGAAATAAGAGTCTTATTTGATATATTCAGATTAATTTTATTAAGAATCTCTGGTATACAATATTTTTTTAATTTTATTTTAAAAGTAATATTATCATTGTTATTTGTAAAAATAATAGAGGAACAAAAAGGAGAATAGCCAAATTTGTTTATATATAATATATAATGATTTCTTATAATATTGCTTAATGAAAAGTAACCAGATTTTTCACTTTTTACTTCATTTAATAGTTTCCCAAAGGGATAATTATAATAATCAAGTATTCTTATCTCAGCTTTGTCAATCGGGTGGTTTTGATCGTAAAATATATTGCCATTAATTGAACATTCACAGTAGATGTTTTGTAAAATAATAAATAAATAAATAAATAAATAAATAAATAAATTATTTAAGTGTATTCCTTTTAAATAAAAACATTTTATCAATTAATCAACCTCTTTTAAATATTTCTCTTTTATATAGTTACTATTTTCTTTAGTCAAATTATCAATTAATAATTCACATCCGGTAATCAATATTTTATTAATTTCACAAACAGAACTTGGTATTTCTTGAGTATTATTTGTTACAAGATAGTTTATGGCAGTACAGTAATTAGTACATTTATTTATAAATAAACAACCTTTACATTCCTCAAAATCTATATTTTCTAATGACTTTCTGAATTTTAAACGTTTATTCTCATCTATTCCTTGAAATACATTTCCAATAATAAAATCAGTATTATTATCCTGTATATAACAAAAACTGCCACAAGGTACAATGTTGCCGTCAGTCAAAATAACAAGTTGGGGTTCTGCAGCACTACATATACCAGGATAATAATTACGAGGAAATAAACATTGTTTTATAGTTTTATCAATTAATCCAATACTAAAATCATGATTTGTTTTAACAATATCTTTATAAAAATTAAGAAATATTAGAAACTCTTTTCTCAATATTACAATAGATTTCTCACTCCACTCTTGTTCATAAGCAAATGTAATTGACATTTGTAAGTCAAGAATATACATAAAATTAATATTTTGATTTAAATATTGTACATTCTCTGGAGTAATAACCAGATTCAAAACAATATTATTTTTATTCACCTTTTCTTTTAATATTAAAATATTTTTATAAACAATATTATAAACACCTGGTTGGTCTTTAAAAAAACGCCCTTCATTATAACTTTTTTTAATACCATCGAATCCAACAAATAATCTAATATTATTTTTTATAATAAATTTTATTATACCTTCGTTTATTATTGTACCATTTGTTGATATTTCAAACGAATATTGCTTAATTTTATTAATACTCATTTTCTCTTTTATTTCTAGTAATAATTTTTTCAAAAGATCAAATTTAAGGAAAGGTTCTCCACCTGTAATATTAACTACAAAATAATCTTCTTTACCTTTATTTATATAGTCTTTAACAATATAATCAGCAGCACTAATAATTATTTCATCATTCATTTGTCGACCATAATTTTTATGTTTTTCAAAACAATATTTACATGACATATTACAACTCTCAGTTAATATTAATCCATACATATTATTTCCCCAATTAATTTTAAATTGATTCTTTATTTAATTTGCTAAGATTATATTGATTAATAAATAGTTTATTCTTTTTATTATATAAATCATTAATAACATATTCAGCTTCTTGTAAACAAATCTGATTGATATGGCAATAGCAATCTGGTATATCAAATAAATTCCCCATAACTCTTAAGTTTACCGCATAACATTCAACAAAACATCTTTGAAGTAAACTACAATTATTACATTCAGACAAATTAAATAATTTCTTATCTAAAAGCATATTAATTTTATTATAATTCAATGAACTATTCAAAGTACCTAAAATGTAATCTCTATAATTATTTTGTCCAACAAAAACCACACATGGCAATATTTCACCTGAAGGTAATATAGCAATTTCGCTCTTACATACTCCACATGCTGCTTTTTTATTATTTATTGTGTATAAAATACCATCGGTTAAAAATTTAAAATAGATATTTTCATTATTTTCATAGAAAGCAATATAATCCTTACTAATTTTTCTCATTTCATTTTTGAATATTTCTATATTATTTTCATTCATTTCATAATCCGCACAATATGCAGCTGTAATTCTCCTTATACCCAAATCTGTTAATAATCTAAAACTATTATATAAATCATGTACAGTGCCTGGAGAAATTGTAATATTATATGAATTATTCCAATCAGGATATTTTTTCCTAATTTTCACAACATTATTATAAACAATATCAAATGTTCCTTTTCCATCTTTGAAGATTCTGTTTTTATTATGAATATCTTTAGTTCCATCAAGGCTAATATGTAAAATAAACTTGTTATTATATAAATAAGTAATAATTTCATCTGTTAATAATGTTAAATTTGTAGAAATCGAAAAATCGTTAACACCAATTTTTTCCAAAGCAATATGTAATTTTTTTAATACTGTAAAATTAAGAAGTGGTTCTCCGCCATTAAAAACTATCGATATATTTTTATCTAAAACAAATTCTTGATTTTGATAATAATTAATAAATCCTAAGATTGAAGGTATCATATTTTCTTTAAGATAATTATTCTCTTTATTATGTTCAAAACAGTATTTACATGCTAGATTGCACTTTTGAGTTAATATTATTGTATATTTCATATTCTTTTCTCTCTTTAATATAATTTTCCCAGCTGGAGATAATTAACTTGAAATTATTGTTTTAAGATATTACTTAATTATTCTTTTTGCGGGTGGTTTCTTAAAGAATGATGCAGAGGAAAAAGTATTAGTCTGGCAAGTTGTATTAGCACTTGCCATCCAGCCAACACAACCACAAGTAGAAGTTGTATTAGTAACAGAACAACAATCTCCTGCTACAGAACCACTATTACCGCTACCAGAACCAAGAGCATAAATTTCCTTTAATGACTCAGGAATGTCATAAAACCTGACAGGGTTTTTCTTCATAAATACTCCTTTTTACCTATTTTATCTCCAACCGGGAATTTCATTAATAAAAATCTTAACTTTATAAGGTTTGTAAAATTTTCAATCATAATGTCAATTAATATGTTTTTACGTTTAATTTTATTATTTATTATTATATAAGTTACAATTTTTCAATCCTATACAAGTATGCATCATCAATTAATTGAATTATCATTTTATTAAATAAATTAATTTGCTTATTAGAACATTTATAATCTAATTTTTGTAATATTTCATAAATATTCTGTCTGAGTGTTAATTTTGTGTTATAAGAATTAATAAACTTATAAAAAAGATTTTTTAATATTTCTTTAATCCTAATATATCTATCATTAATAATATCAAAATATATCAAAGGATTTAATTTATAAATAGGAATGCTGATAATTTTATAAAATGAATCAAGATCTTCATCATGAAGTTTTATCCTTTTTTTATTTCTTCTAAAATAAGGATTCAATTCATTGTAATATTTATGAATATAAAATAATGCTGTTCTATCAATAAAATCCCAGAAATTACATCCTAATATAATTAAATAATTGTTATTAACTTTTTTAAAAAACATTTTCGAATAAGCTTTCTTAGACAAAAATAATATTTCTTCTCTGCTGTATTTATGACCTTTATTTTGATCAATATAATTGATATTACCTATTTTAACATCTTCACCTTTATCGATTATTTCAATTCCAAATTCCTTCGGATTACTATAAATTTTCGACCCTTTCATTAGATAAAACCTATTAGCTGAATATGTAAAGTACTTTCTTTTTTTGAGATTATAATCAATGAAATTTAGTGTTTGCTTGGTTTCTTTTTTCGTTTCAGATGGGAAACCAATAATAAAGTATGTATGTACACTTACATTATTTTGGTCGAAATTACCAATAATACGATTCAATTCTTGAGTATCATAGAATTTTTCTCTTTTATTCATAAGACTCAATATTCTCGGATTAACAGACTCTAGACCCAAACCAATCATTTTCAATCCAGATTGAGATAATGTTTTACAGTTTTCATAAGTAAAAATATTAGAAAATCTTGTCCTTGCAATCCATTTTATATTAATGTTTTGGTTTATAATTTGCTCCGCAAAATATAATAATATTGAACTTTCAATAGCTTCATCAGAAAAAGTTATATAAATTAATTCATTATAATTTAAAATACTTTTAATAAAGCTATCAACAATCTCTTTTGCTTCTTTTGTTAATGAATTAAAAGTATGATCAGATTTGTGCCTTGAATTTATTGTACAAAAAGAACATTTATTCCAATAACACTTTGTATTGAATAATCTAGTCCCTATATTTTTTGTTTTAAACACGTCACCAATATGATAATTAGCATTAATAATTTTATGATTATCTTCATGATATATATTATTAAAGTTATCTATATATTGTCTGATATTATTATTAGAAATCCATTGAGTAAAATCTACCTGTTCATTTACTTGACTGAAATCCACTATAACTCTAACATTTTTAAATTTTTCACGTAATTTAATAGATAAAAGAATTAAACTATATAATTCATTTTCCCAATGAATATTTATATTATATTGAATATTATCTTCAAAAAAGCTGTTATTCAGTATATCATCAAAAAATTGATTTATAAAAATATTATTTATACTTAAAGAAATATTACTGATATCTTTTAAGTAAGATATTCCATAGGACAAGGAAATTCTATGATCTGAACTAATTAGGTTAAATATGTTTACTATCAAATAGAATACTTTAAAACATAAATAGACATTTTTTTCAAGATATTTATAGACATAACAATCAGACATCATACTTTTTATAGCTGAAATATTAACAATAAGATAATCAAAATAAATTTCCTCAAAATCTGTTATTTTGTTTCTAAGTTTGATTTCTTGAAAAATTTTAGTTAAATATTTTTCTGAGAATAAACTGTTCCAAAATAATGCATTAATATCAAAATAATATTTAGAAGTATAATTTTTTAAAACGAATGTAGATGGTAAATTTAAATTTTTATTTTTCATACAAATCTCTTTTTAAAATTATGTCCAGTTTCAAACTTTTTAGAAACAGCTACTGCACAAGCCCAACTTGGTTTAATAGGATCTTGAATCCATTCGCCTTCCCACCAAATTAATTCTTCCTTTTTTTCAATTACAACGTCCGATTTTAGTAGAGAATATTGCCCGACTTTATTTATTGTTAAAAAATCAGTTACTGAAACAACACCATCAACAGAAGCAGGTATACTATATTCATTATCTTTCGCTGAATATATAACTATACCTTTCTTTTTTGCTTCTTTGACAAGTTTTAACATATCATCCTTAATATTTGTATCATTTGTCGTAATGCTTATATTTATTATAAGGACATCAGTTTTTTCTATCATCCAACGAAGCGCTTCTACAAGGCATATCGAATATCCTTTTTTTTCATGGTCAAGAACCTTTGAAACCACGAATTCAGCATTGGGTAAAATTCCCCAAATTATAGAAAGAACAGAAGTCCCATGGCCATGTTCATCCGATATATGATCGATTTTTCCAGCTAGCCATTTTTTTATATCTTTTTTACTATATTCAATACACTCTACAAGTCGGCTTTCTTGTATTATATTAAATGCGGACGCTTTTTTAATTTTAGCACCATTTTCAATAATAAACCTTCTGTCGACACCACTATCAATGATTCCAATAATAATACGATTATTTTTCATTTTTTCTCACACAAAATATTTTAACCTTTAAATAATGGAAAATTAGTCAAATCGAATCTGCATTTCCAAGATCTTGACATTCTATTATTCAAACTCATTTCAATACAAATGATTTTTTACATTTTTAACAAACTCAAGTAAACTCAATTTACGTTTAAATAAATTAAATATTTCCTGACTTCTTTTTGTTTAGCTGTACAAACTTTTAAATCTTTCCTTATATTTTTTTAAACCTAAATATTATCTCAATATCAAAACACTTTAATTGAATCAATCGCCTGGACTTTCTCATAAATTTACTCTTAAATAAACTGCTTAGAATTTTTAGTGTCATCATCTTAAAAATAAAATCGTGTAGTGTCAATAGTACTCAAGTACTTTTTTTGTATTAAAGTACTTTTTTGAATTAAATTGTGCAAATTATTATAACAATTATCGCAAAAATGCCATGAATACAGACATTATTATATAATATGTTGCATTATTTTAAATGTCAATAATATTTGAAAATATTTTTTCAAATTTGTTGAAATTTTTAGACATATTCATTAAAAAAGTTATAATTAAGTGTTTAAAAATCGTGAGGTTGTGAAAATGTTTACTTATTGTTTAAATGTCCGCTATCCCGAATGCGACCCACAGAACATTGTTTATCACGGTAGTTATTTGCCATGGTTGGAACTGGCTAGATCAAGTATAATTAAACAGTACGGGTTCTCGTATGCAGAGATGGAAAAACGTGGAATATTCATAATCGTGACCGATCTTTCCATCCAGTATAAAAAGCCTGCTTTTTTTGATGATAACATAGTTATATTTACACAAATAAAAGACATGCAGAGCCTTCGATTCTCTTTTGAGTATGAGGTTAGACGAGTTAATTTTGATATAATTCAAGGAGCAAATACTCTAAAACCCGAAGATTTAGAAAAAGCAAAAAGTTCAGAACTTGTCGTCACCGCCATAAGTTCACATGTATGGCTTAATTCTGTTAAACGACCAGTCAGAATAGAAAAAGAAGCCCCCGATCTATACGAGTTATTGAAAACAAAAATCCCTGAAAGTTTTGTTAAAAAAGGAAAGTTATAATGGGAAAGTTAAAACTTTGCCATCTAAGGGATGATGGGATAATATATTTCAAATATCGAACAACCATGTCACTCGGCCAACTGAACGATGCCTACAGAGAATTATATGAGCTAATAGGCCGAGTTGGTGCTCAAAATGGTAAAGTTAAAGTTTTAACTGATGTACAGGATTTTGGATGGGATTTTGGTCGGGATGTAACTATAAAAATCGCACTATCATTGCAAAATCCAAACGCAAAAATTATATACCGCAGTGCTACAGTGGTAAATAGTCCTGAACAACGTATCATTGCCCAAAATATATTTGCTGTAGCCAAAAGATATGACATTAAAATTTTTGATTCTGTTGATAAAGCCTTAAAATGGCTGAATGAGGAAGAAATAATAAATGGCAATCAGAGCAGTGATAAGAAATTCTCGCGTGTTGTAGAATCTCAAGATATTCTTATGCAGGATATAATAGCAATTGAGGAAAGGCAGAAGCAGATAATCGAAAACGAACGTCTCATATTTTTAAGTCAGATTATTGGTGGGGTGGCTCATAATCTAAAAACTCCTCTAATGACTTCAAGTGCTGGAATACGGGTAATTAACGAGTGTATTTCTAAAATTAATCAATTGTATAAAGAGAATTCATTTGACCCTAAGGTTATGGATTTACTCATGAGACAGATGGAATATTGGAAAGTACTCATAAATAACAACAACATTTATATGACTAATGTGATAAATGCGGTCAAAGGTCAAGCAATAACCGTAGAGGTAAAAGAAAAGGAGATTAACAGTTTTAATATAAATGATTTGATAGAGCGTATACTTCTACTTATGGACTATGAACTGAAGGTTCATGAAATTATTTTAAAAACAAATATTGAATGCAAAAACTATATAATAAATGGCGATATCGATTCTCTAGTTCAAGTTTGCAACACAATTCTGACGAACGGAATGGAAGCTTCTAATGACAAAATAATAGATTTGACTGTCACAGCAAATAAAAATGAATTGATAATTGCAATTACTAATAAAGGGAATCCAATACCAGAAGATATTAGGAAAAAATTATTTGTGAATATGTGCACCTCGAAAGGAAATAAAGGCACTGGAATTGGTCTTTATATAGCACAAACTATTATACGCGGGCGGTTTAATGGGGTAATTTCGTATGATTCATATGATAACCATACAAGTTTTTATATAAAAATACCAAAAGGAGTGGCAAGCATATGAACGGTATACGCATACTTGTAATTGATGATGACCCGGCTATTATAAATACTATAAAAGCTTTTTTATCTGATAAATACTATATTGATGGTGTTATGAGTTCGCTGGAAGGTATAGAGAAAATTAAAAATGAATTTTATGATATATTAATTCTCGATCACCGTATAGACGAACATGATGGCATATGGGTAGTAAACGAAATAAGAAAGTTCAATAAAGATATCTATATTTTATTACTTACAGGTTACGGTAATGAAGCTCCTGGTTTAAAAACCCTAGATACATTAGATATACAAAGTTACTGTGAAAAAGGTGGTAACATTGATAATATAATTATCACAATTGAATCGGCTATAAAAAGCGTAGAATTTTGTCAAAATAAAAAAATCTCAACAGGTAGCAGAATCAGATATTTAAGAAAACTTTACAATCTTAGTCAAGACGATGTTGCAAAACGTCTTAATTTGAACAGAACTACAATAACATCCTATGAGGTAGGTGATAAAACTCCACCCTCCGATATTATTTATAAACTCGCCGAATTATTTAATGTTACAACAGATTATTTACTTGGATACGAATTGAAGCCAAAAAAAACATTTGATTTATGACTTGGTTCGCTTGTCCTGTCAATTTATCAATATCGGAGATGTAAACCTTGAAATTATCCTTTAATTGTCAATAATAACTTCTTTATCTGAATAGAAATATATATTGTTCACTTCGGAGTTTCAACATGCAAAGATTGAAGACCACAATATTAATAGTCTTTATTTATGTTCTCTCTTTTTCAGCGGAACTGACTGTACAAGTTAACAACGGAAGGATCCCTCTTGAAGACGCCAGTCTTTCTATCCTTGAAAACAATGCAAATCTCTTGACTGACGAAAAAGGTATCTGTATATTCAAAAATATACCTACTGGGAAATACACTATTTATGCAATGCTTGCCGGGTATGAAAAATACTCCAATACTATAGAAATAAATGGCATGGATTTAAATATAGAAATATGCCTTAAACCATCAGTATATTCTTTAGGAGAGATTAACATCGAATCAAAAAGAAATAGTGGAAGGGTAGATACTGAAAATACTGTAAATAAAGAGGAAATTGAAGCCAATTCCCAGGGTATTATAAATGATTCTTTTAAAACCCTTCAGCTTATGCCGGGTGTTTCATCGGGGGGTAGTGCAATGGACAGCAGTATGTTTATTCAAGGTGGTAACAGTACTGAATGGATTGCTTACATGGATGGGATTTATATCATGAACCCAACGAGGTGGAGTGGCGGTATATACACAATATCCATGTTCAATCCAAGTTTTGTTGACAGCATAAATCTTTACACGGCTGCTTACCCTTCCATGTTTGGACAGGGTCTTTCCGGTGTAATAGTTGTTGATACTATTAATGGGAGTAAAGAAAGATGGAAAGGTTTCATCGATATTTCTCCGATAGAATCCGAAGTGCTTTTGGAGGGCCCTATAACATCAAATCTAACTATCTCTTTTGATATGCGCAGAACCTATTATGATCTGTATTATCCACTTTTCCTCCCGACAAATCAGAGGTCTTTGGTCCAAGAATGGCCTTATCTATGGGATGGTATATCAAAATTCTGCTGGGATATTACACATTACGACAATCTTTCTATTGTTGCTTATTTCTCACTAGAAGGAGAAAAATGGGACCTTGGGAACGGCAATGATAACCCTCAAGTACTTTCTGGATTTAAAGGAAGCTATCAATATCAGATACTTAACTTTATTGGGAGCTTGAAATATAGCCATCGTTTCGATTCGGGGGACTTTTTTGATATTGTTGCTGGTGATTCTTCTGAGAACGGAAGCAATACTTATAGTCAAGAACCGTATTTATTTGGAAACGTTAATTTTAACAATACCTGGTATCAGCTTAGTTCTGATTATTATTTGAATTCTATCGAGGGTCACAAAATCCAGATTGGCGGAATTATTATTTATGATAACCCTGGATTTTATTGTGAAACCAACCAGTATAACAACTATTTTTACAATAACCAACAAGGTTGGTTCCTATCCAATTACCAGAATTTTAATTACTCATATGGCCCATCACAATCCTCTTATTATGGAGTTTACCTAATGGATAACTGGGAAATTTTTCCATCAATTATTCTAGAACTCGGAGGCAGGGAGGAGTATTTCAGCCTGAATAAAGAATCGGCCTTTGACCCTCAGGGAGGGATTAAGCTGGAATGCACAAAAGAACTTGATTTGTATTTAAGAGGAGGCTTTTATCATGATTTTCCCCAGTTTAATTATTTGATCAGTAATATTGGCAACCCAAATCTTCAAAGCGAGAAGGTTTATCATGCTATTACCGGTGTGGATTATTCGGATAATGATTATATGTTAAGGATTGAAGGCTTCTACAAGTATTATTACGATCTTGATGAAACAGATTCTTTATTAAATTATAATAATGATGGGCTAAGAAATGTTTACGGGGGTGATATTTACCTTCAAAAAAAGCCAAAGAAGGGTGATTGGCTTTCTGGGTGGATTTCTTATACTTATGTATACGGCCTTGAGGAAATAACGAATCGTTCACCTGATAACCCTAATATACCCTATTCTCAACAACTGGACCAGTGGTTTGTACCGGATTACTTGAGGTCACATACAATCTCAATCCTTGTTGAAATGACTTATTATAAAAACCCTGACCAATCCTTATTTTTCGATTTTCTAAACGAATGGAAATTTACAGTCCAATTAACAGCTATGAGTGGATTACCTTATACTCCTGCCACAAATTCTACACAGTATGAAATTTATTACGGAGCTTATGACAGTACTTATACTCCGTGGTATTGTAGGCTCGATTTAAAATTGACAATCCCATTAGGAGGTGGTTTATTAAAAGGATTTTTTGGTCCATATGCTCAAATGTATTTTTATGTTGAAGTTTTAAATGCTTTAAATTATAACAATGTCATATCATATTATTACACCATAAATAATGGGCAACTAACTCAGGCTGAATTACAAGATTTTTCTATTATGCCTCTTGGAGGTTTTAGGATTGAATTTTAAGCCTTCCCAGATAGTGATATAATTATTAGGAACAAAATTATCTTATTGAAATAAGAAATAAAATATTGGATAGATATTAAAAAATAATCTCTTTTATCCCATAGATTGGAGGCATTAAATTGAATAATATAAAGCTCAAATATATTCATGATTATACCAAAATCGGGGAAGAATTTGTTATATCACAATATGAAAAACTGTTAGCCCATAAACATGACAATCCAGACGTGGAAATTCCCCAGGTATTAATTGAGGCGTATATAAATCTTAAAACCCCTGCTGAACAGAAACTTTGGCGGGAACTGGAAGAATTCGGAGTTGGAGTGCTCAAACTGGATTCTGCTAACGATGGCTTTTATAACATTAAATTTAATACCCATATTGCAAGTCATGCCGGACGATTAGTTAAAGAAGAAATCTGGCAGACAGTCATTAATGACCTGCCGGAGGATTATGGACAACATAAGGAGAAGGTTGAAGAAGTAGTTTCAGTTATTAGGGACATCCAGGGCAGGAATAAAATAGTGAAATGTTCAGTGTTTTGTAAAAACGAAAAGTATGATAAAGTACTGGTCTTTGAAGTCGATAATAGGGGAATGTTCGGGACAGCGCCCCAGAGTCTGCTTTTATTCAAAAATATTGCTTCTAAGATGCTTTCAGAATCCGGGCTTATTCAAGTCCGATGGGAAGCAAAACCAAATGTTTTAATTAAAACAAAGGAAGGTTTTTTAGAATATGTCCCACAGAAAGTTTTAATGGGAATGATGTTACAGGATCATGATTGGCTCCCAATGGATAAGGGATTTCTTAAACAGGAATATAATGAAACTGGGAAGGATATAGTTTTTAAGGAACTTGAATATGATGGTAAGATTTACAGACTTGAGTAAAATGAAAATAATTCCATTAATCCATATAGATAAATCAGAGCCAGTGATTTAATCCCCCTACCCCACGTACATTAAAACTCAAGGGTTTGAGCGAATGCGAAAGCCCTTACAAACAATAAAGAAACCCCAATTCCCCAAAACAGGTCTTAGAATCCCAGAAAAATTCTGGCCTGGGGCAAGGGCTTTTAGACGAATCTAAACCTTCTTTAAATTCCACAACTATATGAAAATTAATACTTTCTCTACGTGATGCGATAGGCATGCGTAGGATTGCGGCCCATACTGCTTCCATTTAAGCCTCTGGGGCCGCGAGTGCGCGAGGGCGGGTTTACCCCGTGTTATTTCCCCGGCCCGCCCGAAGCGTACCGTAGCGAAAGCGGAGTCCGGAGCTCGCCGGCACGATTCTCACCCTTTCATTGCACTTTCGAGGGCATCGCCATAAGAAACAAAAACATCCAAACAACAGAGATATATAAGATATATAAATACTCAATCCATATAACCCATATAATTTTCACTTTTATCCATATTCTTTTTATCCATATCTTTTGCAATCCGGCACCACAAGTGACCCAGGGTCGGCAAAAATAACGACCCACCTATCGGCACTTTAAGTGACCCACCCCCCGGCGTATTTAGTGACCCACCTGATGTGATATAATTTTTGAAATCACACAGGAGGGGAATGAATGGCGAGGGTAAAAACCATGGCACAACTCATCGAAATATTGACCCGGCTAAAGAAAGGCGAATCTATCAGAAATATCCACAAAGAAACCGGGACACACCGGGAAGTCATAAGAAAAATAAAGGATATAGGCGATAAAAAGGGATGGCTTTCATCGTCATCAGACGTGCCCACAGAAAAAGAAATGGACCTGGCATATAATGAGCCGGAAAATATCAAAGGAAAACCTCACATCCTGGATAATCATATTGAGAAACTAAAAAAATACAGGGAAGATGAAAAAAGTTATGTGGTTATTCACAAGCTGATCAGTGAATTTTCTGATTGTGCAAATATATCCGAAACAACCGTCCGGCGGTATATACAGAGAAAATTTCCTGCTTTGAAACCAAGCGTGATGATCAGACCCCTTGAAGACGGGGTTATGGAAGTGGATTTCGGATATCTCGGCATAGTCTATGATCCGCTGGAATGCAGGAACAGAAAAGCCTGGGTATTCTCCGGCAGGCTTAGAAAGAGCCGTAAGGCATATCGCGAGGTGGTCTATAACCAGAAAAAAGAGACATTTTTTCTATGCATCATACATTCTTTTCATCACTTTGGAGGAATACCGAAGAAGATCGTGCCGGACAACCTGAAATCGGCCGTTGTAAAAGCCGCATTTTATGACCCTATCTTTAATCGAAGTTTTCTTGAAATGGCCAAGTATTACGATTTCATGATCAGTCCATGTCTTCCCGGGAAACCGGAACACAAGGGCGGCGTAGAGAATGATATCAAATATATTAAAAGAAACTTCTGGCCGTATTTCATCGAGAAACAGGAACAGAAAGGCCACAAAATACCCATATCAATTGATCTTGAAGAGTCGCTTAAAAAATGGGATGAAGACACGGCAGATATCAGAATTATTCATGGTGTAGGAAGATCCCCCTGCGAAATGTTTATTGAAGAATCAAAGACCCTCTCAAAGCTCCCTTTAACAGATTGGGATATGATAAACTGGAAAACCTGCGTTGTAAGGCCCGAATGGCTGATTCAGTACGACAGCTCATACTATAGCGTCCCTTACAAGTATATCGGCCAGGAAGTAATGGTCTGCGCAGATTCAAAGTCTGTAAAAGTATATTCCGGGTACGAATTGATAGCGCTTCATGAGAAATCCGGAATAAAATGGAAATATACACATAATCCCCTTCACGCGCCGCCCTACAAAGAAGAATATATGGCAGAAACATCACAATCCCTGCTTACCTGGGCTGGAAACATAGGAAAAACGACACTGGAAGTTGTTGAAAGGATACTTTCAAATAGACAGATAGACGGGTTCCGTTCTGCGAGAGGTATTTTGTTCCTTTCTAAGAAATATCCGAAAGAGCGCTTAGAAGCGGCCTGCAGGAGGGCAATTTTCTATGATACTCCGAACTATACAAGTGTAAAGAGCATCCTGGTTAAAGAGCTTGATCTGAAAGAGCCTTATGACGAGAATCATCCACCTAAAACTTACCTACCGTTCAAGTATGCCAGGGATAGCAGTTACTTCAAATTATAGGAGGAGGAAAATATTATGGACGACAGGGCACAATTAATACCCCGGCTTAAACATTTGAAACTCTCGGGGGTATTGGAAAATCTTGATTATCATATCCAGAAGGCCCAGAATGAAAAGACATCATATACTGATTTCCTGCTCGGTCTACTGCTTGAAGAATCAGAAAGAAGGGAACAGCGAGCTATGAAAATCAGGTTAAAAAAGAGCGGTCTTGAATATGACAAAACACTGGAAAGTTTCAACTTTAGTTTTAATCCTCAGATTAATGAAGCTGTTATAAAGGAACTGGCAACCTGTTATTTCCTTAAAAACAAAGAAAACATCTTTTTTTTAGGCCATTCCGGGGTCGGAAAGTCGCACCTGGCTCAATCGATCGGACATGAGGCTATCCGGAGAGGCCATGAGGTAGTGTTTAAGAACACTGTTTTGCTCCTGCGCTCCTTGAACGCCGCAAGAGGCAATGGAAGTTATAATTTAAAGCTGAAAAACATCTTCAAAATCGAACTTCTCATTCTTGATGACTTTGGGCTTCAGGATTTAAATCAGCAGCAGCAGGATGATCTATATGAAGTTATTAATGGACGGTATACCAAAGCCTCGACCATTATTACGAGCAACCGAGATATATCTGAATGGTCTGCGGTTTTTTCTAATCCCTTAATTGGAAGTGCGATTATGGACCGCTTGATAGACGGTTCGGTTAAAATAGTTATTGATGGTAAAAGTTTCAGGTTGAATAATTTCATCAAGAAAAATAAGTTAAAATCTTTGACCTGAAAATCTGAAAAGGCTATACTGAAGGTAGACAGGGGGGCGGGTCACTAAAAACGCCGACCCTGGGTCACTAAACCTGCCGGACGGCACTTTTGTTTAAATAGTATCACAATATCCTCCTTATCAATCATAATGGTATTATTATAAGTAACAGTTCTTTTTTATCATATATGGGAGATATTTATATTATTAAAATTATTATTATCCTTTTTGTTTATTGTTTTTATCATGATGTTGCTACAAATGATGTCTAATTTTTCCTTTATTCAATAACGGTATATAACCTTCCTTTATAGGCATGTTATCCTAAGGATGTTTATTACGCATATCGTTATCCCTTGAAATCCCCCGTGATATATAATGTTTACTGGGTAGAGAATGTATACCTCGATTCAATGGCATACTTTGTCTCAGTTCTTCATAACCTTGAGTAGATATCCACTTCGTATATTTCCTTTCAGGTGAAATCATTTTATCTTTTCAGAATCTCTAACCGGGGGAAGGTAAAAATGGGCCGTAGGGAACCCTCATTCCCTGCTATTCCTGGTTGGGATCGGCCCGGTTCTTCCACTATTCACCCGGCCTTACCTTCTTTATCGATCTATCCCCCTGTTATAAACTTACCCGATCAGATTGATTGATTTGTTTTCCCCAAAAGTGGAATTAATCATTCTATCGGGTGATTGTATTCCCCTGGGCGATCTGATTGTTTAATTTTGCCGGACTGACAGGATTCACCGGAAGATCGGAACGCTCCATCATTGTGCCGATTCCGGACGAACAGATTGATCCATCCTGACGGATTGATCTGATCAGATCCGATATGATCTGGACCGATGGGATTGATCGATTGCATATGGGATTTTATCCGCAATGAATTGACGGAAATTTTTTGTTTTGGTATAACCTTCTTTTTTGTATAATCCTTCATCATATGAAGCCTGCTCGTACATCCCTTGTTCGTAAGTCCTGAACGTATACCCCTTACGTAAAATCCCTCTCGTAAACTTCCTTCGTATAACCTCTTTCGTACAAACCCTCTCGTAAATACTTTTCGTAAATATCAAGGTCAGTTTTTATGGTTTTCTCTTTTACAATATTTTTCTTTAAGGTTTTTGCGTTCAAACTCTTTTCTTATATTTATTTCGTAAAACTCTTCGTAAATTCTTCTTACGTATAAATCCTTCGTAAAAACTCTACGTAAAAAGAAAATAATTATTCAATAATTTTGTAAAAGAACTGCAATCATGCCTCACGGTAACCGGATATATATAGATGTGGAAAAGTACCGGTATATTTGTAAATCATGCCTCAAAGCTTAAATAATTGTATTTTATATAATTACAAATCAGCCATTTTGCATTAAAAGATCAAAATCATGCCTCAAAAATCCTAAATACTCCCCCTACTGCAATCATGCCTCAAAACTGTAAGCCTCTACTTACAACAGTTCCAATTCAGGGTATTTTTTACTAATTTAGCAATATATTGTCCCCATTACATTCCTTTGATTATTAATCATGCCTCAAGGCATTTAGCCTTTATTCATAGTATCCCGGGAGTATTATATTTCTGATTGGAACTTCGATATATTATATTTATTGGTTTAGACCGAACTGTAATCATGCCTCAAAGCTTTTTATCAACGAAATAAGGCATGTTTTATAATATAGATCCTATATATCCTTTTATCTTATTGTAATGTATGGAATTATAAACACGATCAATCATGCCTCAAAGATATATTTCTATATATATTAAAGAATTACCAAGCATTTCAAACCAATTTATAAATTCTGTGAATTTATCGATAATACTATTTTAATTTATGACAGTACAGCTCCGCAGGTTTATTATAGGGAATATAATAACTCGGTGGGAGAGTTTCTAGGCTGGTTCCGGCAGAATTCGCCGTTGATAGTAAGTTTTTGGTTCAAGAAACTTCTTTCACAGACGGCCCAGGAACTTTTTAAGCCCCCGCATGATTCCTTGGCAATCGTTTTATGTACTTTTGAAATCCGGCCATATTAAAAATCCCAGTCCTCTACATAAAAACATGAATTTGAAAAATATTTTTCATTTTTGCTTTAAAAACCTATTGACAGATCAGCAGACCTTCTCTAAAGTATGATAAAATAGATCGATGGAGGATTATTTTAATGAATTTAGAGATATTTATTCCGTTAACGGAGGATCTGGATGCTTGAAAACAACATATTAATCAAATGGCTTATCAGGTTTGTTATCGTTATTGAGGCAATTTTATTCATGTTCTGTCTTATTACTATTGGCGGCAGCGACTGGTATCTTATCCCTATTTTCTTATTCCTGGGGTCATTGTTCGCATTTCTTATATGGCTCTTTGCCGACAATATGACTAAACATTTTTATTTGATAAAAACAAATTCATTCCATATTGTACCCGTTATAATATTTGCATGTCTTTATCTTGGCCTTGCTTACATTGGAATGCGATCATCGATTATTTTTCATACAGCAAATACGGAACGCCAAGAAAAAAAGGTTATTGAAGATAATTTGGTTCTTTCTAAAAATATTTCAAACATCAATCTTTCAATAAATCAAGATAATCAGCAAATATCATCCTATATGTTAGATATAAGCAATTATAGCTCTTATTTAAAAACTTACCAATGGCTTTCATTATACTCAACTAACAAGCAAATAAAAGATGACGCCGCAAAAAGTGTAACATACTATGATTTTAAAAAAACTGAGGCAGAAAATAAAATTACATTATTAATAGCAGACCGTGAAAAATATACTTTGGATTATAATAAATTAAAAACCCATGACATTAATGTAAAAGAGGATGTGCTTAAGCCTTCTCTTAAAAGATTTGGTGAATCTAGCGTGGATGATATGTTGTTTGGAATGTGGCAGTTTATATATATCATGTTACAATCCGGATTGCTTGCGATGATGTTTATCAGTAAGAGTTCTCCTAAATCAGAGTCGAATAATATTAATGAATCGCTTAAAACAGCCCAAATAGTTCAAGATATAACAAATAAAGAAAACAAGGCTCCTTTACCGGTTGTAAGGAAAGATGAATATTTAATACGGGAAAACAGAGATATCTGTAATGATACAGGTATTTCTCCCTCAAGAGGTTATATTATAAGGGGATATTTAGCATCTATAACTCTTAATAATGAAACTAAAATCATCACATTATCAGATAAAGATGGAGTCCCGGATATCGCCAATTATTCAAAAGAATACCTTTTGGAACAGTTTGAAATCGCAAAATCAAACTATGATAAAAGTGTTAATACTGATAAAAGAAATTGGCCCTCCATAATGCAGAGTATTTTTAACATTTTTATTGATGTCCGTAAATATATAAATTTTATGTTTGCTGAAGCAGAATATGAGGAAATAAGAGGTTGAATATGGGAGAAGAAAAATTTAAGACTTTAGATGATATTGAAATTGTCGGGGAACCGGAAGAACACACAGATCTTTCTGCTATGATTTATAAAAACCCAAAAAACACAGAAGGGATCATACTTGATGACGAGTTTAAGAATCTTATAGCTCCTTTGTCCAAAGACGAATTATTCCAGTTAGAAGAAAATATTCTAGCAGAAGGTATACGTGATCCTCTAACCGTATGGGATAAAGATGGAAAATCAATCTAAGATGAAAAAAAACAAGGGGAAAGAAAAGATTTAACTTTTGGTAAAAAATACCAGAAGTTGACGACTGCTGAAATAATTGGTAAAAAAGAAAAAATGAGCCCTGATGCCGTTCGTGCATCCAACAAATTTATGAAAGCGATTAATGATATTGGATTAATAGATCCAATTACAAAAGAAAAAATAATGTCGGAAAAGGTGGAAATAAATGACGAGGATGTGATCAAGTTGGCAAAACTCCCAAAAGATAAGAAGATTGAAGTTTTTAATGAAATATCGAAAGACGGAGATAAAATAAAAATATCTCAAATGATTGATTCGTATTTTGCTGACGGGAAAGATACGATTCCTCAAGCACTTAAATTAAAGCCTATTTCTATTAACGATAGTTTCAATAGATCTCAATATATAGTTTTTGAAGAAAAATTTTATAATATTCAGAAAATTGATTTCTCAGAGAATTTATTAACATTTATGGACAAGAAATCTCATAAAAACATTTCAGTACCTATAAAAAAATGTTTTTGGCCTGAAAATTATTAGCATTTTGGAGGTAATATATGCTCTTAAATAACACTGGTTAAAGATGGATATTTCACTCTTAATAGAGAATTTTTGTAAAAAATGATTATTTTTTCTTGTTCCGGCCGGACCACCGGACAAGTTATCGTAAAAAGATAATTATTTTTGCTATTATTTTATAAGAAACAAATTTCGAACCTGTTTATGATTATCGAGTTAAAATCAAATATTTATTAATTTCATATTAAATGTGAAATATCTTTTATTCAGTTGGTTACATTAATTTAAGGATAATATTATCATGGGATTAATTAAAGCAAAAAATGGAAAATTTATAGTGAAGATTCAGTGTAACAAAAAAGTGCACGTAATGTCTCTCAAGACTGATGACATTCAAGTAGCAGAATCAATCTATAGAGAGATTGTGAAAGATGTAGTATTAACAAAATGGAAAAGTAAAATGGTTGATTTACCTGTTATCGATGTTATATCTTGTAATTCATCCCAGAAAAGAAATAATAAGATATTTTCCGCAGATTACAAAAATTATATCGAAACATGTAAAAATGATAATATCACAAAAACAACTATCAACATTAAAAAGAAAAATCTTGAGCTATTATTGAAATGTGGTATTAAAGATTATAGTGATTTTGACCAGGATGGAATTAACCGTTACCATAATTTTCTAAATGAAAATTATCAAAACGATAGCGTAAAAAAATTCATTAGTGAAACCAAAGCATTTCTTAATGACTCAATAAGGAGGAGTGATTATATGAGAGTAGATTACGACAAAATAAGGTTTCCCAGGATCAAAACAAAAGTAAGAGATATAATTATTTCTAGTGAGGATTTAAAGAAAATTTTTTTTGTCATTGAAAACGAGAAAAAAGATTACGACTTTGCATTGTACTTAAAGCTTCTGTATTACACTTTTTCCAGGCCTAGTGAAATAATTGATATCAAAATTAATGATATTGATTTTCAAAATAGAAGCATACATATTTACCAAAACAAAACAAAGAAAAACAAAAAAATTCCAATCAGTAAAGCTGCCTGGAATGAACTGAATCTGGAAAAAATTATCCTGGATCATGAATTAAAAGATTATCTGTTCAAAGGTCATTTTCTAAATAGGGAGTATTATTCCAAACTTTTTTCAAAGCTTAAAAGAGAACTAAAACTAAACAGTGAATATACCCTTTACACTTTCAGACATACTTCAGCCACAAACTTTTATGATATCACTCATGATACCAAAAAAACCTCCTTGCTTCTAGGAAACAATCCGGAAATAGCAATGAAATACTATATTAATAGTTCCATTAATAATGATGATTTATCCGGACATAAGTTGTTCAGCTAATAATTATTACGTTAAGGCGCTCCAAATCGGGGCGCCTTTTTAATTATAGGTCATATTTTTAATGACTCACTATATTGTTTAAAATTTTCAATAGTATTATTCACATAGTGCTTCATAACAATTTCTATAGTATCGCCGAGCTGGCGAGCTACATAGTCAATATCTTTTGTCTCTTGATAAAGTAAAGTACCGACTGTGTGCCTCACTGTATATAGATCATATACAGGATTCAAGGATAGTCTCCTTTTCATTCTCGAAAATTTCTTTGAGTAGTGGTCTCTTTTATGGAAACTGACAATATTATTATCAGGGGTCAACCCTTTTGATTTTATTATTCCTTTGATATATTGAGAATATTCCTTTGAAAACTGGACAGTCTTATACTTTTTTTTTTATTCATATAATAATGGCAGGTATTATTATTAAAATTAAAATCACTGACTTTTATTCCGCAATATTTTTTGTCAGTATCCCCGCAAATTTCTTCGGGCCTTGCACATAAACTAATTAAGGTATTAAAATATACTCTGAAATCCTCATCATTGATGGCTTCTTTAATCAAATTCAGATCTTCCAAAGTGAAGATGGTTGTTTTTGCCCTTGTAATTACTTTTATCCAGGTAATTTTCCTGTATTCATCAATAGAATATTTACCAAGTTTAATGGCATAATTTAAAAAGCATCTAATTTCATTCATAAACTTTTTAATTGAATTATCCTGATATTTACTTTTATAGTATGTGAAAAGTTTGTTCAAATTAAGCTGGTTGAAGCTGGCGAAAGTTTTGAATTGATATAAATCCAGATGCTTCTTAACAAGTGATTTTATATTCAGTTGAACATGAGAAAGAGGTACAAGTTCAGCGATACGGTAATAATCTTTCCATATTTTATGAATCGACTCATTATTAGGCTGTATTACTTTTTGCTTTTCAAATTTTGAAATATTTGAGCCTGGAGTGTTCTCAATTAATATGGGTTGTAAGCGATTTTCCAGTCTGCTTTTAAGATAAACTGAATATAATTCTTTAGCAAGTAGTGTACTTCTGGTTTTTAGGCTGAAAATAACTGACTTTTTATTTTGCTGCAGGCGAACATAATAAACGCCATTTTCCCTTCTGACAAGGCCCATATAGCCCTCCAAACCAATAAAATCAGCTATTCCAGAAGCGGGTCGTATCAAAATGGTGGCAAAATGGTATCAGTCGAGGGAGTCGAATGGGTAACTCGAAATGCATTGCACCGTATGAAGTTACAGCAATGAGATAGGGTAACTATCGGAGAGAGCGGGATTCGAACCCGCGGTACCCTTATGGGGTACAACACCTTAGCAGGGTGCCCCTTTCGACCGCTCAGGCATCTCTCCACACACAAAATATGCGTTCCAGTATTATAATCCATGCCCCCCGAACTATCAAATATTGTACAAGGATTGTCATTTCGAAGGGAAACTGGAAAATTTCATCACCTCCCTTTATCATAAAAACTAAGGAGCCGAATATGCCGAAAGTCGTTCTTGTCCGTTGTGAGAGTTACAAATATGATGAAGTTAACGCGGCTGTCCGGCGCGGGATGGAACTCCTGGGCGGTTCCTCGAACTTTATAAAAAAGGGGGAGAAGGTCCTTCTTAAACCGAACTTTTTAGCGCCGGAGCCCCCTGAAAAGTGTGTGACAACCCACCCCGCTGTTTTCAAGGCAGTTGCCGAATTTTTTATAGAAGCGGGTGCGGAATTGTCTTACGGAGATTCTCCTGCTTTTCAGACTCCTGAAGCAGTCGCCAGAATCTCAGGAATAGCCGCTGAGGCCGCCGGATTGGACATTCCCCTGGCCGATTTCAAGAACGGCAGGGACGTTGTTTTTGATAAAGCGGTGCAGAATAAAAAACTTCATATAGCTGAAGGGGTTCTTGACTGCGACGCTGTAATAAGCCTTCCAAAACTAAAGACCCACGGCTTTCAGAAAATGACCGGATGCATTAAAAACCAGTTCGGCTATATTCCCGGATTACGCAAGACCGAGTATCACGTCAAAACACCCGAGCCCGAAGCTTTCGCCAGAATGCTGGTTGATCTTAATATGTTCAAGAAACCCAGGCTCTTTATCATGGACGGCATAATGGCGATGGAGGGAAACGGCCCAAGGGGCGGTAATCTAAAAAAGATGAATGTACTGATTTTTTCATCCGATCCGGTCGCCCTGGATGCTTCGGTCTGCATGATGATAGGCCTCGAGCCTTCTATAGTTCCGACGGTTAAAGCCGGAATGGAGGCGGGCCTGGGCTCCTGTACTGACATAGAATTTGCCGGAGACGCGTTATCGGAATTTACGGACAAGTCTTTCGATATTAATAGAAACCCTGTCAGGCCATTTGTTTTTTCCGGGGGCATGGTAAAATTCGCGAAAAACCTTCTTGTCCCGAGGCCTTATATAATCCCGGACAAGTGCACAAGGTGCGGAACCTGCGTTAAGATCTGCCCCGTCAGCCCTAAAGCCGTCGACTGGCATGACGCTAAAAAAGACAGGCCGCCATCATACAAGTATCAAAGGTGCATCCGATGCTACTGCTGCCAGGAAATCTGCCCCGAAAGCGCCATAAGCCTGAGGGTACCTTTCATCAGAACCCTTATAGGGGATTTTAAGAGTAATTAGAACCTTGCTGCGATAAAAATTCAAGGACTCCGTTTAGTCCTGGCGCGTTAAGGGAATGGGGTATCGAAAGGCAGACACAGGCCGCCACAGCCGAGGCGAATTCTATGGTCCTGGCGTCTTCCCATGATTTTAACAGACCGTAAATTATCCCTGCCCTGAAGGTGTCTCCGGCGCCTGCCGTATCGACCGGTTTTATCTTGAAGGGCTTGAATTTATTTATCTTATCGCCGGGCCGCGCGAACCATAACTCGTCGCTCCCGAAGGTAAATATGGAGAGTCCTCTGCAATTTTCGAGGTATTTTACGAAAACAGTTTCCAGGTCTAAACCCTTATAGTCTCGGTCCATAAGTTCATGCCCGACGATCATGGCAGCTGCATTTTTTGTTATATAATCGTCGTAAATGCAGTCGTTTGAAACATAAGGCCTGCCTGATTTAATCGATAACCTTGCGGCTTCGACCGATTCACGCCGGAAATAAGGATCGATAGAAACGTAATCGGCGCGCCGTATATCTTCTTCCCTGGGATCGTTCCATTGTTTTTCCCCTTCATGGAAAGAGGCGTAGTTGCCGAAAACCGTCCTTGAATCCCGGTCGGTGATCACGAACTCCTCAGTCCCCGAGTTTTCTTTTGCCTTGAGGCGCGAAACATCGACTCCTAAACGCCTGAACATATTCCTGACTAAAGGCGCATGTTTTTTACTCAGATAGTTTCCGTCAAGCCTGGTCCTGACACCCAGCTTGGAAAGCATTATTGCCGAATTCGCCGCTTCTCCGCCTATGGACGGGTACGAAGTTTTTATTTCGGCGTATGTGTTCTGCCTTGGAAATGTAAAATCCTCGCGCAGCCTGTAAACGGTACTTGGCGTTACCATGCCGTAAAGATAGACTTTGTACATAAATGTTACCTCCAGAAAGCCATAATAAAGATCCTGATTCCTACGAGGGCAAGCGCAATAGCCAGCACCCTTATTATCCAGGACCCGTGAAAGCGCCCTGATAACGCGGCTCCGGCCTGGGCGCCTATAACGACCCCTGCCGATAAAGCGATGATTAACAGGGCGCTCCCCTTCAGATTTCCCACTATCAGGTGAACAAGGGAGCCCGAAAAGGACATAATTCCCAGTATGAAATGCGATGTTGCAGTTGCGATATGTACGGGAAAATTAAGCAGATTTACCATGGCCGGTACATGTATTATTCCCCCTCCGATCCCTAGAAGGCTTGAAAAATACCCTGTAAATACGCTTATGATAATCCCCCTCATGGGATTGTATGAAAACTTGTAGTTATTTCCCCGGGCGTCGGTTATTTCACGGAAAAAATGCCCTGAAATATGCCTGTGCAGGACATTCTTGCCGTTTTCAGGTTTTATTATTAAAAATAAAGATACTGCTATCATCAATACACCCAAAGTACCGTCGAAGACCCTGATTGGAATAAAACTTGAGCTCAATGCACCCAATATTGAACCGGGTACCGCTGCCGCTGAGAACATAAGTCCTGATTTATAGTCTATCCGTTTATCCCTCGCGTAAGCGAAGGAGCCTGATAAAGCGTTAAAAAACACCACTGTAAGGGATATGCTTGTAATGCTTTCAGGGCTTTTGTCAGGGTAAAGCAGGATCAGAACGGGGACCAATATAAAACCCCCGCCGGCGCCTATGATCGTGCCGATCGCCCCGACCAGGACACCTAAAGGAACAAGTAAGAGCCAGATATGTTTCCTCCGAAAAAGTCATTAAACCCTGATAAAGTCTTTTTGGACATTTTTAGAGTGGAATGATTTGTTAACAGATTATGCCGTTATATTTTACAGAAATAGTGTGTAAAAAGCAACAGAAACGGGGGTATTTATAACTTTTACCTTTGCAACCCTGCAGCCAGGCCCCTTAATGTACCGGCGCCTCAACGGCTGAAGTATAAGAGCTTCTCCTCTTCAGCTTTGACCTGAAATTCGAAGAACCGTCGTCTATTATCTTTTTCAGGTAATCCATGTGCTTCTCGATCGCTTCGATGTAAAGGTTCCTGTCGATGCCGATCCTTTCCCTGAAGTGGACCCTTGCGAGCTCATGCACGCTCAGGAGGTCTTTTTTCAGCCTTTCCGCCGTGACTGCGTAAAAGGCAGCGGTTTTCCTTATGATATCGAATTCGGTTTCATATCCCTGAATACCGGCTTCCTTGAATTCATTATAAAGGAAGAGCAGCTTTTCAAGGTAAAGCCTATCGGCCATCTGTCCCAGAAGGTCGGAAGCGCCAAGGATTGCGCCAGCTATTTCCTCCTGCTTGCTGCTGAAAGATATGTCGACCCAGCGCATCTGGAGGCCCGTACATGAAATGATATGGGCTATAACATCCACTTCATCCTTATCCATCATTAGCTTGCCGCTGTTATTCCTGATGAATTCTATGCTTCTATCGACATGGCTCTTCGTATATTTCGCCCCTGTGCCGTTTTTGTCCCAATCCTCCTGTATATATCCGGTATCATGAAAAAGTGCTGCCAGCAGAAGATCGACGGCCAGTTTTTCATTCAACTTACCTTCGGAAAGGTTGTAGCCGTCTATAAGCCTCATTGACGCCAGCAAAGCGTCAAGCGAATGACCCAGGTTGTGGTACTCTGTATTGCACCCCTGGTACCCCTGGAATTTCCCATCGAAAAGGCTGACAACGTTTTTGAAATTGCCGAGCACTCTGGAAAAAAGACTGGCGGGATAAGAGAACTGGAATATCCTTTTGACTTCGGACATTACATACTGCGGCGTGCTGCCTTTCAGAAGGGTGGAAAGCTGGACGGAATTGTCATTATCTTTCATAGCGACTCTCCCGATAATTTTTTATTCAAAACAAAATTTTCATTTATTCAACATCATAACATTTCGGACCGCCGGTTGTCAAATTTTTCAAAAGCAGGGGTTAAAAGCCGGTAATTCACACCCTTGTGACGATATTTACTACCTTGCCAGGTATGGTAATTATTTTTATTATTTCCTTACCCTCAAGGGCCGCAATGACCTTCCTGCTTTGCCTGGCCAATTCTTCCATTTTTTCTTTGCTTACATCTTTAGGCATGATGATGGTATCGCGGAGTTTCCCGTTCTCCTGGATCGGAATATTTATCGTATCTTCGGCAATCATTGAAGGATCGTATTCAGGCCAGCCGGCCGAAATTATCGAGGGTTTTTCACCGAGGATTTCCCAGAGTTCCTCAGTTATGAAAGGCGCGAAGGGATGAAGGATAACGGCAATATCGCGCAGTATATCCCTGCTCAGGGATTCTTCCTTTTGAAGCGCATTGGTAAAAATCATCAGCTGGCTTATCGCCGTATTGAATTCAAGGGTTTCAATTTTTTCAGTCACTGTCTTTACGGTTTTATGCCTCAGCCTCAAGAGTTCTTCAGGTATGGCCGCCTCGTCGGCAGAGCATCTGTCGAAAAGCCTCCACACCTTATCCAGGAACCGCTTGATGCCGATTATGCTCTGGGTGTTCCAGGGCTTGTCGGCTGCAAGGGGCCCTAAAAACATCTCGTAAATCCTGAGCGTATCGGCCCCGTATTCGGCCACCACGTCGTCAGGATTAACAACATTGCCCCGGGACTTTGACATTTTCTCGTTATTCTCGCCCAGTATCATTCCCTGGTTTCTCAGTGCCGAGAAAGGTTCGGCTGAATTAACCGCCCCTATATCGTAAAGAAATTTATGCCAGAACCTCGCGTAAAGCAGATGAAGCACCGCATGCTCCGCTCCGCCCACATAAAGGTCGACCGGAAGCCAGTATTTTATTTTATCGCTTCCCGCAAATTCTTTACCATTATGAGGGTCAGTAAATCTTATATAATACCAGCAGCTTCCCGCCCATTGAGGCATGGTGTTAGTTTCCCGCCGTGCTTTGCCGCCGCATTTAGGGCATTTTGTATTTACCCATTCCTCGATCGAAGCGAGCGGAGACTCCCCCGTGCCTGTGGGTTTGTATGATTTTACATCGGGAAGTATCAGCGGCAGGTCCTTTTCATCGAGGGGAACGATTCCGCACTTTTCGCAATGCACTACGGGTATAGGCTCGCCCCAGTACCGCTGGCGCGAAAAGATCCAGTCCCTCAGTTTATAGTTTATTTTAAGCTGGCCCAGCTTTTTCTTTTCAAGCCATGCCGTTATAGCTTTCTTGAATTCTGCCGTTTTCAGGCCGCTCCATTCTCCGGAATTTACCGCTATTCCATCGAGAGTTTCCGCTTCCTCGATTTCGTAAAGGCTACCGTCCCGGCTGACGACCTGGATAACGGGAAGGCTGTTTTTTTTCGCAAACTCGAAATCGCGTTCGTCATGGGCGGGTACAGCCATGATAGCCCCGGTACCGTATCCCCACAGGACATAATCCGCAATCCATATCGGTATTCTTGCATTATTGACGGGGTTGATTGCGTATGCCCCGGTAAATACCCCGGTCTTTTCCCTGTTTAATTCAGTACGCTGAAGTTCGGATTTAGAAACTGTTTTTTCAATATATTTTTCTACTTCGTCGGCCATGTCCGGAAGGGTTATTTTCTCCACGAGCGGATGCTCGGGTGCCAGGACCATGTATGTCGCTCCGAAAAGAGTATCAGGCCTGGTGGTGAAAATCCGGATAAGACCTTCGGTCTTACCTTCGGTCTTACCTTCGCCCCCGTATATGGCAAAATCTACTTCGGCGCCCTCGCTTTTCCCGATCCAGTTCTCCTGCTGCAGTTTTATCGGTTCAGGCCAATCGAGAATGTCGAGGTCGTCCAGGAGCCTTTCGGCATACGCCGTTATTTTGAGTACCCATTGCCTGATCCTTCTCCTTTCGATCAGGGTTCCGCACCTGTCGCAACGCCCGTCTTTTACTTCTTCATTTGCAAGGCCGGTACCGCAATTCGGGCACCAGTTTATGGGCATTTCAGCTTCGTAAGCAAGTCCTTTTTTAAACAGCTGGATGAATATCCATTGCGTCCACCTGTAATATTCCGGGTCGCTGGTCCTGACTTCGCGATCCCAATCGTAACAAAACCCGAGCGATTTTATCTGTTCCCTGAAACGGTCAATGTTGGAATAAGTGGTTTCAGAGGGGTGCGTCCCGGTCTGGATGGCGTAATTTTCAGCCGGCAGTCCGAAAGAATCGAAACCCATCGGATGAAGCACATTGAAACCCTGCAGTTTTTTATATCGCGTATAGATATCGGTAGCCGTGTAGCCTTCAGGGTGACCGACATGGAGGCCCGACCCGGACGGATAAGGGAACATATCGAGAACGTAAATGCGCTTTTCATCGGTAAATCCGGGGTCTTCTTTGACTTTAAATGTTTTGTGCTTATCCCAGTAATCCCGCCATTTTTTTTCTATCTTTAAAAAATCGTACGACCCTTCCATCGACCTCTCCTCATTGCATAGCATTCAGCCGCCAAACAATTATTTTATAACACCGGATGGGAACTTTCAACTTTTGATCCGGCGCTTTTGACCCTGCGCTTTTACCATCCGTCAAAAGTTAATTTTTCAGCATTACCGGAAATCTTTGATAAAAAAAAGGAAAATGTAAATGATTTCCTAAAAAAATGTTTACAAATAAAGGATTGTTTAATGTTAGAATGTGAGGAGACAAGTAAAAATAATTTACAGTTCGATAAAAAAAGAAATTTATATTGACTTTATAAAAGGAGGTTACTATGAAAACACTTCTCAACTTTCCCAAAGCCGCCGCCGCGCTCATATTGTTATCTTTTTTTTGCGGCTGTTCAGGAGCGCCCGATGATAAGAAGATATCTTCTATTATCAGCGGGTTTAAGTGGCATGGCCTTTATACCTTCAGTATGGATCTTGGCGGTCTTAAGGCTTATTTCGACCCGAGCCCCAGAGAGTATGTAAAGAGGCTGGGCAAAGACGATTTTTATACTGCCGGAATAATATTCATAAGCCATGACATAAGCCATTTAGGAACGCTTGATGTAAAGTCCCAGATCGACATCCTTACAAACGGATCGACGCTTATCGTTATGCCCAGCCAGGAAGCGCTTTATCTTACTAATGTCCATCCCGGTTATAAAGCCTACGGCTTTTTACCCGGCGAATCCGGGAGAATCGGCGGTCTTTTTATTGAAACGGTCCCCGCTTACGATATAATTTTACAGCATATCGCCGTTGTCGACCGTATGAAAGCCTATAACTGGCTTGGGTATATCATCACTATCGACGGCGTCAGGATCTATTATACCGGAGCTTCCCAATTGATACCCGAAATGAAGAACATTCATTGCGACATTCTGATCGCCAGCATTTACCTTAAGCCGGCCGATATTTCCGGACTTGTTACACTGGCGGAATGGACCGGCGCTAAGGCGGTTATTCCCGTGGGTTATGCTCCCGGTGGGGTGTTCACCGAACAGCTCGAAGAGGCCCAGAAAGCGTTGTACGGAAGATGCAGGATTATGGTCCAGGAGATAGAATAATATTTTTTAGGAGGAAAATCGATATGAAAAACTGGTTGATTTGTATCCTTTTGACAATCCCGGCCTTCATGTTTGCAGAAGAGTCCCTGCTGGATGCGGCAAAAAACGGTGATGCCGCATTTATTAAAGGTTATCAGGGCGATTTAAACGCAGCGGATAATAGCGGCTGGACAGCTCTAACGGCAGCGGCCTTCAGAGGTAAAACAGATTCTGTAAATGCATTGATCGCATTGAAGGCCGATGTAAATGCCACTAATAACAACGGTTGGACACCTTTGTTTGCGGCTTCCTGGAACGGGCACACGGATATAGTAAAAGCATTGATTGCTGCAAAAGCCGACATCAACGCGCAAATCCCGCCCGATTTGACGACCTGTTTGATGGCGGCAGCCGAAACCGGACAGATGGACACATTAAAAACATTAATAGCCGAAAAGGCAAAGGTTAATGCAGTGTCCCATACAGGCTGGTCAGCTTTGATGTACGCGGTCGAAAATAGTAAAACAGAGGTGGTTAAAGTGCTTCTCGACGCGAAAGCCGATACAGGATTGGTTAATCATGACGGCAAAACAGCTTTGACATTGGCAAGAAACGATGATATCATCAAGCTTTTAAAAGATTCGAGTGCTAAGTAAGGTTCAATTATTATCAAATAAGCCTGGACCTTTTATACTTTCTGGAAAGCATTTCCCCGCCGCTCCTCGTCAGGGGAACGGCGGTTTTTTTATATCACACCTCTCCTTTCTTGATTAATTCTAATTAAATCCGTAAAATAAGTAAAAGGAGTCTTTCTTGAAAACAGTCGATCTGCATATTCATTCGAACCGTTCCGACGGGTTGTTCGGCCCGGAGAAAATAATAGACCTCGTTATTGAAAAAAAACTCGGCGGGTTTTCCCTCACCGATCATGACTCTTTCGACGGGATCGCAGATACTATACGAATTATCAGGGAGAGGAAACTGCCGGTGCTTTTTATTGCCGGCTGTGAATTCTCAACTTATCTGGAAAGCCTGGGGGAAATTCATATGCTTGGATATTTTCCGGGAGCATCCTATAATGGAATGAGCGGCATATTGACCGAATTTAGAAAATCGAGGGTAAAGCGGGCATTCCGGATTGGGGAATGCCTGAAAAAATGCGGAATAGATATTCCCATAGACGATTTGTTAAAAAAAAGTCCCGCCCCGATAGGAAGGATGCATATCGCCAGGGAAATGGCAAGGCTTGGATATACCGCCAATACTAACGAAGCCTTCGAGAAATATCTCGGGAGGGACGGTCTCTGCTACATCCCCAGGAGGGAAATAAATACCTTTGACGTCATCCGGTCTATAAGGGAGAATAGCGGCCTTGCAGTTATAGCTCATCCCTTTTTTTTGAGATCTCAGGGGAATTGGGAATACATACATAAAATGATTTCAGCCGGTTTATCGGGGATCGAATTCTCTCATCCCAAAATCACAGGCAGGCTATCCCGCAAAATCGAGGAAGCCTTTTCCGAAAAGCTGATTCTTACCGCGGGAAGCGATTTTCATGGCGACGAAACGAACGGCGATGTCGGCAGTTACGGCATTGGCATTGACAGGGCTGAAAAATACTTTCCCGGATTCGGGATATTCCCCGAAGTTTCGGGATAAACCCGGAAATAGTTCAATAAATTAACCATGAAATTATTTTTTATGTTATAATTGTTTCTATTACTTATGTTCCGGCATCGGTCCGGACGTATTATTGATAAGGAGGTTTTTATGCCGCCAAAAATCGAAGGGCCTCTCAATACTATGATAGGGGAAGGTTCAGTTTTTCAGGGGAAATTTTTCGTACATGGGTCTTTCCAGGTTGACGGAAAATTCGAGGGGGAGATAAGGTCCGAGGAACATCTGTACGTCGGCGAGACCGGCAAGGTCAAAACGGAGGTCATTCGCGCTAAAAAAGTCACGATAGCCGGCATAGTCCTTGGCGATATAGAAGCGCTTGAGGAAGTCAGGCTTCTTTCTACGGGAAGGGTTCTGGGAAATATTATAACGCCCCAGCTTTCCATGGAGCCCGGTGTTGTTGTTAAAGGCAATATAATCATAACTGCGGGGCAAAAAAAGGACGTCGACAAGATCATAGAAGACGCTTATACCTCCGGGCCAGCTATAAACTTCGACGCTATTTTCGATGACGAAAAGAAAAAAATGTCGGAACTTAAAGTCAAAGAAGCCTCGGCCAAATAAAAAAATGATCCAATTAAAAAACAGTTTCGAAATTGAATACATAAGGAAAAGCAACCGCATTATCGCCGAGCTTTTTAACCTTTTAAAAAAGAGTGTAAAAGCCGGCATCAGTACCAGGGAACTCGACCGGATTTCCGAGGATTTTATCCTGTCGAAGGGCGCGACTGCCTCTTTTAAGGGCTACACTCCCTCGCCCCGTATTCCGAAATACCCGGCGGCGACCTGCATTTCTGTCAACGATCAGGTCATCCATGGAATACCAGGCGATTACATTCTCAAAGACGGGGATATTGTCAGCATCGACGTCGGAACAATACTTTCGGGTTATTACGGGGACGCGGCATACACATATGCCGTAGGAAGCATTAAACCCGATCATAGAAAACTCGTCGAGGACACGAGGACCGCACTGATGCTGGGTATCGACGCCGCCAGGGAGGGCAATTACTTGAACGATATAGGAAAAGCGATTTACTTTTATCTCAATCCAAGGGGTTACGGCATTATCCGGGATTACTGCGGCCATGGAGTCGGTAAAGCGCTGCATGAAGAACCGCCTATTGTTAATTATTACGATCCGAAGCGCAAAGGGCCGAGACTTAAAAAGGGAATGGTCCTTGCAATTGAGCCTATGATAACCCTGGGAAGCCATGAGATCAGAATTGAGAAAGACGGATGGACAGTAGTTACAGCCGACCATAAATATGCGGCCCATTGGGAACATTCCATAGCCGTTACAGACGGCGAACCGCTTATCCTTTCCAGCCTGTAGTTACAGGAGGTACCGATGGAATTCGACGCAGTTGTCGTCGGCAGCGGAATCGCCGGCTGTGTAAGCGCTTATTATCTCTCAAAGGACGGCTTTTCAGTTTGCCTTATCAACAAGGCGGAAAGCCTCGAAGAGAGCAATACCTTTCATGCCCAGGGCGGTATAGTTTACAAGGGGAAAAAAGATTCTTCCGGGCTTTTATACGAGGATATAATGAGTGCAGGCGGCGGCATATCGAATCCGGAAGCGGTCCGTGTGGTGGCCCTGGAATCCGAAAGCGCGGTCGAGGAAGTCCTTATCAGGAACTTCGGCGTTGAATTCTCGAAGGATGGAAAGGGCCGTTTCGATCTGACCGAGGAGGGGGCGCATTCGACCCGCAGGATCCTTCATACCTTCGATTCTACCGGCAGAAGCATAGAGAAAAAAGCGCTCAAAACCCTGGAGAACTGCGAAAACATAACATTTCTCACCGATCATACCGTGATTGACATAATTACGCTTGACCACCATTCCACAGACAAATACCGCAAATACCAGCCCATTACATCCATGGGCGTTTACGCGGTTGACAATAAAATTAATAAAGTGATAAAGATTCTTTCAAGGATCGTAATCCTCGCCACAGGGGGATTGGGGCAGATATACCTTCATACGACAAATCCGGTCCAGGCTACGGGGGACGGCTACGCCATGGCCAATCGGGCCGGGGCCAGGCTTATTAATATGGAATACACCCAGTTTCACCCCACGACTCTCTATCATCCCAAGGCACATAATTTTCTAATATCCGAATCCGTGAGGGGAGAAGGGGCTGTAATCATAGATAAAAACGGCCGGGCATTCATGGAAGACTACCATCCTCTGAAAGAGCTCGCCCCGAGGGACATCGTTACAAGGGCAATACTTAACGAGATGCTCGAATCGGGAGAAAAATTCGTTTATCTGGATATTACCGGGATGGGGCCTGAAAAGATAAAAACGAGGTTCCCCCATATCTACAGTACCTGCATTGAATACGGCTTCGATTTGACCCTTGCGCCTGTACCGATAGTTCCCGCTTTTCATTACTCCTGCGGAGGCATACTCACCGATATGAACGGCAGGACGAATATAGAACGTCTTTTTGCAGTCGGAGAAGTGGCCTGCACGGGGCTTCATGGCGCGAACAGGCTTGCCAGCACATCATTACTCGAAGGCGTTATTTTCGGGAAGAGGACCGCCGCCTATATCGGCAAAAATAAGAAAGATTATCTGACCGATCCGGGGTCTTCAAAGATCCTCGACTGGATAGATACAGGGGTTTCGGATAAAGCGGACCCTGCCCTTATCAACCAGGATTGGAACCTTCTTAAAAATATAATGTGGAATTATGTAGGTGCCGTCAGAGGATCGAAAAGATTGAGACGTGCTATAATCGATCTTAATAATCTGAATGTCGACGTCGAGGACTTTTACCGCGATACAAAGGTCTGCAGGACCATTATAGAACTGAGAAATGCAGTCCAGACCGCCCTCCTGGTCGCCAGGCATGCCCGCGCCAATAGGGAAAGCATCGGCGCTCATTTCAGGATTGATTGATATTTTGATTTTTTCCAATTAGAATAGAATTATCTCTATTGAAAATCAATAATAAGGGTAGTTGTATGATTGAATATATCACCTCGGGCGAATCGCATGGTAGAGGCTTGTCTGTGATCATCAAGGGGATTCCATCAAATCTGAAGATCAATGTTGATTTTATCGACAGGCAATTGTCAGCCAGGCAGGGGGGATACGGGCGCGGGTCGAGAATGAAAATCGAAAGCGACCGGGCGGATATATTATCCGGAGTAATTGGCGGCATTACAAACGGTGCTCCGATCAATATCCTTATCTGGAACAAAGATTATGAAAATTGGAAAAACAAAAAAACGGAAAGCGTTCAAAGGCCCCGCCCGGGACATGCCGATCTTACAGGGGCTTACAAATTCGGTATGACTGACGATATACGGAGGGTCCTTGAACGGTCCAGCGCCCGTGAGACAGCTGCAAGGGTTGCCGCCGGAAGCATAGCCCGGATTTTTCTAAATGAATTCGGTATAGATATCTTTTCACATGTGGTCAATTGGGGAGGTATTGAAGTCGATACCTCAGGGCTTTCTATAGGTGAAATAAAAAAGAGGGCCGCCGATTCACAGATCAGGAGTGCCTGCGACACCTGTACCCTGGAAAAGATAAAAGAACTTATAGACAGCGCTAAAACCGCCGGGGATACGGTGGGAGGCGTGATTGAAACGATCATAAGCCCCGTACCTCCCTTCCTGGGAAGTTTTCAGACTTTCGGCGAAAAGCTGGATTCCAGGATAGCCTGTACCGTTCTCGGGGTCCAGGCCGTCAAAGGCATCGAATTCGGCATCGGATTTAATTATGCTTCGACACCTGGAAAATTCGCTCATGATGAGATATATTATAACGACAGCCTGAAAAAGTATTACAGAAAGACCAATCATGCGGGTGGATTCGAAGGAGGAATGACCAACGGCTCGCCGATCGTCTTCAGGTCGGTTATGAAGCCCATTCCTACTCTTATGGCTCCGCTAATGTCGGTCAACATCGGCACAAAAGAAGCGGAAAATGCGGCGACGGAAAGGTCCGATGTTACGGCCATTGCAGCTTGCGGGGTTGTCATCGAAAATGTCGTCGCCGTCGATATAGCCAATGCAATAATTTCACGATACGGAGGGGACAATCTGGAACTCATAAAACGGAACTTTAAAAACGATCCGGCCCTGTCTATGTTCCGATGGGAGGAATTATGAAAATCTGGATCATAACCGCATTATTATTTATTTATCCGATGGCCCTGCATGCCGGGTGGAAATATTTCGGAGTTACGGGAAAGATCCAGGGTCTGCCCATCAGGAGCGGATGGATTTACAAGTATCCCTCGGGAAGCCTGAAGTCGGGGGTTTTAAATGAAAACGTCAGGGTTCATGGCTTTGCCTGCCGCAAGGGTTATGAAATTTCCTTTTATGAGTCGGGGAACCTGAGGTCCTGCGTTCTTGCCGAAGATTCGGTTATCCAGGGCAGGAAGTTCAAGGCCTTCTCAACACCCTATTTCTATGAAAACGGCAAGCTGGATTTTGTAATACCGGGATCGGATACGCTGATAGATTCCATCCCCTGCAAAGCCTCCACTCCGGTCAACTTCGTCGAATCGGGAACCCTTGTGTCGGCGACTCTCTGTTCGAACGCCAGGATTAGGAACATGGATTTTCCGGCGGGTACGGAACTGGGATTCAGCTCCGGGGGAAGCCTGGATACAGCCCGCCTGGGATCGGACGCCAGGGTCCAGGGCATCCTTTTTAAATCCGGAACCCTCTTATATTTCGACAAAACAGGAGCACTCATCATGCCTGAAAGCATAGATTTACTTGAAAACACGAAAATACAGGGCATGGTTTTCAAGGGCGGAACCGAGGTCTCTTTCGGTCCGTTCGAAACCGTAGGAAAGGGAACCCTTGGCGAAGATAAGGTAATTAAAAATATGAATTTCAAAGATGGCACATTACTTAAATTTTACGATTCCGGCGCTCTAGAAAGCGCTATTCTTAAAAATGATGCCGGTTTCCCGCCTTTTGTTTTCAAGGAGGGGACGGAACTCGACTTCTACGAGACCGGTGAGCTTTCTTCCGGTATTATGGCCCAGGACGCCAGTGCAGGCGGAATCCTGCTGAAAGCAGGGTCGAAGGCTTCTCTTTATCCTTCGGGAAAGCTCTATACGGGGATATCGGGAGAGAACACATCCCTGTCCGGCATACAGATTACTACCGGTACCCTTGTTTCTCTTTACGAATCCGGAAAATTAAAATCGGTAAAACCGGCTGACGATACATCTTACGGCGGCATTAAATTCCAGAAAAATACAAGCGTTTCATTCTTCGAAACCGGACAGGTCAGCGGCGGAACTATCGGGGAAAGCCGCAATTTTTATAAATTCAGCCTGGAAGCCGGCACATATATAAAACTGGACACAAACGGTGTCCTTCTCTCGGCTAAGCCCCTGAAAAACACTGAGATTAACGGCAGGAAAGTCGAGGCATTGACAGAGGTCAAGTTCGACAGTTCCGGCAATATAAAGTAGGCTCAGGGGTGGTTTTATGAAAAAAATAATATTATCGGCAATGTTTTTATCATTCTTCACTTGTATTTATCCCTTTGAGGGAAAAACAATAACTCTCACGAATGACCGCACTTATCATGGTTTCTTCCTTAAAGAGGGCACGGAAGTCGCGATCGATGCGAATAAAAAACTCATATATATAAAACTTATCGACGAATCCGAAATTCAGGGCATAAAATTTCATGCCTATGCGGAAATTTATTTAAAAAATGAAAAGATCGCCGCTGTTAAACTCGACTCCGATACAAGGATCCAGGGCATTCTCTTTCCCGCGGGCCTGTCTCTGTTATTCGATGCCGGCGGCAGGGTCCTTATGCCTTCAAAAATGGAGCTGGTCGAGGATACAAAGTTACAGGGGATACTGTTCAAAGGGGGCAGCGATATTTACTTTTATGACTCCGGTAAAGCCTCTTACGGAACATTGGCAGAGGAAACTCTCATGCAGGGGATAAAGCTTCCGGCTGAAACGGAAATCTATTTCTATGAATCCGGCGGGATTATGGGACTGATTTTGTCGGGCGATGCTGTTATCGGCGGCATCCCGGTCGGCAGCGGTGCCGAGATATTCTTCTCGGAAAACGGCTTTCCATCCCTTCCCCAAACAGTCGACCTGCCGAAAGACATGCTTATCGGAGGCATACCGTTCAAGGGAGGCAGTGAAATCACCCTTTACGGAAGCGGAAGGCCGAAAAGCGGCATTATATCTTACTCTATAAAAATGAGGCATATGAAACTTCCTGGAAGCACCAGGCTCAATCTCTCCAAATCGGGTCAGATGATTCTGCCTGAAAAATTAGACCTGGCCGACGACGCTAAAATCGACGGTATAAAATACAAGGGGGGTTACTCTCTTGGTTTCTTCAAAAACGGAAGCGTTTCCTCCGGCACGCTTTACGACAATACCGTGATTAAAGGGCTTCCCTGCAAAGGTTACTCTGATATCTCCTTTTTCGAGAACGGATCCGTGATGTCCGCGACCCTTTCCGATAAGACAAACATAGGAGGAATAAACTGGAAGGACGGCGAAAAGATATCATTCGACAATAAAGGCGCAGTGGTTTCAGGCACGATAGCCGATAGGACGGTCATAGGCCCCTATCCTTTCAAGGCTGAAACCAGGATTGAATTTTACGGCGTTTTGCATGTTAAACTGGGCACGACGGACACTAATATAACGATAGGAAAAAGGACTTTCCTGGGCGGTTTTGAAACGGCCTTTTATCCCGACGGCAGCGCGCTTTCCGGAACGCTCGGAGCGGATGCCTCGATCAGGGGATTCGTTTATAAAACAGGAACTTTTGCACGTTTCTACCAGGACGGAGGTTTATCGGAGGTAAGAACGGTCGAGAATGCAGCAATACAAAATATCGCATACCAGTCTAATTCCGAAATTCTGTTCTACCCCAATGGAAGGGTACTCTCCGGAACATTATCCGGCGACCAGGAACTCATGAAGGGATTTTCCTCTCTTGTATTTAAAGGCGGTACGGTTATTTCCTTATATTCCAACGGCGTAATATCTAACGGCGCGCTCGCGGATGAAACCGAGGCCCTTGAAGGGATAAGTTTAAAACCTTTAATTAAAATTATCACCAACGATCTCGGCACAAACCAATCGTTATCGAACGTATATTTGCCGGGAATTTCATTTTATGACACAGGGGCTGTTGAAAACGTGATTTTATCTCATGAAACTACTATAGGTGATCTTGAAATCAACGGGAGGGTGGCATTTTATAAATCGGGCAAAGTCAAAAGCGCCACCCTTTCACGGGCTCTAACGCTTCAGGATACGGAATTCAGGCAGGGTTCGGATATTGCCCTTTATGAAAACGGCATTGTTTCCAATGGTATGCTTTCAAGCGACTGTTATTTAAAGGGCGAAGGCCAGGACATTGTTTTCAAAAAAAACAGCTACGCCAGTTTCTATCCCTCCGGAAAACTCCTGAGCGGGTCTCTTCGGGATGATACCAAGCTGAAGGGAATTACCTTCCAGAAATGGACCTCGCTGACATTCTACGAAAACGGATCTCTTAAAAAAGGCACCCTGTCTGATGACACGGAGATAGGCGGCAAAAAATATTCAGCGGGTGCGGTAGTACAGTTCGACCTGAAAGGAAACCTGATGGAAGAATCCGGGAAATAGACTAAACCTCAAGGTAAGCGGCTACAACGATACCCGGTATGTGCTGGAAGAAGTTGCAACTGCCGGCGAAAAGGGCCTGTAAAATCCCTGAATCTAAATAGTTTTTATTCCGACAATTATATATTAATTATATTGAAGGAATAACAGATACGTATATTTTTAATACCGATGCTGATTCTGCCTGCAATGATGTTCGGTTTCCAGATAAGGGGGAGGGTTTTCAGGTCCGATACGCTTGCAGGAATCCCTTCCGTTGCGGTTGTTCTCAAATCGGGAACAAATACATTAATAACAGCCCGGACTGAAGATAACGGTTCTTATATTATCGACGCTCCGGCAGGAAGTTACACCATGTCGGCGATGGCTGCGGGGTATTACCGGGAGTCGAAAGAGATAACACTAAAATCAGATATCAATATATATTTCTACTTGATCCCCCAAAGTTCACTTTATCTTTCGGAAATTGACATTACAGGAGAAAAGCTGAAGGATACCGAGTCTAAGAACATCATGCCTAAAGACCTTCGCGGAAAAGCCCCGGAGTCTGTCACAGGCGACCCGCTGCACTCGTTAACCCTGATGCCGGGGGTTGAAGATCTCGGTATCGGGGACCTTCAAATAGGAAACCTTCAGGATAATACAAAACTCTCCGTCAGGGGAGGCACTGGCAATGAAAACGCGGCTCTGCTTGACGACGCATTGATACAATACCCTTACCATCACTTTATCGGCGACTCCGTGTTTATCGACGACATCGTCGACAGCATAGACCTCTACAAGGGAGTCCTGCCCGCGGAGCACGGGCAGGCTATGTCGAGTCTCCTTCAGGTCAACACGATCGAGGGGGAACCGGGGTTTCATGGCAAAGTTGACTTGGGGCTTATCAACACATATATTACTCTTTCGGGAGCTTCGGAAGATCAGAAATGGAATTTCGCCGGGGGGATCAGGAGGACGCAGTACGACCTCGTCCTGCCTTATTTTGTCCAGGGAAGTTCGAATTTTCATGCCCCGTATTACCTGGACTCGCAGGGAAAGATCCAGTATAAAGACGGCGCCGATACGGTTTCCCTTGTCTGGCTTTTCTCAGAGGAATCCATGCACTATACGAATTTTTGGCTTTCCAATAGCGGACCAAATGCTGTTCCGGCTAATAATGTAAATGATCTGGGGATCATGGATTATATTAACAGCGTGATTAACCTTGACTGGAAACACTCTTTTTCAGGGGAATGGTCTATTGATCAGTCTTTCGGCACCATGTGGAACTATGATGATTTAGAAATAACAAATCCCGACAGTATTACATTTATGAAGGACTCTGCGTATAACCTTAGATACAAGGGGCTCGCCGGCTACGCCCCGCCCGGAGACGTATCTTTCGATATCGGCTTGGAGATAATTTATTATCCCGGACTATTTTATACAAACTATATCGGAGGCTTTGCAGACGATCGGATTACCGGATGGGAATGGCTTGTTTTCGACAACAATTCCTACCAGGGGACGTTCGGGATTTATTCGGCCTTTATTGAAAACCGATCAGATCTCTTCGATAAAAGTATTTATATCGAGGACGGATTAAGGTTCAATTACGTGGATTATATAAAAAAATACTCTCTCGATCCGCGCCTTACGGTAGGTTACAGGTTTACACCCCGGGACAGGGTTTATATAAGCGTGGGCTATCTTTCGGAATTTCCTTCCGATTCTTTCGACCTGGCCGTCCTTGACACTAACGCCGGCCTTAGCATACCGGGCTGCTGGCATTACGTCCTGGGGACAGGGCTCGATTTCAGCAGTGTTTTTAATATAAGCCTGGAGGGTTATTTTAAACAATATGAAAATTACATTTCCCGAGAATCCAATATCGAATACCTTTTACAGACCGCCGGGGAACAGCGCCAGATTTATGGGATCGATCTCCTTCTGACGAAGAAAAGCGACGATTTCCCGTTATACGGATGGCTGAGTTTAAGCAGCTATTTTGTGAGGGGATACCGCACTTCCGGCCTTGACCCCGACACTCTTAATCTTGACCAGGGATCCCTGATTATAGGCCCCGAATTGAACATATATGGCCAGTATGGCAGCCCTCCTGTGGACGAGTGGTTCGACCCGGGCTCCCTCCTTTACAAGCTGGACCTGGTTGTTATATGGCAGTTAAGCAAGAACTGGTCTTTTACATCGGAATTCCTGTGGCAGTCAGGCAGCCAGTACACACCGCTTGCGTCGGTCCAGACAAATAACAGCGGCAATTATACTATATATACTCCGGTGTGGGACACCTACAATTCCGCCCGGCTTCCCGACGTAAATTCCCTCAACCTTAAGCTTGAATACACCGGTATGCTGTTCGGCCTTCCATCAGGCGTTTACCTCCAGGTAAACAATGTCTATAATTACAGGCCGGTAACTTATGTTACATATATAAACAACTATAGTACTATGGTTGAAAATACCAATTTGATAGGCATCTATCCCGAAGTGGGAGTCTGGATGAAGTGGTGAAAAGGTCGTCTATCCAAATATTGTTAAAATACTCATGCTTACCTTAAAATAACATCATTCAGGATAATTTCAGGATGATGATATCCGGCTTTTTTATCCATGCCGCTTCTAAGATGTATCGCTTCCCTGGGGCACCATTGAAAACATCCGTAGCACATTTCGCAGTCCCGGTTCCATGTTATTCTTTTGTCTTCTATCCGGATATTGCCTCGCAGGCAGATCCTTGCACATACACCGCAAAGATCGCAATTTTTATCTAATCTAACCGGTTTTATCCCGGTAATTTTTCTCTCAAATTTTATAAGAGACATTTCAATCTTCTCTTCCAGACAGAAATCTTCCCTTATAAGAAAACCCGCGTTTAGATCAAACCCGTTCTTACGAAATATTTTTCTTAATTGACCCAGCGTGCCTCCGGGCATTGCACTGCATCTGTCAAGATCACCTTCACTCCTGCCACGAAAATAATTTTCAACAGCTTCTATAATTTTTTCCGCCAGGCTTTCTGTCAGAGTGAGAGATTCTTTATCCAGATCCGAGACGAAGGCGCTGAATTTCCGGTAGCCGATAAATATGCCGCCCCTGGATTCTATAAGCTGTTTCATCCTGCCTGTCATGGTTTCCTTCATTTCAGGGTTAATATCTGTAAACCAGCCGCTAAGGATAACATAACACTTAACGCCTTTCAGGCCGGCATTATTTATAAAATCGACAAAAGGGGGACGGGGTTTGCCGCCGTAGACAGGCGACGAGAGGATTATGGCCGATACCTCTTTCGGGTCGATCTTCAGACTGGGGCTGGCTGTATAAAGAGTAACCCTGAACCCTTTAAGGGCGAGCTTATCGGCAATGAGTGTATTGATCCTTTTCTGAAATCCGGAACCGCCGGGATGATAGACTATTGCGATCGATTTATCGCCGCCTGCTCCAAAAACAACCGGTTTTCTATTCCGTGCGCTGTCGGCCCCTATGAGAACTGTATAAGTGCTGACCAGCGACATAAATCCGATGAAAATAACAAAAAACATAAGGATAATCCCGAAGACATGGATACCTGTTTTATCATGATATAAAAGCCAGTGCAGTCCCAAAATTCCGAGAGAGATCAGGGCCGCTGCATTCATTTCTATCGGCATCCTATAGATGAACGGGAAAACCAGGATGATGACCTGGCAGGTTATCAAAACAATCGATAATACTATATAAATCATGATTCCTCCTACCTTTATTACAAAAGCTCCTGAACCATAAAATAAAACCACGATTTCACAGATATTCCAGATAATAATCTGTGCCACCCATCATAAATGGGGGATCTGCTTACCTCTCCAGGGCTTAATCCGCGGTTCAAATCCGTTTTTTCAATCCTAAATTTACTTTAAATATCGAAAAGAAAGCAAAGAAAGCCAGGATTATCATGCTCAGCCAGCAGAACCAGTCGCCGAATTTTGAGTATAAGGTATCCAATTTTACCGAATAAATATCGGCCATTAAAATATCTTCCCCGTCTTTTTTATCGTAGACGGCCTGTTTAATAATATTGCCGTAAGGGCCTGAAATTGTCAGATCCCCTTCCCTTGCCGATCTTATCATTGTAAAACCGTTTTCAACCCCTCTGAAAATCGCAGGGCGGGAATGCATCCAGTTATCTTCCTGAAAATCCCAGGAAGGCGCCAGCATGATGTCAATCGAAGAATATTTCCTGATCCAGCCCGGAAAATCCATATCTTTGCAAATTGCGGCGCCGATATTCAACTCTTTATATTTGAATATTAATAATTTATCCCCGCTGTCGAATTTACTTTCCCAGCCGGGGACGAGGTATTTTTTTTGATATTCCATAATAGTCTTTCCATTGGGGAAAAAAACGGCAGCAATATTTTCATAACGGTCCTTGTTCTTTATTTTAAATCCCGCTGTGATTATAGCGTTTTTATCGGATGCGATCGCTGAAAATTCCGGATAATAATTCGATTTTTCCTCCTGATGAAGTTCTATCATTTTTTCAGGAAGCAGAATACAGTCGATCCTTTCTTTTATATTTTGATCGATAAGGTTTGAATATTCCTTAAAAACAAGATTTCCATTTTTCGAATTGAATATATTTTCTCCATGACTTAGTGAATCGACTCTAATGCATGCCGCTTTAAAATGTATATCATTGTTATTTGATATTGGATTCATCCTGACAATTCCATAAACCGGAACTAATAATAATATCAAGGGTCCGGCGATAAATGAGTAAAACCGGCTATTATTGGCCTTTATTAAAATCAGGTATGCAAAACAGGACGCGAATAATGAAATAAAAAAGGTAACTCCGTACATCCCTGTCAAAGCGGCGATTTGAATTATTAATGTATTATCCGCCTGAGTATAAGCGAGGCTGTATAAACTGATATCGGGAAGAATTAAACTTTCAAGGAATTCAACTGACGTATATAAAAGCGGAAAAACAAAAATAGCAAAGGGTTCTTTTAATTTCGATGATATAATTTTATTCAATAAAAATATACATGCAGATAAAACGGATAAAATCAAAATCAGCGAAAAAGCCAGTGAAGGCGTTAAAACTTTAATCCAGTATGCTAACAGGTTTATTTTTGAAATTAAGAATATCGCCGCCGCGATAAGAAAGGTCGATATTCCGGAGTTATAATAACTGTAAAGAAGAATCGGGACCGGAGCTATCCATAGTAAAAACCAGAAATCGCCTTGAAGGCCTGTAGAAAGGAAATAACATATAGATGAAAAAATAATTACGGGAATGATGGAATACCTTTTTGAAAAAAATAACCTGATCATAATTTTGCCCCTGTTTCAGTTTTATCCCTACCAGACATATCTGCAATTGGTCAAATCTGTCCCCTTGAGGACGTTGCTGCATTCGAATATAGTCTTCACGGACTTGACCAGGTACCCGGCGCTGTATATGTTGGTTGTAACCGCCGGTTCTGCGGCAGGGAAGAGTTTTACGAATACCGGCTTTTCTTTTTCGATTATTATATTACAATCCCCGTCCAGGCACATGTACCTGGGATTATGGATGATGCCGAAAAAATCGCAGTCAAATGTCCGCAGGACCTTGGCGGAAGCGTCCGAAAGAACGATTCTATCCAGAATCCTGGGGTTCTTCGCCCTGTAATAGTATGTTTTTACCACCAGGAGAGCGCCGCCTTTTCCGTACAGCTCCTGCAGACTTATTGTGCCGTATGCGTCGGGAGGATTGAAGAATGTCACTTCACGCAGTTCACAGCAGGCGGAGTTTATGAAAAACAACTGTGCGGCTAAAAACAATATTCCTGAAACTAAAAATTCTTTCATGATTTTAAAAGGCCCCTGTTAATAAACATAACGCCAAATATTGACTTATAATTTATCCGCTACCTCAGACATATATTTGGCCCCGCACCGGAAGCAGACGGGAAGCATCTTTTTCCGGCGGTATTCCCGGAATTTTTCAGCCTTTTCACCATTCCATATTTCATGTATGGAATTTTTCAAAACATTACCTAATGCCGCATCCGGAAAATCAGTACAAAAATTTACGTTGCCGTCGGGCTGAATATCGATAAATCTTTCGACATTCATGCATTTAAAAGTTCCCGCCGGTGTAGTTGCATCATGAAACCAAACTCGATAATCCTCTAAAGAGAACCCCTCCCTGCCGGAACCCATATAAGGAAAATTAAATATACCTTTTAAGTTATCCATAAATTTATGAAATTCATTTTTAAAGATTTCAAAATCGATCCCGGAATCCGCATTGTAAAAACCGTTCCATGAATAAGCCCGAATGTTAAAATTATCTTTCAGGATTTTCTCATATTCTTTCCCCATCCGGTCGGTGACGTAGTAATATGGGACAATTGAAATGCTGTTAATTCCCAAGCTTCTTGCAATTTCCGGCATTGCGCCAAGTCCTTTATAGGAATGAGGGCTTATAGTAAAGTTGATAGATTTGCCGATCTTATTCGGACTTTCTTTTTCCAGTTCGTTTAAAGCCAGAATATTTTCCCTGGCTTTATGAAAGCTCCCCTTAATACCCCTTACATAATCATGTATTTCTTCAGGACCGTCAACAGAAATAGTAAGATGAATTTTGCCTATTCTGACTATATCTTTCAGGTATTTTTCCAGATAAGTTCCATTCGTATCTATCGAAGTAAATAAACCCTTAAAATGAATATATTCCAGCAATTCGATAATATCAGGATGCATAAACGGCTCGCCGCCGCGCAGAAGGACAGAAAAGACCTCATTTTCAGCCATTTCATCAATCAATTTCTTCCAGACGGAGAGCTTAATTTCATGCTGTAATTGATCTTTATGATTTTGAATATAACCCCTCTCGTTCCATTGCCCGCACATTTTACAGCGCAAGTTGCAGGCGTTGGTAATAGTAAAAGACACGCTGGTTGGAAAATTCATAATTAGATCCTTTTATTTTTGACCGGCGATATCGCCGGCCGTTTTAGAACTCCTGCCGAAGTAATATATCAACGTTATTGCTACGATAGTTACTATTAATGAAATAACGGCGGCATCCATATTAAAATAGGTTTTTCGAACCAGAAATGTTATAACTGCATTTGGCAGATTGACTATGTAAGAAGTAATAATATTTTTTGTTATTCGAAATGAAATTGAAAATACTATCCCTACCGTTGATAAAATCAGCAGGTCATTTATATTCCGCATATCGGAATAACCCATATGATACAGGCCGAAACATATGCCGGCTATGATGATGGCAGGTACCATGCCGAAATAATTCTCGAATTTGGTTTGCAGAAATCCGCGGAAAAACACTTCTTCAAATAAGGTCGACATTATTAAACATAGTACCAGATATACCAGTTTATCAGTCGGCGGGAGTATAATAGTTTTATGAATCAGGCTTCCCCCGGCTGTTATTCCGGCAATAAGGAGCCCGATCAATACAGCTTGCAGCCATTTTTTAGAAGAAATACCGATCGTCTCCAATTTTTCTTTCCTATAAAAAACGGTATAATAAAGAGGAATGAAAATGCATATTCCAATGACAAATATTACCTGGTAAAATAAATAAAACAGAAAAGTGCCTCTTCCTGAATAATCGGCGATAAAATTAAAAAACACCCCTGCGACAAAAATCAATAGTATGATCAGCAATTCTTTAGACGGCCTGAAAGCAAATAAAATTGTTTTTTCTTTCATAAATCTTTGCCCCTTTTACCATTTTGCGCTAAATAATTAGAACGATTATAAGACTTGATTAATTGATTGTCAAATGAAAAATAGCTTCGATGAAGACAATCTATTGACAAGACCTCCGACTTTAATTATACTGTATTATATTTACTATATATTAACTAGAGGGTTTTGATGATACGGAACATAATGATTTATGGCGTCGGAGGGGTGGGAGGCTACTTTGGCGGAAGGCTCGCCTCTTTTTACGAAAAATCAGCCGAAATAAAGGTTTCTTTTGCAGCACGGGGCGAACATCTTGATCAAATCATGAAAAACGGTCTCCTGCTTAAGACTGGAAATACCGTATCGGTATGCCGGCCTTTCTCCGCCGGCGATGATATTAAGAAACTCCCCCGTCCCGACATTGTTTTATTATGCGTCAAAGAATATGATTTAGAGGCAGCCGTGAGGGATATCGCAATCGTTTCCGGAAAAGAGACTGGTTTAATCCCTCTCTTGAACGGCGTTGATATAGTCCGGAGGATACGCCGGTTCTATAACGAAGGAATTCTGCTCCCGGGCTGCGCCTATGTCGGCACTCATATAGAACGGCCGGGCATTGTCGCTCAGAGCGGGTCCGCGGGAAGGATTTACATAGGCAATGAGCGAGGCCGCTCCTTCGAACAAAAAGAAACGGTTGAATTATTCACAAGGGCGGGGATCGATTGCCGGTGGTACGACGATCCGTATCCGGCGATCTGGGGTAAATACCTCTTTGTCGCCTCTTACGGCATGGTGACGGCGTTTTCAGGCAAGCCGATCGGGGAAGTTTATGCCGATCCTGAAACCCTGATTCTTGTCAGGAATATCCTGGAAGAGATCGCAGCCATTTCCGTTAAGAAGGGCCCTGGAAAGGCCCTGCCGGATGGAATTATCGAAGAAACTATCGAGAAGGCTCGTTTGTTCACCCCGGACGCAAAAACATCCTACCAGCGCGACCTTGAATCGGGCGGCAAAAACGAGGGAAATATTTTCGGCATGTCGATAATAAGCATGGGAAAGGAAGAAAATGTCCCTACCCCGGTTACAGAGGAAATATCGGCTAAGATAAATTTGAAATACTTTCCTAATAAATAAATATGTCTATTGATTGTATATCTGCGATTACAACATTATAGAATCGCATCCAGCACATTCCGCAATATTACCGGCGCCATTCTACGGTAACGGTAGGAATATTTTTTAACCGATTCGCCGATAAATTTTTTAGCCCATCCGACATCGATATACTTTGAAACATAAAATTTTGCAAAAAGGAGTTCCGAAGAATCCCTTATAAAGCCTTCTTTTACTGCTGATGCGAACACCGCAGTGCGCGGGCTGATCCTTACCCCGATAGAATATAAGAACATGGAATATTCGACATAAGGCAGTAAAGCCATAGAATCTTTAATTGTTTCAACGGTTTCCCCGGGCCCCCCGAAAAGCATTTCCGATATAAAGCGGATTCCGTTCTTTTTCGCCAATCTGCTGAAAAGGGCTATATCTTCAAATAAGAAAGGCTTTCGATAGTTTTTAAGCATTGCATCCGAAAAAGAGTCGATGGCCGAATTAATAGAATATCCTCCGGCTTTTTTATAAAGGGTGAAAAATTCATTGTCAAAAGAATTATGTACGGGATTGCAGCGCGATATAAAACGAATACCCGGATCGGCAGCGATCATTTCGTTTAAAAATTCTTTTGCCTTGTCCAGTGGCGAATTGAAGCAAGGATCTACCAGGAAGAAATTACGTATCTTTTGTGTTTTTTTTATCGACTTGATTTCATCAAGAATTTTAACGGTTTCCCTGAAAACAGGAACTCCGCCCATAGTGCTCCTTACATCGCAATAAGAGCATTCGTAAGGACAGCCTGTTTTCACAACAACAACGCCCGCGGGAGTCAGAAGCGCGTTTTTCTTGTAAGGTTTTGTGTTGAAGGAGCTCCAATCGGCGCAAATATTGCCGTTGTAACCTTTTATTACCGGAGGATTCACATATACTGCGCTTCCGGATCTATAAACCAGGCCGGATATGCCGGTTAAATCCTTCTTTTTTTCTATCGCCTCGATCAGTACCTGAAGGCTTTCTTCCCCCTGCCCGGCTATTCCGTAATCAGCGCCCATATATTCAAGCATCTCCACCGGCATGGTTGTAAACGCAGTGCCTCCCAGTATAGTTGTAACCCCTTTACTTTTTACTTCGGCGACATACTCTTTAATATCGGGAAGGGGGCTCTTTAGATCCAGCATGTATTGATTATCGAGGTTTCTTATCGAAAAACCGGCGAAATCCGGATTGAATTTATGAAGGGAGATTTCAATATCCTGATGAGGATTTTTTGAAAACATTAAATCCAGCACATGCACATCATGCCCCCGGGCCTTTAACGGATTTACAAGATAAGCCAGTCCTACCGGCGGCGGCGGGATATACCGGTAACGGTTAGTATATACCAGCAATATTTTCATATTAATCTCTAAAATTTTGTGAATTTTTTTTTATTTTTTTTAGAATTTCCAAAAAATATTCCTTATCCTTTCTGGAAACGCCTTTTAATAAAATATTTTGCCATTCATCCGCGATATTAAAAAAGTCATCTTTCATCCTACGCGCTTTTTCAGATAAACTGATCCTTTGCATCCTGTTGTCTTTAGCGTCCGGGCTTCTATTTATAAATCCTTCTTTCAGGAGTTTACCGACCGCTCTCGCGGTAGCCCCTTTGTCGATATTTAATAATTGCGAAATCTCTTCCTGGTTTAAGCATTCCTTATAATTGAAAAGAAGCATAAGTAATGGAAGCTGGCCGTTTCCTATCTTAAACCTTTTTAACCTGCAGGCAATAAAAACCTGACTATTCTTATTGATCTGCCAGAAGAACCTTGAAATAAATTCCATTATTGATCCTTCCGTATAATAGTTGATCAATCAACTATTATAACATAAAAAAAATCGATTAGTCAACTCTTTTTTTTAAAAATAACCCGATAATGTTGTGTTTATATTTAGACGCTGTCGCCGCCGATTATCTTACCGCATGCAGGGCATTCGAAACTCATTGCGAGGGAACCGTTGATAAAAGCCGCCTCGACATCTGAGCCGCAGTGGGGGCACTTTATCGTCCTGTCGGCCATGACCGTAGCCATTTTCTTCGATGTCAGCAATATCATTACCAGCAATTGAAGAATAAAGATCAAGAGAGCTATTTCACCTGAAACGGCGATATTAAAAAACAATCTCAATATTAAAAAAACAGCGGCAGCTATCCCCAGGGAAAAAAAAGTGAGTTTTAACAGCCTCAATACCATAAAACTACCTCTTTTAAACATTACCGAAGCATTAATTTTACTTATATAGGGGTCGGCTCACGAAACGGAAATTTAACCACGTTAAGGATTTTCAAAGTAATTCAGCCGTCTAAATTTGCCTTTCTCAACCTGTTTATTTTGCCGCCAACTATAATCCCCAGTAAGATTGATATGTTCCCAGCCTAAAGGTGAAACATGCTGAAGCAAGTCATTATCTATTATTTCGTCTTTATCTCTTAATTCGGTTAATACCCGGTTTAGATAAACAGTGTTCCAAAGTATGATAGCCGCCACGACAGTAGTCAGGCCGCTTGCCCTGAAACGCTGGTTCTCAAAACTCCGGTCTCTGATCTCTCCAAGCCGATTAAAGAAAACAGCCCGATCAAGATAGTGTTCAGATTCTCCTTTATTTAACTCAATCTGACCTCGCTTTCGCATTTCTAAATCTTTTAACCAGTTCAAGGTAAATAGTGTACGATCTATACGGCCAAATTCACGCAAGGCTAACGAGAGTTTGTTCTGCCGAGGATAACCGCTCAACTTTCTTAACATCAAAGAGGCTGTAACAGTTCCCTGTTTGATTGATGTTGCAAGACGAAGTATTTCATTCCAATTATCCCGGATCAGTTTTTTGTCAATGCTGCCGCCTATCAATGGAGATAATATTGGATAAGCCTTCTGGTTTCCAGGGATATAGAGCTTTTTATCGGCAAGATCTCGGATACGTGGTTCGAAATTGAATCCAAGAAGGTGCATTAACGCAAACACATGGTCGCTGAAACCTCTCGTATCGGTAAAATGTTCTTTAATCCGGAGCTCGGATTCATGGTAAAGAAGGCCGTCAATTACAAAGGGCGATTCACTCATTGTAGGATGTAAAGGCTGAACATAAAATGGAACATATATATCCGAGACATGGGTGTAGAACATGATTCCGGGTTCATCACCATGTTTTGCATTAAAACGGCCTGACGCTTTACCATGTGAGCCTGACCTGAAATACTGGCCGTCAGATGAGGAAGCAGTGCCGTCGCCCCAATATGACGCAAGAGGCTGTCCAATTTGAGCATTAACAAGAGCGGCCAATGCTGCAGAATAAGTATCGTCCCTTATAAACCATGCCTGCAGCCATGATAGCTTGGCATACGTAATACCCTCGCAGGATTCGGCCATTTTTCTTAATCCAAGATTAATGGCATCAGAAAGGATCGCGGTCAGAAGAAGGGCGCGATCATTAGCAGCCTCTCCTGTTTTCATGTTGGTAAATTTACTGGTAAATCCGGTCCAATTATCCACTTCGAGAAGAAGATCAGTAATCTTCAGGTGAGGCAGAAAGGAATACAATCGGCTTGTTAAGGCTTTGGCTTCATCGGGTACGTCATCTGCCAGAGGAGATATTTTAAGACCTGATTTTGTGATCGAGACATCCTGTAATTGATTCTGGCTTGCCAGACTGTCCACGGTTTGCAGTATTTCTTCCAGCAATGAAAATCGTTCCTTAATGTAATCATCAAAGTCTGTAACAACGGCTATTGGCAGTTCTTTCCTATCCAGCAATTCTGTGAATTGATTGACAGGTAGAAGGTATTCTTCAAAATCCTTATATTGACGCGCCCCTTTTATCCAGATATCGCCTGACCGCAAAGCATTTTTCAATTCAGCCAGGATGCATAACTCATAAAACCGGCGGTCAATTACATCATTGGTAAGTACCAGTTTCTCCCAGCGTTTCCTTACAAATCCGACAGGAGCGTTTTCCGGAACAGACCGGATATTATTTGAGTTCATATTCCTCAGGATTTCTATCGCATCTAATAATTCCCGGGACGAAGGCGCGGCTTTCAGCTGCAGGATGTCCAGTAGTGCCGGGGCATACTTCCTGATATGTGTGTATCCACTACCAATAAGATATAGATAGTCAAAGTTTTCTGCCTGCATGAGTTTCTGGGCCTCGTTAATACTCTGTGTAAAATCATTCCATGGAATAATTGCCTCAACCGCTTCGAAGGGATTAGTGCCATTTATCTTTGCATCAAGCAATGCCTGGCCAATTTGATAGTATAACCTTATTTTCTCATTAATGGCCTTACCTGATTTCTGAAATTTTTCAGCATGTTTGTTCTTTGCCTTGTTAAAAAGATTCCCCATAATCCTGTCATGCAAATCCACAATTTCATCAATAAGGGTGGCTTTGACGTCTATAAGGATAGCCGTCAGTGTGGCGTAACGATGCCTAGTCTCAAAATCACGCAAATGCTGGGCTGTTATTTGGCCGCCTTCCCGGGCAATTTTCAGAAGCCGGTTTTGATGTATCAGACGTCCGATCTCATCATCTATGGAGAATGACATCACGTATTTTAAACGTTCAATGTGTTTCAATATATGCTTGGTCTTTGGAGGTCCGGGAGGCTGCTTCAGCCATGTCAGGACGCTTATTCTCGTGTCCGGTTTCAATGACAACAAGCTATCCAGTTTCAGGCGTTGTTCTTCTGTAAACGATCCGGCAAGAATTTGATATATTCTGTTCGTTCCCTGGTAGATTGTTTCTGATACCAGCCGTTCAATGACATCCATTGACGGAATGATAACTTGCTTTTTACGAAGTTCCTGAATTAATGCGGTTGCCAGGACTATCCCTTTATCAGTCTGTAAGGCAAGGTTCATCAGTTTTTTTATAAAATGTCTATACCAGACTGTTGAAAACATCTGGAATTTGAATCTTTTCTGAATTTCAAGCAAGTGTTCCTGGCGGGTTTGGTCCCTTTCAGCATAATTATTCCAATCATCCGGATTGACATTCAGTTGACTGGCTACAAAAATTATCAGGTCTGCAGGCGGTTGATCAGTGGGGGTTAAAGTTATGCCGGGATAACGAAGGCAGCATAGCTGAATGGCGAACCCCAGCCTGTTATGATTCCCACGATGCTGCCTTATGACAGACAGATCGTTTTCTGAAAAGGCATAGCATTGGACAAGATCGGCCTGTTCAGTTGGGAAAGCAAGCAATGATAAATATTCTTCGGAAGAAAATATTTTACGTCGGGGCATTCAAATTTCCATTTCCTTTCAGGTATTGATAAAGGGTTTCCCTGCTGATTCCAATGTCCCGTGCAATTTTAGATTTCATTTCCCCAGCTGCTACCCTATCCCTGATTTGTCTTATTTGTTCGGCTGACAGAGTTTTTTTTCTGCCCCTATATTCTCCCTTCTTTTTAGCCAGGGCTATTCCTTCAAGCTGCCGCTCCCGTATCAGCGCCCGTTCAAATTCCGCAAAAGCCCCCATAACTGATAACAGGAGGTTTGACATCGGGGAATCATCGCCTGTAAAAATAAGGTTTTCTTTTAAAAACTGGATTTTGATGCCGCGACTGGTAAGATTTTGAACTAATTGCCTCAGATTATCCAGGTTGCGGGCTAACCGGTCCATACTGTGTACAACGATCGTATCACCTTTTCGGACGAATTCGATCAGTTTCTCGAGTTCCGGACGTTTAATATCTTTGCCGGATGCCTTATCAATAAATACCTTGTCCAGAGTAAGGCCTTCTAATTGTCTGTCAGTATTCTGGTCGATAGAGCTAACCCTAAGATAACCCACTTTATGTTCTGTCATATCATACCTCTATGAAATATGTCAGATTAGAGTCTAAGACCTTTTTATAATTGTGTCAATAAATATATTATATGACTTTATTCTGACGTGTTTTAGGCAGGTATCCTGACGTCAGATTAGAGTATACTTCATTCTGACAGATTATTGGCCATAGATCATATTTCAACCCGGACCTATTCTATAAATCAACTTGACAAGCCGCACTACTCATATTACAATTAACTATATGATAAAGTCTTTCCGACACAAAGGGCTTGAAGCCTTTTTTGACACAGGCACTAAAAAGGGCATCGATCCCAACCATGCCGAAAAACTTTTTAGGATGCTCGATAGGCTTGCGACCGCAAAAGCACCATCCGACATGAATCTTCCGGCATACGGACTTCATGAACTTCAGGGCAAGCGTAGAGGTACATGGGCGGCTGATGTTAGCGGGAATTGGAGACTGACTTTTAAATTTGAAAATGAAAATGTTGTTTCAGTTGATTATGAAGATTATCATTGAGAGGACAATAAAATGAATATAACAGAAAGGCGACCCACCCATCCAGGAAAAGTGTTGCTTGAAGACGTAATAAAACCCCTGGGAATGACCGTAACCGAGGCGGCTAAACGGCTGGGGATCACCAGAAAAATGCTTGTTGATATAATCCACGAGCATGCCGCCTTGAGCCTTGAAATGTCTATCCGGATTGGCGAGGCTACAAACACGAGTCCGGAGAGCTGGTACAATATGCAGACCAGGTTAAACTACTGGGAGGCATATAAAAAACCGCGAAACGTTATAAAATTCGATGAAAAGATAACAGCATAGAAAAAGCGGTGGCACCCTTAAAACCTTAGCGTACAATTTTGTCCAAATTCTACGTCCGCCCCAAGTAACTTCCTTAACGTACAAAATTATCCGTTTCCTGCGTCCACCCCAATTTGTTTGATTATTATTATATGATTCAATAAAATATTATCAATAATGAAAGGTAGCTAATAACGGATATAAAAAACACAATGAGGGACAAACATGAAAAAAAACTTTTGGTTTTCCGATGTCTTTATTACTTTTTAATTCGAGCGGGGGGTTTTAATGAAAAAGTATGTCCTGTTTATTTCACTGTTTTTCTCAATTTGTTTTAGTCTTCCAGACTTATCGACCGCGCAGGTGGGGGATGTTAAAACCATAGCCGTAGTAGGGTTTATCAACCAGGGCGATAAAACTGACGATTCGATAAATAAAGTCATCAGCAAATCGCTCATAACCTTCCTGGGAAATATCAGCGGAACAAAGGTTACATCCTATGAGGCGATGGAAAAACTTGCCCTTGAAAAAAATTTCTGGCAGTCCAAAGACCTCGACGTCGATACCGCCGTGGAAATGGGGCTCGACCTCGCTGTAAAGCAAGTGGTAACGGGGACTTATAAAGTCAATAAAAAGAACGGCACGATAAAGATCACCGTTTATGTTTATGACCCCGCTACCGCCGAGCTCAAGCTGAAAAGGGACTATTCGGGCGATTCGGGCGCCGGCATCTTCGACACTATAGATAAACTCATACGGAACATATCGAGCGAACTGGTCGGACATACAGTGACAATGGGAAGCCTGGAGGTTGATATTTCATCCGATTCGACTTATAACCTGACTATAAACAAGGTTTTCCGGAAAAAGATCACAAGAAATGACGGCTTCAGGGAAAACGAAGCCGGGGACGAACCACTTGAAATATCGCTTACACTGGCGGAAAACGAGCAGGAAGTTTATCATAAAACGGTTACCCTAAAAGACGGCGAGGACAGGATCATTACATACACCCCCTCCGGCACCGTCGACGTGAGGATTGGCGCGCCAGGAATAAAGGTTTTCGCCGACGACGTGTTTGCCGGCGAGACTGAAAAAAGCGGCGAGATTGTCATAAATAACCTTAAATCAGATACGAACCATACAATCCGTATAGAAAAGGACAATAAGATCATAGATACGAGAACCGTGACGGTCGGGGAAGGGAAGACGCTTCCGGTCGAGTTTTCATTGGGAGGTAGGCAGTTCTATTTCCCTGTCGAGCTTCTGGAAGGCGGGCTCGGAGGCGAAGCGGGTTTCGGCTGGTATTTCACCGACAGCTTCAGGGCTTTCGCCGAGGGAGGAGCCATTTATTATCCGGGCGAAGGGATAGTGCCGGAAGCCGAAGCGGGGATCGCTTTCTCTTTCCTGAAATCCGGCGATTTCAGGGTCTGGGTGGACGCCTCGGCGTTCTCTTATTTTTCATCTCCGATCATTATATCTCCGGTCCTGAAGCTCGAATTGTCATGGGGAGGATTTTTTATCGGCGGCGGAGTGAGGTGCGGAATATCGCCGAGTTTACAGATATATCCAATGCTGAGCATCGGCGTCAGGATATAGGAGGAAAATGCATGAAAAAATATGTTTTATTATCGGCCATATTTTTAACTGCCGTTGTAGTTTCCTGCGCCCTCATAGAGCCGCCCGATCTTGGAAACACATTCGGTAGTTCAAGCAGTAGTACTTCGTCATCTTCCAGTGAACCTTCAACAGCGACCAATTATACATCTCCGAATATCGGAACATTGATCTATGTTCCCGCCGGCGCCTTTCAGTATGACGGAACGGCGGGCGACGTTTGTACTATATCGGCGGCTTTTCATATGAGCAAAAACGATATCACCGGCACAGAATTCCAAAATGTAACAGGGATTACGGACCCAAGCCATGATTCTTCCGTGTACAATCACCCGGTTGAAAATGTTACATGGTACGAGGCACTTGTGTTCTGCAACGATCTTAGTATAGCAGAAGGCCTGACCCCGGTATATACCATTAACGGCAGCATGTCTCCTTCCGTCTGGGGTACAATACCGACGTCGGATAATGCTACATGGGATGCGGTTCAGGTAAACTGGTCGGCAAACGGATACCGCCTGCCTACGGAGTTGGAATATATGTGGGCGGCGATGGGGGCGACCAACGACACCCGGGCCGGCGATATTGTCGGGGGGACGAACATGAACGGCTACTCCAAGGGCTATGCGGGTAGTCAAGAACCGGGAAACGCTTATACCTATATCAATAGTTACGCCTGGGGTCCTCCGGCCTCACACTCATCAGCGGAAGGTGTCGGGTTATTGCTTCCCAACGAACTCGGCCTTTACGACATGAGCGAGAATGTATGGCAATGGTGCTGGGATGCGTGGGATTCGACTACGATGTTTGGAACTTTTCCGTATACGGGTTCGCTTATCGATCCTACCGGCTTTAGCGGGCAGGCATGGGCTTCGGGCTTTTCCCGCGTCATACGCGGTAGCAGTTACGGCAACGGTAACGATGCGTCTGAAGCCAGTCTTACCTTTCGCGGCAACCAATTCCCGTCTGACAGTATCAACGATTTCAGCTTCCGGGTTGTGCGCCCTTGAGTGCTTGTGCCCGAAGGGCCGCAGGTGCAGATGATTGATTACCTTTGCCGTCTCCTTCGTGGCGGCGACCCATCGTCCTGGACAGCCGGGGAAATCTGCCATTAATTTTCTCGGAGATTACAACTTCAATGTTCAAAAAGAAACCGAAGCCGACGATTTGAGGCCTTTAAATCTTGGAAATATTGCTTAGCGCTACAAAATTCAGAAAATTTTGTGAGAAAACAGGCTTAGCGGTACTTTTGTCGGAAATGCCGATAGTACCCCAACTGGGCCGGATCTGTGTGGGATCTTTAACATTATTTGGTGAATGAATTATCCACTTTTAATATCTCAATCAGTTATAATATTTCATATTCTTAGCGTGGTTAAATTTCCGTTTCGTGAGCTGACCTCAAGTAGAAAAAGAATTTAAGGTGATTAGTAATGATACTTATATTGTTGTTGTTGATAAAACACTCATCATAAAAATAGAAAATTATGTATCTATTGATTGGAGAGATATTCAGAATGGCTCTGTGCAGATTTGGGGATATCGTCTTAAAGAATTAGGAATTCAAGAATTTTCGCAAAAACCAGGTTTATATAAATGGGATTATAAATATGATAGTTTTATCGGGTTTATGGTAGGGATACTTGATAATGAAATGCTGAAAAAAACTGGACTAAGTATAGTATAACATTTGATTCCAACAAAAATGGAATGAAATTTTTGGAATAAGAGGGATCAATATATGGCCTATATAGAATCGGATTTAATTATGATTTCTGCACTTGTTCATTATATTTTTTGTCCCCGACGATGTGCACTCATTCATATTGAAGGCGAGTGGTTAGAAAATGCTCTAACAGCAGAAGGAAGATGCTTACATCAAAGAGCGCATCATAACGCTGTAGAGACCAGGCCCGATTGCCGCAGAATTTTCGGTATGCCGCTTCGGTCGCTGGAATTGGGAATTACAGGTCAGGCAGACTGTGTTATGGAGATGCCGGAAGGGCTATTTATTCCTCTGGAGTACAAGCGTGGAAAACCTAAGCTGAAAGACATGGACACCGTTCAACTTTGCGCGCAAGCCCTATGTATAGAGGAAATGCTGCACAGCAAAGTTGAAGAGGGTTTTATCTACTATTTCCGCATTAAAAAAAGGTTGCGTGTTGTCTTAGATGAAGCCTTGCGGAAACTGACTCAGAATGTAATCCGCGAAACACGGACAATGCTTGAAAGTGGGAAAACTCCGCCCCCCGTTTATACCAAACGTTGTGAATCCTGTTCATTGAAGGAACAATGTATGCCGGAAGTATTGGGAAAGAAGAAAGAGGTGGGCCGGTATATGGACCGGATGATCCAATCCGAAATAACCGAAGGACCGGGGGTTTAGAATGAAAAGGCTTCTGAATACACTGTTTGTAACAACACAAAAGATGTATCTGAAAAAGCAGGGTGAAACATTGGTGGTAAAATTGGGCAAAGAAACCAAGCTCCAGCTTCCACTAATCAACCTTTCCGGTATTGTCTGTTTCGGTAATATCGGTATTAGCCCTTTTCTCCTTGGACAGTGCGCAAAATGCGGTGTAAGCATAAGCTTTCTATCAGAATACGGTAAATTTTTGGCTAGGGTACAGGGCCCGGTTTCCGGAAATGTTCTTCTGCGGCGTTCACAATACCGCATTACTGACGATCCGGTAAATTGCTCCGCGATTGTCCGCAATATTGTCATTGGGAAAATCTCTAATTGCCGTACGGTCCTTCAACGGGCCCTCCGCGATCACAGCGGGAAAATCAATGAAGATACTTTACGGAATGCTGTAAATGAGCTGGAACGTTCCATGGATCATGCAAAAAATAGCAGTGACCCGGAAATTCTGCGCGGTATCGAAGGGGACGCAGCCCGGCGTTATTTCAGTGTTTTTAATGAACTGATTGTAGCACAAAAGACTGATTTTATCTTTCACGAGCGTTCCCGCCGTCCGCCGCTGGACCGTGTGAATGCTTTATTGTCTTTTATCTATACCCTTCTTTATCATGATATGAGATCTGCACTGGAATGTGTCGGACTGGACCCTGCTGTCGGATTTCTTCATCGCGACCGTCCTGGAAGGCTTTCGCTTGCCCTTGATTTAATGGAAGAATTCAGGCCCTATTTTGCCGACCGGCTGGTACTGTCGCTTATCAATTTGAGGCAGATTGAGACCGGTCAATTTAAAGTATTGGATAACGGCGCTGTGCTGATGAATAATTCTGCAAGAAAGACAGTTCTGGCAGCTTATCAGAAGCGAAAACAGGACGCGGTTCATCACCCGTTTGTGGATGACGATATGCATATCGGGCTGCTGTTCCATACCCAGGCAATTTTATTGGCCAGGTATATCCGGGGCGATCTGGACGGTTATCCGCCTTTTTTATGGAGGTAACGGGTTATGATGGTATTGGTGAGTTACGATGTAGCTGAGGATGAACACGGAAAGAAAAGACTCAGGCATGTAGCTAAAGTCTGTGAAAATCATGGTCAGCGTGTACAATACTCTGTATTTGAATGCCTGGTAGACCCTGCACAGTGGACTAAATTACGCCGAGAGTTGATTGATGAAATTAAGCCGGAATTCGATAGTCTTCGTTTTTATTTCCTTGGTGCAAACTGGAAAAATCGTGTTGAACAGATTGGGGCAAAAAAAAGTTATGATCCGGAAGGATTATTGATGGTTTGAGTTTCCGCGAAGCTATAGGAAACATAATAAGAGCGGGAGTATCGCGGTGTTAGAACTGTGGTGAATTATTGAAATAAACAGTATCTCTGGGGTTATATTTTGTTCTTGGATTGCCGGTTCGCGGGAATGAATTTATAATTAGATATCCTATCAGTAATTTATAGAGATACAGTCGGGCCCCACGCGAGCCCGTGGATTGAAACTGGCTTCAGCGGCAACTCCCGTATTTGGTACAACGTCGGGCCCCACGCGAGCCCGTGGATTGAAACATCCCCTATGATCAGCTGATAATCCTGTATTGAGTCGGGCCCCACGCGAGCCCGTGGATTGAAACCGGTTATTTATACCGGATTCCGCAAATAAAATATGTCGGGCCCCACGCGAGCCCGTGGATTGAAACAATACATTGCCAATCCAGAATCCCAACGGACTAAGGTCGGGCCCCACGCGAGCCCGTGGATTGAAACATTTTAGAAGGAGGTGTTTTTATGGATGCTAAAGAGTCGGGCCCCACGCGAGCCCGTGGATTGAAACTATTACTGTTGCACTGAATAACCGTCTTATTCAGTCGGGCCCCACGCGAGCCCGTGGATTGAAACCGGAATCCTGCGTATTATGTGGAGCACCTTTAAAGTCGGGCCCCACGCGAGCCCGTGGATTGAAACTGGGGAATCGGCACAGCACTTGGTCAGAGGTTCTGTCGGGCCCCACGCGAGCCCGTGGATTGAAACTGGGGAATCGGCACAGCACTTGGTCAGAGGTTCTGTCGGGCCCCACGCGAGCCCGTGGATTGAAACCTGAATAATTGATTGGCAAGAGGCCAAAATAATCAGTCGGGCCCCACGCGAGCCCGTGGATTGAAACTACAGGCTCCAAATTGACTAAAACGAAGAAAAGAAGTCGGGCCCCACGCGGGCCCGTGGATTGAAACTGTTTACCTTACCGGAGGTATTGCCGCCCAGATGTCGGGCCCCACGCGGGCCCGTGGATTGAAACCATTAAGGTAATCCGAATGTTTAATTCACGGAACATAAAAAAATCATCCGGTAGATTAATTGAAAGCTACTTTGCCCCTGGTTACAGCTATGATGTTGTTACCCCAAATAGGGGTGAACGCAGAATTCGGGAAAAATAGCGCTAAGTTAATAATTCAAGGCACTTAAGTTTATAATATTCAATTCAAATCTTTCTTTAAGGTTGATCAATAAGCAGGGGTGGGAACATTTTCCCAGGCCGTGGATTTTTTCACAGCTTTCAGGTTTATTATTTTACCGGTCCTTGTATCAATATCAGCATAAAACGATGGTATTTTAATCGTATCGAAAGCCAATAACTGTTCCCCCTGGATATGATTTGTACCGTTGATTTGAATTTCGGTAAAGATCACCCTTCTGTATGGACAGTCGTTGCAATTAAGGGACTGGTCGTTTATGCCGAGGGGGCAATGATGCCTCCTTGCGACAGCCGGATCAACGTGGTTCATCAGAGCCATGTTTAATACAGGCGACGCCCTCAAATGCTGAAAAGGATGTAAAATCCAGTCATTAATCAAAGAAACGGTATGATGCTGTTTGTACAGATGAAAGTTTTCCTCGGTATCTGCTATCATACCCTGCATAATGAAATCGACCGGCATTAGATAGCCGAGGTAAACCTTGTTTTCTTCTAATTGATCTATCTTACCCTGGCTATGGTCTTTTTCCAGTTCATCGGCAACGGTCGACATCAATACGGAGTCTTCCGGAAGCATCGATACCAGGCTGAAATTTCTCATTGATTTGATTTCAAGGGAATTCAAGGTAATATTATAAAGGGCGAAGCCTGATACCATGACGATGATTATGAGCGAAAGAGGAATCGTTATATTTTTCAGGATTTTATTCGGGATTAGCGTATCAATAGGTTTAAACCATCTATCGATAAACATCGGAAAAAACATGCCGGTATTTTCCATATATTTTTTATAGCTGTCGCCGTATTGATTCAACATCCGGCGTTCCTCGTCTACTGCAAGGAAATAATAAAGAATGAACATGATCGACAAAGTGGCAAGGACGATGAATCGAGGCCACAATATGCTCATGCCGATGCCCCATAAAGCGAGTGAAAGGTATTGAGGATGCCTGATTATTTTATATATCCCCTTGTCGGCTATACCCCATTTGAAAATCTTTCCCAGATATACCTGCAGCGCGCATACTACAAAAGACATCAGCCCCAGGATAAACAGAAAGGAACCGGCTACGCGGATGGTTTTCAGGAAAACGGTCGGCGGCAATATCATATGCGGCAAAAAGAAGGAGGTCAGCCATCTTGTAGAAGTGTATTGGCCCAGGAAGTTAAAAAACGGATTGAAAACGGAGTAAAAGAAAAAAGCGAAAGGGCTTATCATTATCATAAATTCAAAAGCCATGATAAAAAACACTATTATCCCGCCATCGGCAAAAATCCTGGCGATTATTCCTTTTTTATTCATCTTACACCTCCTGAAATTTTTAGTTCTTAATATGATTCATTTTGATAATTTAATAAAAGACGTCCATGAAATATAAGCACCCATGACTATTACGAACAAACCGAACGCAAATTTTAAATAAGCGGTATTGATCTTTAGAGCTATTTTCGAGCATATCCATGCGGAAATAAGGAGAGAGATCGCTATAATAATGCCGGCTTTAATGTCCACATGTCCGTTGCGATAGTATTCCATAACCGATGCTATACTGACAGGCAATAGAAGGACAAACAGGTTCGTCCCCACGGCCGTTTGCTGTGAAAATCCGGCTAAGTAAACCAGGGCCGGGATGATTATCAAGCCTCCCGCCAGTCCGAAAAAACCGGTCACGATGCCTGAAATTATTCCGATTAATATTAGGATCGGGATTGACAGTGGGAAACTCATTTATCAAGTCTCCGATTATTTTTTATATAGAGAAATCAATTCATTCAACGCCTTTATTTTTTCAGCATCGTTAGGGTTTTCCATAAAATTGTTTATGATAAACCCTTCCAGAGTTCTGAATCTTAATGAGTCCATCGATTTAGCTATTGATGTTGCCAGAATGGCAATATCAATACAGTCTTTTTCCTGTTCAATGTATCGAACCAGCGTTTTAAGCTGCCCCTGAATTCTATTGATGTGATTTAAAGTCTCCTTTCTTCGTTCTGTCATTTTATTACCTCTTTGAATAGTATACCCGGTATCCTATACTATGTAAAATATGGGAAATATATTTTAAAAAAGATTCTGATTCTATAAAATATTTTTTCTGATAGAGCCAATGGAACCTCAAATAATGATTTTTTATGGATCAATTCCCTGAAATGCTCGTCGATTTGATTAAGCATGCTCTCTCGGACAGGTCCAGTTTTTTCAAAACTTGTTTGATATTTTCAAAGGATGCCATAAATAAATCCTGATAAATTATTTTGATAATTTTTTCAGGTTATCACGATTTATATCGACGATTCTATTCATTTCATAATCAAATTTGTCCCTATCAGGTATATATAGTTTCAACTGTGTCATCATAGTACGGAATGTATCATTATCAGACAGGAAATATTCTACCCATTTACCGTCTTTTTTATAATCGACTAATCCTGCTTGACGCAGCTGCTTTAGATGGCTTGAAATAGTAGCTTGTGTCAACTTTAAAAAAAAAGCCAATTCGCATACACAAGCCGGTTTCTTTTCCAATGCAAAAATAATTTTTAGACGGCTTTCATCGGCCAGAACTTTAAGCAGATCGACTAACTCTCGCATTTTACATAACCTCTTAATAGAAATTATAAAATAAATTATTTGACAAAGCAAATATTTGATTTTATAATTAGACATATATCATAATGTCGATGCGGTAATTTTCTGAAAAATGTATCTCGGTTGCTTTTTTTTAAGAGAAAATTTAATCCAAAGAGGTGATTTATGAAGGTTCAGATTTTAGGTTCAGGTTGTCCGAATTGCAAACAGCTGGTAGCAAATGCTAAGGAAGCGATAAAGGCTAGTGGAGTCCAAGCGGAGATAGAAAAAGTAACTGATATTGGAAAAATTATGGAATATGGTGTGATGTCGACTCCTGCTCTTGCCGTTGACGGTGTTGTCAAAAGCACGGGAAGGGTATTAAATAGAGAACAGATCATAAATATTCTAAAAGGAGTAAAATAATATGACAGATTGCTGTTGCGGAAGCCAGGAAATTAAATTGATCTATGCTTGTTCCGGCGCCGCTAATACGGGATATCTGGCGGATGCTATAGCAAGGAAAATGATGAAAGACGATATCGGTAAAATGACTTGCCTTGCGGCTATGGGAGCTGAACTTTCTGGTTTTGTAGAATCAGCCAGATGTGCTGAAAAAAATGTCGTGATTGACGGATGTCCAGTTTCATGTGGGAAAAATATTTTTGAAAAGTTGGGGCTTCCTTTCGAACACTTTATTACCACAGAATTTGGAGTTGAAAAGGGTAAAACAGAAATTACTCCTGAAGTCATTGAAAAGGTGGCTATCAATATTGGACAGAAGGTTTAGTGATATTGAGTTTAATTTGGAGGCCATTCAATGTTTTCAGGGATAAATTGGGTTTTAAATAAACTTGCGGCAATTTTCAGTGTTTGGCTGACAACCTTTTTCAGGTTTTTAATGGAATTATTCCGAATTGATACAGGTATCATTAATTCGGATCATTACCGCGGGGCAGTGAATTTCTTCTTTTATGATACGATGAAAATATTTCTTATGCTGACTGTTATTATCTTCATAGTTTCGATCATAAGAAGTTATTTTCCGCCCGAGCGCACTAAAAAACTCCTTGGTGAAGGTAAAGCGAAAGGTTTTCCCGGAAATATCCTGGCTGCGCTTTTAGGGATTGTAACTCCATTTTGCTCATGTTCCGCGGTTCCTGTTTTCATCGGATTTCTCGAAGCAGGCGTCCCTCTTGGAATAACCTTCTCCTTTTTAATATCTTCCCCTATGGTGAACGAAGTGGCGCTTGTAATGCTATGGGGGCTTTTCGGATGGAAGATAGCCCTTCTCTATATCGCGACGGGGGTTATTATAGCAATCGTCGGAGGTTTAACTATCGGCGTTTTGAAGATGGAACGTTATGTAGAGGAATATGTATATAAAATAAAAATGAATGATTCTTTAATGGAAAAGCTGTATTGGAAGGAAAGATTACTCGGAGCGAAAAACTATGTCCTTGAAATTTTGCATAAAATTTGGCCTTTTGTCTTAATCGGTATAGCCATAGGAGGCGTCATGCATGGTTGGGCTCCTACCGGGTGGCTTTCGCAATATGTCGGTAAAAACAATCCTTTCGCTGTCCTGGTGGCTGTCATTGTCGGTATTCCTCTTTATTCCAACGCGGCAGGCACCATACCGATTGTAAACGAACTGGTAAGGCTTGGAATACCGATGGGGACAGCTCTTGCTTTTATGATGTCCATCACGGCCATAAGCTTCCCCGAAATGATTATTTTAAGAAAAGTTTTAAAGCCGAGACTTTTAGCTGTATTTACAAGCATAATGATAGTTACAATAATTATTATCGGCTACTTGTTCAATTGGGTGCTAAAATGAACCGCATGGTTTTTTCATGGTACACCGGCCTATTTTCAGACCGGATTGGGGCTATTGCGGCGATCAATTATTTCAGTCTTTTTAGCGGCAATTATGCCGCATACATGCGTTGACCGGAAGAAGCTCCTTTAATTCATCATTTTTAAGCATATTTACAACTTCCGCGATATTAAGTGCGTTTCCGGCAAAATAGACTTTAATGCCAAGCGAATTAAGATTGTTGATAGCACGAAGCCCCATTCCGTTACAAACGACGGCTTCAACCTTCTTTTCCCTTAATTCATCTACCGGCTGGCACCGGCCGTGTTCATGATCCTTGTTCCCGTTGTTGACAAAATCCAGTTTTTCATCATACGTATTGTAATAGGCATAAAATGGAGCGCTTCCGAAGTGACTGTAAATGGTTGATATTTCCCCGCTCATGTTTTCCGTAGGGATAGCTAATATCATATAATCCTCCTGTTTAATGATTCCCATTATGCTGATTATTGCATCCTCTGTCATGGTATGATTGTCCATGATCTTCCTGATTGCGATGTATATTGATACTCCGGCAATCCGGACATTTAGCCGGATGGCCCGTGCCGAAGGGTAAACTCCATTTATGCTTGCAGTCAGGACAGATAAATTCTCTTTCAATCGCCTCAACAAATCCGCCTTCGATTTTTATTGCTTTGCCGTTTATAAGCGCGTCCGCAATTTTGCTTCTCGCGGAAGAAACGATATTTCCGAAGGTTTGTCTTGAAATGGCCATTTTTTGAGCGGCTTCCTCTTGATACAGACCTTTAAAATCAGCGAGGCGAACGGCTTCAAGCTCGTCCAGCGAAAGAACTATGACTTCTAGCACGTTTATTGGTATCCCTGCAGGTTTAAAAAAGGTGGTTTCAGGGCTGTAATCAACTTTCCTGCATTTAAAAGGACGAGGCATAATAACCCTTTATAATTAGCATATGCTAATTATATCTAAAGACCAACTTATTGTCAAAGGATTTTTTCCGTTTTGTGTACTGGCCCCATATCTAAAGGAGTTTCAAGGGAATGATAATATTTTTTAATTTTATTTCCTTTTATGACAACAAAACCACCCTTCCCATAACCTTCCTCGAATGTTTGGACTGTTTCATTATTTAAATTGTTTAGGGTCTGTCGGTATGAAAATCCGGTGAAACCGGCTTTTTTCAATTTATTTGTAACTTTCTTGACTGAATAAAAATGAGCATACCTGTAAAATAGCCTTTCTTTTTTCTTTTTTTGGTATAATCTGCCGATCGGGCTGTTTTTATCAATAAAAACTACAACAATAAGCCTCATGGGAGCATCGGTGTAATCAGGGGCAAATAAAATTAAAATGTTATGGCTTTATCCGCCCATTCAACCATTTTTATACAGTCAACCATTGTCGAAATAGGGCAGGCTTCAGAACCATCCATATTTCTTAATTTCAAGCATGTTCCGCAAGCCAGTATTTCTCCACCATCTTTAACAAACATTTTCAATTGTTCATCGACATTATATTTTTCGTGAGTTAACCCTTCACATTCTACAGCCTCACCCATAAGAAAGACTTTTACTTCATGCCCATTCTTTTTTGATGTTACAGCAAAACGAAAAGCGTTCCAGGCTTTTTCATATTCTTTTGTTTCAAGAATAATGCCAAATTTCATTGAAACCTCCTATTGTTTTCTGAATTACGTGTTCATACAACATTATTGATCAAATCTATATCGTCGCTTATTGAGTATTTTTAATTATTTGTGTAATTACTTTGATAATTCATCATACCTCTGTAATCCATTTTCTTCCTCTGATCAGGTGTAAGTATTTCCAGGACCTTTATCTGGTAATCCGTTTCCCTATCCGAAAGAGATGCGAGAAGCATGAATATATCCTTATTGGCAGTCTTGATAGCGCTTTCATCCGGTTTGGCCGTGGACCACAGATCGAAAAGGTTTCGTCTTTTTTCAAGCAGTTGTGACCTTAAGGAATCGGTTTCCTTCTCATAATCTGATTTTAAGTCCGTTATCTTTTTTACCTGGTCTTTTGACAAGCTAAGGTATCCCGCGAACCTGTAATCCAGCATCCAATTCATGTCCATAAGAGTGCCGGTTCCCATAAAAGAACCGAACGACATCATAGGCATATACGGATTATTTCCGTAAAATCCGCTGTAATACCCCATCATGCCGCCGTATCCGGGGCCGTAACCTCTGCCCATTATTCCAATCGGTTGCCCGTGCAGGTACCGGTATCCCATCTGCTCATGCATTCTTTCAAGCGACGCCGAGCCTTCCCCGCCCATCATATTGTCCATCCACTCGTGCTGTTCCTTGTTGCCTATCATAACATCCATGACTGCGTCCCCTAATTCTCCAAGGAGCTTTGGGCTGACCTTTTCAGGATCGATGGGCTCTTCTTCATTCAAACCCTGTTCTTTCCTAATTTTTGCAAGTACAGATTTTACAGCCTCGGATTTTTCCAGGGCTTCCCCACGGTCGTTATAATAGCCGCGCATCATTCCCATTCCGTAGCCGTTGCCGTTTCCCATCATCCCCTGAGAGAACATGAACATCGGGAAAGCCAGTAACACTCCGGCAAGTAATATTCTGATTCCCATCATAAAATGCCTCCTATGAAAGTAGATCTTTACGCATTTTTTCATACTCCTCTTTGGAAATTTCTCCTTTTGCGTAACGTTTTTTCAGTATATCCAGCGGTGTTTCCGATGCAGAACGGCCTATAATACTGCCTCCTCTTAACATCCCTGCTATAAATAAGACTGCCAGCACTATTAATACAAGAAATATCAAACCCATAAACATTCCTCCCCAGCCGAATCCGGCCCATCCCATCATTCCCGGCCCGTAGCCATAACCATTCATCATATTATAACCTCCCGAATTCAAATTTCCGAAAAATGGACAACCCGTTACTTCCATCATTCCAAGAGGGTAACCCGCCAGGTAGTTGTAGCCGATCCTCTGGTGAAAAGCTGTAAGTGATTGGGAACCCTCTCCGCCTATCATTTTATCCATCAGTTCGTGCCTTTCAGTATTACCTATCGTTGCTTCCATTACGGAATCGCCTAATTCCTCAAGTTTCAGAGAACTTACTTTATCCGCATTAATTTTCTGTCCGTTTGTTAATCCCTGTTCCTGCCGGATTTCGTTTAATACGGTATCGATGATTTTCGGCTTTTCCTGACTATAAACAAAACCAGCTAACATTAATGCCAGTAATGATAAAAACAATAGCTTTCTCATAAATTCCTCCCTATTTATTTCCGTGAAACGATCAGGCGAACGATATCAAATACATGTTTTTCAACGCTTTCTATTCTGAATTCCGCTTTCTCGATATTATTCTGCGTTTCCCTGTTCATGTATGTCCCCATCATAGGTACTGTAATTAGATTCATCGCATTAAGCATGACATTTAAAAGTAATGAACTGCTTTTCATATGCTCGATAAAGATAGCCTTTCCGTCAGGTTTCAATACACGGTATGCTTCAGCGAGCCCTTTAACAGGATCAGGTATTGTACAGAAAACAAAAGCGGAAATAACGAAATCGAAAGTGCTGTTGGCAAATTTCAAATTTTGAGCGTCCATTTTTATAAGGTTAACATTTGACAGATCGAGCTTATTTTTCATAATCATTGCTTTATCAAGCATGCCGCCGCTGAAGTCAATTGCAGTAACTTCGGCGACTGACGGATAATAAAGCATGTTTTTGCCAGTTCCTACGCCGATTTCCAGAATTTTCCCTGAAATATTACTGAATGCCTGTTTCCGAAGCCTGGAAAACAGCAATTTTTCCGCAGGCATTTCAAAAAAATCATAAGTCTTCGATGCACGATCATATTTTTTCGCGGTTTTTTCCATAACTATCCTCCTTATCCTTTCTCTTCTTAAAAATAATACCAAAGTGATAAGGCTGCAATTCGATCTGCTTATGCGTAATAAAACCGGCACTTTCCGCCCATTCAATAATTTGACCCGGTTTCGGCCTGATATCCATAGACGGCCCCCTTGGCGTCTTTTCATGTTTCCAGTGAACTATACCTAACTTCCCGCCAGATTTAAGAATTTTAAAAACAGACTCTAAAAGTTTTACAGGTTCTTCACAATGAAGAATATTAAAGAGGGTAATATAATCAATCCGGTTCAAATAGGGATTTAATAATTCTAAGGTATGATTCTGTGAAATATCACCAGAAATAAGTTCAATATTTTTATATTTATTCGGAATTATATACTTGACAAACCAAAGAAAATGAGTTATACTATTCTTGAAATAAATGAATAGGAGAAAAAATATGAAATTTAATCTTCCTGAATATAAGAATATGAGCGAAATGGCTTATATTGATGTCTGCCGATTATCGGAAGATGAAGCGAGAACAATTTTAGAAAATATTCGCTGGAAGGATGGTATAATATGTCCTCATTGTGAAAGTAAAAATATTGTTAGAATCATCGGAAAAGCAAAAACCATAAGAGATGGTCTTATACGCTGTAAGGATTGCAGAAAGCAATTTACAGTTACATCCGGGACAATAATGCATGGGTCACATATTACATTAAGGCAATGGGTACAGGCTTATTATTCAATGTGTTCTCATAAAAAGGGTGTTTCGTCTCTCCAGTTACAAAGAAACCTCGGATTACATACTTATAAATCCGCATGGCATTTATCCCATAGGATTAGGATGACGATGAAAAAGGAGCCTTTAGCAAATATGCTCAATGGACAAGTTGAAGTCGATGAAACCTATGTTGGCGGGAAGCCGAGAAAGGGAAATAACAGCAACAGCAAAAGAGGGCGAGGAACTGAAAAAGTCCCTGTAATGGTATTGGTTGAAAGAAACGGTAAAGCCGTATCTCATCCTGTTCCCGATGTAACCGGGGAAACATTAAAGTCAGCCATTAAAGAAGTAGTTAATAAAGAATCAACAATTATTACTGACGAATGGAGAAGTTATAACGGGATTGAAAAAGAGTATAAAGGCGGCCATAAAGTAATTAATCACGGGATAGGCCAGTATTCAGAGAATGGGATCAATACAAATACCGCCGAATCATATTTTTCACTCTTAAAGAGGGGAATCGTAGGAACCTTCCATCATATTTCTAAAAAACATCTTTTCAGGTATTGTGCGGAATTTAATTTCAGATGGAATAACAGGAAAAAAAGCGATGGAGAAAGAACAGAAAACGCTATTAGGGGGATAGTCGGAAAAAGATTAAAATATAAGGGGGCTTTTTAATGGATAGCATAAGTAAAGAGACTATACAGATTTTGTTTTTTCTAATGCCAGGATTATTAGCATCAATATTTGTAGAATCATTAATTGTAAGAAAAGGACGGGATCAGTTTACTTTAATAGTTGAAGCATTGATATTTTCAGTATTTATTTACATTACTTATCAATTAATTAACGGAAAAAAAATCATAAACTTTCTGGAAAATTATGATTATATGTGTATTACTCAATATTTAGAATTGGTTGGAATAAGTATATTTTATGGAATATTATTTGGCGTATTAATATACAGAGACGCTTTCCATTGGTTTTTCAGAACAATTAAGATCACAAAAAAAACATCAAGAATGTCTATATGGAACGATATTATGGAAACAAATTTGGGAAAGAAAAATTGGGCAAATATCCATATGTCTAATGGTCAAATTATTATAGGTCAAATTTATGGATATTCTGATAGTCCAGATAGTCAATATATATTTGTTGAGAATCCTTATCTTAAAAAGAATGAAGAAGAAATATTATCTCATCCTTATTATAACCCTATTCTTTTGAAGAAAGGCAAAAAAAAATTAATTGATGGGATATTGATAACACCCGAAATGAAAATAGATTATATTGAATTTTTTAAAGATGAAACAATTAAGAATTAATTATCTGATGTACTATTATTAGAGTTATTATTATTTTCTTGTGTAGTAGTTTCTGTTTGAGGGGTATCAAACAATGTGCTTATATCCTCACCTTCAAGAGGTTCGTGATGACCGACTAATGATTTCCATACAACATTATTGGGGTTTGGCATATTTTATACTCCTTAATGATTTACCTAAAATATTATAAAGGAATTATATATATTATGTCAAGTATATAAAAATGGGGTTATGAAATGAGAAAGAGAAAAACGAGAACAAACGAAGGGAAAAAGTATGATAAACCAATATCGGCCTATCCCTTAAAACCCGAAGAATTGATAAAGGCTATTTTTGAGGTTAAGATAGATGGTTTGTCAAAGGTATAGTTCCGTATTTATTTTCTTTAATTTGATTTTTGCAAAACTTAATCATTTGAGGATCAATATCAATACCGATAACTTTTTTGACTATTTTTGAAGCCGGGAATAAAAAAGTTCCATATCCGCAACCAATATCGATAAGAAGATTTACTGTTTTATCAATTTCCATTAAATTAAAGATTTTAACCCGATCGAAAAAGCTGTTCCACAAATTTTCATCGGGCATTCCTGATTCTCTGTATTTCATTACTTACTTCCTCCAAACATATTAATTTTTTTATTAAGTTGTTCAAACATTAAATCCCTCACGATCATACAAGCTTCAAGGACTTTTGGATTTGATAATCTGTAGTAAATTTTTGTGCCATCTCTTCTTGATTCAACAATTCCCCTGTCTTTCATAATAGCCAGGTTTTGAGAAACGTTTGGAATATTGATTCCCATAATTTGCGCCAGTTCATCAACGCATTTCTCACCGTTTCCCAGTACAAATAAAATCTCAATCCTTTTGGGACTGCCCATGAATTTACAGAAATCTGCATGCATTTTGTAAAGTTCCTTGTTCTCCATTTGATTCATTTTAAATATCCTTATTTGCAATATTACGCATCTATGCAATAATATAAGAAAATGATTATCTATTGTCAAATAAATATCTTTAACCGGATGAAATTGGGTAAGGACAAAATTGGGTGGACGAAGAATTCGGACAAAATAGGGGTAAACTCACGAAACGGAAAAAATCGTTAAGAATTCACAAAATTCGATCATTATTAATTTTTGTATAAGTTCTTCAACAAATATTAAGTTCTATCGTAACATGTACCAGATTGTTCATTTTAAGCAGTTTTTGTTTATAATCGTCCACGGTACATACTTTTTCTGAAAATATCGACAGTATGCAGGCATATTTATCCTGAGCAACCCTCCAGACATGGATATCTTTAAGCTGAGTGCCGCTGTCTTTACCTATTATGTCTTTTATCTCCTGTACTATTGGGGTGTCCATTTCCCTGTCTGTCAGGATTTTAAAGGTATCTTTCAATAAAGAAAAAGACCAGATGAAAATCAGGATAGCACCCAACATCCCCATTACTGGATCAAGAAAGTTCCATTTAAAATATTTCGCCCCAAGAAGAGCTGTGATTATTAATACTGAGGTAAAAGCATCTGCCGCAACATGAATAAACGCCGATTTAATATTCAAATCACTCCCATGATCTTTGGAAACGTCATGATGGTGAGTCTCATTATCGAACCCTAAAATAAACATGCTTGAAATATTGACAATCAAACCAAGCCCGGCAACAAGGAGCGCAGAATTATAATTGATAGCTTCCGGTTTTATAAACCTCTGAACAGAAACATATACCATAAAAAGCCCAACGATGCCCAATATTATAGCGCTTGTATAAGCTCCGAGTATCTCAATTTTCCAGGTCCCGAAAGCAAACTTGTTATCCCACCTGTGGATTCTCGCCATCAGGAATGTAAGAAATGTTATGCTTATAGCAGTAAAATGTGTCCCCATATGGCAGCCATCCGAAAATAAAGCCACCGAATTAAACAATAGCCCTGAGATGATTTCAGTGACCATCATTACCAAAGTGATGATCATTACTATCAACGCCCTTTTTTCTAAATATTTTTTAATCGGATTAAATTCATGGGAATGTATTAATATCGTCTGTTCTTCCGTATTTCAGCCCCTTTTTCTTCATGGAGTCAACTCACGAAACGGAAAAAATCGCTAAGGAATCCGGGGAATAATTACATGTTGTCAAAATATCTTATTTTGTAAACATAAAGTATAAGACAGGCCGGAAAATCGGTCAATTTTACTTTACTTTTAAGCCTTTTTAAGCTATAATGTTGTCAAAATATGGAAATGGAAACTGAGGCATAATGGAGAAAGAAAAGGTTTACCTGGATTCCACGATACCAAGTTATATTGTTTCGCAGTTGAGCCGCGACTTGATTACCCTTTCCCGCCAGGAAATATCTATAATGTGGTGGGAAAAAGAGAGGAAAAGTTATGAATTGCATATTTCCGAAGTCGTGATCGACGAGATAAAGGGCGGGGACCAGCTTTACGCCAAGAAACGCCTTGATCTGGTCAGAGGCTTGAACATACTTGAGTACAAACCCGAGATCAAGGATCTTGCCCGGCAGTATATGGAACACTTCGATTTCCCTGAAAAATTGTACATGGATATGTACCACATAGCTTATTCGGTCCACTATGAAATGGATGCCCTGTTGACATGGAATTTTACACATCTGGCCAATGCTTATGTTCAAAAAAGATTAAAGAATCTGAATAAGGAACTTGGCCTTGTTACGCCGTTAATCTGCACACCGCAAGAATTGAGAGAGTTGAACACATGGGAGGATGAGGAAGATGAAATATCTTAATAACGACCCTATTGTCGATGAAATGAGGAACGCTGGCAGGAAAATACAGGAAGAATGCGGGAACGACTGGGACAAATTCGCCGAGCGTATCCAGGCGAACGAAAAGAAACTGAAAGCCGATGGCTGGAAATTTGTCGATGCAGTACTCTCAAATAATAAAGCTGTATAAGAGGGAATATGCCAGAACTAACAATCCGGAAGACGGCCGTTTCTCTGAAAAAACCCGATGAGGAACAGGGCGACTGGTATGACGGGGAAACCATCAAGTATTTCTCGATGGATGAGGCTGAAAGGCTGCTTGCTTCTGTAAACGCCTGGTATCAGCTTGTATACCTCCTGCTTTTCGAGACAGCCTGCAGGATCCAGGAGGCGCGGGAAATACGGATCAAGGATATGGATTTCAAGTCAAACAAAATCAAAGTCACAACTCTTAAGCAGCGCCGTTCGGCATTCCGGGTCCTTGTGATATCAGACAAGCTGAAAGCCATGATACTCAAGCACCAGCTGGAAAAAGGACTATCCCCCTCGGATTATATCCTTGCTCAAGGCCCCGGACAAAAGGCCGTCTCCCGCCAGGTCGTGAGACAATCCATGCTCCGGCATTGCCGGGACCTTGGAATTGAACCGGATAAGGCAAAACCACATACATGGAGGCATACCAGGGCGATCCAGCTTCTGGAATCCGGGGAGATCGACGTGGTGCGGTTGAAGGACTTTTTGGGCCACCGTAGCCTCGCTTCTACATTAATCTATGTTAAATTCTCCAACAAGCAGATAACGGAGGCCGTACAGAGGGCAAATTTGAAGTTGGGGCTGAATTAGCGTTATCTGGTAGAGAGGGTAATATAAATACGGATACGATTAATATTCAAAACGGACCAGACGCCGAACAAAAACTATTGAAAATACTTGGAGAAGATGAAGTAGAAGCCATTTATGGCAGACCCTGTTTTACGGATGAGGAGAGGCATAGTTATTTTTCCCTAACTCAACCAGAGAAAGAGTTGTTACAGATGTTACATTCCATCAGATCCCGGGCTTATTTCGTTCTACAACTCGGGTATTTTAAAGCAAAGCATTTATTTTTTACATTCAATTTCAATGAAGTTGCAGAGGATTCCCAGTATGTGCTGAGACAACATTTCAGCAACAATGAAATCATTGATTTTAGTCCAATTGATAAAGATACTCGGCTAAAACAGCAGAATTTTATTCTTAAACTGTTCAATTATCGTGATTGTGATTCTGAAGAAAGGAAGAATCTGGAGGAAAAAGCGCGTAGGGCAGCAGCGCTCTGCAGTAAACCGGTCTATATTTTCCGTGAAATCATGAATTATTTAAACAGTCAACGTATCGTGGTTCCCGGCTACAGATACATGAGGGTAATGATAGGAAGGGCAATCACTTATGAACAAGCCCGTTTAATCACAATAATGCGGAATAACCTAAAGCAATCGGATATTGAAGATATGAAACGGCTGTTAGAAGATTCAACCGGTTTATATGAGATCACGCAACTTAAACACGAACCAAGAGATTTTACCCTTGGCGAAATCAACCGTGAGATTGACCGGGGCAAACGAATACAGCCTTTGTATCGGCTTATTCAAAAGCTATTGCCGGAATTGGGCATTTCTAACGAAAGCATTAAATACTATGCCTCATTGATAGACTATTACTCTGTGTTTAGGCTAAAGAGACTTAATGAGTGGCTGGTCTATGTCTATTTATTATGTTACATCTATCATCGTTTTCAGCAGGTGCATGACAACCTTATTAACACCCTTATTTACAATGTCAGGAGTTACGTAGATGCTTCAAAATTCGCGGCTAAGGAACGGGTATATGAGTATTTGGTGGAAAACAACCAGAACTTGAAAAAGGCCGGCCAGGTGCTTAAGATATTCACCGATGATAGTATTGCGGCTGACACACCTTTCCATTATGTCCAGGAAATAGCATTTGCTATCCTGGAGCAGCAAAAGCTTGAGACTTTAGCCTATCAAATTACTACCGATGCAAAATTCGATGAAACTGCCTTGCAATGGGAGCACATAGATAAACTGTCCCTGCAGTTTAAACGACACCTGCGGCAAATATTACTAATGGTTGATTTTGCGTCCCCCTTGACGAATGATTCACTGATTGAGGCTATTGACTTCATAAAACTGGCGTTTATCAAAAACAAGCCACTTGGACAATATTCTTCAGAAACTTTGCCAACCCAGTATATTTCTGACAGTGTAAAGCGTTATATCTACCATCAAAATATTGTATCGCCGGACCGCTATGAATTTCAGGTTTATCGCCTTTTGCGAAACAGTCTGGAAGCCGGCGATATCTTTTGCCGTGAGAGCGTACGGTTCCGGAGCCTTGAAGATGATCTGATAGACGACCAGCAATGGCAGAATAAAGAAAAACTGATATCCGATATTAGCCTTACTATCTTTGATCGACCTGTCAGGGAACATTTGGCAGAACTTGAACAAAAGCTTGAATCCCGAATTGCAGAGGTCAACCGGCGTATCGCATCCGGAGAAAATGAACATTTCAAAATCAATAAACGTGGAAAACAAAGCCGTTGGGTGCTTCAATATTCCAATGATGATGACGATGAATCTATAAACAACCCGTTTTTTGACGCGTTAAAGCAGATTGAACTTGGGAGCGTCATGCATTTTGTTAACCAGCATTGCCAGTTTCTTGAAGTATTTGAGCACGTCCTGGGGCGCTATACAAAGCAAGTTGGGGACAACCGTATCCTTGTTGCCTGCATAATTGCCTGGGGAACCAACATGGGATTGGGGACGATGGGGGAAACTTCAGATATCAGCTATTCCACGCTTGCTGCCGCGTCAGATAATTTCATTCGCCTGGAAACCCTGAAAGAAGCAAACGACCGTGTCAGCAACGCTACAGCCAATCTGCCGATCTTCAGGTATTACGATATTGATGAAGTTATTCATTCCAGCAGCGATGGTCAGAAATATGAGACCCGGATTAATACTATCAATTCCCGCCATTCACCCAAATATTTTGGGCTTAGAAAGGGGGTTGTTGATTATACTCTTGTAGGCCCCATGGGAGCATTCGTGTTATGTACTGAAAAGTAGATTGTATTAAGCAGCAATATCAGTCTCTATAGGAATTCTTTCATTCATATCCAGGTTAAAATGCCCATAAGGATTAATGTGATTATAAATAAGCGGCGTAAGCGCCCTGAAATCTTCTGCTGTCATTAAATCATGCCATTTATTTTGAGATAATATTTGTTGAATCATAAGCGTGTTGATATAAACTAGGCAATTTTGCAGCAGATGAAGGCATAAAATTGCTAGTTCCTGATCCTCTATCCTGTTGGTTGAGATCTCGCCTCCCTTACCATAGAAAATAAAAGAATTGGCGGAGTTCCAATTTTCAATAACATTAAGTCCTTCATGAATTTCGCGTCGAAGTTCTTCGGAATTCAAATACTCGCAGATAAATATAGTTTTTATGGCCTTTCCAAGTTCGGCAAAAGCGAGATAAGTGGGATGTTTTAAGTTATTCCTGGTAAACCGTTTCAGGATCGCTTCAGTCTCGGCTGTTCCCAAACGCAGAGCTGTAGCATATTTTACCATTTGGTCATACTGCTGACGTATAAGCTCCCAGTTAATTGGCCGTGTTAATACCGGCTGTAAATTTTGGTAGGAGTCTGCCATACCAGAATCTGGCCTGTAAAGCTTTTGACTGCCAATGTTTTTAAACCTGGGCATAAGGTTAAATCCGAGAAGATGGCAAAAAGCAAAAGCAACCTCGCTTTGGCCATGAGTATCAACAAAATTCTTTTCGATATTTATATCAGTGCAATGCTTTAAAAGCCCTTCTATCATGGCAGCCACTTCAGATGAAGAACATGCTTTTAATTGAGAATAAATACAAGCAGATTTTTTCTCAACATGCCAATAGATCATTACACCTCGTCCTCTATAACGTATATGCCATTCAGTCATCAGGTTTTGGTCCCATGCTCCTACCTTTTTTGAATCTGAGGCACAGGTTGTAGTCCCATCTCCCCAAACGTCTTTAACTCGGACTTTAAGGATGGAGTTAACCACTGATGATATGGAATCTCTCAAGTTATCCTTATTGATGAATTTTCTCCGGACATAAAACAGGTCCTGATGGGTTTCACCACGATTTCCAGCCGCTATTCGTTTTAGACCCGTATTCGTTCCCATTCCATACAAAGTCAATATTAAACGTTTTTGGATTAAAGTTCTGTCTAATCTTTCATGAGCGGCCATTGTTTTAAAATGATCTGTAAAATTGAGCCTTAGATCGGCTTCCTTAAGCACATCGAGAAGATTTGTCATAGGCCATAGTCTTGTTATTTCGGTTTTGAGCATTGCGAGGTTTAAAGGTTCCGGCTGGGCCTCAATAGGAGAGACTTTTATCCATCCATTACCTCTTTTGGTAATCTGGACTTTAGTATTTTTAGGCATACCTGCATCGAGTTTTGATAATCCAGCAATCATATTTTGGCGGATTTTATCAATGAATTCAGATGGATTTAAAGGCTGTTTTAAGGCCCTGTAGTGTTCTTCCCGGTGTTCTTCAAAATCGATAGGTAAATCTTCATCGGGATTCCTATACCTTCCAGCCCCAACAACCCATATCTCCTTACAACGTAGTTTATCCCGAAGCGCCTGTAAAACTACTATTTCATAATTGATTCGGTTAATGCGTTCCTGACGTTTATTATCTTTCTCGATTATCAACTCCTTCATTGAGGTCTTAATTACATTATCGATAGGAATGTCTTCAAAATCTGCAAAGAACCTTGTCCCATATTCATTATATTTCCTAATTAAATCCAAAGCCCTTATTATAGGCTTGTAAACATCATTATTAGAACAGAAGGTAAGATTATCGAGTAATTCAGGAACCATCCGGCGATAATGACGGCTATAAGATGCTCTCATTATCGTATATACTTTCAGTTGATATGCTGAGCCGGTGCTTTTATACTCTTTTACCAATGCTTTTAATGTGTTTTCACCGACGACTGGAAACAGTACTTGCCTGACTATACCATCTGGATTATCAAGGGCTGCATCAGCCATCTGGAAAAGAATATTTGTTTTGCCATTGACTCGTCTGAAATCATCAATAAGTTCTTTTTCAACTTTATTTTCGGCCCTGACCCCGATATGATGAATAATATGGATTAGTAATTCAATTAAATTATCGGTTATCTCTCTGCCCCTGACCCAAAAAAAGGCAGCCAGGATCGTATATCTGAGTTGTTCGGGATGCCGGCGAAGTTCCGGAAGCTTTTCTGAAACAGCCCGGAATTTATATCTATTCAGCACCTTTTGGGGGATATTGTTGAACAGATCTACAGGTAATCCCAATTGCCGGATCGTCTGGAGCTTACCCAATTCTTTAAAAACGCTTTCCAAACCGACTCGACCAGGATCGTTACGCAGGTCGCTAAAAGAAATAACTTCTTTATTAATACTGTAATCTTGTTCGTTTTCATCGTATGATGTAAGGTTATTAATCAATAAATCCATCTTTGACAAGCACTCAGTGGGTATCTTTTGGTAAATATCTCTGAAAAATTGGTTTTCAAAAGAAGCTATAGCCGACCTAGTTAAACGGTCAACTCTTTCGTCAGTAGGCGGCTCGATATGTAATTCCCGGAAGTGTTTGTATGCTTCAACCTTTATTCGGTCTAAAACAAAATTGTTATAAAGGACTTGCTTTTCAAGCCATGTGGCCATTTCATTCGTATCCCTTGTAGTTGGTTCTCGAAACCCGAAAAATTTCCTTATTTGTGCTTTATGATTAAAGAAGGTTCTGCTATTGATATCGTATTTATCATATAGGTCTCCAGCGACTTTTACTTGTTTGGATATATAATCAATAACAACCTTTGGAATATCTGATTTTGAATTCGGAAATATGGCCTCTTGTTGAAAATACTTAAAGATGACTGCAAAACCGAGTCTGGTCTCTCCTGTTTTGTTGCCTATAAGTGAAAGCTCGTTTGGAAGAAAGGTAAAATGTTCGATTAATTCATCCAATTCCCAGTTTTTTTTCATGTAAACCCCCGAATTTAATTTATCATGAAAAAGTTTAAGAAACATATTATAAGTTAAACTTTTCTAATTTTTTTAACCCGATTTTCTTCCATATTTTGCTTGAAAACGATAAAATTATTATCGGAAAGTTTCATTTACAATTTAAGTTTAACCAGCGAGGTGGGCTAATGCATGCAGTAATTTATGAAAATAAAAAGCTTAAGCATAACAAAACTGAACTTGTGGAGTATAAATCATCCTGGAAAAATTACTATGAAGAAGAGATAAAGTACCTTAATGAATCAGAGATTATTAAATTACTCGATGGAATCACTAACGAATTCCATAAGATGCTTTTTTCATTTTCCTTTGAAACCGGCGCCAGGATCAGCGAGGTCCTTCAAGTAAAAATTCATGATATCGATTTCTATAACAAAACAGTAAAACTGGCCACGTTGAAAAGAAGAAATAAAAACATAGTGCGCGTCCTTACTCTTTCGAATTCTCTGATCAACCGGATCCTGATGTATGAAAAATTAAAAATACTTATCAAAACAGATTATCTTTTTGCTAAAAATTCAGGAAACAAGCCGATTTCCATTCAGGCTGCCAACAAGGCGTTAAAAAAATATATTGTTTCAATCCTGGGAACGGAGTATCAGGACCTGGCCCATCTTCATACCTTAAGACATTCCAGGGCAATACAGCTGTTAAATAGCGGCGTTAATCTAGTCCAGGTAAAAACAATCCTGGGCCATGCAAACATTATGAATACATTGGTATATTTGAAATACTCGAATAAAGACATACAGGATAGTATCAGAAAATCCAATATAATACTGGGAATAAATTAGGCCCTACTTTTCAGTAAATAGCACGGATGCTTGTACTGGGCCTTATAGGTGTTAACGAATATGATATTCTATGCCCATACAAAAGAAAATACTCAAGAATCTGAATGGCAGCTTCTATCAGAACATTTAAAAAAAACATCTGAAATTGCAGAATCATTTGCTATAAACAAAGAACAAGCCCAAAATTTTAGGATTGCAGGAGTGCTTCATGATTTTGGCAAATATCAGCCGGAATTTCAAAACTATTTAATAAATGGCGGCAGGCGGGGGAGTGTACCACATGCTTCTTGGGGTGCTGCCCTGGCAAAAAAGAAGAATCTTCGCGAGATTTCTCTTGCTGTAAATGGCCATCACAAAGGTTTGATTGATGTACCTGACTGGAAAAATGATATGAATCAATATTCTGTCGAAATAAAAAAACATCCGGAACATTATAAAAACTTTATAAATGAATTACAGTTACCGGAACAAAATTTAGAAATTGGCAGTCCTAAATTTAAAGATATGGATGAAGAAGGCAAATCTTTTGAACGGGAATTGTTTGTCCGCTATCTTTTCAGCGCCTTGACTGATGCAGACTGGCTGAATACCGAATCATTCTATCATCCGGAAGATGAAATAAAAAGGAGTAAAGAAACACTTAATATTGATGCTATGATCCATCTGCTGGAAGATGAATTAAATAAAAAACCCAAAGATGGTGAATTAAATAAACTTCGTAATCAGGCACGAGATTATTCGATTTCGAAGGCCTCTAAACCTATTGGTTTTTATTCTATGAACCTCCCAACAGGTATGGGCAAAACATTAACATCATTTTTATGGGCTCTTAATCATGCAAAGGCGAATAAATTGAAACGGGTTATTGTTGTCCTGCCGTTTATCAACATTATTGACCAGACAGCGCAGATTCTTAAGGGCATTTTTGGAGATCAAGCGGTATTAGAACATCATTCAAGCTACAATCAGGGAATAAGTACTGATGAAGACACACAGGAAATTGAATATTCAAAGCGGCTCGCCTGTGAAAACTGGGATTATCCTGTTATCGTTACAACGACTGTTCAATTTTTCGAAACGTTATTCAGTAATAAACCTGCACGGTGTAGAAAAATACATAATATAGCTGAATCAGTTGTGATCTTCGATGAAGTGCAAAGCATTCCCAAAGAATTGATACAACCAACATTGACTATGCTGAAAAATATTCAAAATATTATGAATACATCATTTTTATTTTGTACTGCAACATTGCCGGCATTTGAAAAACGCGATAGATTTGATGGCATTGAAAACATTCAATCCTTAGTTGAAAACCCAGAGATGTTATTTAATAAATTACGCAGGGTTGATTATAATATTATTCGGGGATTTGATGAAATTTCATTGGAAGAATTGGTATCTGAAACTTTAAACAAAGAATCTTGCCTTTGTGTTTTCAATACAAAGAAATCAGCACGTTTATTTTTTGATAATGTAAAAAGTGCTGGAAATTTTGATAAATTTTATCATTTATCTACAGGAATGTGCCCGGATCATCGGAAAAAAGTTATCCGATTGATCCGGGAAGATCTGGCAAATAACAGAAAGATCATTGTTTCCTCAACTCAACTTATTGAAGCCGGTGTGGATTTCGATTTTCCTTTTGTTTTCCGTGAAATAGCGCCGCTTGAATCCATTATCCAATCTGCCGGACGTTGTAACCGGGAAGGGAAAATGTCTGAAAAAGGCCAGGTTTATTTATTCAGGTTGTTGGACAGCAGAATGCCTGACAGGCTCTATGGATCGTTAGCGAATTTTGTTATGGATAAAATCAGAGATAATCTTACACCCTTGTATGAACATTCATTTTTTGAGGTCTACTACAATCAAGTAGTAAGCCTTTTTGTAGATATTGATGCAAAAAATATCGATAAGTCACGAAAAGATATGAATTTTGAAACAGTAGCAAACTCATACCGTCTGATCGAAACACCGACTGAAGGACTTTTTATTTATAATTACAATGATGCAAGCAACAAGCTTGCAAATGATCTGGATAAGCTGGTTTATATGAACCGGGACGACTGGGAAAAAATCCAGCCTTATATGGTGCAAGTTTATCCGGATTTTTTGATAAAAAACAAAGAAAATTATCAGGAAAACCGTCATGGTTTTAAAATTTGGTATGGTAATTATAACAGAGAAACAGGAATTTCCGTCGAACCAATGACAGCGGATATATTAATTGTATAATAGGAGGAGGGTTTATGTTGGATAAAGAGATTGTGAAAGTCAAATTGACAGGTGATTTTGCCTGTTTTACACGTCCAGATCTTAAAGTGGAAAGAATGACTTATCCATGTATGACACCTTCCGCAGCGCGTGGTATTCTCGATTCAATATTATGGAAACCGGAATTTATTTGGTATGTTAGAAGGATTTCTGTTTTGAAATTAGTGCGGTTTTATTCTGTGAAACGGAATGAAATCAATTCAAAGCAGGGAGAAAATCCAATAATTATTGAGGAAAAAAGGGCCCAGAGAAACAGCATTGTTTTAAAGGATGTCGAATATATTATTGAAGCTTCTATATTCCAGAAAGAATATAATGATAAAAACCCTCCTAAAAAGTATGTGGAAATGTTCCGAAGACGCATAAAAAAAGGCCAGTGCTGGCGACGCCCATATCTGGGAACAAGGGAATTTTCTGCTGAATTTATGGAAACAGATGGAACTGAAAAAACAATAGAAGAAGTTATTCCCATCGGAAGCATGCTCTTTGATATTTTCTATGATAATTCCGGTAAACCTTCCCCACTCTTCTTCTATGATGTAAAAATTGAAAATGGTATAATGAACTGTGAAGTTCCGGAAAACGATAAAATGATGTTGTCCAGCCATATTAGGCCACCGGAAGATTCTTTAATATCTTCTAAAATATACGCTTTCAACCAAATTGAGGAAAATGAAGAGGTACAAAGGGCTGCATTATGATTAAAGAATTAAGTGAGCTAGGTAAGAAAATCAGAAATGAAAACGCCAGTAAGAAACTGGTGCACGACGCTATTAAAGACGAGCCGTTTTCTATTGATCTTATTATTCGCCTGGACGGAACATTTGAGAGATTTGAAGTTATGGATAAAAGGATGACACAAGCAGAATCGATTACTGCAAAAAAGGGTAAGGCTAGGCTTTTACTTGATAAAGCTGAAGAAGTATTGGGGTGGATTAACAACAAAACGATAAAAGTATTAAAGAAGGATGTAAATGCGGAAATAAAAGTTGCGGCTTATTTGAAAACAGTAGAAAGTAAACATACGATGTTTCTTTCAAAGATAAATGATTACAAAGAGTTAATTGAATTGAAATCTGTTCTGTCATTCTATAATGAAAACCGGGCAAACGGTTTGGATAAAGCTTTATCACTATATGAAAAACAGATTGAAGAAAAACAACGCTCAGAGAATATTGCTTTTAGATTAATTAATAAGGGAAACAGGGTACATGAAGAGCCTACGGTTTATAAAAAAATCATTGAAAATTATGAAAATGATCAAAACAAAAAAATGTCCGCATCTTTAAAAGTTTGTTCCTTATGTGGGAAGTCAAATTATCCGGTCGAAGATGAACCACATGGTATGATTAAAAATGTTACAGATGGCCAAAAAGCTGGCTGTGCTCTTGTATCTTACAATGCTAATGCTTTTGAGTCTTATGAATTAGAAGGAAATAACAACTCATCGATATGTTCAAATTGTGCCAGGACTTACGTTGAAGGTTTAAATTATTTATTGGCGAATGGAAAAAAAATTAAGACTGAAGATAAAAAAAGGAAAGTAAAAGAGGATTTTCGTTATACTAATCGCAAGAAATTAGGATTTGATACCGTGATGATTTTCTGGACTAGAGATAATGTAGAACTATCCGAAATGGATTTGCTTGACCGGCCTAATACAGGAGAAGTCGCCAACCTAATAAATTCTGTAGCATCCGGTGAGATTGGTATTGGTAAATATCTGGAAACTGATGACCGGTTTTATTCCTGTACCCTTTCTGGTGCAGCGGCCAGGATTGCCGTTCGTGACTGGATAGAGGTAAGCTTGCAGGATTTCCAAAAGTCAATTGCTTCATGGTTTAAAGATATTGAAATAGTAAGATATGATTGGGAATTAAAGAATACAGTCGTGCATTATTCTCGTCTCTATGAAATGGCCAGAAGTGGTCAAAACGATAAGGCTGATAATGATACATCACTTCCCAGAATTGCTTCTCATCTTTGGAATACAGCACTTAAAAACTCCGTTCCGCCCCTTTGGATTATGACTGAAGTAATAAAGCGGACGCAGGTAGATGATAAAGGCATAACACCGGAACGCGCGGCTTTAATCAAATTGATATTAAATAGAAATAATAAAGGAGGTTATCCTATGATTCAGGTAAAGTTAGACCCGGGAAACACTAAAACAGCTTATGTTTGGGGACAAATATTTTCAGTAATGGAAAGCATTCAGCGTGCGGCGTTAGGTAAAGAGATTAATGCAGGAATCAGGGAACGATATTTTTCATCGGCATCCACAACCCCTTCTTCGACATTTGGAAGAATTATGAAACAAACACAGAATCATTTGACCAAGCTTAAGGGTGAAAAAGCCGGACTTGCAGTAATTTTTGATCAGGAATTATGCGAGTTGGTTGCAAAGCTTAATGAATTACCGACAATATTCAGTTTAGAAGATCAGGGTTTTTTTGCCATCGGATATTACCACCAGAGACAGGCAATTTTTGAAAAAGCCAAAGAAAAGAAGGAATTAAAAGAAGCCATTGAGGAGGAAATAAAATGAGTGAGATTATAAAAAACCGGTATGATTTTGTTTATCTTTATGATGTAAAAGACGGCAATCCGAACGGAGACCCTGATCAGGCCAATCTGCCGCGCGCTGACGCCGAAAATCAGGAGGGGCTGGTAACGGATGTTTGCATAAAACGTAAGGTCAGAAATTATGTTGCATTGAAACATGAACAGAAATCACCTTATGATATATTTATTAGACAAGGAAATATTCTAGGTAAAGATATAGCAGATACCGAAGTTGAAAATGAAGAAAAAAAAGAGAAACAAGATGTTATTAAAGATCGCCAGAAAAAACTTTGTGAAAAATATTATGATATTCGAGCGTTTGGTGCAGTTTTAGCAGTTGGCGATAAACCATCAGGAACACTACGCGGACCGATCCAGTTTACTTTTTCCCGATCAGAAGACAGAATTTACCAAGCCGAACATTCAATTACTCGCTGTGCTGTTACAACAGAAAAAGAAGCAAAAGCTCAGGAGCACAGGGAACATGCATCAACTTTCGGCAGAAAGTCAACTGTTCCTTATGCTCTTTACAGGATGCATGGCTTTGTCTCTGCCGTTGATGCTGTTAAAACAGGGTTTTCAGAGGACGATCTTGCACTGCTCTGGGAATCGCTGCTTAACGCTTTTGAGCATGACCGAGCTGCTGCACGTGGTGAAATGAACCCCAGAAAACTGATTGTTTTTATACATTCGAATCATCTCGGGAATGCTCGTTCAGGAGAATTATTTGAACGAGTTTTGATTGAAAAGAAAGCAGATTTACCGCGTGATTGGAAAGATTACTCCGTTTCAATCAAGAAAGATGGAATACCCTTAGGGGTTAAAATAACAGAAATGTTATAACTCTTATGTACCCTGAATCTGACTACATCTTCATTTCAGCTCTCCAGCACTATGTTTTCTGTCCCCGTCAGTGTGCGCTGATCCATATCGAACAGCTATGGCAAGAAAACGGCCTGACGGCTGAAGGCAGAATTTTACATGAAAGGGCGCATAGCGGTAAAAGCGAAAGCCGGAAAGACAAAAAACTTACGTTCGGACTGCCGCTGTACTCATCCCGGCTGGGGCTTACCGGCAAGGTTGATGTCCTTGAAACGCTTTCTCCGGGTATTTCCCGTATCATAGAATATAAGCGAGGCAGGCCCAAAATGAAGGAGATGGACACCATACAACTTTGCGCTCAAGCGCTTTGTCTGGAAGAAATGCTGTCTATTTCGATACCGGAAGGATTTATCTACTATTTTAAAACAAGAAAGCGTTTGAAAGTGGAATTAACCCCAACCTTACGTAATCGAACGGAAGAGATCGCACAAAAAGTACGGAAAATGCTGGAATCTGGAAAGACTCCACCGCCGGAGTATTCTAAGAAATGTGATTCCTGTTCGCTTTACGATGAGTGTCAGCCGAAAATAACCGGGAAAAAACAGCGGGTCAAAAATTATATTGAGAAGATGATATTACAGGGTTCCTCTTCATCTCCACTCGGGGAACTATAATGAAACGCATATTGAATACCCTTTATATAACTACACAAAAAGTCTATGTACATAAAGAACGGGAAACTATAGTCGTTTCACTGAATAAAAAAGAACTGTTAAAAATCCCGGCTATAAATCTGAACAGCATTGTTTGTTTCGGAAATGTGCGTGTCAGCCCTTTCCTTCTTGGGCATTGCGCAAATAAAGGAATAAGCATTAGTTTTATGACAGAATATGGAAAATTTCTCTGCCGAGTTCAGGGACCGGTTGCTGGCAATGTGCTTCTGAGAAAAGCGCAATACAGGATGTCCGACTCTATGGAATTTTCAGTCTTAATTGCACGTAATGTTCTGATCGGAAAGTTTATGAATTGCCGTACAGTTGTGGAACGCGCCCTCCGGGACCATTCTGAAAGGGTTGATCAGAAAGCATTAGAAGAAGCATCGAAGCAGATAGAAAGATCTGTTAATAAGGTTATGAAATGTAATGACCTTGAATTGATGCGAGGAATCGAGGGTGACACAGCGAAGATCTATTTTGGGGTGCTCGATCATTTGATTTTAAACCAAAAAGAGGACTTTTTTATGAAAGACCGTAATAGAAGACCCCCGATGGATCGGGTTAATTGCATTCTTTCATTCTTGTATACATTACTTTACCATGATATGCGTTCAGCGCTGGAAACTACTGGATTAGACCCGGCTGTAGGTTTTTTGCACCGGGACAGGCCGGGACGTTTGTCGCTCTCTCTTGATTTAATGGAAGAATTCCGTCCTGTAATTGCCGATAGATTAATGCTTTCTCTTATCAATCTCAGACAGATTGAGTCAAAAGATTTTGAAATTTCCGATTCCGGTACGGTACTGATGAATGAAAAAGCCAGAAAAACAGTTCTCGAAACATATCAAAAAAGAAAACAGGAGTGCCTTGAACACCCATTTATCGGGGAAACTATGCATATAGGGTTGTTGTTTCATACACAGGCGCTTTTATTAGCCCGTTATATCAGGGGTGATCTAGATGAATATCCCCCTTTTATCTGGAGGTAATGCATGCTGGTACTTGTGAGTTATGATGTAGCTGAGGATGAAAGAGGTAAAAAAAGGCTCCGACGTGTTGCAAAAATTTGTGAAGATTACGGCCAGCGCGTTCAGTACTCTGTTTTTGAATGCCTTGTAGATCCTGCACAATGGAAAGAATTACGGCATAAACTTGAAAAAGAAATCAATGAAAAATACGATAGCCTTCGATTTTATTATCTTGGAGCAAACTGGAAAAATAGAGTAGAACATATTGGAACAAAAAAGACTTTTGACCCGGAAGGTTTAATATTAGTGTAAATCTTTGCGAACCTTCGACAAACAGAATATCTCTGGATATTCGCGGTTATAGAACTTTAGGTTATATCATCAAATACATACGAACGCAATAATCCCGGATAACATTAACCATGAATATGGCTTATTCGCGAAATTCGTCATTTAATCTTTTATCTTATCAACAATAAACTTGTCTATCGTCGCGCCCCGTGTGGGCGCGTGGATTGAAACTTTTATTCCCTTCCGAAAAAATAGGATTAATTTGGTCGCGCCCCGTGTGGGCGCGTGGATTGAAACCTATTTCAAAAACGCCCACGGCCTCTCCGAATTTGTCGCGCCCCGTGTGGGCGCGTGGATTGAAACTTCCGAGATCGGAGAAATATTGAGACAGCTCTTTGTCGCGCCCCGTGTGGGCGCGTGGATTGAAACAAGGTTTTATTTCCTTGGTGATGACGGCGTAGTTGTCGCGCCCCGTGTGGGCGCGTGGATTGAAACCGACCTCTATTTCTTACGTTTGATCGTTTTTTGATTTCTATCTAAAATCTTAAATGGTAATTTTCAGGAAAAGGTTGGGAATCTCCCTGGCTGTCGACAATATAATAGGTATCAAATATTTCGGGGGTTTATGGTTAGAACCCCAATTAAAAAAATAAGGGAGCTTCTTTACTTTTATAATACTTTAATTACTTTATGTATGTTGAAAGCATTGATATTTCTGATTAATTGACAGCCAAACGGCTTGTTACTTTTCAGTACATAACACGAATGCTCCCATGGGGCCTACAATAAGCTTTATTAATATTGCCCCGCCGGAGGTAATCCGGCCAGCGCGTAGCATCATACCCATGCGCCGCCCTGCTATCCTTTTTAATATAATAATGGCATTTTCAATGAGTAACAGGTAAAATAATATTCCAAGTATTAATTCTGAGGAAATGATGAAACATTTTGATAAATTCTATTTATATCTCTCGTTATTATTATTCGCGCTCATTCTGGCATGGATATTATTTACATTCCAGATATACGGGACTAATTGGGATGAGGGATTTCAACATAAGTACGGACAACAAATCGTAAGTTTTTACACAAGTTTTTTCCAGGATCATTCATCCCAGCATTTTTATGATTTGTACTATTATGGCGGTTTTTTTGAAGCTATCGCTGAAATTGGCGTATCGGTCCTGCCTTTCGGTACTTATGAATCACGGCATCTTATCAATGCCCTTTTCGGTTTATGGGGAATAATAGGCGCTTTTATGATCGGTAAAAAATTTGCTGGTAATGCCGGGGGCTTTTTTTCAGCATTGCTGTTATTTCTTTTCCCTACTTATCTGGGCCATATGTTCAATAATTCTAAAGATATTCCATTTGCAGCTACATTTATATGGGGGATTTACAGTATTATAAAAACAATTTTCAAGTTTCCGGATTTCCGCTTTAAAGACGCTCTACAGGTCGGGCTTTATTGTGGCATAACCGCCGGCATAAGGATCGGAGGACTTATACTGTTTTTTTATTTCATTATTGCATGGGTATTTTATTCGGTTTATCGCCTCGTTTTTGAAAATATTCAATTTCATACGGTCTTTAAATGGCAGGTAAATATTATTAAGCGAATTCCTGTTTTAATTATCAGTGCTTTTATAGTTATGGCGCTATTCTGGCCATGGCTACAAAAATATCCTATAAGCGCTATACCAGAATCCCTTCAATATTTTATACATATCAGAGGCTTGGGTGATCCTATGTATATTCCGTCATATTATCTAGTCAAATTTCCTGAATGGATATTTGTTATTTCCATTATAAGTCTTATTATATTTTCATTTTGGATAACGGGGAAATTTAAAGCAAAGACTTTATCGATAGATATTTGTAAATTTACCGCCTGGGTAGTACTAATTTTGAGTTTTTTATTTACAAGTTTATATCCAATAATTCAAAAATCCCATCTTTACAATGAAATACGTCAGATGATATTTGCTATGGTACCTTTGATAATAATATGCGGCATTGTAACAGCTCTTATATTAGAGAAAATCTATAAGATTACCTGGTTAAAAATAATATTTTTAGGATTATTCATCGCTAGTTCAGCCTTGTATATTTATGAGATCGTTTCCTTATATCCATATCATTACAGCTATTTCAATCGTTTTGCAGGGAATAACCTGGCTGAAGCAATGAAGCATTATCAGGGGGGGGGATTATTATGAATTTGGGAATAAGGAATTGTTTACGGCATTAAAAAAGCATCTTATAGAGGAGGAAGGGCTTGAACATACGAATAAGGTTCATACAGTCTGCCTTCAAACTTCGTTTTCCCCCGCAGATAGTATTTGGCCATATTTGCCGCCATGGAATTTTGTTGTTACGAATGAAGAATCCGCAAAATTCATATTACAAAACGGTATTACTAATGGGCGCCTTATCTATAAAATAGTGAGACAGGGGGTGGTGTTCGGACAAGTAAGAGAAAGATAAAGTAGGCCGTATTGTAAACCAAAACAGATAGACAAAAAATGACCTGCATTCCCAGATTTTTCAGATCCATTTAAAGCTTTAGCGCTATTAATAAGATTGTTGTTAATAAACATAAAATCCGTTGATCTTATCTGCTGACTACTCTGCGCGGATAAATCCGGCCTGTTCCGGGGAAATGTTTTCGAGGTTTTTTAAAGGCATTTATGAAATCCCTTTTATCCTTACAACTATTATACATTATCGGAAAAATTAGTCAATAGAATTTGTTTGATATCATTGTATTTTGGAAAGAAGGAGATATTCATTTCAATATAGAATCCGGTATGCCCTCATTGGTAGGTATATCAAACATAAGCGAAGCGTATTGCAACTGAGAATTGGTGTAGCCGAGTTTATCCCCGTCACTCAATATTTCAAGCCTTATAATATAGAAAATGAGGAGTCTGAAATGCCGGCATACAAAATTAAAGTGCAATCAAGAAAAGGTATTCTTGGTTTATCCGCGAGAATTACGATACCTGCGGAAGCCGCAAAAATAATGGGGATTGACAAGAACAAAGATTGCACACTGGATGCCTTCATCGACGAAGATAAAAAAGTTTTAACAATTTGGAATAATAAAGATTATGATTTTAGCAAAAGGGAAAGGGTTAAATTCTACAAACCAGGTGCAAAGTTTAATTTACCTAAATAATACAGACTTAAGACTTGGGAGAGGTTAAATAATATGAATGCTAATAATTTAACAGTTACTTCAACGATTCAGCTTCTCGTTACTGCGGGAGCTCATTTAACCGAAAAGATCAATCTTAAAAGGAATAACAACAGGGTAGAATTTGATAAGAAACTCGGGTTATTAATGGGATCTCTGGTTTATGAAAAATGTAATAATAACGAGAGCATAATGATAGCAGGACGAGTTATCTCTACTTACTGCAGCAATACTACTAGGGGTACTATCGGCATTTCCGACAAAAGTACCGCTAAGACAATTTTTAAACTATCAAGCCTGGTGTTGGATTGCCATCATAGTCCCCCGCGATTACCACCTCGGCTTCATTCAACACATCTTCGTAATCTTCATCTTCGGGATCAGTGTATTTGCGGCACTTTACATGTAGCCAGACATTTATGGGACGATTGTTGACAATATCAATTTCATCAAAATCAAACTCTGCATTATTCAACAAATAATCCTCTATGATATTTTGAAGATCTTCTTCGTTAATCTCCAGCTTTCGTTCTACAAAACCTTCTTTTTTGTAATATTTTATAGGATAAACCTCACGTAGGTTGATCGTCATAGACTGTCCTCTTTCAATTGTGATGAACCGGCTTAAAGTCAATAGTAATTTCTTTTCCAAGTGCACGAGCAATTCGGCCAAGAAGTTCCAGTGAAGGAATCCGGGAATCAGATCCCCGTTCCAACCTGGCTATGACCGGTTGTGAAGTATGGGCTTTTTCTGCGAGTTCTGTCTGAGTCAAACCCTGTCTTTGCCGCATATCAATAACAGCACAGGCAATCTTGTTTATAATCATTTCCTTCACATAGAGAACGGCGAATTCTTCATCTTTCATCTTCTCCGCTATAACTTTATCTAATGTCTTCATTTGCTATAACCTCCTTTAGCCGGTTCATTGCTACATTTATATCCTTGGGCGGCGTTTTCTGAGTCTTTTTCTTTATCATATGCAGGATTACAAGTAACTTCTTGCTGACAGAAACATAAAAAAACCGGAATCCGCCAGAATTTGCCCTGATCTTTATTTCCCATAACTTGCCTTCAATCTGTCGAAACTCGACCCTTGGGCAATCAAAGCCTAACTGCTGGATATTCTCTAAGCATCCGAGTATCTTCGTCTGGTCCTCATTGCTAAGTTCATTAATGGAATCCAAGACAGGACTTTTCCCTGTCGTAGTTTCATAAAATTCAATTTTCATTTCCAAACCTCGAATGAATTATATAACCAGATGGTTATATTGTCAAGTAAATATCTGTTCCATAAACGAACGTATTTGGGAAGAATATTGTTCTAATGAAATTCAGCATAAATTGAACATTTTTCCTGTACCATAACTATTCCCATAAACAATGTTCCGGTTATTGAGAATTATGAACCTATATGGTACAATATTCAAAAACATTTTGAGGAGCAAATATGATTTTAGGATATGCAAGGGTGTCAACCGACTCCCAGAATCTGGACAGACAACTGGATCAACTGAAATCATCCGGATGTGAAAAGGTTTACCAGGAGAAAATAACAGGAACTAAAAAAGAAAGGCCTGAATTGGAAAAACTGCTGGACCATGTCAGGAAGGGAGATGTCATTATAATAAGCGATTTGACCAGATTGAGCAGATCGACAAAAGACCTGTTCCATCTTGTTGAATTAATAGAAAGAAAGGGAGCGAATATTAAAAGCCTAAAAGAATCGTGGATGGACACAACTACTCCCCAAGGAAAATTAATGTTTACCATGTTTGCAGGAATAAGCCAATTTGAAAGAGACCTGGTCAGTCAGAGGACCAGGGAGGGACTTGCAAGCGCACGGGCAAGAGGAAGAAAAGGTGGCCGCCCGTTTAAACCTTCCAAAGAAGTGGATTTGGCAATAAAAATGTATGATAGCAAAGAGTATTCCGTTTCCGAAATCAGGAAAGCAACCGGGATCAGCAAAACTAGTTTATACCGATATATAAAAAATCAAAGATCAAAAATATGAGGTAAAAATGGCGGTTCCTGAGATATTGCTGACTGAAGAACAAAGGCTTGAATTTACCAATGTTCCTGAAGATATAAGCGATTTTGAGATAGCCAGGCATTATACTCTGACTGATAAGGACATCGGGATCATCAGCCTTCACAGAAGAGACTATAACCGTCTTGGTTTTGCCGTTCAGCTTTGCATGCTTAGGAATCCCGGATGGCCACTTGGATCTCACAATGAGATTCCTGATATGGTACTTTCTTATATAGCGGAACAGCTTCATGTTAACCCAGAAATTTTTTCCAAGTATTTCCAGAGAAGGATGACAAAATACGAACATCTTGAAGAATTGCAGACAACATATGGATACAGGCAATATTCCGAAGAAGACGGTGAGATGCTTTCAATACATCTCCTTCCTTTCGCTATGGAAAACGACAACATCATTCATCTTATACGGGAATCCATCAATAAATTAAAGAGGAACCTGGTCATTCTTCCCGGGATCACCACAATAGAAAGAATAGTCAACGAGGTCCGCATAATGGCTGATGAGCAAGTTATCAAGAGTATAAATGATGCTCTCACCCCTCTACAAAAACAGAAAATGGATAAACTGATTGAATCGCCAGATGAAGCAGCCAAGACGGTTCTTGGCTGGCTTAAAGAGGATCCCGGAAAATCGTCCCCGAAAGCCTTTCTTGAGGTTGTCGAAAGGCTTGAAAAAATACGAGAACTGGACCTCAATATTGATATTGCCGGGATACACCCCAACAGATTGCGGCAATTGACAAGGCTGGGGTCAAAATATGAACCTCGTTCATTCCGTCGTTTCGATGCAGACAAACGGCATGCTATTCTTGGGGTATACCTTCATGGTTTAAGTCAAAGCCTTGTTGACCTCGCGGTCGAGATCCATGACAGGCAGATCAACACTTTGTTTTCCAAAGGCAGAAAGGAACAGGATGAAATCCAGAAACAGAATGGCAAATCCCTGAATGAGAAGATTATTCAGTTTGCTGACCTGGGCGCCGCATTGATCAAGGCCAGGAATGAAGGTCTTGACCCCTATGATACCATAGAATCCGTTATGCCCTGGGAGATGATTGTCGAGTCTGTGGAGGAAGCCAGAAAGCTTGTCAGGCCGTTGAACTATGACTACCTGGATTTACTTGACGTCTGGTACAACCATCTCCGGAAATACACGCCGGTTTTGGTCAAGTGCCTTGAATTTTCTTCAACCAATACCTCCATGAAGCCGTTGCTTGACGCCCTGAAGCTCATTAAAGAAATGAACGAGACCGGGGCACGAAAAATGCCTCCAAACGCTCCCATGGGCTTTATTACCAACAGGTGGGACAAATTCATTTTTGAACCGGGAGGTCAGATAAACAGGCATTATTACGAGATGGCTGTTTTGACTGAATTGAGGAACAGGACCAGGGCCGGGGACATTGCCGTGAAGGGAAGCAGAAATTACAGGAACTTTGATGAATACCTTGTATCAAAAGAGGGTTGGATAAAAGCAAAAGAGACCTCCAATACCCAATTGGCGGTCAGCACCGATTATAACTACTATTTAAGGGAAAGGTCGGAATCATTGAATAACCGCCTGGAACGGCTTTCAAGAAATCTTGGCAGCCTGGAAGGCGTTAACATCGACACGGACGGTATTCATGTTGAAAAGCTTGACAAAGACACTCCGGAAGAGGCCGAAGTATTGAGCCAAAGGCTTTACGGCATGCTGCCCCATATAAAATTGCCAGAGCTGCTGCAAGAAGTCGCGGGCTGGACTAACTTCGACAGGAAATTCATTCACGCTTCCACGGGAAATCTTGCAAGGAATGAAGAAATACCTGTTCTAATGGCTACCCTGATGGCCATGGGGACCAATATCGGTTTGTACAAGATGGCGGAATCTACACCGGGTATCTCTTACTGGCAGATGGCCAACATGGCACAATGGCGAATGTATGACGAAGCAATGATAAAAGCCCAGGCCGTTCTTGTGAATTATCAGCATAAACAGGCCTTATCTGCTTATTGGGGTGACGGTACCACGTCGTCTTCCGATGGAATGAGGGTCCAGGTCGGAGTATCGGCGTTGAATGCCGAACATAACCCGCATTATGGATCACAAAAAGGAACAACCATGTACCGCTTCATCAGCGATCAGTATTCCTCATATTATTCCACTGTTATCCCCACAAACTCCAGGGACGCCCTTTATGTCATTGACGGGGCTTTCTTTCATGAGACTGACCTTAATATTTGCGAGCATTACACGGACACAGCCGGATATACTGACCAAGTGTTCGGTTTATGCCATCTGCTTGGCCTGAGATTCGCACCGAGAATCAGGGGCATATCGGAACTTGTTCTGTACTCGCTGGAAGATCCGGTCAACTACCGAAATATACAGCATATCATTAAGGGAAAAATAAACCTCAAACTGATACGGGAAAATTACGATGACGTGCTACGCCTTGCTCATTCCATAAGAACAGGCAAGGTGACCGGTTCTTCGATAATGTCCAAGCTTGGCTCATATTCAAGGCAGAATACCCTCGCGGCAGCCCTGAGGGAAATGGGACGGATCGAGAAAACCATCTTTATTCTGGACTTTATCACTGATAAGCGTTTTCGGAGACGTATACAGAAGGGCCTGAATAAGGGTGAGGCCGTCAATGCCCTTGCAAGGGAAGGCATATTTATCGGAAAGCATGGTGTGTTCAGGGAAAGGGAACTTCAGGACCAACTGCAGCGGGCAAGCGCTTTGAGCATCATTATAAACGCGATCAGCGTATGGAATACCAAATACTTGCAAAAAGCCGCCAATCATCTTAAAGCTAATGGCACTCTGATGGAAGATCTCTTACAGAATATAAGCCCACTTGGTTGGGAGCATATTAATTTTCTCGGAGATTACAACTTCAACGTTCAAAAAGAAACCGAAGCCGACGATTTGAGGCCTTTAAATTTTGGGAATATTGTTTAGCGCTACAAAATTCAGGAAATTTTGTGAGAAAACAGGCTTAGCGGTACTTTTGTCGGAAATGCCGATAGTACCCCTACTATAGAAGCATTTTCTCAACGCTTATCGGAAAATAAAATTGTAATACCTGAATATGTCTGTAATATCTACACGATAATTGATATTAAAGAAACGGCCAGATATGGTAAAGAATTGGGATGGCATAGAGATTGGTGTCCATTTTCTGATAAATATAAAGTTGAATGGGATCAGGAATTTTAAAACAAATGTAGCCCAGTGGGAGCTGGAGGAAAAAACCGATATCCGGTTCACTTACGATATGGGAAAAAAGGGGAAAAAGGTTGAGTTTATATATTTCAAGATCAATCATAATCCCTCGGCCCAGGAGAAAGAGGAGATAGAGAAGCAGAAGCGGCTTTTGAACCTGCCGCCGGATTCCCCGGAGCGCATGGCGGTCAGGGAAGAGGCGGAAAGGTCGCTGAGGGAGGCCAGGGAGAAGATGGAGAAGGGGGAGGGGCTGTTTTAGGGATAGGGTGATAAATAAAAATAAATTTTGGGGGTAATAAGATGGCAATCTATAAGTGTAATTCTTGTGGAACTGTTATGGATACTGAAGAGGCTGCAAAATCACTCGGGTATTCACCGGGAACTAAAACAAGCTTTATGATATCAAAATGTTCTATATGTGGATCCAATGATATTAAAATTGAAACTTCCACAAATTTAAATAACCAATTGCTTTCTCTTAAAGATCGTAAAATTATGGCTGAATGTGCCCTGATGCTAAAACAAGCTGGATGGACTACGGATTTGGTGTATGAGGCCAGCACAGGTAATGAGACTGCGGTTTATGCTATGATAAGTTGCGGTTTCAATGTCAATGTGGTGAATGAACACGGCGAAACTGCTTTAATGAAGGCGGCCGCCTGTAAATGGTCTAATTATAAATAAATAGTTAAAGAATTGATCGAAGCAGGGGCTGATTTAAACATAATTGATGAATATGGCAGGACAGCTTTAATAATAGCAAGTTCCAAGGTCAATAAGAACGTTATTAAATCATTGATCAAGGCTGGAGCTAATGTCAATATAGCGGATAAAGATGGTAAGACGGCTTTAATGTACTCAGCCGAAGAAGGCTTGAGCGCATATACAGTCAAAGCACTGATTGGTGCGGGGGCCGATGTAAATATAAATAAAGATGGTAAGACGGCTTTGATGTTAGCAACAGACCCGACTGTCATAAAACTTTTGAAAAAAGCCGGAGCAAAATAGACAACTTCTGAACCGGGAGCTTCGGCAAGGTTTTATCAAAAAACGCCTCAAAAAGGTCAACGTGGGGACCTCTTTTATGCGCCGTTCGTATATTTCTCCTTAACCCGTATAATTTTAAAGCCTTATATTGACCGTTTTTAAGGGGTATATACTCAAAATTGCCCTTTTTTACAGCCCTAAAATGCCCCTGCATGTAGTTTTCCCGCCGGGATGTATACAAGGCCGGAGATTTAGAAATTTGCGGGTTTTTCGGGGTATTTCCGGTTAAAATTTTCTCCGGCGCGCTGATCTACGGCACCGCTTGACAAACGATTTTATATATCCGATAATTTCAAAGAGGTAAAATTATGGGTATAACATATGTTGATGGTGTAGTATCAAATAATAATAAACAGGAGAAAATAAAATTCCTTGTTGATAGCGGTTCAACTTATTCAATGCTCCCAAAATCTGTATGGGAAAAATTAGGTTTAAAATCTGAAAGAGAAACCGAGCTTATTTTAGCTGATGGTACAGTCATAACACGGGGAATATCAGAATGTTATATAGTTCTTCCGGAAGGTAAAGGGCATACTCCTGTTATTTTAGGTGAAAGCGACGAAGATGAACCGTTATTAGGGGCAATAACGCTTGAAGAAATGGGCTTTATTTTAGACCCCCTCAAAAGAGAAATAAGGCCCTTGAAAGTACATTTATAAATCATCAGAGCAGGTCCTCGATTCTTCAGGAGGATACGCACAATCTATTTTTGTCTATAACGGCAGTATATATACGGCGGGTTACGATCATAACAACAGCGCCTGCTACTGGATCGGGACGACCGAGCATGTCCTTGATGCGTCCGGGGGCAAGGCGCAATCCATTTTTGTCTATAACGGCAGTATATATACGGCGGGTTACGATCATAACAGCAAGGCCTGTTACTGGAACGGGACGACTGAGCAGGTCCTCGATTCTTCAGGAGGGTCCGCACAATCTATTTTTGTCTATAACGGCAATGTGTATACGGCGGGATGTGATCATAACGTCAAAGCCTGTTACTGGAACGGGACGACGGAGCAGGTTCTTGATTCTTCCGGGGTATGCATTGCATATTCTGTTTTCGTCCAATAATCGCGATCGCCCGGCGGTTTGAACGGCCTCCTCACACCCCGATGATCTTCTCCGTTTTCACAAATGTTCCTTCCCGCAATTCATTGAAAGCGGTGTCCAATTCCTCCCGGGTATTCATGACGATAGGTCCCCGCCAGGCTACCTTCTCCTTCAAAGGCTTGCCCGAAATAAGCATAAACTCCATTATGCTGCGGGCCTCGATCCTGACTTCTTCACCTTTCCCGAATGTTACCAGGCTTTCGGGCCCGTATTTCTCCTTTTCATCTTCGTCAAAAAATCCCTCTCCGCTGACAATGTATGCGAAAACGTTATAATCTCCAGGTATAATATTTATAAACATTCCATTGACCGGCATCCATACATCCAGATATTCGACATTGACATACGGATTGATGACGGGGCCCGGTATGCCGTTATACTTACCGCAAATAACCTTTATTATTATACCGCTATCCGAACATATTTCCGGTATCTGTTCCTTTTCGATGTTCCTGTAACGCGGCTGGGTCATTTTCAGCGATCCGGGCAGATTTATCCAGAGCTGGAGGCCTTGAAGATAATCCGGCTGTTCCTGCGGCATTTCCGAATGGATAATTCCGCTTCCAGCGGTCATCCACTGGACTCCCCCGGGACCGATAGTGCCCCTGTTACCAAGGCTGTCCTCGTGCTTCACTTCACCATGGAGAATATAAGTCACGGTCTCAATACCTCTATGAGGATGCCTGGGAAAACCTGCCGTGTAATCGCTAGGATTATCCGAATGAAAATCATCAAGTAAAAGGAAGGGATCGAATTCTTTTTCCTGGAAAAAACCGAAAGCCCGTTTCAAATGGACCCCTGCGCCCTCGATAGTCGGCACGCTTCTCGAGGATTTAACGACCTTTCTTATTTTGCGCATACCAGCCCCCTCCTTACCTTTTTTATAAAATATAATTAAAAAAGAAAAAAAAACAAACCTGCCTCGATATTCCCTCTCTCAATAGAAAAAGTTGATTAATCAAAGACGGTATTTTAGAATAAAATTTCAAAACTTTTAATAATAAAATGGAAAATTTACTTATATACATTTCTATAGCCGTAATCTTTTCGTCGTCCGCTTTTATCGCCGGTTATGCATTCGGTTCCAGGTCGGCCCGAAATTCTACAAAATTGGACAAAATACTTAAAAAAGCTGAAGAAACGGCAATTCTTCTTTTTAAAAACCATGCCGCTTCCCAGAATGTGGAAAAATCCCTGTTTCAAATGCTTGGCATTCTTGCATCCGAAGGCATTATCAGCGGTGTAATATTGCGTTTTGACGGTTCTTTTATTACTAATATTAAAAGTAATGTAATTGTTAATGACATGGAAATCAGGGATTATCTTCTAAGCATGAATACAGATAACAGCACAGTTCAGGAATTTGACCGTTCCGGGGTTTTAAAAAAACACTCGCTTATTAAATTGCTTGAAATACACGATAAAAAAAATCATTTCCGTCAGGCCTCGATATACCCCTTTACTTCGGGCATAAATAACGTAAAATATTTCGTTATTTTTTTCATCAGGGAAGACTGTAATAGTTCAGGACTTCGGGACCGCCTGGGCATTTTAAGCCGTCATTTCAATATTCTTTTATTTTTAAGGGAATTTCACTCTGAATTTAATGAAATGAAGGAATTTCTCAACAGGCTTTTCATTAAAAATCCGGTATCGCTTTGCGTTACGGACCGGGAAGGAAATATTATCCAGTCTAACGATAGTTTTAAAACCTTTTCATCCGGCAGCCTAAAAGAAATTAACCAGATAATCGACAAGTCCGTGTTTGCCAAGATTATAGGGGGACATACGCTTGAGAAAGACTCATTATACGGCAATAAAAATCTTAAGATATACGGAATGCCGCTTCACAGCCACACAGGAATTATTAAGGGGGGTATATTTATACTCCTGGACGAATCCCTTCAATATCTTCTTCTTAAAAAACTCGAGGCTTCCGAGGAGAGATATAAAAAGTTTTTAAAGGAACTTCCTATCGGACTGGCTATTATAAATCAGGAAGGGATCATTTATTTCGTAAACGACAATTTTATAGCTTCTCTGGGATTTTCTGAGGCCGATAAGCTCCAGGGGGAGTTATTGCAGAATTATTTCAATATTCCTGATAACAATTTCAGGGAAATGGCCAACAAAATACCTGAACAGGACTTCCTGCTCCTGAAATTCAGCCTCAGAAACGACCAGGGGAAACGGGTCTTTTCAGCCCACCTTCAAAAAATAATCCTTGGAGACGCAGAACTTATCGAGGCGACATTCCAGGATATCAGCCTTGAAAATAAGCTTTACGCCCAGCTTGCTGAAAAAACGAATCTGATAGAGGAGGAACTCGCAACTGCCAAAAGGATATGGAACCATGTCCTGACGATCCCCCCTGTCTACTCCTCTCTCATCCGCTTCGAAACTTTCTTTAAGCCCTCGACCCAGCTCGGCGGGGATTTTTGCGATATCCTGCAGATTGACGATTATCACATAGGCATTATAATGGCCGATGTTTCAGGGCACGGAGTATCGGCGTCTCTGCTTACCTCGATGCTGAAAATGCTGGTCGAATATTCCCGGAAAGAGGGCCAGCAGATCGAAGATATTGTAAAATATCTGAACCTCGCCCTTCTAAAAATACTGCCGGAGGATCAATTCATCACCCTATTTTACGGAATCGTCAATTTGTCGGATTGTACTCTTGAATATATAAATTGCGGACATCCCTTCCCGGTTCTTTATAACGATAAAACCAGAGAAATATCCACTCTTCAGGGGATAACATACCCCCTCGGAGTAAGGAAAAATGTTCCGTTCGATAACGCGAGGATAAAGATAAGCCTTCCTGAAAACTGCAAGATCCTTCTTTTTACTGATGGAATTCTCTCATTCAGGAAGGGCAACCGGATGACGCGTATAGAAGATCTAATGGGTATCTTCGATGAGAGTCTTCAGCTCCGTACCAGGTATATCCTTAATAATATATATATGACAATGCTGAAGACTTCTACTCAATTCGCCGACGACGATATAAGTATGCTTTTGATTATTCTTAATAAAGAATTGAGGTATAAAAAATTTCTTTCCATACCCAGCAATATTCTCGAAATAGATAACGCCATACTCAAGATCTCTGAAAGTATAAATAAGATTGTACCCCTGGACGAAGAAGAAAACTGGAAAATCTATACGGCACTTTATGAAACGATGATCAATGCGGTGGAACATGGGAACAAGTCCGGTTCACAGAAAAGGGTTACGATAATTTATCGGATTTTTATTAACTGGATAGTGATAAAGGTCAAGGACGAAGGAATAGGTTTTGATTTCAGGAACATACCGAGCCCTCTGGAAGACGATAATCTTCTAAAACCATCCGGGCGAGGGGTTTATATAGTCAAAAAGGTGATGGATAAAGTCAGATATAACATCACCGGAAATGAAATTACAATGTTCCTTAAACTTCAGAACACTGTAAGAAAGGATAAATAACCAGATGCCTGATAAAATTTATCACACGCCGGTAATGCCGAATGAAGTGATCGGATATCTGAATCTCCATGAGGACAGTATAATCATTGACTCAACCTGCGGCGAAGGAGGCCATTCGGCTCTCATAGCCCCCCTTATCCCTGCAGGCAGGCTTATATGCATCGACAGGAACGCGCCTATTCTTGCAAGGGCTAGGGAAAGACTGGCAGGATACGGAAACATTACTTTTTACGAAGACACATTCGATAAAATTTCAGACATTATGTCTTTAGAAAAAATATCAAAGGTCGATGGAATATTAGCGGACCTTGGAATTTCACTTTTTCACCTGACTGGAGAAAACAGCATGGGTTTCAGCTATACAGATCCGAAAGGACTCTCGATGAGGCTTGACAATAGGTTGGAAACAGGCTTTGACGCCAGGGATGTCGTAAACAAATTCAGTGAAAAAGAAATAGCCGATATATTATATATCTATGGCGAGGAATATGAGAGCAGGAAAATTGCCGCAGCAATCGTCAGGAACCGCCCTTATAAAAGCGCGGCGGAACTCGCCGGCGTTATTATGAGGGCTAAAAAGCCTAGGATCGGCGGAAAAACTCATCCTGCCGCAAAAAGTTTTCAGGCCCTTAGAATTTATGTTAATAAAGAATTGCAAATTCTCGAAAGTTTTATACCAGGGTTTGTCGATAATCTATTGGACAGCGGGAGACTTGTTATTCTAAGCTATCATTCGCTTGAAGACAGGATCGTAAAAAACTCTTTCAAGGAACTTGAAAAAAAAGGAGGGTTTTCGATACTGACTAAAAAACCTGTTGTTCCTGGGATGGAAGAATTGAAGACGAACAGGGCGTCGCGAAGCGCAAAGTTGAGGGTCATTGAAAAAAGAGGGATAACTAATGAATAAATCCGGCTTTTCCGGACTTAAGATCGCAGTTATTTTTATTTTATTTACCGGTTTTTTATTCGTACTTGTAGAACAGCGTCTTGAATCCAGGGAATATGATTTCAAGGTCAGGGATATCCAGAAAGAAATTGAAAACCTCAATGCCCAAAAAATGGAACTCAGCCTCGGCATAGATGCACAGCTTCAAAGGCTTTCTTCATACGATTATTCCTCCATGGGAAAACCTATAACGATGCAGGATGTTATAATCGTCCCTGTAGAAAATCAAAAAGTGCAAAAAGAAGAAGTCTCGTCAAGTGTTCCGGATTTGAATATTTTCGATAAGCTGATAACACGATTAGTTAATTCATTTTGACCGCATCATGGAAGAGATCAATCTAAAAATTACATTAAGCTTCGACGGCAGTTCTTATTCAGGCTGGCAGAAGCAGAAAAACGCAAAATCCATCCAGGGTGAAATCGAAAAAGCTCTTAGCGGAATTTTCAGGGAACATGTAAAAGTTGCCGGCATAGGCAGGACTGATGCCGGAGCTCATGCCGTCTACTATACCGCCAATTTCAGGATTAATAATACATCCCTTCCGGCAGAAAAACTCTCATACATACTCAACCGCAGGCTGCCTGGGGATATCCGCATACACAGCGCCATCCCGGCTCCGGATGACTTTCATTCGAGGTTTTCCGCCGTGGCAAGGGAATATATATATTCTATAATTGTAATTCCGAGGCTGGATAAATTGTCTTCCAGATGGCTGCCTTTTTATTCCCGCTATTCTTATGTTGTTCAGGATGAAATAGATATATCCAGGCTGCGGGAAATCTGCAGGGTTTTCACAGGCGAACATTCATTCAAGAATTTCAGTTACGGTTACAAAAGCGATATTAATTTTAAAAGGCGTATAAATTATTTAAGGGTTGCCGAGATAGGCGTGAGGTGCGTTTTTTTCATAAAGGGAAGCGGTTTTCTGAACGGCATGATAAGGTCGATCGTTTCAACCTGCCTGAATTACTCATACGGCTATATAAGCCTTGAAATGGTCAGGGACGCCTTAAATGATAAAATCGTTTTCCCTGTTGAATACAGATCTCCGGTCCCGGCATGCGGACTAATATTTAAAAGGGGATACTACTAGGAATTGAAACCGCAGATCCTTCGGCACATTTAAACACTTGCCCCCGTGGGGGGCGGCCTTGAAAAAATGCTTTACTGTCAGCCGATTTTACATTTTGAAGGTGTAAGCGTAATGCTATTTTGACCAATATTGGCGAAATGAATCGATATTATATGCGAATTGGCTAAGATGGAGAAAAAGGAATTTTTTTTAAGATTTCTTTAATCCAGTTCTTCGACCATTACATTTTTTATCCAAACATCATTTGTGGAATCATGAAGGAAAATTTCTAAATATCCTTTTTCATCTGTTAAATAATTCATCTTGAATATACAATTGTATTCCTTCATTTCTGTATTTATGGGAAAATATTTAGGCCGATCTCGATAATTAATACCAATATAATTATACCAACCGTTCCCATGCCTGCCAATTTTTAATCCAATTTCTCGGATATCAGTAGATTTTGCCATAAAAGAAAGACGATAATTTTTACCATATTCAATTTTAACAGAGGCAATATCAAAGACCATGGAATTCCAATAAAGGCCGCAATTCTTTATCTTGATATAACAGTTCCCGCTTTCAATTTTTACCTCGGCTTCAGCACTATCCATTGTTATTAAATGCCATTTACCTATATCTTCAGGCTCAAATAATTTTTGAATAATATCAAATGCGTCGCCGGTATTTTTGAGATATAAGGCTTCACTTACTTTATCAAATTCACCATTTTTTATAAGATTCACCCTGTAATTCGTGGCGCTGAAATTCATCGTTTCCCCGGGCTTCAAGTTGGTGAAAGCGCCCGAAAGAAGTTTACCGTCGAACATTCTTCTGATGCTGACATTATATTTTTTACCTGATAATATTTTCATGCTGAGTTTGAAATTATTTGAAATCGGCTCGGCAACAAGTTTGTGATTGATAAATATACCGATGTTTTCGTTGCCTGTGTCGAAATTATTGAAATTAAGATATGCTATCTTCATTTCTTCATTCAGCATTGTCCTGACCATCTTTGACATAAGGGAATCGATGGCATCGAAAAGGTCGATGTCGGTGGGTGTGGTTATGCTGTCTGTCATAATAGCACCCGATAATTTATTCCATATTTTAAGGTTTATGACTGCGTTCGGTTTTGATTTGTCGCCTTTGAGGCCATAATCCCCGAATACGATGAAATCGCACTGATACTTATTTGCCAGGTTTGAAATAGTATCATCGGAAGGATTCAAACTTAAAAGTTCGCTTTTATCAGGAAGGTCGATTGTTGGAAGCACTGAAAACAGATTATAGAATGAAGAGAAAATAATCGTTTTGTAAATCTCGGGATTTGAGTATTTCGAGTTTGTGGATACATATTCAAAAGGCGTTATAAGTATCTTATGCTTGACGGTAATATCCGCTTCTGTTTCCTGCTTTTCAAGGAAAGATGCATTTACATTTGTATCCGATTCCTTGTCCTGATTTTCTTTTGTCAATGCGTTCTGTTCGGCACAGGAAACAAGAACGAAGCTGATAAATAGTAAAACGAAAAGGGAGCTTATTGATTTCATATTTGCAATTCCTCCACAATTTGGTTTTTATAGAGACATATTGTTAAACAATACCGTTTTTCCCTCTTTATCCACAATATTTACATCTGACTCCGCCTCTATGGCTTCAATCATGTCATTTTTTAACGCTTCAGCCGCCCGCATCATCCTGCCCCGGGTTATTAAACCCGATCTATGCCGAAGGTCTGTAGTCCGTGCCCATCTGTGGTTCCGTTCCCTAGTGCCCCATCAGTTTGATGAGCACATAAAATACCGGCGTTGCGAATATCAGGCTGTCGAAACGGTCAAAAAAACCGCCATGCCCCGGCAGAAGGTCTCCGGAATCCTTCAAATGGGCCCATCGTTTTATGCTGGACTCGCCCAGGTCGCCGACTATGCCTGAAAAGATAACGGCGAATGTTATTATTATCAATTCGGAAAGAGTGAATTTCGAGGGGAGAGGAAAAATTATTTCAGCTATATAAATTCCTAATCCCCCGACAACGCCCAATAAAACAGCCCCTATGAAACCTTCAAGGGTCTTATTAGGACTCGATATGAATTTAATTTTATGCTGGCCGAAAAGCTTCCCGAAAATCCACCCCCCTGTGTCCGTAAGGTATATTATCACAAGGAGTATTGCAAGCAGCCAGCCCGATAGATCCATTGTCTTTAAAAGACCCAGGAGGGGCATGAAGATGCCGAGAATTATATAGCTGAATACCGGGAGCGTCATGTTTTCCATGGAATTCTCAAACCTGCCCGAGATCGATTCAATACCCATAATGATGATAATGTATACAGAAATTATACCGATCTGGACGATGAACAGGTAACCTATATCGTAACTTCCCATTCCATAGAGATAAAAACTTATATAACTTGCCGTAAGCGCCAGGGAATGCAGCCAGAGGTTAAAGGAATAACCCTTTTTTTCGAAAAGGGCATATATTTCATTAGCGATTATAATCGCGATGACCAGCACAACTACAAAAACAGGCAAACCGTTGAAGTACCTGGTAAATACTAAAAAAGCGCAGACCGGAAGCAGTAAAATCACGGTGGAAAGCCTTTTCCAAAACATTATGCCCTCCTTTTTTCAAATATCGCCGAATCTTCTCTTTCTTGCCTGGTAATTGTATATAGCCCTGCAGAAATCCCTCTCCCTGAAATCCGGCCATAATTTCTTGGTAAAATACAGTTCGGCATAATTTGACTGCCAGAGCAGAAAATTAGATAATCTGTATTCCCCGCTTGTCCGTATTACAAGATCGACATCCGGCAATTCAGGCTCGTAAAGGTAATTCCCGAAAGCCTTTTCGTCAATTTTATCAAGGTCCGCTTTTCCGCATCCGTATTCAGAGGCCAGTTTCTTCGAGGCATCCAGGATCTCCCTCCTTCCCCCGTAATTGAAAACTACATTGAGAACATATGAAGAGCATTTGCTTGTTTTCGATACCGATTCCTCGAGAAGTCTGATAAGAGGCTCGTCAAGGTGGTCTTTTACGCCTGTAACAAGAAGCCTGATATCGTTCCTGAAAAGTGTTTCGGTATATTCAGCGATAAGGTTCCTTGCCAGTTCCATGAGAAAATTCACTTCATCCTTCGGCCTGCGCCAGTTTTCGGTTGAAAAAGCGTAAACTGAAATATACCTGATCCCGATTTTTTTATTGAATTCGATGATTTTCTTCAGGACCTCGTACCCTTTAACATGGCCCCGGACTCTTGGAAGGCCCTTTCTCCCGGCCCATCTGCCGTTGCCGTCCATTATTATCCCGACATGCGAGGGCAGTGCGTTTTCATCGATATCGAAAGTATAAAGACGCATATTCCTCCAGGGCTAAACTTCCATTATCTCTTTTTCTTTTTTCATGATAAGATCGTCGATTGTCTTAATATGATTGTCAGTCACCTTCTGGATCTCGTCAAGCTCTTTTCTTTCGTCATCCTCGCTTATATGGCCGTCTTTTGTCATTTTTTTTACATGGGCGTTAATATCCCTTCTCTCGTTTCTAATGGCAACTTTGATCTCTTCCGCGATCTCCTTGATTTTCTTAACGAAATCTTTTTTTGTTTCCTCGGTAAGCGGGGGGATAGCCACGCGGATGATTTTTCCATCGTTCATCGCTGTAAAACCGAGACCGGATTCAGAAATTCCTTTTTCAATTGCTTTGAGCGCGCTTTTATCCCAGGGATCTATGGTTATCGTGTGCGGATCCGGAGTAGAGAGAGAAGCAGCCTGCTTTAGCGGGGTTAAATTGCCGTAATAATCGAAACGGATATCTTCTACCATAGCTATATTGGCCCTTCCGGTCCTCATTTTTTTAAATTCGTCTTTGAGGTGCTGGATCGATCTGTCCATTCTTTCGTTTGCTTCTCTTTTAACCTGGATAAATTCTTCTAACATTTCGAATCCTCCTTTATGTTCTGCAGTTAAAATAATATTATAAGCGTTATCAATAAACATATCAAACAATTGAAATCCGGGATCCGGTTATGCATAGAAGCCGGCGGAGTTTTAACCTTAACGATCAGTTTTTCCCATCCAGGATTTCCTGCTTTTTTTCCAGGAAATGCTGGATATTATTCACTATAATATCATGGCGGATATTTACTTCTGGAAGGGCCATTTCTATAAAATACTTCGCCACATCCTTTTTTCTTTCAGAACGGCCGGCATCGCGAAGCATAAGGTATCCTATTACCGTGTCGGTCACCATTTCAACGAGCCTTCGCGAATGATATTCCTGGTAAAGGCTGTCGTTCTTGGCTCTGACATATTCTATCGCTTTTTCTGTCTGCTCCTTCATTTGCCTCAGGGGCTTTTTCAAAAATTCAAGTCCTGTAAAGTTCGCCTTTCCGTCGTATTCTGCGATTTTTTCTACCGCCACCCCTTTAACGATCCCGCCGATGGCCGCGACCACCTGAAGCTGTGTCGTTCCTTCGTATATATTCGTGATCCTGGCGTCCCTGTAATGCCTTTCAGCATTGAATTCCTTCATAAAACCTGTACCGCCATGTATCTGGATGGTTTCGTATGCTACCTGGTTGGCTATTTCCGTGTTATAACCCTTGACCATCGGCGTGAAAAGCGCCGCAAGGGCCGAATATTTCTTAAGTTCATCCCTCAAAGCCTTGGCCTTATCTTCATTCTGCCCGCTCTCATGTTCCAGGCAGGCCTTCATATCGACTATCAATGCCGTCTCGTAAAGCAGCGTCCTCGCAGCTTCGATTTTCACACGCATATTGACAAGAAGCTCGCTTACCGGGATCATGTCGCGGATTGCCTTTTTGAACTGGACCCTGTCCTTTGCGTATTGGTCAGCCTCGGCGTAAGCGGCTTCGGCGATGCCAAGTCCCTGAGCCGCGATCGCGAGTCTCGCGCCGTTCATCAGCGACATAACATATTTTATAAGGCCCATTCTCCTTTTGCCGCAAAGCTCAGCCGGTGCGTCGTTAAACTGGAGTTCGCAGGTAGGCGAGCCATGGATTCCAAGCTTGTTCTCGATCCTGCGGATTTTCATTTTATCGTCCCTTTCATAGATGAACATGGATAGGCCTCTTCCGTCGTTCGTGCCCTCTTCGCTTCGGGCAAGGACAAGGGAAATATGGCCGCATCCGTTAGTTATAAAGCGTTTTACACCCTTTAAGCGCCACTGGCCCTTTTCATCCTGCCATGCTTTTAACTGTACGGCCTGCAGATCGCTTCCCGCATCAGGTTCGGTAAGAGCCATAGAGCCGGTAACTTCTCCTGCCGCAAAACGGGGCAGGTATCTCATCTTCTGGTCCTCATCGGCAAAGAGGTTGATTGTTTCAGCTATGTCCTGCAGCCCGAAGAGATTCATCAGGGAGGCATCGGCCCTTGAAACCATTTCTGTGGCTATCGAATAAATTGTCACAGGACAATTAAGCCCGCCGTATTTCCTGGGAAGGGTAAATCCCATGAGGTCGGCTTTTTTTAAAACTTCAAGTTCCTCTTTCGTTCCGGTGGCGTAACTTACCTCGCCGTTTTCAAAGCGGGCACCCTCTTCGTCCACCGCCTGCGAGCGCGGATCTATAAAATTACCCGCTATATCGCCTGTAATATTCAGTATTTTATCGTATGAGTCTTTAGCGTCTTTGATATTTACCGGTGCGTAATCGTATTCATTTTTGTCTTTAAAATAGTTTTCCTTGAGCTCGATTATCCTGTCAAGGTCCAGGTGCTTGATATGAAACTGGATATCGTCGTTGTCTGTATAAAAATTAGGCATGGAAAACTCCTTATTTCATTAAAGATTTATAAACGTCAATAAACTTCGGCAGAATGTCATTCAGGTCGCCGACAATTCCGTAATGGGCTATCTGAAAGATAGGCGCGTTAGGATCGCTGTTGATTGCAATGATCCTGTTCGATTCCTTCATACCAGCCATATGCTGTATCTGGCCCGATATTCCCACGGCGATATAAAGTTTAGGCCTGACAGTCGTACCTGTCTGCCCAACCTGGTGGTCATGGCCGATAAATCCCGCATCCACCGCAGCCCGGGACCCGCCTACCTGGGCTCCCAGTACATGTGCGAGGTCGTGGACAAGCTTGAAATTATCCCTGGAACCCACACCCATTCCGCCTGAAACAATAACAGCTGCGGATTTAAGGTCAACCGCCTTCTCTTTTTGCACCTTTTTAACTATATCCGTAATAAAAAGTTCCTGCGGAAGGCTGATCTTCGTTTCAATTATTTCTCCCTTTTTTGAGGGGTCGGGTACGTTCATCTTCATAACGCCTTCGCGGACGGTAGCCATCTGCGGCCTGTGATCGGGGCTGACTATAGTCGCTATAATATTTCCTCCGAACGCGGGACGTATCTGGTACAGGATATCCTTATAAAGAGTATCGCCTTCTTTTGAGGAAGGCTTGGTGTAATCCCCTATCTGGAGATTTGTGCAGTCGGCTGTCAGGCCGACTTTTAATTCCGATGCTATTCGGGGCGCTATGTCCCTCCCGGTCGTGGTCGCCCCGTACAGCACTATCTGGGGTTCATATTCTTTGATAAGGCCTGACATAATATGAGAGTAAGGCAGGGTAGTATAATTTTTCAATTCGGCGGCTTCGACAGGATAAACCCTTTCTGCGCCCTGCTTTATTAGAGTTAAGGCGAGGCCCTTCACCCCGTCTCCTATTATAACGGCCCCGGTTTTCACATTCAGCCTTTTTGCAAGTTCGCTCCCCTTTCCCAGGAGTTCGAGGCTTACATCCGCGACTTTTCCGTTGTTTTGTTCTATAAAAACCCATACTTCATTCGTTTTCATTACGTTTCCCCTTTAACCTAAAATATGTTCATCTAACAATTCGGAGATCAGGCCCTCGATCCCGGACTTAGTGTTATCGATTTTCCGGAATTCCTGAGCGCCCAGCACAATGCTTTCTATCTGTTTGACCTTTGTCGGCGAACCGGAAAGGCCGCACTGTTCCGGGCTTGCACCGATCTCTTTGTGGTCCCAAAGTTTGATAAGGGCATGAGAATCTGTTATTTCATTGGCATTGATATAGGCTTCATCAAGATTTTCAAGTTCGATAGGGGTCATCGCATGCTTATAAGCGAGGATTTTTTTTGCGGCAGGGGGTCTCGGGGTATTGGCTTCTCCTGTAACGGTCAGAAGCACCGGCAGTTTAGCCGCAAGGGTTTCGTACCCCCCTTCTATCGATCTTTCAACCGTTATAGAGTCCTTTTTAAGGGAAACGATCTTATTGACGCAGGTAAGCTGGTTTATTTTGAGCTTTTCGGCTGTCTGGGGGCCTACCTGGGCGGTATCGCCGTCTATGGCCTGCCTGCCGCACATTACGATATCGACCTTTCCAAGTTTTTTTACCGCAAGAGCGAGAACGTAGGAGGTAGCCAGGGTGTCTGCCCCGGCAAAAGCCCTGTCTGTTATCAGAATTACGTCATCAGCGCCCCTGTAAAGGCTTTCCCGCAGGACCTGCGCCGCGTTCGGCGGCCCCATGGATATGACAGTGATCTTCGCTCCGTAATTTTCTTTAATTTTAAGAGCTTCTTCAAGCGCATTAAGATCTTCGGGATTAAAAATTGCCGGAAGTGCCTGGCGGTTTACGGTGCCGTCGTCCTTCATGGCCTTTCCCGTTATATTATGCGTGTCAGGGACTTGTTTTACAAGTACAGCGATATGATAACCCACAGATTCCTCCTTAATATTCGGTTATTCAATTAATTTTATCCAAAAGGTTTTTTACCGTCCGAAGCTCCTTCTCGGTATCGTCGATAAGCTCCTTTATTATTTCGCAAATCGGCTGTATCTTTTCCAGAAGCCCGACGCTTTGCCCGGCCATTAACGAACCGTTCTCGATATCACCATCGACAACCCCCTTGCGGAGACCTCCGACCCAGTACCGTTCAACCTCGAATTGGGCTTCTTCTCTGGTAATTTCTCCCCTTTCAAGTTTGCCTATTAGTTCAAGTTGAAGTTTGCCGAAATTCTCGGTCCCCTTGTTCTTCAATGCCCTGACCGATACGACCGGCAGCCTGGAATCGTACTGAGGAGTGGCTATGGCATGTCTTGCCTTGGCTTTTATAAACGCTTCCTTGAATTTCGGATGGGCCGTGCATTCCTCGCTAACGACGAAACGGGTTCCCAGCTGTACCCCCGAAGCCCCCATAAGAAGCATATGCGCGATCATCCTCCCCGTTCCTATGCCACCTGCGACAAAAACCGGCACTTCGGACGTTTTGAAAAGGATCTGCTGGAGCAGGATCATTATCGACACATAACCTATGTGCCCCCCGGCTTCGCTTCCCTCGAGGATAAGCGCGTCTATGCCGAAGCGTATCATCTGGTCGGATATCTGGCCGCTGGAGGCAAAGGCCATTGTTTTTATGCCCTTCTGTTTCAGGCCTTCGACGTCATTTTTTTTCGGGAAGTTCCCTGCGAATATCGCGATCGGAACTTTTTTCTCACGAACGATCTCATACTGTGCTTTAAAATTAGGCGCTATAGTTATCATGTTGACCGCAAAAGGGCCGTTCAGGCCGCCGATGAGTTTATCCACCTCTTTTTCAAAAAGGTCCGGTTCCATGTTCCCGCCGGCAAGAACCGGAAAAGCCCCGTTTATGCTGACGGCTTTTGCCAGCTCGTAATTGCTGATCCACGTCATTGCGCCGGCCATTATCGGATATTTAACGCCGAGGAAATCGCTTCCCCTCTTCCATAGTTTTTCAGATATGCTCATTTTTTTACTCCTGTTATTTATTAATTTAATTCGATGATAATTATCGACTCGATTAAGCTTATAGTGTTTTTTTAGATAATAATTGTAAGAAACATCGTGTTTTTTGTCAAAATCACGCCCGTGTTTTTTTTATTGAGGAAATTGTAAAAATGAATTAAACTAAACTCGGGAGCACGATAAATGCTGGAATTCTTTAATGTGCAAAAACCGAAAATCGAGCGTTTTCTTCGGGAATTTTTTAATTCCAAAGAAAAATCCCTTTCAGGAATAAACGAATGGGGCGGCGATATACAGGAAAGGCTTATCGATTTCACCGTTTCAGGCAAGATGATAAGGGGCGGACTTGTTCTGCTTTCCCATAGCCTTTTTAGCGGCAGGAGAACCGATAGCGCGCTCAGGGCCGCGGCTGCAATGGAATTGTTCCAATCGGGATTTCTCATTCATGACGATATTATGGACAGGGATCTTTTGAGGCGGGGTAAAGAAAGCCTTTTTTATCAGTACAAAGTGCTGGGAGACAGGAAAGGTTTCAATGATTCCTATCATTTCGGAGAATCGATGGGCATCTGCGCCGGCGATATAGCGTTTTTTCTTTCATTCGAGATATTGTCCGGTCTCAATGGCGGTGCCGCGGCTGAAATGAATATCAACAAGCTGGTATCCGCTGAATTCGTCTCTGTCGGCCTTGCCCAGATGCAGGACGTATTTTTCAGCAATATAAAAGATAGTCCGGACGAAGCTTCAATTTTAAACCTTTATACTTATAAAACAGGGCGTTATACATTCTCCCTTCCGCTCATGACAGGCGCGATCCTCGCCGATACGGACAGAGCGGCCCTGGGCCTTTTAAGCGATATAGGCGAGGATTTAGGCCTGATATTCCAGATTAAGGACGATGAAATCGGGTTGTTCGGAAACGAACGGGAGACCGGCAAGCCAGTGGGGTCCGACCTGAAGGAAAATAAAAAAAATCTTTATCATTATTATCTTTTAAGGGACAGCGGCCCCATGGAAAGAGAAAGACTTTTAAAAATATTCGGCTCCGGCCGGATTTCGGATAAAGATATCGATTATATCAGGGAACAGATCTTAAGAATTGGAGTTGATAAAATTATTAATCGAAAGATGACCGAATTGAGAAAATGTGCCGGCGATTTGATAGGTGATATTAAAAACGCAGACCCCTCCGGTATCGCGGTATTGAGGGAGCTCCTCGATTACAGTATAGAAAGGAAAAGCTGAAGGCGAAAGGAGATTACCTGCCGGGCTCTTCGACAGAACAATTGCAAGTCCGCAGAAGGTTGTTAGAAATTATTTACAATATTAATGATTTTAATTAAACTCTTTGACAGAGTTAATCTTTATTGAGAGGAGAAGTTATGGCGTCGGTTGAATTAAAGGATATTGTTAAAGCATTCCGCCGGAATTTCGAGGATACCGCCATAGGTAAAACCATCGAATATGCTTTTATTACAAATGCCGCTATGAAGTCTGCTGTCCCGGGGCAAATAATGGAAGGTAACTTAAAGAATAATCAGACTTATGGATTCAAGATAAATGAAATTAATTTATCAATACCGGACGGGAAAACACTGGTGATCCTTGGTCCCAGCGGCTGCGGTAAAACCACACTTCTGAGGATGATAGCAGGGCTCGAACAGCCGGATTCCGGACAGATTATTTTTGCCGGCATGGATGTTACCTCACTTCCGGCTGAAAGCAGGAAAATCGGCATGGTTTTCCAGAATTACGCGCTATATCCTCATATGAAAGCAAGGACAAATATACTTACATTTTTTTTATTTCATAAGAAGACCAAGGATATGGAATTATTGAAAACTGAAAAATATAAAAAAACCAGCGAACTGATGGGGATCGATATAGAATATCTCCTGGACCGTAAAATCCCCAATCTTTCCGGTGGCGAGAAGCAGCGCATTGCAATAGCGCGATGCATTACACGCGACCCTGCGGTATTTCTCCTTGATGAACCTTTCTCAAACCTGGACGCAAAACTTCGCGGTAAATACAGGATCGAGCTTCGCAAGCTGCTGTCCCAGCTGAAAGTAACGACGGTCTATGTAACCCACGACCAGCAGGAAGCTTTAATTCTTGCCGATATTATCGCCGTAATGGATATCGGGAAAATTGCCCAGGTCGGCACGTTTGAAGAATTATATAAAAATCCGTCATCTGTTTTTGTCGCAGAATTTCTTAATCCGAACACCGAAACCCCGGCGATCAACATGCTTGATGGTAAATCCGTTTCTCCGGAATTATCCGGATATAAAGTCGGTTTGCACCCGGAAGACATTGAGATAATTGATGAATCGACCCCGGGGGGATTTCAGGCGGCGGTCACTATGGTTCGTCAGGTGCCGATAAAAAATATTTCGGTACTTACTCTTAGAATCGGCAATGAAGAAATCTACATTAAAGCGCCAATAGGGATGGAATTGAAAATAGATTCCACGATTTTTTTAAAATTTAAAAAAATGTATCTGTTTAATAAAGAAACGGGATTGCGCGTTTATTCTGCCGATCCTATATAGCCAGCAGATAATCGACTGTTTCCCGCTCGATAAACGGCGGCGTGGACGAAGAGGAAACGACGAGCGCGGACCTGTATTCCGCAAGGGGAAGATTTAACATCTTTAATCCTTCCAGGTTTTCGATAAAATACGTTTCCTTCCTTTTAATCTTGAGCTTTTGAAACAACTTATTGGCGTTTGCAGAGATATGGTCGCCTATAACGAAAGTGACATCGGATCTTTCCTGGAGCCTGACCGATTCCTGTTCCCGGAGGCTTGTGATCGAGCAGATCGAATCATGGACCCTGATTTCGCGTCCTCTGGAAAATTTTTCGATGATCTTCCCCGACACGCTCTCGAATAGGGTGCGTTTTCCGGTTGTCTGCGATATCACGAGTATTTTCCTGATATTTTTATCAAAACCCCCGATAAAGGCTTCCAGGTCGGCCTCGTTTTCAATCACGTAAAATCCAGCGGCATAGCTTACAAGCCCAAGCATCTCGGGATGGTCCTTTTTACCGGTAATAACCGTAAAAAAACCCTCGAGGGAAAGCTTATGAATGTACTTTTGAAGCGCCTTGACCTTCGAACAGGTCAGGTCCACCACCTCGAGCTTTTTGCGGATCCTGTCCTCTATCTTCCGGTCGATGCCATGGGTCCTTATCATAGTAAATGAGCCCGCGGGGATATCGGCGTCGCTCCCGGAGGTGTTTATTCCTATGGATTTAAGATATTCAATATACGAGTTGTTATGTATAAGTTTGCCGAGGACGTAAATTTCCCTGCCTTTATTTTTGATCTTCAAATCCAGCAGTTTTTTTTCGGCAAGTTTCACGCCCGGGCAGAACCCGGTATGGACCGGGAGATATACTTTCATATAAAATTATAGCAGAAATTGCAGCACTCTGCAAAGGATTGTCATTTCGAGAGCAGTGTACGAAGTAATTCATCGCTCATCAATGGTCATTTACTTGAATAAGTTATAATCGATGATATAATAAATATACGTATTAAATCACGTATAAATTAAGAGGTGGAATATGCCGTCTTCGGTTAACGATAAAAACATCAAAGAACTGGCGGATTTAATAAAAGATAAAGAAGAGCAGATAAACCGGCTCGAAAAAATGGTAAATGCTTATAAGAACCTGTCGGATATGTACAATAAGGAACTGATCGAGGCGGACCGCATGCTCCAGGCGCAGGAAATAGTGCAGGATATAATGCGGGTTGAAAGGGTTGAGGCGGACAGGGTGATCCAGGCCCAGGAAATCGTCCAGGATATGATGCGGGAGGAAAAGATCGAAGCGGACAGGATGATCCAGGCCCATGAAAACCTTCAGGAACTGACTATCATGGAAAAAAAGGACGCGGTTCAGCTTCTCGAAGCACAGGATAATGTAAGCCAGCTGTCGATGAAAGAGCTTATCGAGAAAGACGAAATTATCCGGAAAATACTGCTGATAAATAAAGACATAGGTTCGATCCTGGATCTCGACTGCCTTCTAAATAAAATCGTAAAAAGCCTGACCGATACGATAAAGGCCGACCATGGCATGCTTTTTATTCGCGAGCAGAGCAAGCTTTCGCCCAAGATATTCATAAATGAAAAAAACAGCAAACTCGGCAGGATGTATTTTGACTTCTGCCAGAAGATTATCCTGGACAGTGCGACCTCGAGAAAAAGTTTTTTATCCGTGAATAATAAGCTTAATCTGGAGAAAAGTGAAATCTCCATATCAAGTCTTGCCGTACCCCTGATGTACAAGGGCGATCTTCTCGGAGTTCTATATGCCGATACGATATCCAAAGACGGGGCCCTAAAATCATCAGACCTGTCAAGCGCAGAAATCTTTGCCGGACAGGCCGCGATTTCTATTAATAATTCGCTTCTTTACGAAAAAATAAAAAATAAAAACCGGGAACTCCTTAAGCTTGTAAATTTTAAGAATGAGTTTATCAACGGATTTTCCGATCACCTTATTAAGCCGGTGATGGATGCGAAGGATGAACTTGAAAAGATCAAATCCGGAAAAGCGGGAGGCGGGGAAAACAGCCTCATCCTGGAAAAGCTCGGCACCAGGATCGAAAGGATCGGGAACATCGTGCAAAAAACCCTTTCATTCGGGGAACTGGAATCTTCAGTAAACGAACTTTTTAAAGACACCGTCAATGTTAAGGATTTTATTGAAAAAACGGTCCTTCCCGGCTATCAGATCCCGATAATGGAAAAAAAGCTGAAAATCGATATAATTATGCCCGGAGAATTTAACAATTTCATTGTAAATTCTTCGATACTGAGGGTTATATTTGACGAGCTGTTATCTAACGCAATTTTATACAATAAACCTAACGGGACGATCTGCGTTCAGGGCTGTGTAAAGGATAACTATTATACAATCGATATTGCCGATTCAGGGGTAGGCATAAAGGACGATGAAAAGGGAAAGGTTTTTCAGCAGTTTTACCGCGGTACTGACGGGGTCAAGTGTAACGAAAGCGGGGCGGGTCTCGGTCTTTTCATGGTAAAAAACGCCCTCTCCTACTATGGGGGCGATATTAAGATCGAAAGCACCTATGGAAAGGGGACAAAATTCACCATCTCATTCCTGGCGCTTTGATCGATTTCTAGCTGCTCAAAAAATCCCTGCCGGAAAATAAATAGCGCTTGATCTTCCTGGTCGATGTTTTCGGAAACTCTTCGTTCCTGATCCTCCAGCCTTTGATCTTTTTATAATCCGCCAGACGGCTTGATACTTCCCTTACATGCTTGACGATCGTATTCTCAATAAATTCATCCGTTATCTTGAAAGAATTCAAAGTTCCGAACGTGTCGAAATACTCATAGTCGGGGACCACAAGTGCGTAGATATTCTCGCCCTTGCTGTCTTCCGATTGCGGGATCCCTATAATCAGAGATTCCAGTATGAAAGGGCTTGAATTCAGGATTTCCTCGATCTCTTCAGGATAGACATTTTTACCGCCCGGTGTCACAATAATGCTTTTCTTCCGTCCGGTTATATAAAGATAACCCTCATCATCCAATTTGCCTATGTCGCCTGTTGCAAGCCATCCGTCTTCATCAATAAGTTCAGTATCGATCTTTTTATTCTTGTAATAACCCTGCATTATATTGGGGCCTCGTAAAAATATTTCACCGTTGCCCTGATCATCCAGGTCTCCGATCCTGACCTCCACGCCGGGGATCGGGATTCCTACCGATTGGTTCTTTATCTTTCTTTCCACCCGGTTTACCGCTACTACCGGGGAAGCCTCGGTGAGGCCGTACCCGTTCAATATTGTCAGGCCGAGCGTTTCAAAACCCTTCGCAACCTTGTAATTAAGGGGAGCCGCTCCGGACACTACAAACCTGATCTTGACGAGGTTTGCTTTTTTTCTCAAAAATTTGAATACAGTTTTCCCGGTTTTATTATTAGTCAACTTGTTGAGTCCGGATGTGAGATAGTAAAGACCCATCATCAGCTGCCTGAGCCCGGGGGGGAGATTCCTGACCTGCCTCATTATACCCTCGTATATTTTTTCATACAGAAGAGGCACCCCGGCCATGAAAGTCACATTGGTTTCCTTAATATTGGCTAAGATTTTATTAGGTTTTAAACTTTCGGCGTAAGTGATCGATATCCCTATATACAGAACGGCAAGTTCGCATGAGAACTCGAATGTATGGTGAAGAGGCAGGACCGAGAGAAGCGTATCCTCCTGGTTTAACGGTAATGATTTGGGTATTGCGTTGAATTGATGGGCGAAATTGCCATGTGAAAGAATAACCCCCTTCGGGCTCCCCATTGTGCCTGAGGTGTATATCAGCGATGCGGTATCTTTTTCAAAAATTTCAACCGGGGCCATATCTCCTGCAAGAATTTTACCCTCGTCTAAAACCTCTGAAAACTTTTTTAATTTCTTCGTATATTTAAAACCGTCCCCGGAATCATCAAATATGATAAATTCTTTAACATGGCGTAAAATCTCCGGGGAAGAGCTCAAATTATCATAAAGATTTTTAGACAAAAATAATATTTTCGCGCCGCAATCAAGAAGCAGGTTCTTAACTTCAATATCGGTAAGCCTTGCATCCAGAGGAACCGCCCAGAGTCCGTTATATACTATGCCGAAATAAGCCATCAGCCATTCCGGTTTATTTTCGGAATATATGGCGGCCATATCCCCCTTCTCCATATGTTTCTTTTTACTCAGGTATGCGGCAATATATTTCGAGTTTCTTTTGTAATCGTCGAAAGAACATTCCCTGTATGAATCGTCCTTTTCTTTTATCCTTGTAGCCGGTTTGGTCCCGAATATACCGATATATTCGATCAGGTCCCTTACTGTTTTTAGTTCCATATTCACCCCGCATCTGAATATTTAAGCCACAGCGGTCATAAGGCCTTAAAAAGGCGGTTATTAGAAGTGCCCATAATTTTAATAAATTTTTATTATAAATGCAAGCTAATTTTTTATCCTGCAAACGGACTGGCCACGGAGCCCAGTATTTTTAACAGGCCCGCCCGTTCTATTTCCCGGAAATCTTTAGCGTCTTTAACAAGGAAGGTACCGGCAAATCCAAGAGAATTTACCGATATTCCTTTATAACATTCAAGAATTCTAGGGATAAGAAGCATCCAGTCTTTAGTAATAAGGAGGTTGTAAGGCCCCCAATTTTCAGCAAGTCCCGTATATTCAAGAAGCGAAAGATATTTTTCCATAAGATAAAAACCCGCTCTTTTTTTCCCAAGTAATTTTTCGGGAGTTAAAAAATAAAGCCCATGCCTGAATTCGAATCGGGGAACCAATAATGGGGCTGAACTGCTTGAGAGACCGGAAATGAGATGAACTATCGGCAGTTTGTCCATTTGCCCCGCCAGGGGAAGTTCGACTATTTGCATATGCTTATGGCGCTGGCTCGCTCCGGCTTTCTCTCCGCTATTATAGAAAGCGAGACCTTCGATCTTTTCCATGCATAGCCATAAAGCCTCAAAATCCGGCTCTGATAAAGCGGATTCCTGATCCTCAAACTCGCGGGTTACTATCAAAATATGATTTTTCATTACATTATATTTATTGAGAAGGCATATATGCGTATCGGTAATATTGTCTATAAAAAGGTCCTTTTCATACGGAAGGAAAGGATCGTTAGCATTCTCTTGATCCTGTGAGTTTTTACGTTTATTCCAGGACTTCTTGTCCTTCACGCTCAGATATTTAAGAACGAATACCATAAAATCGATTTCGTCCCTGACTATCCTCTCTTCGGTGGCAAAGAATTGAAGTGCACCGGAACCGATAGCTTCTTCAAATTTTCTCGTAATTTTTTCAGGAAAGTCCATCGCCCCAAGTCCCCTTAAACCTGATTAGCTATATTATAATCATGTTTGATAATTATGTACAAACAAATTGATTGGTTTCCGGGTCGAAATGTCCAACATCCGTCATTTCGAGGATAACAGCCCCTAAAGGGGCTGTATGACGAGAAATCTTCCTTATTATAAGATATAATCCTTTATACTCTCATAGATCGGAGAAGAGTCCAGGTCGGTTTTCAATATCTTTTTTTTCGCCATTATCTCTCCCGCTTTCCTTGAAAAACCCGGAATCTGCCGGAGTTCTTGCAATGTGGCTTTTTCAATGACGAAAGGACAGGGAAGCCCCACAAGGGACCTTTCACGGTACCCGATGATTAAAACCGAAATCTTTTTGAAAATTTCAAGCTGTCTGGGAATATTAACCGCTATGGGATAAGTTCCGATCGGACGCGCGATGCTCCATGAACCCCTGACTGTTTCTACTATAGCGTCCCGGATTAAAGTGCCGGCCGGAAAAACCTTTTTTATCATCGGAATATCTACATCCCTTCTGATTTTTTCACGATAATTCCTGAAAACTGCATCCAGAACCTTTTCATTTTTACCTGTAAAGGAGCGGAGTAAGGTTCCTGCCGGCAATTTCAACTGCCGGATATTGATCCTCCGAAGAAGAAGACCCGAATCCAGGACGCTTAAAAGAAACTCGTAATTCATTTTAAAAGTCTCCTTAGTTTCGCCTGGCAATCCCCTGATAAAATTCAGGCCGGGCAGAAGCTTCGGAAGCATATTTTCCCTCCATCCGCCCGCGGCATTTATTATTTCGACGGCCTTCATGACTTCTCCGGGATTCGCCTTGAGGCAGTTCCTTTTTATCACAGAGGGGTCGGCGCTTTCCATGCCAAGAGCCGCTACATCGCCGGGCGTGTTAAACTTAGATATAATTTCACTTATCCTGGCTGATTCATCAGGGTAATTCGCGATTGTTCCGGGATTCACATTGTCGAGGTGGAGAGTTTTGAGGTCGGGGACCGAGTTTCTGATGCCCTCGTAAAGCCTGGAGATAGAGTCGATGTCAGGCCGAGGAAAGCCGTTTTTCCACTCATTTAATTCAGATCCGAAAGCATAAAGATCCGCCTGTTTACCCAGCCTGAAATGCAGGATTCCCTCTTTTCTGAGTTCGGTAATTTCCCGTATCACCCCTTCCGGGGCCCTGAATTCGACTTTATAGGATCCCTCGACACAGAATGAACAATGTGTTTTTCTTGGGCAGCCTCTGCCAGTTTCAATTTCGGCGATAATATCCGGATACCGCGGGTGGTGACGCATTATAAAAGCGCCTTTAATTGAAAATAGCTCGAGCTCTTCGGGAGTTCTGTACCTTTCGGCAGGTTTATTTCCCTTAATATACTGATAAATATATGACTCGATATCCAGCCTGACATTAACTGCATTCGGATATTCCGGAAGAAAAGAGGAAAATCTTATCGGCCCGCCGATGAAAAAGCTTGTTTTATTATTTCTTTCGACAATCTTTCCTATTTCGTTTTGCTTTACCGGTAATCCTCCCAGGTATTTCCCAGGGACAGGGTTGCCGGTAATTATCGCTGCTGCATCGAAACCCTCTTCTCCGCTTTTCAGGAGATAATCGGATTCCCTGAGATCGTCGATAGTTTTATAGCCGATGAAGGAAGCGCCTGCAGACTTCGCGGCGCCGGCGGCATATCTGATATATGTGGATACATAAGGAGGAACTCCAAGGCAGGTAGGCTCGTCGACAAATCCATCAATGACGATGAATTTCATTCAATTCCCGATTTTATATTCAGTTTTTCAGACTTTATCGACTGTTTCATATCCTCGAGTTCGTTATAGTTTGTGTTGGAGGCATCGTCGCTGTTTTCTATGTCCTTAAGATTGAGCGAATTAGTCAGTTTGTATATCTCTTTATCCTCGTCTTCTCTTGAAGTTGCTTCAGAAGTATGAATATCACACTTCTTTACCGGAGCGTTATCCTTTAAGAAATACTCGTTAATTACACGCGGACAAAACGTTGTTGTGAGAAGGCCTGAATTTGCGCATACCTGTAATTCGACAACGTCCGACGGCTGCTGAAATGGAATATCAGGTGCGTTTTCAAGCACCTGTTTCATATATCTCATCCAGACAGGCGCTGCAACGAGGGCGGCCGTTCTGTCTTTACCGAATGATTTTCTCGGATCATCGAAGCCCATCCAGACTATTGTTGTCAGATCTTTTGTAAAGCCGGCGAACCAGGCGTCCTTCCAGTTTTCCGCCGTACCTGTTTTACCGCCGGCGGCCATTGTAGGAAATCCGGTTTCGCTTACCGCTTCAAACCCTGTACCTTCATAAAGCACGGTGTTGAGCATGCTCTGCATGATAAAGGCGGCTCCGGGGCTCATAACCTGCTTCCTGCTGTCCCTGTCAAGGTCCCTTTCCATCTCGAAATCGTCAATTACCCTTCCGAACCTGTCTTTCACCTTCAATATAGCGAGAGGTTTGACGGCAACCCCGTCATTCGCTATGCACGCGAAAAATTTTGCGACCTCAAACGGGGTAAAAGCTCCTACGCCCAGAGCGTAAGAAAGCGAAGGTTTGACCCTGTTCCTTAATTCATCGGAAGGAATACTGAAGTATTGCGACATCTTATCTATGATTGAGTTATAACCTAGGGTCCTGAGCATATGGTCCCAGATCTGGACGGCTACAACATTGACTGAATAACGAAGCGCATCCCTGACTCTTATCTTGCCCCTGAAAGTACCTTCATAATTCCTCGGTTCGTAGGGCTTTCCCGATGGATCATCGTAAATCATTGGCATATCCATATAGACCGAAGCAGGGGTTATAATGCCCCTGTCTATAGCATCCGTGTAATATACGACCTTAAAAAGCGAACCCATCTGTCTCTGGGCCAGCATTGCCCTGTTGTACTGATTTGCGTAGTTAAATTCGCTTCCTCCGACAAGGGCCTCTATGTACCCGTTTTTAGGGTTTATCGAGATCATCGCACCTTCCACCTGGTCCTGTTTCTGCTGTACAAGGGCAGGCAGGCGGTACTGTCCTTTAATCTTATCGTTCAAACCGTTGAGGCCTAAAACAAATGATGAAAGGTAGATCATATCGTTGTAATTTTTATACATATTCTCAAGATGTTCCCTCACCCTTCCCTTTCCGACCTTTATCGTGTTTATACCGAAATAAAGGCTTACCAGGTCGATAATGTCCTGATAGTTCTCTTTAAAACGCTGGGTATTTAAGCGGGTATCATGGTCGTAATTGATCTGTTCGTTGGAGATCTGTTTATCCATTTCATCGTTCGCAACGTTCTGCTTATCGATATCAAGGGTTGTATAAATCTGGAGGCCCCCCGAATAAAGTTTATCCTCGCCGTATCTCTGAGTAAGGATCTGGCGGATAAATTCGGTAAAAAAGGGCGCCGGGTTCGATTGAGTTTTCTGCACGTTAATCGCTTTGACCTTCATAATCGTTGCATAGTTGTTCCAGAATTGATCGAAAATATCGTCTGCTTCATCCTTCGTTAAAAAGTTCATCTTCACCATCGAATTCAAAACTTCCCTATGTCTCGACTGCGCCTTATAAGGGTTGAGCACAGGCGAATCCGATTCAGGCGACTGGACAAGCCCGGCTAAAAGGCTCGCCTCCCCTATTGTCAGGTCCTTGACATCCTTGTCGAAAAAATAATGAGACGCGGCCTGGACCCCGTTACAGCCATGCCCGAAGTAAACCTTGTTGAAGTATAACTCCAGGATCTCTTCCTTTGAATATTTCTTTTCTATCTGAAAGGCGTACCAGAGCTCGATGATCTTTCTGAAATAGCTTTTTTCTCCGCCGGTAAAAAGGTTTTTGGCAAGCTGCTGGGTTATAGTCGAGGCTCCCTGCGCCCGCTTCCCCTTTATTATATCCACAATTATCGCACGAAAGAACGCCATCGGATTGAAGCCGTGGTGATTATAAAAATCATTATCTTCAGCGGCTATAATAGCTTTTATAAGGGAATCCGGCAGGGCCTTGAAGGAGACAAGTTCCCTCTTTTCCCTGTAATATTCGGTTATCAGTTTATTGTTGATATCATAGACCTTGGTAGGGACATCGTATGATGAGTAATTTTCCAGAGGTTTTATATCTTTTAATTCGGAAAAGGTGATTATTATATACGCTATAAATATGCCTATCACAGCTCCCAGAGCGATAAGGCATGAAAAGAATATTCTCTGCATTGAAGTGAGAGGCAGCTTGAGCCTGGCTTCATGTAAAAAGCGTTTAAAACTCATGACTTATTCCTCCGTCAAACGGCGTCATAGCCGATCGAGAGTGCCTGAAAATTCATTTCAACTATTTTCCCGCCCTTTTTACCAAACTTGCCCTCTATGGCTTTTCTGATATTATCGAGAGAAAGGGCTGATGAAATCTTTATAAAAGCTCCGATCATTATCATATTGGCCGTTTTAGCCGAACCGAGCTTTTCCACCGCTATCTTTTCGCAGCCAACCTTTATGATGGATCTGTGTTCAGAATCGAAGCCGTCATCTTTTGTATCGGAATTGAAGAGGACCTTACCTCCCTTTTTTACCCTGTGAAGAAACTTGTTCAGAGCCGGCATAGACATGGCGATCAATATATCGGGAGCTAAAACTATTGGGGACGCGATCTCTTTATCGGATATTCTTATATGGCAATTCGCCGTTCCTCCCCTCATCTCAGCCCCGTAAGAAGGAAAGTATGTCGTATTAAGGCCTTCAAGGATAGCGGATTCCGAGAGTATCAACCCTGCCGACAGGACACCCTGGCCTCCGAACCCGGAAAGAATAATATCCAGATTCATAATTTTTCTCCTTCCGGCAGATCCTTATATGTCCCGAGGGGGAATGTTTTGACCATTTCGCCCAGTATCCATTTATTGGCGTCAAGAGGGCTCATTCTCCAGTTTGTATTACAGTTCGAAAGGACCTCTATGAAAGAATAACCGCCGCTGCCGAGTTGAAGTTTAAAAGCCTTTTTTATGGCATTTTTTGTCATAACGACCCCCTTGAAATCTGCGACTGTCGTCCTCACAGAATAAACGACTGAAGGCAAAGCCGATATCATTTCAGCCATTTTAAGGGGATAACCTTCGGACGAAGCCTTTCTTCCGGCAGGCGTCGTAGAGGTCTTCTGCCCTATAAGAGTGGTAGGGGCCATCTGGCCGCCGGTCATGCCGTAATTCGCGTTATTTATAAAAACCACGGTAATATTCTCGCCCCTGTTCGCGGTATGTATGGTTTCAGCCATGCCGATTGAGGCAAGGTCTCCATCGCCCTGGTAGCATATGACGAGCTTGTCATTGTGAACCCTTTTTATAGCCGTCGCGACCGACGAAGCCCTTCCATGGGCCGCTTCGCTGACATCGAAATCCCAGTAATCATAAGCAAAAACAGCGCAGCCGACCGGGGCGACGCCGATTGTACTCTCTCTTACGCCAAGTTCGTCTATGACCTCGCAGATCAGGCGGTGAACTACGCCATGCCCGCATCCGGGGCAGTAGTGCATAGGTTTTCCTGTCATGCTTGACGGTTTATTGTAAATTAAATGTGCCATATATAGTCCCTCCCTTTACCGTTTAGAAGGGATACGGCCCTGCCGCATATCTCGTTCTCTTCCACTATATTTCCCCCGGTCCTTCCATAAAAGCAGGTTTCCGCTTTACTGCCAGCCGCAAGGTAAACGTCCTCCACCATCTGTCCGGCGCTCATTTCTACAGTCAGGAAATATTTCGTTCCTTTTAAAGCCATTTTTTCTATTTCACCATAAGGAAAGGGATATAGAGTAACCGGCCGGAAGAACCCGACCTTGCGGCCCTCCTCCCTGAGCCTGCGGACAGCGTTCCTTGCGATCCTGGCGGATGTTCCGTAGGCGACAACGGTTAATTGGGCGTCATCGGTGTCGAAACTTTCAAAACGGACCTCGTTTTTCTTTATCAATGAATAGGTTTCCTGCAAAGTAATATTGTTTTGTTCTATTGCGTCCTCGCTTCCGTATAACGAGCGGATTACGTTCTTTGCCCTGTTTTTCGCACCGGTCAAAGCCCATGGTTTATCATTTATTTTTGTAACATTTTCCCTGATCACGACCTTTTCCATCATCTGGCCTATAATCGCATCGCTTAAAATAAGCGCGGGAACCCTGTATTTGTCGGAAAGCTCAAAGGCCAGAATGGTCAGGTCCATCATTTCCTGGGGTGAGGCGGGGGCAAGAACGATTATTTGGTAATCCCCGTTTCCGCCGCCTTTAACCGCCTGAAAGTAATCGCATTGACCGGTCCAGACGTTGCCCAGCCCGGGGCCGCATCTCTGCACATTCGCAGCGACGCATGGCAGCCTGGCGCCGGCCAGGTAGGAAATTCCCTCCTGCATGAGGCTGAAACCCGGCGAAGAAGTGCTCGTCATTACCCTGGCCCCGGCTGCTGCCGCCCCGAACACCATGTTTATGGAGGCAAGCTCGCTTTCAGCCTGGATAAAAACTCCTCCGACCTGGGGCATCCTTTCGGACATATATTCCGGAACTTCGTTTTGCGGTGTTATCGGATAGCCGAAATAATAACGGCATCCCGCGATAATGGCGCCCTCGGCCATCGCGCAGTTGCCTTTCATCAGCAATATTTCCCCTTTTTTCATATTTAATCCTCTTTCCAGACTTTAATAGCCGCATCCGGGCAGACTATCGCGCATTTTTTGCAGCCGATGCAATCCTCATTTTTAAAAGGTACGGCGTAACGCCATCCCTTTACGTTGAAATTATCTCCGATACCTATGACGTTTTTCGGACACTCCGGTATACAGATTGAACAGCCCTTGCAGATTTCGCCGTCGATCTCTATATAAAAACCCATTTGACCTCCATAGTTTTTCACGCTTTAAGCATGAATTAAAGGATATTTTAGCTTGAAACAAAATAATTTTACAATAAATGCGATGTTTGCTATTCTTGTGGGAATGGCTAAAAAAAACAACCGATAAGTCATAAGGTTGATCAATTATAAAGCAAAAGCGATAGAAACACAACTTTATGGCCGGAAGCTGAAACCGCAGATAAACTCAGGGGCGTACGACACGGAACCCGAGATCGTAGCTACTGAGGTACGGGCTGTTACTGTAGCGATAGGCAACCGCGGCGCAGGACACATTCTCGAACCAACTGCCGCCGCGCAATACGCGGTAATAGCCCGAAGCTGCACCGGCATAGTCAGTCACCGCGCCCCCGGGATAATCCGCATACCAGTCCCAGCACCACTGCCACACGTTTCCATTTATGTCGTACAGTCCGAGTTCGTTAGGCAATTTAGTGCCTACAGGATGAGTTTTATTTCCACTATTGTTTGTAGTCCAGGCATAGCCGTCAATATTATTAGCCCCCGTGCTGCCTGTAAAAGCCTTTTGATAGCCTGTGTAATTAACCCGCCCCGGATTTGCTGTATCGGCCCCCATGGCCGCCCACATCCATTCCATTTCCGTAGGCAGACGATATCCGTTAGCAGACCGGTTCGCGGCAATATAAGTATTATTCTTCAATGAAAATGCTCCCCATTTGGAAGGATCGGTACTGCCTCTGATGGAATACACAGGAGTCAGGCCTTCCAACATACTCAGCTTGTTGCAGAATGAAAGGGCCATGTACCAGTTGACCATTTGTACCGGATCATTGGTCCCTGTAGAATAATCTTCATCACTTGGATCAAACCCCATCACATTAGAAAATTGAGCCCGTGTGATATCGTATTCGCCTATATGGAAGTCTGATACCATGCTTTTGTTGCTAACCCCGTAATCACGCTGAAAGGTCCCGGCGGGAACATACTTCAATGTACCGATGTCAGGCGAAATGTAATAGAAACTGGCGTAAGAATAATTCGTGCTATCGCCCGGGGTTAAAATCACATCATCATCAATCAGTTTTAGATAATCCCGCAGCCTTTCCAGTTCCACATGATATTTTTTCCCGGCCAGTACGTTAAGACCGAGTTTAAAATCGTTGTTTGTTATCCGTGCTACCAAGCGGTTGTTTATCCTCAATTCATACTCGGAAGAGCCCGTTTTAAAATCACCAAAATTGATATGAGCGACAAGAGCTTTTTCTTTTATAATAAAACTGCCGATTTCCCCGATAATCCTGTCGACGGAGTCGAATAGATCGATGTCCGTTGGCGCGATGTATGTATTCGAAAAAGACTCCCCCGATGTCCTGCTCATAACCTGAATGCTTATTATGGCATTTGGGTTTGATTTACTTCCCTTGAGTATATAGCTTCCGTAAACTATATAATCCGGTTTATATTCGTTTGAAACCGTTGCAGCGTCCCCCGCTTTTAATCCGAGAAGAACGGATTTTTCAGGTACATCTACCCTCGGGAGGTAAGGAATAAAAGAATAAAAAGAGTTGAATAATATCTCCTGGATAAGCGCAGTATTGTGATAAAATTTTGAATTGGCCTTGTTTTCCAGGGGCAGGATATATACCACTTTGTTTGTCTGGGTACTTGTATTTTCATCTATAAAATTAGTATTCATTACGGTTTCGGTGTTTTTTGCTTCCTTCCCGCAGGAGTAAAACATTGCCAGAAGAAATACAGGGAATAATAGCCTGGACATGGAAATTATATTACACATACAACCCCCTTATAATATTGGGAAATATGCATATCAATTGGAGTTTTTTGTTTCGTCAATTCAGCTGCAGTTTCTTTTTTATTAATCTTATTGTCTTGATCAGCTCCGGCAGCCTGGAAAGCGATAAATGTATGCGCTTTTCTTCCATAGCGTCCCTTGCCGGAGAACCGAATAAAACACTGTTCGACTCGGTCCTTCCCGGTAAGACACCGGACTGGGCTAAAACAATCACATTATCCCCGATAACAGCATGGTCGGCAATGCCTGCCTGGCCGGCAATGACGCAATGAGAACCGATGGTACTGCTCCCCGATATCCCCGTCTGAGCCGCTATGACAGTCCCTTCGCCGATCTTTACATTATGGGCGATCTGGACAAGATTGTCGATTTTAACTCCTTTCCCGATCACGGTCTCGCTGACCGTGGCCCGGTCTATGGTCACGCCTGCACCGATCTCAACGTCGTCTCCTATGACAATTCTTCCGATCTGAGGCATCTTGATGTTTTCACCGTCTTTCTGTATAAACCCGAACCCTTCTCCCCCGATAACCGTATTGTGGTAGACGACAACGTTATCGCCGATGACTGTTTCATCATCGATTTTCACACCAGCCTTGATGATGCAGTTTTTTCCTATCCTGACATTTTTTCCTATAAAAACCTGGGAATATATAACAGTATTGTCGCCGATTGACGAGTTATCCATAACTGCTGTAAAGGGCAATATAGTAACATTTAAACCTATCCTCGCCCCCTTTTCAATATAAACCTCGGGATAAATCTCTCTTTTATATGGTTTATAAGGATTGAATAACTCCAGGACTTTCGAAAAGGCTATTTTCGGGTTTTTCGAAATAATGAAAGGTTTTGAGCTGGAAAGGCCCGGCGGCAGGATAAGCGCGGACGCTTCCGATGATTCGAGTTTTTCAAAATTTTTTCTGTCGGCTGCGAAAGCGATAGTACCCGGAATTTGAAATTCAAGATCCGAAACACCTGTAATCTCGATATCTCCCCCGTTCAGGGTACCTTTTATAATCCCGGCTATCTTGGATAACTTCATGGCAATCCCCTTATTTATAAGCGCATATACCTGATATTATACCATCTATTCGGCATTTTTAAAAGAATGGTCAAAGGGAGAGTATTCGTTTTAATCCCGAATTGAAGTAATTTTCATCTATTTCGCAGCCTATATAGTTTCTTCCGGTCTGGATAGCTGCTACGAGCGTTGTTGCGCTTCCGCAGAAGGTGTCCAGGACAATACCGCCTTCCGGAGAATGTTTTAGAATAAGGTCTCTGGTTATTCCAAGCGGTTTTTGCGTGGGATGAAGGCGTTTCCCCCCGTCCCTGTGAATTGGAGCCGAATAAACGCCGTTATCATATTCGCTATTGAAAACAGGTTTCCCTTTCTTAACTGCGGATAAGGCGGTTTCTCTGCTGTTTGTGAGATAATTTGTTTTACTGTTAATAGGCACGGGGTTTGTTTTTATCCATTCGATAAATCGAACCTGCTTAAATCCCTCTGATTCCAGAGAGTCCCTTAAAAAGCCTATTTTAAATAAATCGTACCAGATAATACAGGTTCCGCTTTTCTTCAATACTCTGTAATATTCCTTTATAGCCGCTTTCATCAGTTCTGCATGTTTTATAATAGGAAGATTGTCCCAGAGCCCGAAATCCATACTGATCCTGAAGCGTTCAATCCCTTTGGGGCCGCATGCATTAAAACCCGTGTTTCTGGATATAATATAGGGCGGATCTGTTAAAACCAGGTCAATAGTATTATCCTTTATCTGTTCTAATAACTCAAGGGCCCCAATGTTGTAAAAATTATTCATTTCAATCATAAAAAGGCACGCAAGGCATATCGACTCCCCCGTCGAATAATATAATCGGAATACAGTTTTTTTTCAAAATTTTGCTAAAACTGATTGCACGATATAAAATATATTTAAGAATCTGTTCGCAAAAAACTTATGATGATGAAGGTATGGGGAGAACAATGATTAACATTTTGATCAACGATATTATAAAGAACAGGCTCCTCAAATATGCAGAAGCCGACCTTCACCAGGGTCATTGGGGCGATGCCGAGGTTACGATCCCGGAACACCAGAACCTCGCTATTATGATCGGGAATTCAGGAAAGTCGATCGAATTGTCCCTATTGGAAGCCGGGATACTGATTCAATGGATCGAGGACGCTACAAAGGGCGGAAGGATCATCACTCAGGAAGATCTGGCGGTCATTGACAATGTAAGAACGGCAATCGAAAAATATAAAAAAACATTGACCCCTCACACAAGCTTTGCTCAGGAAATTGAAGAAGCCGATCTTATGCTGAAAACCCTGGCTAAGATCTGGAGCAAACCTGACAGGCCCCATAAAAGAAAATGACAATAAAAAATATATTATTAAAGACTCTGCATTTTTTCATCGGTTTTGCCATAAAACCCCGGGTTTTTGCGGATGAATTATTGTGCGACAGGGGAGGCCTTTTACCCGGTTTTTCCTTCATGCTCATATACTGCTTGTGCCTTTCAATCATTTCCCTGTTGTATTTTTTCACAGGCATGAAAACGCCCCTGAAACCGTTCCTTGCCGTAAATCCGGGTAACCTTTATCTCCTGCAGGCTTTTAGCGCGTTTCCGGCAATATCCGCAGGCGTCCTTTCATACTCCGCGCTTTCGGCGATCCTTGCAAGAATCATGGGAGGAAAGGGAAACTTCGAAAAGGCTTTCCCGGCTCAGGTATTCGCGCTTCTGACTCCGTCCTTCATTTTAACACTGGCGCCGAAACTTTTTTTCTTCCGGCTGCCATGGTTTGCCGAAGTCCTCAGCCTTTTTATATTACCCGAATTATGGGCAATGCTATTATCCATTATAGTCCTCATTAAGGCCTATAAAATGGATCCTCTCTGCAGCGCTATGGTTTTCTTTATTTCGTCGCTGCCATCGCTGGTTATAAACGCTATTTTTATCCGGTAGCATGTTAAGGGCACTTCTAAAAACCTCCGCTTCGCGTCGGTAAGGTAGTGCCCATAGGGCAGATTATATATTAACCAGCATTATAATTGTTATTAATAATGCTAGTTATTAGAACTGCCCTTAAGTCGAAAGTCAATAGTCGATAGTCAACAGTGCACTATAGACTGCAGACTGCAGACTGGCGACTAATTCGAATCGATTCCCAAATATTGATAAATCTTCAAATTTAATTTAAAATGGTTCCGGTTCAAAATGCCGGGGTGGCGGAATTGGCAGACGCGCTAGATTCAGGTTCTAGTAGGTTCACGCCTGTGTGGGTTCAAGTCCCGTCCCCGGCACATTTTTAGGAGAAAAGCATGTTCAGATACCGAACGGTGTTCTTTACCGCCCTTGTGCTGGTCATAGGTTCCATCGTGCCTGTTTCGGCAAAGAAAATTGCGGTTGCAGCCCCAATGGACATCATCCGGATCATAAAAGAAAAAATAGTGCAGACGAGGACCTTTTCAGGCTCTTTTACTTACTCATTTAATAATAAAACATTCGGAGGCGTTATAGAATATAAGGCTCCCGACAAATTTATCATGTCTTTTTACGGAAAGTCGTCTACAGGTGCCAGTGTGGAAACCGGTCAAAAATTCATATCCGACGGCAAAAACCTGTGGCTCGTTTTCAAGGACCAGAACATAGCTATCAATGAAACGCTGGAAAAGGATAAAAAAAGCCCTCTTGTCGGCTGGAATATCGACAGGCTGTTAAAAGAATACGTTCCGACATTACCGAAAACAAATTATATGGTAAGTTATAAGAACACGGAATGCTACAAGATCATTTTCATACCTAAAAGCAATACTGCAGGTTTCAAATATATAAATATGATAGCCGGCCTTGAAGGAGATATATTAAAGGTTGAAGCCCAGAATCAATTGGGAAATACGGTAGAAATGGGCATAAGTTATAATGCTTCCAGCATCAATCAGCCTGTATCCGATGATAATTTCGATTATAAACCCGATGAAAATACCCAGCAATATGAAAATATTCTCCTGCCGAATAATGAACAGCCTGAACAAAATGAATAATGCCTGTTTATAAGGCCGTGGAAGGAGCGCTAAATGGCTAAAATAATAACCGTCCTGATCATCTCGGGTCTATTTCTCGGATGTTCCATTACAACTGAAAAATACAGATACAAATTAAGGTTCGACAGATTTTATTTTTTGCTTGACAGTCAGGAAAAGGTGTATTTTGCCTCCGGGGAACTTGATAAACTGGCAGCTTCGCTAAATCCTCGCCTAATAAGCGATAAAAATCTATACGCCAAGTGGAAAGATATCCAGTATTACGAGGCTATATCTACATTCGATGCGTTTCAGACTTCTCATTTTTTCAGGGAAGTAATATTAAAAGAACTGAACAGGGACAATTATTATATATTTATGAAAATGCTCGATCCCGATACCCAAAAGGGATTTGCCTTAAATACTAATTTTATGGTTTCTTACAGCCTGATGTACAAAAAAAACGATTCCTTCAAAAGGCTCGTGGATTCTCTTAAAACCGAATACCGCATGTACGGATTTTCAGATGAACAGGTTTATTCATTCCTCAGGCACACAATATTCCCGGAAGCCACCCAAAAGGAGCTTGTTTATTACCTTCTCAAATTATTAAAAGGCTGCGGCGCCCTTGCCGATTTTAAAGCGGGAAACATTGCAGCCGCGGCTCAAAAACTGTCCGCAGATATCCGGAATAACCCCGCTTCCGCCCAGGAACTTGAAACAATCGGAAAGACGAGCGGATTATCCGGTCTGTCGGTGCCGGACCTCCTCCAGATCTATAACGGAGTTGTAATGAAAGAAATGGATCCTTACGCTTTATCGCATACCCTGGCGAAATTTTAATCGGGGCAATTGATGGACCTTATCCTGGAAATATTGAAAGAAATGAACCGGTTGAAATTACTTGATATTAAAATATTCAATTCGAACGGCAACTCCATCCTGGCCAATTATTTTTTCATCTCGACGGCAGAGAGCATAATCCAGCTTGAAGCGGTCAGGAATAATCTCATAAGGCAGATGAAAAACAACGGAATCGGCTTAAAAAACGGCATGGAAGAATGGCATGGAGGCTGGTGCCTGCTGGATTTCGGCGACATAATAATACATGTATTTCTCGAAGAAAGACGGAGTTTTTACCAGATAGACCGCCTGATGGAAAGCGCGGGTTATATTCCGGTGGAAACTTCGTCCTTCGCGGCGTCTTAAAGGAGCATTTTTACGAAAGATATTATTATTCGAAAGTGCAGATCATCCGATTTAACCGGGATCAGGATGATATTCAGGGAATTTGCAGAATACCATTACAACCTCGATCCGCAATTTATCCGGGTTGAAAACCATGATTTATTATTCGAAAAATATATTAAAGATAACTTGGATTCGGATTCCTCGATAGTTCTTGTGGCGGAATACCGGTCCGAAGTCATCGGCTATTGCCTTGGAATGCTCAAGCAGAAACCGCCGGTTTATCCCGATCCGGAATACGGTTATATAGATAATATGGGCATTCTGGAAAAATACCAGCGGATGGGCGCGGGCGAACTTCTTTTCGCCGAAGCTGTTCGCTGGTTTAAATCGAAAAGTATAAAACAGATAGAGCTGTTTACATCGATAAAGAATGATAAATCGATGAACTTCTGGAAAAAAATGGGTTTTATTCCATACGTTCAGCATATGTACCTGAAAATTAAATAACGATCCATAATGACATCAGCCTCATCCTTTATTTAATCAGATGCTTTCGCAGGTAATTTTCACACAGAGGCACGGAGAGTGTATCATCCATTTATTTAACTCCTATAAAAGATGTTTTTTTTAAACTCTGTCGCCAGCCAAGATTTTATCGATTTTAAGCCAAGATAATTTTCTCTTACTTTCCTATGGTGTAGTTATCCGGATTTTCACTTTTTTTATAAATGCCCTGTTCAAAGTGACCTGCTTGTTAAAACATACGTTGCCTGTCGTTTTTTATCAATAACCCATGTACATTGAGACCTCATCCCGTTATAATAAATGTAAGAAAAACGGGAGTAATCTATGGCAAACTTCGAGCATAATACAAGCAGCCAGGGATTGTTTTTATCTATCCAACTTGAAGATCAGTTTGATCCGGATAGCCGTGAATATATTATAAAAGAGTTTATTCAGAAAAATGTAAAAATTGAAGATTTTGAAGAAGAATACAAGAACGATCATACTGGCCGTAAAATCAAAAATCCTCAAGATGTCGTCGCGGCAATCCTTTACGGTTACATTACAGGAAACCGTTCAAGCCGCAAGATCGAAGAACTCCTGAAAACTCACATCGGGTTCATGTATATCTCTAATTGTCTTAAGATTGATCATTCGATCATTTGTAATTTCAAGATTAAATTTCGGGAACAGATTAAAAATGTTTTCAGCAAAATGCTTTATGTAATGAATGAAATTGAAATGATAGACTGGAGCATTGTTGCAGGCGACGGAACTAAGATTAAGGCTTATGCGAGTAAAGGCCAGAACATAGGCAGGGGATTCATACAAAAACTTCTTGAAGCATATCACGAGACGGCTGACAAGATAGTTGAACGGGATATTGAACTTGAAAAAGATTTCGAAGAGGGTAAAATCGACCCTAAAGAGCATGATGCGAAAAAGATGCGCATTATCAGACAGAAGCGAAAAATTGAAAAGGCTATTTCCAAGATGAATAAATGCATCGAAGATGATGAAACGAACAAAAAATCTGAAAAGAAACGGGTTAATCTAACAGATCCGGATAGTGGTTTGACAGTGTCAGGTTCGAAAGATGGATATATCCAGGGGTATAATGCGCTGCTTATGTTAAGCAATAATGATGTTGTTCTTGATTTTGATGTAATCACTTATGAAAAGGAATGTAATTATACAGAAGAATTGGTCAATGGGGTTGAAGAGCTTAAGAAGGATTTTGGAGCTGAAGAAGAAAGCAAATATTTATTTGATTGGGGATTTCAAAACATGGAAAAAACACTCAAGCTCGAGGATAAAGGGCTTGATATGTATATTGATGTCAGGGAAAGGGATTTCTGCGATAAATCCGAAAAGCGGAAAAATTTTAAGTTAATAAATACAGAGGGACAATATAAACTCAAATGTCGTAATAATAAGGAAACAAAGGGATATTGGAATAAGAGAACCAATAGTTTCTCATTCCTGTTTGACCGCAAAAAGTGTAAGGGTTGTCCTTTCATGCCAGAATGTTATAGTAAGACGAAGGAAACGACTTTACATAAGACAGTTTCGTATTATAGATTCGAGGTTGAAAATTGGGATAAGATAGAAAAATACATGAATAAATTCCGAAGCGAGGAAGGTCAAAAAATATACTCGAAACGAATAGGTAAAGAACATGTTCATGCAAACATAAAAAACCAGCGTAACTTTCAACAGACTTATTACCGGGGAAAGTCAAATGTCAGGATGGACCTCTGCTGGGCGGTTCTGGCACAGAATATGTGTCGTTATATCAACTATATGAGGAAATAGGAGGGAATTTGGTAGGATTTCAACCATTATAAAAAAGCTGTTTCAATCTTTGGAATTTATCCGAGGGCTGACCAAACTTTTTCAAAAATTTAAGCATGATATCGTAAGAGAATCCCTGTTTTTTTAAATTGTATTAAACGACAGGCAATTCGCATTTTAACAAAGAAGTACCATCTTTATTTATTTTATGTTTATTTCAATATGAACATATCAGATGCCTTTACTTCAGGATGGTGATAATGATAATTATTCAAGGTTATAGTGCTATGAATAGCGTTATTTGGACACCAGTTAAAACAAGCCAGGCAATTTTCACAATGGTGCTGCCATAAAGGTTTGTTAGCGATTATTTTAATATTGCCTGCCGGGCATACTTTTAAGCAGATGCCGCAGCCGTTGCACTGTTCGTCTAATTTGAAACTATTGTCCGCAAAATGTATTATTCTTTCAAAAGGTTGATCCTCAGTTAAATTTGCACATTTGGCCATACTTTGCTTAACCGTTGGCTTTAATACCGGTGATAAAACCACAGTAAGCAGCCTCAATAAAAAACCGGTTTTGTCGAATTTTTTAATTTTCTTTGATTTAATATTATTACAAATTATTTCCTTCCTCTCATCCCATTTTTGAAATAACCTCATATTTTTTACCCACGGCTTATTAAACGCATTTTGAGGCATAGGCACTCCGTAACCGGCTGACAGTTTACCTCCGCGCGATTTAATCAGTTTATCTATTATAATAAAAATATCGCCAAATCCGGCCCCATAAATGCACATCGCAAAAATATATTTGGATTCAATATTCTCTAGTTTTAATATGAAATTTCTTACCATTAGAGGCATTCCGATCTCATAACCATAATAACGGGGAAATATTATTCCAATTATGCCTGATTCTGCGGTGATGTTTTCTTTATCCGAAACAGAAGCTATCGAAATAAGTTTTCCGCCAGTATTTTTTGCTATATCCCTTGCAACAAAATATGAATTACCTGTACCAGAAAAATAATAAATATTAATACTCAAAAAAACCTCCCTAAACAAGATAGTTGTGCCGTGTATTATTATCGAAATTCTATCAATAAGAGATATTTACATTCCGGAGAAATTTTATTTCACGCCCCGGTTCTTGTCAAATTAGCCGATGGGAACCAGATAGTTATGATATAGTAATAGCAAACCACATTGCGTCCTTACAGGACAATCCCTCTGGCGGCTTTGCGGTTAATTCCCGATTAACTTCTTTGTCATTACCCACGAAAGAGGATTTTTCATCAGTGGAATCTGTGGTTTAAATTTGTAATCTATTTATCTTGATTCAGTATCTCAGCAAGCCCCTCAATTATCCTCTTCCTCTCATTTTCATCCAGGCCGGCGCTTGAGTTAAGTTCGAATATATCATGAACATACCAGCCCATAGTATCGATATGGGCGCTCTGAATTTCGATGCCCTTTTTCGAAATAAAACCGGCAGCATCGAATAAAAGGGCCGGCCTGTCCATGCCCGAAATCTCCATCATAAATGCTCTGCCGCCTTTTATTTCAATATGGATTTCCGATTTTCTGAAAAAGACCGCAGGGGGGTTTTTGATCTTTTTTTTCATCGCCTCAATAGCAAACTTAAGGCCGGCTTCATCGAATTGATAAGTCTTTATCAGCCTCTCGAGGTCCCTTGACCACAGGTCGAGTTCATCTTTCATTTTTTCCATAAAATCTATACCGAAAATTCTCGTGACGGTAAATTCGTCGATCGCGGTCCCTTTGTATGTATTTACTTCCGCTCTTACGATATCAGCCCCGTTAAGGGTAAGTACGCCGCAGAAAAAGGAAAAAAGCCCTTTTTTATCGAAAGCGAACATTTTCACCTTGAAATAATCATTATAACTCCTGACTTTAATCTGTATTTCCGTTTCATTTAAAGAACCTAAAACAATATAATCGTCTCGAATTTCATTTTCCTGGTTCTGTACTGAATAAGATAATCCCATTTCCCTGATGAATTGCCCTATTTCCCCGGATGGGTCCGGGCTTTCATAAACCTGGGCGGAAAGGTTTTTATTCAGCCCTAAATATGGAATTACATTTCTGTATAATAATGACATGAGTTCCGCCAGGTAGCTTTTGAAATTTGTGGGTTTTGTGGCATAGATATCGCAATAAGTAATAATATAAAGGTAATCGAAATATTCGCCTGGAAACGGCGTCATTATAAATCTTGCAGCCAGGTCCCTGAGAAGAGCCGGATCGGTGATATTGCTTCTTCTTATAATATTGGAAAGCAGAAGATGGTTGTCTATAAGGAAGAGGACAAGCTCCCGTTCCATGGTTTTAACAGGAAGAAGCTTAAAAAGATCGGCTGCCATTTCAACACCGTTTTTCGGATGATCGCCGCCGTAAGCCTTGCCGATATCATGAAGCAGAAGCGACAGCCTGATAAGCCATATATTTTTCTTATAAAAAGCGCTGATCTCCGTAAAATGGGGGTATTTATACTTGTTTTTTTGATCGTTCGCTTTTGAGTTCAATATTCCCAAAGCATGAACAGATTCAAGGGCATGTTCGTCAACTGTAAATTGATGATAGGGGTTGTATACGATCAGGTGCCTGATTTTTTTAAAAGGGTACAGATATTCGTAAAGAAGTCCCGAATATTTCATTACGATAAGCGCGGCGGCCGCATTATCGAGGGAAAGTATCTTCCTGAACAGGTAAAAAATATCCCTGGATTTTCTGTCGCCGTCGTCCATCCTTCTTGCGCATTCCTTTAAATAATGAACCATGCTGAAGGTAAAAACACACTCCTTTTTACAGTAGATATATACAGCCTGAAAAGCGTTTTGAGCCGAAAAATCCGTCCCTTCCCTTATATAGAAACGCTTGTTGAAAATCGCATAATGGCCTTCGATGGTATTCCCATGTTCCCCTTTCAGGTTTTTTACACCTTTTATATATTTTAGATGGAATTCGTCGATAACGAACAGCAGAGACAAAAATATGTCTTCGGATTTGCCGTAATACTTTTTCATCAATTTAGAGGCCCTTGCCTCTTCTTCACTGGAAGGAAAAAACAGGCCGGAAATTGAAAACTGGTCGCCCATCTGGAAACGATCGTTTTTGCGCCTGCTCTCAAGATGAAGAACGCAGCGGATGAATAAAAGGAAATCATAAGCGGCAAACGTTTTTTTGTAATACAACAACGGGAGGGTAACTTTTAAACCTGCCAGCCCTTTATGAAGGGTGAAAGCGAAATTCAGCCATTCCATGAGGTGCACGCTCCTTAAACCGCCGATGCCTTTTTTTATATCGGGCTCCTTTAAAAGAATCTCATTGGCAGGATCCCCGATCAGAGAATTCAACTGTTCCATTTGAGATTTAAGGTAGCTCACCCTGAATGAAACGATCAGCTTTTTAAGGGCTTTCTCCATCCCCCTGTAAAGATTATTGTCACCTTTAAGAAATCTGGCCTCGAAAAGACTTGTAAGGAACTCTATGTCTTCCCTGGCGTGAAGAGACATATTGTCAAGGGTCCTGACGCTGTAGCTCATATGATAGCCGCAATCCCATAAAATAGTAACGAATTCATGCACAAATTTTTCGACGGGCGCCCTTTCGGTATGAAGGATAAGAAGATCTATATCCGAATAGGGAGAAAGTTCGCTCCTTCCGTATCCGCCTACGGCCATTAGCGCTATCCCTTCAGGTATTCCGCCCGAAAACTCTATCACTCTTTCAATGATGCAGTCCCTGAATAATGAGAGCTCATTAGAGGTCTTTATTCCTTTGCCGAATGACCAGCCGGCGGTCACTTCCAATTTTAAGTAATCGAAGATGAACTTTTCGATTTTTTTTATCGATTCTATAAAATTTTTCCTGTCCCCGGTTACGGGGATTCCTGTAATCTCGCCTAAGATTTCTTTATCGTTCATTCTGCCTTCCTATGGGACGAAAAAACAGCCCCGCCTTTTAAAGGGGCGGGGCTATAATGATCTATTTTTAATTATATGGCTACTTCGCCCCTTTCCTTGGTCCTTACCCTGACGACATCTTCAATTTTAGAAATAAAGATCTTCCCGTCGCCGATCTGGCCGGTAGCCGCTGTTTCAACTATAGCGTCAATGATCTTCTCTGCGGTATTGTCATTTGTGACAATTTCTATTTTAATCTTGGGAATGAATTTAATTTCATATTCCCTTCCCCTGAAAAGCTCTTTCATACCTTTCTGTCTTCCATGGCCCTGTACTTCAGTATAATTCAAACCGGAGTATCCTAGTTCGGAAAGCTTTTCAACAACCGCTTCCAGTTTATCAGGCCTTATTATAGCTTCGATTTTTTTCATATATTCCTCCGATCTTTAATTGGCAGATTCAATTTGTTCGCCGTGCTGAGATATATCGAGCCCTTCAGCTTCTTCCTTTACAGTAACGCGCAATCTGCCGCCGGTGATCAGGTTAGTAAGGAACAGGCAAATCAGCGTCCCGGCAACAGCGATACCCCAGGCTATTCCTATTGACATAAGCTGTATCAATACCTGGCCGGGATTTCCGTCCACGAGGCCTTTGCCGGCAGAATTGACCGCTGAGACTGCGAATATGCCGGTTGCAAGAGCACCCCAGGTTCCGCCGAGCCCATGAACACTGAAGACATCGAGAGCGTCATCATATTTGAATATCTTACGGAATACAGCCATAAATGTAAAGGAAATCAGGCTTACCACGATTCCGATTACAAGTGCGCCGCCGAGGTTAACGAATCCTGAAGCGGGCGTAATGGCGACAAGTCCGGCTACGGCTCCGGTGCAAGCGCCTACGACGCTTGGCTTTTTCATAATGATCCATTCAAGGATAAGCCAGGTCAGGGCGGCCATTGCGGCAGCGGTATGGGTTACCATGAACGCGCTCGAAGCCAGGCCGTTTGCAGCCACAGCGCTTCCCGCGTTAAACCCGAACCATCCGACCCATAGTAAAACGGCCCCGATAAATACATATCCTATGTTTGCAGGGGGTGAAATCGGATTTTTCCGGAATCCCGCCCTCGGTCCGAGGACAATACATGCCACTAAGGCCGATACGCCGGAAGACGCATGAACAACCAGGCCGCCTGCAAAATCAAGAGCTCCTTTTTGAGCCAAAAATCCTTCCGGGTTCCACACTAAATGGGCGATCGGAGTGTAAACCAGGAAAGACCAGAGGATTAAAAACACGAACCACCCTATAAAACTCATGCGCTCGGCTATAGCTCCCGAGATCAAAGCCACTGTTATGATTGCAAACATGAGCTGGAACATCGAGTAAGCATTTTCAGGAACGGTCGGCCCGTTAAAATTAACGGTATTAACCCCGATCCCGTTGAAAAAGGCTGATTTCAGCGTGCCGACCCACTGCAGCAGGCCATGTACAGCCGCCGCCGCGTCAGTTGTTTTCTTGGCCAGGGACCCGTCCGGGTTGAACTCCAGCGGAGTCGAAACATTAAAGATCAAGCTGTACTCGCAGATTACCCAGAGTATGCTGATTACAATCGCGCAGGCAAAGCTGTAATAAATGACGGATAAAATGTTCTTTTTTCTGACGAGACCGCCATAAAAAAGAGCCAGTGCGGGGATGGTCATAAGCAGTACCAGGGCCGATGATGTTAAAAGCCACGCAGTATCTCCCGAATTGATGATCGGCCCGGGTTTGGCGTTATCCGCGAAAAGCCCGGCCGCCGGCAGAAGGACCATGGCCAGTCCTATCCAGAATTTCAGTGTTAATCTTTTCATATTACCTCCTTTTCGCTTAACACATCATTAACTCAATGCAAATAGGATGCCAGCATGCTTAATATTTGAACTAATAATTTATAACTAATTAACAGAATTGAAATTATATATTTATAAATAAAATTTATAATTTGCGTAATATATCACCATATGATTAATTATTAATCAGTTAATATGAATTTTGCATAGTGATTAACCATTGGGGCTGTTCAAACAACATATCAATGTTTATAAAATCAAATTTTATTACGCTGGATTTGTAAGCTAGAGTTGCAGCGTTTCAAAACGGCGGCAAGCGTTGATTGAATGCTTATTTAATAAAGAAATTTTTTAATATATTTATGAATCTAAATTAAATGATCGGTCTTTGATAAACGCTTGCTTTCGCCGTTTTTCAACGGCAACTCTAGCGCTTACTTCATTATGCGCAATAAAATTTGTTTCATACCAAATTGTATATTGTTTTGAATCAGCCGGGAAAGAACAGGGATTTTGGAGGACCCCTTCACCAGTTTTTACGGCTTCACAGATGCCGAAAAAGAAAATCCTTGACATTAAATAAGGGGAAATTTAACATATAATAAGCCTTGCCGCCGGCAGGCTAATTTATTTAAATTTAAATAAAATAATCGATTGGAGGCCCTTTCATGTTCAATATCGCTTATGTTTACGTAGCTATATTCGTTATAATACTTCTTTTTCTCGTCCTGAAAATTGTAACCGAGTATGAAAGGCTGGTGGTTTTCAGGCTCGGAAAATTCTTTAAAGTCAAGGGTCCGGGGCTTGTCGTAATCATTCCGGGCATAGACCGCCCGGTAAAGGTAGGATTAAGGACAGTTACACTCGATGTGCCCCCGCAGGATGTAATAACCAAGGATAATGTATCGATCAGCGTGAACGCTGTTGTTTATTTTCGAATAATCCACCCTGAAAAAGCGATAATCGAAGTTGAGGATTATATGTTCGCAACTTCACAGATATCTCAGACCACCCTCCGCAGCGTGCTCGGACAGTCTGAACTTGACGACCTTCTCGCTCAAAGGGAAAAGATTAACGAAAGGCTCCAGGAGATCATTGATCTAGCAACAGATCCCTGGGGTATAAAAGTTTCCAACGTCGAGGTCAAGGACGTGGTCCTGCCCCAGGAAATGAAAAGGGCAATGGCCATGCAGGCAGAGGCCGACAGGGAAAGAAGGGCCAAGATTATAAAAGCGGATGGCGAATTGCAGGCCTCTCAGAAACTCCTCGAAGCGGCCAGGACAATGAGCCAGGAAAAAATAACGATCCAGCTCAGGTATTTACAGACATTGATAGAAATATCCAATGAAAACGCTACTACTATAGTTTTCCCTCTGCCAATGGACCTTTTCGAAGCCTTTCAAAAGAAAGGATAAATTTAGTAAGTTTTTTCCGTAAATAATATATTATGCCATTAAAGAGGGAACGACTTAAGGGCGGTTCCAAAAATGAAGTTATTTTTAATAAATGAAGTTCTAATAGCAATGAAACCGTACCCTACGGGCATAAACCCTATGGGCCCTGGTGCCTGGACTGGTGCCAGTCCCCAGGACAGGTGCATTTATACTTGCGTATAAACGCAAGCACTACCTTGCCGCATTGAAAAGGCGTTTATCCCGGCTTGTCCGGGGGTTTTTAGAACTGTCCTTAAAGAAATGCTCTTTTCATGCCGATTTAACATATAAGTAACCGATTTATAAATAGGAATTTTGGTAAGGCGGGTCTGCATGGAGGGATATAAAAATTACCGTGAAGTTGAAATAGAGACTGCCAGCGGTTTGAGGCTTGTTGTTATGCTCTATGCAGGTGCTATTAAATTTCTGAATATTGCCAAGGAAGGAATTAAGAATAAAAAACTTGATATTGCAAATAACAATATCATTAAAGCCCAGGATATAGTTTCGGAGTTGATGACTTCACTAAATTTTGAAGCCGGTGAAATAGCACATAATCTGTACAGCCTTTATATTTATATAAACAGGCGCCTGCTTGAGGCGAATATTGAGAAAAATTCCGAAATAATAAATGAGATAAACCATCTTCTCAGCACTTTGAAAGGCGCTTGGGAAGAATTGTTAAAGAAAGAAAAAAATGTCGATAGCCCTCTAAAAACCAGCAGCCTGAATATATCAGGATAAAAAAGCGAGGTCAGTCTATGCCGGATGACAAGATTGAAATTTTAGACGATATAATTACTGATATGAATATCGAGACCATTACCCTTGATGATGTGGAACTGAGTGATGTGAATGAATTTGAAAATGCTGTACCTGGAGAAAAAGAGAAATCCCCGGGAACCGGAAAGCATGAAGATATTTCCCCCCCGATAGAAGAAATATCTTTTGAACCTCTCCAGATGCCATTGGAAGACCAAAACGAAAACATGCAGATGCCTAATCTTGATTCAATTCAAAACATTCCCGAACCTGAAATACCCGTAGCCCCCGCTTTTATGGCGGAGGAAATGCCTGGACCAATAGAACCATCCGAAACAATTGAAATGTCAAATGAAAAGGTTCCATTGGATCAGTCATTTACTTCGGAGGATGATATTATATCGATTGAAGGGAACGAGCTAGACAGGCTTATATACAGCGGCTTTACGACTGAAGAAATGGCTTCCCGCCCGACGGATATTGGCGACATTCCCATTATCGAAGAATCAAAGATAGAAGAGGAAATACCGGCTGCGATGGAACAACCCGTAAAAGAAGAAAACTTTATTCCGCCTATAGACCTGCAGAGAGAAGAAATGCCTCCTGTTAAAGAAGAGCCTGCCGAAACAGATTTTAATTTCGATTTATCAGCCATACCGGATGTTTCCGAAGTGGAAGAGGATGAACCGATAGCGCTTTCACTCGATGAACTTAATAAAATCGATATTTCCGAAGAAAATGTGGTTGATTATGAAACACCGACAGCCCCGGAGGTACCCGTAGTACAGGAATCCTTCCCGCCGATTGAAGAGGAAAATGTTGAAATTTCTCTGGACGAGTTAAACAGGATCGAAGAAGGAATGCCGGAAGCGGAAAAGATATCACCTGGCGCTTACATGTTTGAAAGTGATGAGAATAAAGAGATTAAAGAACAGGTTATAGAGTCTAAAATAGACGTATTAAGCGATTCTTCCAAAGAAGAACTCAGGAAGGTCCTCGGTTATCTGGACAATCTCCTTGAAAATCTTCCGGAAGATAAAATCAAGGAATTCGCGAAATCAGAGTATTACGATCTATATGTGAAAATTTTAAGCAAATTAGGGATATAAGGGGAAATCGCTTAAATGGGTCTGAGAAACAGGGCCCTCCGATACAGAGAGAAGGGTCAAGAACTTGATGATATCGGAGTAATTTTCAACAATTATTCCGGTGATCCCGGGCAAATTCAAATCCTTAAAAGCAAGATAGAAGATTACCTGAAATCCGTGAAAGGGGAGCTTGACCGTAAACTCCTCGATATGCAGACCCTTTTAGATATCGGCAAAGAGATAAACTCTACATTGCATCTTCAGGAATTGATGCAGATCATAATATTCACTATTATGGGTCAATTCAGGATTTCCGATGTGGCAATATTTGCCTTATCGGAAAAAGGTGCCCGTCTCATAGAGAAGAAAGGGTTTGAGGATCTAAATTTAATACCATCCGGGAATGATTTCAGGCTTTTTTTAACTAAGCTGAACGGCACAGTATCTATTGATAAAATCCAGGAATTTCCCGACCAATACCAGCTATTAAAGTTTACCAGGGCAGGGCTGATTGTACCTGTAAAAAATAGGGAAAATTTAACCGGACTCATAGTTCTCGGACAAAAAGAGGGGGGAGCATATACCTCCGATGAAAGCTCTTTCATTTACACCGTTGCTTCCCTATCCGGAATAGCTATAGAAAACGCAAGGCTTTACGGCGCTCTGGAAAAAAAACTCGGAGAGCTTTCCTCTCTGTATGAAATAAGCAAAGTAATTAATTCAAGCGACGACTACCAGTCTGTCCTGGGTTTGATAACCGAGACTATCACTACAGGTTTCGGCGCGCGCAGGGCTATTCTGCTTTCTTTCGAAGCCGACGGCCCTGTCGTTAGAAAAGTTATCGGATTGCCGGAAAACCTTTTAAACCGTCCTCTCGAATTGATTGCAGGGGAAGAAAATTTATTTTTTTCAAATTGCGCCGGAATATTGAACATCCCTGCAAGGCTGCCTGACTCCGGCGTTATTGAGGACAGTTACCTCTTCATGCCGCTAGTGTCAAGCGGAACTAAAATCGGAGCCATATTTGTTTTCAGTTTTGAAAATTATTCCATCAATCCGGACAACATGGAACTGATAAACCTATTTTCTATAATCGCCTCCCAGATCGCGCCGCCCCTGGCTCTGACCAAGCAGCTTGGAATAAACAGGGAAATAAGCATTAAGCCTTTCGAGGCGGTCCAGGAGCTTATACAGAAAGAGATCGTTAAGGCCCGCAAATTCGGAGTAGCCATCCACCTTATCATGGTCAAACTTACAAATATTTCAAAGTATATAAAGAAATTCGGCGATTCTACGGCAACCGAGAAATTATCGTCGCTCTATGAAAAGATATCGGTCCTGCTGCCGAATACGGCAAGCGCATTGCGGTATGGAACAACCAAAGTGCTCCTCATCCTGCCCGAAGTCTTTGAAAATGACATTAACGATTTAAAAAATTCCATAACCTTTTCAGTAAGGGAAATTTTCGCTAATTCCGACCATATCAATATAGGTGCTGAAATTTCAAGCGTAGACTGTTCCGATGAAAAAAACGGCCTCCTGACGCTGCTCAACCTCATCGAATAAACTTAAGGAATGAGTTATGTCTTCCAATCTCCTGGAAATTTCCCGCACCATTCCTTCCGGTTCGCCTCCGATAAAGCATAACGGTAATATTCTAATAAAGGGGAATGTTGAACCCGACTGTATGATAGTTTCGGACCAGGACATCGAAATCATAGGCGACACTTTTAATTCAAAAATAAAATCTCTCTACGGCAATGTATTTGTAAGGGGCGGGATCAGGGGTGTTTCTTCCAACGTTTTTGCGGGAGAAAACGTCCAGGCCCAGTATGTTCAAAACGCCTCGGTAAAGGCTTACGGGGATATCATTATAAATGATTTCGTTTTTGACTCAAGGATTATGGCTAAAAAATCAATCCATATGGAAAAAGGCGAAGGCAGGATTGAAGGCGGAGAAATAGAAGCGGGGCTCGAAATAATAGCCAATATGATCGGAAACCCCAAAAAAAAAGTCACATCTGTAAAATTGACAAACTTCAGGCAGGCTGACCTCTACGGTTTTTTAATTAATTATGAAAAAGAATATGGAGACCTTTCCAGGCAAATCGGCCAGCTCGAGAAAATAATTGAGGTAATTAGAATTATAGGAGCCAGGGTGACATCGCTTCCCCTTGAAAAAAAACAGGAATTGGCATTGAAAGTAAAGCAATACAATGAACTCCTTGTAAAAAAATCGAAACTTGACGAGGAAAAAAAGTCTTATCTGGAAGCCGAAAAAGTGAATAATGAACTTGACAGGGTTATAATAGCGAAGCAATCGATTTACGGGGGTGTCTCGGTTTCCATCGACCGTTCAACGAGCCTCATACAGGAAGAATATGAGAATGTCATCCTATATAAAAAAGGAATAATAATTATAGGTAATTTTGACGAGTTTATGAACAGGAAAAAATTCGCCTGAACTTTATTTTTCTAAAATTTAATGATATAATTAAGAGCGGTTCCAAAAACTAACTGTGTTATTAATAAATGATATTCTAATAGTAATGAAACCGCCCTATGGGCACTACCTTGCCGCCCTTGTGCCGACTTGCTCGGCGTGAAAAGGCGGTTTTTAGAAGTGCCCTTAATTAAATAGATACTGGGGGAAGGTATGGCTGTTCAAAAAAACGGGGTTAAAAAAGGCGGCTGGAAGATTTACGTCATCGTTCTGGCAGTCGCGATCGCTGCCGCAGGGGGCTTTTACTTGTGGATGATGTTTCAAAACATCCGTAACATCAATAAATATGAAGAAGTCTTATCGGGCTATTTTAAATTCAAGGCTGAAGAAAATAAAGAGGGAATGATGTCGGCTATTTCCGGAGATTTTGACGATGAACTTTCATCGATCAGCCTAAAGGGCTCCGGATATGTCCTTTATGCGTACAGCCTTACTGACGAGAGTATTACCAATAAAACAAACGAAGTTCTTCAGGCAAAAAAAATAACCTTCGGCATAACCCTGAATGAAAATAATGCGCCGGTATCTTATATCGGAGAGGCTTATCTTGTCGAACAGGACAACGTTATAAAAATCCATTATATAAAGAAATTATTCAAAGGAAGGAACATAACCAGGCTATGGAATAAACACTTTAAAGTTTAGGTCGCTTATAATTTACCTTCGCCGGTCATTTTTGATAATGCTTTCTTCCATACACCTCCATAGGCAGCCCGAAGAGTTTTATGAATCCCTTTGCATCCTTCTGGTCATAGTCCGCCCCCTTCTCAAAGGTTGACAGATTTATATCGTAAAGGGAATTATCGGATTTGCGCGAGGCTGCGATACAGTTGCCCTTGTAAAGCTTCATCTTTACCGTGCCGGATACATTTTTCTGAGTTTCATCAAAGAATTTCTCGAGCGCCTCGCGAAGGGGATGGTAATATTGGCCGTTGTAAATCATTTCGGCATACTTGAGCTCGAGAAGCTGTTTATAGTGCATTGTGTCCCTTTCAAGGGTGATTGACTCGAGGGCCCTGTGGGCTTCCATCAGGAGAGTCCCTCCCGGAGTCTGGTAAACACCCCTGGATTTTATACCTACAAGGCGGTTTTCGACAAGATCGACAAGGCCTACACCATTCCTGCCGGCTATAGCATTCGCTCCGGTTAAAAGCTCTGCAGGCTTCAAGTTTTTTCCGTTAAGGGAAACCGCAATTCCATCCAGAAATCCTATTTCAACATATTCGGCTTTGTCGGGAGCTTCCCCTGGATCGACCCCCATCTGCAGAATAGCTGGTTCATATTCGTTCGCAGGATCTTCGAGGAAACCTCCCTCATAAGAAATATGCATAAGATTCGGGTCCATGCTGTAAGGTTTTTCTTTTGTCACCAGTACGGGAATTCCTTTTAGCTTTGCGTAATCGATCAAGTCGTTCCTGGCTTTGAAAAAATCGTCCTCTTTCCAGGGTGCGATTATCCTGAGGGAGGGGGCCAGCGCCCTGTATGTCATTTCAAAACGTACCTGGTCGTTCCCCTTGCCTGTCGCTCCATGGGAAACGGCATCCGCTTTTTCCTTAAGTGCTATTTCAACCTGCCTTTTTGCTATGATCGGACGGGCAAGAGCCGTTCCCAGGAGGTATTTGTTTTCGTATACAGCGTTAGCTTTAATCGCATTGAATACGGCTCCCCCGACAAATTCATCTTTCAAATTCTCGATATAGACCTTGGCCGCACCTGTTTTTAAGGCTTTTTCCCTCACAGCCCCGAAATCTTCAACCTGGCCCAGGTCGGCCACAAAGGCAATGATCTCGGCATCGTATTTTTCTTTAAGCCAGGCAAGGATCACTGAAGTGTCCAGCCCGCCGGAATATGCAAGAACTATTTTCATGATATGCTCCTTAAAATATTTTACCCCTTACACCCCGTAATAGAGCCTTTCCCCCAGTTCTGACGGAATCCCCTCTTCTTTTATCTTTTCATAGACCCTGTCGATGTCGTAAGTGAACCTGAAGAATGTAAGGCCCATATCCTCGTCAAGAATGCAGAATGAGCCCCTGCTGTCCCTGTCCCTCGGCTGCCCTATACTTCCCGGATTTATAAGATAATAGTGAGACGGCTGGAGAATGACTTTCTTTTCGGCTTTATAATCAAAAGCCCCGTTTTCATCAATGATCCCTGGCAAATGAGAATGCCCGAAAAAACAAATAAAACGCTTCATAGTTCTGAGCGTTGATATTGCCGAAAGCGCCTGCGAATGCCTCAATATATAAGCGTCAGGATCGCCCGGAGAACCATGGGCAAGGAGCATTCTGCCTTCAACATCTATCATTGAAGGAAGTGCGGCAAGGAAGGATTTATCTTCATTGCTGAGTTTTCTGTCCGTCCATTCTATTGCCCTCTGGGCTCTATCATTAGCGAATTCCCTCATTTGCTTATCCAGGAGCATCCTTTCATGGTTGCCCGATATAATATAATCGCATTTCTCCCTTACAAAAGAGATACATTCCGAAGGGTTCGGCCCATAGCCGATGATATCGCCCAGGCAGGCCATTACATCGCCAGGTTCATAGTTCGGTTTAATAAACTCCATAAAAGACATAAGGGCATCATAATTCGAATGAATGTCGCTTATGATAAAGAATTTCATAAAGTTTCCTTTTAACATGGAGACGCTATAATCTCTAAGTCACTTTTTATGATTACGTTTCTATTATTTTAATGTTTTTGTTTAGTTATATCAATCTTACGAGATGAAACCACAGTATATTTGGGGTAATTTAGCTAACTATGTCATTTCGAGGACCCCGCCCCTACTCTGTGGAGGATTTCTTCCACAGGATAAACGCTTCGCTCGAAATGACAAACTTCAAACTTCGCACCTCGCACTTCGACATTCGTAATTCGTTACTTATAACTTGACTTTTCAGATATTTCCTTTAAGCTATTGATTGTAAAACTCGTATTTAGTTAAATAACCTTGTTAATTTCAAGTTCAACTTTCTGAGGGGCTTTTGATAAATAAGTATTGGAACTGCTTATTTATCGATTGTCGGAGGCTCGTAATGCCAAATGAAAAAATCAAGGTTTTAATGGTATCCAGTGAAGCCGTTCCATTTGCCAAGGTAGGCGGATTAGCTGATGTAGTCGGTGCGCTCGGAAACGAGATCAGTAAGAACGGCGTGGAAGTCAGGATAATTATTCCCAAATATACCGTCGTATATGATTATTTGGATAAGAATAATATCAAAATCGAAAAAACCACCGCAGTTTCCGTTCAGGTCGAAGACAATGATATTAAAGGCAGCGTGGACCAGATTATTTATGACGGAGTTATCTACTATTTCATCGATAACCCGTTTTATTTCAAGCGCGACGGCATATATATGGACGGTAAGACGCGTACAGATTATAGCGACAGTCTGGAGCGTTTCGTATTCTTTTGTAAAGCGGTCCTTGAGTGCGCTAAGGCCTGTGATTTCAAACCGGATATCATTCAATGCAATGATTGGCAGACCGGTCTGGTTCCAGTCTATCTGAAAACCCTGTATAAGCTTGATTCATTTTTTAAAAATACTTACTCCGTATATTCTATCCATAACCTGTCTTACCAGGGAATATTCCCGGTCGAACAGTTCACTATCACAGGCCTTGACTGGAAATACTTTTCCGTCAACGAACTTGAGTATTACGGGCATCTCAACCTGTTAAAGGGCGGTATAGTTTTTTCCGACATGATCGTCACAGTCAGCGAAACTTATGCTCATGAAATTCAGACGTCGGAGTTCGGCAATGGCCTTGAAGGCATCCTCAAGATTAAATTCTCCCAGAATAAATTAATAGGTATTGTAAACGGAGCCGATTACAAGGAATGGAATCCGGATAGCGACATTCATCTCAAAAATAAATATAATATTACCTACAATATAAATACGATCGGCGACAAAAAGAAGATAAAGGGAATGTTCTTGAGAGACAGCGGCCTGGCGGATGCAAATCCTGATGTACCGCTCCTTGGCATGGTCTCAAGATTAGTCGACCAGAAGGGTTTTGATCTTATTTTTGAGATCATCGATGATATTTTAAAAACGGGTGTATATTTTACTATATTGGGTACCGGCAAGAACGAGTATGAGGAAAGACTTAAAAGTATAGAGGAAAGGTACCCGAAACAAACGGCTGTATTTATTGATTTCAATATTCCTCTTTCCCATTATATTGAATCAGCGGCGGATATTTTCCTGATGCCTTCAAGATTCGAACCATGCGGTCTTAACCAGCTCTATAGCCTTAAATACGGCACCATACCGGTTGTGAGAAATACTGGAGGTCTTGCCGATACCGTAAGGGACGGTAAAACCGGCTTTGTCTTTTCATCATACAGCCCCGATGAATTCCTCAGCACTCTTAATAAAGCGATCAATACATACAAAAATGAACCTGAAAAATGGGCTGTAATGATCGAAAACGCAATGAAAGACGACTGGTCCTGGGAAAAGGCGGCTAAAAAATACTGCGAACTCTATAAGAATATGCTAAGTTGATGCTTGAAATTAGGGGGGAATAGTCATGGCTTTATCATCCGCGGATAAGGAATCGTTATTGACCTTAATGAAGAATTCTTTAGGCGGACTTCCCGGCATTATAAAGGACCTGGTAAAGCCCTCGATGATTCTTGATTATATTAAAACAATCCCACTGAATTTTAGAAAATATACTCTTCAGGAAATTATAGATGCCCTTGAAGATGCCAGACAGAATAATAAATTATGATAATCGGTTAAAAATTATCCCTTGAGGGAGGTCAATATGAAAAATATCAGTTTAATTATCGGAGCGAGTTTTCTTATTTTTATCCTTTACTCCTGCGGGCCTGCTGTCCCGACAAAAGAGATAGAGGACGCAAAAACCGCCCTGGAAAGAGCCAAAACAGTTGACGCACCTGTTTACGCTGCGCAGGATTACATGGAAGCCCAGGAAGATTTGAATCAGGCCAATAATCTCCTTGATGCGAAGAAAAATCAGGAAGCGCATGACAAGGCTGTAATGTCCAAAAATGCCGCCGACAAGTCTTACGAAAGTGCAAGGACTGCGAGGGCGGAGGACATTTTCCAGAAATGCGGCGCTATGCTGACTACGGCCGACCAGAATTTCGCAGGCAAACTTGAGCCTGATAAATATGGCGGAGTTACCAATGATTATGCTAATCTCAAGGAAATTTATAATAAACATGATTACGACTCAATATATTCTAACGGGAGTTTGCTGTATCCTAAAGTCAAGGACCTTGCAGACTACAGTTCCGGTATGGTAAACAAGGCCAAAGACGAGGTGGCGACGGCTCAGAACCAGTACGATGAAGCGGCCGACAAGGAAATAGTCAAACAATTCGCTATGGACGATCTTAAAGCGGCAGAACCGCTTATTGATGATGCGAGGACTTCGCTTACGAATGGCGAACTCGATAACACTATATCGAAGGCCAAAGAGGCTGAGTCTCTGATCGATGCCGCCGAAAAAAAGGCTGAAAGCGCATATCAAAGTTCGGTGAAAGGCAGTACAAACATGATGCAAACAGTCGATATAGATAAACAAAAGGAAATAGAAAAGGAGAAGAAGCAGGCATCCGACGCAATAAATTCAGCCAAGAAAAAATTAGACCAATTAAAAACAAGGATGAAAGGCAGTTTTCTCAGGAGTTCCCTGAGTTTATTCGCTTATATCGAATTACCCTATATCTATATCGGCGACGATGTTTTGAGCCCTGATAACATATCGAATTCGAATATTTCATCCGATTCAAATTCCAATTCAATTTCCACTAATACAGAAAGCCAGAGTGTTACTTCTCCTCAAAATCAGACAAATCTGATATCACCGGTGAAAGATGAAGATATTACTCAGGAAATGGTTGAAAAATACTTAAAATTGGCGGAAGATTCCTATAATAAGGAAGAATACCTGGATGCTATCGATTATGCAAATGAAGCTTCAAGAATGTCGGATATTTTACTTGCCAGGGAACAATTCCAGATCTACACCGTTAAACTGAGGCCGGGAAACCGCGATTGTCTATGGAAGATATCGGGCTTCATGTATAACGACCAGTATTCGTTGTGGCCTATTATCTGGAGGGCGAACAAGTACCAGATCCAGGATCCGGACCTGATCTACCCCGGACAGGAATTGAAAATACCTCCGCTGCCGGCAAAATAGGAGACCGGATATCCATTATCGATGAGTTTGAATGCTATAAAAATACTTAACTTCCGTAATTATGAAAGGATTGAATTAAGCGGGTTCGGAAAGTTTAATGTTCTTATTGGAAACAACGGCAGCGGTAAAACGAACTTTCTCGAAGCTGTTTTTACGCTTTCACAGGGAAAACCCTTCCGGAGGGTTCCTATGGAAGACCTTATAGAGTGGGGTAAAACATCTTTTTATATCGGCGGGTCTTTCGATAACAAGAAAAAAGAAATCGGGTACAGCCTTCAAAAAAAAGTACTGAGGGAGAACAGCACCCTGGTCAAGGACGGCGAATTCATCCGTCTGAGCCCTGTTGTAGTCTTTCTTCCCGAAGATATTGCTATAGTTTCGGGGTCTCCCGAAGAGCGCAGAAGTTTCATGGACAGGACCCTTAGCCTCCTTGACCCGGATTATGCAGAGTCCCTGCTTCTTTTCCAGAGGGTTCTGCGACAGAGAAACGCCCAACTTAAACTTTCACCCAGGGACGTCTATATATGGGATGATGATTTTGTCCGTTACGGAAGCCTCCTGATAGAAAAGAGGCTGATTTTCATGCATAATATCGGATCAAAAATCAAGGCCATATATTCGGAATTTTACGGGGATGAAGTCGAATTAAAATACTACAATACTTTTAAAATTGAAGGCGGCATCAGGCAGTCTTTTATAAAGGCGCTGGAAGAAAATAAAACACTTGAAAATAATAAAAAAAGTTCCGTAGCCGGTCCGCACAGGGACAATTTCGAGATCAGAAAACTCGATAAAAAGTCCAGATCTTTCGCTTCTCAGGGGCAAACCAGGCTTCTGGCCCTTGCGTTAAAGCTTTCCCTTCTTGGTTATTTTTCAGGAAAAACACCCGCCCCCATATTGCTTCTTGACGATGTGCTTCTAGAACTCGACGAAAGATCGAGAATTAAATTCCTTGACAAAACAGTCAATTTTCAAACTTTCTTTACGACCACTTCCCTTGATTTATTCAAAAACACAGATAAAGTTTTTTTTGTCGAAAAGGGGGCGATCAAAACACAATAAAGTAATGGATAGTTTTCGATATTTTTCCGGATTTATAGTATAATAAATCAAGAGGCGGCAGTATGAAGAAAAAATCCATTGTGCTTTTATCCGGGGGGCTTGACTCCGTCGTTAACTTCAAACAGGCTTACCTGAATACCGAAGTTGAATTGATACTTACCTTCGATTATAACCAGGCCTGCAGGTCTAAAGAGATAAAGGCGACACGATTAATCTCGGATAAATATAAAATTCTGCACCATATAATACCTCTGCCTTTTCTCTCGGATATGGAAACGAACCTGTCGAAGGGAAATATCCCTGATTTTAACGAAAAGAGGCTTGATGATACCGGCTATTCCATTAAAAGCGCGCGAGCAGTCTGGGTCCCCAATAGAAACGGGGTGTTTTTAAGCGTTGCCGGGGCATATGCGGATAGATACGATATAGACCTTATCATTACCGGATTTAACGAGGAAGAGGGGCATACCTTCCCGGATAACAGCGGTGAATTCATCGATATTACCAATAAATCTTTCGGGTATTCCACGATGAACCATCCGAAGGTTAAAAGCTATACGATCGACATGAAAAAGAGAGAAATCGTTAAAATGGGCATAGACATTGACGCCCCATTCGAATTTGTCTGGAGCTGCTACCGCGGCGGCAGCAAAATGTGCGGCTTATGCGAATCCTGTCAGAGGTTAAAAAGGGCTCTTGATAAAAACAACTTTATGCCTAAATTCATAAGTATAAACCATTGGGGTTTTAATGAAGGCAAAATTAATCAAAAAACAGATTAGATACGATGGGACTCAATTAACATCTCATTTCGCTTATAAAAATTTCGGATTGTCCGGAAACAGCATTATATCTTTCTCAGGACCTGTTAATGTCGATCTTTTGGAAATGGTCGATATTGAAGACATTTTATTAAAAGACGGAATCTCCTCCGATAAAATGCTCAGTTTCATAATTGAGATTTTCAATATGGACCTTCCGGGGACAATCTGCCTCCAAAGACTCTTCATGTCGATTCTTTGCGATGAATTGAACGGGCACCTGAAAGGTCTTTTTGTGGAAAGGAATGGGGATGATCTTTATTTCAATAAAAGAAAACTTTCGGTTTCAATCGCTACTGCAAGCCCGATATCGACTTTAATTCATAGCGCTTTAAATATTAAATCTACAGGGGCGCCTGTAGAAGTCTCATGCCTTGAGGAACTCGGGGTGGAAACGGAAGGTTTCGCCAGGACAATTCTGGCCAGGTTCTGTAAAGAATTTGAAAGTATTGAATTCGCCAGTGTAAAAGTAAATTGGGTTAGATAATGAGCGGAGTAAATTATGTTTACCGGTATTATTAAATACACGGGTGAAATAGCCCTGGTTAAAAGCTTTTCCAACGGTAAAAGGTTTAAAATTATAACCGATCATGAATTCCTGGCCGGGCTGGTCAAAGGAATCTCCAGCGTTTCTATAGACGGGGCATGCCACACTATCGAAGAAGCAGGATCGAATTCTTTTACAGTATTTTCCAGCTTTGAAACGCTGGAAAGAACTACAATGGGTACGGCACGCCGGGGGGGCAGGGTCAATCTGGAATGTTCCCTATCGCTTCAGGGTCTCATGGACGGTCACCTGGTTCAGGGACATGTCGACGGTGTAGGCAGGATTTTATCCCGGGAAAAAATAGGAGAAGCTTACCGTTTTACATTTTCTGCTGAAAGTTCTTTAACAAAGTGGATGGTGGAAAAAGATTCGGCTGCGATCGACGGAATAAGCCTGACAATTTTTAATGTAAACGGATCCAGCTTCCAGGTTTCCGCCATACCGGAAACATTGAATAAGACGTCACTCTTAAATAAAACGCAGGGAGATAAAATTAATATAGAGGTAAACATTTTCGCAAAATACGCAAAAAAGTTCTTAGGGAGGTTCCAATAACAAGCGAGTTTACTAACAATTTGCTTTCTAAATATAATTAAATCGCCCAATGGGCCCTGGTGCCTGGACTGGTGCCAGTCCCCAGGACAGGTGCATTTATACTTGCGTATAAACGCAAGCACTACCTATCCGCCTTGCTTGTACCGGCTTGTCCGGCGAAAAGGCGGCTATTAGAAGTGCCCTTAAGTCTCTATTAATCCCTTTTTAGGTTCTCCAAGATAATACCCCTGTGAGTAATCGATCCCGATTTCCAGGCATTTTTCATAGACTTCTTTGGAATGAACGTATTCAGAAATTGTCTTCAAGCCGAGGTCCTTAGCAAAACTCGCAATAGTACGGGTTATTATCTGTGAGTTTTTATCCCTGTTAATGTTCTTAATAAGGGAAGAATCTATTTTTATATAATCTATCTGCATATGGATCAGATGCGAGAAATTCGAATAGCCTGTACCGAAATCGTCAATTGCTATTTTACATCCGCATTGTTTTACATAATTAATGAATTCAATCACTTCCTTGTAATTTTCAATGTTTTCAGTTTCAAGAAGTTCGAATACGGCCCGGCAGGATGATTCCTTGCTTGTCTTGATCAGATCATATAGATACCCTATAGTTTTTTCATCCATAATATCGTCTAGCGATATATTAAGCGAAAATTCATATTCGTTGTTCTTGAAAAAATCAAATGATTTCTCAAGCATCATTTTAGTAAGGTATCTGTATAATCTTGCCTTTTTAGCAGTATTAAGGAAATTAAGAGGTGCTATTATGCTCCCGTTATCGTCAATCATCCTCATTAAACACTCATATTTTTCAATTTTGCCGGTATGATTGTTGAGGATCGGCTGAAAATACGGGACAATACGGTCATCTTTTATAGCGCTTTTAAGCTTCTTAGTCCATTGAATGTTGTTTTCATATTCTTTTACTATTTCCATGAATTCCTGATAAACAACATATTTTTTTCTGGAAACCTTGGCCCTTTTCAGGGCCATATCCGCATTCCTGAGAGCATTCCTGCCTATCTCAAGGCCGCTTTCACCGGCCGGTACGTTCTGGGCAGTCCCTATACCCAGGCTTACTGTTATATAAATTTCAGTGTCTTTATATATGAACGGCCTTTCCATAACCTCTTCCGAAAGGTAGATACCCCAATGATCAAGGTCCTTTAAGTTCGCTGCGCTTTCAATTAATATTGTATACTCGTCTGCATGCATCTTGTATAGTCTGTAAGATATGCCCAGGTTAATAAATTTAAGCCGTTTCGCCAGTTCTCTCAGGATCATGTCCCCAACTTCTGTGCCGTAAAAATCATTTATTTCCTGAAAACAGTCGACGTTAAATATAATAACAACCGGGTTCGAACACAACACCAGGTCTTCCATAAATTTCTTCCTGTTTGGCATATTGGTCAGCGGATCGGTCAGAAGCTGGGTAAGAAGGTTTTTATTCGAACTCTCGATTTTTTCAATGCTGTCCCTCAAATTCTGCGTCATCCTGTTGAAATTAAGTGCCAATTCACCGATTTCGTTGTTAGCCTTGATCTTGATGATATGCTCCAGCGCACCATCTGCGACAAGCGTTGTGCTCCTGCTTAGTTCCATTACAGGTTTGATAACCGTCCTTTCGAGGAGTTGTCTGAGTATAAGGCCGAACGAGCCGGCCATCCCGATGAAAAATACCACAGCTATCAGGAAAATGGCCTGTTGAAGCCTGAAATGGCTCAGGTCGTAGCCGGCTTCAATAACAGCCCCGGTTTTCCCCTCCGGGTTTTGAATTGAAAGATAGGCATTTCTTATGAGTACTTTATTTTCAAGGTGATAGTCCTTTTCGGCGATAATGCCTTTTGTTTCCAGCGCCTTCCGGAATATTTCATTCAAGTTCGTGACTATGCTGATGCTGTTGGATTTTACTTCGATAAATTCAGACCCGGCAGGCAGAATTATACTCAGACTATCTAATTTTATACGTTTCTGATAAAGTGCGATCTTATTCTGCAGCTCAAGTTCCTTCTGCTTATTATTCCCTTGAAGGTCTTCCGCAGTCGGTATCTCGGCCATAGATGCCACAGCATAAAGCGCGCCTGAAAGCCTGTCTTCTATCCCTTTCTGTATAAAATAATACGATATGAAATAATAAAATGAACTAATAATAACCGTCATTGCCAGTACTATTACAAAATATGTGAGATATATTCTTCTGCCGATAAAAGACTTCATGCTGACATCCTCAGAAAAAATACTCATTTTTAAAATGTTAATTTGAAAAAAAAATACCGGTTTGAACAATGACAATTATTATAATAAAATAAAAATAAAAATAATCAACTCATTTTTCATTATTAATATCATCCGGACTGATATTGACACTCCTATTTATATAACCCGAATAGTCCCTTACAGCAGGCATGTATTCCTCATTCATAAGCGGGGAAGAAATTAAAAAATCGGCAGTCGATCTGTTGCATGCTGTAGGAATATTGTAAAGGACGGATATCCGCAGCAGCGCTTTTACATCTACATCATGGGGATGAGGCTGCATAGGATCCCAGAAAAATATCAGGATATCGATTTTACCGTCTGCAATCATAGCGCCAAGCTGCTGATCGCCGCCGAACGGCCCCGATTTAAGCTTGATTATTTTATTTTTCAGGGGATGTTCGCTGTCTGTTTTCTTGGCCAGCGCTTCTTCTACAAGTTTTCCCGTTGTGCCCGTACAAATCAACTTATGATCAAGAAGCTGGTATGAGTTCCAGTTAACCCACTCTACAAGGTCTCTTTTTTCGTTATCATGAGCTACAAGGGCGATATTTTTAACGCATTCCATATTACCTCCGGCTGGTTTCGCCAATTGAACATATTACTGCTTTTATTATAATATAATGCCGGAATAGATTTTATTCAAGGGGGTAAGGGCAGTTCTAATAACATTATCCGAAGGGCCGAAGGTGCCCGTTAGGGTGCCGAAGGCGCCCGTAGAGAGCGTCCTCAGTGAATTGATCTCAATGCCTCAGCGGGCTGTAATTTTTTCGCGCGGTTTGCGGGATAAATCGTCGCGGCCGCCGGTATCAGGACACCGAAAAGGATTGTCGCTATCAGCACATCAGGGCCTATTAGGGGACGGATAATATATTCCATCGGTACGGCGAGCCCCTGCATGGCGAAATCAAAATTAAATCCGGTTTTGTTGAATACAAAGTTAAAAATATACCCCAGGGCCCCACCGGTTATGCTTCCCAACCCACCGATTATACCGCCTTCAAGCAGGAAATTCATAAAAATATCTCCTTCGGTCATGCCCATCGCTTTGAGAGTCCCGATTTCCCTGTTCCGTTCGAAAACAGCCATCATCATAGTATTCACAACCACGAAAGAAGCGAGAAATACAATGATCGCATAGATGAAATAGTAAATCCAGCGCATAACTTCGAAAGTATCGTAAAGATTACCGAGTTGTTCGCGCATATTTTTCGCAGAAAGGCCCTGGTAAAGAAGCCCGTTTATTTCTTTCCCGATTCTATCCGCCGAAACCCTGTTTTTCGTATATATTAGTAATTCTGTCGTACCCGCGGGGATTTTCAGAAGTCTTCTGGCGTCTAAAAGGCTTATAAAGAAGAACTGGTCGTCGAAGGTAATTACATTGTATTTAAAAATACCTTTAACAGGAAGCTTTATTCCATTAAGCCCTCCTTCCGAGGTTTTAGTGGCGAGGAGAAGATTATCGCCTAGTTTGACGCCGAGTTTTTTGGCAAGATTTTTTCCTATGTAAATACCGCTTTCTTCTATCGTTCCTTCAATTATTTTTTCTTGAAGCTTTAAATTGCTATCTTTAAGATCGATCCCCATTCCAAAGGCAAAGACAGTATTATCGCCATTGGCTAGCATAATCCCGAATTTGATCCGCTCTTCCGCCGATGAAACATCCGGAATCAGACGGATCTTTGACATCAGCTCTCGGGAATCTGCAATGATTTCATCAACCGGAACAAATTTTTCCCTTTTTAAAAAATTTTCCGTTGCGATCCGGAAATCACCGGTTTGATACTTCTCATAATTTGCCATCATCATATCGATCATCCCGTTTATCCACCCCATCGCTATCGATACAATAAGAGCGGCAAAAAAGACAGCGCTTGCCGTTAGGACAGTTCTTTTCTTGTTTTTAAAAACATTTCTAAAAGCAAATTTTAAAAGCATTTGCATGTAAGCCCCCCTATTGTATAGTCCTAAGGCATTCGGCTGCCTGCATCCCTGTGGTTTTTTTCGCAGGGTAGTAACTGGCAAGCATACTGGCTATGATCGAACTGAAAAAAGCATAGAAAAAGGATGGTATATCCCAGATCGCGCGGATCGTTCCCGCAAGCCTTAAAGAAGCCATCATATTTTCATTGTTTTTCCCCATCATAGCCGTAATATCGTAACCTACGGCCACAAAGTACCATACAAGGAGGCCGCCTAATATCATCCCGATAATCCCTCCAGCCGTCCCTATAATAAATCCTTCTATTACAAATATGCCCCGGACATCGCTGTCTGTCATGCCCATAGCCTTCAGAGTTCCTATTTCCCTGACTTTTTCAAATACCGACATCATCATGGTATTGACTATTCCGACAATTGCGATGATAGAGATAAAAATCACGAATATATATGTCGAAATTTCATCCTGTTTAGCCGCCCCTTCAATTCCCTGGGCCAGCTCCCTCCATGTTGCGATCTGATTTTCCGGAAGCTGTTTTTTCAGGTCGTTCCGATAGATATCATCTTTATCCGGATTATCTGTAATCAGGGTTATTTCCGTCACATTCGAAGTGGCAAGATACTGCTTTGCCTCGTCAAGCCTGATAAAAAGCATGGAACCATTGACCACCGGATCACCCGATTCGACCAGCCCCGAAACGGCAAGTTCGATCGAGTCGAACATTCCTCCCCTGTTCCGGAATGTGATAAAAAAGGAATCTCCGATAGAAAGCCCGAGGTCTTTAGCCAGAGATTTGCCCAATAAAACCCCGTTTTTTTCAAGCCTGCCCTTTACGATATAATTGGAAAGAGAAAAGACCTCCGGATCTCTTTCCGGATCGATTCCCACAGCCACGCATGGAGACGAATCCCTGCCGTTGTCCGCTTCCGCCATAAATTCTATCCTTTCAGTAAAGGACTTGACATAATTTTTCTTCTTCACGACATCTTTCACCGTTTCCGCGTTTTCTATATAATTTGAAATTGAATAAGGGTCGTCTTTATCGTAAATCGCGCTTCTAACCTTTAAATGCCCGGTATCAAACTGAATAAAATTATCGATTGACTGTTTTTTATAACCCTGCACAATTCCCACCATCATAAGATAAAAAGCTATTCCCACGGAAAGTACGATAAAAGTAAGTATTGTTCTTCTTTTGTAACGCAGAATGTTCTTCAGCGCGAACGAAAATAAATACTTCATGTTTCCCTCCCGTTCAATCTAAAGCTTTCGCAGGGCTTCGGCCGGCATAAGCCGTCCCGCACTCCTGGCAGGGATCATTGCCGCAACGCTTGACATGAAAACGGCCATTAAAATGGTCAATATGAGAACGTTCGCCCCTATATACGGATATACAATGAAGTTGAGAGGCATATCTACCGTCTTCATCTGGTCGAAGGGTATACCGCTGATGGAGAATAACAGCACAAGGAGGTATCCCAATATTCCTCCAGGCAGGGCCCCTATCGCTCCTATTATCGCCCCTTCAAGAGTAAAGCCTGCAAATATCTCCCTGTCAGTCATTCCCATCGCTTTAAGAGTTCCGATTTCACGCATCCGTTCGAACACTGCCTGCATCATAGTGCTTATGATCACGAAAGAGGCGAGCAGGACGATCAACAGGTCGAAGAAATAGCAAATGTACCTGTACGTTGTCATAAGATTGTATATTCCTCCGACCTGAACCGCGATGTCCCTGACGATATCCGTCTTCGGGATGATGCTTGAAATCTTTTCCCGTATTGAAGGTACGGATGAACCCTTTTTTGTAAATATAAGAAGCTCGGTACCCAGATTCTGCATTTTTAAAAGCTTCCTCGCATTCGCAAGATCGAGAAAGAAAAATTTACGGTCGAATACCCCGACGCCGAAGCTTAAAAGCCCCTTCACCCTGACCTTGATGCCGTTCAGGCCTCCATAAGTCGTTTTTGTGGCAAGCAGTATCTCGTCCCCAACCTTAAGATGGAGTTTATCCGCGAGAGCATACCCTATGTATAATCCCTCTTTTTCAAGAGTACCTGGTTTTAATATTTTACCTGATAGGCCAAGCCTTGAGCTGAAGAGATCGGCGCCGATCCCGAACGCCGGTACGGTATCCTGGTCATTTCCCATGAGGATGCCGAACCGCATCCTTTCCTCTACAGTTTCGACCCCCGGGATCTTTTTTATACTCTCAGACAATTGATCCGTCCCGGTCATGGTTTCGTCGACCGGCAGGAACTTTTCAAACTTCACATAGTTTTTTGTTGTAACCTTAAGATCACCGGTCTGGTAATCCACATAATTGCTTTCGAAATTATCTATAAGGCCGTTTATGAAACCTATCATAAGCGCTATTACGACCGCACCGGTAAATATCGAAGCGGCGGTTAATAAAGATCTTCGTTTATTCCTTAATACATTTCTTAAAGCGAATTTAAAATCGGATCCCATATCAACCTCCTTTCCTTACAGGACAAGAGCCTTACAGGACAGGACCTTACTGGATCGTCCTGAGACACTCCGCCGGTTGTAGAATAACGGTCTTATTGGCAGGGTAATAACTTGCCAATATGCTAACGAAGAGGCTTACTATTACGGCCCTGAAAATAGCGCCAATATCCCAGCCTGCCTTTACAATACCCATAACCTTGTACCCTATATCCATGCTTGATGTTCCTATCAAGGCAGTAATGTCCAATCCATGAACCGAAAAATAAAGATTGAAAAGAATACCTGCTGCGAGCCCTGCCAGGTTCCCCAAAACGCCTATTAAAAGCCCTTCGAAAACAAATATCGTCTTAATATCGCCGTCAGTCATACCCAGGGCTTTCAGTGTACCTATTTCCCTCTTTTTCTCAAATACCGACATCAGCATCGTGTTTATAATTCCAATTACCGCTATGACAGCTATGAAAAAAAGGAGAAATCCGATAGTTCGCGCTTTCGCCTGGCCTATCCTGATAAAATCCTGGCCAAGTTTTTCCCAGTCGTAAACTTTCAGACCCTGGAGGCTTTTTATAAGATCCGGTTCATATTTTTTAAATTCACGGTAATCCGCTGTTTTCAATACAAGTTCGGTGACCCTATCGGTATTCAGGTAGCGTTGGGCGTCGAAGATGTTCATGTATATAGTAGAATTATTGACCTGAGGATCGGGAGAATTAATAATTCCTGTGACATTAAGCTCTACGGAGTCGTAGGTCCCCTGCGCATTCCGGAAAGTCACATAAACCTGGTCCCCTATCGATACGTTCATGTCATTGGCCAGGTTATATCCGAGCACCGCCCCATCCCTCTCAAGCCCGCCTTTTACTATGAAGTTCGAGGTTGTGAAAACCGAATCTTCCCGGCCGGGATTTATAGCAATGACCACTATCGGGGAAGTTGACTTCCCATTATCAAGGTCGGCTGAAAAGCTCAAGCGTTCCGTGTAGCTTTTTACATAAGATTTTGAATTCAGTATATTTTCAACATTCTTATAGTTGTTAATAAAATTGCTGATATCAAGGGGAGAATCCTCGTCAAAAACGCCGCTCCTGATCTTAAAATCTCCCGTTTCGAACTGGATCTGGTTTTCGAACGACTTGTTATCGAAACCTTTTAAAAGGCCCGCCATGAGAATAAAGATCATAATACCGAAAGATAACACCAGGGAGGTCAGGGCCGTTCTTCTCTTATATCTTATGACATTCTTGAATGCGATTGAAAAAAGAAACCCCATTTAAGGCCTCCTTATTTATAATCCTTTACAGGACTTATCCTTTACCCTTGACATCGCTTTCGACCCGGCCGTCATGGATATTGATAAGCCTTCTCGCATGCTTCATAATCAACTGGTCATGGGTCGAAAACACGAAGGTCACTCCTTCATTATCATTTAACTCATGCATCAGGTGCACAATTGACTCGCCGTTCGCCGAATCAAGATTTGCCGTGGGTTCGTCGGCAAGGATCATCTTCGGTTTTTTCACAAGCGCCCTTGCTATAGAAACCCTCTGCTGCTGCCCGCCGGAAAGTTCAAGGGGCTTCCTGTGTTCAAGGCCCGACAGCCCTACTTCCTCCATGACTTCCAGAACCCTCTTTTTGATTTCAGAATCGCCGAGTTTTTTAAGAAGTTTTAACGGAAGTTCAATATTTTCATAGGATGTGAGCACCGGAATCAGGTTGTAAGTCTGGAATATGAACCCGAAATACTCGCGCCTCAGAAGTGCCAGATCGAGTGATTTTTTGCCTGAAAGATCTACTCCGTCAAGGAGCACCTGGCCCGAATCGGAACTGTCGATGCACCCTATGATATTCAGCAGTGTTGTCTTACCCGAGCCCGACGGGCCGCAGATCGCAGTAAATTCTCCCCTGTCTATCGATATATTGATATCATGCAGGGCCTGAAAACCGACATTGCCCGTTTTGTAAGTCTTATTTAAATTTTTAACCTCAAGAAGCATAAATCGCCTCCTTAATATAAGAATTATTTCTATTCATAATTTTGCGTCCAGGCGGACGAGTACCGAGTACTCTCCCAGATTGTCCCGGGAAAATTCCTGTTGATCGTAACCGGTTATATAGCTGAACATCAGGGTAATGTTTAGGCCGTCGGATAGGGTGTATGTTGCGGAGGGCGCTATCACTCCGGAGTAATCTACAAGGTTCAGGAAAAGATACAGATCGAAATTCAGGAACTCGTCGTATTTATAAGTAATATCTCCGAAAAGATAATGCCTGGCTTTAAAATAGACATCGTCAAACCCGTACGGCTGGTAATCGTTCGTATTCGTGGCGCCTTTTTCATCATAATAGTAAGTGAGAGAGACAAGAAGTTTCTCGTCGAAGAAACCGTAATCGATCCCGGCGCTGGCCTCGCTGAAATTATTTGTAAGGTAATCGTCGAAGTGGTAAGCGTAAGAAAGGTTTACCCCTACTTCAAGGTCTCCCTTCAGATACAACCCTGCCCTGTTGGTGTTAAGCCCCAGCCTGTTGTAAACCAGCCCTCCGTCGAAAGTCTCCAGGTGGCCGTAAATGCTTCCGCCAAGGGAGCTGTTAGTTACACCTCCCTGGGGCCCCGCGAATAATTTGAAACCCGAAAGATCGTTAAAAGCATGATCGTATTGGGCGGCGAGAAAGCCGTCCTTATCATAGGACAGGTCGCTGAAATCGACGGTCTTGTTCATTTCAAAGGGATTGAAAATGCCGTAGTTGCCGAAATTTACATATGTCTTACCGGCGGTCCATACGCCTATCGGCGACTCGTACCTTATGAAAGCACGTAAGAGGTCGAAACCGTAATTAAACGGAGTAGCGGATTGAGGTGCCAGGTTGGTGCCGTAATATGCATAAACTCTGAGGTCGGCATAAAAACGCCATTCCTCGGCCTTTCTGGAGAAAATAAGCTTTGTTTCCAGGATGTCGTCAAAATTAACATTATTTGTCGTCTTTATGAAATAGGCGTCGTTGCGAATGCCGCCTGAAAGGTCTATCGCTGCGAAAGAAAGAGGCGTTATTATCAGTACCGAAGAAACTGAAAGAATAATTTTCTTTACAATCCACTTCATAATAAGCTCCTTCGCTTTTTATTTCCCGGATTTTATTTTTTCAGGTTTTGTCTTGAGAACAATTCCTGGGAAAGAGGGATGTCAAACTCCAGACTCTGTAATTCGATAGTCGTCAACGAGTCCTCCCTTTTCATATCCCTTACCGTAAACTTGGTCGGATAATACCTTCCCTTGAAAGTCTGAATCCCTCCCTGTGAAAATATTTTAAGCAGACGCCCGCTCTTTGCGTAAAGGTCCCTTTCAACCTCCACCATTTTTTCCTCGTCGACCAGGAGCCTTTCCTTGTAATATGTAACGTCCTCGACTTTGGCTGTAAGAACCACATCGTAGCATTTCACTCCGCCTACATTTGTTTCGCCGTATATGACGGCAGAGTACCTGCTTATATAGTCTTCGTCCCTCATCATGTCTTCGTATGAAATATCGCTTCCCATCATTCCCTGCCTTAGCATATGCCCCGAAATCTTCAAAACATCATCGGCGTCAGGCAGGTATATCCATAGTTCATTATCGATTTTGAGATATTTAGTACCCTTATCCTCGGGGTTTGTAAATTCGAAGAAAGATTCATTACTATTCCCCCTTTTCTTTCCAACCAGGGTCATTGTTTTAGTCAGCTTTTTGCCTTCCCTGTTGATGGTCATGACAGCGGAGCCTTTTTCAGTGTCGAAAACCATGTTCTTATCCACCGCCCTGACGATCTCTTCAGCCGTTATTGAAAATACGAATGCGGGAGCCAGCAATAAGACCGGAAGCCATTTCATCATAACGAACCTCCTTCATAAATATCTGTAAATGATAATCATTTTCATTTATACTATAAGAAAACCATTCTAATGTCAAATTTATTCTTCGTCTCCAAATTTCCCGCAATATCATGACCGCCCGGTCATTCAGGAAGAATAAAAATATGACCGCCCGGTCACATAAGAAGTTTAACTCAATAAGATAATCATGTCAATAGTTTTTGAAAATATATTTTTTAAATATTTTCAATAGACCGGAATAAATGCCTCTTGTGTCTCTGTGTAAAAATCAGTAATTACCGGACCCATTATTTATAAACACATTTTGCCAGGAATTTCAGCGCAATTTCAGATTTTTCAAGGAAGGCGTTTGTAAAAAATTCTATATCGACTTCTGGTATTTCTTTTAAAAGTTCAATCCTTAATCCTTCGAAGATCCACCTTGTGAATTTAATTGTATCATCAATGCCGAAAAGCAGTACCGAAGTGTCCGCATTGTAAAGAAGCCCGAAGAAATCCATCTGGGTCTGCCAATGAATCCTGTTGACCAGTTCAACCAGGCTTTCCTTGTCTGTCTTTTCCATTACCGACCATAAAAGCTGGGCGACAAGGGGTTTCTCCCTGTATGAATCCATAACAATTTCCAGGATCTTCCTTAGCCTTTCGATGAAGTCCTGAGGAAGATCGATCAGCTTTTTCTTCAGGCCCTCGATGAGCGAACGGGCATTATGTTCAAGTACGGTATAATAAAGCTCTTTTTTGCTTCCGAAATATTGGAAAAGGCTCCCTTTAGATATCCCGGTTTTTCTGACTATACGGTTTGTAGACGCTTTATTAAAGCCGTACAAAGCGAATTCATCGAGGCTTGCATTCAGGATCAATTCCCGTTTTTCGACCAGAAGGTTTTGAAACGAAACATTATTCAATTTTTATTCCTTAAAACCATTTAAAACCATAGACCTGATGCGATCAGTTATTTTAAGGGAGCGGAGACAAAAACGGAAGATTAGTATTGCTTGATTGATTTTGGAATTTTTCAGTATAAAAATATAACTTGCCCCTCGCAAAATAATTCCATTCTGAATCAGGGTATTCTTTTATCAATTGCTTATAATAATCTATTGCTCCGGGTATGTCGGACATCTGCTCGCGGCATCTTGCCATGCTTATAAGGGCAAGCGGGGCGAAACCCTGATTTGTATATTTAGTTGCAACCTGGTTATAATCTTCAAAAGCCTTAACATAACCATTTTGCTGTTCCGAGCATTGGGCCCTTCCTATCAGGGCCAGGGTTCTGTAAAAATCCGAACGGGCGGCGAGGAGCGCATAATTATAATTGCTGTAAGCCGCCAGCAGAAGCTGCTGGTTGCCTGTGGTATAAAATGTTTCAAAGTAGAACTTTCCAATAAGCAGTCTGGCGCGCTCGGCGGCTATAGTCCTGGGATATACCTGGATGAGCGATAAAAAACTCTGCATCTGCTGCTGGATCATTTCAGACCTTTCGCCGATATTAGTATCATTGGCCAGGGCGCTTATATTTTGCTCTGCCAGGTCAAACTGTCTGTCAGCCTTATCATTGTTCGAAGAATTTATAAAATACGATAGTGCAAAAATAGAAATAAGAATTACAACTGCCACAAGGAGAAGGATAAAATAACCCCTGTATTTGAATATAATTTCTATTGCAATCTCAAAACCGGTTTTTTCATTTTGATGTTTCATTTACTTTCTCCGCGTCAATATTAGTCAATTGTTTTTTCAATAAAGATCCTATGCTTGCCATATTCGAGTTGGGTTTGTCGCTGGCGATATACTTTGAAACTTCGACCTTTTCTTCGTTCAGCAAAAAGTCCCTGATGCTGAGTTCAATTTTATTTTTATTCGGATCTGCATAACGAACCAGGGCATAAACCTCTTCACCCGCTTTCAGAACGTCATGTATATTATCAACCTTGTCTTTTGAAATCTGCGAAATATGAATGAAACCCTCCAGGTTGTTCTCCAATGTCACTACGACCCCGCTATCCATAATGGCTTTAACGGCCGCCTTAACAGGGGAACCCTTCGGATAATTCATCGTAAATGTTTTGATCGGATTGTCTGAGAGTTGTTTATATCCAAGCCTGAGTTTTTCTTTATCTTTATCAAGTGAAAGTACGATGCTCTGGATTTTCTCGCCTTTTCTGAATTTCTTTTTAAGATCGACAGAACTGTCAAGCCAATCGACATCTTCACGGCGCATAAGGCCCTCAATACCATCATCGAACTTAATAAAAACCCCGAAATCCAGGATCGAGGATACCGTTCCTTCCACTTTTCTTCCATAACTGTAATTCTGATCCGAATTTTCCCATGGGTTTTCCTGGATGTCCCTGAGGGAAACATCAAGCCTTTTTCTTTCAGGTTCCAGATTTATTATCTTGATCTCAACCATCGTACCGGGTTTAAGAAATTTTTTGGCGTCCCTAATTCTCTCAGTCCATGACATTTCATCATTGGAAAGAAATCCTTCAATTCCATCCTCGATTTCCACAATCGCTCCGTCTTTCCTGTAACTCACTACTTTACCCTTGACAGTATCCCCCTGGCTGAACTTCTTCTGAACGGAAAGCCAGGGATCCGGAGTAAATTGTTTACGTCCCACTTTAACTGAATTTTTACTTTTATCCATTTTAATGATCATGACATCCATTTCATCGCCAAGTTTGATGACCTTTCTCATATCATCGAGATATTTCCATGAAAAATCCGAAACATGCATGAATACACGAATGCCTTCTGCCATCAAAACGATAAAATCCTCTTCGACCCGTTCAACCCTTCCATGGATTATATCGTTGGCATTGAATTTTTCAAAAAATACAGTATATAATTTTTTTATTGTTTTTTGAAGGAATTCCCTTCTTGAAACAGTATAGTTATTCCTTTTCGCGTCAATTACTGCGAAATCCGTTACCATCCCCCTTAAATTCTCAAGCTTTTCCTCTTTTCTCACATCGATTTGCGATAAAGGAAGAAAAGCCTTGATCCCGAATCCAAGTTCAACGGTAAAACCCTTCGGGACCTTGTCTTTATAAACAGGTTCTTCAATTGTCCCGCTGACGGGAAGACCTGAATTAAGCGCACGGTCAAGTTCCTCGATTTTTTTTATTTTTTCGGCTTCAGTCCTCGAACCTATATTTACCCCATCTTTGGATTCCTTTAATATTACGTCGGTTTCATCACCGATTGCAGGCAGCTGCTCAAACTCAGACAGGGGGACTACGCATTCCGATTTTCCTCCAAGGTCAAGAAAAACATCTCCGCTGTTAACAGCGACAACCTTCCCTTTTTTTACACGTCTCTGAAAGTCTAATCCCCCCAAGGCCGCTGCTTGCCCGTCATTCTTCATGGCTTCAAGGAAAATATCGTTCATAGCATCCACACCCATAAGAACCTCGTCAATAAAATTACAAGTATATATTGTAAAATGTTTACACCTTTTGTCAATTTTTCCGACTGCTACCGATTACTTAAAGGCAGTTCTAATGTCTCAAGAAAATTACTATTTATTATAATATGTTTCTGCACTCTATATGCATGCCTTATGGGCCCTGGTGCCTGGCCCCAGGACAGGTGCGCTTCCTATCCGAAGGTTTTTATTAGCGCCCTAAGGTAATATTAACCATTTCAAAAACATCGGATCGTTCGGAACTGCTGCCGATACCTGTTTTCGATACAAAGCGGTAAGGAATTGTATAAGTTTTCCCGTTCTGACTGTAATCACTATAGAAAACCTGTGTTGAGCTCATTAAATTTTCACCGAGGAGATAATCTATTTTTTGGATCCGGTAACTTACCCGATCAATATACAACAATACGGTATTTTCAGCTCCCCTGATCCGCAATTTTAAAACAACCGGATCATGCATGTTTCCATAATACGATATTTCATATTTATTAAGAAAAGCGCCGGTTGAGCGCTCCGATAATAAAATATCGAAAGCGAAAAACTGCCTTGGAAGATCCTTATATATGTCCCTGTACAGATCATCTACATTAAGGACCGTGATCGTAATACCTTTAACCTTTGAATAAAAAACCGCTGCGGTGATTCTCTTCGATTTGTCAAGATAAGAATCCCTGGGGATACTTGAAAGTTTTTTTTCAATCGTCTGGCCTGAAAGACCGGCGTTGAAAGAATCGGGGAGAGCTTCAAGCGAGGCGTTCCTCGTATCTTTAAAAAAATCCACGGCCGATTTACTATTTTCCTGTCCTGATAAAAAAACGGCGGCATCAGCCAGTAAAATAAATATTACAAGGGTGCTTCTTCCCATTAATCTTTTCATTGAAATCTCCTGTTAATCCTCATAAATAATCGAGCCTGACCGGAATGTCATGTATTTTAAGATAATTTTTCACCTCCGTTATCGTTAGTTCACGGTAATGAAAGAGGGATGCGGCTAAAGCGGCGCTTGCCTTTCCAATTTCAAACGCTTCCAGAAAATGATCTATCTTTCCCGCTCCGCCGGAGGCGATTACCGGTATGGATACCCTGCTGCAGACAAGTGAAGTTAATTCATTATCAAAACCTTCTTTTGTTCCATCTTTATCCATTGAAGTAAGTAAAATTTCTCCCGCGCCGAGTTTAGAGACCCTTTCCGCCCAATCGAGTCCATTTAGACCGGTGTCTATTCTACCACCGTTAATGAAAACATGCCATATCGAATCATCAATTTTTTTTACATCGATAGCGACTACAATCGTTGAACTGCCGAATACCCTTGCGGCTTCTTTAACAAAAGCCGGATTATTCACTGCCGCGGAGTTTATTGACACCTTGTCCGCACCTGCGTTAAGCATATTCCTTATATCCTCAATTGTTCTTATCCCGCCGCCGACTGTGAAGGGTATAAATATCCTTTGTGCCACTCTTCGGGCTACTTCTATCATAGTACTGCGTTTTTCATGGCTTGCAGTTATATCCAGGAAAATAAGTTCATCCGCACCTTCGTCATTATAATAGATCGCATTCTCGACCGGATCTCCAGCATCCCTGATATCAATGAAATTTATGCCCTTTACGACCCTGCCCTTGTCGATGTCAAGGCAGGGTATTATGCGCTTAGCAAGCATTTATCATACCTGCCTTACATTAATTCTATTAAATAGAGGGCTTCACCCGATTGGACAGGACTTCCATTAGACTTGAAAATTTCAACAATCCTTCCCTGGACATCAGCTTTTATCTCGTTCATGATCTTCATGGCTTCCACAATGCAGACAGTCGTATCCTTGGATACGGTATCTCCAGGTTTTACATAAGGGGGAGACTGCGGTGCCGGGGCCTCGTAAAAAGTTCCTATTACCGGGGATTTGATCCTGTAATACTTTGTCTCATCGTCATATTTACTTTTAACGGGCTTTTCCTGGTTTGTTTGAACCTGAGGTTTTTGATGCGCTTCCGCCGGCGCTTGAATAATATCTTGGAGCTCCGGCTGGCCATTGTATTCGGATTTATCAATTACCGATTTTTTCTTTGAAATGCGCAGATACAGGGAATCTCCTTCTTCTATTTCAAGTTCCTGGATATTTGAATCCATCATCAGATTATTGACCTGCTTTAAAAATGTGATATTAAAGCCGCAAATGTCTTTTTCCATTATTCAGAAAAACCTCCATTTTTTATTAATACTTCAATCACTGGTCGATGCGGTCAAGGAGACTTCGGATCCTTTTAACGGCCTCCTCCAAACGGCTCAAGGGTTGTGTATAGGATATGCGTATATACCCTTCAAGGCCGAATGCGCTGCCGGGAACTACTCCGACATGGGCTTTTTCAAGCAATATCCCTGAAAAATCCGATGAGTTGGTCGGAATGGCGCCGCCTATTTCCTTGGCAAGGTAATATTGAATATTTGGAAACGTATAAAAAGTGCCATCAGGCAACAGGCATCGTACGCCATGAATACCGTTGAGCGCTCTTACAATGAAATCCCGTCTTTCTCTGAACTCGGAAACCATCTTTTCGACATATTTCTTTGAACCCTTGAGACAGGAAATACATGCATGCTGGGCAATGGTATTAGGGTTTGATGTCGAGTGGCTTTGCAGCTCGTCCATTTTTTTAATAATTTCTTCATTTGCTGCGGCATAACCTACTCTCCACCCGGGCATGGAGTATGCTTTAGAAAAACCGTTTATCGTTATAGTGTTGTTAAAGATTTCCTGAGATAGCGATGCGATTGAAATGTGGCTTCCTGCATAATTAAAATATTCATAAATCTCATCGGAAATAATAAAAATATTTTTTTTAACTGCAATATCGCCGATAATTTTCAATTCATCCTGAGAATATGTCACGCCGGCAGGGTTAGAAGGGTTATTTAATATTATGCCCTTTACCCTTGATGATATGTGCCTCTCCAGATCATTAATGTCGATTTTAAATCCATCGTCTTCAGCGGTAAGAACAAGTTTCGGGACCCCTCCGGCAAGTTTGATCTGCTCCACATAACTGACCCAATAGGGTACGGGAACCAGGACCTCATCGCCTTCATCCACAAGCGACTGCAGCGCCGAATAAAGCGCGAACTTCGCCCCTGATGTTACAATAATGTTCTTTTTATCGAGCATCAGGTTATTTTCATCTTTAAGTTTGTCGACTATGAGTTCCTTAAGTGCTGGAAGGCCTGAGTTTTCAGTATAATGGGCGTTTCCCTCCTGAATGGCATTCATTGAAGCCTCTTTTGCCTCAAAGGGAGGGTCCCAATCCGGTTCACCCGCGGCTAATGAAATAACGTCTATACCCGCCCTCATCATCTCTTTGGATCTGGACGCCATAGCCAGTGTCGCCGAGGTTTCGAGCTTCCTTACTCTCTTTGCGTATTCAATCATAAAAGGTCCTTTACAAGCATTATTCGCATAATTTTAAAACCAATATCTCCTCATGTCAAAGATTACACTTTAAATCAGGAGGTTTAAAATAATAAACTATATAAAGGAATGGAAAACCTGAACAAACTATCATTTTGACAATCGGCAATGGTTTTATTAAAATAAGATTATTAATCCGGGAAAAGGAGTTTTTAAATGAAAATAATCATGAAAATCATCGTCATGATAATGCCTTTCATTATTGCCTCATTAGCTTTCAACTTATCATACGCCCAGAATGAGATTGAAAACATACCTGTTCTCAAGTACGCCCACCCGCATTCCACCGTCATAATGTTTTTCAATCTGGACGGGCTTGTCAAAAAAGGCCTGTCCTGGAATGGGGTTAAAGGCTTGTCAGGGAAATTCACCGGCGAAGCCGTTATTAAAAAAGCGATCGAAAATCCCTCTGAAATCGGATTGAACCCTTTTCAAAGGGGTCTCATGTTTGTTGTTTTGACAAACAGCAATCAAACGCTCCTTTCAGGATTAATTTTCCCTTTGAACGATTCCTCGAAACTGGAGAATTTCATTAAAGAACAATCGGGCGCAAGCAATTCCATGGCTATAAAAAAAACAAATGATTTCAATTTTATAGAAACCGATTCAGGAATTATGGGATGGACCGGCGGCGCGGTAATGATCCTGAGTTCGGACATAGACGGGATCAACCTGCAGGATGAAATGTCCGAATTGTTCGCAAATGAGAGTAATACAAATTTCATATCCCGAACCGGCATTAAAAGGCTGATGGAAAAACCCTCCGATCTTTCACTATGGTTTTCATTAAAATCTCTTCTAAATGGAAGTATTAATGGATTGGAAGATATAAATTCTGCTTCTGAAGCCGCAATAAACTTTCAATTTTATAGCGGCAAAGCCGTTATAAATGTCGACATCATCGGACTGAATACAAATGGTTATAATGATGCCTTAAGCAAAAAAAAGGCCGGGCCCAATTTATTCAACTCTTTGCCGGGTAATAAGCTGATAGGCTTTTTATCAATTGACGCCGATATGAAAATATTAAATGAAACGAATCAAATCTCATCTGAGTTCATTAAAGGGCTTGATAAAAACCTTTCAATATTGGGGATAGACAAAGAAGACATAATAGCTGCATTAAGCGGCGATTTTCTTTTTTTTGCGACTGATATAGGCCGCAAAAAAAGTGATATAGAACCGGGCCTTACTGCGGTGGTCAGGGATAAGGGTAAAATGAACCTTATGATCGGCAAGCTATTAAAATCCAAAGCCCTAGCTAAGGACAAAAAATATAAAAACGTATACATTATTGAAAATGGACCGGATAAGAAAGCGAACAAGGTATCCGGAAACACCTACATTGTTATTAAAAATGACAGGATATACTTTGCGACAGCCCCTTTGAAAGACTTTCTTGTCTCAAAGAACAATATTAAACCTGCGGTCAGGACCGAATTGTTAAATTTTGCGCGGGAAAATACTGCTGCAGGCTATGTTGATATGACCACGCTAATAAAAAAAATAACCGAAAACGGGAAGGGAGACAGTGCTTTTATCGCCGCCCTGATCGGGAATTTTTTCACTGATATCCGGATGACTTTCAACCGTACGGAAAGCGATACAGCGAATCTCCGGCTGGAATTTAATCTAACCGATAATTCGGAAAACAGCCTTAAGCTGATCCTGGAAAAGATAGGTTCATACAAGAAGGACTCGAACTGAAAATATTTTTTTAAAGATTCAGACGATAATTGACCAATCTATTGAACTCTTTTATAATTATACCCTTATTTTCTATCCACCTTTGAACGTTCATGATCATGGGAGCGGTTATGAGTTCTTTTTCTTTTCCCAAAGATTTCCTATGGGGAGCCTCAACAGCTTCCTACCAGGTTGAAGGCGCCTTTAACGAAGACGGCAGGGGACTTTCCGTCTGGGACAAGTTCGCCAGAAGGCCTGGAAAGACTCTTAATAACGATAATGGAGACAGGGCTTGCGACCATTATCACCTGTACAAGGAAGATGTTGCGCTAATGAAGGAACTCGGGCTTAATGCGTATAGGTTTTCAATTGCATGGCCCCGGATTTTTCCGGAAGGGGAAGGAAAAGTGAATTTGAAGGGCATCGATTTTTACAGCAAACTTGTCGATGAATTACTGAAAGCAGGGATCGAACCTTTTGCAACCCTTTATCACTGGGACATGCCGCAGGTTTTGGAAGACAAATACGGCGGCTGGAGAAATAAAGAGGTTTCTAAAATTTTCGCCGATTATTCAGCACTGATGGCAGATAAACTATCCGACAGGATCAAATTTTGGTCAACAATGAACGAGATATTCTGTTTTACAACGCTGGCTCATGCCTTTGATGTGCATGCCCCGGGTAAAATCGAAAGCAGTAAAGTAATAAACCAGACAGTCCATAATGCACTTCTGGGCCATGGCCTGGCAGTATCGGCGATCAGAGCTTCGGCGAACAATAAGGTATCTGTCGGTATTGTTGAGGTTCCGGCCCATACATGGCCGGTTTACGATTCAAAAGAGCATATCGCTGCAGCTTCCAAGGCCTGGAGCGACAAAAACCAGCAAATTCTCTTTCCTTTAATGACCGGAACGTACAGCAGGGGATTTTCCAATAGAGCGGGCAAAGATATGGCTGATTTTACTGAAGAAGAAATGAAATTAATCTCTCAGAAGCTCGATTTCATCGGCTATAATTTCTATTACGGCGATCCTGTAAGGGCAAGCGATAACGAAGCGGGGTATGAAATCATTCCAATTACAAAATCTTACCCGAAATCTGAAATGAACTGGGGAATTACCCCAAAAGCTTTATATTATACCCTGAAGCATTCCAGGGATTATTTTCCGGATGTTCCTATGTTTATCTCCGAGAACGGCATAGCTTGCGATGATAATGAAACCGATGAAGGTGAAATACTTGACATAGACCGCCTTGAATATCTAAGGACCCACCTTGAAATGTGCTCCGGTGCAATTAAGGACGGGATGAATCTGAAGGGATATTTTTTGTGGAGCCTGATGGATAATTTCGAATGGGCCTGGGGGTTCACAAAGCGGTTCGGCATTGTCCGCGTAAATTATGCCAATATGGCCAGGACTGTCAAACTAAGCGGGAAATATTACTCATCGGTCATCAAAGCCGGAAGAGTACTGTAACAATTGATAGATTAACTATTATAGGATATGGAATTAAAGTGTTAAATCTTGATCTATTCCTATGCTTAATTTATAATATTGCTAATAAATAAACGTTTATGTAAAAAGTATCGAGCAGCGAGTAAACAGTATAAAGTTTTATTGCCATTTATTCTCGCACCTTGTTACCCCCATAAAAGCGCGTTTAGGAGGAATTAACAATGAAATTTGGGCATTTTGATGACTCCCATAGAGAGTACGTGATCACTACCCCGCAAACCCCATTCCCATGGATAAATTATCTGGGCACTCAGGATTTTTTCTCGCTTATTTCCAATACTGCAGGCGGATATTGTTTTTTTAAAGATGCCAAACTCAGAAGGATTACGCGCTTCCGATATAATGAAGTGCCGGTCGATAATAACGGACGTTATTTTTATATAAACGACGACGGAGACTATTGGTCGCCGGGATGGAAACCGGTAAAAAAGGACCTTGAATTTTACGAGTGCCGGCATGGCCTGGGATATACCTCGATTACAGGTGAAAGAAACGGGATAAGGGCCAATACCCTTATTTTTGTCCCCCTCCATACAAATTGCGAGATTCATAAATTAACATTGAAAAATACCTCCGGTTCTGACAAGGAGATTGTTCTTTTTTCTTATATTGAATTCTGTCTCTGGAATGCATGGGACGACATGACGAATTTTCAAAGAAATTTTAATACCGGGGAAGTGGAAATCGAAAACTCCGTAATATTTCATAAAACAGAATACAAGGAGAGACGCAATCATTATTCTTTTTATTCTGTAAACACTAAGATTGACGGTTATGACAGCGACCGGGACAGTTTTATCGGTTTATACAACGGCCCTGACGCCCCGCAGGCGGTTATCCGGGGCCATTCAGGCAATTCCATTGCCGACGGCTGGTCCCCTGTAGCTTCACATAGTATAAACATTACTCTTAAACCCGGTGAGGAAAAGGAGCTAATTTTTGTTCTAGGCTATATTGAAAATCCCGATTCCGAAAAATGGCAGTCCAAAGGGATCATTAATAAGATTAAAGCCTATGAAATGATAGAAAAATTCAAAAAAGGCGTTGACGTTGACAGGGCCTTCGCCGAACTAAAGTCATACTGGGAAGGGCTCCTCTCAATTTACCGTATAGAAACCGGCGATGAGAAGCTTCAGCGTATGGTCAACATTTGGAATCAATACCAATGCATGGTAACTTTTAACATGTCAAGAAGCGCTTCATACTTCGAATCCGGTATCGGACGGGGTATGGGCTTCAGGGATTCCAATCAGGATCTTCTGGGTTTTATGCACCAGATACCCGAGAGGGCAAGGGAAAGGATACTGGATCTGGCGGCGACACAGCTTCCTGACGGCGGCGCCTATCATCAATACCAGCCTTTAACAAAGAAAGGGAACAATGAAGTCGGAGGGAATTTCAACGACGATCCGCTTTGGATAATCCTTTCAACCGGAGCCTATATAAAAGAAACAGGAGACTGGTCAATTCTTAAGGAGATTGTTCCTTTCGATAATAATGAGAATAATAAAGCTTCGCTTTTCGAACATTTGAAACGCTCGTTTTACCATGCAGTCAATAATGTAGGGCCCCATAGCCTTCCCCTCATAGGCAGGGCGGATTGGAACGATTGTTTAAATTTAAACTGTTTTTCCGGGACACCCGACGAATCGTTCCAGACTACTACCAGCAAGGACGGAAAAGTCGCAGAATCGGTATTCATCGCTGGTCTTTTTATCTATTGCGGGCCCGATTACATGAAAATGTGCAGATATATGGAAAATGAAAAGGAAGCTGAAGACGCGGAAAATATGCTTAAAAAAATGAAAGATACGGTTATGGAACATGGCTGGGATGGGGAATGGTTTCTGAGGGCTTATGACGATTTCAGCAATAAAATAGGCAGTCATGAAAACGAAGAGGGAAGGATATTTATTGAAACCCAGGGAATTTGTTCTATGGCCGGGATCGGACTTGAAAAGGGATATATCGAGAAAGCCCTGGATTCCTGCAAAAAATATCTGGATACAAAATACGGCCTTGTTCTCCAGAACCCGGCTTTTACCAGGTATTATATCAATATGGGAGAGATTTCGACGTACCCGGCAGGCTATAAAGAAAATGCGGGAATATTCTGCCATTCTAACGCTTGGATCATAGCCGGAGAAACAGTAATCGGGAGGGGCGATAATGCTTTCGATTACTGGGCCAAGGTTTCACCGGCATACACCGAGGATGAAAGCGATATCCACAAGATGGAGCCCTACGTTTATTCCCAGATGATAGCCGGGAAAGACGCCAAACGTCATGGGGAGGCTAAGAATTCCTGGCTTACCGGGACCGCCGGGTGGCACTTTGTCGTTATCTCGCAATGGATACTGGGTATTCAACCTGATTTTGAGGGATTGAAGATAAATCCATGCATCCCGAAGGGATGGGATAGTTATTCTGTAGTGCGCCGTTTCAGGGGTTCTAATTATAAAATTTATATTTCAAACCCTTCAAAAGTATCCAGCGGGATAAAATCTATCACTGTCGACGGCAATGCTATAACAGGCCGGGTCCTGCCGGTATTTAACGACGGCAAGGACCATGATGTTAAAGTTATAATGGGTTAAGGGCAGTTTCCAAAAACTAACCTTGTAATAAATAATGTTCTAATTGTAATGAAACCGCACCCTACGGGCATAAACCCTATGGGCGCTACCTTGCCGCCTGAAAGGCGGTTTTTTGAAGCGCCCTTAAAAGTATTAAAGAGCCTTAATGCTGCTTAGCGAAAGGTAGTTACAAATTTTTTAAATTAAAATTTAGTAAAAATAATTAAAAAATGTTACGCTTTGTCCGATAATTCAATTGATTTACGCAGAATTAGATTCCCCTCCCAATTCTGCAAACTCACTTTAGTGAGTGAACCCCGCCATTTGAAAAAAAGGCGGGGTTTTTTATTCAGCCGCTTTTTTTGACAATCGCTTCAGGTAAGGATAAAATATACGTTCTGGAATATTTTTGAAAGGAGAAAATATCATGCCAGTTCCAAAACATAAAACGGCTAAATGCAAAAGCCGGATGAGAAAAGCCAACGGATATTTGAAGGCTTCAGCCACGGCCATGTCTATATGCCCTAATTGCGGCGCCAAAAAATTACCTCACAGGGTTTGCGAATCCTGCGGCTTTTACAAGGGTAAACAGATAATTACTAAAGTTGTTAAAGAGGAAAAATAGTTTTGGAGAACCTCATGAAAATCGGTGTTGATATCATTAGCGGCGAAACAGACATAAGGAAACTTATCCATGGTTGTATTGACGCTGTTAATGAGGATCCCGGTATAGAAGTTGTTATGATTGGAAGGGGAGACATTTATCAGCCCGTATTGAACAGGGAACACCTTCTTAACAAAAACATCAACCGGATAAGTATAATTGAAGCCTCTGAAGTCATAACAATGAATGACGATCCCCTGGCTGTTATGAAGCAGAAAAAGGATTCCAGCATAGCGAAAGGCTTGCAGGCCCTGAAAAACGGAGATATCCAGGCCTTTTTTTCACCCGGAAACACAGGGGCCATCGTAGTAGCTTCAGCCTTGACGCTTGGAAGGGTCAAGGGCGTAAAAAAACCGGCGCTTGCTTCACTTTTGCCCAATATCGACGGTAAGGCCAATATATTTCTGGATGTTGGAGCAAGCATGGATTGCGAAGTCGATGACCTGGCAAAATTCGCGATAATGGGAAAAATTTACGCGGAAGAAATGCTTTCCAACTCAAATCCCCGTATAGGATTTCTCAATATCGGCGAAGAGTCCCATAAGGGAACGTCATCCAGCAGGGCGGTATTTAAAAGGCTTTCAGAAATGGATATAAACTTCAAGGGAAATGTCGAAGGATACCAGCTTCTCTCGAACGAAGTGGATGTAATCGTATGCGATGGATATATAGGCAACATTACTCTTAAAACCATAGAAGGGACCGCGACGTTATTTACCAACATTTTAAAAAAATCCCTTTCTCATCATATAGGTGCGATTCTCACCCTGCCGTTTTTTGCAGGTGCATTGGTAGAGCTTAAGAAAAAATCCGATCCTGAACAATACGGCGGAGCTCCCCTGCTCGGGGTAAACGGGAATGTTTATATAGGTCATGGCAAATCGGGGAGAAGGGCGGTTAAATACGCAATTAAAGCTGCCGCAAATGCCGTCCGGCATGATATACTTGGAAAGCTCCATAAACGTCTTGGCGAACTGAATATGAACGGAATAGATTCTCAAAGCGCTTAGTTTTACAACCGGAGGGTTCAAAATGGGTAAACTTTCAGGCAAGAACGCGATCGTTACTGGATCCGCAAGGGGTATCGGCAAATCTATCGCCATGATACTTGCGGGGGAAGGGGCAAACGTCGTGATAGTCGATGTTATTCAGGACGCGGCAGTGCAAACATCGGAAGAAATATCTGCTCTCGGCGTAAAAAGTTTCGCGATAAAGGCTGATGTAACTAGCTTTAAAGAAGTTGAAGAATTAATCCAGAAAACAAAAAACGAATGGGGCGGCGTCGATATTCTCGTCAACAACGCCGGAATAACCAGGGACAATCTTATTCTTCGCATGACTCCTGAAGATTTCGAAGCGGTACTGAATATCAACCTTAAAGGGGTTTTCAACGGGATTAAAGCCGCTTTCCCGGTTATGATGAAGCAGAAAAGCGGTAAGATTGTCAACATCGCGTCAATTATAGGTTTGATGGGAAACATCGGCCAGGCAAATTATTCGGCCAGTAAAGCCGGAGTAATAGCGTTGACAAAAACCGCAGCCAGGGAACTGGCCGCCAGGAATGTCAATGTTAACGCAGTCGCTCCCGGATTTATCCAATCGGCTATGACCGATAAACTCCCTGAAGCGGAAAAACAAAAATTAATGGCCCAGGTCCCAATGGGCAGGATAGGGCAGCCCGAAGATGTGGCTAAAGCAGTGTTATTTTTATCTTCACCGGATTCTGATTATATAACCGGGCAGGTTATTGTAGTCGACGGCGGAATAGTGATGTACTAAGGGGGATGATGTGAACAGAAGGGTTGTTGTTACAGGAATGGGAACCGTAAACTGCCTCGGCCAGAATGTCGGTGAATTCTGGGATGCGCTTAAAGCCGGCAAATCGGGCATCAGCAGGATATCTAACGCAGATATGAAGGATTCACCATGCCTGATCGGTGGGGAGGTTAAAAACGAGAAATTCAATATTGAGGATTTCATTGAAAAAAAAGAGGCCCGGAAAATGGATCGTTTCTGCTATTTTGCCGTGGTAGCAGCCAGGGAAGCAATCAAAGACAGCAAAATTGAAAACTCTGATATAGATAAAGAAAGAGTCGGGGTTATAATTGCTTCCGGGATCGGAGGAATCAATACATATTACGATAATTCCATAAAAATGTATACCGGCGGCCGTAAAAAGGTCTCGCCTTTCTTTATACCTATGCTGATTTCGGATATCGCTTCGGGATATATTTCAATCGAGTACGGCTATCATGGGCCCAATTATGCGGTTTCTTCCGCCTGCGCCTCCGCAGGGAACGGGATCGCTTGTTCCTTCAATCACATTTTCGTCGGCGATGCCGATATCATAATATCAGGCGGCTGCGAAGCAGCAATGTCCCCGCTGGGTTTCGCCGGGTTCACCCAGATGCAGGCCCTTTCAACACATTATAACGATACTCCCGAAAAGGGCTCGAGGCCCTTTGATAAAAACAGGGACGGTTTTGTTATGGGCGAAGGCGCGGGCATAATTGTCCTGGAAGAACTTTCACATGCCGAAAAAAGGGGAGCGAAAATACTGGCCGAACTCGTTTCATATGGAGTAAGCGGCGACGCTCATCATATAACAGCCCCCCACCCCGATGGTTTCGGAGCGGGTCTTGCCATGAAAAGCGCCTTGAAAAAGGGGGGGATAGATCCGAAAGAAGTGCAGCTTATTAATGCCCATGGAACGTCAACACCTCCAGGCGACCTGGCTGAAACGATGGCTATTAAATCGGCATTCGGCGAGCATGCATACAAATTACTGATAAATTCATCAAAATCGATGATAGGACATACTCTGGGCGCGGCCGGAGGGATCGAGGCAATAGCAGTCATTAAAATGATCAATGATAAAATAGTTCATCCTACAATAAACCTTGATACTCCCGATCCTGATTGCGACCTGAACTATGTTCCAAATAAAGCCGTTTCATGCGATATAACATACGGCCTAAGCAATTCATTTGGATTCGGTGGTCACAATGTTACGCTTGTTTTCAAAAAATACAAATAATCCGAAAACACCCCACTTAAGCGAAGCCAGGATTGTCAGATTAAAAGAGCTCTGCGCCAGGCTTGGCCTCAAAATTAAGGATTATTCATTATTTAACAAGGCATTAACCCATTCCTCATGCGTAGATAAATCGGGTTTATATAATGAGCCCTATGAAAGGCTCGAATTTCTGGGAGATTCGATCCTTAATGCATGCATCGCATACCAGCTTTATATAAATAACCCGCATCTTGCCGAAGGCGGACTATCGGCTCTTCGTTCCAGCCTTGTTGACGAAAAAACGCTTTCGGAGATAGCCTTCGATCTGAAACTGCTTGAATATATCAACCTCGGCAAGGGAGAGACCCTTTCCGATCCAAGGGCTAGGCAAAAAGTGGCTGCAGATATAACTGAAGCGATTATCGGAGTGGTATTTCTGGAAAGGGGCTTTGAAAAAGCTCTGGCTTTTGTCAGACATATTCTTGACCCGGAAATAAAAAAAAGGCTTAAAACAGGCACAAGGGATTACAAGACACAGCTCCAGAAATGGTCAGTATCAAAATTTAAAGAATATCCGATATATAAAATCATCAGAGAAACAGGCCCCGATCATAATAAAATTTTTGAAGTCTCTGTTTCAGTCCATAACGATTGGAGGGCTGCGGCAAAAGGCAGGACTAAAAAGGAAGCGGAGCAGAAAGCCGCTGAGTATGTAATGGAATCGATAAAGGCTCAAAATAAACAATAATAAGCGGGTATTTTTATGATAAGAAGCATGACCGGATTTGCCAATGAGTTCATGAATACGGATCAATACGATCTCACCGTTGAACTTAAAAGCCTCAATTCAAGGTATTTTGATTTTAAACTTAAATCCAGCGCTTTTATAGATGAATGGGAAAATGAACTGAGAAATATCATATATGACAAATTAAAACGCGGAAAAATCGATCTTTATATAAAGATCATTGAAAAAGAGGCCAGGAGTTATAATATTGTTGTAAACCACGAACTGGCTAAAAAATATAAGGCCGCTATCACTGAATTGAAAAATGAGATCAATATCAATAACGAAATTTCTCTTGGGGATTTTCTTTCGATCGGAGGTATTCTTCAAATCGAGAGAATGGGCGGTTTCGAAGACCTTCATGAAATCCTGATCAAAATGATAAAGAACGTTTCCTTAAAGATACTGGACATGATGTACAGGGAAGGGGAGAAAACAAAAAACGATCTCGAAACCTCTATATCTTTGATAGAAAAAAGCCTTGCAGATATTGATAATCTATATCCCCCGAACCTGGAGAAATTCAAACAGGGATTGAAGGACCGGCTAATGGAACTTCTCCCTGAATCGTTTGAAGACGCTCTGACTAATAACCGGATCCTTATGGAAGCCGAAATAATGGCGGGAAGGACCGCAATTAACGAGGAAATCGTACGTTTGAAAAGCCACCTGAACCAGTTCAAGAACATCCTGAATGAAAAAATTAAGGGCGACAGCAAAAAAATGGATTTTATCAGCCAGGAAATGAACAGGGAGATAAACACGATCTCATCTAAATCAACCGATTACAAAATAATCGAAAATACAATTTTTATCAAGGGTGAAATCGAAAAAATAAGAGAGCAGCTTAGAAACCTGGAGTAAAGGATGAAATCTTTCAGTATAATAGTCATTTCCGGACCGTCAGGTGTAGGCAAAACATGTCTTTATAAGCGCCTGCTCTCCGATTTCGAAAGCCTGCAATTTTCAATATCAGCTACAACCCGTTCTCCCCGGCCGAACGAAACGGACGGGGTCGATTATTATTTCATCAGCCGTGAGGAATTCTTAAAAAAAATAAAAAACAATGAATTCGTCGAATGGGCTGAAGTCTACGGTAATTACTACGGGACTTTGAAAACTGAAATTAAGAGGATAACAGATACCGGCAAAAACTGCCTGATGGATGTAGACGTTCAGGGGGGGATGAATATTAAGAAATCCATCCCTGAAAGTGTACTTATCTTTATAATACCTCCCTCGATGAAAGAACTCAAAAGAAGAATAATGGAAAGAAAAACCGACGACAGGAAAACCATACAATTAAGGCTTAAAACTGCGATAAAAGAAATGGGATACGAAAAAAACTATCAATACAGCATTATTAACGACGATATCGACAAGGCATACCTGGAATTGAGAACCCTTGTAAAAAGCTTAATTTCATGATATTCACAAGAAGTAACGGCTTCACCAGGCGAATATAATCAAGATGAAGGCAGCATTTTTTATCGGTAAGACTGGAAAAATGATTTAGACAAGCCCCCCTTTCTCCGCGTCTCCCTGTGATTTCGTCCCCCCATTAATTGCAAAATTTACAGCCTGTTCTTAAAATATGATGGGCCGTTTTTTAAATCAGTAACAGGTGCTCACAATTCATAACAGATGAAATCACTAATAAAATTGGAGGATATAAATATGGCAAAGTCTAAGTATGTTTATTTCTTCGGCGGCGGGAAAGCCGAAGGCGACGGTTCGATGAAAGAGCTCCTCGGCGGTAAAGGCGCGGGTCTCGCCGAGATGACTAATATCGGCCTTCCCGTTCCAAGCGGGTTTACTATTTCCACGGAGGTCTGCGACTTATTCTATAAAAACGGCAGGAAATACCCGGAAGGCCTGGACACTGAGGTCGAAAAACACCTGTCGGCCCTGGAAAAGCTGGCCGGGAAAAAACTCGGGGACGCCGGTTATCCCCTGCTGGTTTCTGTAAGATCGGGAGCGCCTATCTCGATGCCGGGAATGATGGAAACAATATTAAATCTCGGCCTTAACGACAAATCGGTCGAGGGCCTCGCCAAAAAAACCGGCAACAGGAGGTTTGCGCTGGACGCTTACAGGCGGTTCATAATGATGTACGGTTCTACGGCAATGGGCATACAGAGGGAGAAATTCGACCATATTTTCGACAAGATAAAAAATGAAAAAACAAGAAAAAGGATCAATGTTGCCGAGAATAAAAAGGTAAACGATACGGATGTCGATGCCGGCGAACTCGAAGAGCTTCTTTCGCAATTCAAGCTTTTATATAAGAAGGAAATCGGGAAGGATTTCCCTCAGGATCCCAGGGAACAGCTCTGGGGCTCGATCGGTGCCGTATTCGGAAGCTGGATGGCCGACAAGGCCGTGACCTATAGAAGGGTTGAAAAGATCCAGGGCGTGATAGGCACCGCCGTCAATATAGTCCAGATGGTTTTCGGGAACAAGGGGGACACTTCCGGGACCGGCGTCTGCTTTACAAGGGACCCCAATACCGGGGACAACACATTTTACGGCGACTATCTCATAAACGCCCAGGGAGAGGACGTAGTAGCCGGCATCAGGACCCCTATTAAGTTGTCCGACTTTGAAAAGACAGATCCCAAGGCTTACAAACAGCTTGTAGGCGTGCGGAAAACGCTTGAAAATCATTACAAGGACATGCAGGACCTGGAATTTACGGTCGAAGAGGGAAAACTTTACATGTTGCAGTGCCGCACGGGCAAACGCTCTCCATTCGCGGCCTTTAAAATCGCAGTAGATATGCAAGCCGAAGAACTCATTTCAAAAAAAGACGCTATCATGCGTATTAAGGATAAAGACATAGAGGGCATATTTTACCCTATAATAGACCCCAAGCAGAAAGAGGCGCTTAAGGCCAATTATATAGTGCAGGGGATTGACGCAGTACCCGGCGCCGCCGCAGGCAAGGTCGTATTTAACGCGAAAGACGCCGAGGAATGGGCCGAAAGGGGCGAAAGGGTAATACTGGTCAGAAAGGAAACAAGCCCTGAAGACGTCGGAGGAATGCATGCCGCTATAGGGATACTGACGGCGACAGGCGGCAAGACCTCTCATGCGGCTGTTGTCGCCAGGGGCTGGGGCAAATGCTGCATCGTGGGATGTGAAAAACTGGATATCGACTATAATAAGAAATTATTCAAAGTCGGCGATATAACGGTAAAAGAGGGGGAAGAGATAACTTTAAACGGGACAACGGGCGAGGTATACAAAACCGCCCTTAAACTTATTAAGCCCGATCTTCCCGAATCATACAATACTATAATGAAATGGGCAGATGAGGTCCGTAAACTGAAGGTAAGGACTAACGCGGATACACCTTACGACGCCGAACATGCGGTTCAATTAGGGGCCGAAGGGATCGGCCTCTGCAGGACGGAGCATATGTTCTTCGATACTGAAGAAAGAAGAGAGGCTATCCAGGAAATGATCGTCGCCGATACGCTCGAGGACAGGAAATCGGCACTGGCAAAATTGCTGCCTTTCCAGAAAGCGGATTTCAAAGGCATATTCAAGGCCATGGACGGAAAACCCGTCACAATCCGCCTTATCGACCCGCCCCTGCATGAGTTTGTCCCGCATGACGAGCCAAAACAGAGGGAACTCGCCGCAAAAATCGGCGTTCCTTTTGAAAAGGTCAAACACCGCGTCGAACAGCTCCATGAAGCAAATCCGATGTTGGGACACAGGGGATGCCGCCTCTGCATAACATATCCCGAGATCCTCGATATGCAGGTCACAGCCATTATCGAGGCGGCATGCGAATGTGCGAAAGCCGGAATAAAAGTGGAGCCCGAGATTATGCATCCGCTCGTAATAGATAAAAAAGAATTGAAGATACTCGAAACAAGGACGAGGGAAGTGGCCGATGCTATAATTAAAAAAAGCGGCCAGACAATAAAGTACCTTGTCGGGACGATGATCGAAGTTCCGCGTGCGGCCCTGCTGGCCGACAAGATCGCCGAAGTCGCGGAATTTTTCTCCTTCGGGACGAACGACCTCACCCAGATGACCCTTGGCATGTCGAGGGACGACGCAGGCCGTTTCCTTCCGGATTATGTTGACGAAAAAAAAGCCGGGGTTTTCAAAGACGACCCGTTCCAGTCCCTGGACCAGGAAGGGGTCGGGCTTCTTGTGAAAATGGCGATCGAAAAGGGAAGGAGCACACGGTCTAACCTGAAGATAGGCATATGCGGTGAACATGGCGGCGAACTAAAGTCTGTAAAGTTCTGCCACAGGGCCGGTATGAACTATGTTTCATGCTCGCCTTTCCGCGTACCCATAGCCCGACTTGCCGCAGCCCAGGCGGTCATTGAAGAAAAAAAGGCGAAATAAAACAAGAAAATAGCATATAAGGGGCTGTCTTTTGGGACAGCCCCTATTTTTTTTATATGGCAGGATTGCGGCAGATTGTATTATTATCTTTCTTTTGTTTTAAGCGTCTCCTGGTATTGTGCCAGCTTTTTATTGATCTTGCGATAGTATAGATAGGAATAAACTGTAAAGCACATCCCGGCTAATTCCGCTGAAAAAATTATAAGTAATATTATCGTAATATCGGTAATTCCCGATGTGAACGCACCGGTAAAAGTGCCGGCTCCTATTACTATAAATACCGCCATCATAGACCAGATTGTGTGATATTTATAAAAAAAAATAAACGCCGGAGCGGCGATTACGCTGATGCCGATCCCGAATAAAGAGCTTTTAAGAAGATTAATAACAAGGTCTCCTTTGTAGATTAAAATAAAGGGTAAACCTACTAATGCCCCCAAAACTGCGGATGATAAAAGGATGAAAATGATCGACCTGATATCTTCCGTTACCTTGATCATAATCTGGCGGGATTCTAATTCATCTTTCAATAACTTTTGCATATTACAGCCCCAATATCTTTTTAAAAGGCTTTAAATAATTTTTTGATACTTCCAGCTCTGCACCGCTGTTTTTTATTTTCAGGAGCAGCCTGCCCCCGAACCAGGGGATTACCTCATTCACCATCATAATATTGACTACTGTCGCTTTGTTGATCCGGATAAAGCCCCTATTCGCCAGATCATTTTCAACCCTATAAAGCCGCTTGTTAATTTCATACCTCAAATTCCCGGTATAGCAATAAACAATATTTCCATCGGCTATAAAATATTTGACCTCTTCAATTTTCAGAACTTCATAGCCGTCTTTCTGTTTTACAGCTATAATATCCGTATTCTGCTGCAATTCAAGGCTGTCTTTCAAACTGTCCAGTATCTTCAATACCCTTGAAAAATTCTTGAAATCGAAAACAATAAAAACGCCCTCTTTATCCAGGCTGACCGTATTCTCCGCTATTGTCAATTCAGCGGCGTCGTTAATCCAGATATCATTTTCATTCAATTTTTTGGAATAATATTGCCTGTTTTCATCGGAGCATAATAAATTAAGTTCCATTCAAACACCTTTAAAATTTTAATATCTTATCAGTTTCAATTAAAAATATCAAGCCGGCCCGATGCCTTAACCGGTGTTATTGTGGTTAATTTGCAAAATCCACCCTCTTGAAATAAAATAATCTTCATTCTTCGTATCTCTGTTCTTGATAAGTATAAAGGGAGGGATGGAACAGCGGTGATTTTTGAGGATTAGTTCATTATCGGAGGAGTTTATGAATGAGATGCTGAAAAACAGGTGGGCTTTGGTAACCGGTTCCGCGCGCGGTATCGGCCAGCAGATAGCTTTGGGGCTGGCTCAGTGCTCCTGCAATGTAATAATCCATGGAAGAAAAATGAAAAATACCGAAAAAACATGTGAACTGCTCAAGGGTTATAAAATTAAAGTTGAAGCAGTCGAGGGGGAACTGGATAATCCCGAAGATATAAAATCAATGTGTACGGATGCATATAAAAAAGCGGGACACATAGATATACTATACAATAACGCCGCCATTATGAGCCGGAGCCAGAAAGTCTGGACAATTCCTATAGAGGAATGGAAAAAGATTTTCGAAGTGGATTTTTTCGCCCTTGTGGAAATATGCGATTTTTTTATTCCCAGGATGCTTGAAAAGGGATTCGGACGGGTGATTAATATGACCTCCGGAATTAAGGATCAGCCGGACCTCTCTCCTTACAGCGTTGCTAAAGCAGCCGTTGATAAATACACCCTGGACATCTCCTCAGAATTAAAAGGCACAAACGTGCTTATATCATATCTTGATCCCGGCTGGCTTCGTACTGATCTAGGTTCGCAGAGGGCGCCTTACCCGGTTGAAAGCGTGATACCGGGGGCCATTGTCCCCGCCCTGCTCGAGGATTTCGGACCGAACGGAGAAAGATTTTATGCACAGGATTTCAAGCGCCTTACGATTTAATTAAAAATGAAAAGAGGTAATGTATGAGAAACATTTTATTAATTGCCTCGGCCTTTCTGTTCTTTGCCGCTTCGATCGCTTCCTCAGAAACTAATTCATCGACAAACGAGCTTCTACAGGAAAGCGGCAATTCAAAAATCATAATTCCCGATATCAAGCTCAGCATTGAAGATGAAAGCAAAGTCCCGCTTGCAAACCAGAACGAATCTATCCTCCAGGGACGTCCCTCGAACGATGTCGGCATCGATATCGATGAACTTACCAAATCCAAAGAAAGCGATAAGTTCAAGGCTGAGATGACTAAACAGAGGCAAAACGAAGATTTTTCACTTTCAAGCTTCAAATTATATTACGGGTCTTATAACAATATCATTGCTGAAATGAATACGGGTAAAAAATCGGATAATTTCAATTACCTGTTCACTTATGTCAGGAATATGAGAGATAACACAGGCTTCCAGGGTACAAATTATTTCAATACTTCAATGAATATTGACGACTTTAACGGAGATATTATTTATTCCGTTAATTCCAACCTCGACATTACCAGCTCTTTCGGTTATTATATCAGAGACTTAGGGCTTTATACCAATATCTCAAACGTGATCGAATCCAAAAAAAACATACCTGTAAGCCTAGGTGCACTCTATGAGATCAGCATGAATACAATATTGAAAACAGAAGGTTATTACAATTACCTTGACCTGGATCATCAATTGCTTTCAGGATATAACGACAAAATACTCCAGGATGTTGGCGGAAATATCGATCTCGAAACCGATTGGGGAAGGGATAACTTTCTTAAAATTTCAGGGAAGTACAGGTACTCGGACTACAATAACGATTTGCTGCAATTCGGAAGGATCGGCGTGCTCAATAAAATTCCTCTGTCAGGAAATTTTGCCGTACAGGGAGGTTTGGAATTCGACGTGTATGATTACAAAGGATTTTTCTGGGCCCCGAATCTGCTGATTTTTTATAAATATTCAAGCTTCATATCTATGAAGGGGGGGCTTTATGGAGAGCAGAATAACTTTTCAATAGACAGGATCGTTGATGATAACCAGATAGATTATCACTTTACATATCCCGAGGAAAAATGGGTATATCTTTATTCAATCCAATTATCACCCTTTGATTTTATCAATCTGAGGGGAAACGTGAGTTTGGAACAATATTCTTTATACCTGGATTATAATTATGATTCCGGTAACGACCTCTACTTTCTCAATGCTATTTCCAACGTCAATGTCCTGAAAGCGGAAGCAATTCTCGAACTGATCGCCGTCGATAATTTCGTTGTCGACGCCTCTTATATTTTCAAGCTCCCCAGCCAGGATGACCTCCTCTTTTTTAACCGGAATTCCATTTCTTTGAGCATAGAATACAACTATACAAATTTAGGCTTATCCGCCCTGACCAAAATGACATATAAAGACAGGCAGGAATACCAGGTTGGCGCCTACCTTGACGCCGCATGGATATGGGATGTGTCGTTTTCGGTCGGCCTGAGCAAGGATATCTTTGCCGAACTTATCTTCAAAAACATTCTCAATGAGCTTAATTTCGACAGGCCGGATGTCCCTGACGGCGGGTTCACCGTTAATGCCGGAATCAGGATATTATTATAGGGGCCGATATGAAATATGTAATTTGTGTTTTAATACTCATCTCCTTAAAAAACCTCACTTTTCCATATCACTCCAGGATGAGCCTTATGTTGACACAAAGTATTCTAAAAGTTCAGGCCGATTATACTTTCGAAAGTAATTCCATCAAACTGACCCTGCCGGGAAGGGCAAGGCTTTTAAGCATCAGTTCCCTGTCGAACGGATCGGTGAATTTCTATCAGAACGGCCATACATTGCTTATCGACAATGTCATATCCAATTACGGAGGCAGGATAATTCTAATTTATACTCTCCCAATCATTAACCAGGAATTTTATTCCGATGACTGGCTGGTCCTGCCCGATGAAAAAGGATCCGTAACCGCGGGATTAAGCCTCCCCGAAGGATTTAGAGGATTGATCTTCCCTTACACCGACAGGAACGGAGACGGTTTTATATTCGATAGCGATGAAAAACCCCTGTTGATTTGCGGCAGGTATAGTGAAACATCCGATACAGTTGGAGCTCTTTCTTATGATGTCTATTGCCATGGAAAAAACATTTCGACCATCAAGGATATTGATAATATCTTTGAAGCATATAAAAATCTCATTTTTCCCCTCGATCAAAAGAATATTATTATTATTAATCTTCAGGCCCTTCCCGGTATGGTCCGTTTTGAAAAGGACAGTCTCTTCCTGATTACCGGGGGTTCGACACCTGAAGAAATAAAGTATGCTTTCCTCAGATTATGGCTCAAGGAATTGCTTAAATTCGAAGGGGGCGAGCTTTTCGCTTACACCGATCTCTGCAAGAGGCTGGTAGACAATAAAGGGCAAATAAGGACTGACGCGGCTTACCTGGTCCCTGTACCCGGCCGTTCTTATTATGAGAATGTCATCAGCAATGGTTTTACCACGACAGGAGAGATCGATTGCGATGTGAGCAGCATGCTGAAAAATTTCTCTATGCTCCACTTCGCTTTTTTTACAGCGGGAATTGAAAAATATACTAATTATATAAAAACTTATGTTACGGGTAAAAAGGATTCCAATGCCGGCCCTTCCCTTTCGGAAATTTGTATCTACGCCGGGGCCGATAGTTCGGTTTGCGAGATAGCTAAATATTTTCTGCCTGTCTGTTCGCATACTCCCGACATATCAATCAAGCGCAATGGGGCAGTCAGAAATATGGATGAAATCCCTGATATCAGCGCGCTTGTAAACGGATTAAAATTAAAATTAAGCTGGAACGGCAAACGGACATATGAAATTTCAGCCGCTAAAGGCGTCATTATACTGGATCCGGACCGCATTGTCCCCCAGCTGAATTTTGAAAACGACATATCGGTTTTAGATCCGCATGACGCTGCCGAAAGGGAAGCCGCCAGGGACGCAGCTGTAAAACACAAACATTTCAGCGGCGAGACGGCCCGTGATGTCATGTACCTGGATAAATTCGAATACACCCCATCGACGCCTTTTAAAATTACACCGGGCAGTTCCATCTACGTGGCTCTTGTCAGGTTCTATGCGCCCGTCAAAGGCAAGCTCGTTGAAGGCATTAAAGAAGTGATAATCAATGCAAAGAACGGCAAGGCTTACGTGGTCGAAGACAGGATCAGGCTTTAATGCCCCCCTCTTCTGCTTTGACATAACTTTGGAGGACAATATGTCTTCTTGGCAAAAGCGAATCGATACAAAAGTATCAAGAACAGCTAAATTAACATGTTTATCAAGAGCTATGTCATTTTATGAACAAAATATTTTCTTAAAAAGTAGTGATTATATTGCTCCGATGATTTTACCACCCTTTTTTAAGACTTTATTAAAATCAAATATTCTTAGAAATATTTTTAAAAAATTATTTTTTCACTATGGAATTTATGAATATGTCATTGCCAGGACAAATTATATAGATTATATTTTTAAAGACCTTAAAAGCGGTTTTGACCAGATTTTGATTTTAGGAGCCGGTTTTGATTCACGAGCAATCCGTTTTTATGATAATTTGAAGAATGCAACTGTTTATGAACTGGATTCGCCAAAGACTCAAAAAGCCAAGATCAATCAATTCAGGAAATTAAACATTGAATTCCCTCCCAATTTGAAATTTATTTCAATTGATTTTGAAAAAGAAACTTTAAATCAAAAATTAGAAAGAAACGGCTTCCGGAAAAATAAAATTTGCCTTTTTCTTCTGGAAGGTTTAACAATGTATATCGACCCTCAATCTTTAGACAATATTTTTTCATTAATCAAAGAGTATTCAGCAAAAGGCAGTCTGATCATTTTTGATTATATTTACACATCAGTTCTGAAAGGAGAAGAATATAATTATGGCGCAAAAGGAATCAATGAATTGGTGGGAAAACATGGGGAGAAATGGGTTTTTGGTATTGAGAAGGGTCAAATTGAATATTTTTTAAATAATTATGAGTTTGAATTAATTGATGAATCGGATTGTGTAAAATTAGTGGAAAGATTTTTTAAAGACCCGAATGAAAATAAAACATATAAAATTAATGGGGCCCACAGTATTGCTACGGCAAGAAAAAAATAAATCTTTTCATACCCCTATGTTTTTTCACGAAAAGAAAGTTTAGAATCGTTCCTATTTACAGATTATTGAGAGTTAAAATTCCCGGACAAAGCAAAATTATCTCTTGGAATACTGAGGGCCCTTCCTCGCTTTCTTGAGTCCGTAATGCTTTCTCTGGACCATTCTCGAATCCCTTGTCAAAAAGCCCAGGTCTTTAAGAGTCTTGTGGTACTTTTCCCTGTCAAGCTTATCGATAGCTCTCGACAGGCCATGCCGTACCGCTTCCGCCTGCCCTGTAGTGCCGCCGCCTTTTACAGTCACATAAACATCGTATTTACCCAATAATTCGGAGGCCTTGAGGGGAATACGCACAATGTCCCAATATACTGAAGGAAAATAAGATTCTATATCTTTTTTGTTTATAGTAAATTTACCGCTGCCCTTAGGCAGAAGAAAAACCCTCGCAACGCTGGTTTTGCGTCTTCCGGTAGCATAAATCGGATCTGTCATTCTAATTTTCCTCCCTTATATTTCGAGCGGGCTTGTTTTGATATTTTTTAAATCATGAACCGGGCCGGCATAAAGATAGAGTTTTTTAATCATCTTTTTAGCCAGGTTATTTCTTGGAAGCATTCCCTTTACAGCTTTTTCAAGGGGAAATAATGGCTTTTTCTGCATCATAACCTTGAAAGTGGTTTCGTGCATGCCGCCTACATAGCCCGAATATCGATAATAGATCTTGTTTTTAGGTTTCCTGCCCGTAAGTATGAATTTATCGGCGTTGACTATAATTACAAAATCACCGTCGTCAAGGTTTTTAGTGTAAGTCGGTTTATGCTTGCCCATCAGAACCTGCGCGGTGCGGGAGGCTATCCTGCCTAAGGGTTTCCCGAGCGCGTCTATGACAAAATACTGCCTTTTGATCTGGGAAGCTTTTAATACAAAGGTCTTCATCCGTTACCACCCGAAAAATTTCCATATATTATAAAAGAAAACAGAGGTTTGTCAAATAATTAAGGGGAAAGACTGTCCGCTAAGCCACGCTAATGGAGACGGGGATCACCGCTAAGACGCAAAGGACGCAAAGTGGAGCGGAGGACGCGAAGGACGGAAAATGGAGTTTTGTTATTTCGTATATTTTTGCCATAAATGATAAATAAGCCTAAAATGTAATGCAGGTAGTTATTGGAAAAGGATTACTAGCAGTTTTAGGGGTATTACATGAATAATTTAATGAGTTTTAAAGATCATATTAATTCAATATGTAAAAAAGAAAAAATTTCTGAAGGAAGAGCATTTATCCAGTGGATATTAAATTCATATTATGATATTATGGATTCAGATGTAAATGATTATATTACTGATAATGGCGAAGACAAAAGAATTGATGCATATATTACATATGAGAAAAATAGACTTATATTAATTCAAGCTAAATATTCAAATGATTGCCGCAAGGAAATAAGTGAAAAAGATATTGTATTATTCTATTCTTGTTTAAACACTTTAAAAAATCCCTCTCAATTGAGTTCAAAATCCCAAATAATTGATGTGGCAGAATCATTTAAAGATGTTTGGGAATCTGAAGGAGTTGTTGAATTACATTATTTTATTGCCGGTACTTTTAATGATTCGTCAAAAAAAGAACGTATAACATTTAATAATATTCAAGATTATAACAATAGAATCCAATTATATTATCATGATATAGATGATATTATTAGTACTTATGAGGCTTCTATCTCCGAAGGAAATCCCTTAGCCGATGAAACAGTTGAATTTCCAATAATTGAAAATCAATATTTTAAAAATAATTTAGGTATTTATCCTTCTTATATATTTTCGATTAAAGCCGATATTTTAGCAAAAATATATGAAATTTATAAAAATAAACTCTTTGATAGAAATATTAGATACTATAAAGGCGCTAAATCAGGAACAATAAATGCTCAAATAATAGATACAATAGGTGAACAAAAAGATAGGAAAAACTTTTGGTATTACAATAATGGAATTACAATAGTATGTTCACTAATAAGAGAAAATTTTGTAAATGATAAAAATAGTTTATCAGTTACTGGCCCTCAAATAATAAATGGTTGTCAAACTACCGTAAGTATTTTTGAAGCTTATGAAAAATTTTATGAGAATAAAGAAATTCCAAAAGATGTTTATTTGTTGATTAGGATCATTCAAGCAAATTTAAAAGATACAGATGATATCACTTTATATACCAATTCACAGAATCCAGTTTCAGCATATCAATTACGTTCAAATGATGGTATACAAAAAAAAATAAAAGATGATTTAAAAAAACTAGATCCTCCATATTTTTATGAAAGAAAAGAAGGTGAAAAAAATCTCTATAGAAAAGTTATCAAAAAAGATTATAATAATAAAGTAATTGAAATGGTAAGAACAGCTCAAGTTATATATTCTTCTTTGTTCGATCCAATATATGCTAGACGTTATCGTGAAAATCTTTTTGCTGAACATTATGATCAAATTTTTAAAAAAGATATTACTTTTTATGAAATATTATTACCAAATCATATTTTTGATAAAGTCAACAATAATATTCAAAAATACAAAGAACAAGAATATTATTTAGTTAAAACAGAAGAAATTACTGATGAAAAAAGAAAAGAAATTTTATCGAAAGAATTTTTACTTTACTCAAACTTAATTTATATGTATTTTATTTGGACTATAATAAAGAAAAAATATGGTTATTATGATTCAAATATTGCTCGCAAATTATTGAATAATCAATTAAATGACAGGACTCAAAAGATGATAGATTATATTACTACTATTTTAATTTACAACAATGAATTGCAAAAATCTAATCCGCAGAGATTTTTAAAATCAAAACCTAACATTGATAAAGTTAAAGATGAAATATTAAAAGAAATTGATAAAGATAAGGCTAAGGGAAAAAATCCATTGAAGGATTTTTTACCAAGTATTGATTAATTTTCCTTAACTATCCTATAAATATAAAAATACTTAAATTTAAATAATGACTTTGGTTTCATAACAGGTTGTTGTATGTTGACCAATGTATAGGTTATAGCTATAGTCGTTCAGGACAAATATCTAGCTTGTCATCGACCTTGCTATCTTAACTATAAATTGCTCACCTTCAATGTCATTAAAAAACTCGATGTTTGGTTGTTCTTTGATAGCTCGTCTAATACCAGAACCAAAACCTCTATACGGCATTGTTATTACACAATAAGATGCTAACAAGTTATTTCTAACAACTGCATTACCGGCTTTGATATTCTCTACAGAAAGACTATTTGGTAATGCCCCTGGACTTATCAACTCAATTCGATTGTCAAAAATCATGACTCTAATTGGAGCATTTTTCAAGTAATCTCTATGTATTAATGCATTCTGAAGTACTTCTTCAATAGCAATTTTAGATATTTCAAGCGAACCAAGAGAATTAAATTTTTGGCCCTGTTGAGTGTGTCTTAGATTGCTATTGAAAAATTCCATGCCTTTTTCAAATAATTCTGGCATTGTACCGTTAATATCTATACTATTCCTGTATTCTAAGCCCTCTATATCATTTCCAAAAAAAGAAATGGCTTTTATACAAAATACGGGTTTATATTTCTGTGGATTTTTACCAAAAAATAAAAGTCCGCCTAGTGTAAGGCGGTTATTTCTCATAATATTAATATTTTTTACAATTTGGTCTACATCTAGTCCGATTTCTTCTAATGATTTTTCCATTGCTTTTATAGTAAATTGGTTTAATTTGTCAATATCAATATCCGCAATAGAAGTATTGGCCACCTCCATTTCGTCAGCAAGAAGGTTGCCACTACTTTGATAAAGCCTTAATAATTCATTACTGTCAGTCACTCTACGCTTATCTGAACCTTGCTTTTTCCATACGACAAGATTTCTAGTTTTATAAGGTTTATTTATTCCTTCTTCAATATAGATAATAAGAACATTTTTCCTTTCTCCAGATACTTCAAAAGTAATAACCTCGGTTTGAATATAAACCGTTGGTATAATTTTATCAGTAGCAACATTACCCGCCAGTATTGCCGTATCCTGTATATCGTTATATGATAAGCCAACAATTTGACCTGTATTACTAACCCCAACCAGGATAATACCCCCAAGAGAATTTGAAAATGCTATCATTTCAGATGCAAGATCATCAGGTGAGGTAATTTGTACTTTAAACTGTACCCTGCTTGTTTCGCCAGCACTTATAATGTCCAATAACTCAATAGCATTCATTTTTTTAAACTCCATATTTCATAAATATTCTTTCTTCTATTAAAAGCTTCTTCCCCACCTTCCATGATTGTTACTATTTGTTTTTGTGTTCCAGGGGTATCGATAGTACCCTCATTTGTTTCAATATTTAATTCAGAATAATTACATGAAATAATTTTCTCACTGTCGCCAAGCACAGGAATATTTGCATTATGTGTAGCAAATATAAATTGCATTTCACCTTTTAATAATTTAATCTGTTTGATTACATCTTCATAAATTGTCTGATTATCTAAATCATCTTCAGGTTGATCAATTATTAAGACATCCGTTTCTTTTTGAGCAAGAAGAAAAAGAATCAAAGCGGTAGCACGCTGACCTAACGAATGGTCTTTTAATGGTTTATTATTATATTTAATAGTATATTTTGTTTCCACCTGATAAGTTATCAACTCGGAAAGATTTTCCATAAATTTTTTATTAAATTCAGCAAGGTGGTTTTCGTTTAGAATATTATTTAATTTTTCCTTATCCCTGTATATTTCTACAAAGTCTTTATAAGTATCGCATATTTTATTATAATTTGACTCTGTAATACCACTCCCTTTAAAAGTTTGTCTTATTTTATTAAAAAAATTGTCTCGTCTGTTTTTAAATTCGGCTGTAATAGAGAGGGCACTTTCATAATCATTAATTCTTTGAACTTCATTTTGCACAATTTTAAATTCTTCAAGCCATAGATTGTTTAATTCAGATATTTTGTCATTTAAAGACTTCAGATAATCCCTTCTTTTAGTTTCTGATTTTTCAATTTCAATCAGTTTTAATTTTGAAGTTTCAATAATTCTGTTTAACTTGAGAAAATCATCTGGATTAAGATTGGGTATATTAATTTCTCTTTTTATTTTTGCAAATTCTTCCTTCAAACTTTCTTTTTTTTCCATAAGATTTTTTTTAAGCACATCAAATTTTGATACGGATAAGTCAATATTTCTGTTTATATCGTTTAATTTATTAAACTCTGATTTAATGCTATCGAATATTGTTTTTAAATTTTGAAAGATTTCTAAATTTTCTTCAGAATTAAAAATGGTATCTCTGAAAAAGACAGTATAATTTTCAATTAATACTTTAAAATCAGCTTTAAATGTTGTTAATGCTTTGTAAATATCGCTTATTATTGAAATATCGGAATCAAAGTTGCTTTGCTGATGTAGTTTATCATTAACCCCTTTTTCTTTAAATATTTTTAGTTTTTCTTCAGAATTTTTTATTACTTCATTTGTCTCTTTTTTTAAGTCCTCAAGGTTTTCCAGTTTTTTAAATTTGTTGACTATATCTTCTATATCATCAGCCTTTGCATTGATTTTGGAACGTATTTCTTCTAAACGATTACCAATAAGTTTTTTTACCAGATCGGCCTCAAAATTGATATCTTTGTTTGAAAGATCTTTTTGTCCGAAATAGACAGGTACTTTAAATATTGCGTTAATTGAAACATCAATTCTTACGTTGCTTTCAAAGACATCTTCTTTTTGACCATATATTTTTTCAATGCGATATTCTTTTTTGTATTCATTTACAACCACTACAGTAACCTTAGCTCCACTTTTAAGTACATATCCAATAAGATCGTTTTTATAATCTTTATCTGTAGCCTGGTTGCCCAGAGAAATTCCAAGAGTATATCGTAATATCTCTATAATTGACGACTTTCCACTTCCCCTAATTCCGATAAAATTATTAAGTTCAGGCGAAAAATTAATCTGTTTCCCATCAAGCAAACCTCCTTCAAACGATATTGATTTTATATAGGCATTATTTATTAAAGGAGGCTTGTCATATGAAATACGATTGTCTTTATCAGTTAATGCATATTTAATCGCTTCAAAATTATAATCTCCTATTTTTATAAAACATTTTTTTTCATTTATATTACCATCTACACCCTTTTGTATACGTGACCCTATTTCATCAATCTTTTTACAATCTGAACCTTCAACAAAAGCAGGTATGTCTTTTTCATTTCCAAACCAGGTTATTAAATTGGATTTTAAATCATTTGTCCTAATTTTCTGAAATGCTAATACATTCCTTTTAAAATGTTCGTCATGTACCATTGGTGTTATCCTACCGCCATCAAGTTCCTTGCAAAAACCACAATCTTGTTCAATATGGGCCATTATAACAAATGTATCACGCCCTTCTTTCCTATGTTCTTCTAATTTTTTAAATAATTCTGATAGATTATATTTGCATCTTGTACTACTGTTTTCATAATTAGCAATCCCTTCAAAAGCAGATTTTAAAAACTGGTCAATAAAATTATCATTATTTTTTAACCAAGTATCATACTCGAAAATGATTAATGCATGAATTCCATTTGAGCCATCGTCTACTGAAAGTTCTACACCCGGTAATAGATAGATATTTTCTTTTAAACTATTCTTACGAAGGTCTTTAAATTCTGTTAATTCAAATTTATTATGATTAGTAATTACACCGATTCTGGTGTCAGTTTTCTTTAACTGTTCGACATACTCCATGACAAAATTATTTTCTTCACCTATATATTTGAATTGCTTATCAGCCCTTGTATGTAAGTGAAAATCGGCATTAAGCCAAATTGATCCATTTTTAAAGATATTTTCTTTTTCTTCCATTTTAGCACCACCTTAAATCATTCATTTCAAGCTCATTAATCTCTACGGTTAATTTTCCGAAGCTCTACCTCGCTTCTTTTTTAAAAAAGGTTCCCCAATGTTTTGAACAATATCTCGGGACAGAGTTCCGAGGAGTTTATTTAATCAAGTTCTTTTAGTAAGATTGATAATAATTTAAAACGTTCATTTAAAAATTCATCATCTTCTTTTAAGCATTTTTTAAATGTCATAATATCTTCTTCAATATGTTCATTATTTGAGCAAGTCGTAATATTTAAAGATTTTTCTTGCAAAGGTATTATTTCATTTAATTTTGGGTAATTTGGGTACTTATCATCATCCTCAATAGCATCATATGATTTTTTAAAATACAGTTTAGTTTTGCATATTATTATTGCTAGATCAAGAACCCTATGTAAAGGCATCTCTTCGGATTGTCTTGACCATTTATCTCCAGTATGACGCCAAATCTTTGCGGAAATGTCTATTTTCCTTCCTCTATTCCATTGAGCAAGTCCTAATGATAGACCTTTGGCATCTGAATCAGATGCATATTTCCCATCGACAGAATCATAATTTTCTGATATAATCACAGGTTTATGTTTTAAGTTAGTAGGAATATTCATTTAAATACCTCTTTTTATAATTTACTACATTTAGTAGTCTACTGCACTTTGTAAATAGTGTCAATATATATTTATATTATTGTTTTTATAAATCAAATTTCACGGCTTCACGGCGAAGTTTACTCGTATTTTCCTCATTCCATAGCGACTCTTATATCCACTTTCGGATACAAAAGAATAATCTGTGAAATCCGTAACTAATTATATTATTTATTTCTATCAAAGCATCTTCACGGATGGATGTTATCTGTGCAATCCGTGTTTCCGTTTTCCCCGCCCTTTTCATTTCTTGGCTTCGCGGATAGCCCCTCAACTTCAAACTCTCAAACCCCTTAGCGTTCTTGGCAGCTTTGCGATGGAATTTCCCGCATCCCTAACCAGTGCATTTGACAAATTATTTAAATTTATTTAGAATTATAAAAATGTTTGTCTGCACTATGGAGGTTTTGTGGGACAGATCAAAACAAAAATCATCATTACGAATTATGCCGATATCGCAAATAAAACAGATAACCCACGTCAGATAGAAACCGAGGCCGTGGTTGACAGCGGGGCAAGAATGCTGTCAATCTCGGAATATCTTGCTCAAACTTTAGGGCTTGAGATCGTTGATAAAAAAACCGTTAAATACGCAGATGGTAAAACGGTAATCAAAAATATTGATTCAGTGGTTCATGTTTTCGTTTCTGCGCTTAAAAGAAATACAAATTGCAACGTTATGATAGAAAGCCCCGGCGCCCCCATTTTGTTGGGCCAGATTCCTATGGAAGACATGGATGTCGTAATCGATATGTCAAACGAGACGCTGACTGTCAATCCCGAATCCCCTTTTATGCCGATGTCTCATCAATTCAGTCGATAGTCGACAGTCAAAGTCAAAATCAATACTTTGCATTTCTTTGCATGGCTTAGCGGAAGTTCCCTATTCCCCGCCTTCAGTGACGACGACAATATCCACCCTTCTGTTAAACGCCCGGCTTTCGGGGTCTTTGTTAGGTTCGATAGGTTTTTCATCGCCGTACGAGACCGAATATGTCCTTTTCGGGTCGACTCCACCGGAAACCAGGAACTTAAGCACATTGATCGACCGCTGAGAGGCCAATTCCCAGTTCGATGAAAACTTTGAAGGATTCGGCGTAACTGCCAGCTCCGGGTTCATCTGGACATCGTCGGCATTGCCCTCGACCCTTATATTGTTAGAGAGCTGTCTGAGCGCCGGATAAATTTTCTCGAGGACATCCTTGCCCTCGTCTTTCAATTCGGCCGAACCGGAATCGAAATATATATCTGATGAAAGAGTAATGACGAGCCCTCTTTCATCAAGCTGGACCCTGACCTTTCTCGAACTTACGAGAGGGCGAAGGGCGGAAATCGTTTTTTCAAAGCTTAACGCCTGCTCATGCGCTCTTTTGCTTGAGAGGGGGTATTTTCCGGAATAAGGCTGATTTTCAGGGGTGATGCTTTCGATTGAGGTATTCTCTTGGATCATAATGCCGGGCTTCCCCCCTCCGAAAACAGTGCCCAGGGATTCGATAATCTGTTCGAATTTTTTTTGTGACACAACGGAGAGAGAGTACAAAACGATAAAAAACAGCAAAAGCAGCGTTATCATGTCGGAATAGGTCAGAAGCCACCTCATAAGGTCGCCCGGATTATCGTCGATCCTTCTTCTGTCAGGCATACGACCTTACCTTTCCCTTTCGCCCGTCGGGCTTTCCTGCTGTTTAAGTTTCTGCTTCTCTTTTTCGTTGAGGTAATCTTCGAGCTTGTCTTTCATGATGCTGGGGTTCTCGCCCTGCTGTATGCTTATCATGGCTTCCAGCACAAGCTCCTTCTGGAGCTTGGTACTTGCGCAATTAAGCTTTATCTTGTTAGCTATGGGAAGCCAGAACAGGTTCGCAAAACTGATACCGTAAAGGGTCGCAAGGAAAGCGAGGGCTATGGCAGGGCCAAGGGCTTCCGGCGAAGAAAGCCTGCCCAGAACGTTTACAAGGCCCAGAACTGTGCCGACGATCCCCATAGTCGGTGAAAACCCCCCCGCCTGTTCGAATATGCTCGCTTCGTGCCTTCTTTTCAGTTCGTACAGGAAAATATCGTTAGAGATAGTATGCTTGACAACCTCGGGGTCCGTTCCGTCTATTATAAGCTTCATACCCTTGAACATAAGCGGGTCGATGCTGGTCAAATCCTCGATATCGTTTTCAAGGCTCAATATGCCCTCTCTTCTCGATTTTTCCGAGAAGGTAATAAACATTTCCAGAAGATCTTTGGTAGGAACAACTTTTTCGCTCATGGCCTGGGCAATCAGCTTCGGGATATTGAATATGTCTTCCATCTTGAAAGACACCATAGTCGCTCCTATCGTGCCGCCGACAACTATCAGGAAGGGCGAAACGCTGGATACCAGAGCGCCTAAGTTACCCCCTTCTATTACATATGCTATCAGAAGCATTCCGAAACCGAACGGTATACCTATGATCGTGGCCAGATCGCGGCCCTTTCTACCGATACCCACTTATTCCCTCCAATAAAGTTTTAAGTAATAATAATATTATCGGTAATGAAGGAAAATCTTAAAGTTCAACAGGATTTTCTTTTAATTATGAACGAAAAATCATCCGTTTTTATATTAAAAATAATATTCTTATCGGAATTAAGCAATTTTTATTATCAATTATTAAAAAAAGGCTATCAATTAGAGATCATTATGAAGCGAGCGTTTGCTTGTGCCCGTTAGGGCCCTCAGGGCCCGAAGGGCGCTTGTGAACCGCCGGTGAAAAACAATTGCCATGATTGAGTCTAATTTTTTGTTTTTATCTTGAATTTTCGTTATAATTTCATATTAAAGTGACAGATTTAAAAGTATGCGGTGTTATATTATCTAAAATGGCATATTAATTGCAATATATTTTCAGTTAATTTATCAGGAGGAACAAATGTTTGTCGGAAAATCGATCTGGGATATTCTACAGATGGGCGGATTTACAATGACCGTTCTTCTGATCTGCTCGATAATATCTCTTTCATTCATACTTGAAAGGGTATTTCATCTCAGGAGCAAAACCAGAGTGAAAAGGCCGGTCTTCATGGAAAAGATACGAAGTTATATCGAAAATAACAGCCTGCAGGGTGCGATAGCCTATTCAGGGACAGTAATTTCTCCCTTAGCCAAGGTGGTTCAATCAGGGCTTCTTCTTAACGGAAAGAACGAAGAAAAAATAACTAACGCGATGGACAGGCAGATCAGCATTGAAGTTAAAGAACTTGAAAGATTCACGGGCATACTTGGTTCCATAGGGAGCACTGTAGTATATATCGGCCTGTTCGGTACGGTTATCGGCATTATAAGGGCATTCCAGGACATTGCTCTTTCAGCAGGCAGCGGGACGGGCATAGCCGGGGTAGTAGCGGGTATTGCAGAAGCCCTCATTACAACAGCCACAGGTATTCTTGTAGCGGTTCCGACAGTCATCGCTTATAACACTTTGATGAACAATATAGGCAATATCGCTACGGATATGGAGATCTGCGCTTCCGAGACCCTCGATTTATTAAGGAAATAAACTATGATAAAAAAGAGATCAGAAAAAAGGAAATTGATGACCGATATCAATATTACGCCTTTTACCGACGTAGTATTGGTTCTTTTGATCATATTTATTATCGCCACGCCCCTGATATACCAGGGGAAGATAAAAATCAACCTGCCGGAAACAAAGAGCACGAAGACCGAGGACAAGCCTATGAGGATGACTGTCCAGGTGACAGAACAGGGGGCAATATTTATTGACGACGTGGAATACAGCATGCCGGCCGATGCTGAAAAGATTAAAACGAAGATCCTGAATACAGTGGGAAACAGCGAAAATTCCGCGGTTGTCATAAACGGCGATAAAAACTGCCGGTACAGTACAATCATCGGCATAATAGATGCCATAAAGGAAATAGGTATAAAGAAGATCCTGCTCGGGACTGAAATAAAAAGATAGCCGGGGGAGAATTATGAAAATGCTGCGTTTCGTAGGTATATCCGCCGTTCTTCACTTGCTTGTTCTGTTTTTGTTAATGTTAAGATTCCAGGCAGGTTTCATAATGACTAACGATACCTATGTTCAGCTTAACGATGAAAAACACTCGATAGATATGAAGACTCCCAAACCTTTTGTCATGGGCGAGGCGGCTAATAAAAAGATGAAGCCGGTTATCAACACAAACTTTCAGGAGCTTCAAAAAGAGGATAATGAAGATACCGGCGGCGGCAGCCCGTTGGATTTAAGCGGTTATGTCCCAAGTTATCAGGTCGAAGAACTCCCTATACCGCTATCTCCGATCAGTCCGAAATATCCCGAAGAGGCTCGAAGGACCGGCATCGAAGGCAAAGTACTTGTAATGCTGTACATCGATGAGCTTGGAAATGTAAAAAAAGTCGAAATCCAGAAATCGCCCAGCGATTTACTGTCGAAATCTGCTTTAGAAGCTGTATCGTCGGCAAGGTTCAGACCGGCAAAAATTGGGGGAGCAGCCAGAGCGGTGTGCATGCTTCTGACTTTAAAATTTCACCTTGAATAAAACCCATGAAAATTCATTTTAGATATATCAAATTTGATTGAATTATATTTATTTGGGAGATTATAAATGATTAAAAACTATATTAAAGCGCTTTTTATAATAATCGTGCTTTTCTCTTTCCTCTTTTCATACAGCGAGGATCTAAAACAGAAATCGGATCTGAACGTTTATCAGGATCCCGGCTTCTGGAAAAAACAGGCTCTTACCGAAATAATTCCATTCTGGGAAAAAACGGCCGACTGGGATAACGGCGGGTTTTTTACGGATGTGGGCAGGGACGGCTCTATCGGGTCGGAAAAAGGCAAATATCCGCGGATGCTTTCAAGGGCTGTCTTCGGGTTTTCAGCCGCGTATCTGTTATCCGGCGACGATAAATACCTGAAATTAGCCCGGCATGGCCTGGAATATCTGACCAACTATGGATGGGACAGGGTTAACGGGGGATGGTACGAGTATATAAATTCCGATAAAACGCCTAAAATTTCTTCAAAAAATCTTTTTGACGAAACTTATGGTAATCTTGGCCCCGTGATCTACTATTTTACAACTCATGATAAAAACGCCCTGCAGTTCGTAGAAAAAACCCACGCTTTGATGCAGACGAAAGCCTGGGACAGTGAAAAAGGCGGATACTACGCTAAGGTCGGAAGCGACTGGAGCGTTATAACAACTGAAAAATCATTTAACGCGGAAATTGACACCTGTTCGGCATACCTCATTTATTACTATCTTGTAAAAAAAGACCCGGCTATTCTAAAAGACCTCAAGCAAATCGCAGATATAGTCATAGCGCGCATGGTAGATCCGGAAGCCGGGTATGTGGGCGAATACTATGACGGGAACTGGAATTCAACCGATCCATGGCTCTGGGTGGGCCATAACCTCAAAACATCCTGGGTACTGATGCGTACATACTGGCTCACCGGAGAAAAAAAATATTCCGATGCGGCCCTCCTTATCGCCTCCTACCAGATAAAAAATAACTGGGACAAGGAAAATTACGGCTGGTTCTTCCAGTTCCAGGGAAAAAATCCGGGGTTCAGGAAAACCGTTAAGGACTGGTGGACCCAGGAAGAGGGAAATGTGCTTATGCTTAACCTCTTCCGGTTTACAGGCAAACCTGAATATCTGGAATATTTCAGGGAATGTTCTTATTTTTGGGATACATACCAGGTAGACCATCGTTACGGGGAAGTTTATCCGACTGTAAGTCAAACCGGGGGAATTATTGATGAATACAAGGGGAACCTTTATAAATCCGCATATCATACAATGGAACAGGCGCTTTTCAATTATCTTTACACCAGCCTTTATGTAAATAAATCCACAGCGGAGCTTTACTTTAAACTCGACTCCGATGCAGGTGAAAAACATTATGTCAAAATCCTGGAAGATCCCGGCGTTGTTATTAAAAGCGCCAAGATCGACGGCAAGCCCTGGACCAATTTCAATGCTTCCGGAGGTTACGTAACGCTCCCGCAGGGAGAGGGAATTAAATTAAAGGTTGTTCTTGGCGTCAACCCTTAGCAGGGCCAACCCTGTCAAATGACATTTCGCTCAGCTTTTTGAACTCCCCGTTGATAAAATTTTCCACGGTATGAAGTTTTCTGGCGCCGTCGATAACTTTGTCAGTATGCCTTTCCAGATAAGCGCGGCCATCCCTGCTGTATTTTTCTATCATTATAAAAGTTCCTTCTTCTGTAAACTTTCCTTCGCCTGTAATGTAATTGGTGAAATTATCATACCATTCCATCCTGAATTTTTTGATCGCCTGGTCGTAGAAAACTATTCCATGGCCTTTCATAAGGCCTGCGGGTGTTTCCGATTCGATATCCGTCAGATAGCAAAAGCCGTCGCAAGCCTTCCTGAAATGCTCCCTTGTTTTACCCTCAGCCCCGGCTGAAACCCATTCCCCCTCTATCGTCTCAAGTTTAATCAATTCAGGGAATTTTACAGGCTTCCCGATTTTTTCTTCCATTCCGCCCCTCCTTGCCCGAATTAAATGATTATAACATGGAGATTTATTCAAAGTAAAGGAATAAAGAACGCGATGGATCCGGAACGAATTTTCACACGAGAAACAGAGCAACGGAGATCGGTAAAAAATTCGGGAAGCAAAATTGTTAATTCATTTTTTAGATGATAGCGCTGCTAACGGTGTAATTCACCTCAAAGAAGGCGCAAAGGGCGCAGAAACGGGGTTGGACGAAAAGAATCCGTACTTTTAGTTTCTTCTTGTCTCCGTGCCTCTTTGTGAATTTCCATTACCCTTCCCGACGATTTTTTTATTAAAAGTAATGGTCTTGTTAAGTATAAAACCCAGCACGGTATAAATTAACATTGAAATTACCTGTGAAACGACAACGTTTAGTTTAGCGATCTCCTTTAAAAAAATAAGCACGGCGTTCTGGGCCAGGAAGCAGGGAACGAATACCGCAAGGAAGAGTACAGCCTCAAGATTCCTGTTTCCGCTGCTTTTAAATGTCCAGAATTTATTCCAGATAAAACTGTTCGCGAGGCCGGGAATATAACTGAGAACGTTAGCGATAACGTATTGAATATTAAACAGGAGGTTAAATATCAAAAATGACCCGAATCCGACAAGTGTGTTGAGGACCCCGACAAGCCCGAATTTAATAAACTGAGCGATATTTGTCCTATTCAGGATCTTTTTTAAGCTCATGCATCCTCCGTACGCCGGAACCGAAACCGTATTTTTCCCTTACGATGTAGAGAGGCCTTCTTTTGGTCTCGTTATAAATCCTTCCGATGTATTCCCCAATTATGCCGATAGTCAAAAGCTGGATTCCCCCGAGAAATAAAATTATCGCGGTCATAGAAGCATAGCCCTGGACAGGATCGCCCGAAACGATTTTTTTTATTATGACAAAAGCCGCATAACAAAAAGAAAAAAACGATATTATTATTCCAAGATAACTGGCTGCCCTTAGCGGAATATGACTGAAGGAGGTTAATCCTTCCACTGCGAGACTGATCAATTTAGAGTAACTCAATTTACTTTTGCCCGCAAACCGGGCATCCCTCTCAAAACCAATGGAGCATTGCCTGAAACCCACCCAGAAGAAAAGCCCCTTCATATAGCGATGGTGTTCCTTCAACTCTTTCAAGGCGTCTACCACTTTCCTGTCAAGAAGCCTGAAATCGCCTGTGTTCTCCTCAATATCGAATGATGTAAAAGATTTGAAAATTTTATAAAAAAGAGCCGCTGTACCCCTCTTAAGCCAGGTTTCCCCCTTGCGTTTGATCCTCCTGGCAGTTACTACATCAAATCCCTCCTTCCACTTTAATATAAGATCCGGGATCAATTCAGGGGGGTCTTGCAGATCGGCGTCAATCGGTATGACGGCCCTGCCTGCTGTAAAATCCAAACCTGCGGAAAGAGCGATCTCCTTTCCGAAATTCCTGGAAAAATCGACTATTTTAACCCTTTTGTCCTGCCTGCGCAGGTCTAGAAGACGCTCCAGTGTATCATCAGTGCTGCCGTCGTTAACGCATATTATTTCAAAACTCTCTTTTGACGACTCGAGAACCCTTGTGACGGTTTTATAAAATCTATCAATATTTTCAGTTTCATTATACATCGGGACCACTATCGAAACGGTAATATTAACCCTGGCCATAATTACCTCCAGGGTAATATTTTACAAGAAGCGGATTTAATTCGCAACAAAGTCGGATTATTTTATACGGTTATCCCTGCAAACGGTTGTTTTCTTCTGGTCGCAGCAGCCGCATTCCTTATCCTTATTTTTAATCCTTATTATACTTCTGATAATATAAATTACCGATAGAATAACGGCAGCCGTAATTATAATACCCGCAATTATAGTCTGCAGCATTTTCCCCCCTGTCAATGAATGATCATTTTCCCGAAAGTATTGACCGAATAACTGAGAAGGTAACCTACCCCGATCCCGTATAAAACAGAGAATAAAGTCCATTTGACGGAACCTGTTTCCCTTAAAACTGCAGCAATAGTCGCGAGGCAGGGTATATAAAGCAGAACGAAAACCAGGAAACCCAAAGCGGTAACCCCCGTCATACCTTGCGAGGTCATATTCTGCTTTAATGTCGTGTTATCTTTTCCCCCGGTTTCGTAAAGTACCGAAACAGTGCTGACAACTATTTCCTTGCCGATGATTCCCGTCATCAGGGCAACACCTTCCTTCCAGCTGAAGCCCAGCGGTTTAAAAAAAGGCTCGATTGCTTTACCGAGAGTGCCTATAAAGCTGTTTTCGATCTGCTCTGACGATTTTATTAAATTTATTTCTTTCGATAATTTTTCATTTTCTCTTCCTTCGGGAATTGTTTGTCTTATCATTTCCTTTTCCATTACTTTATTTGAAAATATTACGGTCCTTGGAAAATACCCCATAACCCAGATCAAAATGGAACCGACCAGAATAACGCCTCCCATTTTCCTTAAAAATTGTGATGCTCTCTCCCACATATGGATAAAGAGTGATTTCAAAGTCGGCATACGATAGGGCGGTAATTCCATTACAAAAGGCACCGATTTATTCCGGAAGAAAAATATTTTTAAAAATTTCGCAGTTACTATAGCTATAAGTATGCCGAGAAAATAAAGTGAAAAAATCACCGAACCTGCCGCTTTGCCGAAAAACATACCGGCGATAAGGATATATATGGGCAGCCTGGCCGAACAACTCATGAAAGGGTTTATCAGAACGGTCACTTTCCTGTCGTCATCATTCTCAAGGGTCCTGGCCGCCATTATTCCCGGCACATTACAGCCGACGCCCATAAACAATGAAATGAAAGATTTTCCATGAACTCCAAGAAGGTGCATCATCCTGTCCATGATAAAAGCGACACGAGCCATATAACCGGAGTCTTCAAGGATGGCAACGATCAAAAAAAGTATAATTATCTGGGGAAGGAAGGCCAGAACCGAGCCAACCCCGCTTATGATTCCGTCGGTAATAAGGTCTTTAAGCATTCCTGCCGGCATGAACTCATGAACAAAGGCGTTAAACAAAAGTGTGCCTCTGGTGATCAGAACGCTGAAAAATCCTCCGGCAAGGAATGTCAACTGGAAGGTCAGCCAGAGAATAAGGGCAAAGACCGGGAAACTTAAAAATTTGTTAAGCAGAATCGAGTCGATAGTCTCTGTCATATCTATTTTGCGGAGCGGGGATTTTCTCACCCGGACGCATTCTCTTATAATCCCGAGAATAAAACCGTATCTCTTCTCTGAAAGAATGTCGTCGGGATTTTCATTATAAACGTCCCTCAATCCTTTTATATATTTTTCGGCAATCCCCCGCCACTCTTCATACCTGCCGGCCCCTCGCGCGATTTCAATAATATCCCTGTCCTGCTGCAAAATCTGGATGGCAAGCCACCTGGCATCGTATAATTCGGAGAGCCTGGCCTCGCATTTCAGGCGGCATTCGATATCGGTAATCGCCTGTTCGATTTCTTCCCCGTAATTGATAGAAGTTTTTTTCGATTCATTTTCATTGAGCATATTGACTATAAGCTTCAGCAGCGGGACGGCCCCTTCCTCTTTCGACGCGATTATCCTGACAACCGGCGCTTTTAACAGAATCTCCATTTTGTTGAGATCGATGTCAAGCCCCTTGTTCAGGACCTCGTCGAACATATTGACCGCAAGTATGAACGGAACCCCGGCATCGATTATTTGAGTTGTAAGGTACATACTTCGTTCAATTGTAGTTCCGTCAATGATATTAAGGACAATATCGGGTTTTTCATCTACAATAAAACTCCGGGTAATTTTTTCTTCGATCGAATTCGGGGATAAACTATATGTTCCCGGTAAATCTATAAATTCAATTTCATAATCGTTATATGTTAATGAACCTTCCTTCTTTTCAACTGTTACTCCCGGCCAGTTTCCGACATGCTGACGCGAACCGGTCATTAAATTAAACAAGGTTGTTTTACCGCAATTCGGATTACCCACAAGCGCGACTCTCGCCTTTTTCACTGCATGCTCCGCCCTATGCTATGTTACTTACATTATCGATAATTATAAACCTTGCTTCGGATTTACGAAGGCTGATATTATATCCCATCACATTTATCTCCATAGGGTCCCCCATAGGCGCATCCCGCCGCATCAATACCTTGCCGCCTTTTCTTAATCCCATTTCCGTCAGCCTTTTCCTGAATGTAGATTTTTCTTCAATTTTAATAATTACCGCTTCCTCTCCAGGCATGAGCTCATTCAATCTCTTTTCCATATTTTCTTACTTCCTATTTAATGATAAAGATAATCATTATCACATGTATAATAAAATTCCCGGCATTTCATCGTTCGGAGCAATCGCCGCAGATACCGAATATCTGAAGGTTATGGCTGATAGGCGTCAAGCCATGTTCATAAGCAAGTTTTTCCTGTAATTTTTCAATATCCGGGTCCATCGCCTCTATGACCTTGCCGCATTCAATACATATCAAATGGTCATGGTGCTTATGCCCGTAGCTGTGTTCAAAGCGCATGATTCCGTCGCCAAAATCGACCTCCCTACCTAAACCGCTGTCGCAAATGACTTTCATGGCGCGGTATACCGTTGCATACCCGATATTCTTATCACGCTTTCTTACAAGATCGTAAAGATCTGCCATAGTCACATGTTTTTCAACATCTAAAAATACATCCAGTATCTTCTGCCTTTGTTCGCTCTGGCGGATCCCTTTATTTTTCAGGTACTTATCGAAAATATTCTGTGTATCCATAATTTATCTTTTTCCTTAAAATCATAAGTGATAATCATTATCATTTATAATAAGGCATGAACGGAATTATGTCAATAGAAAAGATATTAATTAAATTATTTTTTTGCCTCAATGCCCTAATATAAAATTTTTCCTATATTCGCCCTATGATTATCCTGTTTGAATGATTGCATATTTCCTTTGCCTGGGGAGTGTAGAGAAATTCAATCCTGTTTTTATAAAACTCGATAATCCTTCCCCTGACTATTTTCAAAGTACTGTTTAAAAAATGATTCTGTTCTGTAAATCCTTCCCCCAGAACGGCAATAGCCGATGGAAGCCATTTAACAGGAAAGAGGCCCTCATTCTTCCCTCCGTCCCTGTATTTATCGATTTCACTTTTTAATAGAAGAAGCGCCCTGTCCTGGCCTTCCTCGGTAAGGCAGGTCAGGTTGCAATCCTTTAAATATCTTGTAATCGCTTCTTTATTCGGCACCAGCAGCGCTACCGTATAGGGATTCTGGTTATTATAAAGCATGATCTGCTCAATATATTCAGAATGTTCGGTAATAGTCTCCTCTATACCCTCGGGGCTGAATTTTTCACCGTCATTACCGATCAAAAGGCTTTTATACCTGCCAAGTACATATAGGAAACCATCCCCGTCAAGATACCCCATATCCCCGGTCCAAAGCCAGCCGCCGCGTAATGTTTCCAGCGTCGCTTTCTCATTCTTCCAGTAGCCTGCCATAATATTTTCGCCCCTGACGGTTATTTCACCGCTTTCTCCGGCCGGAAGCTCTTTTCCCGCCGGATCGCATATTTTAACCTCGATATTTTTTGCTATTATGCCTGAAGAACCCAATTTGTGCTTATCCGGAGTATTTGAAGAAATTACAGGGGAGGATTCCGTCAGTCCATAGCCCTGGTACATGGGAATGCCTATCGCGTAGAAAAAACGCTGAAGCTCGATATCCAGAAGCGCGCCGCCGCCGGAAAAAAACTTCAGCCTCCCTCCAAAATTTTCCCTGATCCTGCTGAAAATCAGTTTATCCGCCATTAAATAAAGCGGCTTTTCAAGTATTTTTAAACCACGGCCCTTATTATACCCCTCGGCGTTGTAGCTGTAAGCCAGATTTAGAGCGCTGTAAAAAAGATTCTCAAGTAAAGGCCCTTTTTCATGAATAGCTTTTTCAATGTTTTTTTTAAAACTCTTAGCCAGGGCAGGAACGGAGAGTAAAAACGTCGGACGGGTTTCCCTGATATTGACCGGAATATTTTTTAAAGTTTCAAGGGGCGTCGAGCCCGGCTTGACGGAAGCCATGCTTCCGCCATTTTTCATAAGGGCATAAATGCCGCAAGTATGGGCAAAACAATGGTCCCATGGCAAAATTAAGAGCGATATGTACCATTCCGGGACGTAAAATAGTTCCGAAGCCTGCTCGATATTGGCGGTGTAGTTCCGGTGAGTTAAGATAACGCCCTTCGGGTCCGCTACAGTGCCGGAGGTATAGCAGATATTGGCATAATCATTTTCTTCCACGGATTTCCAGACCTTCTCAAATTGTACCTGATGTTCCCTGAAATATTCCCTGCCTCTTTCGAGCAAGTTTCCGGCAAAAAATTCATCGGTTTCATAAAATTCCAGCGGGTCAAGTGAAACAATATATTCCAGGTCCGGAAGATCTGCTTTAATTTTGCGGATTTTAGATATCTGGCTTTTGGATACTATTGCAAGCCTGGATTCCGAGTGTGATAAACGGAATTTCAGTTCGGAGAGTTCGTCGATTTTAACGGAGAGGGGCACATTGACAGCCCCGGCATAAAGCACCGCCAGCTCGCTCATTACCCAGTCATTCCGGCCTTCGGCCAGAAGTGCAGCCCTGTTATTTCTTTCCAGGCCGATAAGCTGGAGCCCTGAAGAGAAATGACGGACCCGCTCCCTCATTTCATTATATGTCATTCCTTCGTATTGATTATTTAATTTTTCCCAGATAAGGATATTTTTCCCGAACCTCTCGGTACTATCCTCAAAAAGCCGTGGTATTGTTCTATTAGGCATGAATAATTCCTCCCGAATTGTGAAATCCATATAAAATTATAACAGAGATTATAACTCACTGTAAAGGGGACTAAGATGTTTTTCATTTGCCATCTGTTTAATCTGTGGTTAATTCCAGGCTAGGATAAAATGTTTGTGTTTTTTTTTAGTATATTGTATATATATAGGTTGAATTAACCAACAGGGGTGACATTAATGCATAAAATCAGCATGTCGGCGGCTTTGATCTGCATCATGGCTCTTTCCGCTTGCAACTTAAACCCCGGAAACGGGGGAAACAGCGGGGGAGGCGGCGTTAATAATGGTCCATCCTACAGCCCGCAGATCAGTTCAACTCAGAATTCTGGAGCTGCTTACGCGACAATTCAGCTCGGGAGTTTCAGGGTTGAAAATAACGAATGGAATAGCGGTGCAGCCACCGGATCATACAGCCAGGGCATTTTTTCCGATGCAACAGGCAAAACTTTCGGGTGGACATGGAATTGGCCCCTTTCTGATTCTTCCGTTGTCGCCTACCCCGAAGTCGGGTACGGATATTCCCCATGGGGGGGCGGATCGTGGGGCACGCCGTCAGGCATCCCCGTTCAAATCAGCGCTGGTAAAACCATTACTGCAAATTTCAATATATTATCCTCGCATACGGGTAAATACGACCTTGCATTCGACATCTGGGTCACTGCGACATCCTCGCCTTCAAGCGCTGACATACGGTACGAGATCATGATCTGGCTGGACCATTCGGGTTTCAATCCTGCGGGTAAGCTGGTGGCCACGGGTATTAATATAAGCGGTACGGTTTTCGATGCATGGACAAACGATAACATGGCGAGTGGAACTTCAGAATCATGGACTTACATAGCCTATGTCGCCGAGTCACCATTATATAATGGAAGCATCGACATCTCCGGAATTTTTAAAGATATGATTAATAAATGGGGTGTTTCAAGTTCCCTTTATATCGCTTCGATAGAATTCGGGAACGAGGTGATGGGAGGAACGGGCACTACGACAATACAGAATTGGAATTTAACCATTCAATAAGGTTATGCTCGCCTCCAATTATTGCCAAAAACACCGGTATTGTTTAAAATATTGACCCGGAGGAAACCCATGTTCAATAAAAAGAAAAAACACTGGTTCAATCAAAAACCTAATTATAAAAAAGGTTCTATTAACCAGCCCGATGAGAAATCTATTGTTAATACAGAAGCAGACGCCCCATCCCCGGAGCCTGAGTCTACTCCCCGGGAAACCCCGGCGTCATCCGAGTTTCCCGAGGTTCTCGAGCAGGCGGCTCCCGAGCAGCCGGCGCCAGACCAGGAGCCCCTGCAGACGACCGCAGGCGATGTCATCTGCCGGATTTGCGGAATGCCTATTCGAAACCATTACACAGCCATCCGCAGGAGGGTAACCGATGAACTCACTCATTTCGATTGCGTACTAAGGGAACTTTCAAGGGAGAACTCTCCCAAGCTTGGTAAGTACAAGAGGATTTATTATGTCGGGTCCGGCGATTTTGCTATAGTTAAAGAATTTTTCGATAAGAGGGGACATCTGAAGGGTTACGAGATCCTTGAAAAAATAAATTACGAAAACAAGGCTTGAATAAGCCGATGCCCCCGACCGAAAGCAGATACCTCTCTTTTTACGGATTTGCTATAACAAAACGCGATTTCGGGGAAGGCAGCTCCATACTTACAGTAATCGACAGGGAAAAGGGTTTGCTGGATATTGTCTCATACGGTTCAGGGGCGGAAAAAAGTTCCAGAAGGGAAGCACTTCTGGTAACCGAACTTATTTCCGGCGTCTGCAGTAGAAAAAACCCCGAGTCCCTGCCCGCATTAAAAGAAGCGTCCTGCGAAAGGTCTTTTGACGGGATCACTTCAAATTTTCATTCACTTTCATATGTTTTTTTCATATTCGAAATTCTGACCATTATGCTTGCGAGGGAAGAACCATTTGCACAGTTCGACCTGCTCCTTAAAACCATGGTTCGCTTAAACGACAACGGGAGCGCGGAAAAATACTCTATTTACTTTATTATTAAACTCCTGGAGGCTGAAGGCCTTCTCCCCGGTTTTAAGATTCCAGATGATTATTCTATCTTCAAGACAGATATTGAGAAATCCGGTTTCAAACTGGGAAACGGCTCCATAAGGCTTATTAAAGACATAGCCGCCAGCCCGGATCTTGCATTTATGGACGATAAAAAGATTTCACGGTCGGTCATAATAAATCTACTGGATTTGATCTCACTGTTAATATCTTCCAACTATGACAGGAAGATAAACTCTTTATCCATGATAAAGCAATGAATTACGAATTTCGAAGTTCGAATGACGATTCGCGAATATAGATTTGTCATTTCGACCGAAGGGTTTACCTTGTGGGAAAAATCTTCCCAAGAGGAAGATTTCTCGTCCCCCTACGGGGATAAACGCTTCGCTCCTCGAAATGACAAGTCATTATAATCATTGATACGTCCCCTTCGGATCCCTTATATCTTAAATTGTCACCACCCTGTTCCTTCCGTTATCTTTGGCTTCATAAAGAGCACCATCAACGCGTCTCAACAAATCATCGCCGGTTTCCGTTCCGGTTAGAGTAGAAACCCCGAAACTACAGGTCAGAGATCCGATTTTATCGAAAATTTTACCGCATATTTTAATCCTGATCCTTTCTGCAAATTCCGATGCCCCGCTTTTTCCGGTGTCCGGAGTAAGTATCATAAACTCTTCACCACCCCAGCGCGCAAAAAGATCGGTTTCTCTTATCATGGGTTTAATCGTGGAAACGACATTCGCAAGAATAACATCACCGGTATTATGACCGTAGGTATCGTTAATTTTTTTGAAATGATCTATATCGAACATAATAAGGGATAAAGGCCTGCCATACCTTTTGAACTTTCCGATTTCATCATTAAAGACTTCGTTAAATTTTTTCCGATTGTAAATTTTAGTTAATTCATCCGTGACAGACAAAAGCCTTACTTTTTCCAGGGTGTTTTCCAGTCTCCTCGTCAGGACCATATTCATACCGACTAGAAAGAGAGTTACAAGAAAACCGGTTATACTGATCGATAGGGTCACAGTCATAGCGGAGTAAAAAGTTTTAAGGATCTTCGATTCCAGAAACTCTATCATTATCATTCCAAGAACGTAGGATGACGATTTAACTTTCCACACGATCGGATAATAGTACACGTAATAGTTCCTGCCGTTCCTTTTCAAAACATTTAATTTTAATTCCTTGACGGATAAAAAATTTTTTATTTCATTATCCGTTACAGGCTTGCCCACATCCCTGTAATCAAGACTTCCGATGATCACTCCCTTATAATTGATCCGGCTGTCTTTTCCTTTAACTCTTTCATATTCAATCACGTACGTTTTGTCGAGGCCGTCAATTGCAAATCCTTTAAGGTCGCTTATATAATCGTTGATCAGGACTGTTCTTTCCTGGGTGATTGCCTCGATTGCAGCGCTTGACAGACCCTTGGCTGTAGAAATGCACATCTCTTCCGTTTTTTTGATAATTGCGTCCCTTTCATTTGAAATAAATAAATAGCTTAAAAGCAGGATAATGCCGAGTATGAGAAATGATATAACCGGAAGAACAATATGCCTCAACGAGAATAACACTGATACAAATTTATCTGTGTCGAAAAATTTATTTTTTTTTGTTTTCATGAAAAAGCGCCTAATTTAAATTAAAATTGTCCCAATCCTTATAAACCGGGTCATAACCCTTTTCCATAATGACATGAGCGATTTCGGCCACGCTCCTGTGATCGGACACTTCGAACTGGGGAGTATCGGGCTTGCCGCAATAACCCCCGACGCTCGTGCTTGAGCCACCCGACATCTTTGTTATTCCCAGACCTATAAGGTTGTCCCTGAATGCGGCCCTTTCCCTTGTTGAAAGAGCTATACCGGCCCTGGGCAGGAAAAGCCTCAAAGCGGCGAGATACTGTACGAAATTTTTATCGGAAAGGGGATAGATCGCTTTAAATTTCCCTTCCGCCTCGTTTAACCGGGGAAGTGATATCCCCACTTCGACCCCGGGAAAGCTCGTGAAAAGATGCCTGGCATGCAGGCCGCAAAAAAACGCTTCCTCCAGAGGGTCGCCGAGCCCGAAAAGGGGTCCTATGCTTACCGATCTGAAGAAGGCGGCTGCCCCCCTTTCAGGCGCCCCCAGCCTGTAATCGAAATTCTTCTTAGGACCGCTCAGGTGGACTTTGCCGTATAATGCCCTGTTATATGTCTCCTGATATATGGTCAATCCGTCGGCTCCCGCCTGCACCAGTTTTTTATAATCCGGAACGTCCATCGGAAATACTTCAATTGAAACCGATGAGAAGATTTTTTTTAACAAACGCACAGCTTCTTCCAGATAGTTTACCGGCGTCTCATCCCTTGACTCTCCCGTCAGTACAAGTATATGCTTAAGGCCGGTCCTGAATATTTCCCTGGCATTTTTTTCAATTTCTTCCATTGAAAGTTTAGAACGGGAGATCCTGTTCGATTTATTAAATCCGCAATAGGAGCATTCATTCACACAATAATTCGAGATATAAAGAGGAATATAAAGCGCAATGGCCTTACCGAAATTTTTAATCGTCAGACTTGATGATTTTTGCGCCATTTTTTCAAGATAAGGGGAGGCTGCTTCTGACAGGAGGTTTAAAAAATCCAAATTTGAAAGATTTTGTTTAAACAGGCTTTTTTCGATGTCATTTTCACTTATACTTCCAAGATATCCTTTAAAATCAAAAGAAGCCCATTCATTGAGAGTTTCCAGGAAAGGAATAGATTTCATTAATTATCGTCCATTGATTGTTCCCGGTATTTAAATTCCAGTAGCTCCAGGAAAAATTCGCTGGAAGGATAGAATTCTTCCTTCGAGTTTTTTATATTATCAATGCTATAAAAACGGGCATCCACAACCGCTTCCTCAGAAGCTCTCACGTTTATCTTATTCTCTTTCCCTGGAATAATTTCAACAAGAAACCCTATTTTTACCACATGCCTGGGGTTTTCCCGGTCAATAAATTCATCAACAAAAACGAGCTCTTTCGCCCTGGGGTTCTCAATATAAAGCTCCTCCAGCAGTTCCCTCTCGATGCATTCCGAAAGAGTTTCCTCCTGTTCAAGATGACCTCCCGGGAGAACCCAGTAGGACTGGCCATGTTTTCTATGCTTGACCAAAAGTATTTCTTGTGCCTGGGAATAAATGACAGCTTCAACCCTGACTTCTATTTTTGCCATATAATAATACTATCATCTTTTTGTCGCCAATTCAACATGGATCTTTCTTCCTTTAAAAGAAGCCCCGTTAACCGACTCAAGGAAATGGGATGAATTGGACGAAGGAACGCTGACAAAGGAAAATTTTTCCATCAGTGCTATATCCATCAAATCCTGCCCTCGTAATCCAGAACGCTCCCTGATCCAATCGATCAGGTCTTTAATTCCTATATCATCCTTTCTGCCAAGAGTAATAAAAAAACGGACAGTATCATCGCTTGAAGTACCGGCAAGGCTATCCCCATCGCCGCCTTTCTTTTCAAGCATCATGCTCATTAAAGCGGCCGCTACCTCGACCGATGAGAACTCGTAAAGATCCTCGGATATTATATTGATATATTTATCCAGTTCGCCGGTTTCAATTGTTTCCTTCACTGTTGTAAGGAATGCGTCTTTCCTGCTGCTTTCGACGTCTTTTAAAGTCGGTATGTTTCTCCTTTCTATCCTTAATTTAATAAAATTTTCAATCTCTTTCAGTTTTCTGATTTCCCTGCCTGTAACAAACGATATCGCCATGCCGTCTTTCCCGGCACGGGCCGTTCTTCCTATCCTGTGAACGTAATATTCCTCGTCCTGGGGCAGATCGTAATTAAAGACTATAGTAATATCATAAACGTCGATACCCCTTGCCGCAACATCCGTCGCTATCAGAATATCGAAGTCGTTATTCCTGAACCTCTTCATCACATAGTCACGCTGGGTCTGTTTCATATCGCCATGAAGACCCTCTACGGAATATCCCGCAGCATGGATCTTTTCTTTTAGTTCCTCGACGCCGACTTTTGTTTTAACAAAAACAATTGATAATTTCGGGTTGTAAAAATCGATGAGCCGTATAAGAAGGGCCGGTTTATCGCTTTCCCTCACTTCGAAATAGAACTGTTTGACAAGCGGGACGGTAAGTTCCTTATGTACAATCTTAATAAAGTTCGGTTTATTCTGGAATGTTTTAGCTATATTTAAAATTTCGCCAGGCATAGTCGCCGAAAACATCACAGTCTGTTTTTCAGGATTCTCAAGATTCGAGAGTATTTCCCTGACGTCGTCAAGAAAACCCATATCCAGCATTTCATCCGCCTCGTCGAGTACAACGATAGAGACCTTGCCGAAGTGGATAGTGCCCCGCCTTAAGTGGTCTAGAATTCTCCCGGGAGTACCGACAACAACTTGAACCCCCTGCCGGAGAGTCCTTATCTGCCTGTCGATAGACTGGCCCCCGTATATGGGAACGATGGTGAAACCTTTGTGGAACCTTGCAATTTTATTGATCTCCTCGGAAACCTGAATTGCAAGTTCCCGTGTTGGGGTAAGCACCAGTGCCTGTATATGCTTGGAGTGATAATTCATTTTCTCAATTATCGGAATGCCGAAAGCCGCTGTTTTTCCGGTTCCTGTTTGCGCCTGTCCGACAATATCATCTCCGGACATCATTGCCGGAATTGCAAGTGCCTGGATAGGGGAAGGTTCTATGAACTCCATTTCCCCGATCGCCTTTAAAATTTTTGGGGAAAGCCCCATATCATTAAAACTAACTGACATTATTCCTCCGATTATAATAATGGGTCCATAATACCCGTAACGATGTAGTTCTTCCCGTCCTTTTTCACCTGGATCAGCGCATATGAATAAGGTTTACCGCCTAACAATTTATATGCCTGTATATACAATTGATCATTATTCTCGTTTAGGGAGTCGAACTGGAACCTTACATCCGTGTTCTTTGCATGACTCTTGTCTTTATCCTGAATAAGGGAGATAAAATTGTTCTCAGGATCGATGTCGTTATTTATTTTAACATACTTATTTGTCAATTTCTGACCATTGTAATAATTGTTAACGGCTTCAAGAATCATTATCCCGCTGCTATTCGTATCAAAGTCGATTCGGTTATCGGAACGATCGTTTTCAAACGAATCTCTCTTCGAAACCGCCTCTACCGAGATCACATTACCGCCCATTATAAGGTTTGTAGATGAATTTTTATCCAACTTGAGAATGTTCGTTATGACCTTTTTAGGAAAAATCGATATAACAGATACCTCGAAAGGTACAGGAAAATCATGAGTAATTGTAATCTGTCTCTTCATTTCGAGATAAAAACCCTTCTTCGTAATATTTGTTATCATGATATTTGTGCTTGTCAGCCCGTAATTATAAAGTTTGTAGGAAGGCCATAATTGGAGGGCATCACTGTCGATAAAGTTTGAATTTTCACCATCCTGAATTTCCTTTGCCGTCTGGAGTAGTTCATCCATTCCGATCTCGGTATATGCATATTTCTGGATCAGCGTGTTTACAAAATTAAAAAACTCTTCCCTATTGTCCCCGAAAACTGCATGGAGAAGATTAACACCGTAAATATATTTATAAAGAGTTTGCCCGGATTGACCTGCAAGTTCAAGATTGACAAGGTCGATCCTGTTTCTCTTTATCATCTTCGCATAAATATCAGGATAATATGACGCTATGACTGCAAGGGCCATGTATTCGGTTACCGATTCGGATTCAATATAGTCTTTCTCATTGAATTTAAGTATATGGGGAATATAGGCATGGCATAGTTCATGGGCAAGCACCTCTAAGAGTCTTGGGTAACTCTTCCTCGGTACATAAGGAATAGAAGACGACAATAGGGTCTGAACATCCATTAGATTTGTAAGGGACAATTCCGGAGAAATCTGTATGGTATTTGCCATATTTTCGCCGTCTATTCCTTCGATATCCCTATATTGATAAAGCTGGTTGACTAGATGAATCTGGGTATATGGGTAATTTCCAAGCTTGTTTGTGAGAATATCTATCGTTTTTTCAGTATAATCAAAAAGCAGGGAATCATTGTTCGTATCGGACGAATAAATGATCGTATTCCCTTTTTGATCCCTGTCGAACAATCCTATGAAAAGATTTCCCGTATGAAGTACATCGGTACTTTCGCTTACCCAGACCGATGTTTTTTCTTCATTTTTTACCGTTTCTTCAGTTAGTTTTCCCCCGAGCACAGAAAAGTAATTTTCAGGGACGGTAATTTTTATCGAATAAAGAAAATTAGGGGAATCGGCAAAAGGAACGGGAAGCCATATCTTTTTAGCATCCATAAAGACAGTTTCTTCATTAAGCAGGAAACGGTCTTCCTCTATCGGGCCGTTTACATGAAATTTAATTCCGATTTTAGCCGTTGAGCCTTTCGGAAGGGATGGAACCTTTATCCTGTATATACCGCTCCCGTATCCAATACCTATCTCGAAGCTTGTAAGTTCTCCGTTATATTTGATTGAATCGACAAGAACGTTAGAATGTGAAATAAAGTATATTTCCTGGAGAGTTTTATTTTGCTTGTTTTCAATTGTATAAACAAGGTCTCCTGTCATGGCTACATTTGAGGGATCAAACTTTATATCCCCTTCCAGAAAACTTACCGAAACAGTTTTTTTAAGCAGGAATTCATCGCATGACACGAAGAACAGGATAAAAAACAACCCTGGAATGACAAAGGCTTTGCTAAATGACATCCTGAACTGACTCCATACGGCGATTAATCAAGTTACCTTAAACCAATCAGCCTTTTAATAAAATCCCAGATCCTCTTGAATATATTCGGGTTCAATAGTTTCTTTTTTTTAGCAAGTCCTTCTCGAAGTTCATCAACCGTGAAATCCTTCCTGACTATATTTTCATGCATTTCCATCTCAAGAAAATCAAGCCCGCCGCCAGGTTCCATCACCCTCGCTTCAATATACTTCCATCCCAGTTCCTTAGCCGCTGTGATCCTCCTGAAACCGCTGATCAGTTCATAAAGAGGGGAAACCACTATAGGGTTTATCAGACCGTATTTTTGTATGCTGGCTTTAAGATTTGTCAAATCCCCGATATCTTTTCTGACCCTTTTACCTATTTTTACACTATCAATCTCTATATTCAATTGATTCTCCGGGTGTTTTTATCATATTGCTTTAAACTTTAAGCAATTTGACTTATACTTTACTATGACATACAATCCGTTTTCAGTCCAGTTTTTAAGGTCTGCCTTACGGCATAATAACTTATGGCTTTCAAGCAGGAGAGGGCAGAATTACCTCACAGATAAAAATATAGCCGAGAAATTAATTTCTCATATTCCGGATAATTCGGTTGTCCTTGAGGCGGGGAGCGGGCTCGGAGCCCTTACCCATTTGATGGTCAGGCAATTCAAAACCTATTCGATAGAATTGGACGGCGGTATATACGATCTTTTAAAAGCATATCTTTCCAACGATAACCTCGTTCTAATCAACGGCGATTTTCTGAAATACGACCTTGGAGCGATAAAAGAGAACAGGCTTTTTTTCGTTTCCAACACCCCGTATTCAATAGCAGGGGAGATTGTCAGGAAATTCGTCGGCAGCGTAAAATTCTCTCAGGGCCTCTGCATGCTGCAGGATGAAATGGTCCGGAGGATGGCCGCGGACGTTTCCTCAGCCTCGTACGGCCCTTTTGCAATCTTATGCTGCCTTTATCTCGATATTAAAAAACTTTTCACTGTCGTCAGAAAAAGCTTTTATCCCGAACCTTCAGTGGATTCCATAGTAATCCGGATGGAAAAAAAGGGATTCAAAATACCCCAGGACGATTTCAACAAGTTTTTGAGAAAGGGATTCCTGGCCCGAAGGAAAACCCTGTACAACAATTTAAAACTGATGGGATTCTCGATTGCCGGAATAGAAGCCCTGGGCCTTGATCCTTCTTTAAGGCCCCAGGACATAGATCCGCCCGGATGGGTGAAGCTTTATAAACTATACGTGTCATTTCGAATGAAATGTTTATCCCGCCCCTAAAAGGAGCGGAGAGAAATCTTCCTAAGTAGGCGAGTCTCTTATTCCCCTTCGGTTTTCGTCGTTTCCAGGCTCTTGATCACGTAATCCATGTAGGAACTCATAGACAGCGCCCTCGAAACCGACATGGCCGCTATATTGGCAAAGGAATCCAGGTAAGCGATTTCTTCCTTTGTGAATGAATCGCCCCCCCCGCCCCGCTTGTAAACCGCAATGACACCGATTACCGAATTATTTGCCGACATGGGGATGTAATACCACGGGGATGAAGAAAGCGTATCGGTCCCCTTCCCGGCCGTCTTGCCGTTTTTATAAACCCATTGAGAGATTCCTATCTCGTTCTCCCCGAATTTCATGCTCCTTTCCGTGCTCGCCATTATTTTAACAGTATCCTCCTTTCCCGGAAGGAGCGCCATAACATCGCATTTAAAAAAATCTCCGAAATTGTTTGTTATCGAACCCAGTATTTCGTTAAGGAAATTATGGGTCAGCAGTTCCTTGCTGAAGTTGTAAATCGTGTTAAGGAATTTTTCCTGCCTCCTGTAGCGGTCGATCCGCCATCTTACAAGGTCGGAAAGGACGCTTGTCGTAACGCCGACTACAAAGAATATGATAAAAATAGGCAAATACAAAATATCGCTGATTGCAAAGCTGTAATAGGGTTTTACGAAGAAAAAATCCAAGGCTATTACCGCAAGAAGGGAAGCCCAGATTCCCTGGCTCCTGCCGCCGAAATAGCTGACCAGGAGAACGGGAATGAGCATTATCATTATGATATTTGTAAAACCAAGTATTTTGAAAAATAGATATGAGAGCAGGGTAAATGCTATAATGACTGACGCCGAAGCCAGATATTTAGTCCATTCAAGTACTTTAACACCCTCGGTTTTTTTAACCTTCCGGCGCGGTTCGGGCGACGTATCCACAAGCATTACCTGAACAGGCCTCGCTTTCCTGATAAGTTCGTCGACTACAGAACCCCGGATAAAATTATCAAACCGGGACCTTGAAGAAAACCCGATAAGTATCAGGGTTATATGGTTTTCCTTGGCAAAGGAGGCCAGTTCATCTGCTACCCTGTCCGCGATCAGAGTTACGGTTTTCGCGCCGAGGTCTTCCGCCAGTTTTAAATTTTTAGAAACTTGAGTCCGCTGCAGCTCTTCCAGATTCCCGAATTGAACCGATTCTACATGCACAGTGAACCATTCCGCATCCAGGTCCTCCGACATCCTGTGGCCGATCCTTATAAGCTTCTGAGACGACAGGCTCGGGCTTATCGCGACAAGTATCCTGGACCCTACGGGAATCGGGCTTTTAATGGCGTTCTGCCTCATATAATCGAGCAATTCATCGCTGACCTGCCGTGCCGTATAACGCAGCGACAATTCCCTGAGGCCCATGAGGTTGCTTCTCTTGAAGAATTCCAGCATAGCGATCCTGGCCTTTTCCGGTATATAAACCTTCCCCTCCTTTAGCCTTGTTTCAAGCTCTTCTATCGGGATATCCACGAGTTCTATTTCATCAGCCTTGTCGAAAAAGTTGTCGGGGACCGTTTCTTTAACATTCACACCGGTCATTTGTTCGATTATATCGTTTATGCTCTCCAGGTGCTGGACATTAAGCGTTGTCGCCACATTGATCCCGTTATTTATGAGCTCTTCGATATCTTCGTACCTTTTGTTATGCCTGGAGCCTGGAATGTTGGTGTGGGCGAGTTCATCGACCAGGACAAGCCCGGGCCTTCTTTTTAAAACTGCGTCTATATCGAATTCGTCAACGGTTATGCCCTGGTACACAACTTTTTTCCTCGGCACTATTTCGAGTCCGTTTAAAAGCGCGTCCGTATCGACCCTGCCATGGGTTTCCGCTATTCCCACGACTGCATCGACGCCGTTTTTTTTCAAATTCTGGGCGTTTAACAGCATCCTGTAAGTCTTGCCGACTCCCGCCGAATACCCCAGATAAATTTTTAATATTCCGCTATTATCGCTCTCGTCGGCTTCTTCCATTTTCATTCTTTTCAGAATTGTTTCAGGATCGAGCCTTCTCTGTTCGGGCATAATGCCGCCTCCAAAATCGTAACTAAGTTATTTCAATCCACCCAGGGCGAGGTTTAATTTAAGTACATTCACTTTATCTATCCCCCAGAAATCCATCACCCTTGAATCCATTGTATTGGAGATGATCATCATAATCTTTTCGATGGGGATATGCCTTAACGCGGATATCTTTTTTGCCTGGATCGCAGCATTTTCTATGCTTATGTCAGGGTCCAGGCCGCTGGCTGAAGCCGTCACCATATCGGAAGGGATGGCAGTGCCCGGGGCGAGGCCGTATTTATTCATAGCGTCCGATATCCGGGCGTTAACCATAACAATAAGGTTTGAACTGGCCGGGCCGTAATTATACGCGCCCGAATTAGTCGCGTCATAATCGCACTCAGACGGCCTCCCTGTAAAATATGCATCATTGGTAACCGGCTGGCCGATAAGTTCGGACCCGATAATTTTACCGTTTACCATCACAAGGCTCCCGTTTGCCTGGCGATTGAACGCCGTCTGAGCGACAAGGGTTATGAACAGGGGATAGAAAAAACCTGTAAGGGCGGTAAATACTACCAGCATGAGAACGGACTGTATCAATAATTTCATATTATTCTCCTATTTAAACAAATTCAGGATCATGTCGATGAGCTTGATCCCGGGGAAAGGCAGTATCACGCCGCCAAGACCATAAATCAAAAGATTTCTTGCCAGAAGCGACGCGGGAGACTGGGTTTTATATTTAACTCCCCGAAGCGAAAGCGGGATCAGCATAGGAATAATTATAGCGTTGAAAATGACGGCAGAAAGCACGGCAGATAAAGGAGTTGATAATTGCATTATATTCAAAAACCCGAGCGCCGGGAAAGCGACCATGAACATTGCCGGTACGATTGCGAAGTATTTGGATACGTCGTTGGCAATACTGAAAGTGGTCATGGCTCCCCTAGTTATCAGGATTTCCTTGCCTATTTCGACGATATCGAGGAGTTTGGTGGGGTTCGAATCGAGGTCGATCATGTTGGACGCCTCCCTGGCCACCTGGGTGCCCGCGTTCATCGCAACGGCAACATCAGCCTGGGCAAGCGCCGGGGCGTCGTTCGTTCCGTCGCCGATCATAGCCACGAGGTAACCCTCGGCCTGGTATTTGCGTATCAATTCAAGCTTCGCCTCGGGCCTGGCCTGGGCCACAAAATCGTCGATACCCGCTTCGGCAGCTATCGATGCAGCGGTCAGCTGGTTGTCGCCTGTGATCATAACGGATTTGATGCCCATTTTACGAAGGTGCGTGAGCCTCTCGCTGATCCCGACCTTCAGTATGTCTGTAAGCCGGATGACTCCGAGGACCCTCTTTTCCTCGGCAACGACCAGCGGGGTGCCTCCCTTTTCCGATATGGACCTCACGCTTGCTTTGACCTCGCCGGGTACTTTTCCGCCCCTGGATGTTATATGCTCTTCAATTGCTTCAAACGAACCCTTCCAGACCTGGACGCCGTTCATATCCACACCGCTCATCCTGCTCTCGGGAGTAAAGGGGATGAATTTATAGTGGTCATAGTCGGTAATATCCCTGCCTCTTATATTGAGGGTTTCTTTTGCAAGGCCTAATATGCTTCTCCCTTCCGGCGTTTCATCAGCCAGGGAGGCGTAAAGGGCTTTCCTGGCAAGTTCTTCCATTGAAACGCCGTCGGCGGGTATGAATTTTTTGGCCATACGGTTCCCAAGGGTTATTGTTCCTGTTTTATCAAGGAGAACTATGCTTACATCCCCCGACGCTTCCACCGCCCGGCCTGAAAACGCAATAACATTTTTTTCAATAAGCCTGTCCATGCCGGCGATACCTATAGCCGGGAGCAGCGCCCCGATTGTTGTAGGCATAAGACAAACGAGCAGAGAGATTAAAACCGGAATGCCCACGTAAACCCCGGTGACCCCGGTATATTTATCATAAGGGATCAAAGTTCCGACTACAACTATGAAAAGTATCGTAAGAGCTATAAGAAGGATTTCAAGGGCTATCTCGTTAGGCGTTTTTTGCCTTTTAGCGCTTTCCACCATCGAGATCATCGTGTCCAGGAAACTTTCCCCGGGGTTGGTGGTAATTTCCACTTTCAGGGTCCCTTCGATAATACGCGTGCCGCCCGTGACGCCGCTCCTGTCCCCGCCCGATTCCCTTATAACGGGGGCCGATTCGCCGGTAATAGCCGATTCATCCACAAGGGCCGTGCCCTGTACTATCTCGCCGTCACCGGCTATAAGTTCGCCCTTCCTGATAAGGATATAATCGCCCTTCTTCAGATTTAGCGCCGGAACTTCCGTTATTTCCCCGGGATTGTCGATTGTGGATTTTTCGGCAACCTTGCCGGCTGTAAGCGTGCTCCGGGTGCTTTTAAGGGCCTCTGTCTGCGCCTTTCCCCGGCTTTCCGCGACAGCCTCGGCGAAGTTTGAAAAGACCACTGTAAACCACAGCCACAGGCTGATATTGAGGTTAAATGAATAAGGCTGGCTATTTATAATATTGACTATAGTAATGATGGTTGTAACTATAGCACCTAATTCCACGACGAACATGACTATATTCCTCAGCATGAGGTAAGGGTTGAGCCTTACGAACGATTCCTTTAACGCGTCAAGCAGTACAGGCTTCCAGTCTATTTTCTTCATTTTATCGCTTGTCATATTCTTCCTCCGTTAATACAATTGCCATGCGTTCATGAAAATATGGTCAAGTACGGGGCCGATCACGAACGGTATGAAAAATGTCAGTCCGCCGAAAATCACCACGACCGATACCAGCATTATGACATAAAGAGGCGTCGATGTCTGAAATGTGGCTGAAGTGTCCGGTATGTATTTCTTTTTCGCCAGCGACCCGGCAATTGCAAGCGCCGGAATTATCGTCGCCGTGCGACCGATCAGCATGGCTGCGCCGGTCATAAGGTTGTAAAATACGGTATTGGCGTTAAGCCCGGCGAAGGCCGAACCGTTATTCCCATGAGCGGAAGCGAAGGCGTAAAGTATTTCGGAAAACCCATGAGGCCCGCCGTTGTTAAGACTTGAAAGGCCGCCGGGAAGGACGCAGGCTATTGCCGTAAAAATAAGTGCGCAGAGAGGGCCGGTAATTATCCCGACCAGCGTCCATACCATCTCGCGTACTTCAAGCTTCTTATTATATATCTCGGGCGTCCGCCCTATCATCAGCCCGGCCAGGAACATGGTCATAAATGCGTAGAACAGCATTCCGATTATCCCCACACCTACTCCGCCGAAAATCACCTCTCCGATAAGCATGTTGAACATCGGGACCAGGGCTGTAAGAGGCAGGAAACTGTCATGCATCGCATTGACCGACCCGTTAGCTACGGCCGTGGTCGTTACCCCCCATAACACGGAGGCGAATACGCCGAAGCGGGTTTCCTTGCCCTCCATATTGACCCCATGGACTATCCCGGCTGTTTTTAAAATAGGACTGCCCTTATACTCTGTATAAACCGAAAATATAAGCCCGGCGATCAGAAGGACGAACATCGCCATGAACATGGCGGCCCCTTTTCTCCGGCTTTTGAACATGTAACCCATTGTAAAGGGAAAAGCCGCGGGGAGAAGGACAATTGCCAGGTCCTCGAGAAAATTAGTAAACCAGTTCGGATTCTCAAATGGGTGGGCCGAGTTGACATTGAAAAAACCGCCCCCGTTCGATCCCAGCATCTTGATGGCTTCCTGGGACGCGACCGGCCCCATCGCGATCATCTGCTGGTGCCCCTGAAGGGGCAATGCATTAACATAGCCGCCTAATGTTTGTATGACTCCCTGGGAGGCCAGTATTAAAGCCCAGATTATCGACAGGGGAATAAGGACATATAGGACTGTCCTGGTCATATCGACCCAGAAATTCCCTATATTATCCGCGTTCTTGCGCGTAAAACCCCGGAAAAGCGCAAGCATAGCTCCGAAACCCGTAGCAGCGGAAACAAAATTTTGAACTGTAAGGCCCGCCATCTGGGTAAAGTAGCTCAGAGTGCTTTCTCCCGCGTAAGCCTGCCAGTTTGTGTTCGTCATGAAGGAGATCGCCGTATTCAGAGCCGTGTCCCAGCGGACAGGCCCGAATTTCTGGGGGTTGAAGGGAAGTAATCCCTGTGCGAGCTGGATTATGAAAAGAAGTAAAAAACCGGCTAAATTAAACCATACAAGAGCGAGCGCGTACCTTTTCCAGCCCATTTCCTCGGAGGGATCGATACCGCAAATCCTGTAAATCGATTTTTCAAGAGGTGAAAAGACAGGCGATAGGAAAGTCCTCCCGCCTTCGAAAACCCTGGCCATGAATTTACCGACAAAAATCGCCAGAATTACCATGACTGCAAAAAATATAATAGCAAAAATAATGTCGCCCGCCATACCGAGACCTCCTCTTATCCTCATGGATGATTTATTTCATGATATTCTTGTAAATTTATTTTATCTTTTTACAGGAATACCAACCGGCACTAAGAGAAGTTTTTCTATGGCACGTTTGACATCATAATCCGGCTTCCGGGCCCGTAAAACTATTTACTTTAATTTTAAACATTCCGGATCAAAAAAGTCAAATTTTTTTACAGGCGTTTGCCCTTTTTAACCGCCGGCAGCCTCGAGAAGGCCTCGGTCCTCAAATCACCGGTCCTGCCGGCCATATAATCCCGGTAGCCCCTCCCCGCAACCATGGCCGCGTTATCGGAGCAGTATTCGACAGGGGCGGTATAAACCTCGATCCCCTCGTTTTTCAGTTTAATAAGCTCCTCCCTTAAAAGCGAATTGGCCGCGACACCGCCCGAAACAGACAGCCTCTGAATATTAAAATCCCTGAGGGCGTTTTTAGCCTTCCGGCAGAGTAATTCTATAGCAGTTTTCTGAAAAACCGCCGCTATATCTTTTTTCACATCTTCCAGGTTAAACCCTTTTAAGTTTTCAATCCTTTTAAGCCTGTAAGCAATGGCGGTTTTAAGCCCGCTGTAGCTGAAATTATACCTGTCCTTTTCAGTATCCGGCAGGATCCTGGGCATGTCGGAGAATTCATCGAACTCCGGATTTCCCGCCCTCGCGAGGGAATCGATAACCGGTCCTCCGGGATAACCCAGGCCCAGCAGTTTTGCCACTTTATCGTACGCTTCCCCTACGGCGTCATCGATAGTCGTACCGATAAGCTCGAGAGCGTTAAAACCATTCACAAGGTACAGGAGTGTATGGCCGCCGGAAGCCACAAGCCCGATATAGGGAAAGTCGATATTATTAAAAAGATGGGGCGCATACATATGGGCTTCGATATGATTAACCGGTATAACAGGTTTAGAAAGTGAAAAGGCAATTCCCTTAGCGGCCGATAAGCCCACAAGAAGGCTTCCTATAAGCCCGGGCCCGTTAGTGACCGCAATCGCGTCAATATCCTTGAGCGGTATATCCTTTAACGCCCCGTCGAGTACCTCGAGTATTTTGATAATATGGTTCCTTGATGCTATCTCCGGCACTACGCCGTCATAGGCTTTATGGATTTCAACCTGGGAATAAACAACATTCGATAGTATGGTCAGTCCGTCGAGAACGACGGCCGCAGAAGTTTCGTCACATGACGTTTCTATGCCGAGTATTTTCATTCGCCAAGCACCTTTTCAAGCGCCCCGCACAGTTCGCTGCAAACCAGACGGGCGTCCTCTTCGCGCAGATTTTCATATCTTGATAACTGGACTATTCCCAGCGCGGCCTGTATATCGGTCATATTGTATTTATATCCCGGAAGATCGATCGAATAGCTGTAATATCAGGGGGTGAAAATGGTATCGTTTTTTCCTGCCCGGCGCCCATAAGGGATTCCTCCTCATATCGTTTTCCCGCCGCTTGCCTTGTTCAGGCGGTTCATAATAGCCCTGCCGAGACCTTTCTGCTCAACCGTTTGGGCCACTATGATATCGCACCCGAGGCCGTCGAGCATAGTGAAACTTTTGTAAAGCCCCCTTGCGTATTCGCCAAGGGTCCCGAAACTGAGAACCTCCGGTTTCGATCTATATATAGATACGTCCCCGATTGAGATGACGCCGACCTTTTTTCCCGGAAAATTTCCGGTAATCTTATCAATATCGGCATTTAATGACAGGTAGACCTCCGCTTTCGGTTTATAATGAATATATTTCATTCCCGGGGATACCGGTTCCTTTTTCTTTAAATAGGAATGCATAATTTTATAACCGGGAAGTGATTCGATAGATCTTTCAATCATTTCTTCCGTTACGGCCCCGGGCCGGACGATCCCGATCGACTTTTCTTTTATCAGAATTACTGTAGATTCGAGCCCTATTTCACAGTCGCCCCCGTCGATAACGGCGTCAACTCTTCCATCCATATCGGTCATAGTCATATCGAATGTAGTGGGGCTTGGCCGGCCGGACCTGTTCGCCGAGGGAGCCGCGATAGGCACGCCGCTTGATTTAATCAGAGCACGTGCAGCGGCATGAGAGGGTATTCTTACCGCAACAGTTGAAAGCCCGGCCGTGGCCAGGTCTGAAATGCGGTCGTTTTTTTTCAGGATCAGGGTCAAAGGACCCGGTGAAAATTTCTCGAAAAGAAAATAAGCCGCCGCTGGTATATCTGAAGCTGTGAGATGAAGATCATCGATATCTGCGATATGGGTTATAAGGGGATTATCCGGCGGCCTCCCCTTGGCAAGAAAAATTTTTCTAACAGCCTCGCTGTTGTATGCATCCGCTCCGAGCCCGTAAACGGTTTCAGTCGGAAATACTACGGTTCCTCCGTTTTTGATCAAATCGGAAGCTTCTTTCAATTCGTTATAATTGTGTAAAATGTCCCTGAAAACCGCTGTTTTCTTACCTTTCATAAATAAAAACGCCAGCCGAGCACTATATTCAAACCCGTTGCATATGGCATAAGACCCTTATATTGGTCCGCATATCCGCCGGGCGAAAGCAGGCCCGTCCCCCCTATTTCAAAAAAGTAGCCTGAAAAGTCGCCGGGAAAAATTACATCGAGTCCGAAGACCCCGTATATGCCCCATGCGGAAGTATCGCTTGTAAACGAACTGTTTGGAATGATGTAGATAAATCCTGTCTCGATAAAAGGCCTTATAATATCCGATCTCCTGTTAGCCGCAACGACTATTCCTGCTTTAAAGGCATAATAATTAGCCCAGATAGAATTCGATAAAGTATTGGTTGCGGGTATTCCCCTTATAAGTCCATAGTCGGCTTCAAACCTCAGCGCCACCCAGCGGTCCAGAAAGAAGGGAGTGTTCGCCGATATTCCAATTCTATTATCATTGGGAAGCTGGTTCCAATTAAATTCGGCGTTGATCCCTATCCCGAAACCGTTGATATTAGAATTAGTATTGGTTTCACTTTGAGTGAATACCTGTGAAAATATCATAATCCATAATAAAAACACCGAAGCGATAGTGAAACGCATGCCCGAACCTCCAATAACATTATACATTATATTGCAGGTTGTAATCAAAGATTGCACTTATTTCATTGATTTCTTCCACTCAAAAATCCTTTCTTATCACCATTACCCTTTCAAGGCCGCCGTAATCTTTCCTGATACCGATTATTGAAAACCCATGGTCTTCGAATATTTTCATGACTTCAGGCCACTTGTAGCCGATCTCAATTATAATAAACCCGCCTTTCAATAATCCCGCCTTAGCGAACTCTGAAATCGCACAATAAAAAGCCAGGCCGTTTTCACCCCCGTAAAAAGCCCTGAACGGTTCGTAACAAAGGGTCCCTGAGAATTTTTTCATATCCTCCATGGAAAGATAGGGCGGATTTGAAACTATCAGGTCGTAACAAAAGGTCCTGTTTCCCTTTATTCCGTCCCGGTTTTTCAGAAAATCCGATTTTATAAGAGTGATATTTTTAGCCCCAAGCCTTTTGATATTTTGAGCGGCAACCCCTATATCTATATCAATAGCCGTTATACGGGAAGAGGGGTTTATCCTGGAAAGTGATACAGCCAGAGCCCCGCTGCCGGTGCCGATATCGATAATATTTTTAAAATCAGACTGAAGCTCTTCGGCGGCATAAATAAGATGTTCTGAATCGGACCTTGGTATAATGGTTCCTGAATTAACGATAAATTTATCCAGGTAAAAATATTTATAGCCCAGGATATAAGCAACCGGTTTAGACCTTCCCCTTTCTATCATTGAATGTTTGATTAAAGCCATTGTCAGTAGCGGAACTTTCAAATTTCTTTTTAAAAAGATCTCGTAAGGTTTCAAACCGAGGTGATGGGATATAATATAAAGAGCATCGGTTCCCGGGTCAGGTATGCCCCGATTTTCAAGATAAGCCTTGAAGCTGTTATATATTTCTCCTGCCGTCATTCATCCTCTGAATGCTCTTGATACCAGGAACAGCGATCCGGAAATTAAAATCGCTCCGGCTGTCAGCACGCAAATAAATATAACGATAGAAAAGGCCCTCTTAAAATATTTTTTCCTGACCTCGTTTTTATGCCTTATCTTGATTTCTTCCCTGTATCTCCCATAAATAAGGTAAAATACAATAAAGAGTATAACGGCTGAAGAAAAGAGCACATAAAGGGATTTTGACATACCGGCGAAAAAATAAAGGCCGTATACTATGGAACATTCTACTATAACGATCCCGGCAATAAATAAGATATATTTCAATAGTTTCATTTAATTCTCCCGATGCAAGAGTTTAGATTATGACATGAATCAATTATTTCATCCACTATATATAAGATTTAAATCAACAAGGTGTCATTTCGAGCGCAGTTTATATAATCTTTTTTCAACAATCCCATCCCCGCCGTTTCTGCCCGGATCACCGGATATAAGTTCCTCCAGAATAAGTTCAAGCGCTTTTCTCGCTGAGGATTTCCTGATGGTCTCTCTCGCCCCTCTGAAAAAACACCTGAATACAGTCGTTCTTTTTTTCACGGCAATTCCGATGAACACCATACCTACAGGTTTTTCCTTTGTTCCTCCTCCCGGGCCCGCGATCCCTGTTATCGATACATGAAGATCGGATGGGATTGATGATTTAAGACCGCCGGCCATCGCAGCGGCGCATTCGAAACTAACAGCCCCGTAACTTTTTAATAATTTTTCAGGAACGTCGAGCAGTCTTTTTTTCACGCTGTTATCATAAGCGACGACCCCGCCCATAAATACTTCTGACGACCCTGGAACATCGGTAAGCAGTTTTGAAAGCAGCCCGCCCGTGCATGACTCGGCTGTGGATATTTTAAGTTTTTTTTCAATCAGCTTTCGCACAACCGAAGCCTGCAAAGAAATATTCATGTAAACCTCATTTTTTTAACATGATCAGGCGGCGTATCAATACGAGGCTGCCGCATTTTGAGCTGGTAAATTGTTGGCAATCGCTGCGAATATACCGTTGCCCCAGGTGACAGAAACCCAGCTAGTATTAAACGGAAGGGTTTGCGGCGTCCATACCGTCCCGTTTGGTGATGTCGCCGCAAGAGTGCCGCCGGTCGCGACAGCGACAAAAACGCCGTTGCCGAATGTTACAGAAGTCCAGTTGCCTAAAGGAATGGAGTTGGCATACGACCAAGTGGTCCCCCCGTCGGGCGATATCGCCGATATACTTGTGTTTCCGGCAACAGCGATAAAAATTCCGTTCCCATAAGCTGCCGAAGTCCACCCCGTCCCCGCGGCTGCCAGGGTGTTTATACCGGTCCAGCCTATTCCATCGAGTGAACTGGAATTCCCGGGAATCCCGCCGATTGCGATAAAACCCGGGACGCCGTACGCTACTACAAACCAGTTATCAAGAGGCCCGCCGAGACTTCTTGACGTCCAGATTATCCCGTCAGGAGATGAAACCCCGGTTGTAACATTGGCGCTGGAAACGGCGAAATAAATATTGTTTCCGAAAGCTACCGACGACCAAGCCTGAACAGGAATGCCAAATTGTGCCGTCCAGTTTATACCGTCGGGAGATGTCGCCGCCTGGTTGGCTCCGACAGCGACAAATTGGTTGTTCCCGTAAGTTACCGAAGTCCAGCTGCCGGCGGGAATGGGTTGGCTCGTCCAGGTAATCCCGTCGGGCGATGTCGCAGCTTCGTTCAACCCGACCGCGACAAATGTGGGGACTCCTAAGGGGTTCCCGTAGGTTACCGAAGTCCAGCCTGTGGCATTCGGGAGGAATCCCGGCCTCCAGACAGATCCCGAAGCTTTCCAGTATGCATAAACCGTTATATTCGCCGTAACAACTGTAGTTGACGTAAATGCCTTCCCGCCTCCGTTCGGCAGGGTAAACCAGCCATTGAAGAAAAATGCTGTTAAAGTCGGCGCTGTCGGCAATGCAACGACAGTTGTCGCGGGCTGGGTCACAAATTGCGATCCGACGGCCGACCCGCCCTGGCTGTCATATGTCACCGTATAAACCGGATTAGGGCTCCAATAAGCGAAAAGGGTAATATCCGCTTTAACAATTGTACTGGATGTAAATTGCGTTCCTCCGCCCCCGGGCACCGTATACCAGCCGGCAAAGGTATAGCCTTTTTTAAACGGCGCAATCGGAAGAGCGCCGACCGTCGTTGCCGGGGTTGTTACGACTATGCTGGACGGATTCGCCGCTACAGTTGCCCCCTGGCTGTCAAAAGTAACAATGAATGAAGACGATGAACTTGAAGAACTGGATTGGCTTGAAGAAGAAGACCCCGGATGGATATTGGGGGGTATTAATGACTGGCATGACGTCAGCGGCAATAAAACGCCTATGAATAACGGTATTATAAGAAATAATTGTTTTTTAAACATTATTACCCTCCAATATTAAATTAAGTTTACTTGAATTATGGAAAAAGTCAAGATGAGTGAGTTATTTGAAATTTACATCGAGTTTTCAATAATTTGAAATATATCCGCCCTCCCTCTAAAATCTATCTTTAAATTTCCAGCAGGAAACGAATACGGGAGGTAATCGGGATGTCAAAAACACGCCTTGTAAAAGAATTTTTTCAATATATCCGGGAAAATAAAAAACTTTGGCTGATACCCCTGCTGATAATACTTTTTCTTGTCGGCGTAGCCGTGCTTATTTCCCAGTCGCAAGCCCTGGCGCCTTTTATTTATTCCCTTTTTTGATACGCAATGGCTAGCGTTAAAGTCCTGGGCATTTCGGCTTTTTACCATGATTCAGCGGCTAGTCTAGTGCAAGACGGAGAAATAATAGCCGCCGCACAGGAAGAGCGCTTTTCCCGCAGGAAGGGCGATTCGTCATTCCCCTCCGGAGCGGTCGATTACTGCCTTTCGGAAGGGGGCCTAAAAGCCTCCGAACTAGACCATGTGGTTTTTTACGACAAGCCTGTTTTGAAGTTCGACAGGATCCTGGCAGGGTATATACACCGGGCTCCAAAAGGACTGATGTCTTTTCTTCAGGCCGTTCCTATGTGGCTCAAATCGAAGCTCTGGGTTGAAGATGTAATAAAAAAAGAATTGGGGTATAAGAGGGATATATTATTTACAGAACACCATCAATCCCATGCCGCCAGCGCTTTCCTTCCATCGCCGTATCATAAAGCCGCCATAATCACCCTGGACGGAGCCGGGGAATGGACGACTACGGCAATCGGAGTCGGTGAGGGTAATTCAATTAAACTCCTGAAAAAAATTGAATTCCCCAATTCACTGGGGCTGCTCTATTCGGCTTTCACATATTACTGCGGCTTCAGGGTCAATTCAGGGGAATATAAATTAATGGGACTGGCCCCGTACGGCAAGCCTGTGTATCTTGATTTGATAAAAAAAGAACTGGTCAGGACCTCCGGCGAGGGTTCTTTTCTATTGAATGAAAAATACTTCGACTATATTTCGGGACTCCGTATGGTCAGTACAAAATTCGAAAAGCTTTTTGGAAGAAAAGCCCTTTCCCCCGATGTCGCGCCCGACCAGTTCTATATGGACGTTGCGGCGTCGATACAGGAATACTTCAACGAAACTCTTGTCAGCATTGCCGCATATGCGAAGAAAATCACCGGGATGAACAAACTCTGCATCGCCGGGGGGGTCGGTTTGAATTGTGTCGCGAACTCATATATAATGGAAGAGGGGCTCTTTGACGACATATGGGTACAGCCCGCCGCCGGGGATGCGGGGGGCGCTTTAGGCGCCGCTCTTTACGTTCATTACTGTTACCTGGGCAATAAAAGAAACGCGGATGAAAAAAACGATCTTCAGAAAGGGTCCTGCCTGGGGCCATCATATTCCGATGTCGCCATTGAGGAAGTCCTTAAAGGTTACGGGGCCGTTTATAAAAAGGTGACGGACAGCGAATTGATAAGAACAGTAGCTGATGAAATAAAATCGCTCAGGGTTATAGGCTGGTTCCAGGGAAGGATGGAATTCGGGCCGAGGGCCCTCGGGAACCGTTCTATTCTTGGTGACGCGCGTTCTGAAGATATGCAGAGCACAATGAATTTAAAAATTAAATTCCGCGAGTCTTTCAGGCCTTTTGCTCCATCGGTCCTCGAGGAAAAATCCCGGGACTATTTCGAATGTAAAAAGGCCTCTCCCTATATGCTCTTCACTGCAAGGGTCAGGAAGGACAGGCTTTTAAACGCGGATACGTCCGGCAAAAAGGGCCTGGAACTTTTGAAGGTGAAACGTTCGGTTATTCCCGCTGTGACCCACCTTGATAACACAGCAAGGCTGCAGACTGTCTCAAAAGATACAAACAATTTATTTTACAGTCTTTTGAAAGAATTCGAAAGAATCAGCGGCTGCCCCCTCATGATCAATACCAGTTTCAATGTGCGGGGTGAACCTATCGTAGCCTGCCCTTCAGACGCCTACCGCTGCTTCATGGGCACAAACATCGATATCCTGGCGATCGGCCATTATTTATTATATAAGAAAGACCAGCCTTTGAATAAGGAGTACCGTAAATGGAAAAAAACCCTTTTAAAGGATTAAGAAATTTCGCTTATTCGTTTTCCGCCGGGATGGCAATTTTTTGTGCAATTTCGATTTTGAAAGGTTTCCCGCTTATTTTGACACTTTCGGCCCTCATTTTATCTTTGTATCATTTATTTTGCGGGATTTTTTTTTACAGGGGCACCGTACCATCTTTCATAGTCCTGAAAACCGCTGGCAGAATAATAGGAATAATAATTACTAATTCAATTTTTACAATCGTGTATTTCCTCTTCTTCACCCCGATAGCTGTAATTTTAAGGCTCACTTCACATGACAAAATAAGGGAAAACTCATTATTTCCCGGATGGGCAGAGGTAGGCGAAAAGGATAACAGCACTTCAAGGATCGTAAAATTGTATTAGTGCGCTTCTCCCTGCGGGCCCTACGGGCGCAAACGCACCATAAGGCAAAAGGTGCTATTCTTGAGCAGACAGCCCTCTAATCTTTGAGAAGGCTCGATAAAGCGGAAAACACGAAAGATTCCCGGCCGAATTTTGAGGCCTGGTAGTCTTTCAGGACGTTGAACAAACCATCCTTGTTTTTAACGCCTACAGCCGAATAAATTGCGCTTATATGATTTTTAACCGTGCTTTCGGTTATGAATAGAGTTCGTGCAATTTCTCTTGTTTTATATCCCGTCAGCATTAATTTTAAGACCTCCCTTTCCCGGGGGCTCAGCTTGTAAACTATGAAAAAACTTTCTGCCGGGATCGTGATAAAATCGGCAATCTCTCTCAGGTCCATTGCGTTCCATAGTATGCTTCTTATTACAGTGCTTCCGGAAGTGAGGGCCGCTTTGCAAAGGATAGCCGTGAGAGTTTTGTCCCCCCCTGATATTCTGAAAACAATGATATTTCCCGGCCCGCCGCCGGCCAGCCTCGAGCAATAATCCCTTAAGACCGGCCTGTCGTCGCGGTGCACGAATTCAAGCAGGGAACAGCCGCCTTTATTCGGCAATTCCGAAAGTCTAAGTACCGCCCTGCCAGTTGAATTGATATATAAAATATTGAGGTTCAAATCGGTTTCGAAAATGATGGCGGGAATATTTTCGAGCCTTAGCTCGGCCGTGGACCCGGCGGGATTGCTGTTAGATATCATTTCAGGCCTCTTTTTTGAATAAAAACTTTTTAACTTTGAAAAAGTATGCCTGAACACAAAAAAAAAATCAAAGTATCAAGGGCAATCCTGATAATTCAAATTACTATTTCCCGAAGGGAAGCTCCCATCAATTGAAAAAAAACGGAAACCGGTTAAGGTTTCCGCTTTTTAAATCTATCTGTAGATAATTAATTCCCCCTAGACTACTCCCGTTATTCCAATACAGGTTTCATGCTGACATTGCGGAAATACATGGAAGGCTTATCATTTGCGCATTCGAATTCAAATCTGGCTGAATCGTCTGTCCCAAGGGATTTGAACACGAAAGAAAAAGTCTGCCAGTCCGTGGTCAAATCATAAGTTTTATTTCCGGAATATGCGAGCCAGTCGCCTGCAATCCTGCCGACCTTCATTTCTATCTTTCTGGGAGAGTCGGCCTTGGCGTCGAAAGAGACTTTAAAAGGTTTTCCGAATTTGATGGGGCAGGGAAAATAACAGAGCTGAACCATATAGGTAGCGCTGCCGGGAGAATCGATAATAACCTTGCATACGCCTCCCGTAACTTCAAAATGCCCCTTGCCGGGTAATGCCTGCAGAAGGCCCCATTTCCCGGTAAGATCGTCCTTTACCTGCTGAGAAAAGGCATTGTAGATGCCGTAGTTAGTGACGCTGCCGTCCGGAAACATGCCGGTCTTGACTATTTCGTCGCCCAGCTTTTCAGCGGCCCCTTTCGCGCCTCCGCATGACACGAAAGCCAGCATCACTGCGAAGCAGAGAACCGCAGTCCCTAACTTCATAACTTTCTCCATTAGTTCCTCCTATAAAAAATTTATTAATGGGCAATCCAATAACTAATATCGTTGTTAATGATCGACATAATAATTCTTAAAATTTGCCCTATGGGCGCTACCTATCCGCCTTGATAAAGGCGGTTTTTAGAAGCGCCCTAATATTATACAACAATCTTTTTTTATTATAAAAATAAATATAAAAAATTATATAGACTTTTAGTATTATTTCACTCATATTAATAGTATGAATTATTAAATTCCCCTTCATCATTCGAAATTTGTCATTGCAAAATCATTTAATTGACTCTTATTTGACACAATGTGATGAAATCAATATAATGAAAGTTCGCATTCCTTTTCATATGTAAGGAGAAACTTGATGGGTAAAAAAAGCCTGTTTCTTATAACGTATATAGCTATGATACTTGCCGTTCTCGTTTGTTTTGAACTTGTTCTCAGGCTTTTCCATTACGGTTACGACACGAGGCCCTTTGTAAAGCCCGCTTTCTACCAGTCGGTATATGTGGACAATTATGATTTCCTTAATAAATACACTACTGAAACAAGAAGTTACAGCTCCCTTCGCAGAAAGAACATGTTCGACTCGAATAAGAGTCATGGCAGGGGCTTTCTTATCGGCGAATCCACCCCGCAGGGTTACCCCTTCGAATCGAATAACGCCTTCGGGAAGATTGCCGAAAACGCCCTGAACTGGAGCGAGAACAGGCAGGCTTTTGAGATCGTCAACCTCAGCTACACAGCCATGTCCAGTTACTATGTAAGCGACGCGGCAAGAAAAGCACTCGCCTACGACCCCGACTTCATTATAATATACGCAGGCCATAACGAATATTTCGGGACGGTAAGTTCATCGACGGGAGGCGGACGTTTTTTAAAAAAAATGTTTCTGGGGCTTAAAGAGTTCAAAATCTTCCAGCTCATATTTTCAATTCTGCCGGTGCAGGCCGACAAGGGCAGAAGGACCCTCATGGAAACACTTTCTAAAAGCAGGCACTTCCTGAAAAACGATGCTGCGGACGGCAGGGTCGCGAATGATTTTATTGAGAACATCGACGAGGTCGTGAGGATCTATAAGGACAAAAATATACCCGTTATAATTATGGAACCGGTCTGCAATCTTTACGACCTGCCGCCCTTCGCCGGTGAGAAGGATGATATTTATTCAAATTTTATCGCGGAGTATTACAAAACATATCTGACTAAAGATAAAAAACTTATGGCTTCAATATACAACGAGAGGATAAAACACGGCGAATATGACTGCAACGCCAACATATCTTACCTTGACAGCCTGTACAGGTCGGTCCTCTGGACGAACTCGGTCATTCCCGGCCTTATTACGGCAAAAGACCTCGATACGGTCCCGTTCCGGGCCAGGAGCACCCTTATTAATAGTTTAAGGGATTACATCATCAAAAACTCAAAAATCTATCCCAATCTTTATTATATTCCTTTATTTGACGAACTGACCAACCGTTACGGCGAAAGGGCCTTCGGGAACGCCATTTTCGCCGAACATGTTCATTTCAATATGAAGGGGCAATTAGCCGTGGCTCAAATCCTGGCCGATAAAATAGCTCAGATATTTCAGCTCGGACCCGCTATGATTTCCCGCATGTCTAATATCTTTACGAACGAAGCAGGCCTTCTACGGAGCATGTATTTTTCTCCCGTCAACGAAATTCTCGCCCTGCACCGGGTCAATGCACTTACGGCAGATTATCCCTACCGTGGAATGCTGATCCCCTATAAATTCGATATGTCGGCTCTGTCCAATAACTCTATAATAAAAGAAGACCCGGCCCTGGCCAGGCTTATTGCAAGTCTTCCGGCCGGCGCAGGCGACTCAGGCCCTTTGAATTTTGAAGAAACTATCCTGAAATACTTCAGCAGCGGAAACGATGCTCTCAAGAAAATGCATGACTATATGATGGCATGCCTGACACTTTATCCCGGGTCGTACTGGCCTTACCTCTACCTTGCCCGGCTTTACAGGAAAACAGGTTCCGATAAACAGCTGACAGTCTATTTTTATGAAACGTCTTATTTTCTATCCGATAAAAACCCCGAAATATACGGTGAATTTGCGCTGTCTTATCCCTGGGAGGCTGATTCCGTAAAGAACGGAATAAAACAATAATAATGCAATAAAAACGGAGGATTGCCATGAAAAAGATATATCTCGCAGGCTTATCGGCCTTGTTCATAGTTATGACCGCTTCCAGCGTCTCTTACGAGGGCAATTTCAAGAATTACGCGATAGGTATAGATACCGGATATACGCTGATGTCGGCCTTTAACAGCGGTTATGGAGCGGGCCTGGTTGGCGAGATCTGCTTTCTGGGAAATTTGTCCTTTTTCGTAGACGGGGGCTACCAGAATATATATACAGGTATTACCAACAGCCAGCTTTATTACATTTACGGCGGTTTCAGGTATTATCTCACATATGACGCTCTGGCAGGGCCATGGGCAGGCCTTGGCCTGGGAATACGGGAGGATTTGTTGAACGTGGATACGAACGTACCATATATACATTTCATTCTCCCTATAGAGATGGGATATAAATATATCCTGGACGATGCATCCGGATTTTATCTCGAGCCGGCGGCTAAACTTGTACTTTTGCCCAAGATAGACATTACTAACGGCTTTTATGCAACCTGGGCTTTTTTTATCGGCGCTAATGCCGGGTTTTCTTTTTAATTTGCTGATAATATCCTCACAAAGCATTGTATTTCATTGAGGAAATTTATTTTTTAAATAAAAGATTTTCTCTTGACAATTGCGAAAAACTTTGGTATAGTAATATAAAAATTTTTATAGGAGGATTTTCTGATGAAGAGGATTTTAGTAGTTCTCTTATTTGTCGCGGTTGCGTCTCTCGGCTTTTCTGTCAGCGGCCAGGTTTACACCAGACTTGAAGCAGGAAACACTGGCGGCGGCGGCGAAACCCCCGCATCCGGCGGCGGATTCTATCTTGCAGAACCTTGGGCTGCAGGAAGCCAGACACCTCTCGCCGACCTTAGGGTTGGGCGTCAGGGCACAGGCGTCGACCTCAACTTCGACACCTTTACATTGACCTACAAACTGCGCGAAACCCTTAGTGGCGTGCAGGGTCTTGACAAGTTGGCTCTCGGCGGCGCACTGCCCAGCATGACAGCAACTTCTCCCGGTTACCTTCAGCTTAACGGCCTAAAGGCGGGCGTTCTTGACTGGTCTATCGGTATATCATGGTGGAATGCCAGCGTATCTTCCAGTGATAACAGCACCACTATCTTTACCAACTCTCTTGTCCAGAGCACAAATGGCAGTACCGTTTCGGGCGCAGGTTCTTACAACCTTGTCGCATTCGACTTAACCTACAGCATAGCTGCCGGAGACAATCTTCGCTTCCATGCTGATCCTTGGAACAAAGTGACATTCTGTTTCTATTCAGGCGCAGAAGATTCTATGAATAGCGCTGGTGGAACGAATAACGGCACAGCAGGCGGATTATCAACCAATAACTACAATTCAGCAGTTAACGGTTGGGGTGCAATCGTTCCTTTGAACATTGACATGGCTTTCGGGCCTTTCAGTCTTACTATTGAGGCCAAATGGATCGCTGACGGCCAGAATTACTGGCAGAACGGTCTTATCGGAAGTTATAACGATTCACAGTTAGGCGCTGTTGCAAAGATGAACCTGGTTGCAGGCGAACTCTTCGGTGTTTACGTTGATGTAGGTATCGTTTATCTTTCCGGTGGATCATCTCTTAACGACGGCGACCATGGCACAACCAACACCAGTTCTTACAGCGGAGCTCTTGTTCCTACTATTTTCGGCATCACGCTGACTCCCGCTCCCGTATGGACTATCAACCTCGGTTACGGCTATATGTTCTCCCTCGGCTATACTTCTACCACTCTTAATACTACAGCCGGAGCTACTAATTTAAACCAGACAACTTCTTACGGTTCTGTTCCTGAAACCGAGTATGACTGGTATGAAATCCATGGCTACCATCATCCGTTCGTAAGCCTCTCGGCTGACACAAAGTTTGCCGGAGACTGGAGTGCAGGTCTGAGATTCATTGTTTATCTTAACTCCATCGCAGGTACCGGCGACGACGGCCCTTACCTCCAGGGATGGGACGCTTTCAACCAGCAGAACTCGACCACTTCTACTTATAATGCTAACGGTTCTACAATCGCTTATATGACTTCTTACAACTGGCTTAGCTTCAATAACATAGGCGACTGGGATGGACTCGGCGGATCTTCTTGCTACATCGGATACTCGAAAGACAACTTCTCTGTTAAATGCTGGACTGCTTTCGGCAACGGCGGCGGCCCCGGCGGACTTCTCGGTCTCTTCGGTGCAATCGATGTTGGTATCAAGTTCTAGCGTAACATAGTACTTTTAAAAAAACGGCGGAGTTTTTTCTCCGCCGTTTTTTTATTTTCTACCCGATATCCGCGCGAATCCTTGCGTTACTTGCGTTAATTGAAAGACAAATATAAAATATATATTGAATTTATTTCAAAGGAGAAACAGATGAGTATTTTAGTACGGTTCCGTGTTATAATCGTTCTTATCGCCTTAACTGCGCTATTCAGCGGATGTATGAATATAGCGACTCTTGCGATAGGCAAAGTGATCAGGCCTGAAGAAAGCAAACATTATGAACCCAGGGGGGCCATTGTCGCTTTATCGATCGACAGGGAAAAGTACATGTCGGCGACGACCTTTATGCTGATGTTTTCAGACACGGCAAGTTATACGATTTATACTCCGAATGATGTGAATTATGTACTTCTCGATGTTCCCTTCGGCTGTACGGGCATAGGACGGACCGGCGTAGTATTCGAGACACAGGTCCCGTCAGATTGGTTCGATCCCGTATGTAAATTCAAGCTTGAATCGAACAAGATAAATTATCTGGGCAGATTTGTCCTTGAGCAGGACAACACCCAGGCAAGCTGGGATACATTGTATATTACTAATACGCTTGCGCATGACAAACTCGAGATACTCGATTTATTTCCCTCGTTATCCAACATGGAATTTATAAACGTTCCCGTGACTAACGGCCGTTTTAAGACAGAATAGCCCCAGGGGTGTTTATGAAAAGCTTTATTAAATATCTCAGTGCGCTTTTCATGCTGGCTCTGGTGGCGGCATGCGGCGGTTCTTTAAATAAGCCGAATATCGACCCCCAGGTATTATCACGGATGGATGCTACAAATTCCGCTTATCTATTCGGTTCATATGGTTATGAGAAAAAATCGACTTCACTTTTCGGTAACGATATCGGCTATCTGTCCCTTCTTATCGAACCTGCCGATAATCCCGGCGAAAAACCCTTTTACATAAACATGGTAAAAGAAGATGGTTCGTTTCTTTACTCATTAAAACAGGGAAATTACAAGGTGAAAGAACTTTTACTCCATTCGATGAACCAGAATATGACTGTTTCCAGTATGCACAACTTTTTCTTTACAGTAACAAACGGGCAAATAGCCTGCATGGGAAGACTAACGCTCCTGCTAACAAGCGATGTTCTCGGCAATATCATGATAAGCGCTTCCTCCGGAACGAATACCTTGCCATCTGATATTTCAGACCTCGGGAGGGAGAACGGTAAAACAGGCGGTTTCGAGTTTATATCGCTTACAAATAAGATTATTGTGCCCAAGGGGCTCTATTTTTCCTCGCCCTCCAGTATGTAATGAAGCGGATTTTATTTGCGGCTGTATTTACATTCATTGTTCTTTCTGCGTTTGTCCTCCTTGAAGCCGTTTTGAGACTCTCAGGCGCGGGGTTCGATACAAAGCCTTTTATCCGGCACCCTTATATGGGACAGTTTTATATTGACAACCGGCAGTACAGGAACAAGTACTATAACCGCTTTATAGACTTTTCAAAGCAGCCGGTCAAGAACTTTTTCTCTTATAGAAAAATGAACGGCGTCCTGCGCGGGTTTGTGATCGGCGGTTCCACCGCCGAGGGATTCCCCTATTATTCAAATCACTCTTTTTCAAAGGTCCTTGAAACTGCACTAAGGACTACCGGGCATTACAACGGAGTGGAAATCCTCAATATGGGATTCTCCGCTATGTCAAGCTTTTACGATGCCGATACGGCCCTGAAAATCCTCGATTACGACCCCGATTTTATAATAATTTTTTCCGGGCATAATGAATATTACGGTACCGTAAGCGCGACGACAGGCGGGAATTTTTTTATAAAAAAGCTCTATCTCAGTCTGAAAGAGTTCAGGATTTTTCAGCTTTTATTCAATTTATTCGGTGATCTGACCAGGCCGGTAATGCACGGGAAGACAACTATGATGGCTGAACAGTTTAACCGGAAAACATTACCCAGGGACCATGAGAAGGACGCCCTCATAGCCGGAGATTTTATAAAAAACCTCGATATAATCGTTAAAGCCTGTTCATCCAGGAGAGTCCATGTAATTGTTGTCGAACCTGCCTGCAACCTTGTTGACTTTCCGCCGTTCGGAGGAGACCGGGCCGGCGATTTGTATAGGGAAGCGAAGCTCTTTGATGAGAAGAATAACGGCTCCGGCCTGTCGAATTATATCGCCGCCAGGGATTACGATGTGATACCCTTCCGCGCCAGAAGCGAAATTTATACCGCTATTTCGAATTATTCTTCGCACCGTGAGGAAGCAAATCCATATTACCATTTTATTCCGCTCCAGGGCCTCCTCACCGGGAAATACGGGCCGGGAATCCTTGGAAATACAATATTCCTCGACCATGTGCACTTTAATATTACCGGGCATATTATAATGGCTCAAATCCTTGCCGGAAAACTGGCCGATATTTTTCATTTTGATAAAAAGACAATGAACAGATTAACCGCTTTTTTTAATGACCCGGAAAATGTTAAAAAGAGGATATTTTTTACACCCCTCAATGAATTTTACGCCTACAATGCTATAATTGCTTTAGCCGCCCAGCCTCCATTCAGCACAATGCGGATACCCTTTGTATCAAGGCCCCCCCTTTCAAACCCTTTCTTTAAAGACCGCTCGATATCGGGTTTGAGTGAAGACGCCGCCTTCAACAGGATCATTAACGATAGCATATCCTTGCATGATTACAATAAAGCTTCGTATTATATAAATTCGATAATGTGGGTCTATCCTGAAGAGTATAGAAATTATCTAGCCCTGGCCGAGTTTCAGGAAATTGTTAAAAATCCCGACGCAGTTTATAACTATATAACAGCATACCTGCTATCAGGAAACAGCAGGGAAGTTTATGAGGAAATGAAAACATATTTTAATACCCATGGAATCCCTGATCTTCTCGAAACCGTCGAAAAGAGATATGGCAAGCCAAGGGATTGAGCCGTTCAAACAACATCCTTCCGGATGAATATTGTTTTGAAATCGGCAGGAAAGGCTAGGAGCTTCAACAGGCCAACTCATCCACCCTAGCCGTAAATTTTCTTTTCCAATTCACTTCGCATTACTTCTACCGGCGCTTCAAGGCCTGTCCATAACTCGAACTGCATGGCCCCCTGGTAAAGGAGCATATCCGCTCCATAAACAATTTCACAATTCCTGTTTTTTCCGGATTTTATCAGGGCCGTTTCATGGGGATGGTATACTATGTCCATCAGCACACGGCCTTCCGGGATTTCATCCTCATCGAGGACCGACGATCCGGTATCCGGCTCCATTCCTATCGGTGTGGCATTGATAATTATATCTGTCGTATCTTTTATATCGCGCCAGTTATCCCTGCCGATAATTTCTATTTGAGCCGCTTTCTTTCTGCCGGCTTGCGGGATAGATCTCCTGATATTTTCAGCAAGATCTATAGCCCTTTGCTTATCCGGATCGATCAGATAAACTTCAAAGGGTTCCGAATAATAAAACAGGGCGAAAATAATCGCCCTTCCGGCCCCGCCCGCACCGAATAAGGCTATTTTTTTGCCGTCAGTTGAAGTCTTTCCGGTAAGCGCACGGTAAAAGCCTCTGGCGTCAGTATTGTCCCCGAAGATCTTCCCGTCTCTCGAAATCAGTGTATTGACCGAACCGATCATACCCGATATTTCAGAAATACCGTCCAGAAAAGGAATCACATCGACCTTGTATGGAATAGTCACGCTTGCCCCGGAAATACCGAGCGCTTTTATAGCGCGAACCGAATCGCCGGCATCGCCTACCTCGAAAGCGGTGTAAACCGCATTTATGCCTTTATCCATAAAGGCGGCATTCTGGATAGCAGGAGAAAAAGAGTGCCTGACAGGTTTGCCTATTATACAGTATACCGATGTTTTTGCATCGATCACCTGCATTCCTCTTTTTCTATTTCAGATATTTTATCGACCCTTCTCTTATGCCTGCCGCCTTCAAAGGGCGTGTTAAACCAGATATCCAGGTAACGCGACACATCGGTCATGGTCATTCTCCTACCTGAAAGTGCAATGACATTAGCATCGTTATGGCCCCTGGAATGTTCGGCTAAGTATTCATCCATGCAGAGGACCGCCCTCACACCCTTGATCTTATTAGCTGTGATCGAAGCTCCGACCCCTGAACCGCAAACGACGACTCCCTGGGAGCATTCGCCCCTTGAGACGGCCCTTGCTGCGAGTTTTATAGTGTCCGGGTAATCATCCGTATGGTCCTCGGAGAATGCACCGAAATCGACAATCTCATGCCCCTTTTCCTTAAGGTAGACCTTGACCTCTTCCTTTAATTTAAAACCCGCGTGATCACCGGCAATTGCAATTTTCATAATCATTCCCCGTTTTTTAAGATATTAAAATAGACGTTAATTATAAAAATAATGATCGTTATTGTAAAGAATTCGGATTGAAAATCACTGCCTGTATACGGGATGGGGACGGGCCGGAGGAAATTGAAGGTTTACTACGGTCCCTTCATTTACTTTGCTGTTTACTGTAATTTCTCCGTTAAACAATTCGACAATCTTCTTAACAAGCGGCAATCCGATGCCGAGGCCCGGAATTTTGGCCGTCTCTATTTCCCCTACCCTATAGAACTTATCGAATATCCTGTTCAGGTATTTCCCTTCGATCCCGATTCCATTGTCTTTAATATTTATAAATACACCGTTGTCGTTCTTTTTAACCTTTAAGTTTATTAAAGAATGTTCGTATTCCTTCGAATATAAATACGAGTTTACAAGGATCTCCTGGACCATTTTTTTGAACATTTTTTCATTTCCGTAAAGAGGTACCGCCTCGTCAAATTCCGCTGTAATTATATAGTCATTTTTATCATATATCTTTTTAAACTCCGAAATAATTTCTTTTGAAAGTTCGGTTACATTAATGACTGTCAGGCTGACGATCTGAGGATTCAATTCCAGAATCGATATATTGACCACATTATCGATAAGGCGCAATAGCTCTACGCTTTTTTTATTAATTAGCTCGGCATATTCCTTGTTAATACCCTTGCCGAGGTTTTCCGTCAGCATTTCAGAATAAGCCAGTATACAGGTAAGAGGGGTTTTAAGCTCATGGGTAAGGCTTACCTCAAGCTGGCGGCGAATTTTTTTTTCAAGCATCCTGTCGTGTTTTTCAAGAAATCTGTCGAAGATATAGGATATCGCGGTCATCATTCCTCTTTTTTGAAGAGAGCGTCTATGTATTCAACCAGTTCATTGGGTGAAAAGGGTTTTGCAATAAACCCGTCGGCGCAAACTTCCTCCGCCTTTTTTCGGGCAAAATCAAGATCCTTTGCCGTTAAAAAAATAACTTTTATTTGCTTAAGATTTTTATTATCCTTGATAATTTTACATAGTTCAAAACCGGTTATTTTTGGCATCATAATGTCCATCAATATAACCTCGGGATTGAATTTCTTGATCAGTTCCATAACTTCCGATGAATTATTCGTGGTTTCGACCTCATACCCGCTCCTGGTAAGTTTTGTTTTTACAATATTGAGAATTTCCTGATAATCATCGACCGCGAGAATCCTGTGCATCGGACCTCCCTGTTGAACACGCATATTTGTAATTTTAATCCCTAAATGCCTTATTGTCAAGCTGTTTTATCTTGTTGTGTTACAGCAAGAATTTTATATTGGTCTTTATCGTCAGTAAGACTGGTTGCCGCGGGGCTACGGTTGAAACTTTTTAAATAACATTTAATATTTTGTTTAATTAATTGACATGAAACAAAAAAAATGATAATATCATTACATTAAATGGAAAATTTTATAGGAGGAGTAGTTATGAAGAAGTATCTCTTGACAGCGGCTGTTCTTATAGCGACAGCCGGGCTATTTTATGCGGCTGATTCAGGTACTCAGTTTATCGGCGTTGCCATGCCGGAAACCCATGTCCTGCGCTGGTACAAAGACGGCGCCTCGCTTGTTGCAGATGCGATAGCCAAAGGCTATAAGTCTGAGGTCGCTTATGGCGATGCGGATCAGAGCAAGCAGAATGAACAGATTCAGGATTTCCTGACAAAAGGCGCAAAGCTTATTGTTATCGGTGATGTTAACGAAGGCGTTGTTCCTGTAGTAGCTGATGCCGCTAAAGACGGTGTGATAGTCATAGCTTACGACCGTTTGATTACCGGTTCGAAGGATTATGACTACTATATCACTTTTGATAATTTCAAGGTTGGACAATTCCAGGGCAAGGCCCTCGAGAAAGCGCTCGATCTTCCCGGAGCGACAAAGGCTAAACCGAAGATCATTACCCTTTTTGCAGGGTCTCCTACGGACAATAATTCAAGGGTTTTCTTTGACGGCGCTATGAGCGTGCTCCGCCCGTATGCAGAGAAAGGATCACTTAAGATCGTCGGCCCTGCTCCGCTTAAAGATACCGATGCGGCTTTCACGAAGATCACTACAGAAAACTGGATGCCGAATATTGCTAAGACCCGTATGGAAAACCTGCTCAGCGGCGATTGCAAAGATGTAGTTCTCGATGGTATTCTTGCTCCTAACGATACTCTTGCCCGTGCAATTATCGAAGCCTGCTCATCCGATGCAAAATATGCTACAAAGCTTCCTGTTGTAACAGGCCAGGACGGAGAAGCCGCTTCAATCGCATTTATCCGCGATGGAAAGCAGAATATGACAGTTTTCAAGGATACGCGTAACCTTGCGGCTGCAACTATTGAACTTGCCGATGCTTTACTTAAACATCAGACTCCTAATATCAAGGGCGCACGTCTTGATACAACTTCCTATAATACAGGGAAGAAACTTGTCAAGGCATATCTCCTTGAACCCGTTAGTGTTACAAAAGAAAATTACAAGGCTGTTTTGATCGACAGCGGTTACTACAAAGAAGACGAAATCAAATAATTTCCAGTTTTATCCGGCTGGGCCTGTAAAGGCTCAGCCTGTTTTTATTTTTTTCAATGACAGGAAAATATAGCGATGAGCGAATATTTACTTGAAATTCAGAATCTCACCAAGGATTTTCCCGGAGTGCGCGCTCTTGATTCGGTAAATCTGAAGGTTAAAAAGGGCGAAATACATTCCTTGGTTGGAGAAAACGGCGCCGGAAAATCCACCCTTATGAGCGTGATCAGCGGAGTATTCCCGAAAGGGAGTTACGAGGGCAAGGTTTTTTACAAGGGAAGGGAAACTCACTATTTGAGTGTGAAGGACAGCGAAAAGGAAAATCTTGCCATTATCCACCAGGAGCTGTCCCTGAGCCCTTACCTGTCTATTTATGAGAATATCTTCCTCGGGCATATGGAAACCAGGATGGGCATAATAAACTGGGACAAATATATTGTCGAATCGAGGAAATATCTCGATTATGTCGGTTTGAAGGAAAACCCCGGAACGATCGTCAGCAAGCTGGGGGTCGGAAAACAGCAGTTAGTGGAAATTGCCCGCGCTCTTTCAAAAAAAGTAGAGCTGCTTATTCTTGATGAACCGACTTCATCTCTTAATGATGATGAAAGCGACAAGCTGCTCGACCTCATCCGGGAGCTTAAAAAGCAGGGAATTACTTCCATTATGATTTCGCATAAGCTCAAAGAAGTGCTCAAGATTGCCGACAGCGTTACTATATTGCGCGATGGAAAGTCTGTATCGGCATACGATGTTAAAAAAGATTCTCTTAACGAAACGATGCTCATCAGGGATATGGTAGGCCGCGATCTGGATACACGCCTTGAAAAACATCCTGTAGAAACTGAGGAGAAAGTCCTCGAGGTTAAAAACTGGACTGTTTATCACCCCGATTATCATTCGCTGAAGGTTGTAGACAATGTCTCGTTCTATCTTAGGAAGGGCGAAATCCTTGCTTTCTGCGGGCCCATGGGCGCAGGAAGGACGGAACTGATGATGAGCATTTACGGGCAATCCTACGGTTCATCCTGCAAGGGGGAAATATATCTTCATGGGAAACGGGTCCACACTACAACTCCTATGATGGCCCTTAAATCGGGCATCGGTTATGTTACTGAAGACCGTAAAACTCTCGGTTTGATTCTGATACAGAGCGTCAGGACAAATATTTCCATCTCCAGTTTAAGCAAACTTTCGAAGATGGGAATTGTCAGTTCGCATGAAGAAATCCTTGCGGCCGAAAAATTCCGTGACACATTGCGCATCAAGACGCCTTCCATAAACCAGCTGGCTCGGAACCTGTCCGGCGGAAACCAGCAGAAGGTTATTTTGAGCAGGACTCTTCTTGTCAATCCGGATATTTTTATTGTTGACGAACCGACGCGCGGAATTGACGTAGGCGCCAAGTTCGAGATACATTCCATCCTGAATAATCTTGTTCAGGAGGGAAAAAGCATAATTATAATTACATCGGAACTGCCGGAAGCCCTCTCAATGGCGGACCGCATCTACGTCATGAATGAAGGCAGGATCAAAGGCATGCTGATGCGCGAAGAAGCGACCCAGGAAAAAGTAATGCACATGGCATTAGTCAAACAGGAGGAAGTAACTGTATGAGTGACGGCGGATCGCAAAAAACCTCATTAAGCTCATTGCTCTTAAGCAATATCCGTAATTATTCCATGATCCTAATGTTAGCGTTGATTCTGATCGGCTTTGCATTTTTGACAAACGGCATAAATTTGAGTTCGCGCAATATAACAAATATCTTTATGCAGAACAGCTATATCCTGCTGCTTGCAGTAGGAATGATGCTGGTTATCATTATCGGGAATATCGATCTTTCTGTCGGGTCCTTCTGCGCGATGACCGGAGCGATAGGCGCCATTCTATATAATACCGGAATCGGCATGTTCTCCACGGTAGTCCTGACTATTTTCATCGGTGTTCTTATCGGCGCATTCCAGGGTTATTGGGTTGCATATCTCAGGATACCGGCGTTTATTGTAACTCTCGCCGGAATGCTGCTTTTCCGCGGTTTGACATATATCATAACCAATGTAACACCGATCTCCCTCAAGGATGACCAGTTCAAACAGATCGCTACCGGCATGGTCAATATACCGGAGCTTACAATAGATAACGTATATTATACCGCGCTGCTCATAGGCGCCCTGGTTTTCATCGTTTATATAATTTTTGAAATCATTTCACGAAATAACAAGAAACGTTATAATTTTGCTGTGATATCTATCGGATTATTTATGGCGAGAATTCTATTTATCGGCCTTTTTATAGGGGCTCTGTCCTGGAAGTTCGCTACTTACCGCGGCATGCCTATAGTTGCAATTTTTTTAGGAATAACCATTGCGCTCTTTAGTTTTATCTCAAATAATACGATTCTCGGCCGCTACATCTACGCTGTAGGCGGGAACGCGCGTTCGGCAAAGCTGTCGGGCATAAATACAGAGCGTGTGGTCTTCACAGTACATGTTATAATGGGCGGGCTTTGCGGACTGGCCGGTGTTATTTTCGCCGCATACATGGATTCCGCGCTGCCGCAGGCCGGGAACCTTTTCGAGCTCGACGCCATCGGCGCCTGTTTTATAGGGGGGGCGTCGACTTCGGGCGGAATCGGCACTATTATAGGGGCAATAACCGGCGGGCTTGTAATGGCGTCGATAAACAACGGGATGTCGCTGATGAATATCAGCGCTCACTGGCAGTATGTCGTCAAGGCCAGCGTTCTTCTGCTGGCCGTTCTATACGATATCTACACCCGCCGCAAATCCGGGCTTGCTTGATATTTCCGCTCTTATCGCGTCAGTTATTTCAGGTATTCCTGGATGGGAAGTAAAGCTGCCCCGAGCGCCGGCGCCCGCGATCCGAGTTTCGAAAGGGTAATTAAGACATCACCGGCCCCCTCGAATCCCCGCGGTGTAAACACCCTCTCTTTCAGAGGTTCGATGAGCATATCACCGAATGATCCTATTTCCCCGCCTATCAAAATAGCCTGAGGGTCAAGCCCCAGCATGATGTTTTGAATTCCGAAAGCGAAATAATCCAGGTATTCGTTCCATAAACTGAGGGTCGCTTTTTCACCTGATTTTAAAGATTTGACTAAATCTGAAATGGAATAAGCGGTTGAATTCTGTACGCCCCAGGATGCAATAAAGCGGTCCATAAGGGCTTTTTCCGAGGCATAAAGCTCCCAGCAGCCTTTACGGCCGCAATTGCAAAGTTTTCCTCCGGGGATGATCATCATGTGCCCGAACTCGCCCGCGCGCTGGTTTTTTCCCTTATATAAATTTCCATGAATAATGATCCCGGTTCCGATTCCCCTGGCAACCGAGACATAAACCAGTTCGTCCGATTTTATTGATTTTCCAAGTTTCATTTCAGCAAGCGCGCCTGCGTTCGCTTCATTTTCGATAAATATCGGGTAGCGGAATACATTTTCAAACGGCTTGAACAGGATGTCTTTCATTCCCAGATTGGGCGCCAGTTCCAGCGTCATCTTTTCCTGATTTACAGTGCCTGGAAGCGAAAAGCCGACGCCAAGGACCTTTTCAGCCGGTATCTGCTGCGATAGCAGAATCCGTTCGATTTCGGCCGAGGTCTGTTTCAAAACATCGTCGATACGGCCGAAGGGTTCCATTTTAAGCTCTGTTTCAAAGCGGACTTCCAGATCCAGGTTAGAAAGGAGAATTCTGACTTTTTCCGGCTTAATTTCAACCCCGAACGAAACAAGCGCGTCAGGCAGATAACGCACGATGCGCGCCTTTCGGCCTCCGGTTGACGCCGCTTTACCCGCTTCCTCGACAAGACCTTCTTCAATCAATTCCTGTATGTTAATGGTGATCGTTGGTATACTTATGCCCGTACTTAAAGAAATAGCATGCCTTGTCAATTCCCTTTTGACAGATAAAAGACTTAAGATCTTCCTACGGTTATAATTTTTGATCGCTTCATGGTTTATGACAGGCGAAATCATCAAATGCCTTCCGGAAAATATTTTGCTTTGATACTATTTTGTTTCGAGAATATATTGGTTAACGATAGCCTCGAGCATTTCCTGCCTTCCGGATATGTTTGTGATCTTTTCATTTGAAAGGGCATATTTTTCAAGAGTTGAGAAATCCGCTTTACCGTTTACTATGTCACTGCCTATGCCAGTTTTGTAACTTGAGTATCTATTATTAATAAATTGATCGAGGACTTTATCATCAATCAGCTTTTTCGCCACTTTAAGGCCCCTGGCGAAAGTGTCCATTCCGGCTATGTGGGAATAAAAAAGATCGATGGGTTCAAACGAACCCCTCCGGACCTTCGCATCGAAATTTGTCCCTCCGGAGCCCAGCCCTCCGTTTTTCAAAATCTCTACCATTGCCAGGGCGGTAGTATTCAAATCGGTAGGGAACTGGTCTGTATCCCAGCCAAGGAGCAGATCACCCTGGTTTGCATCAATAGAACCAAGCATTCCATTGATCCTGGCAAGGTTCAGTTCATGCTGGAAAGTGTGCCCTGCAAGGGTGGCATGATTTACTTCAATATTCAGCTTGAAGTTTTTATCCAGCCCGTAGGTTTTTAGAAAACCGATCACTGTAGCAGCATCGAAATCGTACTGGTGCTTTGTCGGCTCCTTCGGTTTCGGTTCGATAAGGAATTGTCCCTTGAAGCCTATCTTTTTAGCGTAATCTACAGCCATACCAAGGAATCGTGCAAAATTATCCAGTTCAAGCTTGAGATCTGTATTGAGAAGTGTTTCGTATCCTTCGCGGCCGCCCCAGAAGACATAGTTCTCGCCTCCAAGTTCCATTGTAACTTCAATGGCTTTTTTTACCTGGGCCGCAGCAAATGCGAAAACATCAGCATTACAGGAGGTCGACGCTCCATGTACGTAGCGGGGATTGTTGAACAAATTCGCTGTTCCCCATAAAAGTTTTATCCCCGATGCTTTTTGTAATTCCCCTGCAAGTTTGACTATTTCGTCAATGCGCAGGTTGGATTGAGTCAGCGTATCAGCTTCAGGTGCTATATCACGGTCATGAAAACAGTAGAAAGGGATGCCAAGCTTTTCTATGAATTCGAAATTCACACGCATCCTGACCATTGCCTTTTCCATCGGGTCGCTTACATCATCCCATGGCCTGATCATCGTCCCGGAACCGAAAGGATCGGTGCCCGCTCCTGTCATGGTATGCCAGTAAGCTACGGAAAACCTTAGATGGTCTTTCATAGTTTTTCCGCCGATTTTTTCTTCGGCATTATAATACTTGAAACTCAGCGGATTTTTCGACCCCGGGCCTTCGAATTGAATAACTTTCACATCTCTAAAATATTCATCCATTTAATCTTCTCTTCATAATAAAGTAAAATATTATATCATTTATTAATATCTATGTCAAATAATTAAACATCTTTTAAAATAATATTTATAAAGTATCAAACGGATAAATTTTATCAAACATTGAATAAAAAATAATTTAAGGGCACTTCTAATAACCTCCTTACAGGACATAGCCTTTTTACCGGACATACCCTTCGGGCACAAGTACCCTTACGGGCACAAGAGCCGGTACAGGCAAGGCTGATAGGTAGTGCTTGCGTTTATACGCAAGTATAAATGCACCTGTCCTGGTGACTGGCTCCAGGACAGGCACTAGGGCCCATTGGACGGATTATAAATAATTAGAATGTTAATTGTTAACAACATTCGTAGTTATTGGAACCGCCCTTAAGAATAAATAATAAAATTATTTTTTACAATCGCTATTTGACAAAATAATTTATTGGTGGTAGAATATTTCCGATATAATATTAGAGGTATATTATGATTTCCGTGAACAGATCTTTTGTAGCAATGCTTATCTGCAAGTCAGCGCTTATTTATGTCGATTTTGAAATGGGCGGCCTGTTCCCGGAAAGTAATATTTTATGCCCATAAAAGGCTTAAAATATTATAAAACCCGCAGGCCCGCAAGGCGCCCGCGGGTTTTTTTTTGTTCTAATCCAATTTAATATTCGGAGGCTGTTATGGTTTTCCTGAGAACGGGTTTAAATGAAAGCGTCTTTTACACTGTGTTCAGCTACAGGATTATTCTCCCTTACGGGAAGTCCCTGTCAAAGAGTTCGTATTTCGTACTGCTCGGTTATACCAGAAAAATGCTCGTTAATTCAGGTGTAATTGAAAGCCAGAGCGACCTCGAAGCGCTTTTTGAAACTGCCGGCTTGAATTATTCCGATCTTGATTTTGTGGTAAATATGTCCTCAAGGCCTGAACATATCGGGCTTAATTCAATAATCCAGTACCGGAATAAAAAAGCGAGATTTTTCGCCCCTCCGAAAGATATCGCCTATATCGAGGATACTGTCCTCCAGCATGAAGAAAGATATGTGCCCGGATTTTACAGGCTCGTTTCAGGAAACACGGATGGAGTTGAAAGCCTTTATAATGGCCAGGTTTTCGACCTCGGTGAAGAGAAGGTCGTCGTCTCTGTCAACAGAAACGGAAAAAACGAAAAGTTTTCCCTGGGTATTACCGGCAGCGGTATAAAAATAAACCCTGAAGAAGTCCGCCTGCCGCCTGCAAACCGTTATGATATTCGACTTGATTATCCTTCAAAATCAATTATAATTTAAGGGCACTTCTAATAACCGGCCCTCACCAGGCAAACTGGTGAGGGCCGGATAAGTAGTGCCAGGGGATTAATATGGCCTCAAACGATAATTTTAAAAAGATGTTATCTGTGGTGTATATCGAAGGAGATTCTATGGCTGAAAACCTCCTTCAGCCCCTTGTTTCATTTACGATTAAAAGGCTGGACAAGGTAAGCAACTACTCGGAAGCCCTCAGTAAAATGAAGAACGAGGGCTTCGATATTATCGTTCTTGGTGCCCGGGATGACGGTAAATTATACCTTGAAACAGTCTGCACCGATAAATCGGTTGAAGAGGCCCTCTTTAAAAGCGAAAAAGAATTGATGCACAGGACGGAGATGATCGAACAGGACCTAAAAAACGCCCAATTGATACAGAACGCGCTGCTTCCAAGCCACATCCCCAATTTTGAAAGACTTAAAATAGACTACAGGTATGTTCCTCTGGAAACTGTCGGAGGGGATTACTTCTCGTTTACCCTATTCAGGGAGGGAGGGCTGGGCGTATTCCTGGGCGATATCATGGGTCATGGGGTTTCAGCGGCACTCTTCCTCGCTCTCGTGAAGGCTTTTGCAGACAGGGCATGCCGGCATTACGGGCTCAAACCAGGTGAATTTATGACCCGCCTCAATAACAGCCTCCTGAATAATATGACAACTCATTTTCTGACAGCCGTTTATGGTCATTTCCATTTTAACCCGAAAGACCAGGGCGTTATCTTCAATTTTACCAAGGGAGGGCATCCGCCGCCGATTTTATTCAGGAAAAACACAGGCCAGATCGAAATTCTCAACTCCGGAGGCGGAATACTTGGAGTTTCCAATAAAATGACTTATGAAGAGCATGAACTGTACCTCCAGAAAGGAGACAGGCTTTTCCTTTATACCGACGGGGCTTATGAAATGACCGATCCCGACAACAATCTCCTGGGTATCAGGAATCTTTGCGATATAATAGCGGGAGAGAGCCGGCTGACTCTCGGAGACATGCTTACAAATATAATGAAAAAGCTCGACCGGTTCCGGGGACCTTCGCCGATAATGGATGATGTGGTGATAATAGGCTTCGAGGTCCTTAATTAAGGATTCCTAGAAGTTAAATATAATTTTTGTATTCGACATTATCCGGGAAATACCTTACTGCAGCTACTTTATTACCTTTGAGATTGTAGAGGAAACCGCCGTTCCAGTATTCGAGGGCTGCAAATAGGGCGTTGCCACCGTCCATTTCGTTGGAGTCCGGGCCGGACCATGCCACAAGTTCGGCAAAATGCTCGAAATCCTGTTTCACAAGGCATATAGTCCTGTTCAAAGCGAATTTGTTCCAATCTTCCATAACATGGAAACCCTTTCCTTCGTCTTCGACGATTATTTTCGCCCTTTTGTTAAAATCAAACCACACCTTTATTTTCTTATTGGGGTCCATTTTGTTACCATGCTCTATCCCGTTTTTCACGATTTCGCTAATCTGTTGTTCAAGAAGGTTTATTTCCTTATATAATTCAGGCGCATATTGGATAATATATGAGGTATAGGCCCTGACTTTCGAAAAATCGCTCGGGAATTCTTTGTAATACATCCCATGCGTATTAAAAAGAATATGGTTATCATCGACCCTGGATGTCTGTTTTATCTGGATCTCTTTTTCATCTTCAAGCTTTAAGAGGAGAGTATTCTCATTTTTCCAGCCGGTTTGTTCATATTTGTATAGGTCCTGAATGACCATAATTTAACCTCCTAAACGCTAATATAGGCGTATGTTAAGATTACAGTATTTATCGACTGAGTATTAATAAAACTTGCGGAAAATTATAGAAACAAAGACAAAATATGTCAAAATATCGAGGAACGGGGATTCAGCTTAACAGCCCTTTCAGCAGTTCTAACATTCTGGTATCGTTATTATCCTGTGCAATTGACAGGATGGTCCTGCCGTCATTATCTTTCTTATCCAGGGCCGCGCCTTCACTTATTAAGAGTCTGGATGCATCAATGTTCCTGTTTTCAACCGAATGGAATATCGGGGTTTTTCCATCGCTGTCGGCATGTTCAATATTCGATCCTCTATTGATAAAAAGCCCCGCCATATCATTATTCCTGCTGATTATCGCTTCGATAAGAGGGGTCCATCCATCATTATTGGGATTATCTATATCTGCGCCTTTTTCAAGCAAAAATAATACTATATCTTTTTTTTTAGCCTCAGATGCCCACATCAAAGCACACCAGCCGTCCTTGTCCCTGGCATTGATATCGGCACCGTTATTAAGAAGAATTTCGACCATACTTTTCGAAACACGGGAGGCTTTTATGAGTGGAGTCTCTCCCTCATCATCGGAAAAATTTACATTTGCTCCCTTTGACAGAAATGCCGAGACCCGCCCTTCATCCTTCTCAATTACCGCATTCAAAAGATTTTCGTTTGTTTTATCCGAATTAAAAATACTCATAATTCCTTATATTTCCAACCCCTTGCATTCGTCTAATTGACAATTTTAACAAGAACTGGTTTAAATCCATCGTCAGTCAATTTTTGTATCAATATTTCGGTATCAGGCAGGGTTTGCAGTTTTCCGACTCTGACCCTGTAATACCTTGTTTTTCCAATTTTGATATCTGAATAGAAAGCGTTGTAGCCGTTTTTCCTGAGAATATTGTACAGCTTTTTCGCGTTCTTCAAAGTCTTAAATGAACCGGCCTGTATCGTATATTTATAATGAGAGGGGTTGGATAAACCTGATTCAAGGCTTTTATTTTTAACAGTCACCGTTATGAAATTTGTCACGAAATTTGTAATGTAATTAGTAACGGTTACAGGAGCAACAGCCGTATTTTCCACGGCATTAGTATTTGTTTCAGTATTAGTTTCTTCCGAAATATTGGTATTTTCTGCATTTGTATCTTCAGCTGTCACTTCATTGGAGTTCGTGTCCAGGATTGTTTCCGTTATAAAATAATCCTGCCCGCCCAGGGTATTTACTCCCTCGATATCCCTCGAACCGCTATCGAGGCAGTAAACCCTTCCCGCATCATTCCCGAAATAAATCTTACCGTCGTATATAACAGGGCTTGACCTGACGGAGCCGCTTGTCTCCAATTCCCAGAGATTTGTGCCTGTATCTTCGTTCAGGCAATAGAATTTCTTATCGAGGCTTCCGAAATATACCTTGCCGTCGGCTATGCTTGGAGAAGAAACAATATTACTCTCTGTCTTGAATTCCCAGATCTTCTTCCCGGAAATAAAATTAAGGCAGTAAAGATTATTATCAAGGCTTCCGAAAATAACCTTTCCCTCGTCGACGGCCGGGCTTGAAATAATCCCGTTGCGGGCTGTAAAATCCCAGATTTCATGCCCTGTCATATAATCCAGGCAAAACATTTTCCCCTTTTCTGAGCCGAAATAAACCCTGGCAGCGGAAAAAGAGGGGCTTGAATTGACCGGGCCTCCGGCCTGGAATTCCCAGACCTTATGGCCGTCGCCGGCATCGATACAATAAAAGACCCCATCTTCCGAGCCAAAATAAACCTTTCCGCTAATAATTAGAGGACTGGAACGAATGACACCCTTTGCCATAAATTCCCAGATTTTACCGCCGTACTCCGTATCGAGGCAGTAAAGGGTATTGTTATCGGCCCCGAAATATACCCTTCCCCCGAAAACACGAGGACTGGATTCGATCCCGCCGCCCGAGGTAAAATTCCAAACGGCAGCGCCGGCAGATCCGTCAATACAGTATATCGTTTTCGATTGATTCGCACCTACAAATATATTTCCATTTGCATAAAACGGGCTGGAAACAAAAGAATTCCCGGGGTTCCCGGATTTAAAGGACCAAAACTTTTCACCTGTAGATGCGGAAAGCGAATACAAATTATCCGACAATCCGCCAAAATACAGCCTGCCGTTAACTGCTGAGAGGCTTGTGGTTACAGCCTTATCCGAATTATAAGTCCAGAGGACCGATCCCGGTGCGCCGGCTTCATCGGCAAATACCGGTGATAGCCCGATTAATAATAAAAAAGCAAATGGTAACAAATTTCTTATCATTTAATTAATCCTCCGATTCTTAACTCCTTAAAGGGACGCTATAATAATAGTCGGAATTATCACAAATAAGATTACAAACTGTTATTTTTCTCCTCGTTTGACTTTATATTCTCCAAAATTGAATTTTATTCCGGCGTAAAAGGAGCTGTATAAAGGCCTGGAATATGTACTGTCAGAGTAAGGAGGCAGGATCAGCCACCCGGCCATTAAGGTAATTCCATTCAACATCAATTCAAGGCTTAAATCAATGTAACTGTATTGGGAAAGGAAAAAACCCCATTCGGCAGTCAAATACAAATCGTTCCTTTTAAAGTTGTATTCTCCGGGGGAAATATACAGGGGAACGAATATTATTATCGGCAAAAAACTCCCGGCAGTAGGACCGTGGATATCGATCACCTTTGTCCCGAATCCTATACCCAGGCTTGTACCTGGTATGAATATGGAATAACCGAACTCAAATAAATCAATGCCGAAAGCAAGCGGAAAATCATACATAAATCCGTACGGATACTTCATCTGCACATCGATAAAATTGAATATAAGGGAAGATTCCGGACTTCCGGATGCCGTTATTTTCATAGCGTAATCCTTTTTATAATCATGCTGCTCCTTGTACGGAATGAGATTTTCATTCCTGGTCATACGGACAATCCTGTCTGCGGCAGCTTTTGCTGCATCCCTTGTTCCCGACAGCCCGAAAATATCCTCAGTGTACACGTCGTCGGACCATTCCTTAAACTTATTTGTATATTCCGAAACGATGATATGAAATTCATATTTCTCTGAAGTTGAATCTATCTCACCACTTATAATAAAATCCGGATGAACCGAGACATTCTGTATTTCTTCTTCAGGGTAAAACTTCCTGGCATATAGCTCTTTATACAGCCGGTTTGTAAATTCATTCACCACATTCAAATTCTTCGGGCTTTTTACCTCGAAATTTCCGGTTAAATAAGTGTAGTACATCCTGGCATGACAGGGATATGAGCAAATTATCAATAGTATGCTTGAACATATCATTTTCATATGCCATATTATACCCGATTTTCCCTTCTTTCTCAAGAGCGCTAACCTGTAATGGCTTGAATTATTCCCAAGGCTCTTATATAATTACTATTATAAAATTATATCGGGAGGAAAAAATGAAAACCTGTTCAAAGATTTTTACAGCGTTTATCTTACTTGCCTGTATTATATCATATTCCGGATGCGGGAAAACCGTAACGGCATCGGTCCTTTATACCGTTTCTACAAACTCCATCGGCATGATCTTTAACGGAATACCTGCCGGTTCTTTCATAATGGGAGACAACCAGGGAATATCCAATGAGCAGCCGGCGCACAAGGTAACTCTTACAAATTTTATGATTTCAAAATTCGATACCACATACTCTAACTGGGTAAAGGTTTATGATTGGGCTATAGCTAACGGCTATTCGTTTACAAACGAAGGTTCTATGGGTTATAACGCTAAGGGCCTGAAAGGCAGCAATCCCGTTGTTTTTGTTAATTGGTACGACGCGGTAAAATGGTGCAACGCCCTTTCTGAAATGGAAAAGAAAACACCCGTTTATTATATTGATGCTAAACTTTCAAAAGTTTACAGGACAGGCGACACGGATGTTAATATTAAAAATGTCAAGTGGGACGCAGACGGGTACATGCTTCCAACCGAGGCGCAGTGGGAATATGCCTGCAAAGCTTCCTCTACTAATGAATATTTTTGGGGAAGTAATCCGGCCGACAGCGCCGACTTTACCTGGTTTAAGGAAAATAGTATGAATTCAACCCATGAAACGGGTACGAAAAACCCGAACGGCTGGGGTCTTTACGATATTATCGGAAATGTATGGGAGTGGTGCTTTGACGCTTACGGCGATTACAAAGCCCAGGACGAAGTTCAGCCTGCCGGCCCGGCTTCAGGATCGGTCAGAATTATCCGGGGGGGCTGTTTCAATTCAACCACGGATGATTTCAGAACCGCAGTCAGAGTACCTGAAGATCCTACTTATAGTTCGAGGGATACCGGCTTCAGGGTAGCTGCTATTTCTAAATAATAATTTTAAAGTCCTGCTCTTTGAAGGGCGGGGCTTATCTGTACCATCTGTGAAATCTTGGTTACTCATTGTTAACAAAAAGTAAATTACTACAATTTTTCACGAAACTCTTTAGCTTTTTCCAGATAATCGACAAGCTCTTTTCTCTTTTTATTCCTTATGATATGGATAAGCGTATCGATTTCCCTGGAAAAGTCAATCAGCGATCTTTCAATATTATCAGCGTTCATAATAGTGATGCCCGCCCACATTTCAGGGTTTCCCTGAGCTATCCTCGTCGTATCGAGCAGGCCTTTACCATACAAACCAAAAAATCTCACATCCGCCCACCCGTCCTTTTCCAGACATCGGGAAACCGTCGCAGCGATCAGATGGGGAGCATGACTGGTCGATGCAACGATTTCATCATGAAAATCAGCCGAAACGAGGACAATTTGGGCTCCCAGGATTTTCCAGAAATCTCTGACTTCAGTTAAAATTTCCTCGGGACCTTCTCCTATCACCCCAACTATTTTTTTGTCGAAAAGGTCCGCTCTTGCAAATTCAAGGCCTGATTTCTCCCCTCCTACCATAGGATGAGTGCTCACGAAATTCAAGCCCCTTGAATTTATCCTGTTGATTTCATTAAGTACAGGCCTTTTTACAGATCCGACATCCATTATAATGACGTCATCCGGCAGGCTCTTCATATACTTGGCGAACACATTCGCCACCATCTCGATCGGAGTACCGATAATAAAACAATCAAGTTCCCCGACAATCTCGGAATCCTCCTGAGCGACTTTATCAATTATGCCTAATTTTTTTGCCGAATCCAGCTTTTCTATATTCCTGCCGAATCCTACGATCTTCGAACCGGGTATAAAACTCTTGATAGCAAGAGCCAGGGAACCTCCTAACAACCCGAGCCCGTATATCCCAAAAATTTTTCTGTTCATTTAATCTCCAGTTAGTTAAGATTGATCCCCACGCCGATTACAGGCGCTATCTTTTTTATCTCTCCCATCAATGATGCGAATTTTTCCATCTTGAGAGATTGCGCACCGTCTGAAACGGCTTTTTCAGGCTCATTATGAACTTCGACCATGATACCGTCGGCGCCGGCAGTAACGGCAGCAAGCGCCATCGGTATTACATACTGCCATTTACCAGCGGCATGACTGGGATCGACAATTATAGGAAGGTGAGTTTTTTCTTTTACTACAGGAACAGCTATGAGGTCAAGAGTGTTTCTGGTGGCCGTTTCAAAAGTCCTGATCCCCCTTTCGCATAAAACCACTTCCCTATTCCCTTCGGACATGATATATTCAGCCGACATCAGCCATTCTTCTATAGTCTGGGCCATGCCCCGTTTAAGCACCACCGGTTTATTTATTTTTCCCACCTCTCGTAGCAGGCTGAAATTCTGGGCGTTGCGCGTCCCTATCTGCAGTATGTCGGAATATTCCGCTATCAAACCGGCCATGGAGGTATCCATAATCTCGGTTATCACGGGCATATCGAATTCCGAACCGGCTTTCTTTAATAGTTTCAGGCCTTCATCCCCCATCCCCTGATAGGAGTAAGGAGAAGTCCTGGGTTTAAAGACGCCGCCCCTGAGTATATTAGCGCCCGACTCTTTTACGGATTTGGCTATGGTCATAAGTTGAAGTTCATTTTCAATAGTGCAGGGCCCGGCGATAATACCGAGGTTTCCATTACCGATCTTCACGCCTTTTATATTAATCACTGTATCGTCCGGGTGAAAATCCCTGCTGGCAAGCTTATAGGGTTTTGAAACCTGAACGATGGAATCGACGCTTGCAAGCGACGCTAACGGAGTATTGGCAAGCTTTGTTTTATCCCCGATCACTCCTATAATGGACTGCGTCTCCCCCATAGAAATATTAGTTCTAAGGCCTGCTTTTTCTATCATTGAAACAATATGATCGATTTCCTCTTTCGAGGCTGAGGGTTTAAGGACAATAATCATAATAATAAAACCTCTTCCTTATTCCTTTCTTGTTAAAGGTAATTATACAAAATCCGGCTAAAAAAAACAACAAATAGTCTGATTGCAGCCGGAATTACAAATCCTTTTAAACGGGACATGATAGTTTTAATATATGTTTGTATCATATAAAATAAAGTCTTAAATAATAAATCAGGATATAGAATAATTGAGGACTTTCATTAAATTACCATCATTTTTTTAACCGGATTGACACTGTTTATACCAAAAAGATCTTTTTATAAACATAGAGTCCGGGAAAATTATGTAAAATCAATTATTTTAGTTATAATATTTGTCTTAAGGAGGCGCTGTCATGGACTACACTAAACTGAAAGGAACTTACGATATAGAGCCGCTTGAATCCGATTTTTACTCTCACATAAGCACTGTTGTCGAAAAGATCCTTCACAGATACGGTTATAAAAGCATATCCTTCCCGATTATCGAGTATGCAGATCTTTTCAAGAGAGGGGTAGGCGATTCTTCAGATATTGTTGTAAAAAAAGAAATGTATATTTTCAAGGACAGGGGCGGGCGAGTCATCGCATTGAGGCCCGAGGGAACCGCATCGGCAGTGAGGCTTTACATTGAGAACGGACTTTCGATGCAGGGTTATTCGGCAAGGATGTACTACAGCGGCCCCATGTTCAGGGCTGAAAACCCGCAGGCCGGAAGATACCGCCAGTTCGTCCAGTACGGGGTCGAATACATAGGCGACGGCAGGCCCGAAATCGATGTCGAGCTTATAAACCTGAACTATGATTTTTTTAAAACCCTGGGAATAAAGGGTGTTTTGATTTACATAAATTCCATCGGCTGCAGGGCATGCAGACCTGTTTATTATAGCGCCCTCAAAGATTATTTCAAAGACCGTATTCAAAATATGTGTTCCGACTGCCTGTCGCGTTATGAAACGAACATGCTCCGTATCCTCGACTGCAAGGATGAAGCATGCGCGCAGGATATAGCCGGCGCTCCGTCGCCTCTTGGTTCTCTATGCCCAGAATGCGCTTCGCATTTTAATGAAGTCAGGTCAGGCCTTGAATTTTCGGGAATTCCTTATGAAATAGATGAAAAACTTGTAAGGGGACTCGATTATTATAACCGGACTGTGTTCGAAATTAAATCCTCGACACTTGGAGCGCAAAGCACGGTATCTGCCGGTGGAAGGTACGACTACCTTGTTAAAGAACTCGGGGGCCCTGAGACGCCGGCAGCCGGATTCGCATTTGGAATGGAAAGGCTGGCGGCAGTCCTTGAAGCTGAGGCAGGGCTTTCGAAAAAAGATTATTACAAGCCGCCTATGATCTACATAGCATTTATCGGCGAAGAAAACCGTTCACATGCTGTAAATATAATCGCAAAACTCCGGTCTCTCGGACTGACCTCGGTTACCGAATACAGGTTTTCTTCGCTTAAAAAACACCTGAAATCCGCCGACTCCATGAAAGCCAGGTACGCCCTTTTTGTAGGTTCCGACGAGGTATCGAGCGGAAATTATACCCTGAGAAACCTTTCAACCGGGGTACAGAGCTCGGGAAGCCTTGAAATGCTTACAAGAAAGCTTGATTCAGGAAACGCTTATGAAAATTAAACGTGGAACTATTTTTATCGAAAATGAACATATGGCTCACTTTGCAGAAAAATTCCCCATATCTTTCAAAAAAGGCAGGGGAGTATACGTATGGGATGAGGTAGGGAAAAAATATCTCGACTTGATTGCCGGCTGGGGTGTTACTTCCCTGGGCCATGCCAGCCCGGTAATAACAAATGCCCTTTCCCGCCAGAGTAAAAAGATCATCCAGTGCCCGGATTCATGGAAAAACTATAATCCAGCCCGGTCCGGACTTCTTGAGATATTGGAAAAAGTCCTGCCAGAAAATCTTCAATATATCTTTTTTCAAAACAGCGGCTGCGAGGCCAATGATGCAGCGATAAAGCTGGCCAGGAAGGCTTCGGGCAGGTTAAAGGTAGTGTCCACGCACGGTAGTTTCCATGGCAGGACTATCGGTACGCTTTCAGCCACAGGAAACGAAAACCTGCGGGGCAAGTTCAGGCCCCTGGTCGACGGTTTCACTTTTGTCCCCTTTAACGACGCAGGGTCGATGGAAAAAGCCGTCGACGAAAGCGTTGCGGCCGTAATACTCGAACCCATCCAGGGTGAAGGGGGTGTAAATGTCCCGTCGGAGGGCTACCTCGCGGAAGTTTCGGAAATATGCAGAAAGTCTGGGGCTTATTTCATTGCGGATGAAATACAAACAGGATTCTTCAGGACAGGCAGGGCTTTCGCCTGTCTTTATGAAAATGTAAGGCCGGATATTATCACAATGGCCAAGGGAATGGCCGGCGGGTTCCCGTTTGCCGCTTTCGCAATGAGCGGGGAAATCATGGATAAGCTTTCAGAAGGGGATCATGGAGGAACTTATTGCTGCAATCCACTCGGTTGCGCAGTCTCTCATGATGTTATAAAATTTATGCTTGATCATGACATCGGTTTACACGTCGAAAAGACAGGCCGAATCAGCCTGGACATAATGAGAAATATGAAAAATGAATTCGCCGATATAATTAAAGAAGTAAGGGGAAAAGGACTTCTTCTCGCACTCGAGCTTTTTTCTGCCGATACCGCGATAAAAGTCAAGGAGTTCTGCCTAAGGAACAGGGTCCTCATCAATGTAACCCATGGAAACGTGGTCAGGATATTCCCCGCCCTGACGATCGGCATGTGTGATATGGAAAAAGGGCTGTCTGTTTTGAGAGACGCTTTTAAAAGTATTTGATCCTTAAGTTAGTCGTCCTATCCCAATTTTATCGAACAATATGGAAGTCGTCATTTCGAGCCCTGCACCTGCGGGGCGAGAAATCCTCCCCGATGGAAGATTTCTCGTCATACAGCCCCTTTAGGGGCTGTTATCCTCAAAATGACATTGCCGGTGAAAAAAGCCTACTTCGAATCGTACACCGCGCCCTTATTGGCGGATGTCACCATCCTTGAATACCTCGCCAGGTACCCGTTCAATATTTTCGGTGGATGGGGCACCCATTTTTTCCTTCTACTTTCTATAACAGAATCGGAAACCTTCAGGTTAACGGTCTTGCCCGGTATATCGATCTCGATCGTATCGCCTTCTTCAACAAGGCCGATCAGCCCTCCGACAGCGGCTTCAGGCGATATATGCCCGATAGACGCTCCCTTTGTAGCGCCGCTGAAACGGCCGTCTGTAATAAGAGCGACCTCTTTGTCCATGCCCATTCCCGCAATAGACGACGTCGGAGAGAGCATTTCTCTCATTCCGGGGCCTCCTTTAGGGCCCTCGTAGCGGATTACAATAACATCGCCTTTTTTGATCTTATTGCCCAATATAGCTTTTACGGCATCTTCCTCATCATCGAATACCCTTGCAGGGCCGCTATGGCGCATCATTTCGGGAGCTACCGCAGCCTGTTTGACTATTGCCCCGTCAGGAGCGAGGTTCCCGGTCAAAACGGCCAGGCCCCCGGCCTCATGGACCGGATTATCGATGGGATGAATGATATCATAATCTTTCACTTCAGCCTTGTACTCCTTGAGGGTCTCGCCAAGGGTTTTACCCGATACGGTTATCGTATCAAGGTGAATCATCTTCTTCTTGGCCAGTTCGGAGAGAACCGCCGGTACGCCCCCCGCGTAATACAGGTCGAGTATGCTGTACGGGCCTGCGGGGACCATATTCGTAAGGTGTGGAACCCTCTGGGAGAAATATGAAAAGTCTTTAAGCTCAAGTTCGACATCGCCGTAATAAGCGATGGCAGGAAGATGGAGCGCCGTATTCGTCGACCCTCCCAGGGCCATATCCAGCGTTATAGCGTTCTCAAAGGCCTTGCGCGTCATAATGTCGCGGGGTTTTATGTTTTTTTCGACGAGTTCCATGATCTTCCAGCCCGCTTTTTTTGCCAGCATTTCCCTTTCGGAAAATACAGCAGGAATGGAACCGTTAAAAAATAAACCTATTCCGAGGGCCTCGCTGAGGTTCGACATAGTATTCGCGGTAAACATGCCGGCGCATGATCCGGCCCCCGGACAGGCGTCGCATTCAAGCTGGTAAAGTTCTTCGTCTGTTATGGCGTTTATCGCTTTTTTGCCTACACCGACGAAAACATCATTGAGATCGAGCACCTTATCTTTACCTACATTACCGGGAAGCATAGGCCCACCCGTCAGGAATATGGAAGGAACATTGAGCCTCATCGCGGCGATCATCATACCCGGTATTATCTTATCGCAGGAGGAAAGAAGGACAAGGCCGTCAAACTGATAGGCCTGCGCCATCGATTCGACAGAATCTGCAATAAGTTCGCGGGTCGGGAGTGAATACTTCATACCGGAATGCCCCATTGCTATACCGTCACAAATGCCTATAGTGTTAAATTCCATCGGCATTCCTCCGGCCGCGTAAATCCCCCTTTTCACGGAGTCCGCCAGTTTATTCAAGTGTATATGCCCCGGAATGCATTCACTGAAAGAATTAGCGATCCCGATGATCGGGCGCTTTGTCTCCCAGTCATCGAAACCCATTGCCCTGAATAAAGATCTGTTCGGCGCCCTTTGAAATCCCTTTTTTGCAAGATCGCTGCGCATATAAATTCCCTCCTGAAATTGCTTTGACAATATTATAGAACATTTCCGCCGCAGTTTCTAATAAAAGATCGATCATTTCTATTAAAACCTATAGGTAAAAAGTAGCTCTAAAAAAACACCACTCCATTGCTTCCGAAATTAAGACAATATGCAATTCTCTTTGAAGTTAATTTTTTACGCACATTATGAAGTAAGCGTAAGAACTGCCGCTGAAAAACGGTAGTTAGAAAGTCCCCGTTCTTCCCCGCCGGATTCAAAACAATATCCAGTTTTAATGGGGGTCAATTTTTATCCCGTATTATGAGAAAACGCCAGAACTGCCATCGAAAAACGTTTTCGAATCCAGCGGGATAAAAATTGACCCCATGCAAGCCGGACATTGTTTGAACGCCCCTATGGTATAAGCACGATCTTTCCGTAAGCCCCGGGAGACATTACCTCGATGTGGGAACGGTCCGCGTCGGAAAGAGGCATTTCGCACCTTACCACCGGCCTGAAAGCCCCATTAACCAGTCCCGACTGCAGGGCCTCATGAATTTCAGCGGCTTCTTCCAAAGTAATATTCCAGAGCATCATACCCATCACCTTTCCTCTTTTGGCCATCAGGTCGCGGGGAGTTATAGTTGCGTCCCCCCTGCTGCCTACAATTACTACCCTGCCGTTCATAGCCAGAAGCTTAAGGTCATTGCTAAGGTTTACATTAGCGAGCATCTCGAGGATTATATCGATCCCCTTCCCGCCGAATGCTTTCATGATATCTTCCAGATATCCCTCGCGGGTATGGTCGAAAACCTCATGCGCTCCCTCCTCTTTTACAAGTTCCCTGCCTTTCGAGGTGCCGGCCGTTCCAAATACCTTAAGCCCCATGGCCCCGGCTATTTGTACCGCAGCGATCCCGACTCCGCCGCTGGCTCCATGGATCAGGACGGTTTCGCCCTTTTCTGCTTTTGAAGCCTGTTTCAGGGCATGAAAAGCAGTGCCGTACGGAACATAAATACCGGCACCCTGTGAAAAAGTTATATTTTCAGGCAGGGGATGGACCTGGGACTCGAGGGCCAGGGAGTATTCCGCGTATGTCCCGGAAACCGACCTTCCAATATAAACCCGGTCCCCGGGTTTGAATCTTGTAACGCCTTTTCCGGCGGTTTCAATGACTCCGGCGCCGTCTGTGCCGGGGGTATAAGGCAATTGCGGTTTAACCGCATAATTGCCTGCCCTTGTATATGTATCGGCGGGATTCACTCCCGCGGCATATACCTTCACAAGCACCTGTCCTTCCCCAGGCGCTTCGGGCAGGGCTGTTTCTTCATATTTTAATACATCCGGCCCGCCGAATTCATGGATCACAATGGCTTTCATACACGCCTCCCTTTCCAAAACTAACATAAAACTAACACAGGTTTTACTCCCTGTCAACAGGAATTCCTTTTTATTTTTTTATGGATTATTCAAAAGCCGGTTATTATAATATCAGCCGGGGGTTTTCAATGAAAACATTCAAGCTCGACGGCCCCTGGTCTCTTCTCCGGGAATTGACAGGGGAGATAATCCCATGCGAAGTTCCCGGCACTGTGCTCGATACGCTTGTGAAAGCCGGAAAAATCCCCGACCCTTTTTACCGCGATAACGAGGATAAACTCTGTTTTCTGTTCAACGAGGATTTCGTTTATTTTAGGGAATTCGTTCTGGATGATGCTTTCTTGTTTTCGGATTCCATATGCCTGTATTGCGAGGGCATCGACACGCTGTCGGAAATACTGTTGAATGGAAAATTCCTTGCGGCTACGGATAACATGCACAGAAAATACGAATTCGAATGCGCAGGTTTTCTTAAAGCCGGGACCAACAGGATCGAAATAAGATTAAAATCCCCTGTAAAATACATCGAGGAAAAACAGAAAGCGGAGCCGGTCTGGGGGGCTGCAGAAGCTTCAGCCGGATTTCCCCGCCTGCGTAAAGCCCATTATATGTTCGGCTGGGACTGGGGCCCGAAACTTCCGGATTCGGGGATCTGGCGCGGAATTGGATTTATCGCCCCAGCGGGTGCTTATTTTACGGATATAGAAACCTCTCAGATATTGGAGGAAAAGAACGGCCGGCTCAAGGTCATGGCAAGGTTAAAAATGCTCCGCCAATCTATATATTCATGCCGGGTTATGCTTTCCGGACCGGATTTTTACCGCTCTTCTCTTACAGTTGAAATAAAACTTGGCGAATTAGAGGCCGAAATAGAGGTGCCGGATGTGAAACTCTGGCAGCCCAACGGATACGGCAGCCAGCCCCTTTACAACCTCACTCTGGAACTCCTCGACCCTTCAGGAAACATTATCGATAACAGAGATATTACGGTAGGTTTCAGGACAGTAAAACTAAAAAGGGAGAAAGACGAATGGGGAGAAAGCTTCGAATTCAGCGTTAACGGCAAGTCAATTTTCGCGATGGGCGCGGATATCATTCCCCAGGACAACTTTGTATGCCGTAATACAATCGATAAACTTGAAAACCTGGTCCGGGACTGCGCACTGGCGAATTTCAACTTCCTGCGGGTATGGGGGGGAGGATTCTATCCCGACGACTATTTTTATGAGCTTTGTGACCGTTACGGCCTCCTCGTATGGCAGGATTTCATGTTTGCATGCGGTATTTACAAACTCGACGAGGGTTTCCTTGAAAACGTGACCGCGGAGGCCGAATATAATGTCAGGAGGATAAGGCATCATCCTTGCATAGCCCTATTCTGCGGCAATAACGAGATCGAATCGGCGCTCTTTTCATGGGACTTCCCAAAAACGGATAAGCAGAAGACCGATTATATAAAACTCTTCGAAGAAGTCCTGCCCGCCGTCTGCCGCCGCCTTGCGCCGGATATTTGTTACCATCCCTCTTCGCCCTCTTCCGGGGGGTCATTCGACAATCCTAACGACGAAAACAGGGGCGATACGCATTACTGGGAGGTCTGGCATGGGGGAAAGCCTTTTTCAGAGTACCGGAAACACTATTTCAGATTTCTATCCGAATTCGGATTTCAAGCTTTCCCCTGCGCTACAACAATAGAAAGTTTCACAATCCCTGAGGACAGGAACATTTTCTCGTATGTAATGGAAAAGCACCAGAAAAACTCGTCGGCCAACGGAAAGATCATGTATTACCTGTCGGAATATTTCCTTTATCCGAAGGATTTTCCGTCCCTGATTTACGCGTCGGAGCTCCTCCAGGCCGAAGCCATGCGAACGGGGGTCGAACACTGGAGGACTAACAGGGGCCGCTGCATGGGGGCACTTTACTGGCAGCTTAACGACTGCTGGCCGGGCGCTTCCTGGTCATCCATAGATTATTTCGGCCGCTGGAAGGCCCTCCATTATTTTGCAAAGAGGTTTTTCTCGCGTGTGCTTTTATGCGCTTCGGAGGAGAACGGACAAATCTCGCTAATTGTCGCAAATGAAACAGCCTTGCCGATAAATCAAACCATCCACTGGAGGCACAGGTCAAATAACGGAAATATTATATCGGAGGGCAGGATCGAATCCGCCTGCCCGGAATTCTCGTCCGCTCATGCGGGGGAGCTGAATTTTTCTACTTCACGGGAAAATTATTTTGAATGCTTCTTGGAAGGAGATGCGGAGTCCTATCAAATGCTCCTTTTCGTAAAGCCCAAGCATTTTCAATTCTTAAAACCTTTACTCAGGTGCGACACCGAGGAGAAAAAAGACTGTTTTATAATAAAGGTCGATTGCGGGGCGCCGGCTAAATGTGTTGAAGTTTCTTTTAAAGGGGTCGACGCGGTTTTCAGCGACAATTACTTCGATATCTCTCCGGGCATGACAAGGGAGATCAGGGCGGAGAAGGCGGGGATGTCGAGGGGTATGACGCTTGACGAAGCGGGAGAGGCTTTGAGGGTGAGAAGCGTATACGATATTGCGGGGTAATGGAAACCACACCTGTGAAAACCAAGGCAAACCTTGAAAAAAAAACTATCCTTTCTTAATAAAAGCTTGACACTGTTCTATACAACAGGGTGTATAATTTATTTCAAATGGATAGGAGGATGTTTTATGTTAAATAATAACGGAAATGTCAACCCGGACGATATTTATTGTCTTACCGGCGCTAATGGCCGCCTTGGCCGTCTTGTTGTTACTTATTTACTGGATCTTGTGCCGGCAAAGCAAATCCTCGCAACGACTCGGAATCCTGAACTGTTGGCGGATTTTACAGTTCAAGGGGTTACTGTTCGAAGAGCCGATTTCAACGATCCCTCGGCCTTGCCAGCAGCATTTTCCGGTGCAACGAGGCTGCTGATTATCGGTACTAATGAATATCCAATGGAAAAACGCTCTGCTCAGCAAAGGGCTGCAATCGCAGCCGCAATCAAAGCAGGAATACGGCATATCACGAGTACAGCTTTGCCGGATGCGGCGAATAAAGATGATGAAAATCCCTGGACGCGGGGCCATGGGCAAACTATGCAGGAACTTGCCCGTTCCGGCGCCGCCTGGACGGCGCTTTGTATGAATATCTGGATGGATGGAGTACCGTATTTTCTTAATGCTTTGCGCATAGGCGATCAATTGCTCGTACCGGAAGGTTCCGGCAGGCCCTGCTGGGTTTCGCATGAGGATTATGCCCGCACAGCAGCTTATGTTTTGACAGGTAAGGCTTTGTTTAACGGGGCCGTAGAAGTAACAGGTCCTGAAGCGCTCGGCCTTGCCGACTTAGCGCAGAGATGGTCAAGCCTGCATGGGCGTAAATTAGAGGCTCAAATCCTGCCCGGCAAGGAAGTAGTGGAAAGATTGGCGGCGAACGGTATGACCTTGGAATCGGCGCAGCAAATTGTCGATTACTGCGGAGGGTTTCAATTGTTTGAAGGTCCTGTTTCCGATACCGTAGAGCGGGCTACCGGAGCACCCCCTGCTTCGGTGGACGGATTGCTTCATGAGTTGGTTATGTCATGATCAAAACTGACGGGGGATCACCGTAGAGGCACAAAGAATAGTAGAGTACACGGAAAGAGCGGAGACGGAGGGTAGGGAGACGGAAACACGGATTACACAGATAATGGCATATACTCTAATCAATATGAATAATGACTAGCTGTGATAATTTGTTACGGATTTCACAGATTGATTTATGAAGAACGGCAGATGTAAGAAGTTATTTATCCCAGGCTACGATTTTATTTAACGGATGAGTATGTTTAACTCCACCCGGATGTTCATCATCAAATATAAGAGGTTTACTTGATCAATTTGTTAAATTTGATATGATTGAATTAATGGATATTACTGCCCATTTGTCTTTTGTAAAGGATGAATTAACATTATTCAAAGCATCAGCTATATCATAATAGTTTTTATCTACCAAAGAATTGCTAATGATTCTAATTATTAATATATCTTTTTCATTAGCCGAATTAACTTTTGATGCTGCATAAAAAGACAATTTATACGATTTTTAATCTAATAATTTGTTAATAATATTCTCTAATGCTTTGTCTTTGTCATAAGATGAACTTATTTTGTCTGCAATATTTATTAAGTTTAGATATTTTATATCATTTGTAGTAAAATTTGTAATGCTAATTGAAGAAATTAAATTATGCTTGTTTTCATTAATATTAGAAACAAAAGATGTGGCTTTCATCAAAAGACTAAAAATAAAAATAAATAATGGAAAAATTAACATAAATCCAATAACACCGAGCATACCAAGCATAGGCTTAAAAGTTTCTTTAAGAAAAGAGTCTTTTTTTATTGTATTAGTTTGCTTTTCCATATTAAATTTCCTTTTTTTAAATATTTCAAATGCTCCAACAATTAATCCTATTACTGCAGAAATTAACAATAATATTTGAGTGATTAAACCAATATAATCCTTCATTATATTCCTCCGTATGTTGCCTTTGAGAATTAATAAACATTATTCTCACCATGATTTCTAGACTAATTTACTTCGCATTATATTGAGTTACTTAGGGATACATCCGCAATTATTCCGTTACAGAGCACGTCTGTGTCCATCTGTGGAATCTGTGGTTCCAATCCCCGTCCCTCCTCCGCGTCTCCCTGTGAAAAAAACTCACAGCACCTTCTTTATGAAAACATCCGCCATTTCAGGGTCGAAAAGCACACCGCTGTTCTCCTGCATGAAAACCAGGGCTTTCTCCCGCCCCATACCCTCACGGTAAGGCCTGTCGGCGATGATGGCGTCATAGACATCGGCAATAGCCATTATACGCGCGATGGGCGGTATTTCATCCGCTTTAAGGCCATTCGGGTAGCCGGATCCGTCCCAATGCTCATGGTGGTAAAGAATACCGGGAACTATTGTCTCATAACTAGCGATAGTGCCGATAATACGGGCGCCCTCCTCAGGGTGTTTTTTGATTATTGAGTATTCTTCCACGGTAAGTTTTCCGGGCTTGTCCAATATGGTTTCAGGGGTCGCTATTTTACCGATGTCATGCAGCAGTCCTGAAATCTTGATCGTTTCCAATTCCTTTTCCGGCATAGCCAGCGCTTTTGCTAATTTCACCGAGTAGTCTGCTACGCGTTCGCTATGCCCTCCTGTCCATTTCGATTTCGCATCTATCGCGCGGGTAAGGGCAAGGAGGAGGTTCAGCAGCAGCTCTTCCTTTTCCCTATAGATCCTCGCATTCTGGAGGGCAACACCAACCTGGTCGGCCAGCATTCCGATGGACTGCTTTTCATTTTCATTAAAACCAAGCCGCTTTTCTTCAATAATTATGCAGGAACCCTGATAAATCCCTGCGCTGAATAGCGGGGCATGGAAAAGGGTCCCTTTGGGCATTTCAATGAAAAGGGAAAGCCATTCCGGCAATTTGCAGCCTTCACGGTCCAGTATTATCTCCTCCATTTCCCTTTTATTAACTATCTCCTGCATATCGAGCGATTCGAAGGGCAGGGGATCTTTCTTAACCCGCGTACTAAAAAACCCGGAAGATTGATAAACTGACAATTTGAATACCCTGGCACTGTAATCAGGTATCACCAGCAGGACCATTCCGCCCGGCATAAATGAAGCCACGACTTCAGCGACCATATCAACCACTTTAGGATTGAGCAGTTCCGATACGACCGTTTTATCAATAAGATTCATCGCTTCCATGGTTTTTTCCCTGTAACTGATCTCATCGATATGCCTGTCTACCTGTTCCGCCATGTAGTTGAGCGTTTTCCCCAGAAACCCGAACTCATCCTTGCCATGAATAGTATTTCTGAACTTATAATCTCCCTTAGCGACCTGATAGGCCGCCTCCGTAAGTGTTTCAAGGGGCCTGGTTAACTTATGCGCAAAAGTTTTCCCTAAAACAAGAGAGAAGAGAATAAGAATGACTGAATAACCTATCAGAAGGTCCCTGTCGGCCGAGAGCCTTGAAAAAATAAAACCGCTGTCGATCGCGATCCTTAGAAAAAGGTACTTAACAGGGCTTCCCTTTACAGGGCTTACATCCTGGTCATGATTTTTAATAAGGATAAAAAGATCTAAAATGCCGGAATGATTCGAGGGCATGGAAGACCCGGATTTGCTGTAATTAAAATAAAAAGGCAATTGAGAACGGCCGTTCTTGTCAGGCGTAGTGGATATGCGCACCCGTTCCAGAAGCGGGTATAATACGGGATTGATATTGGTAAATGCCGGTTCCTTGCCGGCAGACAGGATCACCTTTACCCATGCTTCGTTAGTGGAATAAAAGTAAATTTCCAGGTGCACGCCATTCCTGTTCGGCTCCGAACTGTTTATATTGTGCAGGGTTTTATCAGGCCGTTTATTGTAAAATTTATTGATATGGCTATAGATGGACGAACCGAGAGAAGCGGCGAAGGCGCTTGTGTCCAATACCATGGTCAGAATATAAACAAATAAACCTATATATAAGCCGAAGAGGATGAAAGAAAAAGTAAGCCGAAACCCGATCCTCCGATGAAGTTTAAAGGGATACCGGTTATTTTTATGTTTTTTACCCATAATACTTCCCTGTAATATATTTTACTGAAAATATAAGCATAATTATAATATGATTTCACTTATTATTCCAAAGATTCCTGTTGCAATATCATTTGAGTGGTGAAATAGTTTAAAATATTTTTTATTTTTTAAATTTTCTATTGCTTTTTTACCTTTTGCGAGTTAAAATTAGGAAGCAGAAAAGCTAAAGTGCAGAATTCAGCTTTTTTGCTGAAAAATTATTCGGAAGAAAGCAGATATATTAGAGTTGACCCGCCGGTACTTTAATAAATAAAATAAAAGAGTTGCTATTTATGAAGGATCTTTATAGAAGAATTAATAATTGTTTGATCGTTCAAACAAAATTTTCAGCCTATAGTTTCTGGAATTACCAGGATGTATGTAAAATCGTAGGAGCCAAGTATCCTGCGGCGCCGCTCGGCCTGCTGACCCTGGCTGCGCTTTTACCCCAGCATTGGAATTTTAAATTGGTAGACGAAAACGTCGAGCCTTTAACTGATGAACATCTGAAATGGGCTGATATCGTCTGCACGGGGGGCATGCTGCCCCAGCAAAAGAGCATGCTCGAGTTTATAAAGAGGGCTCACGATTTAAATTGCACTGTCATTGTCGGCGGTCCGGATCCTACATCTCAGCCGGATACCTATAAAGATGCCGATTTTTTAGTTCTTGGAGAAGGCGAAGTAACTATTCCAATGTTTCTCCATGCTCTACAGAATGGGGCCGAGAGAGGAATTTTTACTTCCGAGGAAAGAGCGGAGATGTCGGAAGCCGTCGTGCCCAGATACGACCTCATCCGTTTTCGCGATTATATAATGATCGGTTTGCAGTTCGTTCGCGGGTGCCCCTACAGCTGCGAATTTTGTAATATCATAGAACTATTCGGGCGCATACCGAGGTTTAAAACCACAGAACAGGTTATTAAAGAGCTGCAAAGCCTGTACGACCTCGGATACAGGGGGCATATAGACTTTGTTGACGATAATTTTATAGGAAATAAAAAAAAGGCCAAGGAACTGCTTCAGGAAATCAAGAGATGGACCATTGAACATAAATATCCTTTCTACTTTTCTACCGAAGCATCCATTGATCTCGCTGATGACTCCGAGCTGCTTCAACTTATGAAAGATGTAGACTTCAGGTACGTATTTCTTGGTATCGAAACTCCCGAAAACGAGACGCTGGCAGTCAGTAAGAAAAGTCAGAATGTAAATAAATCTATTAACAATGCGGTGCTGAAAATAATGTCATACGGAATAGTTGTAAACGGCGGTTATATAATCGGTTTTGACACCGAAAGCCCGAGAATAGCGGAAAATATGATAACTTCAATACAAAATTCCGGAATATGCATGGCTATGCTGGGGTTGCTATACGCACTGCCTAATACTCAGCTTACACGCCGGCTCGAGGCTGAAGGGAGACTGTTCCAGAATGCGGCGAAAACAATTACTGAATTCGATATTGATCAATCGACAAGCGGCCTGAATTTTATAACAAAAAAACACCGTACGGAAATTATAAATAATTTTGTGAAGGTAATTGAGCACATTTATAAACCGGCAAACTACTATAAAAGAATTATTTATAACGGCCTCAATCTCAAGATAGAATACAAATACAAGCCCGGGATCGGCAAAATATTCGCGAACCTGCTCTCATTTCTGAGAGTTTGCAGAAAGGTCGGGTTTAATAAACATACCGGATACCTCTTCTGGAAAATGTTCTTTACCATTTTATTCAGGAATACTAAGGCGATAGAAGCCGCCATAAACCTAACCGCAATGTTTATTCATTTTCAAAAACAGAAAAGCTATGTTGTGACCTCTATGAAAAGAATGATAAAACATGTTGAAGATAACGGCGGCGAAGCTGAATTTTACAACATTATGGTCAGCAAGGTGAATGAAACTGCCGGAATTTGCTAATGCTTACCCCCGGCAGCCGGTAAATGACAATATCACATTGATAACGATCAGGATATTATGAGTTTGAGTAGTCGGCCAAACCGATGACATTGCCTTCGCTATCCGCTACGCGGGCGTACGAACCGTTCGGTATGGACTGCTTGGGTGTAACCACCTTTCCTCCCTGTGATATCACCTTTTTTATCGTTTCATCGATCGATTTAACGCCGATGACAATAATTGGAGCTTTAGCGGAAGAGTTCCTATTGAACAATCCGCCGTTTATTGCACCCTTTTCCGTCACCATATGGTCTTTATCGGTCTTAGCGGCATAAGCCATTACATACTCCATTTCGGGAATATCCATTAGTTTCCATCCAAAAATTTCCGAATAAAATTTCGATGCCCTCGCCTTGTTATCGAACGGAATTTCAAAATGAACAACTTTATCCATAATTCCCCCTTTAGAACTCTCTTTCACTACCTTTAAAAATAATAATAATTAAAAGTGTTGTCGTAAAGGACGTTTTTTTTATCTTTGTTTAAATCTGCGATCATTACGCTGGTTTATAGAAATTCCCGGAAAGCGGGAAACGATTATTTGCTTATGACGAATTCGCTCATAATAGTATTAAGCTCGTCAAATATTTTCCTGATTGTGTCGGATATTTGCGTGAAATTGCTATTCACTTCGTTAAGGATCTGATTTTTATCTTTCTGGGTTTCCGCGAGGCTGAAAATCCTGTTCGACATATCGACAAAATTATCCGCTATCCCCTTCATCTGCCGGCTTTGTTCGTCGCCTGCATGAGAGAGTTCGAATAGCGATTTGCTTTGTGTTAAAACATCGTCAGTCGCATGTATAATCGTATTTGTACCGGTCTCCTGTTCTTCCATAGAAACGGAAATATTTTCAAGCGATTGAATGAAAAATTCTATCCTTTCGAATATAGATTCGAGCATTTCAGCCGTTTTATTGATGAGATCGGTTCCCTCGGATATTTTAGCGTTCATGCCGGCTATCATCTTCTCAATATTTTTAACGTTATCGGCGCTTGAATCCGAAAGCTTCTTCACCTCCCTGGCTACCACGCCGAAGCCCAGCCCCGCTCTTCCGGCGTTTACCGCTTCAATTGAAGCGTTGATGGAGAGGATCTTTATCCTTTCCGAAACGTCTGAGATGGACCGGTTGAACTGAAGGAGGGACTTTGAAGAATCATTGATCAGATGGATCGACTCGATGGAGTCCTTCAGGCTTTTTTTGCCCTGGTTAATATTATCAAGGAGGCCTTTAATACTGTTCTTCAGGGACTGTGTGATGGAATTTACGTTCCTGATGCTCTGGACGATCTGCTGGGCCGATGAAACCGAATAATCAACGGAATTCATTTGCTTTTCAACCGAGTTTTTAATAAGATTCGAACTGTCCAGGGTTTTTTGAGCGGCTTCATTCAAAATATTCGATTGCGTAAATTCCATGTTTATTTCGTTTATTATTTTGTTTGTCGAGTCGATGAAGCTTTCGAATAATTGCCTGTTATTCCCGATCGAATCGATTAAAATATCCCGGGATTTATTGATATTAATCGATATCTGCTTGATTTTACCTATCATATTATCAAGGAATCCGAAGAGCCTGTTAAAATCAGAGGTAAGCATTCCTATTTCATCGAAACTTATTATGCTGATTTTACTGGTTAAATCGCCTTTTCCTTTAATTATATCATCAAGCGAGTTCCTCATATACTTTATCATCGATATTAAATTGCCGGTAATAAGATAGACCTGCAAGATCCCTAACATAAGAAGAAGGCCTATATTGACCAGCATTATCAAGAACAAATTACCGGTATCCGCCGCAGCGCCTTTCACATAATAAAAATAACCTATGCTCTGCGATACGGCGTAAATCAGCCCTCCGATTGCAATGACTGCGATCACATATTTAACGGTCAGGGAAAGTTCTTTCTGCTTTTCCGAAAGAATATGCATTCCCCATAATTTTTTAACCGGGAACAGTATTGTATCCATCAGGATAAGGGAAAAGGAAAGGGCGTAAAACCCGCCGAAAAAAGAAACGGGGAAAACATATTCGAATTCATTTAATTTTAAATCGCTAGGCAATAAATAGGCGACGATCGGACCTGATAAAAAACCGGTTATATAAATCAAAAAAATTATCCATGGCAGGCGGATTATCCTCTGCTGGGCTTTAGATATCAGCTCGCTGTTTGATAAGGCCTTCCTGACCGGCATTATGAAATATCCAATGAACAGGGCGGCCGGTATTCCCAGGCCCAGAAAAATAAATATATATATATTTTTAAATACAGCATCAAAAAGCCTTTCAGCGGCGCCAACATTTACATACGGATTAAAAACATTTGTTATTATCTGGTTATGCATAAACATCAGAAACGGTATTACCAGGTTAATTATTATAGTATTACGTAAAATACTCCGCTCTTCCGCATGTTTCATAAAAATTCTCCCGAATAAGACTTGAAGAAAGTTTTACAGGCTGCTCAATTTTTTCAACACCTTTTTTACCCTTGCCTGCTGGGAATCGGTAAGTTTATCAAGGCGTTTCTCAAGGACCCGTTGAAATCCCATTTTATTCTCCGGATTTGCAATGACAATACTTCGTTCCGAATGCTGAGGGACTTCTTTCGGACGGCAGGTTTCAAGATGTTTCAGCAAAAAAGGCAGGATTTTCCTTTCATATTCTTTGTTAGCCGAACCTGACTTTGCCAGCACAGAAATCCCGTTATCCATGGTTATCACAGAACCGTTTTTTATTGCAAAGAATATCAAATCAAGATTTTTAAAAATACTGCCGGGATTTTTATCAGCAACTGCAGACAATGCCATCATTGCTCCCCAGACAAGCCTGTTATTCCTGCTTTTCAACAACTTAATAAAATCATCGGCATAGGATGATATCAGGTCAGGCTGAATTCCACCTATTTCATAAAGGACTTTAATGCAGTCGCTTTTGACCGCGGAGCTCCCGTTGAAAAGACCCTGCACCAATTCCTTGACACCTTCCCTGTCTTTTGTCCGGCAGATCTCTTTTGCCAATTCCTGATTAGGGATTTCATCATTGCGGCCCAGGGACGAAGCTATCTTATCCATCACAGACATATCACCCCCCAATTTTCAATGCATGATACATTTTAAGTTTTATTTCATTTTATGGCAAAACTCGGCTCCTTTTGCGGTAAGTCCCAATCTCTGCTATAATTCAATATTAGGGAAAACCCATGTATTGCTATAATGGAGGATGCATTTGGATAATTCGCATAATGCTCATAATTCGCATAATGCTCATAATTCGCATAATGCTCATAATTCGCATAATGCTCATTACCCGGTAAAATTCGACGTGATAGTCGCGGGAGGAGGCCATGCCGGGATCGAGGCCTCTCTTGCAGCCGCAAGAATGGGGGCCAGGACGCTCCTTGTTACCCCGAACATCGACTTGATAGGCCAGATGCCCTGCAACCCATCTATCGGCGGAATAGGCAAGGGCCAGCTTGTTAAGGAGATAGACGCGCTAGGGGGAGAAATGGGCCGAGCTGCGGACGCCACCATGGTTCAATTCAGGACCCTCAATATGAGGAAGGGCCCCGCTGTCAGATCTACAAGGGTCCAGTGCGATAAACCCCTTTACAGGTCATATATGCAGAAAACTGTCCTGAACCAGAAAAACCTGGAAGTCAGGCAGGACAATGTCGACGATATTATAATATCCGGCGGCCTGGCGTCGGGAGTCATAACCGCCCTGGGTATAAGCTATTTTTCGAAAACCGTTGTCATAACACCCGGAACCTTTTTGAACGGGATCATTCATATCGGCTCCCGATGTTTTCCAGCAGGACGGCTTGGAGAAGGCCCCGCCATCCCGATCTCGATAAAATTGAAGGAATACGGCTTCAGGACCGGGCGCTTCAAGACCGGAACGCCTGCACGGCTTGACGGTAGGACTATCGATTTCGCCAGGATGGAAGAACAGCCGGGCGATATTCCCATAAAGCCGTTTTCATTCTGGACTGAAAAGTCGGATAAATTTTTTCAGCAGACCCAGCTCCCCTGCTTCCTGACGCATACAACCGAACAAACTCATGCCATTATCCGGGCTAATATCAATCAGGCACCAATGTATTCAGGCAGGATCAAGGCTACCGGCGTACGTTACTGCCCCTCTGTCGAGGACAAAGTGATGAAATTTCCCGATAGAAAAAGCCACCATGTGTTCATAGAACCCGAAGGCAGGGATACAGTTGAATATTATCCTAACGGCCTTTCTAACGGCTTCCCGCTAGATATCCAGGCGGATATAATCCACAGCGTACCGGGCCTTGAAAAGGCTTTGATGATGCGCCCTGCATACGCCGTGGAGCATGATTATGTCGACCCTACCGAACTCAAGCCGACACTGGAGACGAAACTTGTAAAAAATTTATATTTTGCCGGACAGATCAATGGAACTACCGGATACGAGGAGGCAGGGGCACAGGGGCTAATCGCGGGCATAAATGCGGCGAACAGTGCCGCGGAAAAGGAGGATTTTGTCCTGAGAAGGTCCGACGGATATATCGGAGTTTTGATCGACGACCTTACCGCCAAAGGGACGACAGAACCTTACAGGATGTTCACTTCAAGGGCGGAATACAGGCTGATCTTGAGAGAGGACAATGCAGACAGAAGGTTATCGAAAAAGGGTTATGAGCTTGGTTTACTCCCAGGAGATCTTTACAGCCGGGTAGAAAGAAAATATAAAAAAATCGATGAGGAGATCGACAGGCTCAGCGGCATAAGGATAAACCCTTCCGGTAAAACCATGAAAATCCTTAAAAAAACAGGAAGTTTCCAGATAGCTAAATCGGTTACTCTTGCTGAACTTCTCCGCCGCCCCGATGTAACTTATGAGAAACTTGCCCCCTTTTACACCCCCCCGCACGTTTTATCTCCTGATGAAATTGAACAGGTCGAAATAGAAATAAAATACGAAGGGTATATGCGTGAGGAAAGGCAGATGGTCTTGCGTTTCGAAGATATGGAAAAAATAAAAATACCCGAGGATTTTGATTATAAAAGCGTTCTGAGCCTGAAAAATGAACAAATAGAAAAGCTTACCCTCGTCAAACCCGCAAGTCTCGGGCAGGCTTCACGCATATCCGGTGTAACCCCGGCCGCTCTTCAAACACTGCAGATTTATCTAAAAGGCAGCGACCGCTAAAAGCCCGGCTATGTAATAAAGTATAAAATTTAAAGGAGAGGCAATTGAAACGGAAAAAAGATAAGAAAACTCTGACCCTTAAAGAGAAGATTATCGAAAATATTTATGTAATTTTATCGGCTTATGCCATAGCCTTTGTAATCCGGTTGTTTTTACTTGAAGCATACCAGATTCCTACAGGTTCCATGATCCCGAGCCTTCTCATAAGGGATATAATGATGGTCGAGAAAATAACACTGGGACCGAGGATTCCTTTAATTGATATAAAGATACCCGGAATTTTTAAACCGAATAGAAACGATATTTTCGCCTTTCAGAGCCCTCAATGGAAGAATCAGGGCAAGTTTCAGGAAATTCTATCCCTTGTTACCCTGTCGACGATTACTCTCGATAATAACATTGAAAACCCTAAAAACCTTGTAAAGCGCCTGGTTGGATTGCCGGGTGATCATATCTCCATGACGAACATGATCCTTACAATTAACGGGGAAATTCTCCGGCAGAATTACATCAAATCCATTCAGGAAATACAGTATAATGAAAATGGAAATAAAATAAACTATTTTAGAGATTATGATCTTTATAACGAGTCATGCAATGGAATAAAGAGAGTGGTCCAGCATATTTCCGGAAAATTATTATCTATAAATACACTGGTAAATCAATTTCCCGAGATTTATGTTCCTAAAAAAGGAGATATTATAAATTTAAAGCAAAATCCATATTACCAGGAGTTGCTGCTTCTATTGGTACAGAGAGAATCCGGGGATACAAATATTGTTATCGATAACGGAAAATTTTATAAGGACGGCAGGGAGATTTCCGAATGGAAGGTCTCACAGAATTATTATTTCGGCATGGGCGACAACAGGGACGACAGCCTCGACAGCAGGTATTTCGGGTTCATACCGGAAGACAATATAATCGGCAGGCCTGTTTTCAGGTATTTCCCGTTTAACCGCATCGGATTCGACCTGAACGAATCGGATAGTACCGCTTCAAGAAGACAGATTTTAGACTGATCCGCTTTCGGGGGTATCGAGGATTACCGCGGAGCCGCCAGCAAAGGATTGAGTACGCAAAAGGCCCGAAGGGTGAGGATGCCGAGGAGGGATGGATGAAAAGGATCCGCAGATTATTTATGCCCGTAGGGTACTCAGATAAATGCAGATGTAATTTCGATGTCCTAGCGAGAACAAAAGAAATTTTTCCATAACTGATTAATATATAATGAATTACGCAGCATTTACATCTCCCCTCCGATCATATTTCCCAAATGCACGGATCATGGCTGAAAAAATTAAAGATCTTCTTTAAAACTTTTACGAATCATCCCGATGCTGACGACGAAAACCCAGATGAGCGGCGGGATATTGGCAATAATTACCGGGCCCCATCCGGCAGGATTGTAAAAACCTTTAGTATCCACTAAACCGCTATACATTGCAGGAATTGCGATTATACACATAAAAAAGCTGATCCAGCTTAACCATCCCATCCACTTTGGTAATATACCTTTTGTAATAATCGCATATCCTATAACTCCCATAAAGAAACCGGTTATCGCAAAAGCAATGGAACCGTTATAAATAAGGAGTGTTCCATAAACTAATGATTTAACTAATGCCGGATCCGTATTACCACCGAGCGTAAGCAAAATTGCCCCGCCTTCCAATCCATCAGCTACAAGACTTATGGTCCACCAGACTATCCCCGCTCCAAAACTTAGGGATGCAATCCATTCGCATTCTTTTTTTGTAATAATGATCAAATGCCTCAAACCGGCAAATAATATCATCCAGCTCATATACATGAACAAATCAATAAGTATCCGGGTTAATGCAATTATTCTAATATTTGCTAAATAATTTGCATGCGCTACAGCATCACTAATTTGCCCCGGGTCTCCGGGTATAATCCAGAGCGGTATCTCAAGAAGAAGTAAGATTCCCCCGATCAATCCGAATATTCCAGTCCAGTGTATTATCTTGTTATTATTCATAAAGCATCTCCAATTTTATTATTGAAGCAATTTTGAAAGCATAGCGTTCGAAATATCTTTCAGGGAATATGTTATTCTCCCATTCATTCAATTACTTCTACTTCAATCTTAAAATTACTATAATCTATCTATCCTTTATGTACAGGTCTGATGCCGTCCGAACAACGATAGTAAAAACTCATTTACCAGAATGCGGGCATTAAACCTCTCAATGACAGCTTTATCTTCTGAACTTCGATTGACTTGCCGGCCATATCGATTCTTTCAATAGACTGCTTCACGGCAACCATTTTAATCGGGATTTCCCATTTAGCATTCTGGAACTCCAAAAATCCAGTTCACGATGCTTTCTACCAATATTTTATAGAAGTTATTTTGCCATGTCAACATAAATTCCATCTTTCATAGGCCTGAATTGGGCTGAAAAACAGTAAAATTCATTCCTTTCATAAAATTCAACAACATGTAACCCCTTGTTTTTTTCATTACAATCAATCCTTACATTGCTTCCAAAGCCAAAGACCTGAACCGTTCTATCCTTTCGAGTATTGCTTCAGCCATCTGAAATATCGTGTACCGCGCATGACTTATTACCTTCACCCCGATCTTGACAAGCTTATCACGGAGGTTCATAGTCAATACCGCTCTCCGTCTCCCCGTGTCTCCCTGTGATTTCCGTCCCCCTCCCTTCGTATCGTGTGGCTTCGCGGGCAATCCACAGTCTCCCCCTGTAATTTCCCCTTGAAATCTTGATAAATCAATCTCCCTGCTCTAAAATTACAAAATTGAGGACGGAGTTTATGAAAAGGGTTCTTATTATAGGAGCCGGCAGCGCCGGGCAAATGGTCGCGTCGGAAATAAGGAATAAAAAGGATATTTCACTAAAATACACCGTTGTCGGGTTTCTTGATGATAATAAAGAACTGGTTTCCTGCTTGGGGCTGCCGGTTTTCGGTCCATTGTCGGGCGCCAGGGAAGCGATTGTTTCAAACGGAATTGACGAAGTGATAATCGCGATCCCTTCTGCCGGAAAAGACGTTATTCAGAAAATCGTTTCCGATTTATCGGGCGCGGAAGCTCTTATAAAAATTGTGCCGGGCATATACGAGATCATCGAAGGATCGGTCAATTACGGCCAGATAAGGGCGATCCAGCCGTCAGACCTCCTGGGAAGGGAGGAGGTGGGTTATGACTTCGACAAAATTTTTCCCTTCTACAACGGAAAAACAGTGCTTGTAACCGGAGCCGGCGGATCTATCGGACGTGAGTTATTTCTGCAGTTATTCAAACTTCCTATAAAAAAAGCTGTAGCGTTCGGGCATGGCGAGAATTCTATACATTCCCTGATTGTCGATATCGGCCATGATAAGCGATTCGATTACTGTATCGGCGACGTCAGGGACATCGAAAAACTGATCTTTGAATTCGGACGATACCGGCCTGACATAGTATTCCACGCTGCGGCCCATAAACACCTTCCTCTCATGGAAGACTATCCTGACGAAGCAGTCAAAACCAACATTGTCGGGACATATTATACAGCCCTTGCGTCAATCCAGGCCGGTGTTCATGATTTTATCTTCGTTTCTACCGATAAAGCCGTAAACCCGACTTCGGTAATGGGAGCAACAAAGAGGGCGGCCGAGAAGATAATCCTTTCACTTAACAGGATGCAGAGCGTCACGAACTTCAGGCTGACAAGATTCGGGAATGTCCTGGGTTCGAGGGGCAGTGTCATCCCCGTATTTACCAGGCAAATAGAAAAAGGGGAACGCCTTACAGTCACCCACCCCGATATGACAAGGTATTTCATGTCAGTTTCGGAAGCGGCGAGGCTTATGTTGAAAGCGGCTACCGAACCGCTGGGGAAGATTTTCGTCATGGATATGGGCAGGCCTATACGGATACTCGATCTTGCGAAGAGCCTGCTATCGATATACGGTTACAATGAGAAAAATTTTCCGATCGATTTCTCGGGCTTGAGAAAGGGAGAGAAGATGCACGAGGAACTCAGTTATTCTCATGAGCAGCTCAAACCCTCGGCTTATGAAAAGCTTTTCCTGTCCCGGGAGGATTTCATACCCCTTTGCCGTGAGGATATAATATCTATGGTGACTGAATTGGCCGATGCGGCCGAAAAAAATGACCGGAATTCCATTTATTCAAAGCTTGGAAAATTCGTTTCTGAATTTCAACCGCAATGACAGGGACGGATTGGAACCAAGATTAAGTCCTGGAGGATCCACGGAAATCACAGATTTTGTTTTTGAAATATCTGTGAAATCAGATTAAATTATTATTTATGCAATTAATCGAGAAAAATAGCAGAAGATAAAAGTTCATATTTCCAAAATTTCATATGGATTTCACAGAAAATTCCGTAATCCGCTTAATCTGTGCATTCTGTGGATATACCCGGAGGTAACATTGTTATTTATAATAAAACTCGCCTGGCGGAACCTCTTCCGCCACAGGGGAAAAAGCCTGATCATCGGAACGATCCTGTTCTTTGCAGCGGTTTTCATGACAATGGGCAACGGCGTTATCAACGGCATGAATAAAGGCCTGTATTTAAATCTTGCGGCTTCTTTCCTGGGCGACATAGCGCTTCTATCGACCAACCAGGAGGCGGAGGACCTGTTCTTTGATAACCTGAACAACCTTGAGATCATCAGTTCTTATACCAATATTAAGGATTTTCTTGAAAAACGGGATGACATAGCCGCGTTCATGCCGATGGCGATCGGAGCTTCAACGGTGCTTGAAGAGGACCATCCGGCATGGTGTTATCTCATCGGTGTAAAATTTGAGGATTATCAAAAAATTTTCTCTTCCAATATAATAATAACCGAAGGAGAGGAATTAAAAAGGGGCGACAGAGGTATAATTTTTTCAGATAGATGGCGGGAGCATATTTATGACAAAACAGGATACTGGATCTCGCCGCAGGATAGGCCTGCCGGAAACCCCGTTTCATCCGAAGGCCTTACTAACAGCCTTAAAGGAGCTATAATAAAAACCAACCTGGTTTTTATGGGCTATTCGAAGGATACAGGCAACGATATCAGGGTCAATGTTAAAGGGATTTTGCGTTATAAAGATTATAACTACAATTGGGGCTATTTTTCTATCATGGATATAGAATCTTTCAGGGATTGTTTTAATTACATCACGGCCGATGATTCTTCGGCAAAGGTATCGGCTGAAAAGAAAAAAATTTTCGATATGAACGAGGCGGGGTTCGACTCGATGTTCGGCTCCTCCTCTGCCCTGATGAAGCCCGACATTGCTGCGGATAATAAAGAAATATTAAAAACCCTCAAGAGGGGAAAAACCTCCGCCGCAGCCGATCGGGACCCGGACAACGGCGCTTACAATTACATCGCCCTGAAAGTGAAAAAAGGGTTCGACCAGGCCATTGTGATAAAAAATTTAAATGAGGCTCTTTCCAACGCCCGCCTTGACGCAAGGGCCGTTCCCTGGCAGAGGATCTCAGGCCAGCTTTTCGACGGTACCAGCATTTTCATGGACATAATAAGGGTTTTCGTCTTTTTCATGTTTTTCGTGGTCATAATCGTAATCATGAACACGCTCAATATGTCTGTCATCGAAAGGACAGGCGAGATCGCTATGATGCGCTCAATAGGTGCAAGAAAAGGGCTTATCTCTGAAATTTTTTACGCCGAAACCTTTCTCCTGACAGTCTGTTTCGGAGGTGCCGGAATCCTATTCGGCGTAATAGCCGTCGATCTCTTATCGAAAATGAACATTACGATCACCACAGGGGAAGTCGCTCCGACATTTTTCGCTTCCGATCATTTCTGCCCTTTTATCGGCCTGTCCGGAATAATCGTTTCAACTGCCGAGCTGTTCTTTTTCATATTACTTTCGGTGATTCTGCCGGCGAGGCTGGCCATGAAAGTTAAACCCCTCGAAGCATTCTCAAAAGAATAGGAGAACATTAATGAGGACCACTCTGCTTTTAATCCTCCGGAACCTTCTGCGCCAGAAAAGAAGGAATTTCCTTCTCGCCGTTATAATCGCTTTCGGGATGGCGGTGCTTATCCTTTCTGGATCGATAGGCGACGGCATGACCGATCTTATGCTCAACAAGATGCTGGTAAACTGGGTCGGCCATATTCAGGTTACAATTTTTGAAAAACTTGAAAGAAACGGACCGGTCATACGCAACAAGGAAAATCTAATAACCCTTTTGAGGAAAAACCTCCATGACGTAACGACGATAAAGGAAAGTTTCGATCTCTGGACAAGGGTTATCGGAAACGGCAGGGCGGCAGACATCTATCTTGCAAGCGTCGAACCCTCAAACGAATTTTTCGGGACTTTAAGGCTCGAAAGCGGCGATCCGCACGATTTTACAAATTCTCTTATCGATAATGCGGTTATCATCAGCGCCCAGTATGCAAAAAAATTAAGGGTTAGGGTGAACGACACTATTAATGTAAGCCTTAAAACAATAAACGGGCAGGTACAGACTGCGAAATTACGGGTAACAGGTATAAACAGGACATCGGGGACACTCTGGAATAATTATTCCGTCTATATAAAAACAAGGGATCTGAAAAGTATGATGGGATACAGCGATAATGAAACTTCAAGCTTTCGGATTATATTAAAAGACCTCGAGACGACACGCACACAGGCCGACGCCCTGTACAAGGCCCTCAAACCCGCGACTGCTTTTATTCCGCTTAATGGCGCTGTATCCGATTTCAGCATTCTGGGCTTTTCGACTAACGAATCTGATTTGCAGTTTTTAAGGAGCAACCTGGGATCTTTTCGGGGGGATTGGGATAAAACCGTTGGCACTAACAGCATTATGATCCCTGAAAAATTAGCTTTGAACAAACGTCTGGCCCCCGGGATGATACTGAACTTCTCTTACCCCCTGATGGATAAAACTGATAAAACATTCTCCTTCGTAATCGGTGGAATATTCACCTCCGCCGACGCCTCGCTCGGTAATGCCGTTTTAATAAATGAAAATGATTTCAAGAACCTTTATTATAAAAATCTGCCGGCCGTCGACACCAATAAATGGCTGAATTCATCTATCCTGTCCGTCCTTGTTAAAGAATGGACGCTTATGCCCAGGGTCCATAGTTCGGATGAAATAGAAGGGCTCTACGATAACCTGATAAAAAGCGCTAAAAACGGCGCTTATCTTATACTTACCACGGTTTATGAAGATAATTACGGCCTCCTGCAATGGGCTTCGATCGCTCAGATTATCAGCCTGGTCAGTGTCATTATACTCTTCATCATTACACAGGTAGGCGTACTCAACACTCTCAGGATGTCGGTCAGGGAAAGAACCAGGGAAATCGGAACAATGAGATCCATCGGAATGCAAAAAAAAGAGATCAGGAATCTTTTCCTGGGAGAGACTATAATGCTGACTTTTTTTGCCTCTATTCTCGGCATATGCTTTGCTTATATCGCTATGGGACTTATTTCTTCGATTTATTTCAACACTTCAAGTGAAGCCTTCTCGATTTTCATTCTGGACAGCCATATACACTTTGTCACACTGCCGGTCAAAATATTATTTTATATCCTTATACTTATCATTATAGCGTTTATTTCGGCTTATTTCCCGGCAAGGCGGGCGGCAGGGCTTTCCCCATCGGAAGCTCTCCGCCATTACGAATAAGGGGCGTTCTAAAAACCAATTATGTTATTAACAATCAACATTCTAATTTAATAATATTGCCCCTATGGGCACTACCTTACCGGCTTGAAAAGCCGGTTTTTTAGAAGTGCCCTGAGTTTACAATCCATTGAAATAATGTTATGATAATCAGGGCGGTTCAAATAGCTCAAGAATATTTAACTTGCACTGACAGCTTGATTTAAAACTAACTATATTCGCCCTATGGGGGCTGCCTATCCGTAGGTAATTAGATGCGCCCATTTGATATAAAGGAGCTTATACATCATGGATAGAACCGGAGGACAGTCGAATATAAAAACGGCCCTCGTTCATGACTGGCTTACAGGAATGAGAGGCGGCGAAAGGGCGCTGGAAGCAATTTACGAACTCTATCCCTCCCCTGTATATACGCTTTTATGTACAAGAAATTTTAAGAGCGATATTATCGATCACTCTAAAATTATCACTTCGTCGATCCAAAAATTCCCGTTTTCAGGGAAATTTTACCGGTTTCTCCTGTCCCTATTTCCCAAGGCCATAGAGGAATTCGACCTTTCGGGGTTTGACGTAGTGCTTTCTACCTCCCACGCGGTGGCTAAAGGGGTCCTGACAAATTCGAACCAGCTTCACATCTGTTATATGCATACCCCGATGAGATATGCATGGGATCTGACTTTTCAATATCTGAGAGAATCAGGCCTGGACAAGGGAATTCTCGGAGCGATAGTTAGAAATTGGCTCCATAATATTAGAACCTGGGATATTATTTCAGCGAACAGGGTCGATCATTACCTCACGAATTCCTCTTATGTGGCTAAAAGGATAAAAAAAATCTATAACAGGGATGCGGAGGTAATATTCGGACCGGCTGATACGGATTATTACAGCCTTTTTGAAAAAAAGGAAAACTTTTATATGGCGGCGTCGCATATGGTCCCGTACAAAAGGATGGACATGATAGTTCGGGCTTTCACACGGATGAAAGACAGGAAATTGATTGTCATCGGGAACGGTCCCGAGGAAAAAAAGATAAAAAGATTGTCGGCAAAGAGCCCGAACATTGAAATGATAGGTTACCAGAACAGGGAATCTTTAAAAGATTATCTTCAAAAGGCCAGGGCCTTCGTTTTCGCCGCGGAAGAGGATTTCGGCCTGATGCCGGTCGAAGCTCAGGCATGCGGAACGCCTGTCATCGCCTATGGCAGGGGTGGCGTCTCGGAAACCGTTATTGAAGGCAAAACCGGGATATTTTTTAATTCCCAGGATGAAGACAGCCTGATCGAAGCGGTACAAAGATTTGAAAAGATTGAAGAGGACCTGGACCCCTCTGTAATCAGGCAAAACGCTCTCAGGTTCTCCCGTAAGGAATTTCAAAGGAAATACAAGGATTTTGTCGAGGAAAAGATGAAATCATTTTTCATGTAAAATGGACCGGAATATATTATGAAAGAAAGATGGAGAGGCACCGGCCGGATAGCCGCACTATTTATTATCGACCTGGCATCATATTACGCCACTTTGTTTGTCGCAATATTCACCAGGGAAAACATTGTCTTTTTCCTTACAAGGGACAAGCCTTATTATTTCTTTTCCTATGAATATTATCTTTCTATATGGTGGATGCCGGCGATATTCATAACGATCATCGTTTTCGAAAGACTTTACACGACCCGTTATCCATTCTGGGAAGAGATCAAATCCCTCTTGAAGGCAGTTTCGATCACCGTAATTTTTATTTTTTTCATGATCACTGTAAGGAATATGTACGGGAATATCTCGCGCCTTGTTTTACTTCTTCTATGGGTTTATCTCGCGGCAGCCATGATAATATTCAGATACTGGGGTAAAAGGGCTCTTTACGGACTGGGTCTATGGAAGGAAAAGGCGCTCGTTCTAGGCACAGGACAGAGCGCCATAGGCACCGTCAGGGGACTGACAAATGAAAAACAGCTTGGATACAGCGTTGTGGGATTTCTTGACGATGTCAAAGACTTGAAGGAGATCGATATAGAAGGCATAAAATACCCTGTATTCAACGGAATAAAAAATTTTACCAAGTTCATTAGTATGCTTGAGATTTCAACGGTGATAATCTCGCTTCCCGATCTGTCCCGCGACGAGTTGACCAGGCTTACCAACCATGTTCAGAAATACGCTAAAAACGTGGTCCTGGTCCCCGACCTCGTAGGCATAGCGCAGATAAATACAGAACTGCATTATCTTTTCATGCAGAAATTATTCCTGCTGAAAATAAAAAATAATCTGCACTCGCTTTTCAACCGTTTAGTTAAGACTATTTTCGATATCGCTATGGTCATTTTAGTAATGCCTTTTTTCATTCCGCTGGTGGCTATTATAAGCGTTCTGATCAAACTCGACTCGCCCGGCCCGGCATTTATAATCCAGGAAAGGCTGGGCTGGAAGGGAAAAATATTCAACTGCATCAAATTCAGAACAATGTACATGGGTTCGGAAGCCATTCTGAACGATCATTTAATTAATAATAAAGACGCTGAAATCGAGTGGAAAACCTATAAAAAATTGAGGGGATACGATCCGAGGGTGACCAGAATCGGGGCTTTACTCAGAAAGACTTCTCTTGATGAAATCTCTCAGCTTTTCAACGTAATAAAAGGCGAGATGAGCCTGATCGGCCCTAGGCCATATCTTCCTTCTGAAAAATGTGAAATTGAGGATTTCATGGATGTCATTTTTATGACAAAACCCGGGATTACCGGGTTATGGCAGGTATCCGGCAGGAACGAACTTATCTTTACCGAAAGGCTGAAGCTCGATACATGGTATGTCGAAAACTGGTCTGCATGGCTTGACATTATGATCCTTTTCAAGACCATTGGGGCCGTACTATGGGGAAAGGGAGCATATTGACCGATACAAGGAGCGGATATGTCAAAATCAAGGGTTTATTTTACGAACATGAGAGCGGCATCGGGGAAAAACCTTCTCGATAAATTGGAAGAGCTTGTAAAAAAAGCCGGCATCAGGAATTTAAATTTGAATAAGAAATTTTCAGCCGTCAAGGTCCATTTCGGCGAACCGGGCAATCTTTCTTATATAAGGCCTAATTATGTTGCCAGGATAGTAAAAATTCTCCAGGAAAACGGGGCCTATGTTTTCGTTACCGATTCAAATACTCTTTACAAGGGGGGCCGGGGAAACGCCGTAGATCATCTGATGAGCGCCTCTGGGAACGGCTTCAACGCACTTACCCTGGGATGCAATGTCATTATCGCGGACGGCCTCAAAGGAACCGATTACAGGGAAATAGAATTGAATATGAAAAACTGCAAAACCGCTAAAATCGGATCCGCGATCGCCGATGCCGACATAATTATCTCCCTCAATCATTTTAAGGGGCATGATCTCACCGGTTTCGGGGGTGCCCTGAAAAACCTTGGAATGGGCTCCGGATCTATCGGCGGGAAACTTGAAATGCATTCGGACAGCAAGCCTCAAATAATAAGGAAAAACTGTACAGCTTGCGGGCAATGCGTTAACCATTGCGCCCAAAACGCGATCCATATTGACGGCAACAGGAAAGCCGTGATCGATTACGAGTTGTGTGTCGGATGCGGGCAGTGTATCGCAGTCTGTTACTACGATTCAGCCCAGGCAGTCTGGGGCGCGGCAAACACCCTGGAAAAAATAGCCGAATACGCTTACGCGGTTATTCATGGTAAAAAGCATTTCCATGTAAATTTTGTCATGGATGTGTCTCCTAATTGCGATTGCTGGGCTTTCAACGATGCTCCGATCGTTCCGGATATAGGTATCCTGGCCTCTTTCGACCCTGTCGCGCTCGACAGGGCAAGCGTCGATCTCGTGAATAAAGCCCCTGTCAGCAGGGACAGCGCCATCGGCGGGATAGAAACCGGGGAAAACGACAAGTTTTCTATTTTATATCCGGGCACCGATTGGGAAATATGCCTCGATTACGCCGAAAAGCTGGGTCTGGGGACCCAGGATTATGAGCTTATTGATATGGGATAATGAGAAAGATAATACATGTCGATATGGACGCTTTCTATGCTTCGGTTGAACAAAGAGAACACCCTGAATTAAAAGGAAAACCAGTCATAGTAGGAGGGTCACCCTCGGGGCGGGGCGTAGTCGCTACATGCTCTTACGAGGCGAGGAAATTCGGCGTACATTCCGCAATGGCGACTTCCAGGGCCCTTGTCCTCTGCCCCCAGGCAATACTTGTCGAGCCTCATTTTGAATTGTACCTGCAAGTATCTGAAGAAATTAATTCCATATTCCATGAATATACCGACCTTGTCGAAGGCCTCTCCCTCGATGAGGCTTTTCTCGATGTAACCGATATTACGAAATACATGACCGCTTACCGCATAGCTAAAGACATCAAGCGAAAAATATTCGAAAAAACATCGCTCACCGCTTCCGCCGGAGTATCGTATAATAAATTCCTGGCTAAGGTCGCATCGGGTTATCATAAACCGGACGGCTTAACCGTTGTAACTCCACGGGATACCGCCGGTTTTATCGATTCCCTTCCTATTGGCACTTTTTACGGCGTAGGGAAGGTTACGGAAAAAAGGATGAAAGAGCTTGGAATTAAAACAGGAGCCGATCTGCGTCAAAGAAGCCTCGAGGAATTGACGTCGATCTTCGGAAAAGGAGGCGAATGGTTCTACAACCTGGCCAGGGGTATCGACGATTCCCCCGTAACTCCTTACCATAAAAGAATGTCGGCCGGGAGGGAAATAACCCTCCCCAGGGATATACTCGACCTTAATGAAATCAAGGGACTTCTGGCCGGGATATCCGAGGAAGAAGAGGGCATCCTGAAAAGCATCGGGTCTGAAAACGGCGCCAGGACAATAACACTCAAAATCAAATATTACGATTTCAGGCTCATAACCCGCAGCATTACGCTTTCCGGACCTGTTTATAAATCCGCGGATATTTTGAAAACCGCGCTCCTGCTTCTCGATAAAACCGAAGCAGGGAAAGTAAAGATCCGCCTCGTAGGCATATCGATGTCGAATTTCGGAAGGAAGGAAATAAAGCGCAAGCCCGAAGAAGGCCTGCTTTTCCCTGGAAACTGAAAAACAGATTTCACGGATTATCCGGATTACACTGTTTTTCCCAGATCTATACATTTCCGCCGGAATAAAGATAATATACAATTCTATTTGAAGAAAATTTTTCCGCGGTCTTATGAGACAGTGCAGAGACCGCAAGGCGAAAAACAACGGCAAGCGCTATCAAAAACTGTTTATTTAATTCAATTGATACTTGAAAATATTAAAATAATCTTTAATTAAAAAAGAATTCAATCAGCGCTTGCTGCTGTTTTAAGCCTTAGCAGCTCAAGCTGTCGAATACTACGCGGGGAAAATTTTCTTCATAAATTGATCAGTATATTATCTCTTGAGGCTGTTCGCGGTCCCCAGCATCGAATCGCTTGTCTGGATTGCGCGGGAGTTGAACTCGTAAGCCCTCTGGGCCACGATCATATCCACCATTTCCTGGACCGCGTTGACATTCGACATTTCAAGGAAACCCTGATGGACCATGCCGTAGCCTGCAAGGGATGCAGTACCCTCGACTGCAGGTCCCGAGGCCGGGCTTTCTTTGACATAATTTTCGCCGAGGTTAGTCAGGCCTGCCGGATTGATAAAACGGTAAAGTGATATCCTCCCGACCTCCGTATCTTCATCGCTGCCTGCCACTTTCACGGTTACACGGCCGTCTTTGCCTATCGATAAGGACCCGACATCGAAGTTTTCAGGAAGGACGATCGGAGGGTTGAGCCTGTAACCCTGGGAGGTTACAATTTCCATATTGCTGTCTATCTTAAGGGAACCATCCCTTGTATAGGCGCTGCTTCCATCGGGAAGGGTAACACCGATAAAACCCTCACCTTCAAGGGCGATGTCAAGCTTGTTGCCTGTATTCTGGAGGCTCCCCTGGGTATAGAACTTCTGGGTTGCCGCCGGCCTGACCCCGAGGCCCGTCTGTATCCCTATCGGATACTGGCTTATCTCTGACGAGGGCGTACCTGCCAGGCGCTGGGTCTGGTAAAGCAGGTCTTCGAATTCAGCCCTTGTTTTTTTAAAGCCTGTTGTATTTACATTTGCCAGGTTATTTGCAATCGTATCGATATGAAACTGCTCGCCTATCATTCCCGAAGCAGCCGTCCATAAAGCTCTCATCATAAATTTCTTCCTCCCTACGTAATTATGATCGGAAGAAACAGATTTTATTTTAGCTAAAGTTTGAGAATTCCGCTCATATGCCGATTTCGAGGAAGCTCAGAATTTTAACGACCTGATGATCAATAAAGTTTTAGCGGAAAATAAATAAAAATAAACTAACCCGACAATTTTCCGGGTATTGTGTTGGGTTGCCATTATTTGTTGTCGGCGGCATAGGAGTAATCCCTAAAGCTACTTTTCTATAAAATTGACGATATTCGTATAAACGGTGTCCGATGTGGTATTGTACATTGTTAAAAGGTGTTTCGTGTGTTTCCAGCCGGTAAGATTGAAAGCATATTTGCTCTTTTCTTTTGAAGAAATATGGTGGAATATATAATCCATATTCTCGAAAGGAACTGTTTTATCGCCCTCTGCATGCATCAGAAGAACCGGTGTTTTGATTTTGGCCAGATCATGCCTCGTGGTCCTCATACCCATAAGCATGCTGTAGATCTGAACCGGAAAGATCTCATGGAAACCCACCCATTCTCCTCCGTCATTGTCTATGCTATCCTGGGATTTGCCTGCAGAGGAGAGTTCGTCATTAAACCATGAAATCGTCCTTACCAGATAAAGCCTCGGATCAAAAAGAAGGCCAATCTTCAGGTTATTCAAAAAAACCGGCGCTGAAATAACTACAATCCTTTTCATGGCCATTCCCTTCGAGTTTCCGAAATCCTCGGTGAGACGTAGGGTAAGCATCCCGCCGAACGAAAGACCGCATACTGTCACATCTTCATATTTTTTTCTGTATTCCATGTAAACGTCTTTAAGGCTTTTATACCACTGGGAAAAATAAGTTTTCTTAAAAAATTCCTGACTTGTGCCGAAACCGTACAAACGCGGGATAAGAACATTATAATCTTTCGATAATTTAACGCCGATTTTTTTCCATTCGAAAGGAGTGCTGGGGAAGCCATGGACGAGAATCACGAGTTTTGACGATTTCCTGTTTTCATAAAACTCTTCATGCGCCCTCCCGTCGAACAGGGACGGCTCATCATTCCTGTTATATGCCGAGGGTTCGGAATAAAAGAGAGGACTGGTATTGAGCAGGAATAAAGAAATCATCAGTACCGCTATTATGATCAGGACGCTTATAATCATTTTCATAAACCCCTCGCATGGTTAAAGTAAATTTAGGGAGCTTCTAACCCTTCGGCCCTACGGGCACAAGCACCCTATGGTCATAAACCCTTCGGATAGGAAGCCCCTTCATGTATTTTATCATGATATATTATTATATGCAAAACCTCCTAAACTCTGCTATAATTTATATGGTTTTCTCTCGGTTTCAACTTTTGATTCAGGCAGGTTAAATTATGAAGGTCTATTCCCGTCTTTCAAGTTACGCATTTAAATATAAAATCCATTTCGCTGTCTGTCTGTTCTTCGTGGTTATTATTGTAGGGAGCCAGATCGGCGGTATCCTGGGAATCGGGAGATTGTTTTCCGACGCTTTCATAGGAAAGAATTTCGAGAAGGTGAATCTCACCGTCATAGCCGCTCTCCTCGGTATCGGTTTCACCTGGGCCCTTTCCATATATTTCATATATCTTTTTTCCAATCTGCTTGCCGTAAATGTTATGCATGATATAAGATACGAGATCTTCAAGAAACTTGTCGATATGCCTGTTTTTTATTATAAAAAAAATAAGACAGGGGAGATCATGTCCCGTATTCTAAACGATGTCGGTGTTATCGAGAACTTTTTCATGAATATAGCCATGGATCTTTTTTTACAGCCTATGACACTTATATCCATTATTATCCTGATGTTCGTGATCAACAGTCAATTATCGCTTTATATGTTTTCGATCGGGCCTGTCCTTGCTCTTATTCTGGGAGGGCTGGGTTCGATCGTGCAGAAACTCAGTCTCGGCGTTCAGAAAAATATATCCGATGTAACCTCAGGCATCCAGGAAGCTATATACGGAATGGAGATCATAAAGGGCTACGGCGTCGAGGAGGCCATAAAGCAGAAATTCTCTGAGTCGAACGATCTGCATTTAAAGGCAGTTAAAAGGGAGATGAGGATAAGATTCCTGGGAACACCGGCCTCGAATTTTTTCGGCGTGGTCGCCGTACTTTTGATCCTTTTCCTGGGCGCTTTAAGCGTTCAAAAGGGCATAGCGACTTCGCAGGATATCGTTAATTTCTTTTTCGCGGCATTCGTACTATCGCAGCCGCTAAGCCGGACCTCCGATATTTTAATGGTGCTGCGTAAACTCCAGCCCGCCGGAGCGAGGGTATTCGAACTTATCGATTCAAATGAAAAAGAAAATACTACCCTTCCGGCCATCGGCAATATAAAGGGTGATCTGGAATGGAAAAGCCTCTTCTTCCAATATGAAAATGAAAGGACAGCGCTTTACGGAATAAATCTTTTCATAAAACAGGGCGAGACTGTGGCTGTCGTTGGGCCCAGCGGCGCCGGTAAATCTACATTAATATCTCTTATTCCGGTTTTTTATCTTCCGGTCAAAGGGGAATTTTTAATCGACGGTAAAAATGTATCGGTTTACAATCCGGGTTCAATCCGTTCCCAGATAAGCCTTGTTACCCAGGAGAACATACTTTTTTCAGGTTCTATCATTGAAAATATCAGGCTTTCAAAACCGGAGGCTGAAAGGCATGAGGTTATCGAGGCTGCCAGAATAGCCAATGCCGAGCAATTCATAGGCAAACTGCCCCAAGGATACGACACTGTACTGGGAGAGCGGGGGGTAAGGCTTTCAGGAGGAGAAAAGCAGAGGATCGCCTTGGCCAGAGCGATACTCCGAAAACCGAAAATATTGATTCTGGACGAGGCCACGAGTTCCCTCGACGCCGAATCGGAACAGCTTATACAAAATGCGATGAAAAAGATACTGGGAAATCAAACGACCCTCATAGTATCGCATAAGCTTTCTACTATTATGAACGCCGACAGGATAGTCGTCCTTGAGGATGGAAAAATTATCGAGATAGGTACGCATAAAGAGCTTCTCGACCAGGGCGGAATCTATCAAAAACTTTTCAAGATCCAGGTCAGCTTATAGGGCGGCAGGGGGCAAGGTTCAGGATAAACCCATGCTTTCATCGAAACCCAGCATGATGTTCATATTCTGGACGGCCGCTCCCGAAGCGCCCTTGCCCAGATTATCCAGGCGCGATATAACGAGGATTTGTTCCTCATGGCCCGTTACGAAAATATCGATCCTGTTGGTCCCGTTCAGCTCAACCGGCGAAATAAAACCGCTGCTGATCACTTCCGTCTCTTCCTTTGAAACAATTTTCACGAAAGGCTCTTTTTCATAGCGTTCCATTAGAATTTCCCTGATATCGTCAGGGTGGAATTTCTTTGACAATAACGCTGGAATAAGCGGAAGGAAAACCAGAAGACCGTTATAAAAATTTCCGACAATAGGGACAAAGTGCGGATATTGTTTTAAATGGGCATATTTTTTCATCTCGGGCAGATGCTTATGCCTCAGGTCAAGATTTTTCGGCCTGCAGCAAATCTCCATCGAGCGGTCTTTGCCATATGATTCGAAATCGGATATCATTTTTTTCCCGCCGCCGCTATAGCCTGTAACGGCGTATGATGTTACGGGATAATCTCTCGGAACCGCTCCGATTTTTACCAGGGGTGAAAGGGCGAGTAAAAAACCTGTCGGATAACAGCCCGGATTCGATACCCACTTCGCATTTTTTATTTTTTCACGGCTGTTTTTCTCCAGTTCCGGCATACCATATACCCACCCCGGATCTACCCTGTAAGCGGAACTCGTATCGATGACCTTCGCCCTGACTTTTTTAAGGGTTTCCATTACTTCTTTTGAAGCGTCGTCAGGCAGACAGAGAATAACAAGGTCGGCTTCTCCGAACCTCTTCTCCTTTTCTGCAGTTTCTTTTTTAATCTCATCCGGAATTTCTATTATTTCAACCCCATCATGCTTTGAGAGCCTTTCAAAGATTTTTATCCCGGTTGTCCCATGCTGTCCGTCAACGAATATTTTTTTCATTCCTTATCCCTTTTCTTTAGCGCCATATTCAGATGTTCATTAATAAGCTCATTATTTTTGGTCGGAAATTTCAAAGCCTGTTCCAGTTCTTTCACCGCCGCATTGTAATCCTCCGACTGGTGAAGGGCCCAGCCCAGGCTGTCCCTGTATGCGCCGGAATTAGGGTTCAAGGCTACGGCTTTTCTGCATTCATTGACAGCTTCATTAAGGTTTATTCCAAGGTCAGCCAGGGTATATCCCAGATTATTATGAGCGCTTGCATTGTTCGGATCGCTTTGAATAGCCTTCTTGAAATTAAAAATAGCCATATCGAACTTTTTTGTCAGAAAATATACATACCCCAAGGCTGAGAATGACATCGAACTTTCAGGGTTTATCTCCAGGGTTTTCTTAAAAAATTTCTCGGCTTTTGTATATGATCCCAGTTCAGTATATATGAGTCCCAGCAGCATATTGCACTGGATGAGCTGTATGATGGAAAGATCCGCCGAAGCAAAGATATCCTTGAGGCAGTTCGCAGCCTTATTATAATCGTCAGTGTTTAAATAGCAGATCCCGAGATAATAGGAAATAAGGTCATGACTGCCGGCCTCTTTTTCCAGGGCCAGAAGGTCTTCGATTGCGGGTTTAAACTTTCCCTTGTCGATAAAATTATCCTGAATCGTATCGAGCCTATGCTGAAGCTTTGAATTCTTTCTCATAAATTACAGTCCCCCCATTTATAAAAAAGGCCCGTCACTTCCCTTTTTAAAGGGGAGGGACAGGCCGCTCCGTTTTAGTCAAAATTGGTATTATTTGTGTTTTGTTTCATTTGTCGATGAGGTTGAAGAAGCGGTATTTGCAGTGTTTTCCTCACCATAAACAGAGGCTTTATCCCATTTGATCATTCCAATGCTTTTTTGGGCAGTTTCCTTCACAAAGTTAAGCCATGGCCCCTGAGTCACCCTAAGAAGATAAACAAAAGAAGCTTTATCGCCTATTTTCCCGAGGGCGTCACACAAGTCCGCCACAAGGCCGTTATCTCTCGCGCCTTCAAGCTCGGTGTGCATAACATCCAGGACCGTCATTTTTCTTGCGGCTTCTCCCATGTCTCCAAGGGCCTGGGAAGCGGCCCTTCTGACAGTATTATCGTCTTCATACCGGAGCATTTCAACGAGGTATACGGCCGCTCTATCGTCGCCTATTGCAGCGAGGGCTTTTGCGGCCTCAACTTTAAGCTTCCAGTTATATATTTCTTTACCGCCGAGAACAAGCCTTTTTGTTTCAAGCATTTCAATCAGCATATCGGTCGCTTCCTTGGCTTTCAACTCACCCAGTCTTTTCATAGCCTTCACCCTTATGTCGTCATCGGCAGGGTCCGATGAACGGATGACCTCTATAAGCTGGGGTATGCCGTCCGGGCCGACCGTACTCACTGCGTCTTCAGTTATATTATGAGCGCCATAAAACAACCCGGAAGAAAATAAAAATGAAAGCGCTAGCAATATTACCGGTGAGTTCTTCATAAATAACTCCTCATGATGACTATTAAAGTCACTCATATTTTGATATATTTTCGGAATTTGTCAAGTATTTCTTAACTCGGGTATTTCTTATCTCCAGATTGACTTTTTCAGATATGGAAATTAAAATTTTTCGAGAGGCTGTTAATGGACAATGCATCAAAGATCAATAAAAAAAATTATTCCTTTTTATATTCCTGTTTGATACTGGCCGCAGCCCTGTTTTTTTATTTTATTATGCCGGTATATGTCGAAACAGACACAATTACAAAAAACACAAAGTTCGTGGGCGGCTACAGCTTCCCTGACGGACCTTACTGGGATGAAAACTACCACATCGCCTCGGCGCAGAAATATATTAATGGCGTTTTTTTCATGGAACCCCACCCTCCCCTCGGTAAATTGATCATAGCGCTAGGCGAAAGATTGATAAATCCTAATAAAAATATCGATACATCCTCATTTCTCGACACCGATTTTATAAATTCCTTCCCGGCCAATTATTCATTTGCCGGCGTTCGTTTTTTCCCCGTGCTTTTCTCGGCTTTATCCGCAGTTCTATTTTTTCTCATTCTGGCCCGGTTCTCCGTATCGGTAGATTACGCATTGGGTTTCACATCGTTTTTTTTATTCGATAACGCCCTTCTCGTTCATTTGAGGGGCGCCATGCTGGAAGGCATACAGATTTTCTTCATCCTCCTGGCTGTTTTATATTTTTTAATCCTTCTTCAAAAAAAAGACAAAAGAAAAGCGCAGGAATATTTAATACTCGGGCTGCTAACCGGAGTAGCAATTTCCGTTAAACTCAACAGTTCCATCCTGCTTGTATTCTTTATTTTTCTCGCATATGAGGATTTCAGCCCTTTAATTCTTCCTTTCAAGATTACATGGAAAGATTTGGCCGATTTCATAAATAAAGCCGTATTATCGGCAGCCGGAGTCTTGCTTATCTTTTTCATAACCTTTTATATTCATTTTTCCATCGCCTCCCGCGTTGAGAAAGGGAGGTCTTATCTTGCTTCGAGTGAATACGGAGCTATTCTCAACTCGAAGGAAACAGCCAATCCTGTCCATTTTTTTATTATGCTGAGGGATTATTTCGCTTTTATTCATAATTATGAAAAGGGGGTTCCGAAATGGACTCCTTCAAAGGTAGATGAAAACGGCAGCCCTCCCTTCGGCTGGCCTTTCGGGTATAAAAGTATCAATTACCGCTGGAGTAAATTCGGGGGCAAGGTAGCATATCTATATCTCCAGGGAAATCCCCTGATCTGGTTTTCCGGGTTATTAGGTATAATTATGGCAACGGTATTCGTGTGCGGAGTAATTTTATTCAAAGCTCCGGCCGGCAATAAACAGGAATTCCATATCATGGTTTATTTTACAATACTTTATTTTATATACATGGCAACGATGTTGACTATCGAGAGGGTAATGTACTTATATCATTATTTTATACCCTTGATATTTTCCTTTTTCCTGGCTTTCATGATTTTCCAGTATTATTTCAGGGATGAAATGAAGACAAACGACAAAATGCTACGCAATATCTCAATTTTTTTCTTAGCGGAGATATTCTGCGTTTTCCTTTTCTACGCTCCTTTCAGTTATTTCGTTTCCCTGGATAGCCTTAGTTTTTTTAAAAGGGCATGGCTTTCGGTTTGGGGTCTTGTTCCTGTAAATTTCTGAATAATCGGAGCAATGAATGAAACCTATCGATAAGAAGATGATTTTCCTGGCCGGCTGTTTATTATTTGCGATATTCTTTATATACCGGATGCTGTCTCCCGTTGTTTTCAATACAAATATTAAAATGACGATCATAAAACAGAAGGGCGATATTATTACACTGGATACTCCGATTGTTCCTGATTTTACCAACACATATTATATTAATACTATAAATTTCAAACAGGGGTCTATTCTCGATCATAACGATATTGGAAATTTTTCATATACCCTTAATTTTTATCTTTTTTTATATTCCACGATCCATGTAGAAAAAGACGGACTTTACTTATTTACCATAGCTTCAGATGACGGATTCCGGCTGAAGCTCAATGACCGCCTTATTGGCGAATTTATTTCGAACAGGGCTTTTGGAAGCAACCAGTATAATGTATTCCTGGCCAGGGGATATTATAAAATGGAGCTTTCTTATTTCCAGGGGTACGGCCTCCAGGGCCTCACAGCCCAGTACAAATACCAGGACAGTGCAAGAGATTATTACTTTGGAGAGAACTCCCCATATATGTACTTTAGTCGATAGTCAGCATCGATAGTCATTGGTCTGAAGTGCACAGTCTCTTTATTTGCAGACCGCCAACTGATGACCGCAGACTTTCGGCATAATGCCAATTATTCCTCAAGGCTAATTAACTTTAGCCTTTCGGGATATTGGTATAATAGCAATTATTCCTCAAGGTTTATTGCATTAACCTTTCGGAATATTGCTATTACCCTTCGAGGCATTTCACATAATATTTCCTGTGCCTTGGACCATCGAACTCAGTAAAATAAACGCCCTGCCATGTGCCAAGAACGGCCCTCCCTCCCGAAATGATCAGGTACTGTGAAGGGCCGATGAGACTCGATTTGATATGAGCGTCGGAATTCCCTTCCGAATGCGCGTAACCGCCGGGGGGAATAGTCCTGGAAAGGTGATTGATAACATCATAAACAACATCCGGATCGGCGTTTTCATTGACCGTCACCCCGGCAGTAGTATGAGGAACAAATATAATGCAAAGGCCTTCCCTTATACCCGTTTCTGTTATACATTTTTGAATTGTCGATGTAATATTAATAAATTCGTTACTTTTACCTGTGGATAATGATAGTTCAAAAAAATTTTTCATTTTTTACCCTTTCAAACTTTATCATACCTTTATTTCGTTGTCAACTGCAAAGAAGGGGGATTTTATTTTTTCTTTATTTTTTATAATTTTTACTTTATAATTGGATGAAAGTTTTATTTAACGGCAGGCAAATAATGCCAAAAAGATTAGAAAAAAACGGCCGGAGCTTTGAAGAAGATATGAAGCGCCTTGAAGAGATCGTTATGAAACTCGATAACGGCGTCCCGGTAGAAGAAGCTCTTATTCTCTATGAGGAAGGAATGAAACTTTCAGGCAAGCTTGAATTAAAACTTTCCGATATCGAAAAAAAAGTGTATGAAGTAAAAAATATTTCCCGACTGGCAAGCGGCGAGGATTCCGAACTCGATATCGGATTATTTAAATAAAATGCGGAAATATTACAGGAGGCTCCAATGCCTTTAAGGCCGACAAGGATCACTGTAAATTTAAAAGCGAATTATACACTGAGAAACTGCGAGGGCGAAGGGACAATAGTGGATATTTCAACAGGCGGCCTTGCCTTAGAAGTAAAACAGATTTTTGTAATCGGCGATCTTGTAAGGATTATTTTCCGTCTTCCCGATTCGTCTAACGAGGCAATCGATTTTTGGGGTATAGTCAAGAGTGTTAGCGGTAATATGATAGGAATCAAATATGAAGAGATCTCCAACGATAATGTTGAAAAGCTCGATCATTTCGTAGGGAATCTAATACTCCAGACCGGCCGAAACGCAAGAGAAGATTTTGAGTGAGGGAGTTTTTGTAAATTCAGGAGAGATTTTTGAAAATCGGTTTTTTTAATAAAAAAGGAGAAATCGAAGGCTTAAGGGGTTTTTTCGGAGAGGTCATAGGGGAAAGCGTAATAAGGCTCAGTCCTGATTTTCAAAGGACCGGGAAGGGGGAGGAAAGTCTTTCAGAGTTGGAAATACTAACTCCTGAAAAACCCTCCAAAATAGTGGCCGTAGGTTTAAATTACAGGCGCCATTCCGAAGAATTGAAATTCGATATTCCTAAAACACCGTTGCTGTTTTTAAAACCCTCTTCAAGCATCCTGCCCCATAAGGGCAAAATCATATATCCGGCCGAATCAGGAAGGTTAGACTATGAAGCCGAACTTGCAGTTGTTATAAAACATACAGCGAAACAAGTTCCTCCCGGCGAGGCTGTTAATTATATCCTGGGTTATACGGCTTTTAACGATGTAACGGCCCGCGATCTTCAGGCCCTTGACGGACAATGGACAAGGGCCAAGGGTTTCGACACCTTTGCTCCTTTCGGGCCTTTTATCGAAACAAAGATTGGAGATCCTCAAAAGCTTCGGATCCAGGCGATACTCAACGGCAAGGTCAGGCAGGATTCAAACACGGCTGAAATGATCTTCGATGTATATACTCTGGTAAGTTTCGTCAGCAGAGTGATGACCCTTTATCCGGGAGATATAATAGCCACAGGTACGCCGGAGGGTGTCGGGGAAATGAAGAAGGGTGATGAGATTATCATAAGGATCGACGGGATGGACGACCTGGTGAACACAGTGGCATAAGCGGGGTACGCCCCTGTGATGTGGCCGCATCTTCAGCTTCCAATATTTTACTTTATATGTTATATTAATTATATTTATACCGAGATTTTAGAACATTCTATAATTTTTGATAAAGGGGTTAATTATGCTTATACCTATGGTGATTGAACAGAGCAACAGGGGTGAAAGGGCTTATGATATATATTCAAGACTCTTGAAAGACAGGATCGTGTTTTTAGGCTCTGCAATCGACGACGATGTGGCTAATCTTGTAATAGCACAGCTTTTATTTCTCGAGGCCGAAGACCCGGAAAGAGACATTAACCTTTACATCAATTCACCCGGCGGGGTAGTTACTTCCGGACTTGCGATTTACGATACCATGCAGTACATAAAATGCGATGTTTCGACTATCTGCATCGGAGAAGCAGCTTCAATGGGCGCGGTCCTTCTGGCAGCCGGGAAACAGGGAAAACGCTTTACTCTGCCCCATTCCCGTATTATTATCCATCAGCCCTCCGGCGGCACTCAGGGACAGGCAACGGATATTAAAATTCAGGCTGAAGAAATGCTCAGGACCAAAACCATGCTTGACAGCATCCTGGTAAAACATACAGGCCAGCAGCTGGATAAGATTGAATCCGATACCGACAGGGATTTTTTTATGTCGGGTGATGAAGCGAAGAAATACGGGATCATCGATGAAATAATAGATAAAAGGAAATAATGATGGCTTCAAGAAAGGACGATGAAAACAGCGTTCCAAGGTATAAAAGAACAGTTCAATGCAGCTTTTGCGGGGCCTCTTCGACAGAGGTATACAGGATGGTAAAGGGCGAGGGAGAAGTGTATATATGCGACAACTGTCTTTACAATTCTTATCAGGCCATCCAGGTAGAACACAAGAATAACACTATGAACACCGTTAACAAACTCCCGAGGCCGAAGGAGATGAAGGAGTTTCTTGACCAGTATGTCATAGGGCAGGACAATGCTAAAAAAATACTTTCGGTTGCAGTTTACAACCACTATAAAAGGATTTTTTCAAACTCATTCGACGACGATAAGAATGAGGTCGAAATCGAGAAGAGCAATGTCATTCTTTTAGGGCCTACCGGAAGCGGAAAAACCCTGCTTGCCAAGATCCTTGCCAGGATGCTGGACGTTCCATTTGCCATTGCCGACGCCACGACCCTTACTGAAGCGGGTTATGTCGGGGATGACGTTGAAAACGTTCTTTTAAGGCTCCTGCAGAACGCGGCAGGAGGTTATTTCGATCCCGAATCAAAAGAACTCGAGCACTTGATTTCAAGGGCGGAAGTTGGTATTGTCTATATAGACGAAATCGACAAGATTTCCAGAAAAAGCGAGAATGTGTCCATAACCAGAGATGTTTCCGGCGAGGGTGTTCAGCAGGCCCTTTTAAAATTAATAGAGGGTACTGATGCATCGGTCCCGGCTTACGGGGGCAGAAAACACCCCCAGCAGAAAAATATAATGGTTAACACTTCCAATATTCTTTTTATAGTAGGTGGAGCATTTGTTGGCCTGGAGGATATTGTAAAAACAAGGCTGGGAAAGAAGGAAGTCGGCTTTAAAAGCAATCATTCAAAGACAAGGACAGACCCTGAAAAAGTTTTGAAGGATGTAATACCCCACGATTTTATTAAATACGGACTTATTCCCGAACTCGTTGGAAGATTGCCGATTACAGCCATTCTTCACGAATTGAAAGACGATGAGCTGAAACGAATACTTACCGACCCGAAAAATGCAATAATTAAACAGTATCAAAAGCTCATGGGGCTTGAAAATGTTGAACTGGAATTTACCGATGATGCGATTACCGAGATTGTGCATAAAACCAAGGAAAAGAAAACGGGGGCGAGAGGATTGAGGTCCGTTATAGAGGAAGTCATGCTCGATATTATGTACGAAATACCCTCGATGAATGATGTAAGGCATTGCATTATTGACAAGGACGTGGTAACCTTAGGAAAAGAGCCTAAAATAGCTTAACGAGGTAAGGAAATGGTCGAATCCGAAAACAAAAAAAAGGAAAAGTTCCCGCTTATACCCCTGAGGGGTATTGTAGTATTCCCGTTCATGGTCGTACCTCTTATTATCGGCCGCAATACCTCAGTTAAAGCCGTAATGCATGCCTTCGAAAACAACCTGCCGTTGTTCCTTTCCGCGCAAAAAAGCAAGGATGTGGAAAATCCTTCCGATGAAGATATTTTCTCTGTCGGCTGCGTTTCAACCATTCTGGAACTGATCAATATGCCTAACGGAATGGTCAGGATACTGGTAGAGGGGCTTAAAAGAGGAAAAATATCAAAATATATCCAGGATGAAGGTTTTTCCCTTGCCGAGGTGGATGATCTTGAAACTAAGGTCCTCAACAGCAACGAGCTTGAAGCCCTTATCAGAACTTTGAAAGACAAGTTTGTCGAATATATTTCGCTTAACCCAAAGATTCCTAAAGATACCGCCGCATCCATCGTATCAATCGACGATTCAGAAAAATTAATAGACGCTGTTATGGCGAATATACCTTCACAGGTCGCCGATAAACAGGCTATCCTTGAAGAAAACGATATTAATGAAAGGCTGACAAAAACCCTTGCCCTCGTGCATAAGGAAATCGATGTACTGAAGATCGAGGACGATATCAATAAACGCGTCCAGGACCGAATGGAAAAAATGCAGAAAAAATATTTTTTAAACGAGCAGCTTAAAGAAATAAGAAAGGAACTCGATGAAGGCGAATCGCAGGATGAAGGCATTTTAGAGTTGAAGGAAAGGTCTAAGGGCAAGGAAATGCCTGAATCCGTAAAAGAAAAGTTTGACGGTGAACTTGAAAGGCTGTCAAAAATACCCAATATGTCTCCCGAATACACAGTTCTCTATAATTACATTGAATGGCTGGTCGATCTGCCGTGGGGCAAGTATACTATCGATAATAAAGACCTGCAGGTAGCCGAAGAGATCCTTGAAAAGGAACATTACGGCCTTAAGGAAGCCAAGGAAAGGATCATAGATTTCATAGCTGTCCGTCAATTGAACCCGAAATCAAAGGGTCCGATAATCTGCCTTGTAGGGCCCCCAGGAACGGGGAAAACTTCTCTGGCAAAGTCTATCGCTCACGCTTTAAACCGCAATTTCATCCGCGTATCTTTGGGCGGAGTCAGGGACGAAGCTGAAATCAGGGGGCATAGAAGGACTTATGTCGGAGCGCTGCCGGGTAAAATCATCCAGATGATGAAAAAAGCCGGTACAATGAACCCTGTATTTTTGATGGATGAAATAGATAAAATGAGCATGGATTTCAGGGGTGATCCGAGTTCTGCGCTTCTGGAAGTCCTTGACCCTGAACAGAATAATACCTTTAACGATCATTACCTGTCCCTCGATTTTGACCTGTCTTATGTATTCTTTCTGACAACGGCAAATAACCTTTACAATATTCCCATACCCCTGAGAGACAGAATGGAAATAATCGAGATACCGGGATACACTGAACTTGAGAAAAAAGAAATCGCCAAGAAATTTTTGATACCCAAACAGATGATCGAAAACGGTTTGTCCGATATAAAGGTCAATTTTACTGATAATTCAATTCTCGATATAGTGAGATTTTACACAAAAGAAGCCGGGGTAAGAAACCTGGAGAGAAACGTCGGAAAGGTAATCAGAAAAATTGCCAGGGATAAGGTCAGGCATGATGTCAAATCTATACAAATAGATTCGAAAAAGATATCCAAGCACCTGGGGGTGAGGAAATTCGACTTTACCCGCGGCCAGAAGGAACCGAGAATCGGCGTAATCGCCGGCCTCGCATGGACCGAGAACGGGGGCGATGTACTTTACATTGAGAGTTCCATCTTCAAGGGTAAAGGAGACCTCATACTCACCGGCCAGCTCGGCGAGGTCATGCAGGAATCGGCAAAGATCGCCTTTTCATATGCCAAGTCTGTCGCAGAAAAATACGGTATAGACCCCGCTCTGTTCAGGCAGAACGATCTGCATATTCATGTCCCTGAAGGGGCGATACCCAAAGACGGGCCTTCAGCCGGTGTAACAATGATAAGTTCAATCATTTCCACATATGCGGCTAAGAAAGCAAGAAACGACTGCGCTATGACCGGGGAGATAACTCTCAAGGGCGATGTACTGCCTATCGGCGGCCTCAGGGAAAAGCTTCTCGCCGCGAAAAGAGGCGGAATTTTCAGCGTAATTATTCCAAAAAACAATGAAAAGGACATCAGCGAGATGAACCAGCAGATATTAAAAGATCTCAACATTTTTTATGTAGAAAGGATCGAGGAAGTACTGGAATTGATCATGCTGGAAGAAATAAAACCTGTGAAAAAAGCCCGCCGATCAAATATTAGTGTAAAACACCTGCAGAACCGGCAGCCTTCGAGTTGATCATCCGCAGTTCGAGAAATACTTTATCTATGACTTCCGTAAGTTTTCCGAACCTGTGTGAAACCGTTTTGTTCTTATCTATGCTGTTTAACAATCGTGTGACATATTTGTTGAATTCGTTAATAAAATTATCCGTATTAATATCGGTGTTATTTATCGCCTTCATCAGATAATCCCTGATACGGGCTATATATTCGAAAATACTCTCTTCCAATCTGCTGAGCGCGCTGTCGGTGTATTGGTTTGAAAGTTTCGATGCAGTGGCATATTTTCTGGTTACAGCCGGTAATGTCTTTTTACGAAGGACGAACAGTTCACGTACCGCTTTTTCCCAATGCAGGTTATGGACAAATTCAATCCTTTTTTGAAACTTCAGCATGAGCTTATTGATATAAGCCTTGAAATTATCGAGCAAGACCATCTTTTTATTAATCTGCTTTTCAGTTATTTTTATAAAATGATAACCGAAGATGGCAAACTTTACGGCTTGAGCGAACCGGCCGGGTTTTTTAATAAGGACCCTGGCAAGGAACTTGAAGTAGGTAAAACCGTATGAGCCGAAACCCTGCAATATAAGAGATCTTATAAAAGCATAGCCGTAAGTGAGAATATTTGAAAGAGTAACTCTTTTCGCGCTTATGTAGTTATTTGGAAGAATATTGATAAGATCATAACATCTCTCGAAATAGACAGGGGGATCGTAAACAGTCGAAATTACCTTTTTGTAACCCTCTATGAGCTTGTCTGCAGCCATTTTCGGTATAAAATTCAATTCCAGGGCATGGGTGTGATTTCCCGACGTCTCATTAAGTATCCTGTTCTCCTTCAACAACCGGGTGTAAAGCTGGGTCTGGCCAAGAGCCGCCAGAAGGCCGACCATCGCCATAGGAATAGCAGCATCGTTGATGAAATTGATCTGCCTGTCGAAAATATCGTCCTTATCGCTGTCGAATCCTAAAATAAAACCCGCGGAAACTTCAAGCCCCTTCCTCTGGATCTTATGAATGCTGTCCAGCAGCTTAATTTTAGTATTCTGCGTTTTGTTAGCCAGTAAAAGGGATTCTTCTGACGGCGTTTCTATCCCGAGAAATACACCCTCGAACAGGGCCTCCGCCATAAGATCCATCAATTCTTCATCTTCCGCCAGGTTAACGCTTGCTTCTGTCATAAATGTAAATGGGTACTCTTTCTCCTTCTGCCAGATTCCCAGGGGCCTTAGAAGCTGTTTTACAGCGAACTTGTTCCCTATGAAGTTATCGTCGACAATGAAAACAGAACCTCTGTAACCCGTTTCGTAAACCGTTTCCAGTTCTTTAATGAACTGTTCCGGCGATTTAGTCCTGGGCACTCGCCCGAAAAGTTCGATAATATCGCAAAATTCACAATTGAAAGGACATCCTCGTGAAAACTGAAGGGCCATAGATACATAATCGTTAATTTTTATCAGGTCGAAACGCGGTATCGGGGCCAGTGCAATAGCCGGCCTTTCCTTGCTTCTGTATATTTTCGCAGGGTTTCCTGCTTTAAGATCCCGGAAAAAATCGGGTAGGGTCATTTCGGCCTCGTCGAGAACAAAATGGTCCACCCCCTCGATATCGGCGTGCAATACTGTCGGATAAGGCCCTCCCGCGACAACGGTTTTGTTATGCTTGCGCGAGAGCTTAACAACCTCTTCAAAAGATTCTTTTTGAACAATCATCGCTGATATAAACACAAAATCAGCGCCGGCTATATCGCTTTCCTTTAAGGATTCGGAATTTAAATTTACTAGCTTCAGATCATATTCCGGAGGGATCAACGCAGCTACAGTCATTAAACCAAGCGGCGGATATGTTGTTTTTTTCCCGATAAATTTTACGCTGTACTGAAAACCCCAGTACGTGGAAGGCATCTTCGGGTATACCAGCAGTATCTTCTTTTTTAAATTTTTCACTTTCTCTGACAAATTTAACTCCAATATTACTTAATATTAGCTTAATTCTTATAAATAATCAAGCTTAATGCAAGATTATTATTAGATACCCCTTTCAAGATTTCTCGGACGGAACCCCTCGAAACGACCCCTTTTTACAAACTGGTAAGAGGCCACTTTTTTGACTTTGGAGCTTTATTGCTTTACACTTTGGGAAATATCGGTTATTTTTATTAAATGGATTTAAAAAATTATTAAAATCGGAGGGTAACACCATGAAGAGGGTAATTTTAATAACAGCGATTCTTTTAACCGCGTCTTCTCTTATTTTTGCAGCGCCCCTGACGAAAGCCGCTAAAAAAGCCAAAGCCATGGTCCAGAAAGCCGTCGCTTTTTATAAAGCCAACGGCCAGGATGTGTCCTTCAAGGCTTTCAGCGACCCTAAGGGAGAATTCCGCAGCGGCGAATATTATGTTTTCGTATTTGACTTCAACGGCGTATGCCTTGCCAGGAGCGACGGCAACAAATCCCTTATCGGTGTGAATGAGCTTAACATGCAGGACCCTGACGGTAAATATTATATGAAGGAGATGCTGGAAACAGCCAGGGACAAAAATTCGGGATGGGTTGACTATAAGCGGTCAAACCCCGTATCAAAAAAAATTGAGAATAAAAGTTCCTATGTGGAAAAGGTCGATAACATATGGATAGGATGCGGATTTTATAAATAAGCGATTAAAACGCCCGAGCTTTTAAGGGTTGAAAAATGTTTAAATTCTTCAATAATTTTTTTTATGACTTGAATTTGATCGTCAAAGTCCTGATCGCGCCGATCGCGATCGCCATTTTGCTCTTTATTGTCATTACTTTTTCCCTGATCAATCTCTACCAGCAAAAATATGTTATGGGGACATTCTATGACGTAAGGATATCCCATCTTCACCAGGTTGAAGATATAACTGACAAACTAAAAACGATGAATATGAACCTTTACCGCCTCATAAGCTGGGTGAGTTTGAACTATCCCGCCGAAAAGATTGACGGAATCGTTAAAGAACAAAGAGAAGTACTCGACGGCTTGATATCGGGCATTCATGGTTTTGCAAGCCAGAAAGACCTTACTCCCGAGGAAAGATCCCTTCTTGTTTCAACCTCGTCCGATATCAACTTTTACGCCAATGATGCTAAAATTGTAATTGAAATGGCAAGTTCCGATCCGGGGATGGCGGCCATGACCATCGGCAGCGTGGAAAACAAGTTTACACTTCTTAAAAACGACCTCCGCGCGCTTGAAGATGTCGAAGAATACTCGGGAAAAAGCAGCTACAACAATATGAGCTTAAATTTCATCAAGGCGATAATTATTTTCGGCATCGTTATATTTTTTTCTATCATAATAATATTATTACTTGTCAGGGCCGTAGCATCATGGTTCGGCTGCGTAGTTACCCAATTCGATATGGTTTCAAAAAAGGTCGAAAGCGGGGATATTAACGTCAAACTCGACATTCAGTCAAAGGATGAACTTGGCAAACTTTCCCTGGTGTTTAACCAGGTAATAACGCGCCTCAACGAAAGCTACGGCGTTATAAGGGAAATGTCGGGAAAGATCGACTTGAATTCCGAGGATCTTTCATCGAAATCCGCCTTTCTTTCCTCTTCGAATGCAAAACAGGCTGAATCGAGCAGGAGCGTCTTCGATACGATGGGAGAATACCTCAAGTCCCTGGAAAGCAATAGTTCGAACATAGAAAAACAGATGGGAACAGTGTCGGACGCCGCAGCGGCGATCGGCCAGCTTAATAACGGCGTACAGAACATAGTCAGGAATATCGGCGAATTGAAGAAAACTATCGTCGAAAACGCCAGGATCGCCAGAGAAAATAAGGAAAATTTCAGCGCATTTGAAAAAAATATTGTTAATATCGGGGAATTCCTTGAAGGTATATCGAAAAGCATCCGCAAAATCGAGGAACATTCCGAAAATATCGACCAGATCCTGACAGTTATACGGAGCATCTCGGACGAAACCAATATGCTTGCGATGAATGCGGCTATCGAAGCCGCTCATGCCGGAGACGCCGGAGAGGGGTTCGCTATTGTAGCCAGCGAAGTCCGCAAGCTTTCCGAAAGCTCGTCAAAGTCGGCAACCGAGATCGGTGTTATTATAAATTCGATTAAAGAGGGGATCAGGGACGCCGGAACGAAACTTGAAGCGGGAAGCGCAAACACCAAAAACATCGGTGATTCCGCCCGGCAATCGGGCAAATCCCTGGACCAGCTTATGGAAACAATAGAAACCGTAAACAACATGGCCGCCGATATAGCCGCCGTTACCCAGGAACAGGGTAAATCCGCTTTAGAAATCCAGAGACATTCAGAATCGTTAAAATCACTATCAATGGATATAAATCAAGCAATGACCCATCAGAAAGAGGGGGCAAATAAAATCATAGATTCGATCAACCAGGTATCGAGTTCCATCGAGGAAAACTCCATAGCCTCGGAGGACCTCACAAGACTCGCTGAGAACCTTAAAAAAGACAGCCGAAGCCTGGTTGAAATACTTAATGGAAAATCGAAATAAATAAATGATCAACCGCGTATAAGCCTTTTCTTAGCTTCTTCACCTAAAAGGCTTATAAGAACGTTTAAACCCGGGCTTTCCATCCTTCCTGTAAGTGAAATACGTATCAAACCGGCAAGGTCTCCGAATTTTACAGAGTTTTTTAAAGCAATATCTCGTAATCCCCTGTCTATAATCTCGGGGCCGGCCTCAGGCGTAAGTGATGAGATGTAATCCCGTGCTTCCTTAAAAGCTTTTTGAACCGCCGGATCCTTTTTTAGTTCGTCCATATTCTTTTTGGAATCCTCTTCAATAATAAGTTCATCACCCGAGTAAAGGAAAATTTCATCATATAGAGACTTAAGGGTCTTATGCCTGCCGCGGAGAAAGCTGATCGCTTTCATAAGCCATAAACTATCAGCCATTCTTCCTTTCATTTCAAGGCCCGCGGCGGCAGCGAATTCCAGGAAATGAGAGTAAAGATTATCGATTCCGGTCAATTTCATATGCTTGCCGTTGATCCATATCATCTTTTCTTCGTCATAAACAGCGTTCGACTTTGAGATCCTTGAAATATCGAAACGGCTTACGAGGTCGGAGATGCTGAATACTTCTTCATTCCCGTAAGACCAGCCCAGCCTGGCGATCGCGTTGATCAGGGCTTCAGGAAGTATACCGGATGAACGGTAATATTCTATGTCTTTCGAACCTTTCCGTTTCGAGAGCGGGGCTTTATCCCTGTCCATAACCAGCGGCAGATGTGCAAAAACAGGGGGCTCAAGTGAAAGATATTCATAAATAATAAGCTGCTTTATCGTATTCGTAATATGGTCTTCACCCCTTATAACATGAGTGATACCCATAAGGGCATCGTCTATTACAACGGCGAAGTTATATGTGGGGGTGCCCCCGCTTTTCAATATTACGAAATCGTCGAGCTCCGAGGCGGAAACAACGATCCTGTTTTTCACGCTGTCCGTAAAGGAGATCTCCCTCGGTTCACCAATATCGATCCTGATGCTGTCTTCCTGGTAATAAGCCCTGCCTTCCGAAACAAGCTTTTCGGCATATGGCCTGTAAATATCGAACCTTTCGCTTTGCCTGTAAAACTCGTCATAATCCATCCCAAGCCAGGCCATGTCTTTAATGATAGAGTCTGTAAAGAATTCGTTCGAACGGGAGAGGTCGGTGTCCTCTATTCTCAGAATAAAGGAACCACCGGTATGGCGGGCGTAAAGCCAGTTAAAAACAGCGGTGCGAGCGCTTCCGAGATGTAACTTACCGGTCGGGGAAGGCGCGAACCTTACCTTTATATTCTTTTGAACCATTTATCGATCCGGAATTTCCAGCACTTTATAATAGCTTCGTTCACTATTCCCCCGCTCATCTTCGTCGTTCCCTCGTAGCGGTCGCGAAAGATAATGGGCACTTCCTTGATCCTGAATCCCCTCCAGGTTGTTTTTGCCTTCATCTCAATCTGAAAGGAATATCCGCTTGAACTTATCGTGTCCAGGTTTAGTTTTTCAATAACCCTTCTTGTGTAGCAGTTGTACCCCCCCGTCAGATCGGTAAGTTTAACGCCGGTCGCGAAACGCGCGTAAGCGTTACCGAAAATACTGATAAGGAGCCTCTTGAGGTCCCAGTTGAGGACCCTGACGCCCCTGATATAGCGGGACCCGCAGACGGCGTCGTATCCCTCGTTCAGCGCCTCTACGAAAAGGTGAAGTTCGCCCGGATCATGGGAAAAATCGGCGTCCATTTCGCAGAGAAAATCGTAACCCGCATCCTGTTCCAGCGCCCACTTGAATCCGGCGACATAGGCCTTCCCGAGACCGGATTTTTTTGTACGTTCCAATAAAAGTATCCTTGCGCTGGACTTCATCATCTCTTTTACAATATTTCCAGTACCGTCGGGAGAATTATCGTCGACTACAAGCACATCGAAGCTGTCGCCCTGTTTCAGGACTTCTGGAACTATAAGCTTGATATTTTCCGCCTCGTTATAAGTAGGAATGACAACCAGACCCTTCATAAAACCGTCCCGGAATAAAAATTCGCGATAATTCTATCATAGGAGAGGGTTTTTGGCAAAAGATATGGGAAGATTTCTCGTCGCCGAACATTTCGTTGAGGGGCTCGAAATGACAAGTCTCCTAACCTTTCCGCCGGATTCAAAACAATATGTAGTTGTTTATGGAGTCAATTTTTATCCCGCATTTATGAAGAAAACGTAGAACTGCCATCGAAAAAAAGCGAAGCAAGCGTTTCACCCAAGATCATTTATAACATTTAACCAATTCTTGTAGATAATAAAAAAATTCTTAACTTAAAAAAGTATTCAATCAAACGCTTGCCGCCTTTTTGAGATGATGCAGTTCAAGTTTTCGAATCCAGCGAGATAAATATTGACTCCATAAAAGCTGGATGTTGTTTTGAACGGCTCACAGCACGATTTCCAGGTCTTTCATTTTTCTAAGAAGATTATTTGGCAATATGCCGAGACGGATAGCTGTGCGGGAGACATTGTTGTTGTTGAGAGAGAGCTGGGTAATTATATATTTTTTTTCCAGGAGTTTTTTCGCCTCACTGTAGTTCATTGTTTTTTGAAATATCGCGTCGCCGCCGTTCCTGTTCTGTGAAACCATGATATTCTTTACATCCTCAGGGCGTATTGTTTCAACCTCGGAAAAAGCGAAGAGCCTCTGTATGAGATTCTTCAGTTCCCTGATGTTTCCCTTCAGGGGGATTTCGCAGATGAGCGTCATAGCTTCGCTGTTTATAGTCTTCATAATGGACCCATTTTCAATGCAGGCCTGTTTTAAAAAATGGTCGGCAAGAATTTTAATATCGTCTTTCCTATCCCTGAGGGGCGGTATATTGATAACAAGTACCCCGATCCTGTAAAAAAAATCCTCCCTGAATTTATTCTCGTCAACCGCTTCTTTCAGATTCCTGTTGGTCGCGCAGATAAGCCTGAAATCGACCTTGATTTTAGATTCTCCCCCGACACGCGTGATCTCCCTGTCCTCCAGGACCCTTAAAAGTTTAGCCTGCTGTGAAAGCGGCATATCTCCGACTTCGTCAAGGAAGAGAGTGCCCAGGCTGGCAAGCTCCAGTTTTCCTTTTCTTGCCGAAGCCGCGCCGGTGAAAGCACCTTTTTCATGCCCGAATAGTTCGCTTTCAAACAGATTTTCCGGGATAGCCGCACAATTCTGCTTTATCATTTCATTTTTTCCTCGTTTACTCTTCAGGTGTATCAGATGGGCGACATGCTCCTTGCCTACCCCGCTTTCCCCGGTAATAAGCACGGGAAAATCGATCTGGGAAGCCTTTTCTATCAAATCGTTCATCTTTTTGACAGCGCTTGATTCCCCTATGATTTTATACCTTTCCATTTCTTTTTTTAAAAGAGTAGAAAACATTTTATGTTCTATCGCATTATTGATAACCACCTTCATTTTTTGATAGGATATCGGCTTCTCAACGAAGTCAAAGGCTCCCATTTTTATAGAAAGTACAGCTTTTTCAACACTGGAATAACCCGATATCATTACACACTCGATGAATGGAAACCTCAGTTTTATATCATTCAGGAGCTCTATCCCATCCTCATCCCCGAGCTTCATATCTATGACTGCTATATCGATTGAATCGCTATCCAGAGCCAGTATCTTTTTCGCATTTTTTATTGAATCCGCCCCTACTATATCATATTCTCCGAATACGCCTTTTAAACTTGAAATTACATCTTCGTTGTCGTCTACAATAAGCAATTTCATAATACCGCCTTTATTAAATAATAGAAAGTATCACTCCTGGAATAACAGCTGGAACGTAGTCCCCTTGTTTAATCCGCTTTCGACCTCTATCTGGGCATTCTGCTCCTGGGTGAGGCTCTTTACTATGGAAAGGCCTATCCCGATATTGCCCTTTTTTGTCGAATACCCGGGTTCGAATATCTTTTTTATGGTTTCGGAGCTCATTCCGCATCCTGTATCCCTGATAATGATGGATTTTTTATTACCATCTTTTTTCAACATTACATCGACAATCGATTCTTCCCCGGCCTCTATGCCGTTTTTTATTATATTCCTTATCGTTTCCTTGAACAGGACGGTATCGATTTTCAAAACAAAGGGCTCTTCCCCTATGCTTACGAGTTTCGCGTTTTTAAATTCCCTGCAAACCTCTTCAATAATGGGAATGACATTCCTGTCCTCCAGATTCGCATCGGGAAAATGCGATATTTCCCTGAACTTCATTAAAATAAGCCTCATATCATTGAGTTTATCAAGAATAAATAATACTTTATCCTTTTCATTCACCTTGTCGATCAGGAATTCCATATAAGTCTGGACAGGAGAGATGATGTTATTGATCTCATGAACGATGATCTTTGAAATTTCCTTCCAGCCCCTGTATTTCTGGATGTTGCCAAGGATTTTTTCATAATTCTTGAGTTTGATAACCATTTCGTTAAACGTCCTGATAAGAATTCTGATCTCTTCAGTCCCGGTTTCTTTTAATAAAAGTTCGTTAGCACTCCCCCCGAAATAAAAATATTTTACAGCGCTTGATAATTTGCCGATAGGTTTGGTTACCCCGAAAATAAAAAAGATATACAGGAGCGACATGACGACAGCTTCAAAGAAAAATATTCCCAGAACTGAGCGTGTGATATCAATTGCCCGGCTTTCGGAAAAGGCCTTGAAAAGCGACACCCTCTGCTGCACCTCGGCGCTTTGCGCTGATGATTTCGATATCGATACAAGTTCATTTTCAAACGCCTTCTGGGTATTTGAAATAATAGTATAGCTTGCTAGGAGGGAAGTCAACAGTATAAAAACCATCGCGGCAATAAAAATTATTATAAAATGTATTTTCATTTTTTATCCTTTTGCCTGGAGGAAGTAAAATTATAATTCAAGACCACTCTTGGCCTGTTTCCCCATAAATTCACGATCTCCGGGGCCATATCGCAGTTTAAAAGGATCTTCACCTCGGTTTCAAGATCGAGTCCGGCATAGGTATCCGCGTTTGTAAGAAACACGAATTCTTTTACCGAAAGAATGTTAGTCATAATACTGAAAGAAAAAGGACCTTTTTCATTTAAAAAATAATTCGTCCCGTTATAATGGATATGTTCGATAAGGGTATCTTTATAAATCAAGCTTCCAGCCGTCTCTGTTTTCACATCATAAATTATATTTACCGATATCCCGCTATCTATAATTCCTTCAAGAGAGGTGTTGATCAGATTACCGCATCGGAATTGGCCGTTTATAACAGTAGAGTTTTTAAGGCTCCTGTAAACGAAGAAATTATCGCTGGATACTTCCGGATACGCGCTAACAATTCCCAGCACGGTTAAAATAATTTTGATCGACTCGGTAAATTGGGCACCGATACCATGCATATAAGCTCCCTTTTTTATTTATGAATGCAAATTTCATACCATTGATTCAGAGTGATTTCATTCATAGCAGCGGGGCTCCGTTAAAGATTGCTGGTTGGAAAACTTAAACTATATCAATAATAATATATCAATATTGATACAATTTCAAGATATTACAGGATCGGAACCAGTTGATTCCACAGAATGGGTAACACGGCTTAATCTGCTTATGTGTGGCTTCAATTAGCCGGGTATAGTGACGTCTTTTACCAGATCAAGGACTGGGCTATGAATGAGCCCGTTGTCTGCAATTATTGTTTTCTTATAAATGTCATATTGTTCACCCGAATAATCGGACAAAGTACCGCCCGCTTCCTCTACGATGATCTTTCCTGCTGCAGTATCCCAGGGTTTTAGATTTTCCTCGTAAAAAGCTTCGAAACTTCCCCTCGCCACATAGCACATATCGATGGAGGCCGATCCCAGCCTTCTGAAACCGGTGAATTTCCGGCTGATCTCTGCAAGGGGTTTCAAAAGAAAATCTACCCTGCCCTCGGATTCATATGGAAACCCTGTTACAATAAGCGCCCGTCCGGGATCTTTTACATCCGAAACCCTCACCCTCTTTTTATTGAAAAACGAACCACCGCCTTTTACAGCCCAGAACCATTCTGAAAGCATAGGATTATAAACGACTCCAAGGGCGATTTCACCGTCAATTTCAAGTCCGATGGAAACGCTTACAAAAGGTATACGATGAGTAAAATTTATCGTGCCGTCGAGCGGATCGATAATCCATTTAATAGAAACATCTTTCTGGCTTGAAAGGCCTTCTTCAGTAAGAATCGAATGGGAGGGAAATTTTTTTTCGATCATTCCGGCGATCAATTCCTCCGAAGACCTGTCGTATTCTGTTACAGGGTTCGCGAAACTTTTAAAGATTACATTTTTTTCAGCGTAAAAACCCTTTTTTATTATTTCTCCCGCTTTAGAAGCGCAGGAAAATGTGAATTCAAGATATTTCTGTAAATTAAACATTGATATCCCCTAATCGATTTTTTCACTGAAGAGAAGTTCCATAAACTCCCTTCCCTTCAGGTGGACAAATTTTCCCTTAAGACACTCTCTCTCGCAGTATTTAGTAATGGAGGGATCCGGAGTAACTCCTTCTCCTGAAATAATAAAAGGAACTTCATCCCTGGTGTGTTCACGAAGCTTTATAGGGACCGGATGGTCTGGTATTACAGCCGCGCGGATTGGGACGCCTCCGATCCGTTTTCCGAACTCTTCGAAAAAAGCCCCGATCAAACGCCTGTCGCAGTCCTCTATTACTTTTATTTTGTTTTCCAGGTCTCCCAGATGGGAACATTCGTCCGCTGCTTCGATATGCACATAGACGAAATCCTTATTTTCAAGGAGACCTACCGCGGCGACCGCTTTATTTTCATAATTCGTATCAATAAACCCCGTGGCACCCGCGGGCCTTACAGTTTCCATCTTTCCAATCCTTCCAACTCCGAGGATCACGTCCACGGCCGAAATTATGCCCCCCTCAAGACCGTACATTTCTTTGAAAGAGGGCATATCCGGTCTTTTACCGCCGGACCAAGGCCAGATCAGGTTTGCCGGATTTTTCCCCTCGTGCATCCTTTTAATATTCACCGGGTGGTCAGTTAAGAATTCCCGTGTTGAATAAATTAATTTCACCAGGGTATTCGAGGTCAGTTCGCCGGACGCCGTTTTCGGCCTGGGAAGAAGCTTTTCCCATTCTTTGCCATAGGATGAATCGGGTTTTTCGTAAAAAACATCAGGGCTGAATTCCCCCCCATTCAGATAAAGAAGGTTACGATAACTTATACCGCTCCTGAATTCAATTTTGTCACTTCCGAAATGCCGGTCAAGGTCCGCAATTATTTGCTCAGATTCAGGATTTTCAATATGACCGGCCGAATAATCTGTAAGAATTCCGTCTTTAACTGTAACCAGGTTCAGCCTGAAAGCGACAGTATCGGGACCCAGGGGTACGCCCATGCCGTAGCTTTCGATCGCACCCCTGCCGCTGTAATATTTCGATAAATCCCATCCGAGAATGGACATATTCGCCACATCAGACGATGTCGGATATTGATCCGGAAGAGATAAAAAAGTACCGAAGGCCGCTTTTTTCGCCATTTTATCGATATTCGGCGTCCGGGCTGCTTCGAGAGGAGTTTTCCCCCCCAATTCATCCAGAGGATAATCGGCCATTCCATCGATCAGAAACACGACATATTTCATAAAAACCCTGTAATTTTATTTGACGACGGACTTCTGGACAAGAAATCCTCTGTAATAATTAACCGCGTAATTAAGCCCCGACACGATTAGCATTAATGAAGTCAGCATGGTGCCGTAAGTCACTATTGTATTCAAAACCAGGTAGAAATCGGTCTGGCTGGGAGCGAATGAATCTTTTAAAAGATACAGAGCAAGGATAATTCCGAGAATAAAAGTGGTTATCTTACCGCTGAGCAGGGGTTGAACCAGCTTTTTCTTAGAATTGAGGGCGTATATAGCGCCCATCGAAATCACCAGATCTCTCAGGAGTATAAGCAGGAAAAAATAAAAGTGCGTCTTGTGGCTGAAATAAAGGAGCGCGGATACCGTTACAGTAAGGATCTTGTCGCCCATGGGATCGATGAACTGGCCGATCTTGCTGACCGATTTCAGGGCCCTAGCCAGGAAACCGTCTAAGAAATCGGTCAGGAAAGCTATCATGAAAAGAATAAAAGCTATAAAACTCGATTCCAGCGTATTTATGCGCATCTGCTGGACGATAGGAACTACAAGAATTATGCGCATCATTGTCAGAACATTGGGGATCGTCCAGAATTTATCGCTAGATTGCATAAATCACTCCGGATTTAAAGATTGCTTCTCAGCAATGTTGACGCTTATTTTTAAAATACCGAAAACAGCTTTTTCCACGGGGATATCGTCCCTTACCCATCCGGGAAACAACATTGTATTTGCCTTATCCCATGGTTTGTTAAACCCGAATAAAAACCGGTAATTCTCCGGGAAGTTTTCCAATCTTTTATCTTTGACCATGACTCCCTGCCTGGCGTAAATAAAACCCGCGATAAGACGGGTTATATCCTGCTTCTGTTCTACAAGGCTTATAAGATCATCTATGTTGTTAACGGTATAATATTTAGGAAACATCTTCGCCGCTTCGTTGTAAAAAAACGGTTCGCTCCCGGCCAGGAGCCAGTACTGCCCTGCCTTTGTTTCTATTGGTATCTTAAGCTCGAAATCCTTTTGCTCGTATTTAGACCCGTATTTTTTTAACATGACCCTGCAGCGGATAACTTCCCCCGGTCTATAATAGCTTTTATCCACAGTCAAATTGTCCACTATATAATAATCAATACCCTTCATTATATCAATTCCGATGCTGATCCCCGAAAGTTTTATTTCACCTATATTATTATCATAAAATGCGGCGAAAAGCCCATTCAGATCCGAGATCATTCCATATACGCTTAAATAAGCCGGATTAAAAGCATAATTAAATATGTTTTTTGCCTGGTAATGCTTTCCTTTGTAATCCATATCTACAGTATATCTCAGGTTAAGCATTTTATCGTCAAGATAGCCTGCATGGTTAAGAAGGGATGAAGAAACTGCCCCTGAACATAACGCGGGGAAATAATACCTGCTGTCCGCGACCCTGAAGCTATAATGATAGACATTTCCATCCCTGCCAATATCCACGCTTACCGGTACCATATGTATATCAGCGCCTCTTATGCAATAAACTCCGTTCTGGCCGTCATATATCGCTGCGCCGAGAGGGTCAGACGAAGTCCCGAGTTTAAAGGAAAAATAGCTTGAAGGGACAACAGTATAAATATATGAACGCGAGATAGGCAGCGAGACCATGCCCGAAAGGTCCATAGGATGACCGAATAAATAAATATCGTCATTCGATACATAGGTTACTGTCCCTATACCCTCGACATGGTAATCCCCGTCGACAAGGTTGACGGCAACGGAATCCCCGGCCTTTAAGTTCATAGTCCCGTCATTTTCAGGGGCTTTCAGGGCATCTCCTGTATTCATGACAAAGAACTCTTCGCCTCCGCCGCCGGTTTTATCTTCGAAAACCTTTCTGACAAAGGCCTCGCCTTCACCCGTGAATCCGTTCAAAAAAACAGGGGTCCCTATTTTCTTGAAATTCAAAGGCCCGGAGGAAGCGGTTTTTAAATTACCGCTGCCGGTGCTGTACTTTTCGGCAATCATCTGCTTTATCGGGGTAATGCCGCAAATCGGCTCCTTCGTATAAGTCCAGGTATAAGCTACGGCCCCTAAGAGCTTTCCCCCTATATATACCGGACTTCCGCTCATGCCTGCGATGACTCCGCTCTTTTCTACATCGGGGCCCGACAGCCTGGCCAGGATTATATCGCCTTTCGGGTTCGAATTTTTCATTACATCTATTATTTCCACCCCGAACTTTTCGGGTTCCCAGCCCCTGAATACCGTAAGCCCGTAACCCTTCATTCCCGGTTTTATATCCTGAACATCCATGAAGCTCTGAGCGCCGGATAGTGAAATACAGGAAAAAAGAAATATTATAAAAAGAGCATTTTCCATTAAAACGACCCCTGTATGTTCAAAGAAAAAAAATTATAAATCAGTAATTCTTGAAAGTCAAAGAGGAGCGGTATTCGTGTACAGGGAGAGGTTCGACTTTGAATATATTTTTTTAACGGTTTTCCCCGGTTGCCTTTTCCTTTTTCATGTCGTACATTGCCCTGTCCGCCCTTTCCATCAGGTCGAATATTGAAATATCCTCCTCATAGTTGAACAAGGTTTCTCCGACAGTCAGCGACAGGTTGAAAACCTTATCGGCGGATTTGTTTTTGTCATTTATAATATTATATAACCTTTTGAGTATGATTTTCATCGTATATTCGTCGGTATTTATCATGAATACGACAAATTCGTCGCCGCCGATACGGCCTATAATATCCATTTTCCTGAAAACAATTTTGAATATTTCCGCGGCTAATTTAAGGGCGGCGTCTCCCGCATCATGCCCATACTTGTCGTTTATTTTCTTCAAGCCATCCATATCTATATAAAGCAAAATCCCGTTCTGCTGTATCTGGCGCGCCAGAGAAATCTGCTGATTGGCGAAACGGATAAAGCCCCTCCGATTAAATAAACCGGTTAATTCATCGGTTTCTGAGAGGCTGGCCAGTTTCTGGTTGGAACTCTCAAGTTCAGACAGGACCTTTCTCAGCTTCATTTCCGCCGCTTTTCTTTCCATCAGCAGGAGCACGCTCCTTAATGTGCTGCTTATCGCCATAGTTATAAAATCATAAACGTATCCGTCTTTTATGCTCATGTCGTAAATTATATATCCGTACTGATCCAGTAAATAATAATTCGGAGAGACAAGGAATATATGACTTTTAGAAGAATCGTATAGCTTTTTTGGTATGAATTCGTACGGGGAAAAATAATAATCTTTCGCCGTATTTACGTTCAGGTTGATTTTCTCATTGTATGCAAGGAAGAGCATTACTTTTTCAGGCATTTTCCATACCATATTTTTCTTATGCTCATAGATCCTGTCGAAATTGAAAATATAACAGCCCTTGAGGCCGAATACCTTAACATTTTCAATTATCTTGTTGCACAATTCCTCGGTTGAAATCGCTGCAGTTATTTCAAGAACGGATGTCCTGGTATTGATAATAGATCTTTCAACCGTTATCCTGTTAGAGACTTCCCTGCTGTAAAACAGCTCCCTGACAATAATAAGGGAATCTTCAATAATCTTTTTTACAGCGCTTTTACACGGCGAATTCGTGCCTGCTATATATGAGTTTAAAACATTAAAGATGGATTTCCAGATCGTAATATCTTTCCCGGTTTTTAGCTGTGAGGTAATTGTCCTGGATATATATTTCAACGTTTCATCATGATCGGGTTTCGACTTTTTTGTAGAAATATCTATAAGTTTTTTAACTATATCAAAGATCTCCTGCTTTACAGGCACAAGGTCGTCTGACATTATAATGATTTCGTTTATGTCGGCTTCGATGTTTACGCACTTTCCATTTGTTTTCTTGAATAAAAGGTCGATACAGCCGCAGGAGGTCCGAAGGACCGGTTTCGTGGGGAGAACTATCCTATCCGGGACTTTTTTCCCTTGAAGTAAATCATAAGCGCATTTCATTGCAAGCCTGCCCTGCTGGTATAAAGGCTGCTTGACTGTCGAGAGCGCAGGGATCGAATATTCACAATCCTGAATATCGTCGAATCCCATAATAGATATCTGGTAAGGCAGTTCGATGCCCCTTGAAGTGAGTTCCTTCATTGCCCCTATCGCCATATCGTCGTTGGAGGAGATCAGGGCGTCAAATTCCACCTTCCTTTTATCAAGAAATTCTATGATCGCGTCTTTTCCCGACCATTCTGACCAATTCCCGCAATATACCAGTTTTTCATCGACTCCCAGGCTGCAGTTATCCAATTCATCGCAGAACGCCTTGTACCTTATTATCGCTTCCGGGTTTGATTTCGGCCCCTTGAGAAAGGCTATTTTCTTTCTTTTGTGGTATTTAACCAGGTGTTTTACCGATTCTCTGATGCCTTTCGCGTTATCGATCAGTAAGCTCGGTACTCCGGGGATCGGAATCGAAATACTTACAAGCGGTATCGGCTTGAATCTGGAAATAAAGGCTTTGAATTCTTTCAGCGAAATAAAATTGCAGATTGTACCGGAAGTTATAATCAGCGCATCTATGTAATTGGGATGAATAAGGTCGTAAACTATATTGCATTGATAACCGTACCCTGAAGGAGTATTCGGAGACTCGCCCCTGAAAACGATTAAATTGACATCGAGTTCTTCCGCCATATCGGAAACACCCTTGAAGATCGGTTTTGGATAATCATGAATCAGGTTATTGATCTGCAAGCCTATCGTCAACCTTTTCTTTGCTTTAACCATATAACAATTTTAATACTACCTATCAAAATTGCAACAAAATCGGAGGTTAATTTTCTGCGGTCGAACTAAACAATTCGGTTTCTTTCAATTTCAGCAATATAATGCTAAAATGCTGATAGAGATTATTATGTTCATACCGACAACACCTGAAGAGCTCGCCGGGTTGGGCTGGAAAACCCTTGATATTATCCTTGTCAGCGGCGACGCATACATTGACAGTCCTTTCGACGGATGCGCCATAATCGGCCAACTTCTCATTAAAAAAGGCTTTAGGGTTGGAATTATTTCCCAGCCGGATATAAAAAGCCCCGGAGATATTACCAGGCTGGGAGAACCCTCGCTTTACTGGGGCGTAAGCGCAGGTTGTGTCGATTCCATGGTCGCAAATTACACACCTTCTTTAAAAAAAAGACGCACCGACGATTTTACACCCTGCGGCATTAATAATAAAAGACCGGACAGGGCTCTCATCGCCTACGTTAACCTTATAAGAAGGTATTACAAAAATACAAAGCCTATCGTGCTCGGCGGGATCGAAGCCAGCCTCCGCCGTATTGCTCATTACGACTACTGGGACGATGCGATAAGAAGGCCGGTTTTATTCGATTCAAAGGCCGACATTCTAATCTACGGAATGGGAGAAAAGCAGGCCGTTCTTCTCGCAGAGCGCTTGAAAGATAATAAGCCCTGGAACGATATCAAAGGGATATGTTTTATTTCAGGTGAAAAGGAAACAGGTATTTTTAAGGATTACATAAGGCTGCCGGATTACGATGAGGTGCTTCAAGACAAGCAGAAATTCATCGATATGTTCAGGATTTTTTATTCTAATTGCGGAGATTTAAGCAGCACAGGCCTTCTCCAGAGAACCGGGAACAGGTTCCTGGTTCATAATCCCCCTTCACCGCCTTCAACAGGAGAGGAACTCGACGAGGTTTATAATATCGGTTATGAACGAGACGTACATCCTTTTTATAAAAAAATGGGCGAGGTGCGCGCTATTGAAACTATAAGGTTTTCAATCGCCACACACCGGGGGTGCTACGGGGGATGCCGTTTTTGTTCCATTTCCGTACACCAGGGCAGGACCGTCGTTTCAAGGAGCGAGGATTCCATATTGAAAGAAGCGGCTTCCTTTATTAAACACCCTTATTTCAGGGGAACGCTGCAGCTTGCCGGCGGCCCGACGGCTAATATGTACGGCACCGGCTGCAACCGCCCGCCTGATCTCCCGGGCTGCGAATCCGGGTCCTGCCTTTTTCCCCGGCCATGCCCGAATTTGAAGCTTTCACATAAGAATCAGATCGGCCTCTTAAAGAAATTAAAAGAAATGAAAACTGAAAAGGGAAGAAATTTCAATGTTTTCGTGACTTCGGGAATCCGCCATGACCTTGTGTTGCTTGACAGGAAATACGGCGAAGACTATCTCAGGATTTTGATTAAAGATCATACGTCAGGGCAGATGAAACTTGCCCCCGAACACTGCGATGACAGTGTTCTGTCTCTTATGGGAAAGCCGGGCTGGGATAAAATAATCTCTTTTAAAAATATTTTCGACCGTATAAATAATGAAACGGGAAGAAAACAGTTTCTGACTTATTACTTCATCGCCGCCCATCCCGGGTGCACTGAAGCCTCGATGAGAAATTTAAGCATTTCCATATCAAAGGGGCTGCACATCAGGCCCGAACAGGTCCAGATATTCACCCCGACGCCTTCTACTTATTCGACAGTCATGTATTATACCGGGACCGACCCGTTTACAGGAGAAAAGCTTTTTGTGGAAAAAGACCGGGAAAAAAAGGAACGGCAGAAAATGAAGGTCGTTTCTGTCATTTCGAAGAGCCCGGTGATGAGAAAGAAAAATGACTATAGGGCGGTTCCAAAAACTAACTATGTCATTAATAAATAATGTTCAAATCGTAATGAAACCGCACCCTACGGGCATAAACTCTATGGGCCAAACCTTGCCGCCCTTGTGCCGACTTGCTCGGCGTGAAAAGACGGTTATTAGAAGGGCCCTATAGTTAAATGTTATATAAATTTTGACTTATTATTAACATATTAATTAAAATTATGGCGACATAAGGAGAATATTATGAATCCAATCGCAGCTTCCCTAATCCAGCCTGATATCAATCCCCTTATATTGCAGATATGGGGCCCTTTCGCCATACGATGGTACAGTCTTATGTACGTTTTGGGCTTCCTGTTCTCCTATTTTTTTATCTATTTCCAGATAAAAAAGGGCAGGATAAAGATCACCGAATCGGAACTTTCGGACATTATTTTTTACACATTTCTCGGAGTGATAATCGGGGGAAGGCTCGGCTACGTTCTCTTTTATAATCTAAACTATTACCTGCAGAACCCAGGGGACATCTTTAAAATCTGGGAAGGGGGGCTTTCTTTCCATGGGGCTTTCATAGGGGTTCTTACCTCGGGATGGATATACCTTTCCGCCGGAAAAAAAAATTTCTTCGATTTTGCGGATATTTGCATAATTCCCGTCCCTTTCTGCCTTTTTCTGGGGAGGTGGGGAAATTTCGTCAACGGGGAACTTTGGGGGCGGCCGACAACTGTCCCATGGGGCATGATATTCCGGAACGCTCCCGGGAGCCTTCCCCGGCACCCCTCCCAGCTTTACGAAATGGCCCTGGAAGGGCTTCTACTGTTCATAATACTATTATTTATATCCAGGCTGAAACATAAGCCCAGGGGCCTCTTAATTTCCTCTTTTTTCTTAGGTTACGGATTTTTCAGGGGATTTGTGGAATTTTTCAGGGAGCCTGACGCCCAGCTAGGCTACCTCGCCTGGGGCTGGCTTACGATGGGAATGGTTCTATGCATTCCTATGATCCTTATAGGGGCTTCGGGGATATACATTTCTTTAAAGTTAAACAAGAGGAATGAATTGTGGGCTTGATCCATGAACTGGATTACAATACAGTCGTCAAGATCGCAGCGGGCGAAATCATAGAAAGGCCTGCGTCCGTGGTCAGGGAGCTCCTCGATAATTCCATTGATGCCGGCGCAGACAGGATTTCGGTCGGGGTCTCAAACGGGGGAAAAACCTATATTGAGGTCCAGGATAACGGCAGGGGAATGGACAAAGACGATCTCGCGTTATGCACAAAAAATCATGCGACGAGTAAAATATCCGTTTTCGAAGATATCGACTCCTTGAAGACCCTCGGTTTCAGGGGCGAAGCCCTATCCAGCATTACAGAAGTGTCCCGGGTTTCCATACTATCAAGGCGCGAAGGCTCGCCCGGGGGTTTTCACCTGGAAATAAGGGACGGTAAAACACTGCCGATCGACGAGACGGGAATGAACACAGGCACAACAGTTATAGTTAAAGATCTCTTTTACAACCTTCCCGCACGGGAAAAATTTCTTTCCGGGTCCAGTTCCGAACAAAAAATGCTGGAAAAGGAAATAGTAAAAAAAGCCCTGGCGTTCCCTGAGATCAGTTTCGAATTTATTTCAGAGGGAAAAAGAAAATATATTTCACCGAAAAAAACGACCCATCTTGAGAGAATAGCTGATTTTTATTCCGACGCAGCCGCGCATCTTATCCCTGTCGAGGGAATGGGTGAAAATTTCAACGTCACAGGATTTGTTACAAAACCGGTTTTCCTGCGGCCTAACAGGATGTACCAGGCCTTTTATGTGAACAGAAGGGCCGTGGAATGGAGAAATTTCTTTTTCCTGATCAGCAATGCCTATGGCAATCTCATTCCCAAGGGATATTATCCCGGCGCTTTTATATTTCTCACAATCAACCCCTCATATATAGACGTTAATGTTCATCCAATGAAAAAAGAGGTCCGCTTCAGGGAAGAGGCTATTATAACGAAGGCTGTGGGAGACGCCATAAAAAAATCTCTCTATTCAAATACTGGAATAAATGAAAGCGATGACGGAGAGGTCCGTTTTACTCCCTTCGAAGCACGGATAAGCGCCGCGATCTCAAACTTTATGGTAAATAAAGACGGAGCTTACACTCCTGCCGCGCCAAATGCCGCCGGCCCCGATCCCGGCCTCTTTAAACCCGGGAGGGCGGTTAGAGTTTCCGAATGCCGGTATATCGGCGCCGTGTTTATGACATATCTTTTATTCGAAAATGAAGAAGAGATGATAATGATCGACCAGCATGCCGCGCATGAAAGGATCAATTACGAAAAATTAAAGGATAGTTTTGAAAAGCACCTTCTGGAGGCTCAGGAATTTCTTAACCCGGTAAACGTCGACGTTCCCACCGGCATCGTTGATGATCTGATCGATAACCTTCCCATTCTCCAGTCTATGGGCTTTTCTGTCGAACACTTCGGGGGACCGAGGTTTCTGATCAGCGCAGCGCCGCCATTCATCGATTACAGAGACGCGGCCGACGCTCTGACCGGATTCATAGAGACCCTGGAGGATAATCCGGGAGCGAAATCCATAGATTTCATAGATAAGGCGATGAAGCAAATGGCCTGCAAACGGTCAGTCCGCGCCCGAGAATCGATTTCCAGGGAGGAAGCGATATCGCTTATAAGTGATTGGGAAGATACCCCGAACCGTTTCTCATGCCCCCATGGGAGGCCGGTCGCATTCAGTATTTCAAAACATGATATAGAAAAGCAGTTCAAGCGTCTCGGTTTCTAAAAGGGTCAGCCGCGTTTTAACACGATAAAATAAGAAGAATTGGAAGGATTGATAAGCTTTAACATACCGCTTTCAGGAAAATCATACCTGTTCGATATGACAAGGTTGTTGGAATTGCTGTTTCCGGCCAAAGGATTAATGTAAACTGTTATGACGCGCATAGTCGGATCGATTGTCCAGGTGCCTGTCTGCTGTTCTCCGGTAAAAGGGTTTAAAGAACTGTAACTCCTGTCGGCGCCGAATACAATCTGGTTCGACGAACCCTCTTTAGTTTCGGCGGAAACCGTGCTGCCCGGGCTGACATTATTGTTCTGCCACCAGTTTCCCTCGATCCTTGAATTATCGTTAGTTATACTGCAATATAAGATAAACGACAAAGGCAGGCATAAAACGCAAAAATAAATGGCCCTTTTCATTTATTCCTCCTCCCCCGCTATTACCCCCAATACCTACATATATTCTAACATGGTTTTTATAAAAAATAAAGCAAAATATATAATCAGTCGACAGTCATCGGTCGAAAGTCAACAGCCGGCCATAATGCTACCGACTATCGAGTGTCGACTATCGACTGCAGACTGAAGTATTGATAAATCCCGGGTATTCCTTTAAAATATTCAATCAATAAAAGGATAATAAAATGACCATGGCAAACGCCCTTGAATTTCTCGACTCTTTTATCAACCGCGAAAATACCCCCGGGAAATACAGGTCGGAGCATTACACCCCCGATAGGGTCGGGAGAATGCTGGGCGGGGCGGGATTTGACCCCGGGGGGGTCAGGATCGTACATATAGCGGGTACAAAAGGCAAAGGCAGCACCGCCCACTACACATGTTCTTTACTCGAGTCATGCGGAAAAGATAAAATCGGCCTCTATACATCCCCGCATGTACTCAGAATTAACGAACGGTTCAGCATAAACAGGGAACCGATATCTGATACGGAACTCGTTCATCTTATTGAAAAACATTCCACTTTCATCAATGAATACAGGGAAAGTGAAAAACCCACTTATTTCGACATACTGACATTTCTGGCGATGGTTTATTTCATAGATAACCGCTGCAGCTGGGCCGTGCTTGAAACCGGCCTCGGAGGAAGGCTGGATTCCACTAATTTCTGCATGCCCGAGGTATCTGTAATAAGCTCCATCGGGTACGACCATACAGCCCTTCTCGGCAGTTCACTTAAAGAAATAGCAGGGGAAAAAGCCGGCATAATAAAAGAAAAAAGGCCGACTGCCGCATCCTTTCTGCCGGATGAAGCCCTGGAAAGGGTGAGTGAAGAGGCTAAATTAAAGGGTTCCCGATTATATTATTTTCCTGATTATATAAGCTATAAAATAAAAGAACGAAATCCTCGCGGAGGGATTTTTGATTTCAGGATGAAATCGGGAAAAAAAGAGAGCGGCTTCGAAAATATTTATATTTCACAGCCAGGGGATGTTTTCGTTGAAAATTTCCTGCTTTCCGTGTTGGCCCTGGCCGCAGCCGGACTGGAGTTTTCAGAAAAGTCCATCCGGGAGACTGCCAGGATACGCATTCCTTTCAGAATGGAAAAGCGGGGTGACTGCCTCATCGATGTCGCCCATAACGACAGTTCCCTTGAAAGCCTTTTTAAAACAGTTAAGGAATATTTCAGACCGGCGCTTGTGACGCTTCATATAGGAATTCTATCGGACAAGGAACTTCGGAGGATCGCGGAAAAAATCATTGCAAACGAAAAAATGTTCCGAAAGATAATTGTTTTTGATTTTCCATCGCCAAGGATGAGCGGCGGCAAGGCTTTATTCGAACTGGTATCCCGCCTGCCCCAGTCGGAGTACAGCGCTTCGATACCCCCGGTTTCGCATGAAGAGGGATTATTGAACATATTTACAGGGTCTTTTCAAATTATCGATAAGGTGCTTGAAAATATTTCGACGGGAAGGTGTGAATACGCCGCATTTCTTAACGGCTGCCTCGACATCCCTGAATGGGAAGAGCTCTTTGACGAGGCGGTGAGGCAGGATATTCCGGTTTTAAGGCCGGTTTCCGCCAGGCTCCTTTACTTTTTTATCAGGCTCGCCGGACCCCGGAATATTCTAGAGATAGGGACGGGAAGCGGCTATTCGACCCTGTGGATAATAAGGGGCATAGGCCCGGCCGCCAGGATCACCACGATCGAAAGAGACTTAAAGAGGTATCTTAAAGCCAAACAGCTTTTCGGGGGCAATCCCCGTCTATCGATCATTAACGGCGACGCCATGGATTTCCTGTCTAACAGCAATGAAATTTACGATTTTGTTTTCCTCGACGCTCAAAAGAGGGACTACCCGGCTTATCTCGAATTGTTGAAAAAAAGGATGAAAAAGGGCGGCGTATTATTCGCCGATAATTTTCTTTTCGATGGGTCTCCGGAGAGAAGGGAAGCAGTTATGCTCCTCAGGCTCTTCAACGAGGAACTGGCTCGGGGAAGCGGCTTCGAGACGCTCTTTTTGCCTGTCGAGGAAGGTGTTGTCATTGCTATAAAGAAGTGAGCCTGTTGATTTCCAGTATGTCAATAAAAATGGAGTAAAAATGGCTTTTGTCGAAATGCCCGGTGTCACCGGCCTGGTTTATACTCCCGATGAAGAACCTGCGAAGAAAAAAAGCATGACTGCAGGGACTGCTACGAATGCGGGTTTTGCAGCTGCGAAAGGTGCGCAATCTGCCTGAGAAAAAGCAACTGCAAAGTATAAAAATCAATGGGAGCGGTTTATGAAAATTGCCAAGGTAATTCCCATAGTATTATTATTCATCATTTTTATCAATCCGGCATTTTGTACTGGTTTGCCTGATTGGTTAAGTTTGGATTGGATTGCCGAATCGATAATGTATCCGAATGCAGATAAAAATATCCCCGGCATAAGCGAAAATATCAATTTAACGGTGCAGATCTATAAAAATCAATGCACAAACGATCAGATAAAGGAAATTACAAATTTCGAGGACCAGATCGGCGAAGGGAAAATACGGATAAACTTAAGAAATTTCGGACTTACATTCAGGGAATTCGAGCCGATTTTTTATTCCTTGAGGATAAATAAAACAGTCGTTTATCTTGTTTTAGACGGCAACTTTATCGGCGATGTCGGGGCAAAAATGCTATCGGATCTATTAAACGTAAATAATACGATCAAGACAGTAGAATTTCGAAATTGTTCTATAGCCGATAAGGGCAAAGAGCTGCTGAAAAAAACTATCTCAGATAAAAGCAATAAGATCAATTTAATCGATCTCGATAAAAAAAGCCCCTGGGAGGACAATGTAAATATTTATCTTAATTCCTGTTATAATAATAATCTTCCCGTCTATAAAAAATTCCTGAATTTTTTCAGAATCGACAGGAAAATGCTGAGGATCCCCTATAAATTCGAGGACAACCTAACTATTCCATATGACCTGATTTTCTTCAATTCTACTTATTTAATTGACACAGATACGAATGACTTAAATTATGATTCGATAGTTCTTGGAGATTTAATCAGAAATTCCCTTATAATCGACAGCGTTTATATAACTCAGGCGGATTTCTCAAACATTGACGCGGGCTACTTCTTTGATTCTTTTACCTATTCAAGCAATCTCAAATCATTAATAATGAATAAAAGCACTTTCGGCGATAAAAATGCCGGCTTTTTATTCAGCCGGCTGAATAAAAGTTACATTGAAGCTTTCCATGTTATAAACTGTATTATCAACGATAATCAAATGGACATGCTTTCAAAAATGATTTCAGATAATCATAGGATCACAAACTTTTATTTCCGGGATGATGAAAATTTCTCCGAACAGGCTTTTTCGAAATTAATCAATGTTTTATGCTATTCGAACAATACAATCCAGTATTTATCCATAACCGGAAAGGCAGTTGATAATGATCCCGACATGGCTGTTTTCAATAAAAAATTCCCTGAAAATGAAATTAATAGGTAATTCCTGATCGAAGGAATTTATGTTTTTAAGTTAAAATTTTACTTGATTTTTTTTATGATATTTTTTAATATTCATAACGAAAGAAAACCATATTCAGAATAAGGAGAAAACTATGGGAGAAAAGAACAAGGGAGCTAAAGAAACAAAAAAACCTCCGCAAAAGACCCTGAAAGAAAAGAGGAAAGAGAAACAACAGAAAAAATCAGAAAAAAATATATAGCATGATCTGCGGTCTTATCAGACCGTTGTATCGATTATTCTGCCCAATTGTTCCTTAACCATTGTCGGCTTCTGGTCCGGAGGCTTTAACTCCTCCTCTTTACGGGCTTTGTTCTGCTGGTCTGCCTGATCTGCCTTTTTTTCTTCAATTGCCTCCATTTCCTGTTTTTGTTTCTGGGTAGCGGTTAATTCATTAAACTGCTGAACAGGATTAATGATCATAAATACCTCCCTGTCTCGATTCATTCCATATTCAATATACTTTTTTTCTCATTTTATGTCAAGATGGAATCCATCTTCACAAAATTCAATCGCTTTCCAGCAGCTTTTTAAGGGCGTTGAGGACCGGTGTGAGTTCGTAAGTAACAATGAATTCAATTGTCCGGTTTGATTTTTGTCATATACCATCCGGGTTGCCGCTAGAATTTCATTTAATAAAATATCCGTCCAGTTTCCATTTATTGTCTTCTTTAATCACAACGACTGTTTCAACGGATTCTTTTTTATTTTCAAAAGATGTTTTATATTTTACCTGAACATAATCGCCGTCAGGCGCTCCCGGTACCTGGTTCATGGAATTTGACGATATAAGTTCCCTTGACAGGCTCTTCCCTAACGGTTTTCTCACCGTATTTAACATCTCTGTCCATTTGTCGCTTGACCCCAACGAGTTTTTAAAGTATTTTGCAGATAGTTCATAACTCCTGTTATAATCGCCTTTGTCAATTGTCATAACGATAGAATCACAGGATTTTACTGCAAGCTTATCTACATAATTCGTTTCTCCGGCAAAAATTAAGGGGGAGATTGCAAGTATTGCGAGAGTGAATAACAGCAATTTTTTCATAAGAAGCTCCTTTCTGAATGAGATTTTGTAAAGTTTTTCATTATTTATTACTTTCAGTATAATTAGTTACACTTATAAGATCAAGCTGAGCCGGTAAGGACCCGATTGTAAGCGCTCCCTTATAGTGGGGAATCTGCACCGAAGCTCTGCGGATTTTTTTGCTTTGGAAAGGTTCATTATATTTACATCCGATCCGATTATATTTACAATTAATAAGAGGGCTTATGACTTTCAGAGCGCCGGTGCAAAACGACCTGCCGGCGATAAACGAGATCCTCACACTTTCTTTCAGCCCTATTTACGCCTATTTCGCTAAAATGAGCTTTTCCATTCTCAGGAATGCCATTGTCGCGGAAGAAGGCGCTGAAATAATCGGGGCGATCGACTACCTGATAATCGATCTTGAAAACAAAAAAATGGGCTATCTTTACTACCTTGCGGTGCATCCCGCCTTCAGGAGAAAAGGAACCGGAGAAAGACTGATCCTCAGGGCAAACGATTCCATAATAAATGATATCGGGCCGGCTGAGATTTTCGCGGCCGCAGAAAAGAAAAACAGGCCTTCCAGGGAAATGCTGAAAAAGATCGGATTCCTGCCCATAAGCAGGTCCGCCCTTAAAGAAAAATTCGGCGCTGGACGATTCGGGCTTTATACACGAATGAAGCTTATGCCCTGGGAAGAGCTTTTCGTATTGCCTTCTCCTCAAATCCCTATCTAACCCGAAATCGTTAGCCTTCGGCCCTTTTCTACTTTCACTAGCGGCGTCGATTATTGCCGGCATGCCCGGAGCCCGAGCTCCGAGCTCGGACCAAACGGCGGAATGATTTTAGTCCGCCTTTTCTTTTTCCCCCCGCATAAGCCCCGATTCCTTAAGGAATATCGCAAGCATTATGCAGATGATCATCAGGAGGATAAGAACTACCATCGGGGATGTCATCGACCCGGTGATGGGCGATTTAAAAATATCCATGCCGAAGATGAAGGCTATCCCGGAAACCTGACCCATCATCATGAGCACTCCGGTAGAGGTTCCACCCGGGGCCGGTTTTGCAATCTCCGAACCGTACTGAAACCCGACAGGTGCGGTGCTCAGCAGGAAAAATCCCAGGATTGCAGATGACAGGAGTATTACAGGGTAACTGGTCGAAAAAGCTATCCCAAGTAGCCCCGGAATCGATCCGGCCACCGCCAGAAGGATGAAACGGGTGCGGTTCCTGAATCTGTCCGAGAGCATGGGTACAACGGCCGACCCCAATATGCCGCTGGCTACCATCACTCCGCCCATTATCCCCGCCTGTTCGGACGTGAAGCCCCTCGGTTTTACTATTTCCTCGAGCCATGTCGCAATGGCGTTAAAAACCCCGAGGCCGACAAAAAATATAAGCATCAGGAAAACGAAGTCTTTTTTTGCAATAAGCCTTCTCAACCCTTCGAATACTAAAGTCTTTTCCTCCTGTTCAAGAGGGCTCTGGGGAGTAGGAGGATTTTCCTTTGCCGTAAATATAAATAATATGGCGGCGGCGGCGGATACCACTCCGTAATCTATGAGCATGCCGCTTATCCCCTGAACTTTAGCCAGAAAAGGCGTGAGGGTCAGGCCGATTATAATGCCGGCATATGCGCCAAGCCAGGCTAAACCCCCCGCGGTGGCCCTTTCGCTCATGGGGAACCACCTGTATGAAACCCTGGTTACGGCGTTAATGACAAGCGGCTGAGCTACGGCTATGCCCATCTGGCAGAGAAAAACGATTATGAAGTTCCCGGCGAATATGCCGCGCAGAAGGCCGAATACGCCTGTAATTACCGCCCCCAGCCCTACTGCGAAACGGAAACCCTTGGTGTCGATCAGCCAGGAACAGGGTATTGATACGAATACATATGCTATCATAAATACCATCGATAACAGGCCGATACTGATATCGGAAACATTATAGAATGCCGCTGCTTCCACAGTAATATTTGCAAAAGTTATCCAGAGGAGCTGTTGCAGCGCCATTATTATCATGTAGGATAAGAGAATCACCCATCTGTAGGGATAGACTATTACTTTTTGAGAGTCCATCGGATCACCTCCATCAAAAAATTCGATTCAGGATAATATTTTATTCAATGCAAGAAAAAATTTCAAGCATATAACCGCTAAAATACTCCTATCTACTTAACATTCACGTTTGAAATCTCTTCGAGAACAATACTAAGCCCTCCGGCCGGGGGACGTAATTTAACTATAAGCCTGCTGTCCGAATCGGCAACCCAGATTATCCAATTTTTTATGAAAGGTTCCATCAGTTTCCCTATAAACGGATCGCCGGAGATAGTATTAACTTTGTTTGCTATAAAATTACCTGCTTTTGTACTTATGTTTTCCTTTTTAGCCAGCTTTATCGAAAAAGGGATGGGATTCTTCATAATTTCAGGAGCCACCATATAAAAAATTCCGGGGCTTCGCGGATCTAAGAACCTTCCAAGAAAATATATGAGGGAAGTCGGGTCCCAGGCAGGTATATCGGGATTCACGTTTACACTGCATGTTTTCGTGTTCGTTAGAGTATCTTTTACATATTTTGTAACATTTTCAATATGCCCTGTTTCATAATCAAATTTATAATGCCAGTATACCATCCCCTCGAATCCCATACTGTAATTAACTTCATTTTTCGTATCGTTTGTGTTGTAAACGGTCAATGATTCGATTACAGAACCCAACTTCGGGTCTATCAGGTAATACGAAGGCCAATTTTTATAGTATCCCGGGGATTTTTTAAAGTCTTTAGCGGAAAGTATGCATTGATAGATCCTGTATAAAATATTTCCAGCCTTATTGGTTTCAATCCTGGTTACCTGGTAAAATACTCCGCCTATTCCCCCTCCGTCCTCATAATTTACATATTTCAGAAATTCGCCGTCATGAATATTAATACGCGAATAAGGCTTTATAGGAATATTTTCTACTTTGCCGCCCATAGAAAAAACTGCTGCGACTAGAAATGAGCAGAAACAAAACGACATTAAAAGAATTTTAAACTTTTTACTCATTGTCCGATCCTCCTTTAATGAAATAATGGTAGCATTTTAAACGCAATTTAACAATGGGTAAAACGGTTCATTTGCATGGTAATACCGGTTCATTTTAATATTGTTTTGACTATTCGCCATACTCGGAATAAAATATTATGAGGAACTGCCCATGTTAGAATTGCTTATATATATACAAATCGCATCCTTTTCAATGGGATTTGCATCTCTCGTTGTCTCCATAATTTATTATTTAAAATACAGGAACCGCACTGTTCTGTTTTATATGGTATTCCTGTTGATCTTTACATTAAGGGTTATTCTTTTCGGATTGCTCTTTTCGGTCAGATTGGACCGGTCGGTTTATTACATTACTACCATGGTTCTTTACAATTTAATTGAAGATTTAAGCCGTCTTTTTTTATTCTTCATTCCGGCAATGCTGATGCATCTGCTGGCCTTAAAGTATGAAAAAGGGGGAATTATTACTGTCACGATTTTTGCTTTAACAACGGCGGCGGCATTCTCAATCCCTTATTTATTTTCCGGTACTATTACCGGAGGGGCTTTGCTTTTTTCAATACTGGAATGGTTTACTTCAGGAGTTCAGATACTTATCGCAGTCTCTCTTCCGGTTATAGCCGTAGTCTACCGTAAAAATATCGTAAAAAATGAAATTGTTTCATGGATGTTATGGGCCGCTTTAATTTTTTACTACGGATTTCTTATATTCGATTGGTTTTCCTCACGGATTGCGGGAGGATATCTTGATATGGGAAATATAGGAGGCCTTGTTTTTCAACTCTCTTTTTATTTCCTCTTGAACCTTTTTTTCCTGATCATAACTATACGATTTTTCCCTCGTTTTCCCGAAACATCGCCGTTAAACGAGCCGGGTAAAGCCTTTTACGAAAAATACGGCATTTCCGGCCGCGAACAGGAGATTCTCCTGTTAATCCTCAGGGGGTTGAATAACCGCGAGATGAGCGATAAACTTTTCATTTCTCCAAAAACCGTTAAAAACCATATCCATCATATTTACAGCAAAACCCATGTAAACAGCAGGATGGAACTTGCTTTTCTTATAAGAAGCGTGAATTGACTTATTTCCCGCTTGAAATTAGATTATATTATAGGAAATTAATATGATCATTTCACAGGTGCAGCAGCCTTTCGAAACGATATTGGAACCGCAGCAAAGAGAGCAGATAAAAGCCGAGGAAGCCAGGCAGATTAATGAACAGGAGACTGTGAAAGAAACTGAAGCTGACAACCCTCAGGCAAGGGAAAGGGAACCCGCAAGGGAAAGGCCCCTCGAAGAACCGAACCTGGGCAATAATTTTGACGAAACCGCTTAATCGCATCACTTTAGCATTATCAATATAAGAACCGCCGCCTGGTAATAATAAAGAGCCTTTACACATCTTTTAAATTCGAAAGCATTTTTCAGGGTGAAAGTATTGATGTAAAAGTATAATATTACCGCCAAACCTGCAAGTATCATGACCCCCGGAACGATTATACCCGATACAGCTTTAAACAGGGGAAAGAAAAATGTTACAGCCGCCGCACCGATAAGGGAGAAAAAAATAATCCTGACCGCATTATTTCCATCCCTCCCTTTAAAAACCGAGGGGAACCCTGCCGACGAATATTCTTCGCGATACTCCAGATTAAGCAATAGAAAATGGGGTATCTGCCATAAATACATGAATAATGAAACAATTAAAATCGCATGGTCGAAAAGTCCGCCCCCGGCCGCCGACCAGCCTATAATTGGAGGGATCGCTCCTGAAAAAGCCCCTGCAATAAACGCGTAAGGCCAAGCCCTTTTTAAGGGAGTATATAAAACGTTATACCATAAAAGTGTCAAAATCCCGAGAAAAGCCGGTACGGGCGATACGCTGAAAAAGAGGATGGAAAACCCGGCAATCCCGAAGATGAAAGCCGTGTAAACAGCCGCCGCAGGAGACAGCCTTCCGGAAGGAATTGGACGCCCCTTCGTCCTCCCCATGATCGCATCGAAGGCCCTTTCCTGGTATTGATTTAACGCCGAAGCCGAGGCGGATAATAAAAAAACCCCCAGGAATGTATACAAAGCCGCCCAATCTACCCTTTGTCTTTTCATAAAATAACAGGCGGCCGCGGAAAAAGACACGGCAAGGGAAAGATTAACCCTCGCCAGTTCTCCAAGTATGCCTAAATATTTTATTTTTTTCACTTCAGGGTTTTAAGATATTTAATAATTTCGTCTATTTCCTTGTCTGAAAGCTCGTTTCTCCCGGAAGGCATAATATTCGGGAACCCTTCCACCACATCAACCCCCGGTGTAATGATATGCTTTTCTATATATTCGTCGTCGGCGGTGAGGACCCTTTCGACACCTCCGGTAACAACCTTAACCTGTGAACCGTAAAGACCGTTAAGAGGCGGCCCGCTCATGGTTACGCCTTCCAGGGAATGGCACGAAAGGCATCCCCGCTCCCTGATCAGCATGTATCCGGGGGGCATGCCCGAAGGCTGGGATTTTCCCGGATAGCTTATTTTCCCGCCCGCGAGCCATGTATCGAACTGATCGGAAGAAACCACGACAAGTTTCGCAAGCATGTCCGAATGTTTCAAACCGCAGTATTGGGAACATAAAATATCATAAGTTCCGGGAACCGTCGCATTGAACCAGGCTTCGGTTTTGAATCCCGGCAGCGCATCCTGCTGTATACGGAAGGCCGGGATGTAAAACCCATGGATAACGTCGTCGGAAGAAAGTTCGCATCTTATATTTTTCCCGAGAGGAATGACAAGATCGGGGCTTTTTGTGCCGTTGGCATATTCGAAGAGCCATGACCACTGTCTCGCATGAACTTTGACATTTATGGAATTAGCCGGAGGATTCCTGAGGAATACGAACCCTGTCATTCCGTAATAAAACATCGAAAGCATTATCAGCATGGGAACGATCACCCATACCGTCTCAAGAAAAACATCGCCATGCAATTCCTCGGGCACCGGGTTCCTTGAACGCCTGTAGCGGACAAGAAAATACACCATGAAGAAAACTATCAGGAAGAACATGAGTAGTGAAATGGCGAGTATATATATCAATGCGCCGTTAACTTCGACAGCCGATGTTGACATACTTTATATCCCTCCTTACCTTGAGACGACGTCGGAATATGTCAAGCCGATAAAAATAGCGAGAACAACGATCGCTATAGGAATAACAAGTTTTATTAATGTCATCTTCTGGTAGCGCAGGTGCATGAAAATAGAGCAGCACCAGGGTCGATTTAATTGCCGCTATGGAAAGCACGATCACAATGCCTATCTGCCCCAGATTTAAGCTCGCCGTGGTAACCGTGATTCCTGTAAAGATAATAAGTGCGGCCCAGATAGTGAGATATGTGCCTATCCCTGCTTCTTTAACGCTCTTTTCACCCATAAGCGCCTCCTAAGTAATAAGATAGAAAAGCGGAAAGAGGAATATCCAGATAATATCGACTAGATGCCAGTAAAGCCCCGAATTTTCAAGCATTACCGGGGAAATTTTCGTAAGGACGCCCCTGCGTAGAAAAATATACATTAACGACAAAACTCCAATCCCGACAATTACGTGAAGGGCATGGAGTCCCGTCATCATGAAATAAAGGCCGAAATAAAGTATTTCCCCTTTTGGAAGAGTGAGGAGATACTTCGCCCCGGGGTAAAGCCCATGTTCGAATTTTGCGCCCCACTCGAACGCCTTTACGATCAGAAACCCGAAAGCCATCGATATTGTCAATAAAAGGTAGATCCCTGCGGTCTTTTCCATTTTCCTGTTCATGAAATAGATTGAAAGCGCTATAAAAAGACTGCTGGTTATCAGGATGCATGTATTCAGGGCTCCGTCAAATCTGGAAAGCTCCAGAGACCCGTTATGAAAATCCACCGCGTGTTTAAATCTGTACATCGAATAAAGAAGGAACAAACCGCCGAATAATAAGACTTCCGTAGAAATAAAAAGCCACATTCCGACCCTACCGTCGGCTTTTTTCCCTTTATTTTCCGGCATTATTTTTCTCCCTGAAATCAGAGAAATCGTAAGGCCCTCTGGCAATTACAGGCGTTTCTCTGAAATCCTCGGTTTCAGGGGGCGACGGCAGGGACCATTCAAGGGTCGCGCCCTCCCATGGGTTCGACGGGGCGATACTGCCCCTGAATACCCCTCGAAGGAGGTTAAAAGCCATTAAAATAAAACCTGCAACCATAATAAAAGCCCCTATGCTGGCTATTGTATGCAGTTCCGAGTATTGCGGCAAATAATCGTAATAGCGCCTCGGCATCCCCTCCCAGCCCAGTATAAACATGGTAAAATAAAATATATTAAACCCTGCGAACTGTATGAACCAGGCGATCACTGCGATATTTTTAGCGTACATTCGCCCCGTTATCTTGGGGAGCCAGTAGTGGAAAGCCGCGAACATCCCGAAACCCATTCCCCCGAATATTACATAATGGAAATGGCCGACAATAAAATAAGTATTATGAAGGTGTACATTGGTCGACAATGCGCCTATGAGAAGCCCGGTCAATCCGCCGATCGAAAAGAGAAAAATGAAAGAAAGGGCGTATAGAAAGGGCGGTTCCAGCCTTATCGAGCCCTTGTACATGGTGGCCAGCCAGTTGAAAACCTTAATCGCGCTCGGAACGGCTACGAGAAAGGTTAGAAGCGAGAATATTATACCAGCAAGATCGCTCTGGCCGCTCACGTACATATGGTGGCCCCATACGAGGGAACCCACCGCCGCAATAGCTATGCTGGAAAAAGCTATCATTTTGTAACCGAAGATGTTTTTCCGGGAGAACACCGGGAAAATATCGGACATCACTCCCATCGCAGGCAGTATCATTATATACACAGCAGGATGCGAGTAGATCCAGAAGAGGTGCTGGTAAAGCAGGGGATCGCCCCCCTTTACGGGGTCGAAAACCCCTATTCCGAAGAACCTCTCGACAACTATAAGAACCATCGTTATCCCTATGATCGGTGTGGCCAGGATCTGGACCCATGCAGTGGCATAAAAACCCCATACCGAGAGGGGCATTTTGAAGAATCCCATCCCGGGAGCCCTCAACTGGTGAACAGTGGTTACAATATTGATGCCTGTGAGTATTGAAGACATTCCAAGGACGAATACGGAAAATGTGGCAAGGGGAACATTTACAGTCGTTCTAAGGCTGAAAGGCACGTAGAAAGTCCAGCCCGTATCGACCGGACCTCCCCCGGTAAAAACCGATACGAAAACAAGGGTCGCGCCGGCAGCAAAGAGATACCATGTGAACAGGTTCAAGCGCGGAAAAGCCATATCGTTGGCGCCTATAAGGATCGGAAGGAAAAAATTTCCGAAAATTGTGGGAACCGCAGGGATCACCACAAGGAAGATCATGATTATTCCATGAAGGGTGAAAAGCGCGTTGTACTGCTGGGCGGTCATTATCTTCAAACCGGGGATCATGTTGAGACGCATAAATACCCCGAAAAAAACGGCAATTGTAAAGAAAGATATGATCAGAACAAGATAAAGTATACCGATCCTTTTGTGGTCTGTTGCAAAGATCCAGCCGAAAATCCCGGGGAATTTCCCCTTATCGGCATAATACGGAATGTAATCCCCGTGATTTGACTGCACAGTTTTTTCCTCCATTATTTAACCTCAGCTTTCCGTTTTTTCCTGCCTGATACGGCCAGGTATAGCGCAAAACAGCCTATGATTGCAAAGATCGTAGTACCGCTTACCTGAAGGATATTGAAGACATACTGATGGCTTTTCGGATTATAGCTGAAACAGAAGCGGATAACCCTTGCGACCGTCGGGCTGACGGTTCCGCTCGACGCTTCCATCAGGGATATCGCAAGGTCCATAGGCAATATCTCTGTTCCGATAATATAACGCACTATTTTGCCCTTCGGCGAAATTATTATAATGCCGATCGGATGATCGAATTCGTCGCCCTGCCTGGCATAACGAAATCCCGCCGCATCAGTGGCCTCCCTTATGCTCTGAGCACTGCCGGTCAGAAAATGCCATTTATCTTCCGGATACGGCTTCTGTATGGATTCGAACGCGATTTTCTTCGATCTTAGCGCGTCCGATATGGTTTCGCGATCGTCGATCGTTATCGTTACAAGGTTTGGCTCCGAACCGGGTTTATCGGTAAACGGCCTCAATGCGCCGGCCATGCCGGAAAGCAGGAAATCGCAAGCATTCGGGCATTTATAATAAACGAATGAAAGGATTGTCGGCCCCCTGACAACGTCCCCGAGTTTTACCCCGGCTCCGGTTTCATCAACAAAGGGAATGTCCAGGGGTATAAATGCGCCCGCCTTTTCTTCAAAACCGACATTACCGTTTGTTTCTTCTTCGTGGGCGAATATGATATTGCAGCAGCCCGAGATGATTGTTAAGAAAAGCAGGGACCTTAAAATCATAGCCGCCTCCTCAATCTTCTATTTTAATAAAATCCTGTGCCCTTCCGGTTCTTTTGCAATATCATGCGCGGGCGAAACATTGGTAACAGCGCTGGATTTCTCTAAAAGGCCCCGCCCGTAGATGATCGATGTTCCGAAATAACCGAGTCCGAATACGCAGAAGAACGCTATTATATAAAGAATAGCCATTGTCATCGAATGGACTTTAATTTCACTGCCGAGAATTATACCAGTACCTAGAACTATAAGCAGAATGGATGCAAGGACAATTTTAATCTTTATAGGCAGGAATAAAGCCGCATGGTAAAAATGGATCCAATCGATAACGCCGAGCAATATAGTTGGAAAAGCGAAAATAAATGCCAGAATCGATATATGCCGGGCTGTAAGAATGTAATGTTTCTGTTTGAAAAAAAAGGCTGAAAGGAAAAAGACGAGAGCGCCTACTGTCAGGCCTATCGGCATGTGCGTGATAGGAGGATGAAGGGGGTCGCCGAACCCCATTTTCGCAAGGAACTGGAAAAATTGATCTATCATTATAACCCTCCGCTCATAATCCTTCCAGACTATTTCATGGCTTTAAGTTACTATTTTATAATAAATTTGTCAATAGAATTCTCCATATAAATTTTACAAAAAAAACCCGCTCCTTCAAGAGGGGCGGGGTTTGGGGGTAAGATTATTATTTTTCCATCTCCATAGGGACGTTTATTTCTTCGTAGGCTCTATCCCTCGCCAAGTCCTTGGCAAGATCGTCAAGCTCGGCTCCGCCTGCCGATAGTTTCTGAATATACGAGTCTACAGCCTTATCTATATCGCTATCAAGGCCGTCCTTTAACGCGCGGATCTTGGTAAAGGTGTCCTTGTCGATCTGGCGTATCGCGATCCTCGCCCCGTTCAAATCCTTCAAAGCCTGTACGATGTCCTTGGATACCGTCTTGTCTTTCGCATATTTTTTAACAAGATTCTTTAAGTTGCTCATGGAAATCCTGGCTTTTTCCTTAAGCGGGATCTTTTTTTCAGCCGCATCGATCCTTATCTTTTCCACGTTGACATGGAAAGTTTCAAGGGTTGTTTCAAGATGCAGTTCGCGGATAATGGCATGTAATCCAGGGGACATCATTTCATGATGAAAAGAGCGCCCATCCATCATTCCAGGCCCGAAATGGCCTCCGTCAAGCCCCATATCGGACATCTGTGAAAAGCCTGCAGAACTTGCGACAAGCAAAGCTGCAATGCTCAGCAGATATGTAGAAAACCTGTTCATAACGCACCTCCAAGTGCTTAAATTTATACTTAGCTTAAGTGCAGGCTGAGGGGAAAAGATGCATTTGACTTCTTTCTTTACCCGATTTCTAAAATTTTTATTATTTTATAAATATTATATAAATGGAGGATCCGATGAAAAAGAGAAAACTTGGCCGGAGCGCTCTGGAGATAAGCATTATCGGCCTCGGGACATGGGCTATCGGCGGCGGTAATTGGCGGTTTTCCTGGGGCCCGCAGGATGACGAATTGTCCGTTCAGACAATATTCAAAGCCCTTGAAGTGGGGATCAACTGGATAGACACGGCGGCAGTTTACGGCCTGGGACACTCGGAGGAAATGGTCGGAAAGGCTATAAAGGGAATGAAGGAAAAGCCCCTGATAGCCACAAAATGCGAAAGGGTATGGGATAAAGATGGAAATATCAGCGGAAGCATGAAAAAAAACAGCATCAAAAGAGAAGCGGAATCGAGCCTTAAACGCCTCGGAATAGAAGCTATCGACCTGTATCAGATACATTGGCCTGAACCGGATTATGAAATAGAAGAGGGTTGGCTGGCAATCGACGAGCTTATTAAAGAAGGGAAAGTCAGGTATGGAGGATTATCGAATTTCAACACTTACCAGATTGAAAGGGCAGAAAAACTTTACCCCGTGACCAGCCTCCAGCCTCCATACAGCATGATCTCCCCGGAAATAGAAAATGAAATTTTAGGCTATTGCTATAAAAACAAGATAGGGGTGATATCTTACAGCCCGATGTATAAGGGGCTTTTAACAGGAGGCTTCACGCGCGAACGTATGGAAGGGCTGCCTCCCGACGATCACAGGCGGTATGACAGCCATTTTCAGGAGCCCGAACTTTCGATAAACCTTGATTATGTGAAAAAACTTTCCCGTATAGCCGGACAAGCCGGAAGGACCGTTTCACAGCTTGCAATAGCATGGGTCCTTCGACGGCCTGAACTTACTGCCGCAATTGTCGGCGCGCGCCGTCCGGAGCAGATAGCCGAAACCTACCATGCCGCCGACTGGGAGATGGACCCCAAGACGTCAGCGGATATCGATATGCTGATGAAGGAGAGGATAAAGGCGATTAGGGGATTGAGGTAATAGACGGGGGAGGACTGGAACCACAGATTTCGCAGATTACGCAGATTTTACATTAATTTTTGTAAGTTGTGAATCTTACGTTTTCATTCATTTCTTTTTGGGGATGGTTTTCCGCGAAGGCATGCGAATAACATTCTTAAGATATAATACGATAATTAGAAATTGATTTCACTGATAAATAGCCTATCCATGCTTTCCATTTCTTAGGAATTTGTTAAATCCGCATTATTTTAATGACCATCAAATTATTTACACTTTATCTAAAATTTTTCTGTAAACCCTTAAAATAATCACTGGGAAATATCCGATTTTATTATTCATTAAGCATTTACAAAAACAAAATATTATATTATAATGTCTAAGAATTTTTGATAATTAAGGATAAATACTTTGAGTAAAGATGGTTTTAATAACAAAAAAGTTGTTGAACAATTTTTAACACAAAGAGGACTTTTATTTGAAATTTACTTTATCGCTTTTCTTTTAGCATTAGGAACCAGCACTATTTCAAATTATTTATTTTTTTATCAAAATAATATAAAATTGTTAATTATTGGTATTTTATTATGTTCATTTTCTTTATTATACATTTCGATAAAAAAATTAAAAAGTTTAAATTATTCCGAAAATTTTGATTGTTTTTTTATTTATGATGAAACAAATAAAAAATTAATCAATATCCCTAATTATGATTTTGTGAATGGCTTATATATAAACTTTAACTTCCACTTTTATTGAAAATAAAGCTTTATTAAAAGCTTGGAAAAAAGAACCGATCGAACAAAATAAGCCATCAAAACCATTAAATAGCTCTGGAAAATTAATTATAGAAGCTATTGAACACAAATTACTTGATTTTATGTCATCACATCTTTCTAGCTATTTTAATAATAATGTTTATAATAATAACATTATTGAATATGGTAGACAAGATTTCCCAGAATTATTATTAAACAATAGAATAATTGAATTAATATCTAAACCCATTGAAGAAAGAGAGAAATTAACAGATTTAAAGCAAAGATTTGAAATAACGCGAGAAGATGATGAAGGTAAAGAGATTATAGAAAGTGTTATAAGTAGTGATGGGGTTAGGTTTGAAAGATTTAACTTGCAACTTCCTAAGAATATCTAATATGAAATTTTTAAATCGGCTGAAAGCTTAATTTTATCCTAAAATCTTAATGTCCCTTCGCGTGGCTTCGCGGAAGATTCCCCATCCATCTGCGGATTTTTCCCTCTCTGCGTACCTTTGCATCTTTTCGGTGAACCCCCATTCATCCCAATCCATCCGTGCAATCTGTGAAATCTGTGGTTCCTACCCGTCACTTTCTCCGGAATATCCTTTCGCTCGTTTCCTGTATGAAATCGAGCATTTCAAGGGCGGGTTTATAGATAAAGAAATAGTGGAACCTCGGCGACTTTTCCGTATCCCTTACTTCTTTGAAGCTGCCGCGCCAGACCGCGATAACGACTATCCGCAGCAGTGCCGAAAAAAGAAATATGATCGTAAAGCTGTTGAAAATACCGAAAGAGAATTTATATTTGAGAAGGAATTCGATCAAAGCGCCGCCAGTCAGGGCCCCGAGGAAAATGCAGAAGGTATTGAGCATATTGAAATATGACATGATCTTGGGCATGTTTTCCTTTCTTACTGCGTCGAATATAAAATTGTTTGTCGCGAGGTTTACCCCCGCCCATACGAAACCGCTGAAGATCTGCAGCAGGATCATCAGGTAGAAGTCCTTGATAAATGCCCATCCGAAACCTATGAGGGGAAGGGCGAGAGATGATATTATCAGAACCCTGTAATTCCCGTATTTATCCGATAATGGGCCCCAGTAAGTCATGAAAACGAAGGAACTTATCGCACCAGCCATCATCACGGCAGTAAACTGGAGATAATTCAGCCGCACGCTCTGGAGGAAATAAACGGGCAGGACCGGCCCCACCAGGTTCGAAGAAAAAGTGAGCATTATACTGAAGAATACAAAACGCCCGAAATTGGTCGTGAACAGCTTCGTTAAAAATACATGGAATTTAAAAGTATGGCTTTCCTCTGTGACTTTCATCCGGGGTTCATATTGCCTTTGAAGAAAAAAGACCCCTGAAAACCTGAAGGCGAAACCCGCAACCAGCAGGAAACCGAACGCCAGCTCTTCGAAATTATTTCTCCTGGCTATAAAAAGAGCCGTCCCGGCCGCTGTAATCGATATTAATTGAGCCACGCCCATGTAGCGGTTGCGGATACCCCAGTATTCGCCCCTTACTTTTTTAGGCATCAGGTCGTGCATCCAGGAAAGCCAGCCCGGCCCTGCAAAATTGTTTACGGTAAGCCCTATGGTGTAGAAAACGACTACGAACCAGGGATTCCCTGTGAGAGCAGTGAAGATGAACATTAACAGCCATGACAGGGCATGGATAATTTCACAGACAGTCGATAATATTTTTCTCTTTTTCAGCCAGTTTACGAACCTCGCCCCGGCCAGCTGTGAGATCCCTACCCCGAGCTGCCCGAACCCCGTTATCAGGCTGACCTGGAGGACAGAAGCGCCGAACAGCAGCGCGAAAGGTACGATAAAATTCTCCGCGAGCCCGAACATCACAGCCCAGACTATGCCGTCAAGGTTGGAAAAATATAACCCCCGCCTGATGTCCTTATTATCGACTTTAGCGAGAAAAGTGCGCAGAGACATTAAAAACTTTCCTCCGATTCAGGGGCAGGACAGTTGTTTTGAACCGTTAGGGCACATATCCTTCGGGCACAAGCGCTTTCAAAATTCAGCGCGATAAAAAATTATCTTATCTTTTATAAGAGTCTTTGAGATATTTAAATTCCAATTTCAATTTCAACGCCGGCGGTCCAATCCTGTCCCAATAGTTTAAATTCGGAATAATCGTCCCCGAAATCAAATGTGAATTGGCCGGTCAATGAGAGATTGTCCCAGCTGTAAGAGGCTGAAAATATTTCCATCCCGCTTAAATCTTCGAGGTTCACAAGGGTGGTCCATGCAAGCCCCAGTTTCTCGGTTGAAGCCGACGGAGTGGTCACCCTTATCATGGCGTAATCCTGGCAGACATCGAGAAAAGAATTAGTTCCCATAAAACTCATCAAGGTGCCGAGATTCGCCGCATTGAGCACCCCTGAAGAATTGTTATAGTAATCCGACCTGAAGTCTCTCATCGATTGCCTGATGCTAGACCATTGGGCGTAATTGTACCCTGCCATATTGTAATAATACTCGACATACAATGAAAAATACTCGCCGTTGTAAGTCCCCCCCACTATGATCTGGTAAACATTGCTGACGTTCTCCCGGGTAATTGTCAGTTCAGGGGAATATATGGGCTGCATGCTCGCCGGGTCGAAGCCGGTAGCTGTCATATTGGTGCCAAGGCCGAACCTCGGGATATATTCAAGGTAGGCGCACTCGGCATGGACTTCGACATAATCGCCGATCGTTGCGGAGAAATTCGCCCCGGCGCGCCAGTTGCTGTCATGGGAAAGGGCTAAACCCATATCTGCGCCCGATATATTGACCGTATAACGGAATTCCTCCTGTTCTATCTGGGAGCTTGAAAAATACTGCTGAGCGTTAGTTGCAAAATCTAACTCAGGCATATAACTTAACCCGATAACCCCGAAATCTGAAAACCAGTCCGCGTTGGCCATGTATTTACCTTCTGAAAATTGCAGGTTGTAGCTTTTATTCTTTGAAATATCGTTGAAACCGTTAATCGCAAAATCGATGGGTGTGGTGAGAAAACACACGCTTTGTGTTATCTTTTTCTTGCCCGCGTCCAGGAAAATTTCCCAGAAATTAAATGAAAGGTAATCCTCGGTCATGAGGTTGGTGAAAGCGGAATTCGTAACCGCATCAAGATAACCTATATCCGAGGCTTGGAACGAAAAAGGGTCCGATTTCCATCTGAAATCCAGATAGTATTTGACCTCCCCTGAAAGGCCGCCCGCAAGAAAGCTGCTGTAATTATTAAGAACCCCGTCAGGGTTAAGGACAGTTTTAACGGATGAAAAGGTCTCCGTATTATATATCTTCGCGCTGTATGTGATCTCGGAATTGTTCGTTTCCCCGGAACCGTTCGTTTCTCCACGGAAAACCGCTGCAGCGGCTGTTACCATAAATAACGTTAAAAGCGCGATCCTCATATAATCTCCTTATTTACATCTCTACCAGGATTTACATCCTCTGCAGGTATTCCTTGTTGAAGTACCTGTCTTCCACTTCCGCGGCTTTAAGGTCTAAAAATTCGCTTGTTGTGTAATTATCCTTGATTATTTCATCGTAAATGGAGGTTTTGGTTATGACATTTCTGCCTGCAATTACCTTCAGGCCGCTGTAAAAAGAGGTTTTCATCTTTTTTCCGCTCAAAGCAAAAAATTCGGCTTTAACAGGATAAAAAGTTTCCTTTTCCACCCATAATGTCAGGGTGTGATATGCGGCTCCCGGCCGCTTGGCCGTCAGGTCCAGTTTATAGCATGTTCTATTCTCCGAATTTATATCCGCTATGGATTCCTCTTTTTCAAGGACAGCGCTGTAATCATAGGAAAATCTGACATTGAGAACATCCCCGTTCGAAAGCTGGCCGAGAAGCCTCTGGGAAGCAGTTGTCCGGACCGGCTTTTTCGTGTCTGGAATAAATACCCACATATCGTCTTTCACCATGAGTATTTTCCTGCCCTTCATATTAGAGGGTTCGGTAAATATGACCATGGATTTATCCATCCCCTTTATATAACCCTTTAACATCGATTTGTCCGATAACTTCCCCTTGCGGTAGTCCTCCATATAGTCGGTCATTATGAAGTTAGTAGCTATAGAACGGGTTTCATCGGTATTCCGCAGAATTTCATCGGCTGTGATCGAATACCCTGAGCAGACCGAAAAAAGCCCGAAAACAAGGGCAATAATAGTTTTCTTCATATAGATTTGCCTCCTTTTTCTATTATATCCAGCGAAGGGCGTCGGAGATTACCATCCTGGCCGCCTTTAACGCCGGGTAAGTTACCGCAATTGCCGATACCCCCAGGAACAAAACAAAATAAAATAAACAGCCCAGGAAGTCCGGATGGATAAAGGCCGTGTATCCCCTGGAATTGCCCGGCGGAGGGGGGATAGGGATCCCGCCAGACGAATTAACTATCTGGGCCAGGATCACCCCTGCAATGACGCCGAGTAGTCCTCCAAAGAAACCTAATAAAACGCTCTCCGACATAAATATTTTCATCACCTTTATCCTTGTGGTGCCCAGGGATCTTATCGTGCCGATCTCGCGGATCCTTTCAAACAGTATCATATTCATCGTGTTTGCAATGGCGAAGATCACGATCGCGAAGATGATCAGCATGGCTACGTTCATAGCCGAAGTGTAAAAATCCCTCGCGACATAATAATAAGGCATGATCTGGTCCCATCGCCTGTATTCAAGCCCGAATTTATTGCACAGGTTGTTGATGGCAGGTTCAACCTTCTCCACATCCTCGGTTTTAGTCAGCATGACGGCGAGGGTATCGATCGAATTAGATATGTTGAGAAGATTCTGGATCGTTTTCAGGTTTGCCAGGGCGTATACGTCATCCAATTCCGCTATCTGGCTCTGGACTATACCTGAAATATTAAAATCAAGCGCATTGACGCCTCCGTCTTTCATGGATACAATGATTGTGCATGGATCGCCTGTTTTGCCCGATATGCTCCTTGCAAGGCCGCTTCCTATTGTTAAATCGAACTGGTTGGTATCGCTCAACTTCTTCCCCTCGTTGAGGCTTGTAAATGTTGTGAACTGCGCTTCGTCTTCAGGGTTGCCGGCAGTTCCGAAAACTATTGCGCTCTTATCGGCGCTTGCCATTATGCCCTGGAACCTCAATCTTGGCGTAACGATCTTCATTCCCGGGATATTGAAAAGCTCCCTTATTATCTTCTTATAGCCTGTTATAAGGTAATCGTAGGGTTTTTCATCCCCATGGCTTAAAAATCCCTTTTTGAATATCTGGAAGTGCCCGATCCCGCCGTTAATTATCGTCTCCCTGAGTCCCCATAAGCTGTAATTAATAAATCCCTTTGCCAGTATAAGAGCCGACATACCGATGATGATCGTCAGCATCGTCGACAATGTCCTTCTTTTATTTTTTAAGAGGTTTCTAAAACCTAATTTTAAATAGAACATAATTTATTCTCCTTTAAATCCATCTCAGGGCGTCGGCAATTGCCATTTTCGAAGCCTTTCGGGCTGTTGCAAACGCGGAGACCACTGCAATTATTATAAAGAGGACAATATAAACGATTATTCCCAGGGTTTCGGGTTCGATAAAAGTAGTATAGCCGTTGGGAGCATACATATTGGCCTCATGATAAATACCCCCGCTTGCATTTATTACTGCGGCGAGCAGTAATCCGAAGAAAGCGCCCGCTATACTTCCGATGACCCCTATCAACGCGCTTTCAGCAAGGAAAATATTGACAACTTTCATCCTTGTCGTACCCAGCGCCCTGATAGTCCCGATCTCGCGTATTCTTTCAAGAAGGTTCATCGACATCGTATTCGCTATTATAAAGACCAGGATTGCCAGTATGATGATCGTGATGATCAGGATATTCATATCGTACATTGCCTTTACGCTTTTATAAAATACCGCCAGCTGGTCCCATCTTCTGTATTCAAGCCCGAATTTATTGCATATTGAACTGATCCGCTTTTCCGCTTTCGTGACATCCTCAGTCTTGTTCAGCATTACGACCAAACTTCCTGCGGAATCGCCTACATTCAGGAGCTTTTGAACTCTTTCAATGTTGGCCAGAACGAACATTTTACCGATCTGGTCGAACTCCCCGAAGCCTTTTCTGACCCCCCTGACCGTCGCATCCATACCATTTATACCGCCACCTTTCATGGTGGTCATTATCGTAAAGCTGTCTCCCGGGCCCCCGGAAAGCTTACGCAGCAGGTTATCCCCGGCGACTATTCCCGAGGGATCGTCGGAGCTTATAAAATCGCCGTTTGTTATAAGGGACGAATTCATCAATTTTTCCTCTTCAGGGCTGCCTGCAAGCCCCATTACTACTGTGCTTAGTTTGTCTCCTGAAATCAACCCAGTAAAGGACAGCCTCGGCGCGACGAATTTGACTTCCGGTATCCTTTTTATTTCTAGAGCAGCCTTTTTATAATCGCCTATAAGATAGTCAAAGGGAAAATCTTTCCCGTATTGCAAAAAGCCCTTTGCATAGACCTGGAAATGCCCGTACTGTGTTTTAATCAGCATCTCCCTCATATTTCTGAACATATTTGTATTATTACCGCTGTAGACCAGAAGCGCCGCCATTCCTACAACAAGCGTCGCCATTGTAAGCGAGGTTTTTCTTATATTCTTTATTATATTCCTGAACCCGATCTTGAAATAAAACATCTGATCCTCCCTGTTGTGTTAGTCCTGAAATTCCCCATCCAGAATATGCACTATGCGTTTAGCATATTTTGAGACGGCTTCGTTATGGGTCGAAAACAGGAATGCTGTATTGGACTTCCTGTTTAAATCGAGGAGCAGGTCTATGATCCTGTCGCCGGTTTTGGAATCGAGATTAGCTGTCGGCTCATCTGCTATTATTATGTCAGGACTTGTCACAAGCGCCCTGGCTACCGCCACTCTCTGCCTCTGTCCTCCTGAAAGCTCGTCAGGCCTGTGTTTCATGTAGTCCTTGAGGCCGACCGATTCGATAACTGAAATGACATGTTCCCTGTCCACTTTACCCCCTCTGATCATCAGGGGATATTCCACATTTTCATAAACTGTCAAAACTGATAACAGATTAAAACTCTGAAAGATGAAGCCTATGTGAGCGTTCCTGAAAAGCGAAAGGGTTTTATCTTTCATTTTTTTTACATTGCTGCCATGAATTATCACATCCCCCTCTGTCGGGTTCTCGATACATCCTATTATATGAAGAAGGGTGGATTTACCGGCTCCGCTTGGTCCCATAAGGCAGATAAAATCCCCGGCCTCGATATCAAGACTTACGTTCTTTAACGCCTGGATCTCAACCTTATCCATTTTATAGGTTTTTGATACATTGTTTACGCTTATGAACATTTTATTCTCCTTTTTTGTTTTATAGGGACGCCCCCCATCATTAACTTTATTAATCCGTAAAAGTTTCAAGCTCTTTTTTTGCTTTCCTGGCTTCATATGAATCGTTAGAATACTTGGTGTTTATTTTAACCGATTTTTTCCAGTACAAGACCGCTTTATCCATATTCGTATTGGATTTTTCTATTTCGCCGAGATAGAAGTAAACTGAGCCCATTACACCTTCCATGTACTGATCGTTAGTATTTTTATTGTATTCGGTTTCAACAAACCGGTAATCGGCTGCCGCCACATCCTTTTTTTTGAAAAATTCCGGGTAGTTTACATAGCTGTTCGCCCTCAAGAAACGGATATTCCATTCGTAACTTTTTCCCGCGGCAAGTTTTACGGCTTTATCGCATACTTCCACACCTTTATTGGCCTCGAATATTTTAACCAGCAGATCGTTAGTGTCCCTGGCAGCAAGTCCATGCCCCTCGCCGTTATAGATCAGAGCCAGGGGATTTTCAGGTTCCCTTGCCAGGAATTTGCCGGTGTAATCGATCAATTTTTGAAGGGCGCCGCTTTCATGACTATCCGCCGGGTATGCCAGCGGCAGGTAAAGGATCCCAAGCGCCAGTTCGGCATAATAATCGTTAGAATCGGTTTTTAACTTCTTCTCGTATTCGCCGATCTTTTGATGTAAAACCGCGGGGCCTTTCCCGAAATACATTATGAGCCCGCTGCACTCATCGAAGGTAGTCGGAAATACAGACCCGGCATACATACACAAAAAAACCGCTGCTGCAATAATCCTTTTCATAAATAACTCCTTTAACTAAAAATTATATCATTAATCGGATAAGGTTTCCAGTTCTTTTTTGGCCTTTCTGGCTTCATATGAATTAAAAGAATACCTGGCGTTCAACCTGACGGATCTTTTCCAGTATTCAACGGCTTTATCGATATTCGTATTGGATTTTTCTATTTCGCCGAGATAGAAATAAACTGTGCCCATGATCCCTTCAATATTATGATTATTGGTATTTTTATCATATTCGGTTTCGATAAACCTGTAATCTTTTACCGCCGTATCCCTTTTTTTATAGAAATCCGGGAGGTTCATAAAGAAATTAGCGCGTAAGAAACGGATATTCCATTCGTAACTTTTTCCTTGGGCTAAAGTTACGGCTTTGTCTTCTATTCCTAAGGCTTTATTTACCTCGAGCATTTTTACAAAGATATTGCCGGAATCCCTGGCGATGAACCCATGGCCCCCACCATTGTAAATCATAGCCAGTGGATTGTCATGTTCCCTGGACAGGAATTTGTCGGTATAATCTATCGCCTTCTGGCCCGCTCCCTTTTCGTTATTATCCGCCGGGTATGCCAGGCCGAAGTAAAGGATCCCAAGCGCAAGGTCGGCATAATAATCGCCGCTATCGGCCTTTAACCTGGCCTCGTATTCGCCGATCTTTTGATGTAAGGCCGCCGGGCCTTTCCCGAAAAACATTTCAAGCGAACTGCACTCATCGAAGGTTGTCGGGAATACCCTCCCGGCATATAAACAAACAAATATCATTGTTATTATAATATTTTTCATGATTGCCTCCACGTAATCATTTTTATCTATCCTCTATATTAAAAAGGCGCGCTCATGCTGAAAAAAAACGACATATCGCCCAATTTATCCCATCCGAATTCGAATCTTAAAGGAATATAGATAGGCTCCCTGAAAAATATTCTCAGGCCTGCCCCGTAGGCGTATTGGATTTTATCCCGGGTAAAATACTCGGCGCCTTCTGCGGCCTCGCCCGTATCAAAAAATGACAGTATCTCGAAATCCATATTAAAAATCCCGAAAAACGCGGTTTGAAAAAAATCCCAGCGTAATTCAGCATGGCCGTCCAGCAAAATATTTCCAATTAAATCCGGGTCGTTCAAGCTTCTTATTCCGTCGATCCCGGCAAGCGAAAGCTTCAAATAATCCGGATAATAGATCTGTGTTTCGTTATCCTGGAACTGCCCATCTAATTTTAAAGCCAGGGTCAAATTATCATATCCTGGAATTATTGAAATATACTTGTCAGCCTCAAATTTAAAACGGTTGAAAGGATACAGGCAAGATTCAAATGGAAAGATATAACTGTATGTAATCCCGGCAAAATATCCATGGGATGAAGAGTAAATATCCGGCCTGGCATCAAGCAGGGCTGCGACGCTTATAGAATCGTAACCGCCTATGCAGGAGTAATTATCCGAAAAAATATAATTTACGGTATTCGATAAACTAAGGCTGAAATCATAATTGAACCTGCACCCGATCTCCTGATAACTTCCGATATTTTGTATTGAATTCCAATTATATGCATTCGTTTCCGTATTTGTATAAAAGCCTGACGGCATATTTCCAAGGCCGATTTTAAAAAACACATCTTTATTAACAAAATAGCTCCCGAAATCGATATATTGCGCATTCCATCCCAAATCTACAGAGTAAAACTCACCGTTGCCATATATATTATCCATGCCGTAAACACCGTATATAGCGCCTCCGCCGGGACGGATTAAAAAACCGTCGGCCACTTCTATGACAATGTTCCTGAAATTGGTTCCCTCCTGCGAAGGAGTTATATAAATTTCCGTGCTGTAAAACCAGCCCGTGATATCCAGCCTCTCTTTGCCTCTTTTAATAATATTGGTCAATTCCTCTTCGTTATATTCGCTTTTTTCTTTCAGTTCCGGCACAAACGCCAGTATGGTTTCCGTTTGCGTATGAGTATTCCCGATAACCTTAATTTTATTTATAGTCACTGCTGCCCCTGCATTTGAAAAAATGAAAATTATCGAGAATAAAATTATTTGTTTTTTCATAAAACATCCCAAAATCAGCTTTATAATATGAATATGCTTTATTATATAAAGTACTTTTGATTTTGTCAATAGATTTGAAAAAAATATTTTCCTTGATCTCAATAAGAATTCAAATTATCAATCCAAAATGCTTTAAATATTCCTGATTTCATAAGTTGGGATAAGTTATTATAACATTCGGATAGTATGACTGCATAGCTTTTCTTGATGAGAAGGCGTTATTTGATGATGAGAAGGGGAATAAATCGAATAAAGCGATTTGCCGGCCGGTTCGGTGAAAGCATCTTCAATGCCGCTTTAATTCCGAGAGTATTTTTCTTCCAGTTTTCCCGCTATTCCAGGAATGATAAGCCCCAGAATGATGACCGCAATAATGACTATCGTTTTATTTTCAGGAAAAGGCAGGACCATAAAAATGGAAGCCAGGATAAAAACAAAGCAGCTTAATTTTATGCTCCATTTTTTAAGCCATAGGCCGGATATGAACAATGCCGGACAAACAAAGAGATAAATAAGGACTGTTCCGGCCTGGTCGGAATAAAGCTTAAAATAAACCGGAAAAACCTCCCCCAGCAAAATAATAATAAGAATAGTATAAATCCACATGATACTCATAGTGTTATTCCACAATAATTCATGTCCTTTAGCCTTCTTTTTTACCGCAATAAAGGCTACCTGAGCTATGATTCCCGAAATCATCGTAATGAGAAAAACCCATTCTGATTTAATAATAAATGCCTTGACAATATAACCCGCCAATAAGATCACGCCCCAAATAATAAAAATTTCACTTCCCGAATTTTTTATCCTTACTTTCCGTTTTTCTATCAAATCCTTGAGTTTATCAAACGTTTTATCCATCTGTTTTCTCCTTAATATCAAGCAATTGTTTGAAGCTGTCGATCTTGTTTATATGCATTGACAGCTTTTCCAGCCCAAGGTCGGTTATTTTATAGGTTGTTTTAGGTTTTTTCCCCACGAATTCCTTTTTAGATGAAATATATCCCGCATCTTCAAGTTTTGTAAGATTCACGCTTAAGTTTCCATCGCTTGCCGAAAGTTCATTTTTTAAAAAATTAAAATCCGCCGAATCGTACATAGCCAGGATAGTCATTAAGAAAAAACGGATTTCAGTAGTTAAGAGACTGTCAAGATAGTACTCTGACTCCTCTCTTTCTTCACTTTTTTTCTTCATACCTGCTCCAGATACCCGGTATGATAACGCCTGCTGTTATTGTAGCTGGGTAAATTATAATCAGTTCGTCAATAAATAAAACGAGTAAAATCGATGACACAAATAATATTAACCCTCCCAGCGTAAAGCTCAATTGTTCAACGATCAGGCCTGTTATCAAAGATCCGATCGAAAGCCACAGAAATATTAAAGGGAATATTGCAATCGGTGAATAAATTTTAAATACAAACGGGAAAATATAAAAAAGAAACGGCAATAGGACGAGTATGAAAAGCCATAATTGATTGATTATCCCTGTCCAGAATAATTGATAGCCGTCTTTTTTTTTAATTCGCTCCACATAAAATATTTGAACAATTACCCCTATCACCATCATTATCACCCATACTATTATTGAAGTCCATAAAAAGAAATAAGTAAAGTATCCAATCAAATTCAATATGCCCCAGAAGGCGAAAACCTCCCCGCCCGCAATCTTGCCCCTGGCGCTTCTTTTTTCAACCAGCTTCTCAAATTGATTTACACTCTCGTCCTGCATAAAAACTCCTATCCTTTCTACTTTATATTACAAAGTTATTTACAAAAATTCAAGTATTTTATTAAAATATTTTACACAGGTTTTACGGGAAGTTACGGAGACCCCCCATTCCTGCCGATTCAAAACAATATAAAATTTTGTGGAAAACAATTTTTTTATCGAGCCTTACGAAGAGCGCTTGTGCCCGGAGGGTATAAGAGCTGCCGGCGAAAAACGGCGAAGCAGGCGTTTATCCGAGACCGTTCATTGTATTTAATCTATTCATACAGATGATAAAAATTTCTTTAATAAAAAAGCATTCAATCAACGCTTGCTGCCGTTTTGAGCCGTTGCAGCTCAAGCATTCGAGTACTGCTCGATAAAAATATTGTTTCCTAAAGAATTCAGTATATTGTTTGAACGCTTAAAAATCATACCCCAGGTTTTCCGAATCTATCACGCCGTCCCATTCTTCAGACGGCGGGTTCGAATAATAAAATGTGCAGCGTTTCAGGTAGATATTCGAGGGTTCGTCTTCGTTCAAATAGCTCAAGACTTTGTTAAAATGGACCATCGCGCCTTCCCATCTTTTTATCCTGTACTGTATCAGGCCCTGGTTATATTCCTTGAGAGCGGAAATGATCGTGTCATTGATCTCGTCCTGGTAACCAAGGACGTCATAAATAACGAGAGGGGATTTCCTGCCCCGGAGCCTGATACTGTCAAGTTCCCTCGCGACAATCCTGTCCTGGATCAATTTATACGTTGTATCTGTAATTACCAGGAAGGCGTTATATTTTATAGTCAGGTTTTCCAGCCTGCTCGCTATGTTTACAGCATCCCCGATCAAGGTATAATCGCTTCGTTTTTCATTTCCGATATTTCCGATCAGAACCTTTCCTGTATGGATTCCGATCCCCATATTTATTAGAAATTGATCGTTCTTCTTCCTTTTATCATTAAAAGATACCAGTCCCTTTTTTATCTGCAGGGCAGTATTCAAAGCCTTGAACGCATTATCTTTTCCGCTTTCAAAAACCGCCATCATCCCGTCTCCCATGAATTTATATATATCCCCCCCGTTTTCAAGCACAATATCTATCATAAATGAAAAGTAGTCGTTAAGCATAGAAACTACATTTTCTGTCGAATATTTTTCCGCCAGGGAGGAAAATCCTCTGATATCGGTAAACAGGATAGTTACTTCGCTGATCTGCCCCTTCATCAGATCGTTTTTATTTTTGCTCATGATCTCGTTGACTACCCTGGCGGGGATATATTTTTGAAAAGAAGTGCGAAGTTCGATTTCCCTGTCGTTGTATTTTTTCAATTCATCTATAGTATTCTGAAGGGCCTGGCGGAAGAGGCCGGAAGCTATACCCTGTTCCTGGATATTCCTTATATTCATCTCAACCATCATTTCAATTATGCGAAAGAGAAATTCGAATTTAACGCTTTCATGTTCCACCTTGCCGATGACATAAAACTCCGATGGAAATTCCTTAAGGAAAAAACCGTCGGGAAAATCTTCAGCCGGCAGATTTTCAGACGATATCACCTTTGAAAAATAATAGTAGTTCATATCTTTTTTAATGTTCAGTTTTTTCTGCCCGCTGAGGTTTGCTATAAGCCTCGCCGTTTCGGAAGTAAATGAAGTAGGAGCCAGGGGCTGAAAAGCGCAGTCAAAAAAACCGATTTCTATAGGATATCCCTTGAACATCTTCTGTATCACGATGAAGAAGTTCATACGTTTATTTAAATTTTCCTTCTTGATATCTTCCAATACGCCGTCATCCATAACGCCTCCGGAAAATTAAATTTATAAACACTATTTTTGTTTACTATAAAACTATATACGGCGTAATAGTTTGTCAAATAATTTATAAAAAACCTGACCAAAAATTAATTTTTTAATCCGAAAGTTTTCGAGCCATTCCCATGCAGCAAGATTTCACTTCGACAAATTCATGCGCTTCATCGCTTGACTATCAAATAAATAATGGATATTTTTAAAGCGAAGAAACAATAACCAATAATTCAGCGGCAGGGTTTATGGCTTTCCATGAATATAAGAATTTAAAGGTACTTTTAATCGAGGACAACAGGGGCGACCAGGTTTTAATAGGCACCATGCTCAAAGATTCAGGCCTTAATAATCCGCCGGACGCAGTCTGTTACTTAAACGACGGGTTAAAATTGCTCACGGTAAAAAGATACGATATCGTATTACTGGACCTGTCTTTACCGGACAATAGCGGGATCGATACATTCGATAAAATTAACTCAAGGTTTCCGGATCTTGCTGTGCTTATTCTTACAGGCTTATCCGACGAATCGGCATGGATGGAAGCTCTCTCGCATGGCGCGCAGGATTATCTGGTAAAAGGCGAGTTCGATAAGGAACTTCTGATCAGGACAATCTGTTATTCTATTGAAAGAAAGGAGTTTCAAACAAACCTTAAGAAAGCGATCGATGAAAAGGAATATCTTATGAAGGAAATTCACCACCGGATCAAGAATAACCTTCAGATCATTTCAAGCATCATGAGCTTACAGATGAACATGGAAAAAGAAAACTGCTGCAGGACCGCCATTGCCGATATTAAGAACAGGGTTTTAGCGATAGCCCATGTTCATGAAATACTGCAGGAGGCTCAAAACCACACAAGCGTCAATATGAAAGAGTATATTTCAGCATTTACCGATGAACTTTCAATGACCTATCAATTGGATATAAAAAAAATAACAATTAGTAAGAATATTGAAGATATTTTAATCGACGCGAAAACGGCAGTAGCCTGCGGGCTTATAATGAATGAAATCGTGACAAATGCCGTAAAACACGCTTTTCCAGGGGATCGTAATGGAAATATAAAGATCAGGTTTGAAAATAAAGGGAATAATTACCTCTACTCAATCAGCGACGACGGAATCGGTCTTCCTCATGCCTTTGACCCCATGAAAAACGGCTCCATTGGATTACAGCTTGTCAGCGACCTGGTTAAAAGCAGTAACGGGACACTGAAAATAAAAAATAAAAGCGGGACGGAATTTCTTATAATCCTGCCCATTGCCGGGGAGGGTACCCAGTAATGATCGATGAATCGTTAGCGATACGCTCTCTCTTCGATAATATGCTTAACGGGATAGCCTACTGCAAAATGGTTTATGACAAAAAAGGCAGGCCGGTGAATTTTATATATGTTATGGTCAACACGGCTTTCTTGAAATTGACCGGCCTTGAAAATGTTGCGGGGAAAAAGGTGACGGAAGTGATCCCCGGAATCCGGAAAACAAATCCGGAGCTTTTCGAAGTATACGGACGGTGCGCGACGACCGGAAATCCAGAAAGATTCGAGACATATGTGGAACAGTTGAATATATGGTTCAATATTTCTGTGTACTGCCCTGAAAAGGGGTATTTCGCCGCGGTCTTTGAAAATATCACTGAAAACAAAAAATCGAAAGAAACAAAATCCAGGTTCGATTTGCTCGTGAAAAGCAGCAGGGATATAATCCTTTTCCTGAGAAAGTCCGACCTCCGCATTCTTGACGGGAACGATGCGGCCCTTAGAGAGTACGGATACAGCCGGGATGAACTCTTAAAACTCTCCCTTCCCGACATCCGCGCCGAGAGCGAACGGGAATTAACCGCCGAGCAGATGGAAGAGGCCGATCTTCATGGCATAATCTTCGAAACGGTTCACCGCAGGAAAGACGGAAGCATTTTCCCGGTGGAAGCCAGTTCCAAAGGGGCGGAAATAGGAGGGGTGCGGACCCTTATAAATATAATCAGGGACATCACTGAAAGAAAGAAGGTTGAAAAGGAACTGAAAGAGACGGTAAGGGAACTCCAGAGGTCCAATATGGACCTCGAACAGTTCGCTTATGTCGCCTCTCATGACCTTCAGGAACCCCTCCGGATGGTCTCAAGTTATACCCAGCTTCTCTCCGAGCATTACAAGGGAAAATTAAGCCCTGAAGCGGATAAGTTCATCCATTTCGCAATCGAGGGCGCCAGGCAGATGCAGGACCTGATAAACGACCTGCTGTCTTATTCAAGGATAAATCCGCAATGCGGAAGCATTACGCCTAACGACTGCGGACAGCTTCTGGAAAAGGTTAAAAATAATCTTTCAGTCCTCCTGGAGGAAAGCGGGGCGGTAATAGAATCCGGAAATCTGCCGACTCTTGATTACGACGCTGTCCAGCTATCCCAGGTATTCCAGAACATTATATCCAATGCAGTTAAATTCTGCGGCAGCGTTGCCCCGAGGATAAAGATATCATCGGTTCATAAAGACAGCGAGTGGGTTTTTTCAATAAAAGACAACGGCATCGGGATCGATCCGAAACATTTTGATAAAATATTTATAATTTTCAAGCGCCTTCATACGCATGAGGAATATGAAGGAACAGGTATGGGATTAGCCATATGTAAAAAGATCATCGAAAGCCATGGCGGAAGGATCTGGGTGGAATCAAGCGTTGGAAAAGGTTCCACATTCTTTTTTACAGTACCGGATAATCTGGAGGACTTTTATGAACAGAAAAGATGCTGACCCCGCAGTAATACTGATTATTGAGGATAATCCCGGCGACGTAGAGCTTATCAGGCAGGCTTTCAAAAACTTTAAGATTTTAAACAGCCTGGAAAATGTCAGCGACGGGGAAAAGGCTATGCAATTCCTTAAAAAAGAGGGTTCATATAAAAACGCGCCGAGGCCGGATATGATCCTTCTGGATTTGAACCTGCCGCGGAAAGACGGAAGGGAAGTATTATCGGATATTAAAAATGACCCCGGATTGAAATCGATCCCTATAATCGTGCTCACTTCGTCATCGGCCGAGGAGGACGTGGTGAAAGCGTATGACCTGCATGCCAACTGCTACATCAAAAAACCCGTGGATTTTGACGGGCTTATGAATGTCGTGCAATCGATCGATAATTTCTGGTTCACTATAGTAAGGCTTCCAAAAGGTAATTTATAATTTTCCATAATTTGATTTTTTCAATTTTTATGCTTAATATTATAATGCTTGAAACGGACGGTCCGGTCCGTCCGTTAGTGGAGAACCTAAATGACGATTCTGGAAAAGATCGGCAGCCTGACCGAACTGGATAGGGCAATCCTCGGCGCCTCTCAAAAGGCCTTCGAAAAAAAAGGATATTACGAGACCAACATCGAGGAAATCGCGCTGGCCCTTTCCATTGGCAAAGGTACGATTTACAGGCATTTCGGAAATAAGCTCATGCTCTTCCTCTCTATTATTCTGAATATATTGGAAGATACCAAAAAATACCTTGAAAAAATAGATTCAATGGATTCATTCGAAGGCAAACTGGATTTTTTTATCGAAAAATTGGTAAATATGACCCGCATTTCCGGTAATTTTATCAGTACTTTCTTCGAAGAGCATCTTTATTTAATAAAAAAGGCTTATCATGATAAAAATATAAAGGAACCGTATAAGTATTTCCTCAAGGCAAGGGAATATTTCGTTAATTCCCTTAAAAATATTATCGATCAGGGTAAAAAAGAGGGAAAAATCCTGGAAGAAGTCGAACCGGTGATGTCCGCTCAGCTAACCATAATGATGATATTTAACTATATTAAAGATTATGACGCCGGACTTAATCAAACAAAGGCCGCAATGCCGATCGAGGATCTTAAACATTACATTTACAGGGCAATAGGTTATAATGGAATCGGAGGTATTCAATGAGGTTTGCTGTTTCAGCGCTTTTGCTGATTTTTATGTCGTTATCCGCTTACGCTGAAAATATAAGAACAATCACTATTTCCAACGCAGTCGAAATGGCCTTAAATAACAACCTCGACCTCAAGCAGGCCGAGAAAGACGTTTTTATCGCCGAAGCCCAATACGGGGAGAATTTCGCCGATTTCTGGCTTCCCAGCATTAACGTGAGCGGAACTTATACCATGCTGGATCCCCTGACTGTATCTAACGGTATTATCAATACTCCATCCGGTTCTGGGTTCTCTCAGACATCGAACGTTTTCCCGAATAACTACTCGGCGGGGCTGACTATAAGCAAGGCCCTTTTCCTGGGCTTCAGGAACCTCGATGCGCTTCAGATAAAAGAGATCAACCTTGCTCTCGCAAGAAAAAAATACGAGGATGCAAAACAGGCAACGATCTATTCGACTGAAACCGCTTTCTACGACCTTATCGTTTTAAGAGAAAACATAAGGCTGGACCAGGATCTGGACAGGGAACTTTCGAACCAGCTTATTTCCTCGAAGATCAATTACCGTGAGGGGATAGCATCGCAGTACGATTATATAAGCGTCGAGGTCTTGTATATGAATAACCAGCCCAAGCTGGTCCAGGTCTCTAACGCCTATCAGGTGGCGCTGATCTCCTTATGCAATGCTATCGGCATAGATCAAACCAACATAGAATTCATAGGGGACTTGATGGATTATACCAATGTGGTCTTTACAAACACTAACGAGACCGATATCATGGAAAAGGCCGCGTCTAACAGCATCGTCCTGCTTTCATACGACGTCGCGTTAAAAAGCCTGGCTCTAACAAAGGGCATCAACGATGCTAATTTCGACCCTACACTTTCCGCTTTTTTCAATTACGATTACAATTATAAGCGTCAATTTACGGATACAAACCAGAACTGGTGGCCGAGCTGGAGCGCAGGCCTGCAGCTGAGCTTTTCGGTCGACAGCTGGATACCTATTTCAAGGCCCTCTAAAACCGATGAAGAGTACGATGAAACTATAAAGAAAACCAAATTCAGCCGCGATGAATACATAGAATCCCTGGACCTGCAGATCAAAGCCCTCCTGCTTCAGTTAAACCAGGCCGTGCAAAACCTTGTCAGCCAGAAAGAGGGCTTAAGGCTTTCACAGATAGGGGTAAGGATCGCCAATGAACAATTCGCAGCGGGGCAGGCGTCGTCGCTTGATCTTATCAACGCCGAAACGGCTTACACGCAGGCGTCCGGAAATTACCTGCAGGCCATATTCGACTATTTTTCAAGCGCGCTGGAATTGAAGAGACTGACAGGGGAACAAAACAGATAAGGAGTTTTACATGGCAAAGCTGACTATTATGCCGCATATGGCTAAAAAAGGAAATAAAGAAAAAGAATCCAGGAAAAGATTGCTGATATACATTGCGATCGGTTTTTCCGCATTGATTCTCGGGGTGGCAGTTCTCCGGATAGTCGATAAGATCATTGAAAACAGCAAAAAGACTCCCCCCCTTGCATACCAGGTGGGTTCCATGACCCTGAAAAAACAGCCGCTGACGATGACCGTTTCAGGGGAAGGCATCGTAGAGGGCGATCCCCAGGTCCTTGTTTATCCCCAGGTCACCGGAAAATTCCAGTACAATACGGTAACCGAAGGTGCTTATATCGCTTATGACCAGCCTATAGCCTATATTTACAGGGACATAGTGGGGCAGACTTACAATTTAGCCCCTGTAAGGTCGCCGATCGAGGGAGTAGTTATTAAATTATATTATATAGACAGGGGGACTCTGGTCACCATGGATAAACCCGTCGCCGAAGTCGCGAATCCGAAAAAAATAAAGGTCGACGTCAACCTCGGTGTTGACGACCTTCTTAAAATAAAAAAGGGGATGCAGGCCGAAGTTTATTATGAAAACAACTCAAACATAACAATGAATACGACGGTCGATGAAGTAACCCCTTTCGTAGAAAGTCAAACCCTTTCCGGGACCGTTACCGCAACGGCGCCCCTTACTAACACGATGCTTAAGATAGGGATGTCGGTTGTCGTCGATATCATTATAGGGGTTACAAACGATTTCAGCGTTCCTGAAGAATCGGTCATAGCCAACCTTGACAACATTTATATTTTCGTCAACAACCATGGCAGGGCAAGGCAGATCAACGTATCCCGGGGCTATTCATACCATGGTATGGTTGAAATCAGCGGAGACATTAAAGAGGGAGACGAGGTTATCACAGCGGGAGCCTTCAAGCTCAATGACGGGGACCAGATAAAGACATCCCCCGGGAACTGACTCGCAGGGACTCTGGAGGTATAATATGAAAATCGTTAAAATTGCTATAAACAGGCCTGTGTTCGTAGTAATGATCATAGTATCTATTATAACACTTGGTCTAGTCGGGTATATGCGGCTCCCTATGGATATGCTGCCCAACATAGATTTCCCGGTCGTAACGGTAGTGACGCAGCTTAACGGCGCTTCCTCCGAAGAGATCGAACAGCTGGTCACCAAGCCGCTTGAAAACAACCTCGGCGGCGTTTCGGACCTCGATACTCTTTCGTCCCAATCCGAAGAAGGCGTATCTATAATTATAATACAGTTCACCTCGACCGCAGACGTCAAATTCGCCGAACTGGAGGTCAGGGACAAGGTGGGCCAGACAATGAACCAGCTCCCGATAAACATACAGCAGCCCATTATCAGGCGCTTTTCCACCGATGATTTTCCTATCATTTACATGTCCATCGAAGGCAAGCAAAGCCTCGCTGACCTGCGCCAGATTTTCGAGGAAATGGCCGAACCCAGGGTCGAGGCTGTCGACGGGGTCGGTGAGGTGGATATCCTGGGCGCCCAGAAAAAGGTCGTTAACCTTACGGTTAACAAGGGACTGCTTGCGGCTACAGGCCTGACCTACAAGCAGGTTGTCAACGCCCTGGAGCAGAGGAATATAACCTTTCCTACAGGAACAATATATGAAAATGAGAAATGGGTAAACGTGCGGGTCCTCGGGCTGGCCAAGGAAGTAAAGGACCTCGGGGACATAGCCCTTACAAGTTCCACAGGAAAGATACTGCGCATTAAAGATATAGCAAAGGTCGAGGTTAAATTACAGGATGAGCTGTCCAGGGCAAGGGTCAACGGCAACAACGCCTGTATGTTCCAGATCCTCAAGCAGAGCGGGGGGAACACGGTCGCGGTATCCGATAATCTGCGCAGGGCCCTGCCTTCCATCCAGAAAATCCTTCCGAAGGGAGTCAGCCTTAGAATGGTCAGCGACCAGTCGAAATTCATCCACAGGAGCATCACCGGGGTGGAAAACGATATCCTGCTCGGCGCTATCCTCGCTATAGTCATAGTGTGGCTTTTCCTCGGGAATTTCCGTTCGACTATCATAACGGCGATGGCCCTGCCCAATTCATTGCTGGGCGCGTTTTTCCTGGTCTTCATCGCCGGCTTCACCCTTAACACGATGACGCTGCTCTCTCTGCAGCTGGCAATAGGGCTTTTAATCGACGACTCGATCGTCGTCAGGGAAAATATATTCAGGCATATTGAAATGGGACAGGACCCGAAAACAGCGGCGGAAAACGGGACTAACGAGGTGGGCATGGCCGTGCTTTCGACAACCCTTTCTATTCTGGCCGTGTTTATACCGATATCATTCCTTACAGGGGTCACGGGGCAATTCTTCAGGGAATTCGGCCTTACAGTGGCTTTCGCCCTTTTGATATCGCTTCTCGACGCCTTTACATCGGCCCCCATGCTTTCAGCCTACTGGTTCAAGAAAACCGATAAAGCTAAATCAAAGGGAGTTATGAGGTTTTTCGACAACCTGAGCGGAGGATGGAACAAGGCCTATCATTATATGAACAATCTCTACCATGAAATCCTGCGCTGGAGCCTTAATCACAAATGGCAGGTCTTAATATCTACACTGGGGTTGTTTATTTTCAGCATGTACATTTTTGCGGGAGGGTATATAGGCGCTAATTTCATATCCCCGGGAGACGCCGGATCGTTCAATGTTTACATGGAGACATATCCCGGCGCGCCCCTCGACAAAATAGCCTATTTTGCCGACGATCTTGAAAAATATCTGCTTAAACAACAGCCTGTCGAAACCGTCTATACCTCTATCGGGTCTACTGGAAGCATCCCGACCTCTTCGGACAGCCAGAAGGCGTTTATTTACGTGGACATGAAAGACTCAAGCAAAAGGAATATCAACACCGAAGATTTCATGGCCCAGGTAAGAAAATATATTCAGATGAAATTCGGAAAATACATCATCGCCAGGACAACCCAGGCCTCGTACGGCGGGGGCGGAGGCGGCGCTTCGGGTGGGGGAAGTTCGCCTATCTACCTGAATATAGCGGGCCCCGATCTGAACATTCTCGCGGATATTTCCACTTCAATTTTCAGGATAGTAGCGCAGACTCCGGGAGCTATAGATATCAACACGACCTATAAACCGGGACAGCCTGAATACGTCCTCCAGGTGGATAATATCAAGGCCCAGCAGATGGGGATCACCGCCCAATATCTCGGGCAGACACTCCAGGACCTCATACAGGGCAATATAATTTCAGAATATACCCTGGGCGACCAGGATTTTGACATCGTAATAAGGATGGATGAAAAGGACAGGCAGAAGGCTGAAGATATAAGGAATATCATGATACCGACCCAGAACGGCACGAAAGTCCCTATCTCGGCGATAGCCAACTTTACCTATTCATCCTCCCCGCTTGCTATACGCAGGGAAAACAAACAGCGCATAGTGAGGATCTTCGGCAATCTTGCGCCGGGCCATTCCCTGCAGGAGGTTTTGAAAAATATTTCAAAACAGATCGATACGACCGTGCCGATGCCTCCCGGATACTATTATTATTTCGCCGGACAGCAGAAAAATTACAACGAGCTGGTGCCGCAGATGGCTCTGGCCCTGGTTCTTGCCCTGCTCTTTATATACATGATCCTGGCCTCGCTTTACAATAATTTCATACAGCCGATAATCCTGATGATCTCGATACCTCTGGCTCTAATTGGGTCATCGCTACTCCTGCTGCTGACAAAAGTCGATATCGACATCTACGGATTCATAGGGATCCTTCTTGTAATGGGGCTGGTCACCAAGAACGCGATCCTGCTGATAGACTTTACCAATAAAAAAAGGGTCGAGGGGATGACTATCAGGGAAGCCCTGCTTCATGCCGGGCCTATAAGACTGAGGCCTATTTTAATGACAAGCTTCGCCATGATCTTCGGAATGCTGCCGATGGCCCTCGGACTCAACGAAGGGTCCAGGGGAAGACAGGCTCTGCCTGTAGCGGTCATCGGCGGTGTGCTCACATCGACTTTCTTCACCCTTGTGGTCGTTCCGGTGGTTTACGAGGCGGTGGAATGGAGGCTTGACAGGTGGAGAGTCCGCAGGGCGCAGCAAAAGAAACTTGCGGGGAGCCAGACTTAAATTTTTCTGATGAATTCCAGGTTGGTTATGCGTAATTCGGGATATCCTTCATTGTCTTTTACGATATCGCCTTTTGTATTATAGGATATTATTATATCGTTTGCCTGGAGAAGGGAGCCGTCGTAGCCTATATTTTTCATTGATGAGATTACCCTGCCGATGAGGCCGTAAGCTTCAGTTTCAGTGAAAACGCCGCTATTCAGCGCTTTTGCCAGATCGACGGGCCTGTACAGCTGCCCTTTTTGCTCAGCTACCCATTCATCGGGACCGTTATAATATCCCCTGATCGTGATATAATTATGCAGAGCGCTTAATACGGGACGGCCGTCGGGACATTTAAGCCTGCCATGGGCCTCATACCGCCTCATATCCTCCGAGTGTTCCTGCTTGGAACTGCCGGTCATATAAATCGCGCGCATATATACGGTCGGAACCCCGTTATTATTCAGGTATTCGGCTATCGAGAACTCTTCGAACGGGCTGTTGTAACCGTATTCGATCATTGGAGAAGCCGAAGGCTTTTCCCCTACGCGGGAATCCTTCCAGACAATATGGATATTGTCCTTCGTGATTGTATAAAAAACTTCGTTCTTAACCGATAGTTTCCAGTTATGGGTGGTCCTCCACCTTTCAGGCAGGAAATAATCGTAAAGGTTCGGGTTTCTTCCCACTACCCATAGTAACCCTCCCGTGCTTTCCACATGACCATATATATAGGGCACGTTGAAAATTTCCATTTCAGAAAGGTATGACGGCAGAGGAGCGGCTAAATACCTGTCCCTCTGATCGTCAAGATATGTATGCCTGCGGATATTCTTTACATATTCGTCATATGACGGAGTGCGGACCAATAGTTCATAATCTACTATCGAATATTGCCCGCTGTTTACCAAGTCAAGAATATAAGTAAATTTCTTCCCCCGGGATTTATGATCGCTATTATCGCCCATTACATCGAGCTTATTGATATTATCTTCATCGATTATTATATGGGATGGTTTCATATCCGCTACCGCGTACCCCTTTTTATCAAGGTCAGCTATCACTTTTCTGGTAATCGGCGCCAGATTCATTTCAAGCTCGGCCCCTGCTATTCCGATCTCATTGAAAACTTCTATTATATTTTTTCCCTTTATCCATCCGTAAATCAATTTATACTGTTTGAGAATATCGATATCGATGCCCGGATGCCTGTCGATTATGCGGCTTACCTTGTATGCGGACCTGCCGCTTTGCCAGAGCTGCATGGTTTCCGGAGGAACATATATTGCCAGGGGGTATTGTGTTTTTACTTTGATGCCGTCAGGGCCGTATTTGCTTTCCCTCAGTTCAAAAACCATCGAAAATTCTTCCCAGGGACTGTTAAATTCGGCGTTTATAAACTCTATGAGCGTACGCGTTTCAAGCGGCACATCCTCTCCGAACCGCGAGTTTTTAACAACCAGCTCAAGGCTCTTTCCTTCCATTTCTTTGGTTTTTACTTTAAAAACAGCGCTTGTGCCTTCAAGCCTTTCCCTGTGGGTTTCAAACCATTGTTGTTCGTACCAATTTTCAATTTCAAGAAGGCGCGAATAAGGCAGGCCGTATTGGGTCAGATAAATATCCCCGCCGTCGCCGGTTTTATGGTGGGTATAAACGACTCCGATTATTTGTAATAATTGTTCGGGGATGGAGATAAGGGTAGACTGGATCTCTTCTTCATAATTCATAAGAAGTATCCATCATACTGAAAAATTCACAGGCATTATAAGAACTTCTGACGAAAGGACCGGAAGCGACTGACATAAATCCGAGCTTGAGTCCGGTTTTCCTGTACATTTCAAAAATATCCGGGCTGATATATTCGACGACCTCATGATGCTTCTTAGAGGGAGCAAGATACTGTCCAATTGTCAGCATCTCGCACCCGGCTTTTCGTAAGTCTGACATCACCCGGATAACCTCTTTCCGCTTTTCCCCGAGCCCTACCATGATCCCGGATTTTGAATAAATTCTATTGTTTAATCTTTTGACATTTTTTATCAGAAGGAGAGACCTTTTATAAACCGCTGCGGGTCTTACCTCCGGATAAAGCCTGGGCACGGTTTCCACATTATGATTAATGATGTCCGGACCGGCGCCGGCAATTAATTTCAGCGATTCCAGGCTGCCGGAGAAGTCCGGCACCAGCACTTCAATTACAATTTTTTTCCCAAGATTTCTTATGTTTTTTATTACTTCGGCAAAATGAGCTGCACCGCCGTCGGAAAGATCGTCCCTTGTAACGGAAGTAATTACCACATGCGACAGATGCAGTTCTTTAATAGCGGCGGCGACATTTCCGGGCTCGTTTTTATCGACTTCGGAAACTTGTCCTTTGGATACGCCGCAAAATGTACAGTTCCTCGTGCATACGCTCCCGAGGATCATAAATGCGGCCGTTTTTTTATTGTAGCATTCCATGAGATTGGGACACTCGGCTTCTTCGCAAACTGTATTCAGTGAAAACCTGTTCAATATTTCTTCAACCTCAGCCTTTTCTTTCGAGCTTCGGACCCTTATTTTTAACCAGTCCGGTTTTTTATTGATCATTTATTTAAATCCCTAAATATTTCCTGCACTGTCCCGGTAATTTTATCTCTTTCCATATTAAAGACCTCGCAAAATGAATCCGAAACAAAACCGGCGACATTTTTAAAATCCTGCCTAAAGCCTGTAATTTTTTCGAGCGAAGTAACTCCTTTATCAGTGATGCCGCACGGATTTATCCATTTGTAATTGTCCAGGTCCGTATTGATATTGAAGGCAAATCCATGCATTGTTACCCAGCGTTTTACGGACAGGCCTATTGCCGTTATCTTCTCATTTCCAACCCATACGCCCGTATATAAACCCTCGCCGCGGCTGCTTTCGATATGAAAATGATTTTTCAGCATCCTGATGAAAACTTCCTGAATATTCCAGACAAAATCCCTGATATTCCTGCCATGATCCCTGAGGTCGAAAATAAGATAACCGACAAGCTGGCCGGGGCCATGATAAGTAACGTCGCCTCCCCTTGTCACTTCGTGAATATCTACTTTTTCCTTTTCAAGGAAGCTAATAGGAATTTTAATATTTGAATACTTGCCCCTCCTCCCGATGGTTATGACATTATTATGTTCAAGGAGAAGCAGCGTATCTTTAACTTTATCGGCAGCTCTCAAATCCCTTAAATGCTCCTGGAGCTTGAGAGCTTCTTTGTACCCGACAAGCCCCAATTCCGCTATTGTCAATTTCATAGTAGAAATATAATATATAGCTATGGAAATTTCCAGAAAATCCCTTAATCTAACCATTAGGGCCGGTCAAAAAACAGAATTACCTACCCTTTAAAGCCGGATTCAAAACAATATAAATCCTGATGAAGCAATTTTTTTTCAAACCTAATGAGTAAGCGTAGAAGCTGCCGGCGAAAAACGGCGATCAGCGGGCACATGTCCCGCCGCAGTTTGAGCCGTTGCAGCTTAAGCTTGCGAATCCTGTGAGAAAAAAAATTGACTTCATCCAGAGGTATATTGTTTGAACGGCCCCTTGACGAGAAATCTGATTTTCCCTATTATTATCATATTCCAATTTTATAAAAAGGCGCTGATAATGGCTGATAATTTATCCGGGACGATCCATCTGCTTGGAGATATTCTGGGGCAAACGATCACAATGTTCGAATCGATCGATCTGTTAAATATCGAAGAGAGTATACGGCATGCATCGAAAGCGCGGAGGTCGGGCGATGCAACGGCCCTTAAAACCCTTACAACACTCGTGTCGGCCCTTGCTCCCGATAACGCACGGGCTGTCGCTTCCGCTTTCACGATTTTTTTCGACCTTGTCAATCTGGCGGAAGAGGACGACCGGGTCCGGGGAATGCAGAAGAATGAAAGAGACCTTTATCCCGAACCAGTCCCCGGATCGATCGGGGAAGCTGTCGCTTTTATAAAAAAGAGCGGCGTTTCAAAAGAGAAGATGGAGTCCCTCCTGAAAAGCCTTAGTGTTGTGCTTGTACTCACAGCTCATCCTACCGAGGCGAAGAGACGCACAATCCTGTCAAAACTCCAGCGTATTGCGGAAATTCTGCAAAATTTTAAGCGTCCCGACCTGCCGCCGCTTCAGATTGATGAATATTCAGCCGATCTCCGCGCGGAGATTAGCGCGCTCTGGCTTACAGACCGTGTCCGGACTGAGAGACCCGCCGTGACCGACGAAGTAAGGACAGGCCTTTATTTTATCGATGAAATCTTCTGGACCCTTTTACCGCAGATTTATGATACTCTCGACCTGTCGCTCGCAAAGTATTATCAGGGCCTTTCTTCGACGCCGACATGGTTAAGACTCGCTTCATGGATTGGAGGCGACCGCGACGGAAATCCCAATGTTTCAACAGAAGTCACAGCTGAAACTTTACGCCTGCATCGCGGGCTGGCTGTTGAAAAATACCGGACGGCGCTCCGGGATCTCTCCCGGCGTTTGTCTTTAAGCATACGCAGGCTGCCGCCACCCCCTGAACTTCAGGCCTGGATAGACAGCCGCCGGCCTTTCCCTCAGCATGTCGCGTATATAGAAGAAAGATACAAGAGAGAACCTTACAGGCTCGCCCTTTCCCTTGTTTCAAACGACCTGGCCCTGGCCTCTCAGTCCGATATGCTTTCCCAGCTTTTATCGGACTTGCCCCAAACCTCTCACCTTCAGCCGGAAAACCTGACGGATTTTCTAAAAACATTGATCAAGATACTCCCTCAGCCGTTAGCCTCGAGGCAGCCCGCAAAAGTATTGAGGCAGATGGAGATATTTTCCCTTCATAGCGCCAATTTGCATCTCCGCGAAGAATCTTCAAGGCTGAACCGGGCCCTGGGAGAAATTCTCAGGGGCCTCGAGATCGAAATGAACTTTACAGGAATGGATGAACACGGACGGGAAAAACTTCTCACATTTCTCCTTGATAAATCGCCGCCTGAACTTGCCAGGCATCCCGGAGTCACTTCTGCGGCGGCTGAAACCCTGTCCCTTTTTCAGCTTGTTACAAAAGCCCATTCGATCTTCGGCAATCATTTAATAGGCCCGTTTGTCATTTCGATGACAAAAAGCTCTGCCGACGTCCTTACCGTGCTCACTCTCGCTAAATGGACCGGATGCTCCGATTGTTTACCCATAGTTCCGCTTTTTGAGACCATTTCAGATCTTAACGCGGCCCCCCGGATATTAAAAGACCTCTTCACAAACGAGGCATACAGGAAACATCTGTCGGTTAACAATAATCATCAGACGGTTATGATCGGATATTCCGATACGAATAAGGATGGGGGCTACCTTGCCTCGAACTGGGCGCTGTACAAGGCGCAGGAGGAAATCACAAGCATATGCGGCGAATATGGAATTGTGCTTACTATATTTCATGGCCGCGGGGGCACGACAGCCAGGGGGGGCGGCCCGTCAAACCAGGCAATACGCTCTCAGCCGCCCGGCACAGTCAACGGAAGGTTTTGCCTTACCGAACAGGGCGAAGTAATTTCCTCGCATTATTCGAACCTTTACCTTGGCCGGCGACATATCGAAGAGATAGTTCATGCGGTACTATTGTCCTCATTTGAAGAAACAACAAGCTTTAAACCTGTATCGGAAGAATGGCATTCCGCCTTATCCGGCATGTCTCTGAATTCGCATGCCGTTTACAGGTCGCTATTATTTGATACGCCCGGATTTTCAGAATTCTGGCGCCTTGCTACCCCGATAGACGAGATCAAAAGGCTCAGGATAGGATCGCGCCCGGCAGACCGGGATCAGGCGGAAGATTCGATAAAAAATATCCGCGCTATACCATGGGTGTTCTCCTGGATGCAGAGCCGCTTCAACCTTCCGGGATGGTACGGCTTCGGTTCAGGATTATCCGGAGAATACCGGATCTCAGAGCTCAAAGAAATGTACCTCGGATGGCCGTTTTTTACAACACTGATAAATAATACCGAGGTATCGCTTGCCATTGCAGATATGGAAATCGCCGGCATGTACTCGACACTGATACCCGATAGGGAAATTGCCGGGGGTATTTTCAAAATAATATTGGAAGAATATAAAAAGACCGAAGAGATTATACTTAAGATAACGGACCATTCCGTCCTTCTAGACGGCGACCCGCGCCTGCAAAAATCCATACGGCTGCGCAATCCCTATGTCGATCCTCTAAATTTTCTACAGGTCGAGATGCTCAGGCGCCTCAGAGCGCAAAGCGACCCTGAAGGCTCTGAAGCCTCAGTCCTGAGGGAGATAATTGTAATAACAATTAACGGCATCGCTTCAGGATTGAGAAATACCGGATAAAACCCGATTACATCCGTCAGTTCCTTTCATCAATAGGGATATATTTTAAATCTATCGGCCCTTTGTAGAGGGACTCGGGCCTGAAAATCCTGTTGTCTTTCCTCTGTTCAAGCACATGGGCAAGCCAGCCGGAAACCCTGGCGGCCGCGAATATAGGAGTAAATAAATAAGTGGGAATTCCCAACAGGGAATAAACCGATCCGGAGTAAAAATCGACGTTCGGATAAATCGGCTTACCCTTGCTGTCCATATATTTTCTTACTATGTCATTTATCAGGAGCAGCATTTTGTAATTTTTATCGTTATTCTTTTTAAGGGAGAGTTCTTCAAGCAATTTTTTCATTATGACAGCCCTCGGGTCCATGGCTTTGTATTCACGATGCCCCATACCCATTATCTTCTGTTTTTCAGCGAGGGCCCTGTTCAGCCAGTTTTCTACATTGTCCTGGCTGCCGATATTTTCAAGCATTTTCAGCACCTCTTCGTTAGCTCCTCCATGAAGCGGCCCCCTCAAAGCCCCTATAGCGGCTGAAATGCTCGAATAACATGTCGAAATTGTTGATGCCACTACCCTGGCTGTAAAAGTAGAAGCGTTAAATTCATGTTCCGCATGAAGCACAAAACACCTGTCCATAATTTTACCTTCATAATCCTCGGGTTTTTCCCCCCTCATCATATAGAGAAAATTCGCTCCATGGGAGAGCGAATCATCGGGTTCCACATAATCCTTCCCCTCTTTTATTCTCTGGTATGCCGCGATAACACTGGCTAGCTGGGCCACCTGGTGAAGAGTTGTCCTGCAATTGCAGAAAGCATTATGTTCTATTATATGTTCGACATATCCGCTCAGGTAGGCTATCACGGACTGCAAAAGTTCCATGGGTTTCCCCCCGGGAGGGAATTTCTTTATCATATCTATGACGGGCGCCGCCAATCCCCTACTCTTCCTCATATTTTTTGTGAATTCATCCAGTTCATTTCTTACAGGCAATTTTTCATACAGCAAAAGGTATGTTACCTCTTCAAACGAGGAGCCTTCAGCAAGTTCATCGATAGGGTAACCCCTGTAGTATAGTTTCCCTTCCAGGCCGTTGATTTTACAAATTGTCGTCTCACCGGCGATCACTCCCTCAAGGCCCTTGGAATAAGTAATATCAGCCATATGTACCTCCCCTTCTATTTTTTTATTTTCGGCAGGGAATGGATAGACCGGCCAGACACGTCCATGGAGGCTTCCCTTACAACCTCAGATAAAGTCGGATGGGCGTGAACAGTACGTGCTATATCCTCGGAACTGCCGTTAAAGTTAATCACAGTCGATATCTCCGCGATGAGTTCCGACGCCCAGGGCCCTAAGATCTGCGCCCCCAGCAAGGCGTCCGTTTGGGCGGATGAAATAATTTTCACGAAGCCTTCGGTGTTATCTCCGGCAAGCGCCCTTCCATTCGCGCCGAACTGGAATTTCCCAGTTTTATAAGGTACACCGCTTTTAATTAATTCATCCTCGGTTTTACCAACCGAAGCGTATTCGGGCCAGGTATAAACTATTGAAGGGATAGCGTCATAATTTACCTCGCCGTAACCGCCGGCTATAAATTCGGATACGGCAACCGCTTCTTCCTGGGCTTTATGGGCAAGCATAGGGCCTTTAATAATATCCCCTATCGCGAAGATATTCGGAATATTCGTTTCGAAATTTTTCCCTACATTTATCCTTCCGCTTCCTTTGTCGTATCCGACGCCTATTTCATCAAGCCCAAGCACGGCTGTGAAGGGTTTCCGGCCGGCCGCCACAAGGACCTTATCGCAGGAAATATCGCCTGGGACGCCGCTTTTGTCGCTTATCGATAAAACGACCTTCCCGTCTTTAAAATCAGCCGACTTAACAGTACTAGAAAGTTTAATATCTACCCCCTGTTTTTTCAACAGCAGGGCGAGCCTGCCGGAGGTGCTGTTTTCAGACTGGGGCAGGATCTGATCCATCATTTCAATTATAACGACATCGGCTCCGAGCCTGCTCCAGATGCTGGCTATTTCAAGGCCTATGGCTCCGGCGCCTATAATAGCAAGCTTCCCCGGAACCCTGTCGAAGGAGAGCGCTCCCGTAGAGTCGACTATTTTTTCTCCGTCGAAGGGCAACGCCGGAAGCGTTACCGGTACGCTCCCCGTCGCGAGGATTATTTTTCCGCTCTCAATTTGGGAAGTCCCGCCATCCTGTTTTTCTATGATTATTGTATGATCGTTCTTTAATTTCCCGGTACCTTCGAAATTCTCAACCTTATTGCTTTTTAAAAGCAGTCCGACCCCTTCTGTCATTTTAGCCACTATCCGGTCTTTTCTTGCCATCATAATGCTCAAGTCTAAAACAATATTGCCGGGATCGACCAGTATGCCATGATCTCTCATTTTATGTTTCGCGGCCGCGAACAATTCAGTCGAATCGAGGAGCGCTTTAGAGGGGATGCATCCGACATTAAGGCAAGTCCCGCCGAATGTCTTGTTTTTTTCTATGACCGCTGTTTTCAAGCCCAATTGGGCGCACCTGATAGCCGCCACATAACCGCCGGGGCCGCTGCCGACGACCGCCACATCGAATTTATTTCCGTTCATATTATCTCCTTTGCAGTCCCTTTACAGGACTATACTTTATAGTTCGATCAGAAGGCTTTCCGGGTCTTCGATATATTTTTTTATGTCAACCAGGAATTCAACTGCGTCTTTACCGTCTATAACCCTGTGGTCATAAGTCAGGGCTGTATACATGACAGGCTTGATCACGATTTTGCCGTCTATAACGACAGGCCTGTCCTTTATCGCATGCATACCCAGGATTGCAGACTGGGGAAAGTCGGGTATCGGCGTGCTCATCATGGAACCGTAAATACCGCCATTCGTTATGGTAAACGTTCCGCCCTGCAATTCCTCAAGCTTTATCTTTTTCATCCTGGCCCTTTCCGCCAGGTCGCCCAATACCGCCTCGATCTGCGCGAATGACAGCCGGTCAGCATCTTTAATGACCGGTACTATAAGGCCCTCGTCAACTGAAACGGCTACACCGATATTATAATAATGGTTGTATATAATCTCATCCCCCCTGATCATAGTGTTGACGTCGGGGAAATCCTTCAGGGCCTGGCAGCAAGCCTTTACGAAAAAAGACATGAACCCGAGCTTGGTCCCATGTTTTTTCATGAACTCGTCTTTGTCTTTGGCCCGTATCGCTATGACCTGCTCCATATCGATCTCATTGAAGGTGGTGACATGAGCCGCTTCCTGTTTGGCCTGGACAAGATTCTTCGCAATAGTGCGCCTTATGGGGGACATTTTAACGACAGTTTGCCTTTCCTCCGGTTTTTCATCAGCTTTTGCACTCTTCAATCTATTCAAAACGTCTTCTTTCATGATCCTGCCCTCTTTCCCTGTCCCGTCAATACCTCCGATATCGATATTGTTCTCGAAGGCAATCCTTCTTACTGATGGGCTTGTCCTGGAGGGGCTTGTCCTGTAAGGGGTTGCCTTGGCTGCGCTTGGGGCAGGGCTTGAAGGAGAGGTATTCGGCGGATTTATTTCTGCAATAATTTCCGGAGCCTGCGGCTCTTTCACTTCAGTTTTTTCAGGAATAAAATCAGTGTCCACAAAAGCGACTGTCTGGCCGATATTTACCTCATCGCCCTCTGGAGCCTGGATCTCGATTTTACCGGATGCTGGAGCGGGGACCTCGACATTTACCTTGTCCGTTTCAAGTTCGAAAATAGTTTCACCCTCGGTTACAACGTCTCCATTTTTTTTCAGCCATTTCGATAAGATTCCTTTGACAATAGATTCGCCAACGGATGGGACTTTGACTTCAACTTTCATATTGGGTCCTCCCGTTATTTGACAGCCATATCCAAAATTTTTTCCTGTTCTTCTTTAAACAAGGCCAGCGAACCTGTCGCCGGGCTGGCGCTGGCTTTTCTTCCAATATATACAAGTTTTTCATTAAAAACATTTTCGAACTGATACTTGATAAACGACCATGCCCCCCTATTCTGCGGCTCTTCCTGGACCCAATACCTGCCGCCTGAAACTTTATATTTTGTCAGGATCTTTTCTATTTCTTTGACCGGCAGGGGATACAGCTGTTCCAGCCTGATAATTGCGGTGTGGTTGTCCACGGTTTTTTCCCTTTTGGCAATCAGGTCGTAATATATCTTTCCAGTACAGAACAATAGTTTCGAAATTTCATTTTCCTTCCCTGAAATATAAGGATCGTCTATTACGAATTGAAAATGCCCCCTGGTTAAATCTTCCAGCGTCGAAACGGCAAGAGGATGGCGGAGAAGGCTTTTCGGGGCCATGATGACAAGGGGCTTATCGACTTTTAACCTGATCTGCCTCCTTAAAAGGCAGAAATATTGAACAGGGGTGGTAACATTGCATACCTGGATATTTTCCTGGGCCGACAACTGCAGGTACCTCTCCATATGGCCGTTCGAATGCTCAGGCCCCTGGCCCTCGTAGCCATGCGGCAATAACAGAACAAGGCCGCTCCTGACGCCCCATTTCGCTTCAGAAGCGATGATGAAATTATCTATTATAACCTGGGCACCGTTTGCAAAATCGCCGAATTGGGCTTCCCATATGACAAGTTTGTCAGGGCATGATATTGAGTAGCCGAATTCGAAGCCGAGGATGGAATATTCGGATAACGGGCTGTCATACACTGAAATTTTAGTCTGATCCTCTTTTATATGATTTAGCGGAATATAATATTTCGGTTCATCGACATTTACTTCCCACCATACCAGGTGCCGCTGTGAAAAAGTTCCCCTTTCGCTGTCCTGTCCGGATAGCCTCACGCCGCAGCCCTCTAAAAGCAGTGACCCGAAGGCAAGGGATTCCGCAAAAGCCCAATCGACAGTACCGTTATTTAAAAAATTTTTATACCTGGTTTCCAGAATTCGTTCAAGCTTTTCATGTACTTTAAAACCCTCCGGTATTTTATGGATCTGCCCGGCGATATATAAAATGTCATTTTTCGGGACGCCTACGTCGACGCTAAGCTTCAGGCCCTTGTCGAAATATTCTATTTTTTTCGGATAAAAACCCGTGTAGCCTTCAAAATTTTTATCCCGGTGCATTTTATCAAAAGCGTCCTTCAATTCCCTGACATAATCGTTTTTAATCGAGTCGGCCTGTTCTTTAGTGATTAAATTACTCAGAAGACATTTATCCAGGTAAATACCGGCAACGCTTTTATGGTTCCTGATTATTTCATACATTCTGGGATGGGTAAATGACGGGTCGTCCCCCTCGTTGTGGCCGTATTTACGGTAACAGATGATGTCTATAACTACGTCGCTATGGAAATTCTGCCTGTAAATAAAAGCCAGCTTCATTGCCAGGACCGTTTCCTCAGGTTCGTCCCCGTTGACATGTAAAATGGGAATCGATATGGCTTTCGCAATATCCGTTACAAAAGCGCTCGAATGTTCGCTTCTCGGGGAGGTGGTAAACCCGACCTGATTGTTGATAATAATATGAATGGTCCCCCCGGTCGAGTAACCTTCAAGGCCTGAAAGGTTCAATGTTTCAGCTACGACCCCCTGGCCTGAGAAAGCGGCTTCTCCATGCAGGATTACCGGTATAACCTCTTTTTTCCCGTCATCCCCGATACAGTCCTGAATTCCTCTTGCCCTTCCCTCAGCGACGGAATCGACCGATTCCAGGTGGCTCGCGTTAGGCGGAAGGGTGACCCTGATACTGCTTCCGTCCGGGTGGGAATGCTCCATTGTATATCCGAGATGATATTTTACATCGCCTCCCCCGTCCACCATGTCAGGGACAAAATTTTCCTCGAACAGGTAAAAGATATCCTCCGGAGGAAGCTGTAAAATGTTATTCAGTATAGTCAGCCTCCCCCTGTGCGTAGTCCCTATAACGATCTCTTTTACTTTTAAATCAGTCGCCATATTGATTAGTGAATGAAGGCAAGGTATTACCGACTCGGCCCCCTCGATGGAGAACCTTTTCTGGCCGATATAAGTCTTGTTAAGAAAATTCTCGAATTCACTTGTTTTTATGAGGTCTTCGAGAATTATTTTTTTTTCTTCACCTGAAAGGGTGAATTTATCCTTTCGGGTTTCAAGATTCTCTATGAACCATTTTCTGACTGGTTTACTATGGATATGAAGGAATTCGAAACCTGACGAAGAACAGTATATCCGGGAATATACTTCCATGATCTCCCTCAGGGTCTTTTTTTGATATTCGAAAGCGGGGCCGCCGTAAAATATCCCGTTCATATCCTCTATTGAAAGCCCAAAATCTTCCGGGGTCAATTTTTCAAAAATGCCTGACCGGATCAAAGGCAGATTGGTATAATGCTCCTGGTAATCTTCTCCAAGCGGATTCAGCTTCGCGTATATATAGCCGACCTCCCTGAAGGCCCAGATAAGGCTGTCCACCCTGCCCTGCTTGACGGCATTATCCGATTGGTAGGCCGGTATCTCGTAAGTTTCCACTGCTGTATTAGAAACCGCTTCAACGGCTTCAGAACTTCCGAATAAACTTTCCAGATATTTGATATTATTATTCAGCATTTATTCTCCCAATAGCTCCAGCATCAAATCGGGAATCTCGTCAGGCCTGTCCGCTACAGGAATTCCGGAAGCCCTGAAAGCCTCTATCTTCCCTTCCGCCGTACCGAAACTTCCGGAAATAATGGCCCCCGCATGCCCCATTCTCTTTCCCGCCGGGGCGGTCCTCCCCGATATGAAAGAAACGGCTTTCTTCTTGAAATTTCTCCTGATCCATTCGGCGGCTTTTTCTTCTTCATTGCCGCCTATTTCACCAATCAGGACAACACCGTCTGTATCAGGATCTTCATTGAATTTTTCAAGCATATCGATAAACCCCGATCCGACGATCGGATCGCCGCCGATACCCACACAGGTCGATTGTCCCAGTCCTTTCAGAGTAAGATTGTAAACGACCTCGTAAGTCAATGTCCCGCTTCTCGATATAACCCCGATATTCCCCTTTTTGTGGATCTTCCCCGGCATAATCCCTATTTTAGATTTTTCGGGAGAAATAAGGCCCGGGCAGTTAGGCCCTATGAGAATTGAATTTTTTCCTTTGACATAATAGTAATTGTCAAGCATCTCCAGTATTGGGATCCCCTCGGTTATGCACACGATCAATTTGATTCCGTTATCGGCGGCCTCTCTTATCGCCCCTGAAGCGGATTTCGCCGGGACAAAAATGACAGATGCGTCGGCCTCCGAATTATTCAATGCTTCCCCGATGGAATTAAAAACAGGCTTCGATTCGACGATTTGTCCGCCCTTTCCCGGAGTTACGCCTCCAATCACTTTTGTCCCGTATTCGATCATCTGCCTTGTATGGAAACTTCCGTCCCTGCCTGTTATCCCCTGGACTATAACCCTTGTTTTTTCATCTATCAATATGCTCATAACAAACCCTGCATTTTTACTGCGGTTTTTACAGCTTCGGCAAGGCTTGAAAAAGCGGTAAAACCGTTTTGCCTTAAAATTTCAATACCGGCGCTGTCATTTGTCCCTATAAGCCTTATTACAAGAGGTATGTCGATCCTGAATTCATGCTCGGCTTCGACAAGCCCCCTCGCAATATCGTCGCAGCGTGTGATCCCTCCGAATATATTAAGCAGAATCGTCCTGATGTTTTTGTTTTTTATCAATATTTTCAAACCGTCCACCACTTTTTGTGGGTTGGAACTTCCTCCGATATCCAGGAAATTCGCAGGTTCCCCCCCGAAATACTTTATAAGATCCATTGTCGCCATCGCAAGCCCAGCCCCGTTGACCATGCATCCTATCTTTCCTTCAAGGCTGACAAAAGCGAGACCGGCTTTCCTTGCGTCAAGTTCGTCGCTGGAGTATTCCTCCTGATTTTTAAGCTTCTCCAGCTCCGGATGTTTGAACAGGGCATTATCGTCAATAACTATTTTAGCATCAAGCGCCATAAAATCCCCACCCTGCCCCACTGCAAGCGGATTTATCTCCACCAGGGAGCAATCGTTTTCAACAAACAGGACGAACATATTCTTGATTATTTCAAATATATTTTTAGATAAATTAATGCCGAAGATCCTCTTTAATTCTTCCTGAATAGCGATTCCATCGAGAAAAATTTCCCGGCTTAAAGGGATTTTATAAATTTTCCCCGGCTCTTTTGCTGCCGTGTCTTCAATTTCCATGCCGCCTTCGCTGCTTAATATGCATTCAATCCTTTTTTCAGCGTTGTTAAGGGCGACAGCGGCGTAAATTTCCTCTTTTATATCGAAGGCCTGTACCACCATCACCTTATTGACCGGATTATCCTTGATCTTCATCATGAATATATCCTCTGCCGCGGACCTGGCCTCGTCGGGCGAAGACACGAGTTTGACCCCTCCCGCTTTACCCCTGCCGCCTGTCAGCACCTGCGCCTTGATGACGATCTTTCCAACCATCCCGCCGGCGATCTCGTAAACCTCGCCTGCATTTAACGCCACCCGCCCCTTCTGGACAGGTATACTGTAATTGCCTAATAATTCCTTTGCCTGGTATTCGAATAATTTCATAGTTGTTCCCGCAATTCTTTGATCCTGTTTTTTGTCAGATTGATATTCTTTGTAACCTTGATTTCTCTCGGGCATACCTTGGTGCAGAGAAATTTGTTTTCACAGGCCCATACCCCGTCGGGTTTGTCAAGGACATCGAGCCTGTCGTTCAAACCCATGTCCCTGGAATCGAATATAAATCGCGCCGCCTGCACTATAGCGGCAGGCCCTATGAAATCCGGATTTTTTTCATTTTCCACCGGGCACGCCGAAAAACAGGCCGCACACAGAATGCATTTAGTCGAATCGTCAAACCTGTTCCTCTCGTCAGGGCTCTGCAGCCTTTCTTTTTCAGATACAGGATTCTTATTGATCAGAAAGGGTTTAACGACTTTATAGTTTTCAAAAAAGCGACGATAATCTACCAGCAAATCCCTCTGCACCGGCAGGCTTTTTAACGGCTGTATCGTTATTTCAGATTCTCCCGACACGTCTTTTATCAGGGTCTTGCATGAGAGCCTTTCAATCCCGTTTATTACCATTGCGTCGGAACCGCAAATCCCATGCGCGCAGCTTTTTCTGAACGCCAGGGAGCCGTCGATGTAAGTCTTGATATACATCAAAGAATCGAGCAGCCTGTCTTTAGGTTCGGCATCAATCTCATAGCTCTTAAAATAGGGTGCTTTGTCTTCTTCCGGATTATACCTTTGAATTTTAAGCGTGACTTTCATGAATCGACTCCCGTTTCAATATGTCCTCGGCTTCGGTTTAAATAATGACAGGTCGACGCTTTTATATCCTATAGTAATTTTACCGTCCCCGGTGGAAACCATAGTATGCTTAAGCCATTCCCCGTCATTCCTTTCCATGAAATCGTCCCTGCTGTGAGCTCCCCTGCTCTCGGTCCTGTTCATGGCCGAAACAGCCGTTATATAGGCAAGATCGAGTAAATTCTGCAGTTCAAGGATTTCAAGAAGATCGGTGTTAAATTTCTTATTTTTATCTTCAACCCTGACTTCCATGAAAGACTGTTTCAACTCCGTCAGTTTTTCTACCGCTTTATTTAAATCGGTTTGATTCCTGAATATTCCGACATTTTCCATCATCGTGTCCTGCATCTGTTCCCGGATTTTACCTCCATGGAGGCCCTTTTTACCGTCTAGGAGGCTACCGATAACCTTTAATGCCTGTTCGCTGTCGCTCTCCGAGGCCTTTCCGTAATCGGCGTTTTTCATATAATCCGCCATCGCGATCCCCGCTCTTTTTCCGAAAACTATCAGATCGACCAGGCTATTCGTGCCGAGCCTGTTCGCACCATGCACAGAAACGCAGGCGCATTCTCCGGCCGCATAAAGGCCTTCGTAGGTATCACCGCCGGGGCTCCGGAGGACTCTTCCGTAAATATCCGTAGGTATCCCTCCCATTGCGTAATGCGCGGTAGGCTGGACAGGGATCGGCTCATCCGCGGGATCGATTCCCAGGTAAGTTTTGCAGAATTCGGCGATATCGGGGAGTTTAGAGTTAACAGTGTCCCTGCCGAGATGTGTAGCGTCAAGAAGAACGAAATCGTCGATTTTTTGGTCTCCCCTCATCCCATTGCCTTTTTTAAGCTCCTGTATGATCGCCCTGCTTATAAGGTCCCTGGGGGCAAGATCGAGCAGATTCGGGGCGTATTCCTTCATAAACGGCTCGCCTTTCCTGTTCTTTAATATTCCCCCCTCTCCCCTTACGGCCTCGGTTATTAAAATTCCCATACCAGCTATACCTGTAGGATGAAACTGGAAAAATTCCATGTCCATCAGGGGAACCCCTTTCCTTAAGAGCACAGCCGGCCCGTCGCCGGTGTTCGCATGAGCGTTCGAAGTAGTCTTGAACATCCTTCCGAAACCGCCTGTCGCAAAAAGGACGCATTTTGATTTGAATACATGGACTTCGCCCGTAGCCAATTCCAGTGCTACCACGCCGCTGCATTTTTTGTTATCTATAATTACATCTAAAACGAAAAATTCCTCGTAAAATGAGACTTTATTTTTAACGCACTGCTGATATAAGGTTTGAAGGATCATGTGACCTGTCCTGTCCGCAGCGTAACAGGCGCGTTTTACCGGAGCCTCCCCGAAATTCCTGGTATGACCCCCGAACCTGCGCTGGTCTATTCTGCCGTCAGGGGTCCTCGAGAAAGGCAAACCCCTGTTCTCCAGATCGTAAACGGCCTTGACCGCATCCTCCACCAGTATTTTAGCCGCATTCTGGTCGACAAGATAATCTCCGCCCTTGATGGTGTCAAATGCATGCCATTCGGGCCTGTCTTCTTCAAGGTTTCCTAAAGCCGCCCCAATGCCTCCCTGGGCAGTTCCGGTATGGCTCCTCAGGGGATGAAGTTTGGAAACTACAGCCGTCCTTCCCCTTTCGCTCGCCTCGAGGGCTGCGTATAAGCCTGCTCCGCCGCCGCCTACGATTACGGCCTCAAATTCATGCACCATTACGGCCTCCATTCTACTTGGCTTTTGCAAGATTAAGGATGCTCCCGGCAAGAAGGATCTTCCTCTGTCTTTCAGAAACTTCAAGGACTGTTGCGATTTTCCTGCCGTTCACATCGACAGGGATTTCAACTTCATTATTTTCTATCAATTTTCTGACATTAAAAAGCCTTATTTTATCGCCCTGCTGTATAACATCGTAATCTCCTTTATCCTTGAAGACCAGGGGTATCACGCCGAAATCTATAAGGTTTTCTTTATGGATCCTAGCGAAACTCTTTGCTATTTTTGCCCTGATCCCCAGATACCGCGGGGCAAGGGCGGCATGTTCCCTCGACGAACCCTGGCCGTAATTTTCACCCCCTACAACGATTCCGCTTCCTTTTTCTTTAGCCCTTTTAGAAAAGTTTTCATCGATTACATCGAAAACGAATTCACTGATCCTGGAGATATTGCTCCGGAACGGCAGGGCTTTATTGCCGGCGGGCATGATGATATCGGTGCTTATATTGTCAGGTACTTTTATTATAACTTCGCATTCCAGGGAGTCGGGCAGGGCTTCGAATACTGGAAGCGCCTGGATATTCGGACCTTTTATCAGCTCTACATCGGACGGCTTTCCCGAGGGTTTGATAAACCAGTCCAGGCTATAAACGAACTTGTCCGGATAGGTCACTACCGGATAATCTTTCATTGTCCTCGGGTCGGTGATCCTGCCCGTTAATGCTGAAGCGGCGGCTGTTTCAGGCGAGCAAAGATAAACCGCGTCGTCTTTAGTTCCGCTCCTGCCCTTGAAATTCCTGGGGAAGGTCCTTAATGAATTCGTACCGCTTGCGGGGGCCTGACCCATCCCGATGCATCCGAGACAGCCGGGTTCATGTACCCTTGCCCCGGCCTCGATAAAATTCCTGATCCCGCCCATATTCAGGACATTCAAAAGCGTTTCCCTGCTGCCGGTATTTATTTCAAAACTCACCTGCTTGTTTTTTATTTTTCCTTCGACCATTTTAGCGGCGATCATGAAATCCCTGTAACTGCCGTTGCATGATGAACCTATAATAACCTGATGAATATCCGTATTGCCAAGTTCCCTGGCCGGCATAACATTATCAGGACTGGACGGGCATGCAACAAGGGGTTCGACGGCTGAAAGATCGAGTTCGGAAGTCATATCAAATTGGGCGCCGTCTTCCGTTTTTAATTCCAGCCAATCCTTTTCCCTGTCCGTCATCCTGAAAAAATCTTTTGTAATTTCATCCGATGGGAATATAGCGGCGGTAAGCCCCATATCGACCGCCATATTTGCTATGGTCGCCCTGGCAGACATATCGAGGTTCTCAAGGCCGGGCCCGTAAAACTCCATGATTTTCCCCAATCCCCCGTTAGCCCTGTATACTCTTAGCAGTTCAAGGATAACATCCTTGCCCGAGACAAAATCCTGGAGTTTTCCCTTTACATTAACCCCCCAGATCCTGGGGACATTGATGTAATAAGGCTTTCCAGCCATAGCCATCGCCACTTCGATCCCGCCCGCTCCCATTGCGAGCATCCCGAGGCAGCCTCCAGTAGTAGTGTGGCTGTCCGAACCCAGCAGGGTTTTCCCGGGAACCCCGAAACGGTGCCTGTGAACATGGTGCGAAACGCCGTTGCCGGCCGGGGATAAAAGCACGCCGTATTTAGACGCCGCCGACTGCAAAAACCTGTGATCGTCCGCGTTCTTGAAATCCGTCTGAATGATATTGTGGTCTATATAACTTACCGCAAGATCGACCTTCACCCTTTCAAGGCCAAGGCTTTCAAATTCCAGGTAGACCATTGTCCCAGTAGCGTCCTGCGTTAAAGTTTGATCGATTTTAATTCCTATCTCGCTGCCTGATTCGAGCCTGCCCTCGACAATATGAGAACTTAAGATTTTTTCGGCGATTGTACCTTTCATGGCAAACCTCCGGTTTTAAACGGGTTATGGGACGCTGATACAAATGCATTCTATTTGTTAATAATAATAAATATTCAAGGCGCTAGTAAAGTAAAAATTAAACTTTATTTCAGTGGGTGAGGGTCTCGAAGACTTCGGGCATGGAAGGACGCGTGGTATATTTCGGCAGGCTGGAAAGAACAGCCGGAATGAAAGAGTCGATAATTCACTGACAAAGAATTGTCGAATTCTGTAAACATTTGTTGAATATTTTCAACAGTTTTATTCCCGGTCAGCCGGCTGAAGTTTTATCGGAAATTTGTCCCCAAATAAAAATAACATCCTAATTCATTGTTCTGCAATCAATTATTATTTTAATTCCTATCGAATGTTATGAGTTCTTTTGGGTTGGTACAACATTTGCCATTTAAAAGTATAATTATGATTTTTCGAATAATTTAAATGTGGATGTAAAGTTTCAATACCTGATAATAGTGAGGGGTTAATTTATATGTTTTTTTATTATTCATTGCCGGAAAGGATGTAACCTTATGAGCAGAAAACAGAACGTCAAAGTTAAAACCAAACTTCTCATTCTGAGACCGTTTTACGGTATTACTGTGCATGGAGATATGCATGGCGATCTGGGAGTTTCCGATCATCAGCCCCAAATCTACCCGGATTTATCCTTAATATATGCAGCTACTATTGCAAGTAAGGATCCTTCCATCGATCTCCATGTCATCGATGCGAATTTAAATAGAATCATGCCTGTAATGCTGATGGAAAAACTGAAAGAACACTACGATGTCATTATTATTAAGGCGGAGGCGCCCACTATACACTGCGATCTGGACTTAGCCAGAACTATCAAGATACGCTATCCGGATTCCAGGATAGTATTAGCCGGATACGTTGCAAGGATTTTAGCGGATTGGATAAAAACCAATATTCCCGAAATAGATGAAATCGCTCTTGTTCCGTTAGAGTTCTTTGTACACAAAATGATTTCCGGTAAAGAGGAAATAGGTCTCGATGATCTGCCGACTCCCGACTTTACTCTTTTCCCCTATGAAGGATACCGCGATATGGATGGGATTTTACGCGGTTCCCTGCATACTAGCCGCGGTTGCACAATAGGATGCACTTATTGTCCATACGCCCGTTTCTACGGAAATAAAATGTCGTTTCGTTCTAACGAAAAAATTTGTGAAGATATCGAGTATCTTCTTTCATTGGGTATTAAAAAAATATCATTCCGCGATCAGTATTTTACTTATAAACCTGAAAGAACGGCATCCATTTGCCGTATGATCATAGATAAAGGCCTGAAGTTCAACTGGTCTTGTGAAACGCGTCTCGAATCGGTCGATACGGAACTGATCGATTTAATGATCAAGGCGGGTATGGATACGATTTGTTTCGGCGTAGAAACCGCATCCGATGAAATTCACAGGTATTTTCACAGACCTCTTTGCGACGAAGTGAAATTAAAGAGGCTGGTCAATCATCTGAATTCGAAAAATATATTTACTTTGGCCTTTTTCATGATAGGTTTTCCCCAGGATACCTGGTGGACAGTGAAGGATACCTTCGAACTTGCAGAAAGGATCGGCACTACCAGCATCAAGATTTCTTTTTATGAACCCAATTTCATTGATTTAATACCCGATGACAAAAAAAAACCGTCGCTTTTCATTCCTTTCACAAATAGCATAACAATAAATCCATGTAAGAATCTCTCCCGCCATGAGCTTGAATTCCTGGCTGATCATATGACGAATCTTTACCATATGGAACAGTCAAGAAATGCCTCGGGAAAGAATAATTATCTCAAAGGTATATACGAATACCACTTTGTCCATCAAAAAAGGTTCCATGATCTGGTTAAAAACCTGAAAGAAAATCTCAATGACGGTACTATTTTTAAGTCGGTTTTAGCCGGCAATCGAAGGAGAATAATAAAAGAAAATTCCAATGCCGCTACTATTTTCAAGCCGGTTTTGACCGGCCATCGAAGGAGAATAATAAGTGATTAATAAAAGAGGATTTGAAAGCAATAAGGGGACTTTAAAAAAACCCAAGGATTTACACGGGAAATATTGCCTTCAGCCTTTTACAAATGTCGATATTCACAGCAATTACGGGGTGAGGTGCTGCAGCGAGTCGTGGATGCCCGAATGGATCGGCGATTTTTCTGAAAAAACTCTAAAGGAAATCTGGAACTCCGATATACTGCAGGCTATCCGGGCCAGTATTTTAGACGGCAGTTATTCCTTCTGCGACTGGCATCAATGCCCCTTTTATTGCAATGATAACTACTATCTTTACACAAGGGAACAACTGGAAAATCCCGCCGGATTATCTCCCGTACATGCCAGCAGGATAACTAAATATGCTCCGTGGATCCGGTATATCCTTGAAGAAAATACTAAAGTGGATATATTCCCCGCCAACTACAATTTGGCTTATGATGAAAGCTGTAACCTGGCCTGCCCGAGCTGCCGTAAAAAGACAGTAACCTACAGGAGCGGCCCGGAATATTTATTCAGGCTTGGAATTCACAAGAAACTTCTCAGCGAGGTTAAAGAAAACGGTTTTGAAAATATAGGCCGTTTCAATCTGACCGGGGCCGGCGAACCCTTTATTTCGAAGATTTTTACCGATTTTCTTTATAACTTTGACGGCGAAAAGTATCCCCGCCTCGATATTAATATTCAATCCAACGGGATCCTGTTTACACCGGATGCCTGGCGGAAGATGAAAAAAATCCATTCGAATATAAACGAAGTTATAGTATCGCTGGATGCTTCGCGCCCCGAAACCTATAAACAGATCCGCGTTAACGGCTCCTATGAAAAGCTTCTTTCTAATATTGAATTTTTAGCTTCTCTCAGGAGAGAGGGCAAAATACGACGTTTTATGCTCGCTTTCGTAGTGCAAAAGAAAAATTATCACGAAATGCCCGACGCGATCAGGATAGGAAAGAGTTTTGGAGTGGATCTTTTCATATTCAACCTCCTCAATGACTGGAAATCCTGGCAAACGGGAGAATATGAAGCGAATGCGGTGTGGAAAAATTTTAATCAAGAGTTCGAGAAGTTCTTGGATGTTTTGAAAGATCCGATTTTCGATGATCCCGTAGTGGACCTGGGAAACATGACCGAATACCGGAAAGAGGCTTTATCCCGGCCTCGTTATCAATAAGAGGAGCGGATTATGCAGGCATTTCCATGCACATTACATCGAAAAAAACCTATGCTGATAATGTCTAATGAAAGTGAAAGAAGCGATTTTGTACCCATGGATTATATCTTTTCAAAGTTGGGAAGAATTCACGACGGCATCCAGGTGCTTAAGGCCTATTATCCTTATCATGAAAAGTGGTCTCCCCATAAAAAGATATCGGAAATAGAACACGGCGAAGATATCAATTTTGCCTGGGGTTATGATTATGAGGATTATAATCCCTTCAACCTGTTGGTGGAGGGAGGGAATTCTCAAAAGCAATTCGAAGATATTAAACGATACGGTTCGGATATCCACTTGACTCTTACAATGGATCTTTCCCTGTCCGACCAGGATATTGAAAAGGTGGTCCGTTCCCTCACCACTTTCGGACGAGTGTTTCTTCGCGTCAACCATGAATGCAACGGCACATGGTTCCCTTTCAACAAATTCTACAATTATAAAGAGGTTAGCGATTTTTTTGTAAGATGCCACAAGATAGTAAAGGCAAATTCTTCTAACATATTTACGGTCTTCAGCTTAAGCAGCGATTTTTATGTTAAGGATAAGGTGGTCTGCGATATGTTTCTCCGCCTGAATCAGGACGAGATGAGAGAAGCGCTTCAAACAGCAGACTATTGGTCGCTTGACAAATATGCATCCCTGCACTATGCCTGGCCCTATGAAGAAACCATTACACCCGAGAGCAAAAACACATATTTTCAAGGTACGGTTGAAGACTGGTGGCGTTTGATCGAAGAATGCTATCTGAATATGATCTGGCATAATGGCTTGAGCTTGAAACCTCTATTTATCAATGAGTTCAATACAGATTCGGATGTGGACGGTGCGGAAGCTCAGGCCCGGATGGTGGGCAGCGTCTACGATAGAATAAACCGCGGCGATTTTCCATGGCTGGCGGGTATAACCCTTTATCAGTTCCGTGATTACGGGGGGCTGGGCCTTGAAAAGGGCAATCTTTCCAAATTCAAGGAAACCCCTTCTTTATCGGTTTATCGCGATATAATCCAAAATATTCATTATAATATCAGGATCGAAGACTGGCAGGAATGGCCCCATAATAAGTACCATTTCGCCTGGTTCAATTCCGATTCAATTCGCGGGCTCTGCATACGCGGCACCCAGGATAGGAATAAGTTTGTAAACACATTACCTGTACCCGTTTATTTTCTCAGCAATGAAGGCCAGCGCTGGATAAGGCTAGACCCGAAGGAAGTTTGCAGTATTTCCGGCCAAAATCAATTTTACATACTCCTTCCGCCATATGTAGATAAAAACGGCAAGCTTCAATATACTTTCGTTTTAAATGACTTTAAAAACGAATTAAACCGTATGATGCCGGTTTAAATATGAAATATAATATTAAGTCGTTTATTCCCCATTTCAAGCCTGAGGAAGAGGTTATACATGAATTCAAGAGCAGCATAAGCTCTTATCTTGGTTGTAAATATGTTATACCTGTAACCAATGGGACCATTGCTATTGAAGTTGCCCTGCGCGGCCTTAGATTAAACAGGGGGGACCTTGTAATTATTCCCGACCTGTCTTTTATTGCAACGGCGACAGCCGTAGCTGACTGCGGCCTGATACCCGTTTTTGCCGATGTAAGCCCCGAATATTTTGGTTTAACCCTGGAATCTCTTAAAAAAAGGGAACTGTCCGGGGTCAAGGCGGTTATTCTCGTCCATCTCTCCGGTTTTATGAATCGGGAAATTTTCGAGATTAGGGATTACTGCAGAAGCAGGAATATAGCCCTGATAGAAGACTGCGCACAGGCTTTCTCATGTTCAGCGGATGGAATAAAGGCCGGCGCGTTTGGGAATGCAGGCACATTCAGCTTTCAAAGCTCAAAGATCATCAATTCCGGGGAAGGGGGCCTTATCAGCACCAATGACCCCGAGCTTGCAGCCGAATGCGAAGCTATATCAGATTGGGGATTAAGCCCTTCCTTACCGCGGAGAAAACTCGAGGTTGCGAGCTGCAATTATCGTCTTAGCGCCATCCAATGCTACTTTTTAACAAAGCAGGTAAGCGATATCGATGAAATAGTTTCAGCGCGTCTCGAATATTGCAAAGAATTTTCTGCGGCTTGTAAAATTTCGGGGGTTGAAAGCTGTATGCCCGATCCGAAAGAGAATTTTTTTGATTGTCCCTTTTTCTACCCTCTCAAAAGCCGACAAAAATTCAATACTATAGAGCCCCGGGAGGAATCACCAATGCACCGGTCAACGATCGTGACGTCAATATTCCGTCGTTTTTATCCCGATCTTCTGGAAAAATACAGGACAGCGAACCCGCCAAAGCTATTCGATAGTTTCATCAGCAATAAAATCATAGCGGATATCGATTTCATAAACCTGCATCAGGTTGAGAATACGGAAGCGGATAGCGTCGTAAAGATCTATAAGGAATCTATATTATGAAAGATAAAAATGTGGTTATGCTCAGGCACCAGTTCGAAAAGACTGAGAATATACTTATCGTTGATTGGGGAGTGAGCAATGTGTGTAATTTTCTATGCTCATATTGCCCTCCGCGAACGCATGCGGGGACCTACCCCTTCATGCCGATCAATAAAATAATGGACTTTTCCCAGCGTATTATCGATCATTACGTAAAGAAACTCAAAAAGGAAGTATATTTTTTATATACAGGCGGCGAAGTGACCCTATTCAAGGACTTTATCACATTGATACGCAGTCAGAAAGAGAATGGTCAGAAGGTAAGCATCAGCAGTAACGGATCTCCGAAATTGATATTCTGGGAAGAGGCAAAAAAATATCTCTTTCAAGCCAGCTTAAGCTATCACGTCGAATTTACTAAGCTTAACCACTTCATCAATGTCATAAACCTTATCAAAAGCGATGTTTATACTCATGTGAACATAATGGTTCATCCCGACCACTTTCAGGAATGTCTTGACGCCGCATTTAAGGTCTTGAATGAAACAGACGATGTAACTATCGATCTTCAGATAGTGCTGAGGGATTTTATCGAACCTTATCCCTATACTCCGGAACAAAGGAAGCAGATCGTTGAAGCAAGCCATGATATCAACAGCAGGCTGAAACTTAAAAGGACGAGGGATAGCTACCGCGGATTGATGAAGCTCGTATACGACGACGGTTCCGAGGAACTGACTAAACCGGGAGATATTATTACTCAGAATAAGCATGCATGGCCAGGATGGAACTGCTACATAGGTCTTGAACTTCTTGTCGTCGATATAAGCGGAGATATCTACAGGAGCTGGTGCGGTGATTCCGGAAAGATCGGCAACATCAGCGATCCCGAATTGAATTTTCCTTCGGAACCCCATGTTTGCAGTAAAGAATGGTGCACAGGGGGAATAACCGATACAATGGTTACAAAGATAAATCCTTCCGCTCGGACTAATGGGGGAGGCGTTTAATTTTGGAAACAAATGGGCGGCTTTTTTCATCTTTCAAGCTTCGGGACGGCTTTGAATTATCCAACCGGATCGTGTTCGCTCCGGTATACCTGAATATTCCGGCGCAGTCCGAAGAATTCAGGGAGTTCTATATAAAACGCGCCAGGGGAGGAACCGGTCTTATCGTTATGCCTGTGCCGACTCCGGGCGGATTTTCGGATTTATATACACCCTCCTTTCGCGAAGCTTCGCAAAGGCTGATGTCGGAATGCCGCGATCAAGGAGCCTGGATCATTCCCCAGGTTTTTTCAGGCGTGGGAGACTGGGTGAACACTATGAATGAATCTCAAATTTCCGCCATTCCCGAATCATTTGCCGAGTGCGCTGAAAAGCTTAAAGAAATAGGCTTTCCGGGAATGGAGATACATGGCGCGCACCATAGTTTTTTCATGCACCTCCTTTCTCCGGCGATCAACAGACGCAAAGACCGCTTAAACGGCCCGCTCGAAGCCAGGTCATCTATCCAAATTGAGACAGTCGAAGCGATTAAATCGAGAGTGGGTTCCGGTTTCACTCTCTTTTACCGTATAAGCGCCACAGACCTTATTCCGGGGGGTTTCATCCTCGACGAGGCTAAGGTTGTGAGCTTATTGCTTCAAAAGGCCGGCCTGGACTGCCTTGATGTTTCTGCCGGCGGCACGGCTTTGAGCCCAAAAAATTCCGAATGCCCGGATAAAACACAGCCGGAGGCTTGCTTTGCCCCCTATTTTTCCGCCATCAAAAAAATTCTCGATATTCCGGTCATAGGCGCAGGAAGGATCGCTTCCCCGGAGAGCGCGGAAGGGATTCTTGTTCATGGCGATGCGGATTTAGTTGCTCTTTGCCGGCCTCTAGTCTCCGATCCCTTCTGGCCTGATAAAGTGAGGAATGGAAACGCGGCAGATATCCTGCCGATGGATGATTGGTACAGGAATATGCCCGCAAAAAACTGATTAATGGAGTATAAAATATGAAGACAACCATACATTCCTTACCGAATGGCTATACTGTCGAATTAATTCCCAATACCGAAACTATAATAAAAGAGATCTGGGATAATCTTTTCTACGAGAGGGATTACCATATCGCCGAGGGAGATATAGTTATCGATCTCGGAGCGAACCAGGGCATCTTCTCTCTTTTCGCTGCACACCGCGGGGCTTTCGTTTATGCAGTTGAACCCGGCAAGCTTAATTACGATCTGTTATGTGCGAATATAAAGAGGAATAAACTTTCGGATAGAGTTACTCCTTTCCAGTGTGCAGTATCGAAAGAAGACGGATTTATTTCGCTCTTTATTCCCGAATTCGAAGATTTAAGCTCTTCGGGGCTCATTACCGCATCTCTTCCTTTGCTGAATGTTCTCAAGGAATATAAAAGGCCTAAGATTAAAAAAACGAAGGTCAAAGCCCTGACCTTAAAAAGATTTTTGAATAAGATAAACAGTCCACGGATTTCTCTTCTCAAAATCGACACCGAAGGGTCGGAATTAAACATTCTTTCAGGCGCCGATTCGCATGATCTTGAAGGAGTCGATCGGATCGTCATGGAAACCCACAAAGCCTATCCTGAGAAATCGCTCTACCGGCGCGTCCAGGATATGGGATTCGATGTCGTTACTTATGATAAAATTCAAAGAAGAGATAATGACATTTTTGCTGTCGGATATTTATATGCCGTTCGCGCCTCCCAAAAGGTCAAAAACAGCCGTAAAAACCCCGTCGCTATCTTAAACCTGCCGCAAACAGCTGCCCAGGGGAGTGAAATAATCGCCGACGCAAGCCAGAGCTTTTCAGTAATAAACCCCGACAGCGGGAATCTTCAATACATATTCGGAATAGACGGTTTGCAGGGAGAAATTACTCCCAATCCCGTTATAACAATTGAAAATATGGAAAAAGGTTCTCATCGGGTATCGCTGGAGGTGATCGACCCGAAGGAAAAAAACAGGGATGAGGCCAGTGATAGCGACGAAAAGATGATCTGGCTCTTCTCGAAAGACTACTTTTCCCGGAAAAATGCTTTTCCTTTATCTGTTATAAACCAGCGATATGAGTTCGATGTCCGTGAAAAAGAGGATTTTGTCATTCCATCTCCTGATATATCCAGTTTCTGGCATTACAGCGCTATCGGAATAGGAATAAGTCTTTCCGGTTTTTCAAAAAATCCTGAACCTTCAGGCATTCTTTTTGATTTTAATGGAAATGCGACGGAGTTAAAGGAAATTTACCAGGAGATGTTTTTCCCCGGTTTCCCTAAGGAAAGCGACATCTGCTTTTCACTCGAGTCAAAATCTTCTTTTCATGTCCAGCTGCGCTGGTTTGCAAAAGAAAATCCGAAAGAAGTTCTTCCGATACAGCTTGATTGCGACAGATCAAAGAAATGCAGCATGGGTGAGAAATCTATCGCTCATATCTGCCGCATAAAAGACGAAGCCGCTCTGGTTGTCAGCCTGGCGGACCTTCCTAAAGATTGGGAACCCGCCTGCATAAAGATATGTTTCTCCGTGCATTCATCCGATTCAACGGGAAAATCGCTTGAAGGAAAAATGATATTCCGGGATCGCTTTTTCCCCCTCAATGACGGTTATAAAGAGTTCGGCTTTACCGGGAATGACATCAAAAGCTTAATGGAATTCCGGGTTGAAGTTCCACAAAAACGGGTTTACCAGGTTACCTGGTGGCCTGAATAGGAATATCCCTTGCTTTTCCGATTTCTTAAACCATATGCATATTTAATAATTCTGATCTTTTTTCTTTCAATTGTCTATGCGGGCGTAACCTTACTGGGCCCATTGGTATTCAAGCTTATTTTTGACGAGTTGATCCCCCGCTTTTCAGAACTGCTGTTGTATAGGCTCTGCGGAATCATCATCCTGATCTGCGTTTTTTCTATTGCTATTAACGTAGTAATCCAGTTTCTTTTATTCCATGTCCGTACAGGCGTCGCGCGTAACATACGCCTGAGCTCCATGGATGAATTCCTCGATTATCCGTACTCTTTTTATCTACGGCATTCGGCGAGCTCCATTATAGGTCTGGTAGGAACGGATATGGAAAAATTTTCGGATCTTGTCTTGAGCTCTCTGCGTTTTTTGATGTCGGCATTGCAGCTTATAATAATACTGGGCGTCCTTCTGTTTTTTTTTGAAGTTAAAATTTTCCTTCTCTTTACGTCCGCAATCCTGATGTATTTTTTATGGACCCGGTTATTCAGTAAACTTTCAACATACTACAGCAAACTTTCATTGAAATGGCGCGACGATATTTTCAAGCATTTTTACAATCTGTTTTTAAAAATCAGGGAAGTCAAATGCTACGGGCTTTATAAAGAGCAGACCAGGCAACTTGAGGAATTGAATACCCGGGAACGCCGTCTGGCGGTAAAAACGGCATTATTCGAATCTCTTCTTGCCATAGGAGCATCATTGCCCGTCCGGTTATGTTTAGTCGTTTTCTTTGTTTTTGCTTACTACGGATATTTAGCCGGCCGTTATACCCCAGGTTACATAATAACCAACCTTGTATATGCGGGGCTTATCATCTATCCCATCAGCACTCTTTTTGATTCTTTCGCCGCCTGTTTTTTTTTATGGCCGATCAGGGAAAAGATCCGCCCATTCCTGGGATTGAAGAAAGAATCCACCAACGGCTTTATCATAAATGAGTTAGGCGAAGGGCTTCAAATAACCGGGCTGAATTTTTCATACCCGGCACGAAAGTCAAAAAAAAGAAATATGCCCAAGGTAAAGGAAGATAATTTTGTTTTAAGGAATTTGAGCCTTTCTATCCCGACCGGCAGCATCTGTACGCTTGTGGGATCTTCGGGCGCAGGGAAAACGACCCTGATCTCGCTTCTTGTTAAACTATACAACGCGCCGGGAAAAAGTATATTCCTCAACGGCATGGACATCCGCAATATTCAAACCCGAAGCCTGAGAAAGCTCATCGGCGTTGTCCCCCAGGAGCCTTTTATCCTGAACGATACCCTTCGCGCCAATATCAATCCCGACGGTCAATTAAGCGATGAACAAATTTACGAGATCTGCGAACAGGTTTCGCTTGATACTCTTATAAAACAGCTTCCCGATGGTCTAAATACACTCATGCTGGAAAGAGGCCAGAACCTTTCGGGCGGAGAGAAACAGAGAGTGGTTCTCGCCCGGATGCTTGCCCGCGGGAATAAGGTTATGATCCTGGATGAAGTAACATCCGCTCTTGACGCGGCAACGGAGTTAAGCATAATCCGCACTATACAATCTCTTCGCAGGTTAAAAGGGATTACGATCATAGAGGTTTCTCACAGGCTCGAGCTGGCCAGGAATTCCGACAGGATATTCGTTCTCGAAGAAGGCCGGGTAGTAGAGGAAGGCAGCCATAAAGAGTTGCTCGAAAGAGGCGGCCGTTATAATACATTTTATTTAAAATCAAAGGAATATAACAAGTATGAAAAAAAATCTCATACGATATCTTGAGAAAGAATTTTTTATTCTTTTATTTATATTTTTTATCTCTTTATTGCTTGCTGTCAGCATAGCCTTCGGTCTTTATCTATGGAAGATCATTTATGACCAGCTTTTCAGAAAACCGGACACCTCTCTTTTTATTCTAATAGCAGTTCTTTCGATAGCCGCGGTTTTCATCACGAACCTTTTAACTGTTGTAAGGGACCGGACTATGTCGCTTCTCAACAGGAATCTGGTTTCAAATATACGTAAAGATTTTCTGACTGAAGTTATGCATTACAAATACTCATTTTTTCTCGAGCGGAATTCCAGCGAGTTCGTAAAACGGGCTATGGAAGATTGCAGGATCATCGCCGACGGACTGTCGGGAAGGATCATGGAGGTTGTGAATTTCGTTCAAATAGGTTTCTGGCTTGTTTTTTTCCTTTATTTCGCTCCATTGATCAGCGAGATGTATCTTATTTTTATTATAGCCTTTACGGGATGGGTTTTTATCTGGAGGAAAAAATACGAAACAACCTCTTTCGAGATCGGGAAAGAATACGACGTATTATGGAAAAATCTTCTGGATATTTTTTCTGGCATTAAGACAATTAAGCTCGATCTTTTAAAATCGAAAGTAATTCAAAATATGGATGAAAATCTCACAAAAATGTCCTATATAAAGAAAATAAATTCTCTTTACAGCAATATGCTCTGGAATATAATATACATCATGGTATGGTCGCCCGTATTATTCATACTTATATTCATGATCCCCGAGGTCGTCCGGGGAAACGTTACGATCGGTACGCTTGTTTTCTGCCTTCTTTTTAACGAAAGGTTCATAACACCCTTAAATGAACTGGCCGGCATCTTTATTTCCCAGCGGGGTTTAAAAAGTGCAAAAAAACGTTTATACGATTATCTGAGCGACGATATTGAAAAAGGCGGAGACCTTGAATTTCATGGTATCAGGCAAAAGATAGAATTCAAAAATGTCAGCTTTTCTTACCAAAAAAGCCATTTTGCACTTAAAAATGTTTCCCTTGAAATACCTTATGGAAAAAATGTCGCTATTTACGGTAAAAGCGGATCAGGTAAATCGACAATTGCCGCTTTACTGGTCAGGCTCTTCGATCCGGCATCCGGAAGTATCTTTATCGATGGAGTTCCGCATTCCTCATTCGATCTTGAAAGTTTCAGGAAAGGCATCGTCATGATTTCCCAGGATATCCCGATTTATTCGGGTACTTTGCGGGAAAATATTGATCTTAAAAAACGTTTGAAAGATGATGAAATCCTTGATTTGATGAAAAAGGTCCGGCTTTTTGATTTTTTAGCCCGGCTGCCCGCGGGTATTAATACAACTATTGCAGAGGGATTGGTGGATATATCAGGAGGTGAGCGGCAGAGGCTCGGTATTGCCCGGGCCCTCGCTTTTCATAGTTCTATTTATATATTTGACGAGATTACAGCATCTCTGGACAGGGAGACGGAGAAGGAGATCACCGATTTGCTTTATACCCGGCAAAAGGGAATAACTTCGCTGACGATAACTCACAACGCGGATATTCTTAAGATGATGGATATTATATATGATTTAGCGGACGGCTGCCTTAAAAGACGATCTTGACCGGCGCTCAGGATGTTAAATTTATCCACCATTCGATCTTCAAAATATTACTTTTTATTTCATTTATTATCATAAAAATAATATCTTCATCAGGGTTCTCAAGATCAAACCGGAACTCTTTGTACCAGGAGTCAAAACTTTCTTTTTGATTTTTGTATTCTAAATATAAATTTTGATAATCACCGCCCATAACTGCTATTCCTATCACAATTTTCTGTTTCCGGAATACGGGATCCCACCGGTTTGGAAGATATTTGTGGTATATTAAAAATGTCTCTTTATTATTTACTTCATACAGGGCCGCATTGTTTTTTTGCTTTAATAAAACCGCCTCCTGATTTATTTCTTCGGGATTAATTAATATATTCTCTTCAAATTCACGCCACCACCAGAAGATTCTAAATACTTCGAAATCATTTGCCGTTACAGAATATTTTATTTCCAGTCCGGGAGGAAAATCCAACAACTGAATTTCATTGAAATCATTTTTTAACTCTTTTTTATCATCATTAAATTCTAAGATGCCGCTATAATTCTTCGGCTCTTTATATTCAATTCCAATACCGATCAGGTCTGGATTTATCGATTCAGGGATTTTAATTGAAAAATATTTTGTCCCTTTAAAAGCATATATTTTGTCTTCACTATAATCATTTTGTATAATCTCTTCTTCCCCGGTATTAAAATACGACTTTTTAATAATCCAGAAATTTTTATTGATTTTATTGCTCTTCCCGTTCTTGGCTATGACTTCCAATTCAATATTATGCATACCGGCTTTATTGAATAAATACTTTAAAACAGGTTTGTCAGCCTTGACTATTGCTTCACCGTCAATCTTCCATTTATAAATCAATCTATCGCTATTTTTAGCGGTAGAAAAACTTCCTGAGGCGTCGAGGGTAACTTTTTTATATATTTTAGAATAAGGAATCCCTTTTAAAACACCTATCGGATAATCCCAGGATGGCCTTTCCGTTATATTATTATTTTCAGCAAACAAATAGCCGTTCTGAGATTTTTTCAAAATTCTTTTATAAGATACAATATTAAAACCGGCAGCTTTAATTGAAAAGAGCAAGTCTTTTTCCTTATAATTACTATGGGTTTCCATAACAATATTTTTTATTTTTTTAAACTGCTTGATTGAGGCGCTTCTCAGTATATCCAGTTCCGCCCCCTCGCAATCAATCTTCAACAGGTCAATGGAGTTTATTCCAATTTTATCAATCAATTTATTTAAGGTAATGCAAGCCGCTTTTTGAATTTCGATCCTGTTATTATATCTGTTGATGTTTTTTAAAAATTCTTTCGAGGTAGACACTATAGCAGAAGCAACATATTCATTAAAATCCTGGACAAATAAATTTAAATAACCTTCATGGTTCGTTACGGCGAATTTATAGGCCTTAATATTACCCTCGAGATTATTATTTTTTATATTTTCCAATAACAGCTGATAATTTTTTTCTTCGGGTTCAAAAGTAAAAACATTTGCTCCTTTACTTGCCGCATATAAGGAAAAAAATCCCTGATTTCCGCCTATATCGACTATATTCATGCCCTCCTTAATGATAAAATCTCTTTCATATATTTTATCATACCAGATTTCGTCGAACACTGTTTTTGTATTTTCTATAGCGGTAATCTTATATCCATTCGGCAGGTCGAATTTTATCGTTTTCATTATTACCAGCTCCAGATACAGATTTTAAATAATAATATATCCTTCTTATCAAAAGACTAATACTTAAACGCTTTTAACCGGCGCCTTTTCATTTATCGCCCTGTTAAACAGCGCCTTGTAATTATCCGGGAATGGACAGGAGCATTGTTCCGAAGGGCATTTTATAATATATTTGTCAAAATCTATATTTCTATAAATATGACCTCTTTTTGAAGGAACATCATAACAAACAATAACTGTCCCGTCGCCCCATACTGCGAACGCGCTGTACCCGGCATTGCACAGCATGCCTTTACGCGATAAAATTTTATTTATTTTCCTGTCTTCCAGGCCGAACTTTTCTATTTCCTCATGAGTATAAGATTCGGGATAAACCTTGCCATCGTATTCGCCTATAAAAAATGCCGTATTAAAAACGATGCCCCTGGAGGTGAAATATTCCCTGTAATGAACGATCTCCGATAAAAGGGGCGGATAAGCTACGGCTGTAGAAATGACGTTAAATCCCTTCTTCTTCAAAAGCAGGACATTATCGATATATTTTTGGGTCAGGTTCTTTTTTTTAAATTCTTTTATATGCAGTGATGATAAAAAATTAGCTACTTTGCCGGGATCTATCGTTTCGGCAAACTTTTTTATGTCGGGATGGACTGAATTGGAAACCACCCCTATATAATGTTTTTCACTTATACACTGGCAAGCCTCTAGAAAATTGGGGACAAGAAAAGGTTCGCCGCCCGTGAATGTTATTAAAAACTTTTTACCGGTCTTATTAATCGTTGACAATAAATCTTCAATCCTTATGGCGGAAATAGCCTCGTTATTCGTATGATAAACCCCGTGCGCATGGAAGATGCAGTATTCACAATCAAGGTTGCATTTTTCGGTAATAACCCAGCTTAGCGCCGCATCGTATTCATCGGGGGCAGAGGTTTCGATCCACCATTCGATCTTTAAATTTCTGCTACTTGTTTCACTGTCAACGGTAAAAATCATATCTTCATCCGGGTTTTTCAGGTCAAACCGGAATTCCTTGTACCAGCCTTCAAAATCCTCTTTTCTATCTTTGTACTCCAGGCTTAAATTGTGATAATCACCTTCTATAACAGCAGTTCCTATCACAATTTTCGGTTTCCAGATAAATGGATCCCATTTGAACCGGATACTTTCCTTAGGTATTAAAAATGTTTTTTTATTTTTAACTTCAAAAACAGCCGCTTCGTTTCTTTGCTTTAAAGCTGTAAATATATCTTCTTTCATAAAATTCCACCTTGAAAATACTAACCATATCAAGCTCCGACTTTGATTTATAATAGCATAAAACCGCACTATAATCAAAATATTATAGAGAGATTGACCGGGATATTTTTATAATTTATACTGATATATTAACAGTGAATATTCCAATGAACTGGGAGTTTGTAAATCATGAAATATAGCTTCGTCATTCCAACCTATAACAACAGGGTTCTTCTGAAAAATACTCTTGAGGCGCTAAACTACCAGCCGGGTTACGGCTATTATGAGGTTATCGTAGTAGATGACGGCTCGACGGACAATTCGGGAGAATATATAAAAGGAGTTAACCGTAATTACGATTTAAAATATTTCTATCTGGAAAGGGGCAAAGATTCATGCCGGGCCAAATGCAGGAATCATGGCTGGAAGCAGTCAGCAGGTGAAATAATTGTATTTATCGATTCTGATATTGTCGTAAGGCCGGACTATTTATCCGAACTGAACAGATGCTTTTCGATGAAAAATGATATTGCCGTTATAGGTAACAGGCTTTTATTAAATACGCCGACCACTTACGAGGAAATAATAAGAGGCGATATTTTCACAAAGAATCGCTTCGATAACCGGAATTTCGACATCCTGGAGTACAGATATTTTTTTTACGAATCGGCTTCCTATAACAACAGCGCCATCATGTTCCATGGGGGCAGGTCTTTACCTGCAATATGGCCATCCCCAGAAAATTCCTCGAAGCGGCTGGCGGATTCGATGAAAATTTCAAAGGCTGGGGAGTGGAAGATATTGCCTTCGGTTATATGTTGTATGAAAAAAAAATCCCTATTGTCGTGAATTCAAGACTTGAAGTCTTCCACCAATATCATGGAGAAAGAAGCGATCTTGTAATCAAGAAAGAAAATATCCCCGGGTATAACATGAATTCGGAGTACTTTGTCACAAAACACCCTGAGGCTTTGAATTTGCCTAAGGAGAAAGCCCTTGAATTACTCAGGGGTGAAAACAACAAAGATATAGTATATATAGATAATAGCACGAAGTACATTGAAATAGATTTTAAGGACAGAGAAAAGCTGGATCATTTGAAGAATCTTATACTGGCGATACCGCCTGAAAAACAGCGGTTAATTGTCATAAATGACTATGTCGAGGACACTGATCTGGATATATGGATCCAGCTCCCGAAAGAGAACGGTTATATAACCGCAAAATACTACCCTGTTTCAAAAAGAATCGACCGGAAGGATATGCTGGAATTTCTGAGGAATGAGAAACAAAGGCAGGCCGGGCAGAATTAATCCGATATCCGGTCTTTTGCCAGATTATAGAGCATAGGAAGAAATTTGGAAACAGGATTTTTGCAGAATCTTTGATCGCATTTGGCCATCTTTTTTAAGAAATTTATATCTTCATAGATATTGCCGATTTTGTTCTTTTTCTCGAAACAATCGATCGCATCTCCGTTGGCTAATATTATGCAGGCATTAAAACCCGCGTTGCAGTAGTTCCCTTTTCTGTAAAAAGTCTGTCCAATATCCTTTTTTATTATTCCAAGAGAACGAAGTTCTTTTTCGGTGTAAGCTGCGGGATATTCCATCTTATTGTAAAATCCCAGGAAAGGTTCATAATAGATTCTGATGCTTTTATCGTTAATCATTTTTAAATATTCGGGCAGGCGTTCAATGATCGGGGGCCAAAGAACTATCGAGAACCTGGCGTTTATTCCGGCTTCTTTTATTAAGTAATAATTCCTCATGAATTTATCAACAGCGTTTCTTTTGGAGAGTTCGATAGGATGAAACGAGCAAACAAAGAAATCGATATGCTTTACATCGACACTTTCGATCAATTCTTTTACCCTGTCGCTTGTCAGATTGCTTGCAATACTTATATAATGATTTTTTGTCATCATAGAGCATGCTTCCACGAAATTTTTTATAAGAAAGGGTTCTCCGCCGGATAGATTAATGTTTACTTGCTTATCGAATCTCGATAAAACATCCCGCAGCCTGGGTATATCTATTGTAGGAATTTTATCGGAAGCTCTTTCCTTAAGATCGATAAAACAGTAATCGCATCTAAGATTGCAATTCCTGGTGACGTGCCAATTTAAATAGTACTCATATTTAGGCTTAATGTTTTTGATAAAAGTTTGTTTTTCTTTATAATCATCCGAATTGTCATCCCACCAACTGACTTTAACATTTTCAGCGTTCGTTTTAATTTTAATCGATATTTCTTTTCTGTCGTCTATAACTACTATCTCATTATACCAGCCATGAACGCTAAACTTTTTTCCTGATATTTCCAGGACAGCCTCGGGGTATATATGTTCAAACAAACTCAAACCTAATCTGCAGCAATTATTATCTTTCACTAAGCCGAAGGATATATTACCATCGGTTATATTCCCTTGAAATTCCCTTTCTTTATCCAGTATTATCGAACCGTTTATATTTTTTTCTCCTGTTTTTGAAAAACTTTCCGCATAAATTATACATTTTTTCCGGCATGAAGTCAAAAATACGAAAAAAGGTCACCGCAACCGGTGATGATAAAATTTTGATATTTATTCCCTCCGGGATTATAATAATACCGGGTTTTATAAATCATAGATCGCAGGTATTAAGTGCCGGATATTCTTAAAAATAGAATGACTATAGCTCTTTTAATTGATTGGCTTTATTCGCCTTATCACTCAGACATCTTTTCCAGTGTTTCCGAGTTTTCTGAAAAGAACGATTTAAATTTGATTTGCTTTGTCGGGGGAAAGCTCGATTCACCCTTCAAGTGGGAGAAAAACAGGAACGTTCTCTTCGATTTCATCGACTACGACAGGATAGACGGTTTCTTAATCACTACTTCATCGCTCGAAAATTATGCCGGGAAAAAAGCGGTAGAAAATATGATGTTCAAACTCCGGCGAATACCGGCAGTCAGCATTGGCAAGAACCCGCTTAATATCCCGTCCGTAACTGTTGACAACGAAACCGGCATCAGGGATGTGATGAAGCATATGGTTGAGATACATGGCTATAAACGAATAGCTTTTATCTCGGGTTTACCGGTTAACACCGATTCATGTATGCGCCTTGACACGTACCGCAGAATGCTGGATTATTATAAACTGCCCTGCGACGAAAACCTGATCTATGAAGGCGATTTCAGTATCGATTCGGGGAAAAAAGCAATTATAGAATTGCTGGATAAAAGAAAGGCCGATTTCGACGCTATAGTATCTTCAAACGATTTTATGGCCCTGGGAATAATGAATGAAATTAAGTCGAGGGGAAAAATATCGTCCGATTTCATCCCGATAACAGGTTTTGACGATATCGACTATTGTAAAAGCGTTAACCTCACTTCAGTCAGGCAGCCGACATACAACCAGGCATGGACTGCCGCCGAACTTCTTTTGAGAAACATTCGGGGAGAGGAAATACCTCAGGTCACATGCCTATCCACCGAGTTTGTAGTAAGAGAATCATGCGGATGCTATTCGGCGGATCATTTCAGCATAAAGACCAACCGGCCTTACAATCTGAAAAATGACCGGGAGTTTATAATTTCCTCTTTTACCGATGAAATTAAATCTTTTAACCCTGACTACAGCTGGGTCGTTTCTGTCGCCCCGGGACTCATTGACGGGCTTGAGGCGGCCCTTTCAAGCGGGAATGGCAATTTATTCTTTTCGGCATGGAACCGGGCCATAGACGAATGCTACGAAAGTACAGGAAATCTCCGGCATCTTCAGAACATCCTTTTAATATTCATGAGTTATACCCTGTCTTTAATCGGCGAGGGACCTGAACTTGTAAACGCAGAATACTTCTTCCATAAGGCCCAAGTAATGAACGATGATGCAATGCAGAAATACGGGCTATTCCAAAAAATCCATGAAACCGCAAAACTGGAGGAACTGAGCGATTTCGGAGCGGAACTTAGCAGTACTTTCGATCTGGAAAAACAGTTCGATATTATTCAGTCCAGCCTTACAACCTTTGGAATAGGCAGCTGTTTCATATCCATGTACAATTACCCCGAGAACCCGAAGCAGGAAGCCGCCCTGATTTTCGGCTATCAAAACGGGGCCCGCCTTGACTTACCGCATGGAGGCATCGCATTCAGGCCTGGCGAGATCATTCCGGCCGGATTGATTAAAGAAGAAAAACGCCGCACTTATATTCTTGAAAATATGTTCAACAGGGAATCTCAGCTCGGATTTATAATGATGGAATTAGGGCCGAAATACGACAAGATGTACGAGATAATCCGGACAAAGATCAATGAGAACCTGATGGACACGATTATGTTCCAGAAAATCCAGAAACAGACTGAAGAGCTCGAACACCAGGTCAAGAAAAAGACGTCCGAATTTTACATGATGAAATACATGAAGGACAGGGTTGAAAGCGAAGTACAAAAACTTACAACACACATTTCCAAGAGACAGGAAAAAAGGCTCGATGAAAAGAGCTCCATTGTTTATCAAAGCTCAAAAATGCAGGATGTTATCGATAAAGTCAATCAGGCAATAATGATTTCAAAACCGATTTTAATAACAGGGGATACCGGCACAGGGAAAGAACTGATAGCAAAGCTAATACATTATACCGGCAATATGGACGATGTCCCCTTTATAACTGTAAACTGCGCAGCAATACCGAGAACCTTATGGGAAGAAGAGCTATTCGGTCATGTAAAAGGCTCCTTCACCGACGCAAAGTCGAGCCGGGAAGGAAAAGTCGAGGCGGCGGGCTGCGGCACATTGTTTTTCGACGAAATTGGAGAAATGCCTCTCGACATACAGTCGAAGCTTCTCAGACTGCTGCAGGAAAATAAATACAGTCCTATCGGAAGCAACATGGTTGTTAATTCGAAATGCAGGTTCGTATTTGCGACAAACCGGGACCTGAACGATATGATAATAAAAGGAAGCTTCAGGGATGACCTTTTCTACAGGATCAGTGTCTTTGTCATCGATATTCCGCCCCTCAGGGAAAGAAAGGACGACATACCGATTCTTGCGGATTTCCTTATTAAAAAGTATGCCGGGGAATTCGATCTTCCCCCTGATCTTACTATCGAACAGGCGGCAATAGAGAAAATCGAAAGCTATTCCTGGCCGGGAAATATCCGTGAGATGGAGAATTTTATCATCAGGGCTATGTCGCAGCTTGCAGTATCCAGGGGTGACAAAAGGGTTTTGAAATTAACCCATTTCCCCTCGATCATGGATGCCGCTCCGGTGGAAGATTCCGTTCCCGAAGCCGGACTTGAGATCTCTTCCGTTGATACCTATGACGGAATGATCAACCAGTACTCAAGAAAAATTATCGAATGGGCCCTCGACAAAGCGAAAGGAAACAAATCAGCCGCCGCTGCCATACTCGGAATAAAACGAACCACTCTAACTTACAAGATCAAAGAAATGAAGATAGAATAAAAATGCCGGCGGGCTTTCGCCCGCCGACTTCTCACAACGATAGATGCATATCTTATCAAACTCATTTTAATAAAATGAACGAGCTTGACATCCAATGAAAACCTGGTAAAAAATTGTCAGTTTATTAACAATATGTTCAAATATTTAAACATTGATCGTTCTCACAATACACATATAAAAAGCGGGAGCACCTGTCGATCATTTATCTAATTCCTTATTCCTTAATACTATCGGTTATTTTTCACCGCAGGCTATTTTACTTTAAAAAATATGGCATTATATTTGCTTAAGTATTATTATGGAAAAAAAAATCGCCGTAAAGGTCGCCAGTAGTTTTTTTATCGCTCATAGCATCGAGGAAGGGGTTCATAAGATACAGAGGTATCCTCGGAACAAAACGGGTTTCAGGAAGTTTAAAAGGGAACTCAACTTGGAGACAATGGTTGGCGTCGATGATACCGAATGGACCCAGTCGTTCATAAACGACATCAAGCACCTTATCAAGGATTATGTAGTAATGAGCGAGGAAAAACTGCCGGGATTTACCGGAATGGGGGATCAACCCCTGGCTAACTGACGGCAGGGATCGTGGTTCGGCCGGTAAAGAACAAACGAGCAATTTAAACATTTCATTATTTTGACTTTTACCCCCTATTTTACTAAAATCCTATTTTAAATCAATTGCGAATAAACTTTAAGTAAGCGAATAACACATGGAGTTATTCAGGCACTAAGCTCTCCGTTCCTTTCCCGTTTTCAGGGGGTAATCCAATGGAATACAGGATTGAAAGCGACACGATGGGCGAAACCAGGGTTGAAAACGACAAACTATGGGGAAGCCAGACACAACGGTCCCTTGAGAATTTTAACATCGGCCATGAAAATATGCCGGTGGAAATCATTTACGCCCTGGCAATGATAAAGAAAGCGTCAGCGGTTGCCAACAATAAACTTTCGATACTTCCGGCCGAAAAGATGGAGGCGATCTGCCGCGCCTGCGACGAGATCCTGAGCGGAAGACTCGAAGATCATTTCCCCCTGTCGATCTGGCAGACGGGAAGCGGCACCCAGACGAATATGAATGTAAACGAAGTCGTATCGAATTTTTCTATACTATCAATGGGTGGAAAATTAGGTTCTAAAAACCCGGTTCATCCCAACGATGACGTTAATATGTCCCAATCTTCGAACGATGTGTTTCCCTCGGCCATGCAGGTCGCGGCCGCTATAGAGATAGACAAGAACCTTATGCCCTCCGCGCAGGGCCTGCTCGCCGCATTGAATCAAAAGAGCGGAGAATTCTCCGATATAATTAAATGCGGAAGAACCCACCTCCAGGACGCGGTCCCCATAACGCTCGGGCAGGAATTTTCGGGATACGCGGAGCAGGTAAGGGCTTCGATAGATAGGGTAAAAAGCGCTTTGCCGGACGTGCATGAATTGCCTGTAGGCGGCTCGGCAGTAGGCACGGGTATTAACGTTCCCGAGGGTTTCGGCTCGGCGGTTTGCGCCTTGATCTCGGAATACACGAATCTTCCCTTCAAGCCAGCACGAAATAAATTCGCATTAATGGCAGGCCATGACAATCTTGTCCACCTATCGGGGGCCCTGAACAGTTTTGCCGCTTCCCTGATGAAAATAACCAACGATATCAGGTGGCTCGGCTCAGGCCCCCGCTGCGGTATCGGAGAGCTGATTCTTCCGGAGAACGAACCGGGAAGTTCCATAATGCCCGGCAAGGTCAACCCGACCCAGTGCGAAGCCCTGGCAATGGTCTGCACGCAGGTTATGGGCAACCATTCCACGATAACAATAGCGGGAGCATCGGGCAATTTCGAATTGAATGTTTACAACCCGGTGATCGCATATAATCTGCTCCAGTCCATCAGCATTTTATCCGGATCGATCGAAAGTTTTAATGAAAAATGCCTGAAGGGAATAATCCCTAACAGGAAAAGGATAGGCGAATATCTTGGAAGGACCCTGATGGTTGTCACAGCCCTTAACCCGTATATAGGGTATGAAAATTCCGCAAGGATAGCCAAGCTGGCCCATGAGAAAGATATAACCCTGAAAGAGGCCGCCCTCGAACTCTCCCTTCTGACTGAAGAAGAATTCGACAGGTATGTCAAACCCGAAAATATGGTTTAACTTTAAATGGATTTTTTAAATGTGGAAATTAAAGCAAGGACAAAAGACCCTGATAGGATCAGGTCGGTTTTAAAGGGCCTGAAAGCCGATTATAAGGGCATTGACCATCAGATTGACACTTACTTTAATGTTCAAAATGGAAGGCTGAAATTAAGGGAAGGAAACATTGAAAACAATCTGATCTTTTATAACCGCAGCGATCAAAAAGGACCGAAGGAGTCGAATTATACCCTGTTTAAGACGGAGCCCTCTTCAATCCTGAAGAGTATATTGGCCGGTTCGCTGGGGATCATGAAAATTGTAGATAAGAAAAGGGAAATTTATTATATTGAAAATGTAAAATTTCATATCGACAAAGTTAAGGGTTTGGGTAAATTTTTTGAAATAGAGGCTATAGACCGGACAGGCAAGTTAGGAAAAGAAAAATTACTGGAACAATGCGGTTATTATTTAAAATTATTTGAAATAGAGGAAAGCGACCTGTTGACCGGCTCTTACAGCGATATGGCTTAATATTGGATGAGAATCTCCCGGGTGACGTCTTTAAGCGCCGCACACCCGGTCATTTTCATAGCTTTAGCCAGGTCTTCGCCCAAGGTCTTCATCTGCAGGCTTACCCCTTCAATTCCACCGCCTACAGCTGCCCGTATAATATCCCGGCCCACAAGGACCGCATCGGCGCCCAATGCAAGCATTTTCAGTACATCGTACCCGTTCCTTACACCGCCGTCGACTAAGATCATGCAGGAACGGCCGGCAGCTTTTACGATTCCCGGGAGAACCTCGGCTACGCCAGGAGTATGGTCCAGAACCCTGCCGCCATGATTTGAAACCGCGATTGCTGCGGCCCCCGATTCTAAAACTCTTTCCGCGTCTTCCAGGCTCATAATGCCCTTGAATATCACAGGGAGGGCGGTCGATTTGACAAGTTCCATGAGTTCGGCGGGGGTTTTGCGGAATACCGGCTGATTGTGTTTATTCATGGCGTATGAACCGCAGCCGTCGATATCTACGCCTACCGCTGTACAGCCCGCTTTTTCCGCCAGTTTGAAGAATCGAATAATTGCGGCCTGCTCCCTGGGCTTTACTATCTGGACCCCCAGGCCGCCGGCCTCGGAAATGGCCTCGATGCCGTAGGGATGCTCTATAGAGTAATTGAAAGAATCCCCCCTCCAGCCTAAAGTTCCAGCTTCCCTGCATCCAAGCACGACGGCCCTGCAGAATTCTTTTTCAGATATGACCGTTTCCCCTCCGAAACTGTTGACCCCGGCGACGCTGGCTCCCATGACCGGCATCGCAAGCTTTCGGCCGAAAAATTCGAAACTGGTATCGGGAGTTGCGTCCTCCCCGCAGAGCCTCTCTTTAAGACGAAGCGCCTTTAACGCTTCTACATTTCTCGCAAAGGATGCCCCCGAACCTGCTCCGCCCATGCCTATAGGGGAACCGTAGCTATGCCCCTGGCATATGCGTCCCTCTATTCCGTCGCAGGTGCGGTAAACCCCGCAGATCCCTTTTAATTTAACCCGGGCGTTGTCGCGAACGGCCTCAAGAGTAAGCGGTATATCCGTCATTGTCAAACCTTCCAAAAAAGAATGATAATAAAACCCGGATGATTAGTCAATATGAAATTGCTCAATTGAAATTGCTCAATCTTCAAACAAGTATCTCGACAGCATATCCAGCAATTCCCTGATTAAACTGCTTTCATCGGGATGATTGCCGGAGAAAACTATTTTATGTATCAAATTTTCCGCAGTTTTGTAAACGACATAAGAGGCTGCTTCCAAATCTTCCACCCTGATTTGATCTTTATAAATTTCCAGGTATCCACGCATATATTCCACCGCTAATTTTTCCTGCTCTTCAACTCTTTTTTCTATTTCAGGGTCCATAAGCTGCATCGCATTTAATTCGCGGTGAAATTCAGGATTGATCCGGTGCGCTTGAAGAATGCTGTTAATTTGACTTTCCAATAACTCTTTTTTGCTCTTATAATCGGACGGCGATTTAGATTTTAACTGTTCCATTATCTGTTTATCATAATAGTTCATTGCTTCAAGGAATAAATGTTTTTTATCCCTGAAATAAGCGTAAAAACTGCCGGTGGAAACCCCGGCCGCCGATGAGATTTCATTAGAGTTAGTATTATAAAAACCCTTGCCGGCAAAAATATTCATGGCTGCGGTAAGTATCTTTTCTTTTGTTCGTATGCTTCGCTTTTGCTTAGGTATCCTTGTTTTTTCAAAATTTTGATCCATATAAATCCTGCCTTTCTATGGATATTTTAGCATTCCAAGACAGGATCAGTCAAATATATGAATAATAATTCATATTATTATTGACAACAATTCATGCATAAATTATAATATGAATGTAATATATTGTTCATATTATATTACTTAAAAAGTTGAATATATGCTTTTTAATTATTGGAGGATCTTTATGATAAATGTTTACGATTGTCTGGTATGTCCGAAGACGAAACAGCCTTTAAAGGCTGACAGTGAAAATAATTTTATCTGTTCGTATGATAAAAAAATCAAATATCCGGTTAAGGAAGGGATTATCGACCTCATTTCAGAGAAAAAGGACAACATCTCGGAATCATACGATCATGTTTCTTCTTCCTATGACAAACTGCTTACAAGTTCAACTTTTTTAACACGTATTTACAATAGAATTGTCTGGGGATTATACGATTCGGATTATGTAAATCAATTGATGTCCTTATTTCCCGATTCCGTTAACCGGATAATCCTTGATATACCGGTCGGAACAGGGGTATTCACCGCAGGCCTCTATAAAAAAGCCGCAGAATCTTCACGGATTATCGCCATCGATTATTCGATGGGAATGTTAAGAAAGGCAAAAGAAAGGTATGAATCCGATGGCATTAAGAATGTTCTATATATACGGGGCGACGTAGGTAATCTGCCGTTTGCAAACAACACGGCCGATATTTTGATGACTATGAACGGCTTTCATGCCTTTCCTGAAAAGGAAAAAGCCCTTTCTGAAATAACAAGGGTTGTAAAACCCGGGGGATCATTATTGGGTTGTTTTTACATAAAGAATGAAAGAGCGTTTACAGATTTTTTTATCAATAATATTTACAAAAAGCTGGGATCCTTTACACCGCCATTTTATGATTTTGATGAGGTAAAAGACAAGTGGAGCAATTATTTCGAATTCAAGGAATTCAGAAATATCAAATCCATTCTTTATTTTTCAGGTGTAAAAAGGTAAATATTCAATTTAATTGGAATATAGGGCGGTTCCAAAAACTAACTATGTTGTTAATAAATAATGTTCAAATCGTAATGAAACCGCACCCTTCGGGCATAAACACCCTACGGGCATAAACCCTATGGGCCTAACCTTGCCGCCCTTGTACCGACTTGCCCGGCGTGAAAAGGCGGTTATTAGAAGGGCCCTATATTTAAAATAAATTTTTCAAAACACTTGACTGATAGTCAGTCATTATGATATAATAATATGACTGACAGTCAGTCATATTAAAATCTTGAGAAAATTCCAATGACCGCTTACAGGCAAATTGAATATCACTGACATTGAAATTCGAAGTAAGAGTACTGCTGATCTCGGCTGAGAAAGACGACTACTGGCCATGCAGACAGTAATGAAGTTGTAGGCAATGAAATAATAAATTTTTTAAATGAAGGAGGAGAAAACTATGATTTTTTTATTTTTTTGGATTGCAGGTATCATAACAGGGTTAATCACTACAGTCGCCGACCCGTCGCTGAGGACGCTGCAGTCAATATCGTACAACATGCTTTTTTATCAAATGACGGTTACGGTAACGCTGTCCGGGATAACGTGTTTCAATGGCCATATTTTCAGATCAGCTATGATAGCCGATAAAAACGGCTGGCCAAGGGGGAATCTGTTTCAGAAGGAACTCGGCCTTTCTCAATTGGGCTGGGCCTTTGCGGGAATTTTATCCATATGGTACAAAAGCCCATTATGGATAGGGATCATTGTTATTTACTGCCCGATGCTGATTGGAGCCGCTGTGATCCATATTTTTGATCTGGTTAAAAATAATAATCGAAAATCCGGCAACCCGGCGATAATTTTCGCTAACCTGATTATACCTGCTTCCTTGATTGTCTTATCGGTTTTCGCTAAAATCTGGTAAATGAACGGAGGCCTGCATGACCAGGATCACGAAAGACCATGAGGAGAGGCGAAGCGAAATCCTCAATACCGCACAGAGGCTCTTTATTGAAAAGGGTTTTATCCGTACATCGGTGAGTGAAATCGTAAAAGAAATAGGAGTTGCCCAGGGGACTTTCTATTATTATTTTAAAACCAAAGAGGATATCCTCAATGCGATAATCGAACGCTACACCGACGAACTCACAAGCGAAGCAGCGGCATGCATGGATCATCCCGATTGGGATTTCAAGAAGAAATTAGAGGGCATGGCGCTTGCTGAGATAAAAGTTAACTTAAGGAACTTCGGTTATCTTCACAGGATACAGGAAGCGGATATTCATACACGCATAGTGACCGCCCTGGTCGGCAAGCTTACCCCTTTTTATACCCGGATCATCGAAGAGGGTATCAGATCAGGGGACTGTAAAACGGATTATCCTCAGGAACACGCCGAGTCTATGATCGTAACGGCGCATATCCTTTTCGACCCGGGACTATTCCACTGGACAAAGGACGAGTTTGGGCGGCTTATAACATCGTTTATAGATTCCCTGGAAAAAACGCTGGGTATTGAAAAAGGGGTTATGGCCGGATACCAGGATATAATGATGCAGATTTATAAAAGATTATGAGTGATTATAATGGAGGAGCAGGGAATGAATATTTTTAGATTTTTACCGGATTTTGCATTAAGAGGTCTGATGATCATGAAACTGCATGCCTACAGGGAAAATCAATTGTTATATGCGGCGGCGGTTCTAAAGATATCCGATTATCTTGAGAATGGAGGAAAAACGGCTGATGAGCTAGCCGAATTGACAAATACACATAGAGATTCTCTTTACCGTGTTTTAAGAGCCTGCGCCGGATTAGGATTGTACAAAGAAAAGAACGGAAAATTCTATTTGACAAGAGCAGGGAAATTTTTTATTTCAGATAATCCCGATTCAGTGAGCCCTGTCGCAATAATGCGCGGGGAAGACTCGACCTGGAAGGCATGGGGCGAATTGCTTTATGCCGTTAAAACGGGAGAAAGCGCTTTTCAGAAGGCTTTCGGCATGAATTTATTTGAATATTTGAATAAAAACCCTGAATCGGGAGAAGCCTTTAACAAAAGCATGCGTATATTCACGCAATATGAAATTCCGATGATCCTGAAAGCATATAATTTTTCCGGATTCAGGAAAATAGTCGATATTGCCGGGGGAAACGGCTTATTACTGACGGCAATTTTAGAAAAACACAGGAAGTGCCGGGGTGTTTTGTTCGATTTACCCCCGGTCATAAAAGATGCAAAAGAATATCTTTCAGGTTCTGAAATGAAAGATAATATTAAAATCGAACCGGGCGATATCTTTGTAAGTATACCGCCAGGCGGGGATTGCTATATTTTAAAAAGGATACTGCATGACTGGAATGACGATGAGGCAATAAAGATTTTAGAAAACTGCAGGAAGGCTATAATACCGGGTGGAAAATTGCTGATAATCGAGTATGTTATCACCGGAAGAAATATTGCCGGCATGATAAATGATATTCAAATGATGGTCATGTGCCCGGGAGGAAAGGAGAGGACAAGGGAAGAGTTCGTACGCCTGGTAAACAGGGCGGGCTTTAGATTGAATAAGATCATAGGGAAAAAGGGAGTTTCCATACTTGAATGCCTTCCGGAGAAAAATAATGGATAAACACACAATACTCGGCACCGAAAGGATCGGCAAACTGGTCTTTAAATTTTCAATCCCCGCCGTTACGGGAATGGTGGTAAGCGCCTTTTATAATGTAGTAGACAGAATTTTCGTAGGCCGGGGAGTAGGCTCCGACGCCCTGTCGGGCGTAACGGTAACAATGCCTTTTATGCTGATATTATTTGCATTTATGATGCTTATCGGGGTCGGCGCAGCGGTTAGGCTGTCCATAAGCCTGGGTGAAAAAAAGATCGAGGAGGCCGGGACGATCATCGGCAATTCGTTCCTTTTATCTGTAATCGCCGGAATAATTCTGCCTGTCGTATGCTTCTTTTTTATGAGGCCCCTGCTGGTCTTTTTCGGGGGCAGCGGCAGGTCCCTGATATACGCTGAGCAGTTTATGGAGGTCATCCTTTTTTCGATATTGTTCCAGTCAGTGGGTTTTGTCCTGACCAACACCATCCGGGCAAAAGGAAGTCCGATGACGGCCCTTTATATCATGGTTTCCGGAGCGGCTGTCAACACTATCCTGAACCCTATTTTTATTTTCATCCTGCACATGGGAATAAGGGGTTCTGCGTTCGCCACACTTTTAGCCTCTTTGACGACAGCCGTATGGACGTTTTTGTATTTTATCAGAAAGGAAAATTTTCTGCGTCTTAGGATTAAAAACATGCACTTTGATTCAAGGGTTATCCTGGGTATTTTATCGGCAGGTTCAGGGCCTTCCGCTTTACAGATCGCGATTTGCGTACTTCTGATCGTAATGAACAATGTCTTCAGCAGGCTTGGCGGCAGCGATGCACTGGCGATAATCGGGATCATATCGGTCGTCAACATTTTTTTCAGCATGGTTGTTACCGGAATAAGCCAGGGATGTCAACCTATTATCGGGTATAATTACGGAGCAAAACAGATAGGCAGAGCCAAACAGACAGTTGAATACGCCTTGATTGCTTCAAGCGCTTTCTGTTTCTTCGGGTTCCTGCCGATTTTCTTCTTCAGCAGGGAGATCATTTCACTTTTCTCCACCGGCAACTCTTATATATCGAATATGGGACCGCCGGCCCTTAAATATTCGCAGTGCATGATCATATTCCTCGGTTTACAGATCATTGGAACGACATATTACAATGCTGTAGGGAGAAACCTCGAGGCCCTTTTTCTTTTCCTTTTAAGGCAGGTATTGATCATAGTACCGGTTTTATTGATATTATCATCTGCTTTCGGGTTTTATGGAGCTGTCGCCGCTTTCCCTGTTTCAGACGCCGCTGTATCTATAATAATAGCCATTCTTTTAGGTTTCGAATGGAGGAAATTGGGGATGGCACGCTTTACTCCTGACACTGTTTATAACGATTGAATTAAAATTTTGCGGCAGGCAGTTATCTTACGTTCGAAATTTCCTCAAGTTCCATATAACCGCCATATGCAAGCTGGATTTTTACAGTAAGCCTCCGGTCAGAGTCCTCGTACCATATTGCGAATTTTTTTAATAGAGGTCCGACCAATTGCCCGATAAAAGGGTCGCCGGATACTACGGCTCCTTTAATGGCCGCGAATTGTCCGGCCTTTGTCCTGATCGTTTCCCTTGATTCGTATTTGAAAGAGAAAGGCACAGGATCCTTTAAAAACTCGGGGGAAACCATGTATAAAATACCGCCGTTTCGAACATCCAGAAAACGGGTAGGAAAATAAAAGGTTGAATTTGCATCGCATACAGGATAATCTTTTTTTATATTTACCCTGTAATTCTTTTCGATCAATTCCTTGTTTTTTAAGCTTTTAGATGTGTATTCCACATAGCCCGAATCCCTGTGCAATTTATAATGGCTGTATATAAGACTGCTGTAGGGATTGGCCGGGTCGATATCTTTAATATCGGAAGTTTTAATGCTGTATACGGCTTCGATCACCGAACCCTGCCAGGGATCGATAATGTAAAAAGAGGGCCATTCTTTGTAATTATCAGGGATCTTTCTATCGGCAGGGGACTTAGCCTGGACCCCGTAAACCTTGTAAAATAATTCTCCATTCTTACCAGTCTCCTTTTTTGTAACCATATACGATTCACTTGATTTTTCCCCGCCCACATAATAGCCGTAAACGAGATACTCGCCGTCCGAAACATTTACAACCGGATAGACCTTCGCCGGTAGTTTTTGCTTCCCGAGATTTGCACATGAAACCGTCGAAATAATTATCAAAACCGATATTAAGAATGAAAAAATCCTCAGAAATGTTTTCCATGCCGGCATAACATCCCCCCTAGCCCCTAGCGCTTTTTTAAATTCACGTTTGATATTTCTTCCAGTACGATATCGCCGGCGAATGTGTTGACTTTTACAACGAGCCTTCTATCGGAATCCTCTACATAATATGCAAATTTTTTCAATATCGGTTCCAAAAGTTTTGCAAAGAAGGGATCCCCGCCTATGGCAATTATTTTATTTACACTGAAAGTCCCTGCCCCTGCCTTAACTGTTAATTTAGAATCGATTTTATAGAAACCTGCCATCGGTTCTTTCATGAATTCAGGCATAATTGTATAAGAAATACCCCCGCTCCGGACGTCGAGCATGCGTATAGAATAAAACATGAATTCCATATCTTTTCCACCCGGAAAATCAGGGTTGACCTTTATCAGATATCTGCTTTCATTTGTTACCGAACCCTTTACATTTTTCGATAAATATTCCACATAGCCCTTATCCCTGTTCAAACGGTATTGAAAAGAGATCAAGTTCCCGATCCCGAATGCGGCTGTAACAGGATTATCCATCATTTTTTTATCATAATGCGCATCGGATTCAAGCGTAACGGCTCGCTCCGGGTCGATCAGGTAAGTCACAGGCCAGTTCGTAAAGTTTTCAGGGGGTTTTTCCCCTAAGGGAACCATATCAAGATAAATGCGGTATAAAAATTTCCCTTTTCCGTTATTTATCTTTCTTACGACAAAATATATGTCTCCGCTTTTGTCTCCACCGTTATAAGATATGTAATGAAGAAACTCTCCGTCGGGAATATTTATCCCGGGATATGTCTTCATGGGGAAATTTTTTACCCTTCCGCCCATAGGAAATGCAACTGCAATAAGTGATGCGGTAAAAAAAAGCCCCCACATAAAAATCTTTAAAATCCTGATCATGACTTATGTCTCCTTCTTCTACTGTACAATAACCCCGTCTTTTAATCTTACCTTCCTGTCTATGTTATCGAGGACCCACTGGTCATGAGACGCAAAGATAATAGTCACATTTAGATTTTTGTTGAGGTCCTTGAGAAGCCCGACTATATTTTGCGCGGTTTTGCTGTCAAGGTTGGCGGTCGGCTCGTCGGCCATTACATAAGGAGGGTTATGTACAAGCGCGCGGGCTATCGCTACCCTTTGCCGCTGCCCGCCCGACAGCTCGTCGGGTTTATGCCTGATATGTTCAGTTAACCCTACCCTTTCGATAAGTTCAAGGACCCTATCCTTTTCAAAGCGCTGCCCCTTGAGTTTCATAGGGACCACTATGTTTTCATAAATATTAAGGGCGGGTATCAGGTGGAAGTTCTGGAAAATAAATCCGACTTTACGTGCGCGGAAACTTGTCAGCTGGCCCTGGGAATAATCGGTAATATCCTCTCCGTCGATAATTATCTTTCCATCGGTTACATGGTCCATCGCCCCGATAAGGTTCAAAAGGGTGGATTTCCCGCTTCCGGAAACACCTCCGATCACGATCATCTCCCCTTTATCGATGTTCAAATTGATACCCTTCAAGGCTTCTACGTAGAGGCTCCCCGACTGGTAGTTTTTTATCACCCCGCTTAGATTTATCATTTATCTCTCCTATATTGAACTTAATAAAACCTGTACAAGATAGATAACTGCGGTAACCAGGTAGGCGGCAAAGCTTATACAAACCAGGCCGAATATAACCTTCGGCCATATTTTTTTTGTCTCTCTCATCTTTCGAAACTGCCTGATCGTGAGAAATGTCCCCAGGGCCGCTTCAATGATAAAGGCAAGATAGATCGCGAAATATTTTACCCACCCCGTAAAGAGCATATAAGGCAGTACAACATACGCGCCCCATGGTAATAGCGCTACGTAGAGAACTACACAGATAACCAGTAAAACAGTTCTGAATGTAGATTTCATAAAATCCCTCCAAAAATCTAAATTAAAAAGCTATTAATGCTTCCAGATAAACTGCGAAATCCTGATCATAAAAAACCGGGCTGTATTTTACATCGGATACCTGGTTGTAAATAAAGCTTGCCGTAAGAGTCACCGTATCGTAATTCTTAGCGATCGACAGGGTGTGCTGAAGATAACCCGATTCGAGTTCGGCATCCAGCATGTAACTTAAAGAAATTTTCGGGACGATCAGGGAATAAGTCAGGGTAAAATAAATATAATCCTGAAAATCCCTGTCCAATCTATAAAATCCGGGCGCGTATGCATTCATGAGGCCGGAATTGGTCAGGGAATTGTAGCTGTCGCCGTACTGGCCGGAAGTCATGCCCTCGCCGTAATGAAAGTATTCAAGAGATGCAGCAATAGCATTGTTAAGCCAGGGCTCTTTAAAGGAATAACTAAGTTTTGCCGTCGTATCGAAGAAGTCGCCGGTACGGCCGCCGCCGTTTGTCACAACCTGTTTGTAGCTTTGAGACCTGTAAACCAATTCCCCGAAGAACATGAAGTCATACGGCAGCCGGATCGAAAGGCTGCCGCCGTACACAGGCATAAACCTGTTAGTATCGTTTAGGTTCCAGCTGTCTCCGTTATAACCCATCATCGCCGCCAGGTCTATATTTCCATATATTCCTTCGAATTTGGATAAGAAAAAATTATTCTGCAGGTTGGTCAGGCTCGTCGATATCATATCCTGCTCAAGTGAAAGTTTCAGATCGGCAATTAACTCGGGGGCCGAATAACGGACCTGTACAGTCGGGATGCCTTCGTAACCCTGTCTGGCGTTCCCGATCATGATCTGCTGGTAAACGCTTTCAAGGTTAAGCAGCTCGACAACGTTAAGGGGATTGTACCAGCTGTTCGCGGAGCCGTAATCCAGCCTTATAAACCCGGCATTTATCGATAATTCATTGTAAAAAAGCAGGTCCACATAGGCTTCCCGCAGCGCTGTAACAAAAGCGTTGGTCCCGGTAGCCCGGGTAATAAACACGTCAAGCAGGACGTCGGGCTGAAAATTGTCGCTGCCGAAACTCATTGCAGGAGATACTATCAGATGCGCATCCAGCTCGACCTGGTTAGTCCAGCCGTACTTAGTGCCGAGATCGCTGTCCTTCAGCTGTTCCTGGGCAGAGAACACGGAATCAACCTCCAGAGTCACATTCCTATCGCCAAAAATAAGCCCGGCGGCGGATACGGTCAGAAAAACAATAATTACTGTTAATTTCTCCATGACCATCCTATCTTGCCCTTATTCTACCGATATTCTGGGGGTCAAAAAGAAAAGACGGCAACTTTTCTTCCTTGAGATTGAAGATCTCCGCGTAAGTCGCAACATCCTGGATGAAATCCTGCATACTGACCTTGTAACTTACCACTTTGCCTTCCTGCTCCCGGATATCCGTAAATTCGGCAGATTTCAATTTGTCTCCCGAAGCGGTAAAATAAAGCCTCCTGTAAGTATTGTAATTCTCCGAGTCTATCCACATGTCAATCCTCGCGTATCTATTCTCCTTTACAGGAAGGAGGACTAAATGCCACTCGTTTGTCCCGTTTACATTGGTCCTGTCGAGGCTCGAAGTTTTATAATCAAGGGCAATGTCGCTGGACATAACATCGCCCCATGAAAATGAGGTGCTCATGAAAAGCGCCTCGTAGCTCTGTATCTGAGGCTTGGGCCATACGTGAGGTTTATAATATATTACGTCCCCGCTTCTCATGCCCACGTCGTTTTTATTAATAATGGGTTTTATAAATACCCCGGTCTGATTTAATGTTCCTTTTTTATAACCCTGCAGTTCGTATTCGGTGGTATTTCCTTCGGCGTCTTTCTGCCTTATGATAAAATCGTACGTTCCCTCGTAAGGGAAAAATCTTCTATCGGCATTGACAAGTATATCTTTTCCCGTTTTCACGATATCGTCTGCCCATACAGGAGTTAAAGCAGCCAATAAACCTGAAATCCAGGCAATAAAAATAATTATCCGTATTAATTTCATTAATATCCCCTTTTAATTATTTATTCGTCATTATCTCTATCGGATTGCCTATAAGCACTCTAAGAAATATCGGGACCTGCGACAGGGTCACCGCTGTAAGGATCCATTCGAAAGCTGTTACCACCTGGTACCCCTGTATGAAAAAATCTATCCTGTTGGTACCGGAAAGTAGCACAAAGAGCACTTCCAGGAATCCACCAGCTACCTGTTGTTTCGCGGCAATTGAGATGATAACGCAAAATATTACAGCCGCAACGGTCGAAATCAAAAGCTGGAAAACCGATTCCAGGTATAATGTAATCCCTATTTTCCAGGAGCGAACTCCGAACGCCATCAGAGTGCCTATTTCCTTCTGGCGTTTTCTGAAAAGGATGAGGCTGACATTGAAATTTACAAGGGCCACAACCGTCGAGACGACAAATATTGTAAGTATTATCATAATTATCAGAAACACATTGAACTGGACCGCCAGATTTAGTATATCGAATGAGCTTATCCTCTTCGCCTCGATCGAATCTATCTTGTCCCTCTTAATGTCGTTGAAGGCATCGCGGAGATCTTTGTTGATGGTATCGGGAATAATTCCATCTTTAAAAAAGAGGCAGTACTCGATGTCCCTTGCAGCCGGCATATAAAACGATTTCATCGCCGAAATCTTTACCAGAAGCCTGGGGCTCTCGAATAATGACAGGCCCGGGGAATTATATATACCGCATACCCTGAACGCGGAAACATTCATGGCCTTTGCAGCGTTGAGGCCTGAAACCTGGATAGTCCCCCCGGTTTTGATATCTATTTTTTGAAGAAGGGACGACGGAATGAGAATATCCCTGTCGTTTTTAAGCCGTCTGCCTTCCCTTAATGTAAGGTAAGAGGCGAGGTTTAAATCTTTCTGCATATCGACGCCTATAAGCTGGGCGTTATTTGCAAAAGAACTGCTCTCCCTCGGAACGCTGTACTGCACATCCGAGCTTAACTTTTCCGCAACATATAAAATAGGTTTGATATTGGACTCTATAGTTCCCTCGACATTATCTATATTAGTGCCCATCTTTACTACGATCTCGCCCGAGAATACCGTGTTCTGCAGATTAAGCTGCCGCCTCGAGCCGTCTATATAAGCATAAAGGAGAATGATAAGCATTATAGACATAATATTTGTTAGATATAGTTTCCAAATTCTTTTAAAACCGCCGGTTATTTCAGCTATTATCAATGTAAACATATTATAGTTCCCTCATAACTTCGACAGGATCCAGCCTTGCAAGTTTTACGATCGCGTTAAGGACGCTGCCGATTAAAGTAATGAAAAGAATAAGGCAAAGCACTAACAAAGTCCCGGGATAACTCTGAATATAGAGCACCGACCTCCCGAATATCAATTGCAGGGGAATGATCGTTGCCTCGATCCCGTTAGTTGCAATATTTTCTACAGCCATCCATCCCAACACGATGCCTATAATCCCGAATAGTATCAGGACAAAAAGGAATTCTCCGCCGAAAAGCAGCCCGATCCTCCATTTTTTTACCCCCAGGGCCTGATAGATACCTATCTCCTGCCTCCGGGTCTCGATCGAGATATTCACAAGAAAGGAACTGCAGAGATATACCATAAGGATCAGCAATACCGCCACGAACCAGACTGAAAATTGCGTAAGAAGGTAAATACCGTTAACAATATTCGAGGAATCCTGGGGAAGGATTAAGCGGTAATTATTCCCGAAATTTGCAGCAATATCCCTTTTCATCACGTCCAGATATTTATTACCCTTGAGCCTGACGAATATCTCGCTCGCTGTTTTTGACTTTGTCATCATCAGCGAATTCAGGCTATCCAGCGTTACAAGCCCGTAAAACGCAAACTCGGTGTAGAAAGCCAGGTCTTTATAATCGAATATGCCTACCAGCCTGTTGGTATCGAAATTCTGGTATCCGTCCACCGTCATAACAGCTATGCCGAGGACCTCGTTATTCGAAGTGCTTAAAAATTCAGAATGCCTGTAATACATTGCGATCTCGTTCGAGGTCCTCACCCAACGGCCGGATAAAAGGACACGATTGGGTAAAAGATTGCCCTCGCTTTCGGGATCTATCCCGGTAATGATCATGGACATCTCATTTAAATCTGATTTAACCAATCCCCATACTCGAAGCCGCGGAGATGCGTTAATGACATAATCTCTTGACCTGAGAAATGAAAGGAGTTCCTCCCATTTTTCAAGCGGAATTATCTTCTTTTCACCTTCTTTAGTTATAACATCGATATGCCTGGCTTTAGACGAAGCAATGATAACATTTCCCGTCATGTTTTCCGATACCGCTGTTGTCAGAGATTCCGAGACAGAAAAAACCATATTAAGCCCTATCATCAGATAAAAACAAAGAAGCATAACCATAAAGCCTATCAGGATGAATAGGAATTTGTGCCTGAAAACATTATAAATTATCAGTTTAAACATATTCCAGAGGACCCCGCCGCCATTTTCTATTTTAGCTTTTTTGCAAATTAACTTCAAATATTATCCCAGTATTATCACATAATACCCCTGAGACGCCAGTCCAAGAGTTTATCATTATATACTATGAATATCAATGGGTATTTTATCCCATTTAAGGGATTCCGAAATGATGGGGCGCGTTATTTTCCTTGGGAAAAGACAGCTTCGGGTTTGCTGGTATTAAATCTCCTGCGGTCTTTCCTGCAGATGATCTGGATCACGTCACGGGCGGTTTTTACCCCCGAAGGAACACCGCCGGGCGCCATTACCCACATTCCGGTCATATAAAAATTGTTCAAACCTTTGACCCGCTTGGGAATAATTTGCAATTTACCTGCGTTGCCCGGGTTCATGATCCATGACATAAATCTGCCCTTCCAGTTACCGGTATAGCGGTAATAAGTCATGGGGGTAACTACATCCACGACCTCGACAAGAGCCCGGGTCCCCGGATATTTCGAATCGATCACATCCAGGACTGCTTCAGCAATTTTGTCTTTTTCTTTTTGATAAGCCTCTTTATCACGATAAAGATTTTCCCAGTAATCATAATCGGTGGTTATAAGCGACATCATAAAGGTCTTTCCTTCAGGGGACATGGTTTTATCAAAGTGATAGTTCCTTATAAACATGTATTCCTTTTTATTACCCGCAATTTCTATAGGATCGCTTAGTTTATAAATAACGGCCACAGCGTCGGAATCATCCGCAATATCCCTGTTTATCCCGAAAGATACCTGTAAAGTGGTAGGAATTGTGTCCGTATTATCAAATAAATAGCTGTACATCGGAAAATTAAATTTTCCTTCAAGCAATTTATCCAGGACCGTTTTCAGATCGGATCCCGAAATGACTATATCGGAAGATATCTCCGAACCGTCTTCAAGCCTGATACCGTAAGCTTTGTTATTCTTAACTAAAATTTTTTCGGCCTTTTTGTTGTAAAATATTTTCCCGCCGAGGCCCAGGTACCTATTTTCAATCGATTTCGTAAATTCAAAGGAGCCGCCTTCAGGGAAACCGCTTGACCGGGTATTTAGGCCGGCCATTGTCATCACAAGTGCTATGAGTGATGTTTCCGGTGCAAGAATATTCATAATACACTCGGATAAAATCGGGTCTTGAAATTTTTCAGCAAATTCCCGGTTGCTTGTTTTGATGCAGTAGATCAGTTCCTTCATCCCGGGTTTTAAATTTTTCATCATTTTCAACATATCAAAAATATTCATCAATTCCCGCGCTTTATTCATATCCATTTTCAATAAGGAAAAAACACGGATAAGCCGGCAAAATTCGATAGAAGAGGCTTCATCCCGGGGTGAGAATTCGATCATATGTTTTTCAAGCCTATCGACATCCGTATAGAGGTTAAATATCCGGTTGTCTTTATCCACGAAACGTAAGAATATCTCCGGGTTATACATCTTTTTGTTTTGAACGGCGCCAAGTTCTTCCCAGAAGTTATAAAACATACTGCCGGGAGCCGATCCGGTAAGCCAGTGGAGGCAGCCGTCTACTGTATAACCGCTTCTTTTCCAGGCAGTACACAATCCGCCCGGCTTTGAATGCATTTCATAGATTTCAGTGTCGTACCCGTTCATCCTGGCATAACAGCCTGCAGAAAGCCCTGCTATACCGGCGCCTATTATCAGGATCTTTTTATTCACACAACCTCCCGGGCTTTGCCCCGGATTATTTTTCCTTCCGCCATTACATATTTTGGAAAAGCAGAAAAATTGAGCGGATTTTTATCCCAGACAACCAGGCTGGCAAGTTTTCCAGGTTCGACAGAGCCCAGCCTGTCATCAATCCCCAATATTTTAGCATTTTTAAATGTAATTATGCCTATCGCTTCCTCTTCTTTCATTCCGAATATGAGGAAATATTTCAGGGAATCCCGAAGGTTCGGGGTCATAATTACAGGATGGTCCGTCATCAGGCCGTAGAAGGCTTTTGAGCCCATCAATATTTTTGTATTATCAAAACTGTCATGCTTGAGCTCAACTTTGTATGGGAACGAACCCAGGGGGCCGTAAACGATTGGAATACCTTCCCTGGCAAGAGTATCGAATATTTCAATATGAAAGACATCCCCCAGGTGGTCTGCGCTTACCGAAAGGCCGTATTTTTTGACCAATCCCATCAGATACAGGACGTCGTCCTCTTTGTGGACATGGACCTTGGCTTTTTTCTTCCGCGTTAATAGCTCCAGTATCGCTTGTTCATCGGCATCAAAATCCAGGCGGTGTTCCATATCTATCATTTCCAATTCTTTGGCTTTTTCTGAAAGGCGGATCTTTTTCCACTTCAAATTCCGTTCAAGTTCCAGGAGCTTCCTTTCCCTGCTAAGATCGGCCTTTTCTTTTTTCAAAAGAACGCTGTCAAATTTCTTTTCCAGCATACTGTAAATGCCCATCCTGGTGTTCGGGCGGTCGCCTTTCCAATTTTCCGTCGAACGGGGATTATAACCCAGAGCCATTTTATAGCCGAAATCATGGACGACAGCTTCGCTCCTGTCCTGCGCGAAATTCCTTATCACTATCGCACGCCCGCCCAGCAGGTTTCCGCTTCCCGGAACAACACAGCTGTAAAGCACTCCGAACGATACCGCTTCTAAAAAGGCGCTGTCATCGAAGTAGATGCTGTTAATCGGATTATGCAAAGGGGTTATCTGGCTTATGCGGTCGTTGCCTTCACCCTCGCTATCAGGCTCACCGCTCCGGTGCATCCCGATGTGGGAATGCGCATCAATAAAAGCAGGCGTGACAATGCCTGAATAATTGTACCGGATCTTTTTTTTGTAATATCAGTTATTTTATCCCCTTCGATCACAATATAGCAGTTATCATCTTTTTTTTTACCGTCAAAAAGGGTCTCGGCCATGATTATAGTTTGAACAGGCATAATAATTTCTCCATGCGAATAAAAGCGCTTTTTATATTATGCCATTCCGGTATAAATAATGCAACTCAAAAGTCAGAAAGGGTCGGAAGATACAAGTTTGCTCACTTCTTTGATAAATTTTTGCAGAGTTATGAGCACAAACGAGCAGGACTTTTACAGCTCCCATAAATTTCCTTCATTCTATAATCAATTATATTATTATAGTTATCGATTGTTAACTTTCAGTTAATAATAAATAAATATTACACCTTGACAACAGAACTTTTTAGTGATAGAATATAAGCGATGGTTTATATATACCATTATTTATATTAACAGGTGTTTATATAGATCCCGGGCTGGTGAAATACGTGCAAGTAATGGAAATTATTTATTCAAAATAAAGGAGGATGTTTTATGGTTTTTATGGAAAAATTGAATAAAAGAGGCTTTATATTCATTTCGGTATTTTTTATCTTAATCGCTATGTGCCCGGGAAAGAATTATTCCGACAATCCGATGAAACCGACCCCGAAAGCCATACAAAATGGAGAGGTTTTGAGATATTCAGTGATGGAGAAAGGAACGAAAACAGGAGATTTTACAATTGTTAATACTGTTGATGATAATTCGAAAAAAATTACCGCTTATATGACCCTTGTTAAAATCGGTTCGAAAGTCAAAATTCCGGACCATTATACTAACTATCCCTCGAAAATGATCGTTTCTCTGGAAAGCGGATCGCTACAATACTTCTTCGAGGATTATCAAACCAATGCCGTGCTAGATAATAAAAAGGGTATTGTTTTTACGGAATTGAAAATCGATGAGAAATCGCTGGAGGCTAATTATATCGAAAAAGACTGGGATGGATGCACCCTGAAAACATCCTCAAGCACTCTTAAAATTAAACCCGGTTATCCTGTATGGAACTGGAACTCCGTCATGTATCTGGGCTTGCGTTATCTTGACCCTTCGAATCCTGGAAGCGTAAATATGGTCGTGCCGCACTGGATAAAAGACCCGTTCGTAGGAAGTTTTATTTTCAAAGGAAGGGAAATTGTCGAAACAAAAGCCGGGAAATTCAACACAGTTAAATTCAGCTGGTCAATGGGAAATATTTTTCTGGCTATGCTCATGGAGATCTTTTATAAGGATTATTTTTTCTGGATCGATGAAGAAACCGGTATACTGGTAAAAGAGACGGGGGATAATAACAATTCTTGCGAACTTGATGAAATAAGCGTCTGGAAATAGCCCCGGGCCTGCAGGCCGCTAAACCTTCGCGAAATTTTTTATAAAAACCTCCTTTTACTTGCTTTTTTACGGCTTGTTTTTTACTATATCATTATTATTCAATGAATTATGAATTTCTTTAGCATTTCAAATCAAAACCTTTATTGGGAGTAGGTTTATGATTTCAAATAAAATCAGGGAAACAGCCGGTAGAACTTCCATCCGCGAAATCATCGATCGTTTTGAAAATGAAAAATTGGGTTTGACTGCCCTTCAAATGAAACTTAATGTCGGTTATAAAAAATATAGTTACGGCGAACTGAGGGAAACAGTACGTGCAATAGCCAATGCTTTGATCAGCATGGGGGTAAAAAAAGGTGAACCTGTCGGGGTAATTTCTGAAAATCGCACCGAATGGACCCTGACTTACCTTGCGGTCACCTATATCGGAGCTGTGATAACCCCTTTCGATATCCTTTTAAAACAGAACGAATTATCAGAAATCATCAAGGCCAGCGGGACAAAACTGGTATTTACCTCCAGCACCCATCTGGAAAAGGTACTGCATGCCAAACAAAAGTCGCACCGGCTTAAACAGATAATTCTTTTTGACGAAGACCCGGTTCTCGGGGCAGATGTGGAAAGACTTTATGGGAAAAATCCCGATTTTTCCGAAATTCATGCCTTCAGGGAAGAATTAAAAGTTGTTGAGGCAAGGGAATTCGCTGATCAGATACCTTTTCGTCATGCCAGGTTTGTATATTTTGATTCTTTAGTCCGCCTGGGAAAAAAATTGATAGCCGATGGTCATTTATACTATGAGAAAGCAGAGGTTTTACCGCAGGACCTGGCAGCCCTGATATTCACTTCAGGGACCACAGGTAAGCCCAAGGGTGTTATGCTCTCGCATAAAAATTTAATTACAAACGCCGATGGGCTGAACATGGTTACTGAATTGGGGCCGGGCGATAACTGGATCATCGTCCTGCCTTACCATCATGCTTATCCTACTATCCTTGGGGTAATTTTACCGATTCTTACATATGCAACGATAACTACTGTCCCGACATTACGGCCGAATATCCTGATCCAGACAATGCGGGAAACCGGTGCGACATGCATCCCGGCGGTCCCCGTATTAATTGAAAAGATTTATAAAAACATCTTTACCGGCGCCCGTGAGAAGGGATTGGCAGTTTATATGATTTTCAGAATTCTTTTCGGAATCAGCCGTTTTTTCTACAAATTTTTCCAAATTAAAATCGGCCCGGTACTATTTAAAAGCATCCGTAAACAATTGGGCGTAATAAATCTGAAATTCTTTATTTCCGGCGCCGGTCCCATTCCAAAAGAAATCATAGACGGAATGGAAACTCTGGGATTGACCATAATGCAGGGTTATGGTTTAACTGAATGTTCGCCTGTCATTTCCGCCACGGTACCGGAAAATAATCGTGCGGGAACGGTCGGCCTGCCGCTCTGCAATGTGGAAGTTAAAATCGATAAACCGGATCAAAACGGGGACGGAGAACTATTAACCAGGGGCCCTCATATAATGCTGGGTTATTACCACGATCCAAAATTAACCTCTGAGGTTATAGATCACAATGGTTATCTTCATACAGGCGACATAGCCAGGATAGATAAAGACGGCTACATTTCAATCAGGGGAAGAATGAAAAATATTATTGTTACCAGGGGTGGAAAAAATATCTATCCGGAGGAGATAGAAAACAATCTCCTGGAAAGCGAATACATTTCAGAAGTAGTAGTCATTCCTAAATCGGAGGGCAATTCGGGCGAATACCCCTATGCTTTTATTTATCCTAATTTTGATGCTATTTCCGTACTTGAAAAAGAAACGCAGAAAAAACTGGATAATTCCGATATCCGGGAACTCATCTCTATGGAAATTAAAGAAAAAACCAGTACCATGGCGGATTATAAAAAAGTCAAAGGATTTGAGATACTTGATAAAGAACTGCCGATGACTTCAAGCAATAAAGTCAAGAGGTATATGTTTAAAGGAAAATAATCGCGGCTATCTTATCTGTTGACACGATTGAGTTGACTTTTTATAAAACCAGCCAATCCTTGGTGTCTTAAAAAACTCCCGTACTGAGTTATCTACCCCCGGCCAATTTTAAAATATTGATAATAGTCGGATCTTTAGCAAGTGATAAAGCGGTAGTTCCGCCATTGTTCAGCGCGTTGACTTCGGCCCCGGCAGAGAGCAAAATTTTGACTATGTCGGACTGATCCCTTACTACTGCATACATTAAAGCCGTATAACCTTCCTTATCCCTCCAGTTAACATTGGATTTTGCCCTGATCAATGCTTCGACCGTATCCTTATGTTCGATAAAGTTCAAATATATCGCCCACATCAAAGCGGTCTGCCCGTTTTTATCCGCCGCATCTACGAATACTTTTGCCGAGATCAATGCATTAACTACTTCAGTCTGGCCTTCTTCGGCAGCTCCCATTAAAGCGGTAAAACCGTCATTATTCGCGGCGTTGACATCGGACTTTGCCGAAATTAAAAGCCTGGCCGCTCCGGTTTGGCCCTTAATGGCGGCAAGCATCAAAGCTGTATAACCAAGCTTGTTCACCGCGTTTACATTTGCCTTCGACCCGATCAAATGTTTAACAATATCCGTTTTGCCGTAAGCCGCCGCTTCCATTAAAACCGTCCAGCCGTCATTGTCAAGAGGCAGGTTAATATCGCCTTTATAATTTTCGAAAAACGAAAGATCGCCGTTTGTAGCGGCTTCAATCAAAGTCTCATCTGAGAAAGCAAACGCCGGAATTGCGAGAAGGACGATTATTAACAGCTTTTTCATCAAATAGGCCTCTCTTAATTTCTTATGGAACTCAAAGTTACGGCGGAATTATACAAGTGCCCCGCCGCCAAAATTACCGCCGCAATGAACAGGGGAAATGACGACAGAACAATAGAGCCGGATATAAAGCAAATAACAGGACTGACAGCCATCGGCAGAGGGATTATTAACATCGGTTCAAAAAGGAGACGGAAATGCCTTCCCAGCAGGAAATAACGGAGCCATCCCGAATAGTAGAAAATAAGGCTGAGAACTGCAGCGGCAAGGCCGGTTTTTTCTAAAATAGTGCCCGGCTGAAACTGGAAATTGTAAAAGAAGGGAATAATAACGACTCCCGCCTGGCCGGTTCTTTCAAGAATTATCATAAACCGGCCGAATTTATCCGGATTTTCCTTTATCGGGGCGTCCACCGGTAAAAAAAACAGGAATAAGACATTAGGGGCCATGATCAATGCCGGCAGGATCCAGCCGTTTCCCGGGACCATAGATTAGGACCTCTCTGTAAAATCCATATTGAATTATAACAGATATTATAACTCACCGCAATGGGCCGGAGGTTTCATTTTACAACATGGAAATAAACATGTAAAATATTGACAAAAATATAATATTGAGTTTAGATATCTGGCGGAGGAACGATATTATGAACCGTAAAACAATCCCGCTGCATATGAGAAAAGGGGATATAGCGATTATTGTTTTCTATTTGATCAACATAATCTTTATTACATACCTCTTCGACCTGGAACAGGTCGTTGTAGCGAACGCTTCGAACTTTACTTATCCTGTCTGGCCTCCTAAAATTGTTGTCGATCTGGTTCACTGGTATGGAAAGAGTTTCGATCCGTTGTTATTTGCACGGCCGGTGTGGTGGAAAATGACTATCTGGATCGACGTGATTATTTTCGGGCCTTATTACATCGCCGCCATCTATGCATTTATCAAAGGCCGGGAATGGATCAGGATACCCTCTATTATTACAAGTACTATGCTAATCACCAATGTTATTATCATCTTCGGCGAAGAGATCTGCGGATCTTATCCTACGCCCGACCTTCCTATGGTCTTAATGGCGAATCTACCCTGGTTCCTGTTTCCTATATACGTTATCTGGCGTATGTCTAAGAACGGGCATCCTTTTACCCGGGCAATGGAATAACGATTATGAAAAAAGACGCTTTTATGAAAAAATACGGCCCATGGGCTCTTATCGCGGGGGCCTCTTCGGGCCTGGGAGAATCTTTTGCAGATTCACTGGCCGGGATCGGTTTGAACCTTGTCCTGATCGCACGGCGCGAAGGACTCATGAAAGAGGTTGCTCGAAAACTGGAGGACTTGTACCATATCAGCATCCGTACAATAAATTTTGATTTATCCGAAACAATGAGAATATCGGAAATCAATAAAATGACAGCCGGCCTCGATATCGGGCTGGTAGTTTATAATGCAGCCCTGTCCTTGATAGGCCCATTTCTGGATAATCCCCTGGAGCAGCACCATAAGGAAATTGATATCAACTGCAAAGGGCCGCTTACTCTATCATACTTGTTCGGCGAAAGATTTATCAAGCGTGGCTGCGGCGGGATTATTCTCATGTCAAGCCTAAGTTCCTCTCAAGGCTCTCCATTGATCGTGAACTATGCCGCAACCAAGGCATGGAACCTGATATTGGCCGAAGGATTATGGTATGAATTTAAACCATTCGGCATCGATGTACTGGCATGTGCGGCCGGGGCGACCGACACCCCTAACTACCGTCAAAGCTTGCAAGGCCGTAAAATCAGGGCAATGGATCCGGGTTTTGTCGCTAATACCGCCCTCAGGGATATCGGGAAAAAACCGGTCTCGATTCCCGGCATGGGGAACATACTTGCAGATTTTATAATACGCCGGCTGATTCCAAGAAGATCAACTATCGGAATTATGGGAAAGACCCTCTTTAATATGTACGGGTTCAAAAATCAGGGGAGGTTCCAATGACAGAACTGCCGAAACCAAAGTTTGATCGCGGCGGCGAGGTATTCAGGGCTTTAAAACAAAGAAAAACCATCCGTGAAATAAACGAAAAAAAGATCCCCCTGCAGGTACTTTCAAATCTTCTCTGGGCCGCGAATGGGATAAACCGAAAAAAAGGACCGTTTGGAATTGGAGGAAGAACGGCTGCATCGGCGAGTAATTCACAGGAAATCGATCTTTATGCGGCTATGCAGGATGGGATTTATTTATACGATGCTTTTCAACACAGGCTGGCACCGGTTATATTAGAAGACCTGCGGTACCTGGCGATTGGTGAAGGCCAATCGGATTTTGCTGCCAGGGCGCCCCTTCATATCATCTACATCGCAGATTTAAACAAACTTTACAATACAGCAGGTTATCAGGAACCCGGGCTGCAGGATCCTGAAGTTCAAAAATCATATTATTATGTCGATACCGGTATTATCGCGGGTAATATTTATTTATTTGCCTCTTCACAGGGCCTGGCCTCATGGTTCCATAATTGTAATAGGGCCGGCCTCGAGTCAAAATTAAAATTACGCCCCGACCAGCGTGTGCTCTTCGGGCAGACAGTCGGATATCCTCAAAACCGCATCGAATAGATTTTCTTCAGAGAAAACAAAAGCAGGAATTAATCATAATTATAAGTATTAACAAATTGTTCTCAATGTTTAAGCGGTTCTGTGACCCCATGATATCCGCACTTTGTACAAAAGCCGATATCATTTCCTTTATCATCAGTAATATATTTCGGCTTCCATTCAAGACTTCCGCAGTGGGGACATGCCTCAGGGGGGCAGGGAACATTGCCTATCTTTTCTTCGGCCATACAAAGCCTCCAAAAATTCAAACCGCTTGTAAAAATAAAAATACTGGACAAACTATTAATGCATATTATAATATCCAATAATAATTATATCTATAATCTTCATTCTTTTATAATACAAATTTGTAAGTAACCGTCTTATCGTACGAATTCCATGTTTCAACACCTTTATCAGGCACTGGAAGGAGATTTATGATTTCATTACCTTCTTTCCGCATTAACAAAAACATTTATTCGGGCGCCCGTACTTCTATCTACAATGCGGTAAGGGAATCTGACGGCCTGCCCGTGATCATAAAGCTTCTCGACATGGATCATCCAGGGCAGGAGGAGTGCTCGCGCTTCCTGCATGAGTATGAGATGACGAAGAAGATGAAAGGAGACGGGGCGATCCGGTTTTATGACCTGCAGAAATACAAAAACACATTCTTCATCGTCGAGGAGGATTTCGGCGGCGAATCGCTGGCTTCACTGCTGCCTGCTATCCGGCTTGATATCGCAGGCCTTTTGAAGCTGGCCGTCAGGATCGCGGAATGCCTCGGAATCATCCACCGGCAGCGGGTCATCCACAAGGACATCAATCCCTCAAATATACTATGGAACCAGAAGAAAAATACTGTAAAGATAATCGATTTCGGAATTTCTACTGAACTGAGCCGCGAGATAACCGCAATCCTTAATCCCGGTTCCCTGGAGGGAACTCTTGAGTACATTTCTCCTGAGCAGACGGGGCGCATGAACCGCGCCCTGGATTACCGGACCGATATGTATTCCCTGGGCGTAACATTTTACTTGATGTTTACCGGAACTCTCCCCTTTAACAGCGCGGACCCGCTGGAACTGGTTCACAGCCATATCGCTAAAACGCCTGCAGTCCCGCACGAACTGAACCCGGCGATCCCTCCCGTTCTCTCTTTAATTATTATGAAGCTTATATCGAAGATGGCTGAGGACCGTTACCAGAGCGATTACGGCCTGACAGCCGATCTGAAAAGATGTTTAGAAACCTGGCCTGACTCTGAGCAGTTCGAGCTTGGCGGGGATGACTTCCCCGAAGAATTCCAGATCCCTCAGAAGCTTTACGGCCGGGATAAGGAGATCAGTCTTCTGCTTGATGTCTTCGAACGGTCGTCCTCGGGCAGGGCGGAGATCATGCTGCTGACTGGCTACGCGGGGATCGGCAAGACGGCGGTCGTCCATGAAATCCAGAGGTCCATCGTGAAGAAACAGGGATATTTTATTGAAGGAAAGTTCGACCAGCTTCACCGCAATATTCCTTACGCCCCGCTGATCTACGCATTCGGGCAGCTCATCCGGCAGCTTCTTTCTGAGGGCGATGTTTCTTTAGCCCTTTGGAAGGAAAAAATACTTGCGGCATTAGGACCGAACGGGAAAGTGGTGGCGGAGGTCATCCCTGAAGTGGAACTGATCATAGGAGCCCAGGCGTATATTCCCGTTCTTTCACCCGAAGAGGAGCAAAACCGGTTTCGTTACGTCTTTCAGAATTTTGTCCGGATCTTCGCACTTCCATCCAATCCTTTAGTAATCTTTCTCGACGACCTGCAGTGGGCCGATCAGGCTTCGCTGCAGCTGATCGAATTCATCATGAGCGACCCTTCGGACTGTTCCCTTCTTCTTATCGGCGCCTACCGCGACAATGAAGTGGAAGAAGGACATCCGCTTATGATCGCCCTGGGTCGTATGGAGAAGGCCGGTACGTTATTGAACAGGATTATCCTGTCCCCGCTTTCCATAAATCATATCAGCCGGCTCATAATCGAGGCTCTTCATTGCGCGGATAATGACGCCGCAGACCTGACCGGCCTGTGTTATCAGAAGACCCGCGGCAACCCGTTTTACCTCAGCCAGTTCCTGCTGTCCCTCTACAGGGAGGGCCTGATCGAATTCGATGCAGAACACAGGCGCTGGCATTGGGATATGGACAAGCTTAAAGAACATGAGATAACAGAAAACGTCATCGATTTCATGGTCGGAAAGATAAAAAAACTCCCTCCCGCCACACAGGAAATACTGAAATATGCGTCCTGCATCGGCAATCAATTCGATCTCCGGACTTTATCAATTGTCTCAGGGAAATTCGTGCCGGAAACAGCCCGTTTTTTATGGCCTGCCCTTGAAGAAGGGCTTGCCGTCCCTGCGGACAAGTCTTACAAATTCGTGCTTACCGGAGATACGGATATTGATTTTTCAGCTGCCGCCCCCGGATACAGGTTTCTCCATGACCGGGTACAGCAGGCTTCTTATTCTTTGATCGATGATTCGCAGAAGCAGGTCCTCCACCTCAGGGCAGGCAGGTCCATACTGGCCCACACGCCGCCGGAGGCCCTTGAAGAGCATGTCTTCGAGATAGTCCATCACTTTAATCTGGGGCGGGAACTTATCGAAGACAATGAAGAACGAAAGAGGCTCGCCGGAATGAACCTTATTGCCGGCCGGAAGGCGAGGGCGTCGGCGGCATATGAGCAGGCATATAGATACCTTAAGACGGGTATTTCCTGCCTGGAGAAGGATTGCTGGAATACGCAATACTCCCTCGCTCTTACGCTCTTCAGCGAGGCTGTCGAGGCGGCATATCTTTCCACAGAGTTTGCTGAAATGGAAAATCTGGCAGAAACATTGCTCGGAAATGCCCGTACGGTTCATGACAAGGTAAATATCTACCTTTCCAGAATGCATTCATATATAGCCCAGAATCAGCCCCTGAAGGCTATTCAGACCGGCCTGCACAGCCTCAATCTCCTTGGAGAGAGGCTTCCCGGGAATCCGGGCGTATTGAATATTATCCTGGAATTACTTAATACAAAACTTATCCTGAAAGGAAAAAATATTGAAAGCCTCCTTAATCTACCCAGGATGACCGATCCGGAAAAACTCGACCTCTTGATGATAATTCATATTCTGACGGCCAGCCTTTATATGACAATTCCCTCCCTCTTCGCATTACTGATAATGAAAAGCCTCCAGTTATCCATAAATTACGGCAATACCTCCGTGGCCACAAGCAGTTATTCAGGATACGGTATCATACTTTGCGGGGTTTTGGGGGATATAGAGAACGGCTACCGCTTCGGCCTGTTGGGACTGCGCCTCATGGAAAACCTTAATGCCAGGGAATGGAGGGCCCGTAATATTTTTATTTTCAACGCCTTTATCAGGCACTGGAAGGACCATCTCCGGAAGACCCTTGCCCCCCTACATGAGGCTTATCAAACCGGGCTTGAAACCGGAGACCTGGAAGATGCCGCATTTTCAGCTGAGGTGTATTGCATTCACGCCTTCTATGCAGGAATTCCCCTGTCAAGGCTTGAGGCTGAAATGGCTGGATTCGGCGAGACAGTCAGCCGGTTAAAACAGTTCATGCAGGTGAACGTTATCCGAATCTGCCGTCAAACAGTCAAAAATCTTTTAGGAAATGAAATGAATCCTGCGCGGCTCACAGGCGAATTTTACAATGAAGATGAAATGCTCCCCCTCCACATCGAAGCCGGCGACAGGACTTCCATCGTTTATATGTATATAACCAAAGCAGTGCTGGGGTTTATGTTCGGCGAATATAACGATGCGGCCGGGAACGCGCGAAAGGCGCGGGAATACCTTGACGGCGTCAGGTCAACAATGATGAACCCAGTATTTTTCTTCTACGACTCACTCATATCATTGGCAATGATCCCGGCAATGATAAGGCCGGAGAAAAGAAAGTCTTTGCGGAAAGTAGTTAGAAACCAGAAGATGCTAAAGAAATGGTCGCTTCATGCCCCTGAAAACACCCGGCACAAATGGCTTCTCGTCGAGGCGGAGCTTTCAAGGATCGAGGGGCGGAAACACGATGCAATAAAATTCTTCAAGGAGGCGATCCTTTTAGCCAGGGAAAATGAATTCGTCAATGAAGAGGCCCTTGCCAACGAATTAACGGCGCTGTTCTGGCTCGGCGGAGGCGATGAGGAGATTGCCGGTCTATTTATGAGAGAGGCGCACTATTGTTATAACCGCTGGGGGGCAAAAGCCAAGGCGGATCAACTTAAAAGTACCTATCCCCAACTCCTTGCCGGCTCAGCCGAAAAACAGACAAACGCCGGCGTCCTTGATCTTGAAAGTGTGATCAAGACTTCACAGGCAATCTCCAGCGAAGTCGATCTCGATAACCTCCTGAGAAAGGTGATGAGTATCCTGATAGAGAACGCCGGCGCCCAGGAAGGATGCCTGATCCTGAAAAATAACGGCAGACTTATGGTCCGGGCGCGTATCGAAGAGGGAATGGATAGCGCAACCCTGCCTGAAAACCTTCCGGCAGAAGATTGCGGCTTTCTATCCAGGGCAATTGTCAATTATGTAGACCGGACCCATGAATCTGTTGTTTTGAACAATGCTCTGGTCGATGCAATGTTTATGAGGGACCCATATATTATCAGGGAGAAACCTCTGTCGATCCTCTGCACGCCTGTCATGCAGCATGGTGAAATAGTCGGAATTCTATACATGGAAAATAACCAGGTCACAGCCGCCTTTACCCGGGACCGCATGGAGGTGCTCAGGATACTCACATCCCAGGCGGCCATTTCCATTCAAAACGCTCTGTTTTATGCCGAACGCAAGCAGACTGAAGAAGCCCTTCGTGAAAGCGAGGAAAAATACAGGGGCATTCTTGAAAATATGTCTGAAGTGTATTATGAAGTAGATCTGAACGGCAGCTTTATTTTTTTCAACGATGCCGGATGTGAACTGCTGGGGTACTCGCGGGAAGAGTGCCTCGGTATGAACTACAGGGAGTATATGGATAAAAAAAACGCAAAAAAAATATTCACCCTTTTTTCAAAGATTTACAGAGGCGAAATTGAAAAAGGACTGCTTTATTATGAGATTATTCGTAAGAACCGCGATATACGGACGATGGAAGGGTCGGTAATGCTTATCAAAGACAGGGAGGGAAAACCGGCAGGCTTCCGGGGAATCCAGCGGGATGTTACGGAACGGAAGAGGGCCGAGGAGGAATTGAGACTTGCGGAAGCAAAATACAGGAGCATTTTCGATAACTCATCGGATGGTATCTATCAGATCACGCCGGATGGCCGCATCCTGATCGCCAACCCTGCAATAGCCCGAATATTGGGATACGATTCTCCTGAAGAAATGATAGCCGGAAATAAAGACCTTATCCGGAACCTTAAGCAGGATTTCTATGTCAATCCGGCAATAACAAAGGATTTTCTAAAATTGATGCTTAAACAGGGTTATGTTACGGATTTTGAGTTCGGCGCCTATAAAAAGGACCGGAGTATCATTGATGTTTCTGTCCATTCCCATGTTATCCGTGATAAAAAGGGGCATATCCTTTATTTTGAAGGGGTGCTCGAGGATATAACGGAAAAGAAAAGGATAAAAGAATTAGAAATAGCTAAAGAAGTTGCTGAAGAGGCGACAAAATCCAAAAGCGAGTTTCTTGCAAACATGAGCCATGAGATCAGGACCCCGATGAATGCTATCATCGGCTTTTCCCAGATTCTTAACGAGCAGTATTACGGGCCGTTGAATGAAAATCAAAAGGGCTATGTAGACGACATTCTGGACAGCGGACATCATCTTTTGTCTTTGATTAACGATCTGCTCGATCTTTCAAAAATCGAAGCCGATAAAATGACGCTCGATAAATCCCTTTTCCATATCGGGCCGGTTATAGCCAACAGCCTTAACATGATCAGGGAAAAATGCCTGAAAAATAATATAGGGCTTGAATTACAATTACATCCTTCAATAGAAGGCCTCGAGATCGAAGCCGATGAAAGAAGGATCAAGCAGATCCTTTACAATCTTCTTTCCAATTCCTCGAAATATACTCCTGACGGAGGGTTAATAAGAGTTACAGGTGAAATATCCGGGGATGACGTTGTTATCAGCGTTATAGATACCGGGATAGGAATCCCGCAAGACCAGTTTGAAAATATTTTTGAAACATTTTACCAGATTCCGTACAAAAATTTGTCCAAAGAACCCGGTTCCGGCCTGGGGTTGCCGCTGTCCAGAAAGTTCGCCGAACTCCATAATGGTTCTTTACGGGCTGAAAGCGAGGGGCCGGGAAAGGGAAGCAAATTTATCGTTAGAATTCCTTTCAAATAAGAGAGGTGCCGGTATGAAAGATAAAAAGGTAATCCTCATTATGGACAATGATGAGAAAAATATGCGGGTAGCAAGGGATATCCTTATAGCAAACGGGTATTCCGTACTTGCGGCAAATAATGGAAAAGAGGGGGTTGATATTGCCCTTAGTGAAATCCCCGATCTTGTATTGATCGATTATAATATGCCTGAAATGGATGGCATGGAGGCCGCACGTTTAATCAGGTCCGATAACCGGACAAAAAACATTCCCTGTATCATGCTGACTTCTTCAGCTATGATCGGAGACCGAGAAAAAATGCTTACTACGGGATGCTGTGATTACATAAGTAAACCCCTGGATTTAAAGGAGTTTGTTTTAATGATCCGGAAATATTTACCAATTCAGGAGAATGTATGAAAGACGAACCGAAAATACTTGCGGTTGACGATGATGAGACAAACCTGAGGATACTGGATGGAATGCTTATTCCTATGGGATACAAGGTTCTCCGTGCGCATGACGGGGTAGAAGCAATTTCAATTGCAAACAGCTCTGAAATCGATTTGATCCTTCTCGATGTTATGATGCCGAAAATGGATGGCTTTGAAACGACAAAAATTCTGAAAACATCCGATAAGACAAAATTTATCCCAATAGTCATGGTAACCGCATTAAACGAGGTTTACCACAGGGTCAAAGCCCTGGAAGCAGGAGCTGACGATTTTCTGACAAAACCTGTTGAAATATCAGAATTGAGAGCCCGGGTTAAATCTTTGATAAAGGTAAAAGCTTATAACGATTTTATGGTGGATAGTAAAAATTTCCTGGAAGAGGAAGTCAGAAAAAAAACGATCGAGCTTAAGGAAGCCTATGAAAAAATAAAAGAATCCTCGCTTGAATCAATATACCTGCTATCTAAAGTATGCGAATACAGGGATGAAGATACCGGGGCCCATATTCTCCGTATGAGCCATTACGCGGCAATCATTGCACAGAAAATGGGGCAGAAACCTGAATTCGTAAACAATCTTCTTTATTCGACTCCAATGCATGATATCGGTAAGATAGGTATTCCTGACCGGATACTGTTAAAACACGGAAAGCTTGACGCTGAAGAATTTGAAATCATGAAGCTGCATACGGTATTCGGTGAAAAAATCCTTCAAAATTCCAGGACTGAATTAATGCAGATAGCTCAAAAGATAGCTATATCCCACCATGAAAAATGGGACGGAAGCGGTTACCCATACAGATTAAAAGGGGAAGCCATCCCGATCGAAGGGCAGATAACCGCCATCGCTGATGTATTCGACGCTCTTACTTCGAAACGCCCTTATAAAGAGCCCCTGGCAATCGAAAAATCCATTGAAATCATACGGGAAAGCAGTAATTCGCATTTCAGCCCTTCGGTAGTCGACGCCTTTTTCATGGCTCTGGATGAGATTTTGAAAGTAAAAAAACAATACTACGACAACGGGGAAAGCATTTTATTTTATCTGTCAAACGATACTTCAAAAGGAATCATCAAATTATCCCCCTTTAGGAGGATCACGAGGGAAACGTGAAAATTCTACTTATTTTACCTCCTCTGCTGCTTATTGTATATTCCTGCGTTTCAAGACGGATAGCGCTTTCAGGCAATATCCGGGAGCTCAAGGAACATCTGGCGGGATCGATCCCCCCCGGCAGCGGGATTGCCGATGCAGAAACGACCATGAAGAGCTACGGCTTTAAATGCCGGTACATGACCAACGCCGATTTCATCGAAGAATGGCCGGGTAATTCAAAGGGGATCTTTTTAAAAAATATGGATTACCTCTACTGCGACCTGGAAAGGCCTAAATGGCCTGACGTTTGGATCTCTGAAAGATGGCAGGCTGCAATCGTCCATGAAAAAGGGAAAGTAAAATCTATTTATATTTCTTACGGCTTGACCGGGCCTTAAAATCAAAGTTGCAGATTTCAATAGATAATGAGATTTTCTGTAAAAAATAAGACAGAGATCGCGTTCGGAAGACGCGGGTATTGTATCGCAGAACATCGCTCTTTTTTGCGCCGGCACCGGCCTTTCGACAAGGCCGAGGGCAACGATGGACCAGGAAGGGCTAAAGAAAGCGCTTAAGCTTAAAGAGTCGCAGTATTTGATGCTGAATAATCCTGTATCTTATATTAATAATAAGAACTAAAATTAAGGTTGGGCTCCTGAGATATTGAAAACCCTGCTTATGTATGGAGGAAATATGGACGCACAGTTCAAAAAAATAAAAACCGCAGAAATTCAGGGAAATGTTTTTAATATGATCGGCGAGGAATGGGTCCTTATCTCGGCCGGGACGATGGATTCATACAACATGATGACGGCAAGCTGGGGAACAATGGGGGTTCTCTGGAATAAAGATATCTTCATGTGTTTCATAAGGCCGGGCAGATATACCTTTGAATTCATGCAGAAGCAAAATTACTTTACGGCGAATTTTTTATCAGGCAAATATAAAGATAAGCTTGATTACTGCGGCTCCCATTCGGGCAGGGAAGTCAATAAAATGAAAGTATCAGGCCTTACCCCGATGCAGTGCGAATCAGGCGCCGTATTTTTCGGGGAGTCAAGCCTTGTCCTTGAATGCGAGAAAATCTACTTCCAGGACCTGGATCCCCTTAATTTTCTCGATAAATCGATAGAGAGAAACTATCCGTTAAAAGATTACCATCGCATCTTTATAGGAGAGATTTTAAGCTGCCTGTCAAGATAAAGCCTTTTCGATGCTCGAATCTCCGGCAGTAAAGTGGTGTCGTACCCCCAGCGCCGTCTTTTTGGGTCAATCTTTGTAGGCTAATCTTATCGTTTTTCGGATTACGTCGAAAAGCGGCCAGTGACGTTTGATTAGGGCCTATCTCTTTATCCGTTCATTGATTATACCATGGCCTAATTTGCAGATTTCATCTGGGAAATCCCGGCTGATAGTCTTATAAAACTCCGATGAAATTAACCAGCATGCCGGCCGCTATGGCCCATGCCCAGATAAGGGCCAGGTATCCTGCAAGAGCTTTGCCGCTTATGAGGGACTTGACTGCAGCGACAGTCTGTATCCTTGTCGCGGGGCCCGCTATTATGAAAGCCGCGGCAAACCCGGGGGATATGCCCTTGCCTAGAAGCATAGACAGCACCGGCATTACGCTTCCCCCGCAGGCATAAAGGGGCACGGACATCAATGTTCCAAGCAGGGCCGAAACAATGGAAGGCATATTTGAAAACGGTGTAAACCAGGAAGGCGGCACAAGGACATTTATTGCCGATGTAAGCAGGGCGCCTGCAAGGATAAAAAACGATATGAATTCGAACTGATCAAGGAATATACTGAAAATACCGGTTTTTTTCGCAGGGGCGGTATTATCAGGGGCCGGCATTTTCTCATTTAAAAGCGCAGTCCCTGCTTTCTTCATTAAAGAAAAGAGCATCCCCGCCGTAATTCCTATGCCTATCCCGCTTAAAGCCTGGACGACAGCCAGCTTAAGGCCCAGGGATGCAACTTCGATCATGAATATCTGCGGATTTACGATTGAAGAAGCGGTCAAAAAAGCGATGCCGGCTCCGGCGGGAAGCCCGCAGCTTAGCAGCCCGATAACTACGGGCACGGTGCCTATGGTGCAGAAGGGAGAAAACGCCCCTAAAATCGAGCAGAGGGAAACAAGGGCAGGCCCGGGCAGTTTGAAAAATTTTTCCCCGAATATTCTCCTCCTGTAAACCCTCAGAAATGCGCTTAAAAGGCTTCCCGCTGCTGCAAAGGGAATAAGCCTGAGGAGAATACCGCCTGTCTGCATCAATATTTCAGAGATAATTCCCATTTCTTTATCCTTTATCCCATAGAATCCCGATTTTACCTGGTATTAATTTGAAAAGGGATCAAATTTACTCGAAATGCTTTACATATTTCCATGCTTCCTTTAAAGGCGCATGCATTCCCCTGCAAAGAAAAATCACTTCATCGTTTTCAAAGGGCATCGCGTATTTCGCCCCGATTTTCCCCGCGATTTCCACGCCGGTAAACTCGTCGGACAAAGGCTTGTAAGAATCGGCGGGACCTATATAAATCACCACTTCGCCGGTATTATTGCCCGGCCCCCAGAAATACCAGATATTATGTCCGCTTACAGGCTCGGGCAGGCCGTATTTCGGACCGTAATAATGGAGGGCGCCGGCTTCTCCATAATTCCTTGCCGCTATACATACTTTCTTTTTATCTGAATCGCTCAATTTTTGATAGACACCGGCTATATCTTCCGTCAATTCCTCCCACCCGAAGCAGTAGGCGAAATTCTGGGGAAGGGATCCGGTGTCATTCTTTTCATTATCGGTAGATTTATGGCCGCCCGAATATCTAATAAAAGCTTCCGGCGAAAGGACAGGCCGGCAGTAAGGAATTAAGATTACTCCAAGTAATATAATAAGTAAAGTGAAGACCGCAGCTACCGGTTTAAGCCAGTTAATTTTATTTTTTTCAATAAACCGTGTTATGAAAACCGCGCCCCCGGCAAAAAGAAAAGTATAATATGGGAAAATAAGGTAAGACTTTGCCTGCTGAAGAATAAAAATTGCGCATAGGATAAGAAAGGCAAGCCCGAAAATCCTGTATTTTTTGCCTTCATTATTGAAAAGGAAATAAATTAATCCCAGTATCCAGACAGGAAAAGCAAATGGGTTCATATCAATGATCTGGGCTTGAAGATATTGAATCGGGGATAAATGGCTGAGTTTGCCCGCATAGCCTTTAAAATACTCTATAATCGGGAAATTGTAATAAACCTGCCAAAGAATGAAGGGAAGGAAAATAGACACTGCGATCAAACCGCCGAGCAGAAAACGCCTGTCAAAAAGAAATTTCCTGTCCTTAAGGGACAGAAATGACAGGAATAACGCAAAACCCAGGTAAAGCATGGTGATTTTAGACATCAGGCCGAGCCCGGCAAAAAGGCCGAAATACAGCCAGTATTTTTTATCCCCTGATACAAGCAAAAGTAAAACCATATAGAGTGAAAGCGTCCAGAAAAGCCTGTCGAACGTGTTGTAATCATAATGGGAATTTCCGCCGATAAACCCTGGAGCCAGGGTTACGCAGATAAGGCAGAGGATCATCGCGTAAAGCCCCCCGCCCATTTTTTTCACCATGGAAGCCGATATCATTATGACGATGGAGCTAAGCAATGCCGGTACAAGGTGCAGGGAAAAGTAAGAAGTCCCCAATAAAAACCGGACGCCTGCCAGGATCAAAGGCGCGATAGGAGGCACTTCGAGATAAGCCCAGCCAAGGCGGTCGGAGAGGGATATATACAGAAGTTCATCACCGAAAAATCCGTAATTGTAAGGATAGAGGCAGATAATCATATTAATAATAATAAAATAGCAGATAACCGCTTTTTCACTGAATAATATTTCCTTCTTTAAAAATCTTTTCATAAAATTGACTCCTTGAATTGCATTTATATACGGCGGATTCCCATTTACATTACTTGTCAACAATAGCTTCAGTGAAAAGATTATTCATTTGATATAATACTCCTAAAAGCTATTGATTTATTTTAAAATTTGGCATATTAAAAATCAAAAAATATTCATGCCAAAACATTGCCTAACTTTTTTGATTAAACATTTCAAAGGGGTTTTATCCCGAAATTCATAATTGCAGAGGCATGTTCTGCCTGCTTCTCAATGTCTTCCGGTATGCCCCTGTTCGAAATAATGGACTTGTTTATAAATTCTACTGCCAGATAGCTGGTGGTCAGCCAGTGCGTATTGTTATCAAGCCGCATAAGCCTCCATTACTACATAACCATGCCGGATGACAATCAGACTGTGTATATCCAGTTTATTGGTGCGGATATAATCCATCATCCTTACAAGATAGCCGGAATCCATTCCCTGCGATTCCGGGGTGGACACTCTCCAAGAATCTCCGGGGAAGTACTCGTTTTTATCAGCGGCAAATGCCGTCATCCATTTTCAAAGTTTCATCCGGGAAATCCCGGTTCAATGTAGATGCTTGAACTTTATCGCTTTTTTATAATTTCAAACTGTTTTCATCCGATATCGAACAGTTGAACTGACCGTCCCAGACTGCTATCCTGCAAGCTATAGTATGCTTCAAAAAGGGCCTGAGGTCCGCGGTAAACTTCCTGACAGAGGCGTCTGGCAGGGATATAAAAATTTTACCGTCCACAAGCAGGTCGATCCTGGTTATTTTCAGGCCCGAAGCCGAAGGATTAACTCCGAACTTGAAATTATAGATGCCGCCCTTAACCCGTTCGGGCCTGGAAAGGAATACCTGGCCGGGACCCGAAAGGTTAACATTTGTTTCAGCTTTCGATACTCCCCATCTATTCTGGAAGGGGTACAGGCCTTTTGGAGAATAAGTGTCGTAAAGCCATTTCCTGTGAGAAGAAAAATTTGTAAGGCCGCATAGCTCGATAAGGCCAGGATCGTTAGGGCCGAGGCCGCAGGAGCTTGCAATGCCCAGTAATTCAATCGAGGATGCATCGTAGCCTGCAAGGACGGCCTCGGCGGTATCTATCGCCACAGAGTTTACAGAAGCCATCATTGCATGCGTAAGGATATAATCCACTCTCAAGGAGTAATCCACGCTGCTTACTCCCCCGGTCGGATTTGTAGGGCCCCTGCGGTTTCCCGCAAGGCAGTCCATTATTATCAGGTCGTAGTCCCTTACCCTGTGCTGGGCGCAGAGGAAATAAAACAATTTCTCCTCGTTATGCATTCCGGAATAGTCGTAGCCAAGGCCGCTGTGGGAAAACCTTCCGGTTTCGCCTTTAAAGCTGAAAACAGGCCTGAACCCGTAATCGAGTTTCAGGGCCCCCGTAACCCCGGCAAAGCCATGGCTTTTAAACACGGGAAGGCCTATGAGAACATCGCAGAATTCGTTTGTCGCAGAAGCCGGCCCGTATTTTAGCGCATCTTCCTTTGTCCTCATAAAAAAGGGCATCCAGACATTTATGTAGCCACCTTCAGAATTTTTCACCCTGGCAAGGAAGCGTTCGTCACTGCCTATCGCGTCAAGATTGACAAGCTTTGCCTTCGAACCTCCGTCGAGGAACCCGCTTCCCTTCTCATCGTAATAAACGGTCCCGCCGTTCGTTTCGCTCCTTTCAAGCCTGGCCCAGTAAAAGCTTTGCTTATTGTCGGGATCCGAGGGATTTTTAGAGGGCGAATAAACCCCGTCGACCACCTTCAGGTCTGAACTGCCTTCCGACCCGATGATATCCCTTACCTTTTCGGCAATATACCTTACAAGCCTCGGGTCTGTTATAACGCCTCGGCCTTTCTCGCCGTTTAAGCCTACGTAGGGGCCAACATTATTGACTTTAATGACTACTTTGTCGCCCTTTTTTACGATCGAGTCAAGGCCTTTAGGGCCCAGGATCTGGAATATAACCTCGTCGGCCATGATTTTTACATCTGAATCGGAGGGCTCGGCTGTCCTTGACGAAAAGCCGACTTTAACGAGATTTGTAAAATGGCTGCCGGTTTTGAACTCAAGGGTCATGGACGCCTTGTCCGCCATATCGTCGGGCCTTACGCTGCAGTTGATGACGGCTGCTATGACGATTGCGGCCTGGAGGAATATTAACGCTCTTTTAAATATCTTCTTCATGGCCCCTCCTATTTGGGAACCGCTTCAGGGCAGAAATATTTATAATCCGCTCCCTGGTTTGATGATATTCTGGTTGTGTTTTTTTTATCTCTGTCATAATAATAGAACTGGAAGATATTGTTCCTGTTGTCGCAGTAAATAATCCCCTTTTCATCCTTTGTAAAAGTCGGATAAATCGAGCAGACGTTTCCAGGTGTTTCGTGTACGGTAACCTCGTTTGAAACGACAAGCCCTTTAAGGTCTATCTCGGCTATCACAAGGGGATGGCCGCTATAAGAGAAATTTCCCCAGGAATTGTCTACTTCGTAGGCGACGAGCCTTTCGCTTTCCGAAAGGTTCACCCTGCTTGGCAGGGCAGGAAGCTTATGCTGGAAACGGATCTGTTCATATCTGCCTGCATGCCCCGGATCGGGTGTCATTATGAATACAAAAGGCGGTTCGAAATACCCTTCCTTGACGGGAGAGGATGAAAGAACATAACCCGGAATTTTATCACGGAACCTGTCGGATGTTACGAGGATCCTTCCGTCTTTTGAGCAGGTGTTCCCGAATTCGCTGTAATTTGGATCGCTTATTAGGATCTCGTCGCCCGGCTTCGAATCGGGGGTAGTCCTGTAGATATAGCAGCGGTTTAAAGATTTTTCATAACGGTTTATAATAATAAAATTAGAACCCTCCCTCGACCAGGTCGGATTATAGTCGGTAAATTTACCGCTTGTAAGCTGCCTGAGTTCCGACCCGTCGGGTTTTACTATAAATATAGCCGTTTTCCAGCGGCTTATATCCCATCCGGGATTTGCCATGATCCGGAAAAATACTATCCATTTTCCGTCGGCGGACCAGGAAGGCTTATAGTCGGGGTGGCCGCTTGTGATAGGGCTGCCTTCGGGTGAGCCGAGGTTGTTTACATAGATTTCGTCGTTAACCGTATAGGCGGCCCTTTCCGCAAAGGCCGATGCGCAGGCGAGCATAACAATTGCCATGATCTGAAAAAGTTTCATAAATTCCTCCTTTTAAAAATGCTCCAGAATTTACAAAAGTTTATCAAAATAGAGGGGTTTACACAATAGGAAGTTTTTCCCAGAAAGGCGGTATTTTAAAATAGGAATTTATTCCTATATGATAAAAAAGTTATTTCAGAATAGAACCGGGTTTGAAAAATTTGTAATCCGAACTCCTTTGATATGATATTCGGGTTATTTTTCCTGTAGAGCGTAAATAATAATAAAGCTGGAATTTTCCGTCTATATCGGATGAATAGATCAGGCCTTCGCTGTCAGCGGTAACCGCAGGGAATTGAGACACCGAATAGTATCTTGTATCGATCAGGACCTCTTCATTTGAAATGACAAGGTTTTTAGCATCGAAATCGGCTGCCATCAGGGGATGGCCATTATAGCTAAAAGTATCCCAGGAATAATTAAGTTCGCATGAAAAGCTTTTTTCATTCATTGAAACGGACATGTGAAAGGGAAGGGCGTTAAGCTTATGCTGGAAACGGATCTGCTCGTATTTCCCCGCCCTGCCCGGAGACGGTGTCAGGGCGTAGATAAACGGGGGTTCGAAAAATCCGTCTTTGCCGGGGGTGTCCGAATAAATATATGAATAATTCTTTTTACTACCCCGGCTCGAGGTAATAATTAACCTGCCGTCTTTAAGGCAAATTAAGCCGCCCTCGCTGAAATCCGGGTCGCTTACAAGTTCTTCATCGCCGGGAGAGGAAGAAACGGAGGTCCTGTAAATCAAAAACTGGTTCTTGACGGTATCATAACGATTGAAGTAAATGTAATTTGAGCCGTCAAGCGACCATTCGGGGTCGTAATCGGCAAAGCTTCCGCTTGTAAGTTTTCTTACCACCGCGCCGTCAGTACCGATTATGTCGACCGATGTTTTCCACCTCTGGACATACCATAAGTAATTTCCTGTCAGTCTGAAAAATAAAACAAATTTTCCATCCGGGGACATTGTGGGATGATAATCCACATTCCCCGAGGTCAATTTATTAAAATCGGTTTTAGAGGGATCCCCGTAATAAATTTCATTGTTCATGGTGTAAAGACCCGATTCCCCCGCATAAGCCGATAAAACTGCCGATAAAAACAAAGCAGATATTAAAAACCTGCCCATATAATACCTCGTTTAAAAGATTATAAATTATGTCTGAAAATACCGCTACTCAAATTAATGAAACTTGACAATAAATATCGATGTTTTATTATTAAGGCCGGTTTTGAATATTATGAAATACACGCTTTTAATTATTTATTTATGCTCTTATTCTTCAGGTTTTGCTGCTATTACTCTTATAATAATCTGCCAGATCAGGACAAGGCTCGTTTTCTTCAGGTACTATATCCCGTTTATAACTGCTTTGACAGCCGTTCTTATATTAATAAACATAGATTACTACCGCGTGGCTTTCCTATCGAAATACGACACATACGGCAATATTATTACAGTCCTGCTTTACAATCTATGCTACGGAGTAATAATATATACATTGCCGGGCTGGCTATATACGCTGCTCGGCATAAAATTCAGCAAGGTTTTAAAAACCTTATTCGGGGTTCTGGCTTCCTCTATAGTCCTGATCACATTCGTTCCTTATATTCTTTTTAACCCTAATTTCGATTTGAGACAGTTCGTATTGATAAATTTAACTTTCAGGGCAATTGCCATAATCATGATTGGCGTCAATGTCTTCTGCATTATCCTGATGTTAAGCGGAATTAAAAACACTCCGATCCAGGAAAAGAAAACGATAATCATTATCATGCTTCTCCAGTATATTGTTTTTATCCCGATCTGGATATTCGAGTATTTCTGGAACTTCAATCTTTACCGTTATATCCGCCCTTTATCTTCGACAAATGTTTTTTATTTCATATGGAATTTGTTCTCAGTTATTTTCATAGGCAGATATTATTTCCTTAACCCGGAGGATATCACCTCATTGATTATTCCGGATATTTTTCTCCAGAATTACAGGATCACGCCGAGTGAAAAAATAATAATTACCAGGATGGCCATGGGGCAGCTCAATAAGGAGATAGCCTATGACCTCAAAATATCGGCCTTGACCGTAAAAAATCATATTTATAATATCTACCAGAAAACAGGCGCAAGGAGCAGGGTCGAACTTTTGAATCTCGTAAAGGCATTGAAACAGGATGCCGGCGCCAAAATCGTGGCCATGCTTTCATGACCCGGCACGAAACCATCAGGAAATTGGACTGACAAGGACTTGACAGCCTCATGAAAATTCATCCGGGACATTATGACCAGCCGATAAACCGGCACCTGACTCAAATAGCAATGAACCAGTAGTCAAGTTATTTGCCTCTACAATTTCTTTCCCGGGTGATTCCTTTTGGACCAAACGGCCAAACAATGGGTGGATTCGGTTTTTTAGATCCCCAGTACGAAGTTATTACGATAATAATAATAATTATCTCGGCGATGGTTATCAATTGCGGGTTTCATTATTATCCGGCTACCGGTTCGATTTTTATGCCTGTAATATACCATGTTATATTACAGTATTCCTGGAACTTTTTATTGAATAACTTTAACAATAACGAAACGCAGGCTTTTAAATCTATTGACAGCGAAGCGACAACCCGTTTCCTCTTTCCTCCGATAGTAGATGTTTCTGCAGGCATGAAAGTTTTAAATCACATAACCGGGTAAAGGGCCACCACGTATAAAAGGTCTATAGCAGGCTGTCAATCTTTGACAATAAAAGTTACTCCAAATAAAATCCTTTTGATTTTATTAATCCGGTTTCAGGAGAAAAAATGAATCGGCAAAGTTTAAATAAAAATATTAATCTTATTTATCTTTTCGAATTTCTCAAAAACTTTCTTTTTTTTGGTTCGGTCACTTTGCTTTTTTACCTTGCCTGGGCAAAACTGGATTATACTCGTTCTTTTATTCTGGAAGCGGTTTTCGCTCTTGAAGTTGTATTGCTTGAAATTCCAACCGGAGTAATCGCCGATAAATTCGGAAGAAAATTTTCACTTGTCCTGGGAGGTATATTTTCCGGGCTTGGATTCCTTCTATTTGGGCTGGTTAATAACTATATTGTTTTCTATATAGCGAACTTTATTTGCGCTATTGGAATGGCTTTGTTTTCGGGTACTGACCGGGCGCTGCTTTTCGATACATTGCTTGAGTACGGAAAAGAAAAAGAATCCCGCAGTTATTTTTCACGATCGGATGCTTTTGGAACAATCGGAATGCTTGCAGCTTTCCCAATAGGTTCACTTCTGGCTGGAAGCAATCTATTTCAATATCCGAAAGGCTTACCTTATACATTTATTCTTTCCGGGTTATCATGTTTCTTGCTGGAACAGCGTCCATATTCGTAAAAGAACCCGGGAGACATAAGAAAATCGAGAGCCTTGTTAAAGAAGGCGTATATGGTTTTTTATATATTTTCCGTCATCCAGGTATACGTTTATACGGATTTAATTTTGCATTGATATCTGCTGTAACATTTTTTATCTACTGGTTTTATCAGAAAATAACCGGACTGGCCGGATTTCCTATCGGATGGAACGGTTTCTTCGGAGCCGGCTTTAATCTAATCGGGATGCTGCTTTTATTTAACTCTTCAAGACTTGAAAAAATATTCGGATTAAAAACACTTATCCTTTTTTCCGCTTTAATTCCCGGAATATTTTTTATTTTATTGGGTTTTACTTTTTCACCTTTTATTATTATTCCGGCAATATTTAGCATTGCAGGCCTCAAACAGCTCAGAGCACCGCTTTTGTCGGATTTAATGAATCAGCTTATTGAAAGCAGGAACCGGGCCACAGTACTTTCCGGTGTGTCAATGCTGGAAAAATTGATTATGTTTCTTCTTTATCCTTGTGTCGGGCTACTTGCAGATAAATCATTACATATGACAATGATTGTACTTGGATGCATTACACTGATTTTTTTATTTTTATCCAGAATACCCAAAAAACATGTAATTTAGGGCACTTCTAATAACCTCCTTACAGGACATAGCCTTTTCACCGGACATACCCTTCGGGCACAAGTACCCTTCGGGCACAAGAGCCGGTAGGCTATGCTGTCTGGAGGAGATATCAAACGAGATGAGAAAATAATTTTAATTGGCATTTATTTCTTATTTCTGTTAGAATTTTACTATTAATAGAATTTGTGTTATTTCTGGGATCATATGGAATATTTCACCAAAAACTTTAGAAAAGACTGGTTCTTTGAAGTAGGATGGCGCTTTGAACTTGGAGTGTACCTAAATTTTAATTTTATACAAGACAGGGAAATAAAAAACTATTACCGCATTTATTTCATTCGTGAGGGCGCGGCTATTTTTATTTTAAACGGGCGGAGAAGGTTTCTGGAGTCCCCCGCCTTTTTATTGCTGAATGATCTTGATGAAATGGTTTTAGATAAAAAGGATAATTTGAAGGCGGACCTGGTTGTTTTTGATCCCAGGATCATTAATCATAATTTCATAAACGGAAAACTCCATAACGATAGTCATTTCACCGGCAGTGAATTAAACGACTGCTATTATTTTCATCCATTTGTTCATAAAAAAAATGATTATTTCGGTTATATCCCTGCCTCTCTCATTATTGTCCACAGGACAAACCGGCTTATCCAGGAGATTAACAGAGAATTATCGGCCCAGGATAATGATTACTGGCCTTGCATGAGCCGTTCTTTTCTGATAGAACTGCTGTTCTTGATCCGGAGGCTGTATGGGGAACCGAATATGAGCAGGAATGAAACTATCATATCTCAAAAGCCATCGGAGGCCGAGGAAATTATACTTTATCTCCATACTCACTATGGAAATAGATTTACGATTGACGAACTGGCCAGAATATTCAATACCAACAGGACAACATTGATGAACAAGTTCAGGAATTATACCTCCCTATCGATCAAAGAGTATATGCTTCAATTCCGTGTCCGGCTTTCAGCTATGCTTCTCCGGGATACTACCATCCCTGTAGCCGAAATTATGGAAAGGGCCGGTTTTATCGATCCGGCCCATTTTGGACGGACATTTAAAAAGCATACCGGATTCAATCCAAGGTCCTACCGCAAGCAGTACAACTGGATTGACGATCCGTCCGTTCTTCCCTGAATTAAAATTGTAAAAAAGCTGTTTCTTATTGTAAATCGACACTCCATTCTTATTTTGATATTTCCTATAATATAATCATGATATTTATAGGAGGAAAAATATTATGCGTTTGTTAACTGTTGTTCACTGTACAATTCTTGGTTTGCTGATCAATTCGGCCTGTGTATTCGCGGATTCCGGCTGGAAGGTTTTATCGGTTTCAGATTATTCTTTTCACGTTTATATCGCAGGGTTTAACAATGCCGGAACCGGCATTACCGCAGGGTATGCGGGTGAAGTGCATTATACGACCGATGGTGGGAAAACATGGCCACACGGAACTAATTCTTCATATTGCCTGTTCGGACTCGAAATTCTGGATGCTAAAAATGCCTGGAGCTGCGGAAACTACAGAAATGTACGTATATCTCACGACAGCGGGGTTAATTGGTCGGAATTGGCTTCTTTCGGCGGATCCGAACCGAATCAGTGCCGTTATCTCAGCTTTTCGGACGCCAGCAACGGCTGGATCGGTTCCCAGGAATTGCTAGCCAATACTTCCGACGGAGGCAAATCATGGACTGCCATAAAACTTCCCGAAGGGATACTGGAAATCGAAGCTATTTCATTATTGAACCCGAAAACCGGCTATCTTTTTGACAGCGGGGGGAGTCTCTTTACAACAACCGACGGAGCGAAGACATGGAATAAAAAATCGGTTAATCTGAACGGAAGGTCACTCATGCCTCTGGAAAGGCAGCCATATTCCGCCCTGCGATTTACATCCGAAAAAGACGCAGTCCTGATTTACCTGGATAAGACTTTGAAATGGATTATCGCCCGCACATCCGATGCCGGTAATTCATGGAAAGAAGAAAGAGTACCGGAAGCGGTTTCATTAGGGTTTGGGAGCGTATTTATCAGCCATGACGCCAGATATATTACCATACAAAATATTAACAATAAAATATACGCTTTAAGCGATCTTTAAACTTATTTTATTAAAAAACCTTTCTCCCTGCCGGAGGAAATGATCCTTCAGCAGGGAGTTTAGTCTTGCCGGCCTCTGACTTCGCGGTCCTGACCAGATCCTGCAGGGCTATTTAAATTTTTTTTCGGGCCAGTTAAAATTCCCGGGAAATTATGGCGGGTATAATGAAAAAAGAATTATTCAAACTTTCAATTACAATACAGCGATTTCCCCATGCCTGGGGCAGGATACCAGGTGGTCGTTGACCATTCCGGTTGCCTGCATATGAGCGTAAACGACCGTTGGACCTACAAACCTGAACCCTCTTTTTTTCAAGTCCACGCTGATAATTCCGGATAATTCAGTGCTTGCCGGAAGTTCTTCCAGGGAAGTGAAATTATTCCGAATCGGCTTGTTTTGAACAAAACCCCAAATATACCTGTCAAAATCCCCGAATTCTTTCCTGACCGATAAAAATGCTTTCGCATTTGCCACCGCTCCAACGATTTTGAGCCTATTTCTTATTATTCCCGAATCTTCCATAAGAAGGCCTACTTTCTTTTCTCCGTATCCGGCAACTTTGCTGAAATCGAAATCGTCGAACGCTTCCCTGAAGCGCTTCCTTTTTCTTAGAATTGTAATCCAGCTCAGGCCCGCCTGGAATCCTTCGAGGACAAGGAATTCGAACAGTCTTCTATCATCATGGAGGGGGACGCCCCATTCCTTGTCATGATATTCAACAACGAGAGGATCATTTGTTGGCCAGCAGATGCGTTTTTTCGAATCAATCATAAACACATTTTCATATTATAAAACTCCTACCCTTTCCAGTGTCAGTAGAATTCATAAAAAATGTATCCTATGCTGTTTTCTTTCCTGAGAATTTAATTATATCTCTCGGTGGTTCTTTTGATGCAGTCCACATGTCTAAAATGACCTGGCGATCATACCAGCTTTCCGGACTTGTGCCGGTCGCAGCAGCAATCCTCATCGCCATATCAACAGTGAGTGATATTCGTTCATGTATGAGATCGGTCAAATTCTGTCTGGACGTACCAAGCCTTTTAGCGGCCTCGGTAATGGTTAAATTTAACGGTTTAATAACCGCCTCAAGCAATAATTTGCCCGGATGCATGGGTTTCCTTTCGGTTATATTCATTTTAATCCTCTCAATGGTAATCCTCATAATTTACATCTATGGCGTTTTCATCTTCAAATTTAAATGTTATCCGCCAGTTTCCGCTTACGCTTACCGCCCATGTTCCCTTGCGATCCCCCTTCAATTCGTGGAGATCGAACATCGGTAGTCTCATGTCTTGGGGACTTCTTGATGTTCTTAGGGTGGCAAGGATGAAGTCGATCTTCTCGGCATGATCGGGGTTTATGCCACTTTTTGTGCCTGTATTAAAAAAGGCTTTATGCCCTTTATGCTGAAAAGATTTTATCATATCAACTATAATAATAGCATAGTAAACCACTGGTTGTCAACTTATATAAATATTAAGCCGGCGTGAAGACCGCAAATTATGGTATTCATGAAAATAGATAAGAATCTTAAGCTTGCCGATATAATTGGTTCACCGGCACGTACAGAAAATATGGGTATTGTAAATTTACCAGACGATAAATTAGAAAAAATAATGAAATTACCCGATATAAAAATACTCCGGGCATCGTACTCTATAAACAATAGCGCAATTGTGGAATCAAATCGGCGCCTTAGAGATGCACTTCACAATGAAGAGGTTGCAATAAAATGGCTCACGTTTTGCCTTGCTATTTTTACAATTGTTTTCTTTGAACATTGAACCACTCCTAAATTTCAATTGCATATATTGTAATTAGTTATGTTGTTATTATCAATGTTTTGATCACGATTTGTACGTTTCTAAATGAATACTTTTTAGACCGGACTCATTAAATTTTAACAAATGGAGTACCATAATTCTCACAAAAAAGAGGTAAAAAGCAAGGAAATATTATGGGGAAAAGGGGTGTCATTTGTGAATATCGTATTTGCCTGTCGTTTAATACAATTTAAAAAAACAGGGATTCTCTTACGATATCATGCTTAAATTTTTGAAAAAGTTTGGTCAGCCCTCGGATAAATTCCAAAGATTGAAACAGCTTTTTTATAATGGTTGAAATCCTACCAAATTCCCTCCTATTTCCTCATATAGTTGATATAACGACACATATTCTGTGCCAGAACCGCCCAGCAGAGGTCCATCCTGACATTTGACTTTCCCCGGTAATAAGTCTGTTGAAAGTTACGCTGGTTTTTTATGTTTGCATGAACATGTTCTTTACCTATTCGTTTCGAGTATATTTTTTGACCTTCCTCGCTTCGGAATTTATTCATGTATTTTTCTATCTTATCCCAATTTTCAACCTCGAATCTATAATACGAAACTGTCTTATGTAAAGTCGTTTCCTTCGTCTTACTATAACATTCTGGCATGAAAGGACAACCCTTACACTTTTTGCGGTCAAACAGGAATGAGAAACTATTGGTTCTCTTATTCCAATATCCCTTTGTTTCCTTATTATTACGACATTTGAGTTTATATTGTCCCTCTGTATTTATTAACTTAAAATTTTTCCGCTTTTCGGATTTATCGCAGAAATCCCTTTCCCTGACATCAATATACATATCAAGCCCTTTATCCTCGAGCTTGAGTGTTTTTTCCATGTTTTGAAATCCCCAATCAAATAAATATTTGCTTTCTTCTTCAGCTCCAAAATCCTTCTTAAGCTCTTCAACCCCATTGACCAATTCTTCTGTATAATTACATTCCTTTTCATAAGTGATTACATCAAAATCAAGAACAACATCATTATTGCTTAACATAAGCAGCGCATTATACCCCTGGATATATCCATCTTTCGAACCTGACACTGTCAAACCACTATCCGGATCTGTTAGATTAACCCGTTTCTTTTCAGATTTTTTGTTCGTTTCATCATCTTCGATGCATTTATTCATCTTGGAAATAGCCTTTTCAATTTTTCGCTTCTGTCTGATAATGCGCATCTTTTTCGCATCATGCTCTTTAGGGTCGATTTTACCCTCTTCGAAATCTTTTTCAAGTTCAATATCCCGTTCAACTATCTTGTCAGCCGTCTCGTGATATGCTTCAAGAAGTTTTTGTATGAATCCCCTGCCTATGTTCTGGCCTTTACTCGCATAAGCCTTAATCTTAGTTCCGTCGCCTGCAACAATGCTCCAGTCTATCATTTCAATTTCATTCATTACATAAAGCATTTTGCTGAAAACATTTTTAATCTGTTCCCGAAATTTAATCTTGAAATTACAAATGATCGAATGATCAATCTTAAGACAATTAGAGATATACATGAACCCGATGTGAGTTTTCAGGAGTTCTTCGATCTTGCGGCTTGAACGGTTTCCTGTAATGTAACCGTAAAGGATTGCCGCGACGACATCTTGAGGATTTTTGATTTTACGGCCAGTATGATCGTTCTTGTATTCTTCTTCAAAATCTTCAATTTTTACATTTTTCTGAATAAACTCTTTTATAATATATTCACGGCTATCCGGATCAAACTGATCTTCAAGTTGGATAGATAAAAACAATCCCTGGCTGCTTGTATTATGCTCGAAGTTTGCCATAGATTACTCCCGTTTTTCTTACATTTATTATAACGGGATGAGGTCTCAATGTACATGGGTTATTGATAAAAAACGACAGGCAACGTATGTTTTAACAAAAGACTTTTCGAGTCACATGATTTCATAATTAGGTTATTATTGAACAATCTCTATTAAGCATTTATAATTCCATATAAAAAATAGGGGTTTTGAATGAAACAGGTAAATCCCGATTACGGCTGGGATGGCAACCCGCGGGTTACGATCATTACTTTGATAATAGCTGTTGTAACCGATGCAACTCTTATTGTTTCACTTTTTGTTTTACATGGGCTTTTATTTCGTTTAGCCGCTTGTGTTATTTTGATTTTCGGGATTGTTATTTTGTACAGAGCGACCAAGTTGATCATTTATATAAGGATTGGAAAATTAAAGCACAGGGATGCTATATTATCAAATATTGAATGGAAGGGAAACGAAACCGTCCTTGATGTCGGAACAGGACATGGCTTGCTTATGATTGGTGCCGCTAAAAAACTGCCGTATGGGAAGTCGATAGGGATTGACATCTGGAGACAGCAGGATATGGCGGTTAATATAGCTGACAGTGCAATTAAGAACGCTGAAATAGAAAATGTTTCCGGCAGGATTGAGATTAAAAACGAAAATATAATAAAAACATCTTTTCCCGGAGGATATTTTGATATTGTACTTTCAAATCTATGCCTTCATAATATACCTTCGAAAAAGGAAAGATACAGCGCTTGCCTGGAAATTTACCGTGTTCTTAAACCCGGAGGGATTGTCATAATATCTGACGCGGCTTATTTTTTTATTAAAGAATACAAAGATGTTTTCTCTAAGGCTGGAATGTCAGTCAGGATTGAAAAACCCAAATTTCTACCCCAGGGATTTTGGTTTAACACAGTAATAGCCATAAAAAATTAAATTAATTATCCACTATATTTTTTGAAAATAGCAGGTTTCAACTAGGTTGGAAGTTTTTCTTTGTTAGAATTGCGAAGGATCCACACTCTAACATTGACAATAGTAATTGGATAAAATAGAATTTTTTATGGATTATAATATTCATGTTGAAATTGAAACAAAAGGAAAATCTGGTTATATCAAAACAACCATAGATAATAAAAATTTCAAGTGGCATTGGGAGTTTGGATCCGGAAAACATTTGTAAATTTGAAATAATTTCAGATAATATAAACATATACAAAGATTAATCTAAAACTTTCTTTGTTAAAATTGTTTAGATTCACAGTCTGACTTTCCTGCCCCATGTCCTTAATTTAGCTAACGAGGTATTCACCGGGGCGTATATTTGGAATTTTGCAGGTTTTTGGGGGATAACCCTTAAATCCTTAGCGTACTATTTTTCCCGAATTCTGCGTCCACCCCTATTCACAAGGAATTCTTACCCCTTTTGCTGAAGTAGGAGTTCAGTTAGAGGGGTATCGTATTAGCATTTTCTATGAAACGGTATCAAATTAGTATTTTCTCCAAAATAAAAATTCTATAACCTTTATGCCATATTTCTTTGTGAAAAGCGATAGAAGGATCCACAGTTTGTAAATCCCTGGTCTATTCCTCTTTTATTTTCTTGCATTTGACAATAAAGGATTAGTAAAATAGAATTTCTCTTAAAATATATTTTTTTACTTCGAGTAATTTGTGAAGTATTTTTTCGGGAGAACAAGGTGTCAAATGGTAAATATTTAATAATACAATTTTTAGGGGTCTTACCAGATGGAAATACTTAAAGGTCTAGCTACCACAATAGATAAAACAATAAAAGATAAACCATATTATATGCCTATTCAATATAGATATGGCGTGAGCACTATAAGATTTATGGTAAGAACTTATATCTTTATGTTTATGTTGAATGAAAAAATTATTATAGTCAAATCCTATAAACCTGTATCAGTCTCCAAAAATGACAATATTGTCGTTGCCGTTCAGGGCAATAATGATGCAGGATTTAAAGCTTTGGCTTATAGAAATAATACAACCAATGAAATGTGGGAAGCAGGTTATAAAATGTATCTCCTATCAAGTATAATATTCCCCGTTATGTTTTTCGTTTTCTCAATGATAATAACTTATTCTTCTATTTTCTATAGATCCTTACCATATTTTAACAGTACATTTACATTAATAGGCATAATAATTGCGGTTTTTGTCAAGGGAGTTGTCGCTTTTATTTTACGCCGCAACCAACGATTCCTTGTTAGTCTTACTCGGGTTTAAAAATACCGATTCTATCCGTTCCCATTTTTTAGATTCTCCTGACCATCTTTCAGGATGTCTGCTTTTTGCAGCCGCATAAGTTTCCGCTCTCTTCAGGAGTATCGCCTTATCTTTACCTTCATGTCTCTGTGCTGGTGTGACATATCCGATCCCTGAATGAAGATGTTTATTATTATACCAGTCTACAAAATTTTGCATCCATATTTCTACCGATTCCATTGTCTCGAAATTGCCTGGGTATTTCACATTATATTTCAATGTTTTAAACAATGATTCTGAGTAAGGGTTATCGTTACTTACACTCGGCCTTGAAAACGACGGCATAACCTGTAACCTCTGCAAGGTCGCTAACATCGTAGCCCCTTTCATAGGAGAACCATTATCAGAATGTAAATACAAGCCTTTCAAATCAATGGTTTCTCCGATCTCTGCCACCATTCTTGCGGCATGATCAGAGCTTTCCTCCTCGTGCATTTTCCAGCCGACTATCTTACGGCTCCAGACATCTTCGATCATATAGAGGTAGAAATACTTACCTTTTATATGACTGGATATATATGTAATATCCCAACTCCATACCTGATTAGGACCCGTCGCTTCCAGTTCTCTTGGCGTTTTCCTTGCCGTTTTCGGCTTCGTTTCGTATCTATGGTGCAGCAAATCATTGTCCTTTAAAACGCGGTAAAAAGATGATTCTGATGCTATATACCGACCTTCCTCTGCCAGCATGGGCACTATTTCATTCGGCGTCATATCTCTAAATCTCTCGCTGCAACAGCAGGAGATGATCTCCTCCCTTTCTTCGGCCGACAGGGCATTTGAAGGCATTACATTTCTCAATTTTCTTCTGTCTCCCTCAAGATTTTTATTCCAGCGCTGTATGGTCCTTATATCATAGCCAGATTCTTCACAAGCCTTATCCCTGCTGGCCCCTGTCGTAACAGCCTCATTAATCAAGGCACAGATATCTATGCGTATATCCAATGGAGTTAATCTTCCTCGATCCCGAACAGCTTGTTCAGTTTTTTTTTAAGCACCAGCAGAGAAGTAACCTCGGCTATAGTTTTATCCTTACGGTTAATTTCTTTTTCTAACTCTATGATTTTTGCTTTCAAACCCTTGTTTTCTTCTCTGTATGAGTTATTAGATATCACTGATAAACACTCCTGTTTCCAGAGTTCGATATGAGTCGACTGGAGACCATTTTTTCTCAACCACTGTCCTAACTCTTCTCCCGATTGGCTTGCTGCGTCTACTACCGCCTGATATTTATCAGATAATTTCCAGCCTCTCGGGCTTCTATCCTGGAATCCTCTGGATACATTATTCTGGATCATTTTCCTCCAGTTGTAAAGGGTTTGTTCACATACTCCTATTTCCTGGCTCAGTTCAGATACTGTTTTTCCTCCTGGCATACACATCTTTTGAACGATAGATTTCCTGAATTCCTCTGAACGAATTTGACTATTCATTTTTTGTCTCCTAATATTTTAGGCGACAACTATCCTAACACACGGGGAATTGGAATATTTTTATTTATCAAAGGTTTGAGAATTTTACAAGCCGCCGATTTAATTAAAGAAAATTAAAGTGACATTTGATCTTAATGGAGTACCTCCAACATTGCCGACAAAAGTCACATTAGATTCAATTTTATTATATTTGCATTTATATTGCTTAATGACTTCAGAACCGACTTTCCTTTTGTTAGAATTGTGAGGATCCACAACCTGGGAATTTCTTAAATAGTCTTCTCTTATTTTCATGAATATTGACAATAAATTTTAAATAAATTAAGATTTTTCAACCTTTTGAAGGTTAATAATATTCAGATTAAAAATAAGGATTTTCTAAATTTTGATAGTCTCGGCATTCTAGGGTAACCATCCGCGAAGAGGAGGGAAATAATGATTAAAATTATGCTATTATTATTATTCACAACTACTTTGGCGGGGTTTACCGATGACAATTTGATAAAAATCGGCAAATATTGGATAAGGCCATTGACAAAGGATAATGCTTCGAATATATGGTATGATCTAACCTTTACAGACTTGCTGGATAGGGTTTTTAAACCTGTGGGTAAATTGGATAAATATTCGCTGGATTCTGGCAGGAACTTGATTATATATATAGAATGGAAGATGCCAAATGATAAATATCTGCTATCTTTAAAAGTTTATAATGAAAGTAATAAAATTATCGACAGTTTCCATAATTATTTCCAGATGCAAGAATATTATTTCAGAACATGGTTTAAAAGAAAATACAATGCTAACATAGCACCCGGAAAATACAGGTTTGAGATTACTCTTAACAATTATGTGCTTGGAAATGAATTCATTGATTTTGTAAGTACCAATACTAATATAACGGGGGCCCTGGCCCTATACTCGAGTTCGGTAGACCCTATGGGAGCATCCAATCTCATTTTAAGTAAGGAAGATCAAACTAATATAAAATATAAGGCAGTTTTTCATTTAAGGGCAGGTAATAATAACCCAGAGGTTAATTATTATATTTTAGGGCGCGATCAAGATTTGTATTTTTATGTTAAATGGTTTAATTTATCTAAAAACACATATTATTTGGTAACAACTGTTTATGATAGCAATAATAATATTATTGATCAGGGTGGTTATAAGTTCCATCCAAAATCAGTAAGTTGGAATACTTGGCACAATAATATATACAATGACAGAAATGCTCATAAGGGGAAAATGAGATTTGAACTGAAATTAAATAATTTTATTATTGGTAATGAATATATTGATTTCATTGAACCCAATGACCTCAATACAAAAGTTGTTAACACCAACGAAACAATAAGTTCAAATTCCATCATAACTAATAAAATGATTACAAACGATTAAATAATATTTCATTCATTTGGAACCATTTATCTTGTTAGAATGCGAAGGATCCACACCCCCTGAAATTTTGCCCTCTATAGGGCCCCCTGTTTTCCCGCCTCATGGTCTTATTTACTCGCCGGGTTATTCTCCGGAGTGTAAAATTAGAATTTTACGGTTTTTTTTGAGTTTCCCCAATCATTAACGTTGTACCAATTTGTCCGAATTCTGCGGCTACCCCATTTAGTGGAGGAAAACTTACTTTTCAGAGGAATAGCGTAAAACGACTACACCGGACTGAAACGTCACCGTATTAATAAGTTTCAGTTTGATTTTTTCTTCTAAACCATCGAACAAACGCTTCCCTTTCCCTAAAATATGAGGTTGAAGCAAAAGTAGGTATTCATCAATCAATCCATGTCTTATAAATTCTTGAGGGAGGTTTAAACCGCCTATGGATAAGTCCTTGCCAGATTGCTGCTTTAATTTGATAATTTCTTCAATGACATTATCTCTTATCAATCTTTCATTCTCCCGCACAGTTTTCTGGAGGGATCGTGAAAATACAATTTTTGGCATAGCATTAAACTTGTTTGCAAATTCAATCATCTTCTTTGTTGCATTAGGGTCTTCGGGAACTTTGTGCCAGACCTCCATAAGTTGATAAGTAACCCGTCCGAACAACAAGAAATCCATTTGATCCCATTGTTTAGTGGTAAAATCAAACAACTCATCGAAAGCTTCGGGGGAGGTATCTGCAATTACCTCTGTATGATCTGCATAACCGTCTAAAGAAACACTCATTTGCCATATAAGTTTTCTCATTATCTCCCCCTTCTTTGTTTGTAAATGTCCTAAATAAAATTAAATAAGAAATATCAATTTTGTCAAGATGAATTGCCGAGCATGCTTTCTTTACTTATAAATTTAAGCCAAGATTTCCCAAATAACTCTCCAAATTTACCAATATTGAGAGCATTCTTTACCGAGAAGAAATTAACGCACAATTTAACCTGTTAACCTGTTAAAATTGACTAGTTTTCACAAAGAGTGCATTTTGAACAGTGCGTTGACTGAAAAACTCTAAGATACACATTTTCACTAATCAAACTCCTATTTTTGTCAGTGTCAGTAAATCACGTAACTAATTATAATCTACTGGCAGCCTTCGGCCATCAGAGACACCTGACTGGCAAATTTTGTTAAAAATGCTTTTTTTGGCTGGATTGGTTAGAATTTCATAAAGTAGCCATTATTCAACCAAATGAACCCCTCTAACCATATAAAATCAAGATAATTCGGCATAACTTATTGGCGGGTAAAGACTTACAGGATATCGGAGAGATGGGGATACGGATATCCTATAATTCATTACTCTGCATAGAATAACACAACCCGGAAAATAATTTTACTGGCAGGGGACTGGCAGAAGTTTTTTATTAAAATTCTCATATTTATAAGCCGTTTGACACAAACCATTCCATTAGTTAAAATTTTAATGTGGTCAGAATGGAGGACAATATGCCCCAATTAAAAATCAGCATGGAAACACTGGCTGAAACTGTTAATAATTTAAATCGCCATGATAAAGAAACTCTATTAGTTTTGCTTTCCGGAATTTCCGGAAATTTAATCAAGAGAAAAAACGAAATAGAAAAAAAGAAGGTCAAACCCATTTCAAGAGCGGAAATATTTAGTGTTTAAGGATGAATATCATCCTCAAGTCAAAAAAGATTTAAAATCATTGGATTACACAGTTATTAAAAAAATTCAGCAGAGTCATATTGACAATATTCTTAGAGACCCTTTCAAATATGAAAAATTAACAGGCAACCTAAATGGAATATATTCTTATCATTTCAAGGAAGTAAGAACAGAATACAGGATATGTTTTATCATCAATGAAAATGAAAATATTGTTACAATCCTGATGATTGGGAAAAGAGAAAATTTTTATGATATCTTAAAACGGCGAGTATCATAATATTCTTTTTTTTATTCAAAAAACATATTTTTTCCAGTGTCAGTAAAACTCGTAACTCTATATAATTTACCGGCACCAGACTGGCAAATTTTAATAAAAATGCTTTTTTTGGCAGGTTTGGCTGGATTGGTAAGAATTTGATAGAATACCCTTTTTTCAACCAAATGAGCCACTCTAACCACATAAAATCAAGATAAATTAACACAAATGATTGCAGGGTAAAGAATTACAGGATTCGTAGAGAGGGGGATACGGATATTCCACAACTTATTTTTCCGCAACGAATTACGCAACTTGCAAAATGATTTTACTTGCAGGGGACTGGCAGAAGTTTTCTATAGTTTTTCTTATTTTACAAGATCCGGGACAAACATTACTTCACTATCTGTGATACTATCAGGTATCGGCAAACCTTCTTCGACCATTCCCTCTATATGGAACTTCAATGCCTCATAAATACTCTTTTCACATTCTTCTTTTGTGGCGCCAGTAGCTACACATCCAGGCAAGTCCGGTATATAAGCGCTGTAACCTGTATTAGTTTTTTCGAAATTTACAGTAAATCTTTTCATTGTGCCTCCTACTTTAATCCGGCTTGTTTTAAGATACTATTAAAAGTCCCGGGAGCCAAATCATCAGACATTTTACCGGGGATTGTTACAAGACCTTTCTTACTTAGGTGTTTATATTGTCTATGATCTCCTCTTATCCTTGAAATAAACCATCCATCTTTTTCTATCAAATCAATTGCCATTTTTACTTTTGGCATAACTATCCTTAATAACTATAAATATATTTTAACTTATTTTAATGCTAGAATAAACAATATTTCTATTTCTTTATGGGTGCAATCCGGCACCCCAAGTGACCCAGGGTCGGCAAAAATAACGACCCACCTATCGGCACTTTAAGTGACCCACCCCCCGGCGTATTTAGTGACCCACCTGATGTGATATAATTTTTGAAATCACACAGGAGGGGAATGAATGGCGAGGGTAAAAACCATGGCACAACTCATCGAAATATTGACCCGGCTAAAGAAAGGCGAATCTATCAGAAATATCCACAAAGAAACCGGGACACACCGGGAAGTCATAAGAAAAATAAAGGATATAGGCGATAAAAAGGAATGGCTTTCATCGTCATCAGACGTGCCCACAGAAAAAGAAATGGACCTGGCATATAATGAGCCGGAAAATATCAAAGGAAAACCTCACATCCTGGATAATCATATTGAGAAACTAAAAAAATACAGGGAAGATGAAAAAAGTTATGTGGTTATTCACAAGCTGATCAGTGAATTTTCTGATTGTGCAAATATATCCGAAACAACCGTCCGGCGGTATATACAGAGAAAATTTCCTGCTTTGAAACCAAGCGTGATGATCAGACCCCTTGAAGACGGGGTTATGGAAGTGGATTTCGGATATCTCGGCATAGTCTATGATCCGCTGGAATGCAGGAACAGAAAAGCCTGGGTATTCTCCGGCAGGCTTAGAAAGAGCCGTAAGGCATATCGCGAGGTGGTCTATAACCAGAAAAAAGAGACATTTTTTCTATGCATCATACATTCTTTTCATCACTTTGGAGGAATACCGAAGAAGATCGTGCCGGACAACCTGAAATCGGCCGTTGTAAAAGCCGCATTTTATGACCCTATCTTTAATCGAAGTTTTCTTGAAATGGCCAAGTATTACGATTTCATGATCAGTCCATGTCTTCCCGGGAAACCGGAACACAAGGGCGGCGTAGAGAATGATATCAAATATATTAAAAGAAACTTCTGGCCGTATTTCATCGAGAAACAGGAACAGAAAGGCCACAAAATACCCATATCAATTGATCTTGAAGAGTCGCTTAAAAAATGGGATGAAGACACGGCAGATATCAGAATTATTCATGGCGTAGGAAGATCCCCCTGCGAAATGTTTATTGAAGAATCAAAGACCCTCTCAAAGCTCCCTTTAACAGATTGGGATATGATAAACTGGAAAACCTGCGTTGTAAGGCCCGAATGGCTGATTCAGTACGACAGCTCATACTATAGCGTCCCTTACAAGTATATCGGCCAGGAAGTAATGGTCTGCGCAGATTCAAAGTCTGTAAAAGTATATTCCGGGTACGAATTGATAGCGCTTCATGAGAAATCCGGAATAAAATGGAAATATACACATAATCCCCTTCACGCGCCGCCCTACAAAGAAGAATATATGGCAGAAACATCACAATCCCTGCTTACCTGGGCTGGAAACATAGGAAAAACGACACTGGAAGTTGTTGAAAGGATACTTTCAAATAGACAGATAGACGGGTTCCGTTCTGCGAGAGGTATTTTGTTCCTTTCTAAGAAATATCCGAAAGAGCGCTTAGAAGCGGCCTGCAGGAGGGCAATTTTCTATGATACTCCGAACTATACAAGTGTAAAGAGCATCCTGGTTAAAGAGCTTGATCTGAAAGAGCCTTATGACGAGAATCATCCACCTAAAACTTACCTACCGTTCAAGTATGCCAGGGATAGCAGTTACTTCAAATTATAGGAGGAGGAAAATATTATGGACGACAGGGCACAATTAATACCCCGGCTTAAACATTTGAAACTCTCGGGGGTATTGGAAAATCTTGATTATCATATCCAGAAGGCCCAGAATGAAAAGACATCATATACTGATTTCCTGCTCGGTCTACTGCTTGAAGAATCAGAAAGAAGGGAACAGCGAGCTATGAAAATCAGGTTAAAAAAGAGCGGTCTTGAATATGACAAAACACTGGAAAGTTTCAACTTTAGTTTTAATCCTCAGATTAATGAAGCTGTTATAAAGGAACTGGCAACCTGTTATTTCCTTAAAAACAAAGAAAACATCTTTTTTTTAGGCCATTCCGGGGTCGGAAAGTCGCACCTGGCTCAATCGATCGGACATGAGGCTATCCGGAGAGGCCATGAGGTAGTGTTTAAGAACACTGTTTTGCTCCTGCGCTCCTTGAACGCCGCAAGAGGCAATGGAAGTTATAATTTAAAGCTGAAAAACATCTTCAAAATCGAACTTCTCATTCTTGATGACTTTGGGCTTCAGGATTTAAATCAGCAGCAGCAGGATGATCTATATGAAGTTATTAATGGACGGTATACCAAAGCCTCGACCATTATTACGAGCAACCGAGATATATCTGAATGGTCTGCGGTTTTTTCTAATCCCTTAATTGGAAGTGCGATTATGGACCGCTTGATAGACGGTTCGGTTAAAATAGTTATTGATGGTAAAAGTTTCAGGTTGAATAATTTCATCAAGAAAAATAAGTTAAAATCTTTGACCTGAAAATCTGAAAAGGCTATACTGAAGGTAGACAGGGGGGCGGGTCACTAAAAACGCCGACCCTGGGTCACTAAACCTGCCGGACGGCAATGGGTTCTTAAAATTATTCTTCTCTGTTTTTTTTAGATTTTGGAACTCCTCTTTTAAAACCCAGATTAACTCATCTTTACCAACTCCACGAATTTTATATTTTCTAAGTTCAAGAATATCATTTAAAGGATGTTTTGGGATTTTATTTATATCAAAACCTCTTCGTGAAATTACAAAAGTTAAATCCGATAACTTTTGTAATCTTGCTGCAACATTTATACATGAACCGACAAAATCTTGACCATTACCAATTGAAATAATTTGTCCGCGAGCTATTCCACACCTAAGTAATTTGGGTGGTTTTACAACACTTTTTGATATAATCGGTATAAATTCGCTTTTATATTCATCAGTTAAATTGTATAATTGGATAACAATATTACATAATCCACTAAAACCTCCACATGAATTTGTATTCCAAAGAAATAGAATGCCATCTCCTAAGAACTTAGCATAAAAGGGTAGATTACCCCATATTCTTACATTAATTCCATCTGAACTTTCTAAAGCTTGATCTGCGATCTTTTTAAACATCCACTCAAGGTATTTTTTCATAAATTCAGGAATCACAAGATGAGAATCCACTTGATTACAGAAATCAGTAAATCCACTTAAATCTAAAAAACCCGCTAATGCTTGAATATATTCGCCTTCTATAGAAATATCTCCTAAACCGAGAATTAAAGGATTAAATCTTTCGAAATCTTCTACTAAGTGAATTTAAACTAAAACCAGAACCAAACTTCTTTTCATCTGCTTTGACCCTTGTATAATTTAAATTCAAAATTGGCATATAAGCCTTCTTATTATAGATTTCTAGCCTATTATAGCCTATTTGTAAATAAGTAACAATTTTATTAAAACTCCAAAAGAAACTAGAATATTTTACAAATGCTAAATCAGGTAATAACAACAAGGTTTTATGGCCAGATGGCTGTCCCATAATTGGGTTTTTCGGAAGCAATTTCATGGAATAATACAGTATTTATCCTCAAAAGAACTATGTATTTTCATTTCTGATATTCCAAATTTTTTAAGCAAAATCCGGCATCTTCTCCGGTAAAAAACCCTATTGGCAAAATATTTTAAAACTGCTTTTTTGGTTAGATTGGCTGTAGGCTGAATTTACTAATATGATCGTTTTTCACCAAAAAGAGCCAAACCAGCCAAATGAAAGTTTCGATAAGACAAATTAGTCTAAGGATAATTTATTAACAGGTATATAGATATGAAACAAGGCATTTTTTAAATTAAATCAATCAGTAAAATCTGTGCAATCTTAGGTTCCTATTTCGTTATCCAGTATAGAGTTATGGATATCAGAGAGGGGGGGATACCGATATCTCACAACTCTTTTCCCCACAATGAATAAGGGGTTACCTTGGAATTCGGAAAAAATAGTACGCTAACGAATTATAAACCCATCTATCTTATTATATAATAAGAACTTAAAAATATCATCAATTTCAGATGATAACCCAAATCTTATGATTTTATCGACTCTTTACTCGGTAATGATATTAAAATTCTTAACGTACAATAATATTCGAATTCCAAGGTGACCCCAACTTCATCGTGAGGCTTTTATTCGATGTGGCTGAGGATCTGGCCGAGATCTTCTGACAGAATCCGCCCGAGATTCTTTGGACTGATCTTAGCTTCGAGGAGCTGGCCGGGAAGTTGCCAGGCAGCTGTCCAGATGCAACGGCCCCGATCGATGCATCGATTCGCCGATCGGCGGCGAATCGCCGGAAAATAGAATTATGTCTGGAAAAGATCCGATTTTAAGGGCTGTTATGGAAATAGGGCCTCGGAATGCTCAACGTGGGGCCTTTCATTTACCACCGGTGAGGGGTTCATACATCCAGATGCGAGCCTTGTCGATCTGCCGGAGGTCTGGCAACCAGGGCGATATCTACCTGGGGGGCTACCAGTTCTGGCCAGGCTGAGGAACTGGGTGAAAAACACATTCGGAGAAAGGTTTGCAAATTATTGATTGGATTCATATAATTTTGTTAATTGGATTGTATAATACCCCAACTGATGAGAAAGATGAGATGGAGAGGCAGAAGCGGCTTCTGGCCCTGCCGGAGGATTCCCCGGAGCGAATGACGGTCAGGGAAGAGGCGTAGAAGTCAATGAGGGAAGCCAGGGAAAAGATGGGGAAGGGGGAGGAGCTGTTTAAACCATGATTAGTCGTAAATCTGCTATTTCCATCGCTGAAATTTATACAAAAATGTTTTCACATCAATCATACTATCAAACAGCCTTTGGAGGAAGATCAATAAAAGAGAATGTCAATAATAACTATTTCTACGATTTTCTTTATGAAAACGAGTATGAGGCTTTGTTCTGTAATATGGTGAAAACAATACAAACAACAAGAGAATTAAAGGAATGGCTGTTAAAAATTCATACGGGAGAATCTTTTTATAACATTACTATTAACTGGTCTTGGGAAAAAAGGAAAGAACTTGGTCAATCTTATCTTAAAAACTTAGCAAGAGACTATATTTTATATTTTCAAACTTTAGATGCTTCTTATATTAGCGAAGAAGATAAAAAGTTATATGATGAAATGATTCGCCGCTTAGAAATAGATGGATATATATTTTATGATGGAGAATTGCGAGAGACAGAAGAAGAAGTTTTGGACGTTGAAGCTGAGATGGGCTACCTTGAGTCTCTTCATAATAAATTAAAGCTTCCTGATAGACAACAGACATTTAATTTTCTGAAACTTACCGAGGATCATTATGTAGCCGGTCGTTGGAGCGACAGTATAGGAAATGCCCGTAAATTTTTTGAAGCAATATTTCAACAAGTGGCAAATAGACATTCGGAGAAAACAAAAGGAATAAAACTTACAGCTTCAATAATTGATAAACCAGTTTTAATTCGCCAGTATTTGGAAACAGAGTCTCTTTTAGAAAAAAAAGAACGAGAAGCTATTGATAAGATTTATGGGCTTTTAAGTCATACAGGTTCACACCCATACATGGCAGAAAAAGATCAAGCCAGACTCCTTAGACAAATTTGTTTGGTAACCACTGAATTTATATTACTCAGACTTGTGGGAGCATTAAAAGAATGAGATAATTATTTGCCCTTCAAAACGGTCAACGTAGGGGCTTCTTCTATGAATTGATTCAACAAATATATATTGCGGCGATGGCATTAATTTTTTAATCTTTATCCCAATTAACATGACCTTTTATGCCTCCAGGAATTTCAATAGTGGAATGCTCTTTATAAAGATTTCCATAGCGATCGATCTTGAATGTCTCGTGAATCTGTCCACCTCCAGGAATATCGTATGTTGGAATAATGAACTGATTTGGTTGTGAGGTTGGAATCGGTTTTATCCTGCTCATTTTATGCCTCCTATAAAACTTTTTACCACCGCCGCTATTATTATATTATTTAAGTGAGATTCTTAGAAAAAAGATGCAGACAGAAAATATAATAATAAACTTGGTGCAGAAATAGGTGGCTTTAGGGGCATAGTCGGGGGTTAAATCGCCAATATTTCTGGGATTTTGACGCTGCGGCATGTTGATCATGGCCGGAGCGCTGGCGGCAGATCTGTAAAAATAAGCGGCTTATTATTGACATTTGTGAATAAATTGACGATAATATTATTGAATCACGATGAGAGGCTGTCCCAAAGGGCTCGTCCCGCGGAATGCCTCTCTTTTTTTATTTATGCTCTAATTTGCCTTTCAGGTCATTTATAAAACCCATAAATGGGCGTATAATCGAGTTATTGTAAAGAGAAGAATACCTATGTCTATTCGGGACGATAAGCTTTTCAAGTTTATTATTATTTATTAGGTATTCAATCAGACAATAGAAATCTCCATCACCTGAAACTATAACAGCTTTTTCGTAATTCGGGTATTCAATCATCGTATGTAAAACTAACTCCGCGTCAACGTTTCCCTTTATTTTTCCATGCCCTAAATCAAGTGTCGGTTTGAATACCAATATATAGCCATATTGCTGCAGGGAAGTATAAAGGCTTTGCATGGTTTGAACATACCCAATGAATAAAAACGCTTTCCGGACTTTGTATTTGTCAGATAAATAAACCCTGAATTTTTTAAAATCCAGTTTCCAGCCTTGATCCTGAATAGAAAGGTTTAAGTTTTGGCTATCGATAAAGGCATAATTATTTTTTTTATTGTCTATCGGCTCACTCATAAAACACCCATTAAAAGTATTTACTTTATTCCTGTCTATATTATTATAGAGTAATTTTGGCTATTTATTGAAGTAATTTTTAAAATATTTATTATTTTCTCCTCTTTAAATATAAATGGAATGTTATTTCGTTTTTTTGAGGAGATTCTTGGAACCAGGGTGATATCTCCCTGGGAAGCCTGAGAGCTGTCCAGGGACCTGGTCGATGATCTAAACTCTGGACATATTTGGACCCAGATGGCAGCAAGTTTACTAGGTGGAAGGATGCCAGGGCGAAAGCATCGCTGAATTAGCTAAATAAATTTTATTATGATAATATTTTATATAAAATAATTCGGATGTGGTTTAATGAGTATTTTAGATCTTCCAGAAATTATCCGGAATAATTTTGAAGTTCACGAATGGAAGCATGCCTGCGCGATCTTAAAAAGTGATTACCCTTCGGAATGGAAGGATATCATTGAAATGCTAAAAGCCTTTAAGTTAAAAAAATCATGGATTCTTAGTCCCGGAGGAAGAAAAACAAAAATAGCTGAATGGATAGATGAATTCATGGGCGCTCGCGGATGGATTGAAAAGAAGTTTTTAACGGCTGTTAAAGTAGATGAAGAAATAAGAGAATCCCCGACACACAGCATAGATTGCTATAAGAATAAAACCGCCCTTGAAATGGAATGGAACAACAAAGATCCTTTCTTTGACAGGGACCTGAACAATTTTAGACTTTTGTTTGATCTGAGGGCTATCAGCGTCGGTATAATTATTACCCGCTGTGATGATCTGCAAGATATATTTGATGAATTAGGAAGAGGCGCTTCTTACGGTAGTTCGACAACCCATATGTCAAAACTTCTTCCGAGGATTGAAGGTGGAAGCGGAGCCGGCTGTCCGTTATTAGTATTCGGTATTTCCAAAAATCTTTATATGGAGAAAGAATAATGAGCGCCGCGAACGATTTCATCAATTTCATAAGCGATAGAAAATTTAAAACGATTCTGGCCGATCCGCCCTGGCAATTCCAGAACAGGACCGGGAAAATGGCACCTGAGCATAAAAGGCTGAAAAGGTATGAAACTTTAAATCTTCACGATATAGGTGAAATTCCTGTTTACATGGTTGCGGAAGAAACGGCGCATTTATATTTATGGGTTCCTAACGCGCTTCTCCCCGAGGGCCTTGAAGTGATGAAAGCATGGGGGTTCAATTATAAGTCTAATATCGTCTGGCATAAAATCAGAAAAGACGGCGGGCCGGATGGCAGAGGGGTAGGATTTTATTTCAGGAATACGACTGAGCTTTTGCTTTTCGGTATCAGGGGACAAATGAGGACTTTAGAAGCAGGGAGAAGCCAGGTAAATATCATCAGAACCATGAAAAGAGAACATTCCCGGAAGCCGGATGAACAGTATCAGATTATTGAAAGCTGCAGTCCAGGGCCTTATCTTGAACTATTCGGCAGGGGCGCAAGGGAAAACTGGACGACCTGGGGCAACCAGGCTGAGGAATATGAAATTTCGTGGAAGACGTATAAGAATAATAGCAAGATATCAGAAACTACCACCGGGCGAATAAGCTCTAAAAAAAGGTCTATACTCATACCCAACTCTTAGTTAGTTTATAATAGACATACACATAAGACCTCCATTAAATGTCAATTCATGATTCTAAATTCTTAGGTTCGATCCAATTGAGGAATATTCCCGGTAATCTCCGGGCCGTACTGCCGGCGCATTTTGTAATATGTGGCGATCGATACGCCCAGGCGCTTGCGCATTTCGTGTCCGGATATCATGCCGGCGACCAGCTCGGCGGCCAGGGAGTCCCACTCTGCGGGTTTTTGCAGGGGTTTCCGGCCCTTGTAGACGTTTTTTGCTTTCGCGATTTTGATGCCCTCGGACTGTCTTTCACGGATATAATCGCGTTCCAGTTCCGCCAGGGCGGAAAGTATAGTGAAAAAGAATTTTCCCATGGAAGTGGCCAGGTCGATTTTTTCTTTCAGGAATTCGACGATCGCTCCCTTCTTCCTGATCATCCGGATGATCTCAAGGAGGTCGATCGTTGAGCGCCCCAGGCGGTCGATCGAGGCGACGATGAGGATATCGCCCTCCCGGATGAAGTTCAGCATTTCGCCCAGGGCCGGCCTTTCCCTCTCCGCTCCTGATAATTTGTCGGTAAAGATCTTCTCGCAGCCGGCGGATTTCAGGGCCTCAAGCTGGCGCTCGGGGTTCTGGTCCTTCGACGATACCCTGGCATAGCCTATTTTCATATACTGCCGCCTGTTAAATGGATTTTAATTTTTACGTGGATTTCCGGATATTTTAAATAGTATTTAATAATTAAGCAAGATTATTTAATAAATAAGGTTAGGGGATTATTTAATTAGAGTATACTCTATATGAATTATTAAGGCTTTGGAGAATTTAATATAGAATGAAAATAAAAATAAATAAATATTGACAAAACAGAAGGTGTTCAAGAAAATGATCTATCACTAGATAGGAGAATTTATTTATGAAATTAAAATTATCCAATCTATTTCTTGCTTTAACAATAAAGCTGGTTTTATTCACTTTATCCGGAGCAGTATTAACCGGTTGTTCGAATTCACCTGGATCCGGTTCGTCTTGGTTTTCATCTCCCTATACAACCAGTTCTTCGTCTTCGTCCAGCACCAGTTCAAAACCAACAATAGTTATGACAACTTATACCGGCACGGGGAAAGTACCCATTGGCATTGCTTTTGATGGGGTCAATATGTGGACTGTAAATCAAGGTGATAATAGCGTCACTAAGATTACACCATTGGGAATTATGACAACCTATACCGGAACTGGGCCCTATACAACTGGCATTGCTTTTGACGGGGTCAATATGTGGACAGCTAATTGGGACAATAACAGCGTCACTAAGATTACAACATCGGGAGTTATGACTACTTATACAGGAACCGGTGCCAATCCCTATAGCATTGCTTTTGACGGGGTCAATATGTGGACAGCTAATTTTACCGATAACAGCGTCACTAAGATTACACCATCAGGAGTTATGACTACTTATACAGGAACCGGCGCCAATCCCTATGGCATTGCTTTTGACGGAGTTAAAATTTGGATAGCTAATTTTGCCGATAACAGCGTTACTAAAATTACACCATCGGGAGTTATGACTACTTATACCGGCACGGGGAACCAACCCGCTGGCATTGCTTTTGACGGGGTCAATATGTGGACAGCTAATTGGGCCGATAACAGCGTCACTAAAATTACACCATCGGGAGTTATGACTACTTATACAGGCACGGGGGACCAACCCATTGGCATTGCTTTTGATGGGGTCAATATGTGGACAGCTAATTATGGAGGTAACAGCGTTACTAAAATTACACCATCGGGAGTTATGACTACTTATACAGGAACCGGTGCCAATCCCTATAGCATTGCTTTTGACGGGGTCAATATGTGGACAGCTAATTATGGAGGTAACAGCGTCACTAAGTTTTCAACAAAATAATTGCGTTAAAAAAGATTTATAAGCTTATTCAAAATATTCTTGAAGCGTCCGGGAGTTCTCATGCATTTCATATTACCCTCTTTTTAGCCCTCCGGCGGCCTTCATTCGTAGGAAGAAAATATTACATGAGAAGGCAAAAGAGAGGCTGTGGCGGGGCAAAACGGCGTTCCTTTGGGGTTTTGCTCCCTTACTTCATCCCCTCGACGATCTTTTTCACGTCCGCCTTCAGGCCGTCGAAATTAGACCCCTGCCAGCCGTCCATGTGAAGGTTCCGAACCATCTTCCCGATCCTGTGTAAGGACTGTCGGGGATCCTCGCCCTAGTTTGGAAGTCATCTATTTCGCCCCAGCCTCTTTTAACACTTCTACCACGTTCATATGCCCCATACTAGGCCCTATGGGAGCATTCGTGTCATGTACTGACAAGTAGCCATATTAAGCAGTAATACCAGTTTTTCTTGTCCCGCTTCCACATTTATAATATAATACTTCGATAATCAATCATTTCCATTAGAATTTCAATATTGGGGTTTTATATGTCTAAAAGAGCTTACACAAAACTTGATCTTGTAGAACTTGTTTTTGAAGACAATGAGATTAAAGAATTTGGAATTTCAAAAAAAGAAATCTCAACAATCATCTCTAAATTTATAGACAAGCTGAAAGGATTCGTTTTGAATCTAAGAACTGGAGATCGGATCGAGCTGCGAGGGTTAGGGACTTTTGGAATAAAGCAAAGGAAGGCCAGGAAAGCAAGAAATCCAAAGACGGGCGAGGTAGTAAAAGTCCCAGAAAGAAAATCTCCATACTTCAAACCCGGAAGAGAGATGAAAGAAGTAGTGAAAAGGAAGAAATAGAAAGAATATGAATTGAGAAAGTACTTGGGGTGAACGCAGAATTCGGGAAAAATAGCACGTTAAGGATTTTAGGGAAACCACCGGAATTGTCGCAAAATTCTAATTCTACGCTCCGGCGAATAACTCTACGAGAATTTATATGGCCATGAGACGGGGAAACTGGAGGCCTATATAGGGCAAAATTTATAATGATTATCCCCTGAAAATATAATTAACAAACCTATTGACAAAATTTAACTTATAAGTTAAGTTATATGTACAGATGTGACGATATGAGCAAAGGCGATATAGAAAGTAAATTGAAATTGTACTATACCGGACGCGTTCACAAGGTATATTGTCTTTGCGATGGAACCAGAAATACTGTTAAAGAATTTTTAGATGGGTTAAAGGTGGAAGCATTTGATCTTATTCATGGAAAGATAATAAAAACAGCGGACGAAGGATATGATCTTATGCTCAAATTAGGGACATTCATAAGAAAGACAGCAACAAAACCAAAAATTCCTAAATTCGAATGTACTCAGGCGCATGTAAGAATTTTATTTTGCATGAGCGGCAATGATATAGTAATGTTAGTCCCTTATAAAAAAGACAATAATAAAAATTCAAAGGAGGATAATGATTGTATAAGCAGGGCGCAGAAATTAATAAAAAAGTATTCGTTATAGTTTATGTGATAGTTATTATTTATCTTTAGGAGTATTATGGAGGAATTTATGGGTAATGTGGATGATGTTGGCAAAAGGGCTGCGGTTAATGATCCGTCTTTCGTAACTGCGTCTATTGCTATAGACTTTGCTTTCAACATCGCCAAAAAAATGTACGAAGATGGAATAAAGAAAAAAGGCCTTGCCAAGCAATTAGGAGTTAGTTCGGCTTATATTACTAAGCTATTGAATGGAATCACTAACATGACCATTGAAACGATGGTTAAGGTTGCGGATGCTGTCGGATTCAATCTTATTGTTAAATTGGAACCGAAATATTCCGTTAAAGATTTAAAAAATTATGAGTCTATAAGGAAGTCGCCTCACATTTGCGGGGCGACATCCCCGGCTTTATTATTTTTATAAAAAGAGGGATTCATGACTTCCAAACTTGAAATAATAGATTCTAAAGTTTTATTCATAAGATCATTTTATAACATGTCCTATGATCAAAATTTATCTCCTGAAAAGGAAAATCTTAAACTAAAAATAGATATCAAAATCAATAAAGATGACAACTCTTTGTTCCAAATTCAAATGACAATAATTAATCAGGAAGATATTAAAAAAGGAGATATTAAGGAAGAAAATTTAAAAAACATCCCTTTTTATTATGAAATGCTTATATCGGGATATTTTAAAATTTCTAAAAAAGATGATAATGAAGATAAAAATGAAGTCAATAATTTGATTTGCTTAAATGGTTCTTCAATTTTGTATGGAGTCGCACGAGGATATTTAATGAATATATCAAGTATGTTTCCTAACGGTACATATATATTACCAGTTTACAATTTTGTTGAATATTTCAATAATGAGAAAAATAAAAAGTAGAGGAGAAAATTGTGAATAATGAAGCTAAAAAAATACTAGAAGAAAAACGTAAGAATGCGGATAAGTTTGAAGGAGTAAAGAAGGAGTTTAGTGCATTGATGAGTAAAGTTGATGAAAGAACTAAAGAATATGGTAATTTGATGCGAGCACTATCTGACACTTTTAATAAAGAAGTAAAGGATGAATTGCACAAATCATTTGATGAAGTAGGATATACTATAACTGGCGGTAATGAAAATTCATTGATGGCAAAATATGGTGATGATATTTATGAACTGACAATAGAGCCCTTTAGAGGAAAATTAGTATCAAAAGTCTCAGGAAATAACTTCACAAAAACATGGGGCTATACATTTGACTCAGTTATCGATCAAAGAGGTTTTTTTAAGACTGGCAATATTGGGGAAATTGAATCGGCAATAATGCTATTACAAATTCAATATAGCAACCTTGAATCGGCAATCTCGAAAATAAAAGAAATAAAATCAGATAATGTTGCTATCCAGGGCTTAGAAATAAATGATGATTTACCAGGAGCTAACCAAAGAGGAATGGGTATGCGGAGTTCTATGAGAGGCCCATCTCAGGAAAATAAAAAAATAAAACATTTAGATTCTCTTTCAAAACTTATTGAGTGGTTAGTTAGCTGATAGATTCTCAATAACAAACAATTTTTATCCGAACAGATCGCTGGATGTCAGATTCTCGTGAAGATAGACGTCCATGGTAATAGCTGTCGAGAAGTGTCCCAAGTACTCCGACACGGCTTTTAGCTTTCCTGTCTTGCCGATCATGGCGTTTGCGAAGGAATGCTGAAAATGATAGCATAATAATTTTCCAATTATTTATTGTGGTATAAAATATTGAGTTAAATACGGTAAAAAAGGTGCAATTATATTCATATAGGTGCTAATTTTCGTTAAGAAACTATTATATGCTTCTTTGAAAGATACTTTATCATCTTTATTTTTTTCCATATTTTTTACAGCGGTAATCAATTCTTCTTTATCTTCTTTATTCATAATATCAGAATCAATTTTTTCAATTATATTTTTAAATATTGAATCTTTACTGATCTGATTAATATTAGTGCCTATAGCCATAATAGAGTTTGTTGAATTTATATTACCAATATTAATTATACTAATTTGAGTAGCTTCTATTTTTTCATCTTTAAGCAGTTGTAAATCTTCGTGTCGAGGACCGGGTAGATTCCCCAGTGGCAGGGGCATGAGATTCCCCACCTTTTCCTGAAAAATACCGTTCTTGATTTTAGAGAGAAATCATAAAACTTTCAAATAGTTTTCCCTTCCTTCCGGAAAGATTTTCCATCTTTGGATTTTACCAGGATTTTAATTGAGCCTGAAACAAGGCGGTCAAGCATAGCCCCTCCAATCACAGGATCAGGGAAGATTGCCAGCCAGTCCTCCGGAGGCCGGTTGCTTGTCAGAATAATGGACCTGTTTCCAAGCCTTTCATCGACAATCCGGTATAGGTATTCCGTTTCTTCATTGTCGAGTTTTTTAAATCCGAAATCGTCTATTATCAGGAGGTCTGTTTTAATACACTTTCTGAATAGAGTATTCTTAAACATAAGCTTTTCGCTTTTCAAGTCTTCAAGAAGAACCGCGGCTTTCTTGAAAAGAACTGTGTTTCCTCTTCTGCAGGCCTCATGGCCGACTGATTTTGCAATGCATGTTTTACCTATGCCGGGAGGCCCGGCGATGACAACAAACTGTCTCATATCCATGAAACGGCAGGACGCGATTTCACGAATAAGCCTTGAAGGGATAGCGCTCTCATTGAAATTAAAATCAAACCCCTCGAAAGTGTTTTCCTGGCCGAACTTCGCTTCTCTCAGCCTCTTTTTGAGCATGTTATTATCCCTCTGGCATAATTCATCCTGAACTAACAAAGAGAAAAATTCTCCATAGTCCAGGTTTGATTCTTGAGCCTCCCTGATCCGCATAGGAAGGTTGAATAGCATCCCAGGAAGCTTTAACCTCCTTAAGTTTGCCTCAAGCTGATTCTGATGTTCCATATTTCCTCCTCATTATCTCTATTGAAAGTAATAGCTGCCGTCCCTGGTCATTTCAGACCCTTCTTCTGAAATTTCAAACAGGGTGTCCTGTTTATCCTTTCCTTCATTTTCCATCCAGCTTTTGAATAGTTTGGGATCGGTTATTTTTGCCGATATTGCTCTTTCACAGACTTTATTAAAGTATTCTTCTTTCGAGAATGTTTCCATTACACTTAAGAACCCCAGGGCCCTCCGGCAATTCAGATTAGCATGAACAGCAAGGATTTGAAAGATCAACTGGTATGCGGCTTCTCCGTATTTCCTCGACTGGTCTAATAAATACTTGGGGTATCCCCCGGATAGCATCTCCCTTGTATTCTCCGGAAAATCAGTCTTTTCATATGCTGCATGTCCTCTTGGTACGACAAATTCCCGGATAAGTTTGTACTGGAAGAAGATCTTCACTAAATTGCCGGTTCTCCTGACAAAGACTTCCTCTCCACGATACCTGGGAGGCAGGGAATACCTCTTTTTCTCGAACTGGACAAATTGGTCCGGGTGTACCTTGGCCTTTTTCCATACGGGAGTCTTAAACCTTTCTTCAGGAAGCTTCTTAAGCAGGGGCTTCTCTATCGTTTCAAATACCTCTATTGGTTTCAAACCTGTTGTTCCATGGTTCCTCATCCCGTATTCATACCTGCACCATTCCAGAGCTTTGATGTTTAATTCCTTTAACGAGGCTCCGGGATTAAGGGCTTTAAGTTTTCTGAAAAGCTCTCTGGCAACAGGGACCATTCTCTCTATCTTGGCTTTATCCTTTGGTTTCCTTACCCTGCAAGGATCAAGAAAAGTATTGTAATACTCCGCATAATCAGCATATGCCTGATTATATTTAGGATCGTAAAGGTCCGGTGATATGATGCCGGTTTTCAGATTGTCCAGGGATATTCTTACAGGCACACCGCCGTAAAACTCCAGCATATCCACATTGCTTTCAACGAATGATTCCTGGTTTTGTGAATAGACATATTGAACAAATGGCAGCCTTGAACTCGACATTATTCCGATAAAAGACTGCACGATCTTGTTGTGCCCCAGGTATTCCATTGTGCCGGCCCTGCCGTAGTCAAGCTGGATCTCCTGACCAGGGTTAGTTTCAATCCGGATGGTTTCCTTTAATTCTTTAGCTGTAAGGCCGCTCTTTATCGAGAATCTCTTGAAACTTGTATAGCTTATGTCCAGATTATGCCTTATACAGACAACTTCAAAGGCTGTCTTGGGTTTCATTCCGTTTTTCGGGTCATTTATGAGCCCGTACAGCTCATCTTTATATCGTTCAAGTATGCTTGCCTTATTTTCATTTTTTGGAGGCCCTACAAAGGGGCGTTTCAGATGGAATTCTTCCCGGCTTATTGTTTCTCCCGCCTTTTCAAAGCCGTAATCGATAATTTTTTGAATCGCTAGTCGGACTGTTTTCCTATCCCTGTTTTCCTGTTCGGAAATTTCACTTATGCTTTGATCGGCTTTCCATCGTCTGTAAATGTCATAGTAATCCTGTTCGTTCATAAATCTGTACCCCATCCATTCCCCTCCGGTTTTTTCCGGAGAGTATGTTTGATTTTTTAGATTCTGAACAGGAAAAGGTGGGTGGGGAATCTCATGGCCCTATTTTGCCTTTTTACTGGGGAATCTGGGTGGCCCCGGACACTGAATTTAAAAATGGTTGCGTAGTTCTATGTATAAAGGACTCTAATTCTTCTATTATGAAATTTGCTCCAGGGGAAATAAAAATAAAAAAAGAATTTAATGGTAGTACCGAAATAGATAAATTTGTGAATGAATATTTTATTAATGAATTGCAAGAATAATCGCAATTTCATTTTAGGTTTGACAATAGTTGTTTGTGGGAAAAGGAATTATTACTAAAATGCAATTCAATTATTAGAGCATTAAAAACTGACAGTAAATGTTTTTGACCTATGGTATCGTTTGTTTTACAAATCGACTATCGATAGGCTCTTCCTTTCTCTTGCTTTGAACGGGGATAGGTAAAAAAAATTGTTTATAGGGGTTCTGCTTTGAAGATAATTGATATGAAAGAGGTCACAAAAAGAAATATTCAAAATGAGCTTGATAAAAAATTAATTATAGCTACTACAGATGATGTATTAAAAATGAAGCCTAGATTTAGTTTAGCATCTGAAATTTATTATAATGATAATGCAAAAGACAATGAAGAAAGCAGATTACCTAAAATAAAGCAAGGGAAAAGGAAAATTCATTGGGATACTTTAGGACAAGAAGTTATGACCTATGAAGGATTTATTATTGAAATAAAAATATATGACCCAACTCTTTATGAGATAAATAAAAAATATGTAGTTAAGAAATAAAAATTAGCACTTCTACTCCTCTGTTTTGCCTGCCAATTATGGAATGAGAATTTTTGAAGGAAATTTCGAATATAAAAATAGCTGGTGAATACTATGAATGCAAAGCTTAAAGTATTAGTAAATAAACTCAAAGATGAAAGAAGCAAGAAAATTTTATTTGTAGCACACTGTATTCTAAATGAAAATACACGTTATCTTGGTGGGGCGTTTTGTAGTGGAATAGATTCTAATATATTTAAAGAATTATCTACAATAGATTGTGGTATTGTTCAACTAAGTTGTCCGGAACAAATAGCATGGGGTGGCGTATTAAAAAATTATATTTGGTTGTCAATTGATACAAAAGGGAAATTGGTCAACATCGTAATAAGACTCATTTATCCGTTTTTTATTTGGTATACTTACTTAATATATTCACAAATTGTTTCAAAAACAATCAGGATAATTCAAGATTATATAAATTCAGGTTTAGAAATTATCGGCATTGTTGGAATAGATGGCTCTCCTACATGTGGTGTAAATGCAAATTTAAGTATGTGGAAATCATTTCAATATATTTCGGGTTTATCAATTAATTCCTTAAATCGTAAGGATTATAATAATAATCTTTATAAGACTTGTCTGGAGCAAGGCAATGGAATATTTATAAAATTATTATCAAATAAATTAAAAAGAAAAAGAATAAATATAAAGATGTTTTCTTTTAATCTTGAAGATGAAATGAATAGGAAAAAGCTGAAAATTGGTTTATAAAAGCAAAATGTTGTCTCTTCCCATTATTGCCATTCTCCATTGAATTTTTGATAAAAGCGCCGGGAGGGGATAGAATAAAGGAAAAAGTAGATTCGGAGGCTTTATGGATGACAATTTGATAATCAGCAAAGATAAAAATAAAATTGATACTGTCAAAGTGATAAATTATTTACAAAAAGAATCATATTGGGCAAAAAACAGAAGCCAGGAAACAATATTAAAATCAATAGAAAATTCTTTGTGTTATAGCCTTCTTTTAAATGGCGAGTTTATCGGGTTCACAAGAGTGATATCTGATTATTGCACATTTTCATATTTATGTGATGTTTTTATTTTAACTGAATATCAAAATAAAAAATATGGTCATAAACTGATGGAATATATTTTAAATGATGATGAGTTAAAAGGAGCAAGATTATTTTTATTAACTCAAACAGCCCAGGAATTTTATAAAAAATTTGGATTTAAGAATGAAGAGGAAATCTTAAAAAGAGTTATGTATATGTGGTAATCCTTCCCCCTCTGCTTTGCCTACTGAGGGATGGTGGAAAATTGAATTGGTTAAGGCAAACTCAGCCCTTGTTTGCTTTTGTATCAGTTATTGTTTTATAATATTTGAAAAAAATCGGAGTATTTAATGCTTCTCCAACCAGGATATTTAACAAGATTTTTAACACACAAAACAGATGAAGTTAGAAACAAAATTGCACGTTTTTTTATTGATACAAAATATCAAAGCAACGAACTAATATCGGAATCTATTAAAGCATTGAATTATTTTGGGGTAGAGAAAAATGTTCCAATTATACGATTGCTAGCAATTCAAAATCTATCAGCAGATAACATTAATGAGCTATTTAAAATATTAGAAAATATAGGCAACAAAGAAGAATTTGCCAACTCTCGATATTTTCTCTCGCATTTGTTTTTAGAGCAACCAATTGATTTATTAAAAGAAGCCACTAATTTTCCTGCCATCTTTATAAAGCTGATTAAAAATGAAAAGAAAAAGGGAAAAGCTAAATATAAAAGTTTTGAAGATAAGATTAAATCTTATTCTATTGATGAATTATGGAATGAATTGAACCATTTCATTGAATCAAATATAAATAAATATAACAATGAAGTGGATTTAAATCATGGACATTTAATAATTGAAAAAATGATGTCTCTTGAACATACAAAATATGATTTGTTTATAAAACAATATTTCGAATCTTTTAAATCGGATCAACCCTGGTTAAAATGGTATCTTTATGCTTATACGGCTTCTAAATTTAATCTAAAAGATTGTTTCCCTGATATCATAAAATGCTATCAATACGATGAAACATTTCAAATGCTCAGCCTTATAAATCCAATAATCTTAGAAAATATCAATCAAGATAATTTATCCTTTATCAAGGATGAGTTTATCTCAGGAAATAATGATTATCAAATTGCATTATGTTCAATTCTAAAAGAAATGGTTTTTGAAAATACTGAAAGTATAATACTTGAACTTTTTAAATTCGCTAAAGATGATATGGTCAAACTTAATCTTTGCATAGCTCTTGATGATATTTTCTCATTAGAATTCATTCAAAATGCCCTGAATATAGTAAATGAAGGTTATGACAGACAAGTTATACACTTAGAAGAAGAATTATTGTTATATTCAATAATATCAGGGAAAGAAATCCCGGAGATTGGCGAATTTGCAGATGAATATTTAAGGCGTGAAAAAAAAGAGCTGATAACGAAGTAAAATATAATGATGGGGATTTTTCTCCATTGGTTGAAAGTATAAATAATCAATTAAGCAAAATGCAAACAGGTAAGAATAAAATTGGCAGGAATGATCCCTGTCCTTGTGGCAGTGGAAAGAAGTTTAAACGTTGTTGTATTGATAAATACTAATTGACACCCTTCCAGGCAAGCTATAAATTAAAGAAGGATGGTTATATGGCACATTTTTACAAAGCTATTTGCAAACAATGCGGTCATAAATTTAAAGTAAAGATAGGCGGTAGCATGTTCTTTGAATTGCTTCATTGTAAGAAATGTGGCAAAGAAAAGACTACTGAAAATTATTGTATAAAATTAGGGAGTTAAACATTATTTCCTCGGATAATGAATATGAGATGAAAATTTCTGCAATACTTGGCAAATGTAAATGTGGTGGAAAATTCACCTTTAATGCAAAACCCAGATGCCCTAAATGCAAGTCATTGAAATTGGATCTGGAGGATGATAATTCATATATTAAAAGAATGCTTGCAAATATGCCCTTTTGACGTTTTCCCCCTCATCTTTCATTTCCCCCTCACCAATTCCCGATAATTAATTCAATAAATTATTTAAGGAGATGGGATATGCCAGGCAAAAGAAGAACACCCGAGGAAATGATTAAAATTTACAATGAGAAAATTAAAGCACTAAAACAAAAACAGGCATTAGAAGCTAAAAAAGCAGATAAGAAATGGCTTAAGATTGACCCAAAAATCGGCGCATTTGTAAGAGAAGCATTTGAAAACAATTTTGAGGGAATGACCCTTGATAATTTGAAAGCTGAATTAAAGATGATGATGACACCGAAAAAGAGGGGATCGAGGAAGTAGAAGAAAAGTTTAAAGTGAAGAAAGCGGAAGGGGAAGCTGAGCAGACACAGAAGGTGGAATAAGGAAATTTAATAAGAAGGCTGACTGGTAGTGTTAGCCTGTTTTCTTATCCTGGTAATAATTCACTTTGTCTAAATTCTGGACAAAGGTTTCATATCTGGTAGTACCTTAATATTACACAAAATATTTGTTAACTTATTGCATAATTTTAAAATAATATTATAATTAACAGAATATTTTGCTTTATTTTTGTATATTATTCCAAATTATTTGGGTTTTTCCCGATTTTTTTATTACAAAATCGAAGGAGAAAACATGATACAAGAAATAAAGGGACAAAAAGGAAATGTTGTATGGAAAATAGATAAAATTAATAAGACTTATGAATATTTTTTCATTTCAGAAGGAGACCAATATAAAGTTATCAAAACTCTATTATTTAAAGGATATACAAAAAAACCTTCTTGTCTTAATAGAAATGGATTTGGATTTTCAAGGGCATTAAAATATTTTTTCTATATAATTAAAGATACTTTTCAGGTTGTAGATTCTATAGTTGTTGACACCTTTTCTGAATCAAAAATTAGTGGTCATCTAAAAAATATAAAGATAGTTTTTAATAAAGATGATTATGAATCAATTGTTTCTATCTGTAATGAAATTTATATGGAAAATTCAATTAGATTAAGAGAAATTAATAATTATCAATTAAACAAATTGTTTCCAAAATCTTTCAAAGTAGAAAATAAAATTGAATATAAAAAAAATACAATAAGTAAAACATTGGATGTTGATAATATAACTGATAAATTATCTGTTGAAGATATGAGTAGTATTGCCCGAATTATCCCATCATTAATGGAAAAATCGGTTGTCCTAAAAAAGTCGGTTTTAGACAAGTTGCTTTTTGTTGATATTGGAAAAAAGGTTAATAGTATTAAACTTTCATCAATAATAAATGAATATGAAAAACTTTTAAAGAAAACTAAACAGAATGAAAATGAATGGCAAATATTTTTCAAGAAAAATCTTTTATTTTTTAATTCATCTTATATCTTATTGCTTGATAAAACGAATATTTCAATAACCTTATCTATACCAGATTTTTTATTGGTTGACCAGTTTCAATGTATTGATATTTTTGAAATAAAACGCCCTGATTTTAGTTGCCTTAAACATGATAGAAGTCATGATAACTATTATTGGTCAGAAAACTCAATTAAAGCAATAGCCCAGGTTGAAAAATATATTTATGAAATTGAAAATAATGCTAATACTGTAATTAAAATGTTTCATGATAAAGGATATGATCTAAAGATTGTAAGACCGAAAGGATTTGTTCTTATTGGTAAAAGGGAAGAATTAACAAACACAAAAATGATTGATTGTTTTAAAATATTATCAAGTTCATTAAAAAATGTTCAAATTATATTTTATGATGATTTTTTAAATTCAATTAGACATAAGTATGATTTATTAATTTAAATATTAATTTTAAACATAAATAATCTAAATAATTGAAGGATTTTTGTATATGGATTCAAAATCAAAAAAAATCTATGATTTTACAATGGATTATATCGCAAAGAATGTAAATGATCCAATAAAAGAACTCATAATAAAAGATCCTATTAGAAATATTAAGTTGCCCTCATTGTTAGTAATTTTAAATTTATTAAAAGAAAATATCCTTAAAAGTAATGAAGTTATCAATGATAGTGTTATTGCTAATAATATTAATATTTATGGGAAAGACAAATTATTAAAGATGGGTCAGGGCTATTTAGATAATGATATAAAAGATAATGTGTTTGATAAATTTATTGATGAGGCAGTATTAAAGAAAGAAATTATATTTTATGTAAACAGAGAATTAAACTGGATAATAATAAGTATATTATCAGCATCTTATTTAAGTGCAAATATTCTATTACGTAGCATATTTGAGTTATTAATTAATTGGATAGTTAACAATAATGATAGTATGGGGGATAAAATTGATTCAATTCAATATTTAAATTCCAATGAAAAAAAATATTTAAAAAAGTTATGGAAAAAATTGAATTCATGGGCTCATCCATTCAGATATTGGGAAAAAAATATATGTCCCTTTTATTTAGATCATGAACCAACGTTTCACACTGAACTCTATGATGAATGTTCTGAAAATTTAATAATGAATTTTGATTTATATATATCAATTGCTATTGGACTATTTAAAATAAACACTGAATTTCTTAAAGATAATTTCTTTTATAATAAGAATATATTTGAATTCAAAATTGTTGATAGAATGATTAAATATTTAAGAGGTAAATAAATATATGGGGAAAAATAATCTTGATTTTAATAAAAACTCAAAAGATTCTAAATTATTACGAGAAAAAGAAATAGTCTTAAAAAATAGAATTTGGAAAAGGAACTTTTGGATTATTATCGGTTATATTTCTGGATCATTAACGATAATAATACTTGCCTTCCAAATTGGACAATATCAAGGTTATACACAATCAAGTCGAAATGAATTAAAAAGTTTTATTGAATATCTAACAACAATTAAAAATGGTATTAGTATTAAGCAAGTTAATTGTAATAAAGAGTTATTACAGCAAGGGAAAACTTGTGAAATTGAAATTACTATTAAAAATGCTACTTCTTATGAATGTCCCTTATGGGTCGGTGTATCTGCTGATATAAAAGGACATGAATACTGGAATGTTCAAGAAGATATAGTTGTTATAGTTCTACCTGTAGCAATTACTGTTTTAAAAAGATCTTTTACTTTTCCAATTAATGCTGAAGAAGGCAAATATGATATTATTGTTAAAATATGGTATGGAAAGAAAAGTGATCCGAAGCAATCCGAACCAATATCAACAGCATTATTGTCTCAAAAAATAAGAATAGTAAAATAATGGTATTATCTATATACAACCTTATCCCCTTAACAGGTTCATTTAAAATTTTCATTTTAAACCTATTACTATCTTTTCTTTACCCCCTTCGCCCTTTATTATATAATACCCTATCAAAACAAGGAGCTACAAATGCCAGTAATAAAAGTTGAAATGACCCATCAAACAAAAGAAAAGAAGAAAGAGATAATCGAGAAGCTGACAAAAACAATGGTTGAAATAACCAATATCCCCGCCCAGGCATTTACTGTACTGATTAATGAGTATGATGTCGAAAGTATAGGTGTAGGCGGTGTTCTTTTATCTGAGCGGAAATAAGGTAATTTTATGCCTAAAAGTGCTTTCACAAAACTTGAACTTGTTGAGTTAGTTCTTGAAGATTCTGAGGTCAAAAAAGTTGGATTATCCAGGAAAGAAGTCTCAACCATCATTTCCAAATTCATAGAGAAACTTAAGGGCTCTATTGAGAAACTGGATGCAAAAGACAGAATTGAGCTAAGGGGTTTAGGCACCTTTGGCGTTAAGCAAAGAAAAGCCAGGATAGCAAGAAACCCGAAGACTGGAGCAGTGGTAAAAGTCTCGCCACGGAAAATTGCATACTTCAAGCCTGGAAGGGAAATGAAAGAGGGAGTGAGAGGGAAGGAATAGATATGCCGAATTATAAAACAACTGATATTATGAAGGATTTAATAGCCGATCAAGATGACATTGATTTTCACAAATATTTATCCCATTACAAGCCAGAAGATTTAATTGAAAAAATAGAAAAAAAGAAAGGAGTTATCCCCTTCGACAAAGATATCACTATTACTAATGAACCCATTGTTGAAGAGAATTTTTCAAAATTACCAGATTCGATAAAAAAAGAACTGACCAATATTTATAAAAATATGGATTCCATAAATAATAAGACAATAATTCAATTGAAAAATTTAAAAAATATGTATCCTAAAGTCCCTGTCATATACAATTATCTATGCAATGTCTACAATATGCTCAGTATGAGAGAGAAGCAATTGGAAGTTATAAAAGAAATAAGAGTAAAATTCACCAACTACCTGTTTGGTAAAATGTCATTGGCTGAATATTATATTCATAATAACGAAATGGATAAAATACCCGAAGCATTAGATAACAAATTAGAAATCTATCAGCATTTTCCAGAATCCAAAAAAGTATTTCATACCAGCGAGGTAATCGCCTTTTATGCAATAGTATGTGAGTATTATCTATATGCAAAAATGATTGATCAAGCTCTCTTATGTTATTTTCTTCTGATACAAATAGGTAAATCACATCCAGCGACATCCAGTATTGCTCGAAAGTTGTTTATTGAAATAAATAAAAATGGTATTGGGAAAAAAGGATATAATTAAATGCCTGATTATTTTGTCGATGACCCTATGGAAGCTATGAAAAAATGCTCATGGTGCGGAGGAAAAACAAAAAGCAAAGGATTTTACTCTGTTCCTTTTAAATCCCGCATAAAAGATGCATTTAAAGGATATGAGGGAATGGCATTTGAAATGACATTAAAACCTTTAAATAAGAAATTTGTTGTGTTTCTTGCTGGCAAAAATTCAGCGGCTTTAAAAGAAGGTAAAGATGGTTCCATAATAGCTTGCAGCCTTGAATGTAGCCATAAAATAGGTGAAGCATTATCGAAGGAAGAAAATTTTAAATAGTGAGCAAATACTCTCTTATTACCATGACTTTGTTCCAATTGGAACAAAGTGAGAAATCCGAATGAAAACTTCCATGTAATCCGGTTCAAACCTGCCACCCAATCCGGATAAAATATGCCAGGTATTCCGGGTGAAACATGCCACCAAATATCAGTATGAAAAGATCAAATATAGTGTTAGACTATAAATTATTTAATTGTTCTCTAATAAAGAAGATATATGTGAAAATAACTTTCCTTCAGGACCACATAATTCCCCACTTTCACTGGTTTTACTTTCCTAAAAACACCGATATTATTTTCCGCTTTTAAGAGTGGGTTCCTTACCTTACCGGATGGCAACAACAAATTATATAATAATAGTACCTGTCTTAATATGGTATTCTTTGTTATTTGCTTCACAAAATTCTATCACTCTATCGCTCAGATTATTATAAAACTCGATGTTCTTCGAATACTTTTTGACAAAGGAATTATAATTTAACTTCCCGAATATGATTTTATCTACAAAAGATATAGAATTTAAAATTTCATCAAAATTTTAGGATATTATATTTGGAGTTGGATATGGTTCAATACTTACCCAAGTTTTTATATTATTTTTATGCAAATAATAAAGGCTACTTATCCGTTCTTCATAAGTCGCAGATTTGGGTTCAAACTTAAGCCTAAAGGATTCACTCAATGAAATAATAGTGATTCCGAATTCATTGTGAATATCTGTATCAACCAATTCTTTAGGGAGCAATCCTTTTGTTAAGGCTGTACATCGAATTCCATCCTTATTCAACAATTTGATTATTTTTAGACTTAAATCACTGATTTCATTATGACCATACATAAACGGATCAGTACTAAAACAGAGATGAACAAATTTTATTTTATCTCGAAATTTGGGTATCTCGGTTTTAAGTAAATCAATAGCATTAGCAACGATTTTTGGTTTTAACCAATCATCATAAGTTTTTATTCTACCAAATCTTTTCGCCATAATCATAGCATAACATGGATAAAGACATCCATGAGAACATCCTTCAATATGATTTATAGTGTAATCACCATATTCTACACCGGTTTTATATAGCAATGATTTTCTAATAATTTTATCCATTCCTTATCCTTTGTTAAATATAACTATATCATTCAGGTCAATACTTTTCCTTATTCTTCCAGTTGAAGTTAATTCAGGTATCCGTTTAATTTTGATTATTCTCTTTTTTTCCATTTCTTTAATTGCACTTCAAAAATGAGTTTCAAGATAGGGAACTTCATCTATTACTGCATAAAGTATTTCTTTGAATGAACAAGATTGCCCATTAAAGTTTTTTTCAAGAAAATCTTGCACATCATGTATTATAACACTTTTATCATCGAACAAGGATGTTTCGTATTTTTTTGGTCCTCTATATTCTACTTTTCCATTATTAAATTTTGCAAAACATGATTTCATAATTGAACAGCCTAAAACACTATTAGTTAAGTGGAATAAGTAATAATATGTTCTATCTTTATGTTCAAATGACATCCTATAATGACAAACAAATTTACAGAAATTTTTAAGTTGCAACCTAAACAAATTAATAATAGATTCTTCGCGTTCAGCACCGCTATGCTCGGAACATGCTTTCCAATCTTCACAGCCAAATAACTCATTTAATGTTTCTTCCAAATCAGTGATCAAAAATCGATTTATTTGAGTAAACATAAAATTTAGAAATATTTCAGACTTTGGAATATTCATAATTCTTTTTAATGTTTCATATTTTATGGAAAAACCGAATGGATCAATAAAAAAGAAGGTAGGATTCATATTTCCTTTAGTATTATCCAGAATTTCATTAACTGATTTATCAAAATCACCATTAATTATTATTGGTTCGATCCCAAATTTTTTGTATTTGAAAATCTTGGTAATATTATCTAAATTATCATTATCATGTTCAATCAAAACTAAATTTACAGAGCGATTTAATTCTTTACCATTAGACTCAATAACTTCAGCTGCAAGAACCGGTGAACCATAATATATTTCTCCTTTTTCATCTAAGTATGCACCACTTCCAGCAAAACAATCGATATAGTTTAGTTTATTCCATTTTCCAAGTATTTTAACCCATTTATCAAAATATTCTGATAAAACAAAATGCTTTATTTTTGTCTGTTCTTCGTAGTCCCAGAAATAGAAATCAAAACCGTTTAAGTGTATTTTTTTATTCTTTCCCGCCATAATATCTACCTATATTTTTTTACTATCCTTTCTTCCCCATCTCTTCCACACAGTCCAGTCCAGCATTTATCAAGAGGTCATTGAACATAATCTTCTTCTCATTTATCCTGGCTGTCTTCGGTAATACATTTCCATCTATAATTTTGTCTCGGGCTTCTTTCAGCTTATCATTGATAAATTCATAGAACCAAAGTTTGAGATGGATCTTACCCTTGATCGGCTTACCTGTCAGTTTTCCCTTCATTTTAAGCAGGCTGTCGCATCCATTCACAATAATGAACTCGTTAAAATAGCGAGCTTTTCCAGCAAAATACTTCTCTATATACTTTTTCTGAACCTCGAAGTATCTGACATGAGTCGATTTTGAAATTGTGAAAGTGCTGAAATCAATCTTTTCAGTGGTGATATTCTTCCCCATTTTTGAAGCATTTTCCTTAACTACCGCTTTGAATACTGGAATTACTTTTTTCATAATCAGCTTATCCAGAGTAAGAGGTTCATAGTCTTTGATGAATATTTTTCGTAATACTTTGTATTGTGCTTCAAGTTTTCTTTCTTCATCGCTATCAGAATAATCAGGTAAGTTGATAGGCATAAGGGCTCCTTATTGATTTTCCATTATTGTATAGCGATTTTGACAAAATGTAAATGATAAAGGACTTGTTTTTTGGAAGAGGATGTGATAGAATGAAGAATCTTTTTTAAAAGTGATAGTGAAAAAATGAATAATAGTAGAAATATTTTAATTTCTTCAAATAATATTATTTATAATTTTATTAATTATAAATTAGAAGATTCTGATGGCTCATTTTACATTACTATACAAAGAAAGGGTGTTAATAGTGAATTTATCCAGATGGATTCAAATAATGATGAAATATTAAAATATCAATTAAACAAGGGTAGAGAAAAACGGAAAAAAATTTCATATCATGCTAGTGGATGTGTTAGATATCATAATATAAATAATGTCTTAAATTATTTTGAACCGATATGCAATATTACTAAACTTAATATAATAGCAGAAGTTATTATCCCTCAAATTGATAAATTTGATACATGTGATAATAAGTTATCAAAAGAAGATAATATTATTACTATAGATAATTCAAAAATTCCATATCAATTCACATTCATCGTTGCACCATGGAATCATCAATTTGATTCTCCTTATTTTGCAATACGATATAAAAATCTATTTAGTTTTATTATTCAAATATCAAAACCATTAATAAAAATTAAAACAGAACTAAGAGAAAAGTTTATTTATATTACTCCCAAAATTGGTTTATCAGAAAAGCAAATGCTGGATAAAGATAGTGCTTTAATCTCATTCCATCAAAAAATAAATAATATTAACGATATGATTATTTACTCTCCTAATAATGAAGGGATTTACAAAATAGTATTTGTTGTTCCTATGAGAATTCCACCTGAATTAATTATTAAATTTAATAATGATTCATATTCTTGTGAAATTGTAAGTAAAACAAGATCCATTATCAGATTTAAAGTTAAAGATAGAAATAATAATACACTAAAAAATGAAGTGAAAATTATTGATATTCTTTTAAATGCCGAATTTTAAGCTGATTTTAAAAAAAGTTATTTGTATTTCTTTAGCATTAATTAATCTTCTACCAATTCCAGCACCTTCTCCCCCTGGAGCTTAGAAATAAGGGTTTCCTTGATTAATTCATCAGATGCCGGTTCCTCTAAAGTAAGGGAAGCGATATTTTGACCATTATCAAGTATTTCGGTTATAAATGTTTCATCAAATTGCTTTGTCTGTATCCAAAATAATTTTCCATTAAATTCAATATAATGTGCCTGCATACTGCCCTCCTTGTGAAAATATCGGATAAATTTAAAATTGAATAAGGGAGAGATTATATCCTGGCACGGCCAGAAAAACCCATTGTACTTTGCTTCTTTTCTTAAGCAGGGTTATAATTGAATTGTTAGTTTTTAAGAGGGTAATATGGCTTTAATCATTCGGGATAAAACATTGAGTGTGGGTGTAAACGAAATGGATGATCAACATAAGAAACTCATTGAGATCATAAATAATCTTTTTGAGGCTATGAAAATTGGGATGGGAAGGGAGACCCTGAATTATGTTTTCAGCGGGCTTATTGATTATGCAAAAGAGCATTTCTCTGAAGAGGAAGAATTGATGAAAAAGTTCGGTTTTCCCGAATTAATGGAGCATTCAAATTTACACAGGGAATTTGAGGAAAAGGTGGGAGAAATGTTCGGAAGCTATGAAAAAGGTGATACGCTTATCAGCATAGAAGTCCTGAATTATCTGAAAGAATGGTTCTCTGATCATATGCAAAAAGAAGATAAAAAATATACTGAATATTTTAAAAGTAAAGGTATCATATAAACAATGAAAAGTTGGAAAAAGTAATATGCTGGGAAAGCCAGACAATCCTATTCTTTTGCCTGAAATATGTAGTGGGTGTATAATCATTTATTAAATGTTCCGGGATAAAAAAGGGGTTATAATGCCTATTAATGAATATTTGAAACAGGTTAAAAAAAGATATTCTGATGGAATTTCAACTGAGCATAGTTATCGATCGGATTTACAGGGTTTGATTAGTGAATTGGTCAAAGGTATTACTATAACCAATGAACCTAAAAGACAGAAATGCGGAGCTCCTGATTATATTATACAGAGGAAAGAAGTTCCTATAGGATATATTGAAGCAAAGGATATAGGCATTGTCTTATCGAAAGAAGAAAATTCTGACCAAATGACTCGATATTTAAAAAGCCTGGATAATTTAATTTTAACTGATTACCTGGAATTCCATTTTTTTAAATTTGGGCAGAAGGTAAAAGAAATTAAAATTGCATCTATAGATGATGGAACAGTTATTACACATCCAGAAAACTTTGATTCCTTTACTACTTATATCCAGAATTTTTGTGAATTCACAGGGCAGACGATTAAATCTGCAGAGAAACTTGCAGAATTAATGGCTCAAAAAGCAAGGATGATGGAAGAAGTTCTATATAATTCAGTTAAAGAAGATGATGAAAACAATACTTTAAAAGATCAGCTTAAAGCATTCCGGCAAATTCTTATTCATGATCTTACTGAAAAGACATTTGCAGATATATATGCTCAGACAATAGCATATGGTCTATTTGCAGCCCGGCTTCATGATACTACTTTAAATGATTTTACCAGGCAGAAAGCGCGGGACCTTATACCAAGATCAAACCCGTTTTTGAGAAGTTTATTTGATTATGTATCCGGTGCTGATTTAGACGACCGAGTTATCTGGATTGTCAATGACCTTGCTGATATATTCAGGGCAACAGACCTTAAAGCTCTTTTATCTGACTTTGGTAAATCAACCGGGCAAGAAGACCCTTTTATTCATTTCTACGAAACCTTTCTTGCGGAATATGATCCGGCTCTTCGTAAATCCAGGGGGGTTTATTATACACCTCAGCCTGTAGTCAATTTCATTGTCCGCGCCGTGGATGATATTCTTAAAGAAGAATTTGGTCTACCAACCGGACTTGCAGATAATTCAAAAGTAAAAATAAGAGTTGAAGATCATGAAATTATTCCACATAAGAATATGAAATCAACTCCAATGAAAGAAATCGAAGTTCATAAAGTCCAGATTCTTGATCCGGCTGCCGGAACTGGAACATTTTTAACTGAGGTAGTTAGGCAGATCTACAAGAAGTTCAATGGTCAAGAAGGGCTCTGGAATACTTATGTCGAAGAACATTTAATTCCGCGTTTAAACGGTTTTGAAATACTAATGGCTCCTTATACTATGTGTCATTTAAAACTTGAAATTCTTCTACGAGATACAGGTTATAAACCAAGAGAGGAAAACAAACAAAAAAGACTCAGGGTGTTTTTAACTAATAGTCTTGAAGAATACCATCCTGAAACTGGAACATTATTTGCAAGCTGGCTTGCAAGAGAAGCTACTGAAGCAAATTATGTAAAACGGGATACACCAGTAATGGTGATTATTGGTAATCCCCCTTATAGCGGTGAAAGTTCTAATAAGGGTGAATGGATTATGAAATTGATGGAAGATTATAAAAAAGAGCCTGGTGGTATTGATAAATTAGATGAAAAAAATCCAAAATGGATTAATGACGATTATGTGAAATTCATCCGGTTTGGTCAATACTTTATTGAGAAGAATGGTGAAGGGATTCTTGGTTTTATCAATCCCCATGGTTTTCTGGACAATCCAACATTCCGTGGAATGCGGTGGAATCTCTTAAAAACTTATGATAAAATATTTACAATTGATTTACATGGAAATACTAAGAAAAAAGAAACTGCTGAGGATGGTTCGATAGATCAAAATGTTTTCGATATTATGCAAGGTGTAAGTATTAATCTCTTTATTAAAACAGGTAAGAAAAAAATAAATGATCTGGGTAAGGTTTATCATTTTGATTTGTTTGGGCAACGAGAACATAAATACAATTATTTATTAGTTAATAATATTAAAAATGTATCATACCAAGTTCTTGAAAATATTTCACCGAATTTCTTTTTCGTTCGGAAAGATTTTGATAATCAGAAATTATATTACAAAGGGTTTTCTGTTGTTGAATTGTTTTCAATTAATAGTGTAGGAATAGTATCAGGCAACGATTCTATTTTAATTAATGACAAAAAAGAAGATTTAAGAAATAACATTGAAGATTATTACAAGATAAAATCTGATAATAATTTAATAAAAAAAATTTCATATCGCCCTTTTGATAGCAAATATGTTTATTATGATACAAATCTTGTTGAAAGAACAAGAGAAAAAGTTATGCAGCACTTTCTAAAGGGTGAAAATTTGGGTTTGAATTGGATTCGACCAATGAGTTCAAATTATGAGTTTAGTATTTTTATTTCAAAATACATTACAGATCAATGTTCTGCTGGTAATAAAAGTGCTGGCGCTGGGATTAGTTATTTGGCTCCCACTTATCTTTACGCAGAAGATGGCGCATTAAAAACCAATAGAGAACCAAATTTAAATCCAGAAATTGTTGTACAGATTACTACTAAATTGAACCTGATATTCACACCTGAAAAAGAAAATGTTAATAAAACTTTCGCACCGATTGATATTATCGACTATATTTATGCTATCCTGCACTCTCCTACTTACCGTGAAAAATACAATGAATTCCTGAAAATTGATTTTCCTCGTGTACCATATCCGGAAAATATCGACACCTTCCGCAAGCTGGTAAAACTCGGCGGTGATCTACGCCAGATCCACCTTTTAGAAAGCCCTGTTGTTAATCAATTGATAACTTCTTATCCAATTAAAGGGAATAATCGAGTTGAAAAAGTTTATTATGAAAATGTGAAAGTATATATAAATGATATCCAATATTTTGATAAAGTCCCAGATATAGCCTGGGAGTTTTATATTGGGGGTTATCAACCGGCCCAGAAATGGCTAAAAGATCGTAAAGATAAAGAACTTTCTTTTGACGATATATTACATTATCAGAAGATCATTGTAGCTTTGACTGAAACAGATAGGATTATGAAAGAGATTGATAAGGTAGTTAAATTTTAAAGATTAAGTAGACTTATTGAACAAGACCCGAATGATGATCCTGCAGAAGAGTTGTTGAAGCGGATTATGGAGGGAAAAAATAAACAATTATAATTTTTCCACACTGAATGACAAAGATTTTGAAGAGATAACTAAAGACTTACTTAATGCGAAATTCAATCTTAATCTTCAAAATTTCAAAACAGGGAAAGATGAAGGAATTGATTTAAGGTATTCAACCCAAGAAAATAATAATTCCATAGTAGTTCAAGCAAAGCATTATATACGTTCAGGTTTCCCCCAACTCAAAAATAAGCTTTTAAATGAAGAATTAAATAAAATAAAATTATTAAAACCTGACCGATATATTGTGGTGACTTCTCTTCCACTTTCTGCAATTCAAAAAGATGAATTAAAGAATATTTTATCTCCATATGTTCTAACATCAAATGATATAATTGGACAAGAAGATTTAAATGGATTCTTATCAGAATTTTGCGAAATTGAAAAAAGGCACTTTAAACTTTGGTTTTCAAGTATAAATGTTTTCAATTCTATTATTCATAATGCGATAGAAGGTAGAACAAAATATTTATTAGAAAGAATTAACGAGAAAATACCATTTTATGTTATTACAAAAAAATTAGATGATGCAAATACAATTTTGCAAAAGGAAAAACTTTTATTAATTACTGGACAACCAGGTATAGGTAAAACAACTTTAGCAGAAATAATTCTTTTTGATAGAGCTAAAAATGGTTATAAAATTTACAAAGTTGAAAACATTAAAGAAGCAGAAGATGTTATATCCCCTCATATTGAAGAAAAACAACTGTTTTATTTTGATGATTTTTTAGGGGCAAATTATTTTGAAATAGTTAATGCTCAAAAGACAGAAACACAGCTAACTTCATTTTTCGAAAGGATAAAGAATACTCCAAACAAATATTTAATCTTAACAACACGGACTGTCATCCTTAACCATGCGGTAGAAAAATATGAGAAAATCAACCAATCTAAATTAGATTCGAGGCAATTTGAAATCAAACTTAGTGATTATAGTAAATTTGAAAAAGCTTTGATTTTATATAATCATTTATACTTTAAAGGAATTGGACCAGAATTATTTAATAGCATTCTTAATGAAAAGTTTTACAAAGCAATAATTGAGCATAAAAATTATACTCCACGGATAATTGAATTTATTACTGATAATTCAAGGATTGAAAAGTTTAATTCTGATGATTATCATCAATTTATTTTAAATAATCTTAATAATCCAAAGGAAATATGGAATTATTCTTATAATAACCAAATTAGTTATTTAGATCGATGTTTACTTCTGACATTATTTACTTTTCCTTATAGACCAAATGAAAGTTCATTATTTTTAGCATTCGAAAATAGACTAAATTATGAAAAAATTGTTCATAACCAAATAATAAACACAAATCAATTTAATGAATCAATTAAAATTCTATTAAACGGTTTTATTACTTCTTTACTTCTTGATGTCTCTCCGCCTGAAAGATTGTTCGATTTTATTAATCCTTCTTTGAATGATTTTTTAATTGGATATGTTTCTGATTCCTATCCAGAGAGGAAAAGCATTGTTTCAAGTGTGTTATTTGTAGAACAATTGAAGAGATTTAATCCTAAGTATTCTTTAATCCCTTTAGAAAAAGAATTACAAATAATAATAAGGGATAGGATTTCAAATTTTATAACAAAAATTGATGATGATAACAATAGAAATCATGCTTTAATATTAGAGACATTATGTATTTATTGTAATCAAGTAAATATTGATTCAAAGCTTTTAGAACATTTTATAAAGTTGGACTATTCAAAAAGCTGGATAGATATATTTGAGAAAATTGAATATGTTTTATTGAATTTAGGTGATGCACCGCAAACTTTTGACTATATAAAAAATAACTTTATTATAATAATTGAAAATATCATGATTTCTATTTTCGAGGAAGACGATGCAAAAAACATACCAATTCTATTTGAGAAATTTGGGTATGATTATGATGAGTATACTGTATCAACACATGGATGTAATAAACTTATTGAGGTTATTGAAGAAGTCCTCAAAGGAAATGAGATAAATTTGAAAGATGAAAATAGTAAGATAACTAATATAGATGAGGTTATTAAACTTTATGAAGATTTAGAAGAATTAGAAAGTGAATTGAAGAATAAGCTATTCCCAAATAGTTCATTTGATTATAATTTCGGAATTTCTATGGACCAATTTTATTGGGAGGAAAAAATTAAAGATAATTTGATTCAAGAAGAAATAAACGAGGATAAGATACAAGAGGCTATGAGACAAGATCATGATTATTACTATGATGAAGCAATGGATTTTATCAATGAAGAAAATGCAATTGATAATTTGTTTACTAAATCGAATTAATCGAATTAACAAATTTATTGTCGGGGGTGTGTCAGAAATTCTGTGTAAATTGGTTTTAATCAAACATTACCTAATCCCCAAAATGCGGGGCAAAATAGTTCAGAGCCGTTCCCCAGTATATTAGGTCCATCACATTCCCCAGTTTTTACCTTCCAGGGATTTGAGATTATCAAATTACAAAAAAAATTTTTACTTATATTTATTTTACAAAGTCCTTCAATTTATAAAAAATAAAATATCTTCACTTTTTCCAATTTTCTAAAGTAGTATTGATTTCTTTAATTAACGCAGTTCTTTTAATATCATTATTTCCGTTAGAAATACCTTCATCATTTCTAAGTAAAAATATTTCATTTTTTAATAACTTTGATAACATTGTAATTATTGGTTTATTCATTTTTGTGTTATATTTTAATTTGTTTGTTTCAATAATAAAATTGGAAAAAAACACTATTGTAGCTATTGATACTAAAAGGATTATTAATTTGGCTGGATTTATTTTAATAATTAATGACTCATTTGTCGGAATATATAATAAAGGAACAAAAACCCCTAATATAAAAATAATGATGACAATGATAATTGAAAATTTTAAAAATTTAGAATATTCCGTTTCATTTTTTATACAATAGAACAATGAGCAATTGGAAGCCACAATAGATTTTGCTTCTAATTCTGAATTTTTATTTGGATAATGAACTAAGATTTCTAATAATGCACTTGACTTAATTAAATTATTTTCTAACTTTGATATTTTATTTTTATATTCAGTTTGATTTGTTATTATTTTTGAAATTATAAAAGCACCAATTAATCCAACTATTGCCGCAAATGATTGGGAAATGGTTGAAAATAACCAATTATAATCTAATTCTTTTGTAATCATATTATTATATCTACTTAGATTAATCACACATTTAATTATATCACTCCTCTCTTCCTTTGTCCATCTCTTTTTCGTATCCCTCCCCCCAATCCAGTATCATCCTCCAAACAAAAAAACGGAGGATATCTATATGCTCTATCAAATTAACAGCATACCTAACAATAACAAGAGGCTCCTTGACCAGTTCTGCAGTGAAAATTTCGTTCTATTGAGGCAGAAGGGGATAGTGAAAGTTCTGGCAATTGATGTTGCTGAAAACCTCGATAATTCCATCATCATTGATACAATAGAAGAGATTGAGGGCAAGATTCTCAATAACATTGCCCTACCAAAGAACATTTCAAGGGGACTATATTCCACTATTAAGAAATGGAAGCCCAGATTAATTCATCATACGGAAAAACCTTACTTTGCTTATCTTGCCTATAACAAATGCAGATATGGGACCGTGGCAATTTATTTCCCCAATTCCAGCACCCTTTACACAGCCAATCTTATTGAAAGTAATGAGGGGCAAGAATTACTCAAAAGGATCATTGAGCATATTCCAGACAGAAAGCTAGAGGAAATCAGTGTCCAGATAGGGGCAAACATTGAATTCGATTGTATGAATTCTGCAGGAAAAATCATTAATCCTTATTCTTTGCTTCAAGAGCATCTGAAGGAAATCCCTGTCCATGGAAAAGATGATTATGATGAATATCTGGAGGCAATGTTCAAAGATTACCCCTATACTGCAAATTATCTTGAAATCGGACTTAATAATAACTTTGAACACCTGGTATTTAGACCGGAACCATCAGAAGATGTGGAAACTTTGATTGAGAGATTAAGATGTTTATTCCAGTTCTGTCATAATACCCTTCATTGTGGACTGGCTATAAATGAAGCATATTCTATTCATATTCAGTTTTTCCTGGGCTTTCAATATGAGCCTGATGATGAACTGCTTAATATTCTGGATTATTTCATCAGTAAAGATGTTATCAAGGGAGATAGGGAAACATTATATGATGATACGGGTTATGGCTTTGAAATAATATTACCTTCAACAAAAATAGCTTCTCATCCAAAATATCTAAAGATCTTTCTAAAAGTCGCAAAAAGTATCGTTCAAAACTATCTCAATGCAAAAGCATTCGCTGTCAATGAATATCGCACCAATGAGCCAACAAAAGCTGAATACTTCCAGTATTGTGGCTTTTCTGAGGAATATTGGGAATTGCTGAATGAATTCAAAGAAATGAAAATCCCCAAGGGCAATATCATTGAAAACTGGATAAAGGAGGTTAAGAAAAATGAAAAGGAGGATTAAGCCAATGAGTAAAATGACTATCCAGATAATTTATGAGGCACTGGATCTACTGCTGAAAAATGAAGGAGGCATTGAAAGTTTTATGGCAAGTGAAAAGCGGATTATCGGCTTTGACAATGGCACGGATGCAAAGCTTACCATTAAAAAAATCAGCAATACTGAGCTTTCACTTTTACAAGGAGGAAACGGTAAAATTCTGGAAATGACTGTAAAACTCTATCCAGGGGTGCATATGGTGGAAGTATTGAGCTTTATGGAAAAAATAAACCGTGATGCACCTACAAACTTTTCTCATTTTCAGATCCATTGCCAGCTTAATGACTTTATGGCATTGTGGCTGAAAGAACTTGAATCAGAAGGATATTTTAAAGAAGAAGGAGGTTCGATATGAATAAAGCATTACAAACCATTATCAACAATGGTCAGGCACAAGTCAACAAGACAATGGTTGACATTATGGCAGAGTTTAAACTGAGGCAGGACATTTTAGCCAAGTCAGACAAGATTGCCTTCTCATTTGAAGATGAAAACAAGCTGAAGCTTTATGTCGCCGGCAGAAAACTTTCCCTCACAGATTGGAGTCTCGGGCAGATGCTCAATAAGGCAAGTTTACCGGCTAATTATTATGCTTCAATGCTTAAAGCAAATCAGAATCAGCTTGCTTTAACCAACCTAAGGGTGATGATACACACCCTGCAGGATTCAATTCTCATAAGGGAAGTGGGAGACACAGCTAAAGGGATTCTGAGCGCCCAATACAAAAGGATGGATGCTTCGCCCATGTTTGAAACATTCATTGAGGCTATGCTGAAAAACGGTTATTTCCCCTACAAAGCATTCAACACCGACAGCCAATATCAGGTCAGGTTTTTAAGCCCTGACATCCTTACTATCGGCAGTGATGAAATCCTTATAGGTTTCTCGATTTCAACCTCAGATTATGGGGCAAGAAGTTTTGCTATAGAAGTTTTTGTTATCCGTTTAATCTGCCAGAACGGGCTTATCGGGATGGACGTAATGAGGAGAAAACACATAGGGCGAAGAACAGAGCTTGATGATGAAGATTATTCAATTTATAGCGATAAAACACTACTGCTTGAAAACAAGTCCTTCCAATCCAAAATCAAAGATATTATCAGAAATGATAATACAGTCAAGCTTATAACTGACAAAATCAAAGATTCACAGAACAGGGAAATAAGGGACACAAAAGCCTTTCTTGAATCGATAAAAGAACTGAGCAAGGATGAAAAGATAAAGGCTCAGGTGCTCTTTGATTCAGACAATGACATCAAGCTTCTTCCATCGGGAAAATCAATCTGGAGAATGGCAAATGTAATCAGCCTTCTTTCAAAATCTGAAAAGAATCAGGACAAAGCCATTGGTCTTGAAAGTCTTGCCATGGATCTTATTCAAAGATAATTCAAAAGAAAAATATCAAGACACATTCCATAAAAGGAGGTAATATTTATGGACGAACAAACAAAGAGTATTTTGAAAGGCGCTCAAGTGGCAGTCACAGAAAAGGTTATTCTGGATTATCTTAAAGCATCCAACCTTTATCTCACAGACCAGCAGAAGAAAATGTTCATTCAAGTTGCAGTGTTGAACAGTTTGAACCCTTTTTTCCGTGAAATTTACCCGATAACCTATGGCAATTCTTTTAAATTGGTTACTGGGTATACCGTTTACATCAAGCGAGCTGAAGCATCTGGGAAGCTCGATGGCTGGAAAGTTGAATCGGACGGTGAAACCGCGACAATCACTATTTACAGGAAAGACTTTCAGCACCCCATCGAATGGTCAATCAAAAGGGCAGATTTCGACAAGGGCACAGGGAACTGGAAATCGATGCAGGATTTTATGCTTCGCAAGGTCTGCATAGCTCAAGGCTTTCGACTTGCCTTCCCCAATGAAATTTCCAGCCTTCCATTTCTTGCTGAAGAACTGGTGGAAAATGAAGGTACGGGAACAGGTGCAGTGAAATTAAATCCGCCTAAAGTTGAAGAAAAGACACCTGGTAAACGAACCGCTAAAACTAAAGAGGAAATTAATCATGAAACTGAAGCCAAGAACCTCAAACACCTTTACGACCAGGTGCTTGAACTCTGCGGAAACAATAAAGGATATGTCAACGACCTTGTGATGCAGGAAGGTTTAGGAAACTTCATGCAACTCACTCTTCCCCAGGCTTTCAAAATCCTGAATTATTTGAGGGAACAGAAAAAAGAGGAGGTACACGCATGAACTTAACACTTTATAACGAAATTGAGCTGGACAACTGGCTGACCAGGAACTGGGACAAAGAGGATCTGACAGATGAGGACAGGAACAATTTAGTTAAGGAACTGATTGTTCGTCAGACAGCCTCTATCGATAAGGTGAACAACATGCTCAAGTTTATCACCCATACCGAAGGCTTCGCCGAAACTTGCAAGAAGGAAATTGCCCGAATTGAACAAAGGAAATCGTCTGCAGAAAATCTCATTTCCAGAATCAAAAACGGGCTCAAGGATTACATGATTCTCAAGAAACTGGATAAACTGGCTGCCGGGACATACAAGGTTTCACTCCGCAACAGCGAATCAGTTGAAATCACCAATGAACAGCTTGTACCGTCAAAGTATAAGACGGTCGAGATCAAAGTGAGCAAGTCAAACATTAAGGATGATATGAAAAAGGGAAACAAAATCCCTGGGGCACAACTTCGCAAGAGCAATTTCATTCAAATACGGTAAAAGGAGGTATTGAAATATGGCAAAAGAAAAGATTGTCGAAGAACCCAGGAATACTGAAAACCTTTTAGTGGAAGTCCTTAAAAGTATCGGTATCAGTGCGGTTGTCGCCGTCATATCAGTCTTGCTGAAGAGATCTTGGAGGGTATCATGAGCTTTGATGTAATCACCGATATCGGGCAGACAGTCCTTGAAGGGCTTCAACAGGCGAGTGATATGGTAATTTCGAATCTAAAGACGCCGATTCCCTATATAAGTGGAGCAATAGGCATATTGGCAGGAATTATAATCGCTGGTTTATCTGGAAAGAACACCCAAGAGCCGATGGACTGACCATTCTCAATGTAGGGGGGAAAGCCCCCCTTTTTTTATGTTTTATAAAACAACTATCAAAGCAAGCCTTATCAACAATTATTCCTATAATGTAAAAATAATGGTACAAAATATACTCTTAATCCCTTGTAAATACAGGGCGATACAAAACTAATGTAAAAATGTAGCTTACAGGGGATAAGTACCCCAATAAATATAAAATTATTGAAATTTAATTTAAAAACAAAATATTCAGTTAAGGGAAAATTTTACCTGTATTACCTAAATTTTTTACATTCCAGTTGAGCGTCAGATTGCCAACCTGTGGTAAAACTCAATATTTTAGGGAAGGGATTTATTTAGACTCAAAATCAATACTTTATTTCAACTGTTTTTAATTTTTGGAGATCATGTTGTTTTCTGTATTGAGTATAATTTTCTAATGCCACTTTAGGACTATTACCAGCTAATAATGTATATAATTCAATAGGTATTCCGCTTCTTGATAACAGCATTTCAGATGTTTTCCTAAATTCCCTCAAATTATATTCTGGATTCAATTTCAATTTTTCCCTGACATCCCTGAATTTCTTTGAATAATATTCACAAGAATTATTTTGCATATATTTAATCAAGTCTTGTCTTGAAATATCAACTGGTAAACCATCTTTCATAGCTCCCTTAAATATATATCCTTCAATATGATTACTCTCAATATAACCCAATAACAAAGGTTTATATTCATTTAAAATCGGTATGGTTTTGTGGTCCTTCCCTGACCTGGCAGTTTTAGAAATGGTAATATTGATTATAGACTCAGAATAAATTATGTCTTGCTTTCTAAGGTATAAAGCCTCGGAAGGTCTTGAAAGAGTATAAAATAGAGTCATAATATAAAGATAAAAATCAGGGTCTTTTTCTCTAATATAATTTTTTATTGTTTCAAAATCTTCTTCTGCTATGTAAGTATCTTTCACAGTATTCTTGGGAACTGGAATATCTAAAACATCCAATTTATTTCTATCAAACAAGCCGTTCTTAATCAGAAAGTTGAGAAATGCTTTTAATTGAGTAAGAAATTTATTCCGGGAATTAACTTCATACTTTGAAAGGAATTTAATGTAATTGTTAATAAAAGTCTGGTCAATATTGTTGATTGAAAATATTTTCATTTTATCAATCACGTGATTGCAAACATTTCTTTTTATCCCGAGAGATGTTTTTGCCTTGCCTAATGCTTTTTCTTTTTCTAACCACATATCAAATAAATGTGGCATAGAAGTTCTTTTTGGATCTGTTTCTTCTCTTTTTGTTGGGATTGATATAGCACCGGTATTTTTAGGCACTCGAGAGAGCTCTTTCTTATCATTGTTTATGCCCAGGAATTTCTCATCAAACATTTTAGCTTCAAGCTTTTTATTATAATCAATAGCCTTTTGATTAGCTTCGATATAGTTCTTTGTGTGTAATGAAAATTCAATATTATTACCGTCTATCATCCGTTTATAATAATAAACACCGTTAGATTTTTTTACTATATTGGAAATATTTTTCGATTCATTGTCGTGCAATTGCATAAAAAACTTGCCGACTTTGTTTTTTAAAACTGATTGAAGCTGTTCTTTACTTATTGATTCATCGATAAAGGGTTTGTTCAATTCAGAATAATCATCTAAAAACTTAAATAATTTCCGCTGGTTTTTTGATTCTGGGTCAGCAATACTTCTTAGTATAAGGTTTTTATTGTCAGCAAAAGTTATCGGGTCATCATATAAACCTTGAATTTCATAGGAAATTGAGTCATATTCCGAAAGAATAATTTTCAGGAGTTTAATTTTTTCTTCTGGAGATAAAGCCATATTTAGCACCTCAATGATTAATTGTAGCATAGAAAACACCCCCAAAGCAATAAATGAACTTTGTAGCTAATTTAGTGATAGGCTCCCGTTTAGGGAACCAGTCGAGGTGTAAGTGCTTTAATTGCAATGAAATGAGGTATGAGAAGGAATCGGAGAGAGGGGGATTCGAACCCCCGGTACATTGCTGTACACGCGCCTTCCAAGCGCGCTCCTTAAACCACTCGGACATCTCTCCAAAAAAAGCCGGTTATTATAAGACTTTCTTTTAGTTAAATCAAAAAAAGATCATCTCCACAGGACATGGCCAAGGTAATACACTATGGAAAGAGTCCCCAGGTGTATAAGCCAGTAGCCCATGTTCGGGAATCGTATGAATTTGCCCTTGGGTTTCTGTGCGTCAAGGTTGTTGACGGTCGTTGATTCGAGGTCGTAAATCAATTTTCCGACCGCGAAAATCCCCCAGAGTATGAGAATTTCAGGGAGATTGGTTTTCATTATCAGGTAATTGAGGGAGAATCTTCTGGGCAGGCTGACAAAAGTAAAATGCAGCATCGTTATTGTTCCTATAATTACAAGCATGCCGTTTGCCAGATAAGCGTAAGCTATAAGACGTTTGTTCAGGAACATAATCGGAAGAACCAGCACGCTGACAATACCGGCTATGAAAGGTACTAAATAAGCCTGATTATCCGAAACGGGATGACTCGTCGTATGAATTATGAAACCGCCGATCGAGATCATTAAAAGGCACATGACAAGGGTCATGCTCAGGTATCTTTTCTGCGTCATCAGGGACCTCCTCCGGGAAGCTTCATGATATTTTATATTGTTGCCATATTTAAATCAATATGTTCATTTGCAGTCATTTTTCTTTTTTCTGCCGTTAAAATACATAATAGCGCGTATTAGTATGGTAAGGATCAGCAACAGGGAGGTTAAAATAAGGGAGGTTTCAAGCTGAAGCTTGATATTTCCGAAAACCCTTCCGATGGAATTCCTTTTTATAGAAACAAGGGAATTAAAATCCGAAAGCAGCCTGTCTTCCACCGATCTGAGACGGTATAAAAATTCATCGTCGATTTCATTATTATTCTTTAGTTCGATGACCTTTGAATTAATTATCTCGATAAAATCCGACAGGTCCTGTTTTGCCGTAATATAAATTTTTCTTTCAGTCTGTTTTTCAAACCTCCACCCGGTTTTCTCGACCAAATTAGTTACGATAATCGTATTCGAGGTTATAATGTCAAGGGTTTGTTCCCTGTCCGGATCATCTTTGTTTATCCTTAGATCTTTAAGCGCACTGTCTATTTTCAAAATCATGGAATAAGCGTCCTTGATATTGGTCCTTCCGGCAATATCGTATTGAAAAATCTGGTCGAACTCGCTTTCCAGCATATTGAGGTAATGGATTGAAAAAGCGCTGCTTATTATCGTCAGGCTGATAATTATGACAAAACTCCATGTATAATTTGTGAATATAAATATGAAGCCGTTGAGGAAACGCTGAAAAGGACTGTCTTTCATAGAGGTTATTATAATAAAAAAGAACCCGGATTTCAATAAAATCTTACTTGCATTTTCCTATCCTTTTGCCTAAAATAATGTCGCCGTTAATGGAGGGTTCCATGGACCTGAACGACATAAAGATAAAAAGCGCTATCTCCGATTACTTAGGCGGCGGAGAAGCTTCTTCACGCAGCATGACCGAATTTAAAAAACTTACTGATATGTACATATATAATTTCCCCCGCGCGGCTTACAGGAAAGACATGGATACATGCTCCGAATTTTACATATATATGATTGAAAGGCTTGAAGGTGTTATAAAAAATTTCCCGCTGGAAGAGGACCTTCTTTTTAAAACCTGGTTCAACTATGTCCTCAGGAATCAGTTTTCACATTTCATGCGCTTTCAAAAGAAGCAGGCCATACATGACCTGAGAATTGAGGATCATGAAAACGAAACAGCCGCGGAGGTGTTTGAAACCGAGGGGAGGGATTATTCATTCCTGCATGAATGCTTGCAGAACCTCCGGGAGATCGAGAGGCTGTCGCTTAAGTTCTTTTATATGCCTCTTTCTATAACTTCGGATGAAATCCTGGCCTCTTCGAAAGTTTTTCATCTGACAATCAGGGAAATTCTTGCTGTTCAGGCTAACCTGATTAAAGCCCGCTCCGATGAAACCGAGAGAGCCCGGCTGTCGGCCTCCAAAATAACTTATATAAATTCTATCCTGAGGGACCTGAAATACAGGCTTTACAGGAATAATTCAGGAGAGCAGCGTAGCCGCCTATTATGGAGGATCGCGCGGTATGAAGCAGCTAAAACAAGGAAAATAAGGGATATGGAATCCCCGGACAAAAACCTGTTTACCGTTTTCGCCCCGCTTTTCGAAAATATCGTAAGGGCTAAAAGACACCTCGCGGAGTCAAAGAAAAAGCTTAAAATGGTCATAATGTATAAAATGAATACCCGTGGAAGGAGGTTATGATGGCTTTCGGATGCGGGAATTTTTCCGAAAATGAAATGCTCCTCTATCTTGACGGGAAGTCATCCAGGTTTGAAATTATAGAAGATCATCTCAGTAAATGCGGCGATTGCATCGGGGAAATTACAGAGTTGAACCGCTTGAACGCCAGGATCGACGCTTACACCGCTGTAAAGGCCAGACGGGAACTTTCGCTGATTGTTAAAATTCGTAACGGATCGGTCGAAAGCGCATTCTCTCCCTCGGTTGAAACCCGCCTTATGCCTCTCGCAAATACCAGAAGCGGGAAACCCGCTGTATATAAGGCCATTTGTTCTGCCGGGACAATAAACATTGAAATCGGAGTCCAGGCTGGAGACAGCGGCAAATGCCGGATTAGCATTAAGTCGCCGGGCCTCAAAAATCAGCCAACGGAGATAAAAAGAATGGGAGACCGTCTTCCCCTGTTTTCTAAAAAGTCTGATAAAGATGAGATCGAATTTAAGGGAATCGGACCGGGCAATTATCGAATAAATTCCGGGGATGATTCTATTAAAATTTCTATAAAAAAGGCCTGAATGGAAAATGGAGATTTTCTGGTGAAAATAAGCGAAATACTGAAAAGTAATTTTACTACCTCTTTCGAGTTTTTTCCGCCCAAGACCCATGGAGGGGAAATCGAGCTGTTTTCAAACCTGAAAAGGCTCGAAGAGCTTAAACCTTCATTCATATCCGTAACTTACGGGGCCGGCGGCAGCAGCCGCGATTCCACGATAAAGGTATTAACCGCCATTGCCCGCGAGGAAAGGCTGAATGTTATGGCTCACCTGACCTCGGTCGCCCACACCAAAAAAGAGCTCCTTGATATTCTGAAAGTATATGTGGATGCAGGGATCGATAATATTATGGCTCTCAGGGGGGACAGGCCTTTCGGAAATACTACCGATCCGGATAATGACGAGATCCCTCACGCATCCGACCTGATGCTGCTTATCAAAGAAAACTTCAACGATTATTTTTCAATTGGAGGCGCTGTTTATACGGGCAGGCATCCCGAATCTAAAAATTGGGAAGAAGAAATGTCAAATCTTGAAATAAAAGTAGATGCGGGGATGGAATTCGGTATTACCCAGCTCTTTTTTAATAACAACGACTATTATGATTTCGCCGAACGGTGTTTTAAACGGGGAATAAATATCCCGATCATTCCGGGGATCATGCCGGTAACAAACTTCAGCCAGATTCAACGTTTTTTCATCATGTGCAATGCTGTCCTGCCTGCAGATATAGCTTCAAAAATGGAAAAATATAAGGATAAACCTTACGAAGTAGAAAATATCGGAGTTGAATTTGCAATCGAACAATGCAGCAATCTTCTCTCTAATAAAGTCAGGGGTCTTCATTTTTACACGTTGAACAAATCTCAGGCGACAATAAAAATATATAATGCCCTTCGTAATTAATGAATGGCGCTAATAATAAAGAATGTCCTGTAAGGAGGTTTTTATGCAGAAATTCCCCTACCCTATTTGGAATACTGAAATGGAAACGATGGATCCTGATACCAGGATTTCTCTTCAGCTTTACCGTCTTAAAGAACTGATTTCTTATGTTTATGAAAACGTTCCTTTCTACACCAGGAAAATTAACGAGATGAAGATCAAGCCCGGCGATATCAGGAAAATCGAGGATATTCAAAACCTGCCTTTCACCACAAAAGCCGATCTCAGGGATAATTACCCTTACGGTTTATTCAGCGTACCTCTGGAAAAGATTGTAAGGATTCATGCTTCGAGCGGCACAACAGGAAAACCGACAGTTGTAGGCTATACAAAAGAAGATATCGATATATGGTCGGAGGTCATGGCGCGGTCACTTACCGCATCCGGTGTTACAAAGCATTCGATCGTTCAAAATGCTTACGGATATGGGCTTTTCACCGGAGGACTCGGGATACATTATGGTGTTGAAAAAATCGGCGCAAGTGTAATTCCCATTTCCGGGGGAAACACGGCCAGGCAGATACTCATTCTTGAAGACTTCGGCACAGATATAATTACCTGCACCCCTTCGTATTCCCTTTATCTTGCTGAAGAAATCGAGAAAAAGGGAATCGATAAGAAAAAACTGAAGCTCAGGTTCGGCGTCTTCGGAGCGGAGCCGTGGTCGCAGGCCATGCGCAAAGAAATCGAAAAACGCCTGCCTATAAAAGCCCTCAACATTTACGGTCTTTCTGAAATAATCGGCCCCGGCGTTGCGAACGAATGCCTCGAGCAGAACGGTTTGCATATATTCGATGATCATTTTTATCCTGAAATTATCGACCCTCAAACCGGATTACCGGCAAAACTGGGCCAGAAGGGCGAACTTGTAATAACCACTCTCACTAAAAAAGGCATCCCCCTTATAAGGTACAGGACAAGGGACCTGACAAGCTTTATCCCCGGAGAATGCCCCTGCGGAAGGACACACCCCCGCATAGACAGGATAATGGGCAGGTCCGACGATATGCTTATCATTCGCGGAATAAATGTCTTCCCGTCTCAGATTGAGGAAGTTCTCGTTAAAATAGAGGAAGTGTCTCCACACTATCAGCTTATCGTAGAGAGGGAACATAATCTCGACATATTGACTGTCATGGTAGAAGTGAACCAGAAAGTGTTTTCAGACGAGATCAAGGGCCTCGAGCAAAGCGAGAAAAAGATCAGGGATGAGATAGAGAATGTGCTTGGCATTTCCGTAAGGGTTAAACTCGTGGAACCCCTCACAGTGGAACGGAGCGAGGGTAAAGCGAAAAGGATCGTAGACAAAAGGCGGATATGATTGATTAAATTAGCGCCTTATTAATTTAAAAGGAGGCTAAAATGGTTAAACAGGTTTCTATTTTTTTAGAAAACCGCGCGGGCAGGCTCTACGAGGTAAGTCGCCTGCTGGCAAAGAACAGCCTGAACATAAGGGCGCTGTCGATAGCCGATACTTCGGATTTCGGAATTCTCAGGCTCATAATCAATGACCCGGACAGGGCTATTGATATCCTGAAGAAAGAAAATTATACGGTCTCGGCTACCGACGTACTCGCGATCGAGGTTGACGACAGGCCCGGGGGGCTTGCGAAAATCCTCGGCATCTTCGATGAAAATCATATCAATATCGAATACATGTATGCTTTCCTCGGTAAACTGCCTGATAAGGCGATCATGATCTTCCGATTCGATAATAATAAACTTGTACTGGAAAAATTAAAAAATAAGGAAATTAATTTCATCGAAGCTAAGGATCTTTACAGCCTGTAGGGCCTCATTAATAAAAGGGGATTTTGTTCCGATATATCTATCGATCGATCTTATTTTATGAGGCCTCTTCATGAAAAAATACCTCCTTACAGTTCTGCTTATCGTTTTATCCGGGCTTGTTTATTCGGAAGCGACAAATGACGTACAGGCTTACATTGTATATAAAGAAGCCAATGATCTGTACAAATTCAAGAATTATGAAGAAGCCCGCAATAGCTATCTCCAGCTTATCAACGAATTCCCGTCTTCAAAATACGTACCCTATTCCGTTTACATGCTTTCTTTTATCGAAACGGACTATATCAAGATAATAGATTACCTCAGCATTATCAAAGAAAAATACCCGGATTTCCAGTACTGGACCAACGCCGTGGAAAAGCTTGCCGACATTTTTTATATAATGGACAATCAGACCGCGGCCATTAATGAGTATATGAAAATCTCATCCGACAGGTCTTATTATATGCTCTCTCTTATTTATTCTTCAAACGGCTTCAGGGACAAGGCCAAGGGATATGCAAATAAGCTCCTTCAACAGACCAAAGACAGCGCACTGGCTTATAAGGGATTTATCATTCTGATTAAGTGTCTCCTTGACGAAGAAAAATATACCGAAGCCCAGGGACTTATAGAACAGGCCCTGAAGCTTAAGAAATGGGCTTTCGACAATGGTGCAAGGGCGCTTTACTATGCCGGTAAATCTTATTTTTATAGAAATGACATCGCAGGCCATTTTGAAAAATCACTTTATATATTTTCAATGTTGAAAACAACATTTCCCCTTTCTCCCGAGGCTTCAATGTCCGGAGTATATTTTGACTATTTTATTAAGAATAATATAAATAAAACCGATGAGGTCCGATGGATCGCAGACGCTTTTACAACACCGGTTGACATTCCTTACCAGAACCAGACTTTGACGGTCCTTGATAAACTTGAAAAGCATGCCGAGAATATCTCGGAGGAATCGGAAGGAGCTAACGACAACCTGATCAGATCGGACTTTCAGGAATATGTAGTCAGAATAGGGGAATTCAAGGACCTTAGCGTCGCAAACCTCGCAGCCGCCGACATAGTTAAAAGCGGCCAGAATATTCCCCTCGGGGTTTTTTATAGAAATGATATGTACATTGCCGAGATCAGAGGGATCAAGGACCTTGGAGACGCCAGGGAACTCGCAAAAAAAATGATATCCCTGGGATATTCGGATACAAAAGTCATCGAAGTCGTTAAAGTTATTCAATATTCAAAATAACTCATCCTTAAAATATACCAAGGCCTTTCAAGCAAATACCAGCTTCTTTATGATTTTCTCCGGTTATGTCATTTCGAGGAGTGCAGCGACGAGAAATCTTGCCCTGGGGAAGATTTCTCCCCGCCAAGGCGGGATAAACGCTATGCTCGAAATGACAACCTTTTCATAATAAAAAGGAGCACGGATTGCCGGATGGGGTTTTTGGGGATTGGGGTTATCGGCAATCCGCGCGCTTGAAAAGTATAGATTATTCATCCATATTCAAATAATTTCCTTGAGCTTACCCCTGCTTCCTATCAGGAATTGCCCGTCGGAAAGCAGGATCAGGCATTTTTCCCTCCAGGGAAGGACATCGATTATTGACGTATTTTCCTCTTTCTCATAAGGGAAAAGATTGTTCCACATCGAGGGAAAATTAAATGGAAGGTATAATTCCGGCCTAACGAAAGCAAGATTCTCGCACCTTTTCAGCACGGACTGCATCAAAACAGATGCCTCAGTTCCCGGCCCGGTCTCGTATTCCTTAATTTTAAATTCCGGCTGCATCAGGTTTTCGGAAGCATCGGGGATGATGGAGATTAAAAAAGCAGCCTCCTTCAACAGGGGTTCTATACTCCCGGGAATTAAAAGATCCTTGCCTAAAAACTTAACGAGCATCTTTTTTTTTCCGCCAGCGGCAGTTTCAGGGATCATTACAAGGTTGTAACTATTTTTATTAATATAATCCAGCGCCCTCTTAAGGTTTTCTTTTTTCCTGCTGTTCAGGAAAATTATTTCGCTTTGGGAGCTGGCAGGCCCGAAATATTCCATGAAAAATTTTCCCTTTATAGAGAATATTTCCATTTCCGGAAGGGGATGATCTTTTTCTTCAATCCCAATGCTTTTCAGGATAACACCGTACATTTTTTTCATAAGCAGGAAGACCGCTTCATCTACGAAAACAATCGACTTGATCCCTTTATTAATAAACCCCGAAATAAGGCTTAGTATCGCCGTCTTGCCTCCAATAAAATTATGTACGAAAAATAATCTCCCGCCCTCTTTCCAGCTATTTCTGAAAAGATCCTCATATTTTTTAAAGAGCAGCTTTGAAACATAAATCAAAAAAAGACGGGGATGACGGAGAGCAAAAAAATATACGGAGAACTCAACAGTTGAAAGATACAGCTGTTTCTGCACCATTTTTTTTAGAGCTCCAAGACTCTCGTCCTCTCCCGCCATAGTACCCTTCATAACCCTGATCGTCCGGAGCATATCCTTTAGCTCAATCGGTTCCGGCCGCTCTCCGCCCTCTGCTCCCGGAATCTTCACTCTCAGTTTTTTTTTTAATAAAGCTCTGAGATAGCAAAAAATCCCGAAAATTTCTATCCAGAGGCTTAAAACAAACAAAGAAGGTCTCATCGGCCCGCTCCGGATACCGCTAAGCTTTGACAGTTCCAAGCCCTGTAAAAATTCCGATATTTAAACATTGGAACATAGGGCCTTTCAATTCACCAAGGTTTATAGGCCTGAAACTTTTCAGGAGCTCACGCACCGGGACTTTAATGAACCTTTCCGAATCATACCGCTTTTCCATGGCATTCCTCCCAAAATATTTTAACCGTCAAAATTATCACGCCTGCCGTCCCCGGGGGTCAATAGTACTCCGGTAACATTTTGATAGTACTCCGGTACTTTTTTAGGTTTTTTGTGACAATAAAGTGTTAATTAGAGTTTTTGGAGGGAATCGTATTATGGGCGGTTCTAAAAAAACTATCCATGTGATTAACAATTAGAATTCTAATTTTCTAATGATCGCCCGATGGGCATTACCTTAAAGAGGTTTTTAAAAGTGTCCTTAAAAATATTGATTCAGGAGGCTGACAAGTTCCGCACGGCTGTTAACAGATGCTTTCTGGTATATATTATAAATATGGTTCTTTACAGTCTGGGAACTTATAAAAAGACAGTCGGCTATCAGCTTATTGTTATAACCCTTAACTATAAGTGAAATAATCTCTTTTTCTTTTGCGGATATTGAATATTTCCTGACAAAATCCTCCGATAGCCTGACGCTGGGAACAACCGTTATCTTTGTTATTAAATACTGTATTATATAGACTATGCTGATTACATTCCAGACAAGATAAAAAATTATTTCGAAATCGATGCCGTAGTTAAGGACCTGAAGCGTCATCCTGAATTTCTCGACGAAAAGGTCGGCTATAAATGCGGGTAAAAAGATAAGGCAAATCAGTAAAATCGTTTTCAGGATCTTCCTGTTGATTTCATGCTGTATCCTCCGCCTGTAAACCCAGATTAGCAGGATTGTGTTGAGAAAAGCGATAAGAAACATTGCATAGCATACAAACTTGAGTTCGAACCTCATCATGTCCAGAATCTCACGGCCCCCGGCCTTTACTGCAAAAGGCAGAACAAGCAATATAATAGTAAGCACCGACATGCCGAGAAACAAATAATTCTCCGGCTTACTCATCCTGACGCCTATGAGTTCATGAATAAAAAGGGGGATTTGATATATAAAAAACACGAACCAGATAAAATAGAAGGTATTTGTAATTATATAAATTCCCGGGCCCGGATTATTGATGACGGTTAAATTGTAAACATTGAAAAAATTAATAATAAGGTAAATTGTGAACAGGAGCAGGAAAACCATATAACGCCTGAGCAGTTCCGTTTTGTTCTTAATATAAATTATGAAAAACAGCAACATTGCACCGAAACCCACCGATAATGTAACAATGTGAATAAGGATAATAATATGCTTCATTTTTAAAATCCTTGATTCCGGTTTCCATGATAGCACTGTGTTTTTTAATATTATATTGTGGAGAATTGTACTGTCAATATTAATGCAATAAAATTGATTATTTTTAAATTTTTTCAATCTTAAATGAAAATTTCCGATATTTTCAATATTCATATAAATTTTTGGAGGTTTTATCATGAAGAAGGTAAATTTATACGTTCTTGTATTAATTCTTTTCCTCGCCGGGATGGTTTACTCTCAAGAGGCTGCTCAAAGCGGATGGTATCTCGACCAGTCCCTCGCAGGCGAGTATAATCCGTTGGGGGCCCTTCTCGACACAAAGTTTTACTATGAATTTCCCCTTATAAAAAGCGACGACATCCTCTTTAAAACCTCAAAAATCGACGCAGGAGTTATAAACTGGCTGACACCCTCGGATGAAGCTGTAGGCGTTACCGGATTCATAGAGCCCATCGCTTTTTTTGATTTTACTTTCATTGGGACTTACCAGTATACATTTAACTCCCTGGGTTACGGATTTCTCACTGAATCCAATGCAAACTCCGATTACAGCCCCGCCGCCCAGGCGAACGCTCAAACCTTAAATCAGGCCGGGTGGTGGATAATCGCAGCCCCGAGGCTGAAGATGCAATTAGGGAATTTTATCGCCGCCGATACTTACAGTTATAACTATATGTACAAACTCAACTATAGCGGATATTATTATGAACCGCATGCAGACGCGATACTAAATGCGAATGATTATTACTGGATAAACGACGGATACCTGCTCTATCAAATCGTAAAACCCTTCACGGCCGGTATAAATTACTACAACCTGAATGTTCCAAGCACCAAACATGTATCCCAGAGATTATCGGCAGTATTTATTTTTGAACCTGAGCTTAAACCATTCAGCGATTTTTATGCTGTGCTGATCGTCGGGACTTATCTGGAAGATCCTAATTATGAGGGTAAATTGTGTTTAATTGCGCAGGTTGGTTATACACTCAGGGTATTTTAAAGGGCGCCTCTTAGCCCCCCTATCAAAAAATATTTTGCTTTATACTGGAATTAACCGCCGGTGATTTTTATAATAAACCCTGTATAATTCGAGTATTTTTTCATCCGGGGTATGATCGGGGGGCTTATAATGGATAGGAAACATTTTCTCATCCGTTTTTTTTCATCGGAATTGGCAGGATTCGCCATAGGCGTACCTGTCGCAACCGCATATGCAATACTGCTTGCTTCGTTTCCGCAGGAAAAACTATCCGGGGTAATTCAGTTCATTGCATTACTTACATTTGTGGTAGTAATCCTGATTGCCCTTCCGACTAATTTTTTCCTTGTCAGGAAGATAAGAAAATGGATCGGAATGAAAGGATTGAGCAGGGAGGAAAACACCCAATTCTTTTACAGCCTTGTAAAACTGCCATACCGGCATGGAATGTTGATCTTTACCCGCGTGTCTTGCGGAGCGGTAATAGCCGCAATTTATCTTTATATATTTGCAAACATGCATATAATCCAGTGCCTTATCTGTCTTTTCCTTTCATTTTACGGCGCCTATATTGCCGGGATCATAGCCTACATCATCATTCAAAATCTTATAAAAACCCTTGCCCAGGATATAGTAGCCTCTGAAAACATCGATAAATCTATAATAAAAGAAAAGAAATATTTCGGTATCGGATACTCCAGAAAAGTTCTCATGTTCATTATTCTTCCGATCCTGTTTACAAGCTTTTCTCTTTTGTTTACGCTTTTTGACGCCTCATTTAATAACACCAGTTATAAAGACCTTCTCCCGAAATTCATCGGCGCATTAACCGTCAATACCCTTACCCTATTCGCCGGTATATATTTAATATACTATACGACAAAAAAACCGATGAGCGAGCTTGAATCGTCCCTTGTAATGCTCTCTTCTCATTCCGGAGACCTTACACAGATCATACCTACGGACCTTTCTGACGAATTCGCCTATCTAAGCCACCTCATAAACGAATCCAATAAAAACATCAGGCGGATCATAATGAAAGTAAAGGACAACGCAGTGGTCACCATTCAAAGTATGGATACTGTGAGGGGCTTGATCGGCAGCGCTCAGGAAAGTATAATTGAAAGGAGCAAGTCTTCCCTGGATGTAAAAAACAAGAGCGACAATCAGAACTCATACGCCCTCAAGGCCGTGGAAACAATGACAGGCATTTCCACACAAATAAAGAAGATCTCAAGCAAATCAAGCGATTTCAGGAACAATATAAACGAACTCCTGACGCAGATCGATTCCAGTAATGTAAACATAAAGAACCTTAACAAAAAATCGAGCGATTTCCTTGAGATTATAAAATCGCTCGAAAAGTCTATTGAAGAATCCAAGTCAAAGGCAAACTCAATTATGGAAGAGGTTGACAGGATCCTGGAAGGATCGAACCAGATTTACAATATATCTTATATGATAGAAGGCACGGCAAACCAGATAAATATACTCGCGATGAACGCGTCCATCGAAGCCAGCCATGCGGGCCAGTACGGCAAGGGTTTTGCTGTAGTCGCCAGGGAAATAAAAAAATTATCGGAAACAACCAGGGATAATGTCAGGAACACAAACGATCTCTTGAAGAACTTGAAGATAACGACTGAAAAAAGCAATGAAAACGCATTGAACGCTACAAAGGATCTGGAAGCAGTCTTGAAAAACTTTACGGGTATCCAGGATTTTTATGAACAAATTGATATAACTCTGAAGAAGGAAAGTTCGGCCAACAACGAGATCAGGACAAAAGCCCTCGCCTATCAAAGCGGGATCGCCGTCCTTAATGAGGAAATCCAGAAGGAATCCGTAAAGGCGCTTGATTCGAGCGGGTTCATACAGGACCTCGGCAAAATATCGGTAGATATTAATCTCTGCATGCAGGATGAGATAGACAAAATTAACGGATTTGCGGCTTCAATCGAGGGAATATCCCGGCATCTGGAGGACACTATTGAAAAGGCCAACGATCTGATTTCAACCGTAAATAATTTCACAGTCTAAAGAAATGAAATCAGAATTAACAGCGGCGTACTCTACGATCAGGATGCCGCCGGCGTTTTACTTATAAACTTTAATGTTTTTTGACAATAATATTATTTTGAATTAATATAAGGGCGGTTCCAATAACTAACTATGTTATTAATAAATAATGTTTAAATCGTAATGAAACCGCCCTATGGCGCACTTGTCCCCGTAAGGGGGCTACCTTGCCGCCCTTGTGCCGACTTGCTTGGCGTGAAAAGGCGGTTATTAGAAGGGCCCATAAATGATTATCAGGGAGGACCTATGAAACCCGGGATTTTATTCTCCAATCTTCTTCTTGCTGTAGTAGTATTGCTTAATTCTGTCGATAGGCTTTGTCCGCGGGGCTGACATGTATTAATTTATAATGCCCCTGCCGGCTGTAAGCCGGCAGGGGTTTTTTATTTTTAACCCCCTCCGGCCGGTCAACGGAGGGGGTTTTTATTTTTAACCGTTAAAAGGAGACCAATATGAAATCAAGAGGCGCTGACATTATTATCAGGATCCTCGAAAAGCTCGGGATCCGGATTATTTCCGGTATTCCCGGAGGTTCGAATCTGCCATTGTATGATGCTTTATACAGGAGCAGTATAAGACATATCCTTGCCAGACATGAACAGGCCGCCGGTTTTATCGCTCATGGGATGGCCCGCTCAACCGGGAAAACAGCCGTATGCTTTGCCACATCCGGCCCCGGGGTTACGAATCTTCTTACCGCGATCGCCGACGCCAAAATGGATTCTGTTCCCCTTATCGCGATTACGGGGCAAGTCCCTTTGAATTTAATTGGAACTGACGCTTTTCAGGAGGTCGATGCATACGGGCTATCGACCCCTATTACAAAACACAATTTCCTTGTAAGGTCGGCAAAAGACCTTCCTGAGGTCATAGTCGAAGCATTCAGGATCGCTTCATCCGGAAGGCCTGGGCCCGTCCTGATAGACGTTCCCAAAGACATACAGACTGAAGAGGTTGAATGGGATGACAAAATAACCGAAACACCGCAAATACCCGATCTTAAATTTGATAAAAACTCAATTGAAAAAGCCGCCTTAATGATCAGAAAATCTGAAAGGCCGCTATTCCTTATTGGGGGCGGTGTTATCCACTCCGGGGCAGGAGGATTATTAAAAGAACTGGCACATAAGAACTCCATACCAATTGTGACAACATTGATGGGATTGGGGGCATACCCCGGCGGCGATGAATTATTCATAGGCATGATAGGCATGCATGGCTCTAAAACCGCGAACAACTCTACAGAGAGGGCCGATCTAATTATAGCATGCGGAACAAGGTTTAATGACCGTGCCACAGGTAAAGTTTCACAGTTCTGCCGCCGGGCAGAAATTATTCATATCGATATAGATGATTCTGAAATCGATAAAAATAAAAAAGCCGATTGCACGATCAACGGAGATATAAAATCTATACTGTCCGGGATTTTACCCCTTGTTCCTGCCGATGACAGGACCGTCTGGAACGAGGAATTAATTTTCTTAAAGCAGGAATATCCTGATAGGGGGCATCATGAAAACGACATATTTCATCCCGAGAATATTATCAGAGAAACAGGATCCTTAGTCCCCGATACTGCAATAATAACTACAGATGTCGGCCAGCACCAGATGTGGGTTGCACAGTGGTACCCATTTAAAAGACCGCGGACCTTTCTCACATCCGGCGGATTGGGGACAATGGGTTTCGGACTGCCGGCAGCTATCGGCGCAGCTTTGTCAAATCCCGATAAAAAAGTAGTTTGTTTTACCGGTGACGGTTCAATATTGATGAACATACAGGAACTCGCGACATTATCGGAATGCGGCCTTAATATTACTATAATACTGTTGAATAACGGGAACCTCGGGCTTGTCAGGCAGCAGCAGGACCTTTTTTATGAAAAACACTTTATTGCTTCAAAATTTGTGAAAAATCCTGACTTTATTGCTATAGGAGAGGGCTTCGGTATAAAAAGCATAGACCTGTACGCAGCAGGAAATCCAATGAAAATATTAGCTGCTGCCCTGGAATCCCCTTTTCCAATCTTTATAAATGTTCCTGTTTCAGAGAATACTTACGCTCTTCCAATGGTAAGTCCGGGATCATCTAATCTGGAAATGATAGACAGGCCGGGTAAACTGATTTTAAGCAGGGCCCTTAATTGATAAAATCCACTATTTTTGTTAATATATTGCGATATAATGTTTAATTCAAAACATAAGAGGTTTAAATGAAATCAATAATTATGGCGGGGGGTTCAGGAACAAGGCTCTGGCCTCTTTCCAGGAAAAACCATCCCAAGCAGTTCCTGTCCATTTTTCATGGGGACAGTTTCCTTCAGTCTACAGCCAGGCGCCTGCTTTCAGTAGGAAATCCTGATGACATATACGCTGTTGCCGGGGATGAATATAAACTTACAGTAAAGGGCCAGCTATTGGAAGTATTCGGCCCGGGCTTCGAAAACCTCATTATAGAGCCCGCCGGAAGAAATACCGCACCCGCAATTGCACTTTGCATTAAATACTTTATTGAAATTAAAGGCTGCAATGAAAACGAAATACTCTTTTTTTCCCCCTCAGATCATATAATCCGGCCCGAAAAGGATTTCTCTGAAACCGTGAAAAATGCCGCCCGGTTTGCCTCCGACTATATAGTCGTTTTCGGAATCACGCCTACAAGTCCGGAATGCGGCTACGGATATATCGAACTGGGAGCCGACTCCGGCAATGGAATCAGCAGGGTGGGAAGTTTCGTTGAAAAACCTGATGAAGAAACCGCGAAAAGATATCTCTCATCGGGAAATTATCTCTGGAATTCGGGTATGTTCATGTTTTCAATAGGGGTCATGCTTAGATCATTTGAAAGGTATGCTCCGGGACTTTACCGCTGTATAAAGGATATCAGTATGGAAAGCATGATGAAGAATTATAAAGATATTGAATCGATTTCCATTGACTACGCGGTTATGGAAAAATCGTCGGACATTTTCTGCTCCCGAATGCCGGTTGAGTGGAACGATATCGGCTCCTGGAACTCGGTTTACGAGGTCCTTCCTAAAGACAGAGACAATAACGCAGTGGAAGGGGATGTCGAACTTATAGATGTAAAGAACAGCCTTGTATTAAGCGATAATAAACTGACTGCCCTTATAGGCGTATCAAACCTTGCAGTCATTGAAACTCCCGATGCTATACTTGTCAGCGACAGAAGCAAGACCCAGCTTGTAAAAGATATGGTTGCGCGCCTGAAGGGTTTATGCAGGAAAGAGGTGAACGAACATGTTACGACTTACCGGCCCTGGGGAAGTTATACGGTCCTTGAAGAAGCTGAACACTATAAGATTAAAAGGATCTCCGTTCAAAAGGGTGCAAGCCTCTCCCTCCAGCGCCATAAACATAGAAGCGAACACTGGATCGTAGTAAAAGGTTCGGCCGGCGTCAGGATAGCCGACAGGGATTATATTATTAAAGAAAATGAAAGCGCGTTTGTCCCGATCTACACTCTCCACAGGCTGTCGAATCCGGGAGATATCCTGCTTGAAATAATCGAAGTTCAGAGCGGGGATTATGTAGGCGAAGATGATATTGAAAGACTTGAGGATAATTATGGACGGATTTGATATTATGCAAAATATCCATTAAAATAATAAGTGAATATAATAAACATATGAGGAGGAGAGAATGGCGATTAAAGTTGGTATTAACGGGTTTGGAAGAATCGGAAGACTGGTATTCAACGCTCTGGTAGAGCAAAATTTGCTCGGCTCAAAATTCGACATAGTAGCCGTTGTTGATATAACTACAGATGCAAAATATTTCGCTTATCAGTTGAAATACGATTCGGTACATGGCAGTTTCAACGGGGAGCTTTCAACAGGGAAAAGCAGTCCGGACCTTGAATCCGACGACATTCTTATTGTTAACGGAAACAAGATCAAGTGCATTATGGCGACTAAAAATCCTTCGGAACTCCCATGGAAAGCTCTGGGAGCGGAATATGTCATAGAATCGACAGGGTTATTCACCGATTCCGAAAAAGCGAAGGGGCATCTTGCCGCAGGGGCCAGGAAAGTCATTATTTCAGCGCCCGGCAAAGGCGATGTTAAAACAATTGTCATGGGGGTTAATGAGAATGAATACGATCCTTTAAAACATAATATTGTCTCAAACGCATCCTGCACGACTAATTGCCTTGCCCCCCTGGTTTATGTCATCCTTAAAGAGGGGATCGGCATTGAAACCGGCCTGATGACTACAATCCATGCTTACACGGCTACCCAGAAAATAGTCGACGGTCCTTCAAAAAAAGACTGGAGAGGCGGAAGGGCAGCTGCGATCAATGTCATCCCGTCCACAACAGGCGCTGCAAAGGCGGTAGGAGAAGTTTTACCGGCTACAAAAGGCAAACTCACCGGTATGTCGTTCCGTATTCCTGTATCGGACGTTTCAGTAGTCGACCTGACCTTCAGGTCGGTTAAGGATACATCGATCGAAGAAATTGACGGCCTGATAAAAAAAGCCTCGACATCCTATCTTAAGGGTTATCTGGGATATTGCAATGAAGAAGTCGTATCATCCGACTTTATTCATGATGAAAGATCTTCAATTTATGACTCTCTTGCCACCCTTCAAAACAATTTAAAGGGTGAAAAACGTTTCTTTAAAGTCGTATCATGGTATGATAACGAGTGGGGTTATTCCAACAGAGTGGTCGATCTCTTGAAGTATATGTCGGAGAAATAGACTTAACCGGGAACGGGGTATGTCCCCGTTCCCTTTTGTTTTTATTATCGAAAAAAGGAGGCTTCTAATGGGCATATCGAAAAAGACAGTGAAGGATATCGATCTAAAAGGCAAGCGGATTATTATGAGAGTTGATTTTAACGTTCCGATGAAAGACGGAATAGTCCAGGACGATACCCGCATAAAAGCCGCCCTGCCTACTATAAAATATATTCTATCTCAAGACGTAAAAAGCCTGGTAATAATGTCGCACCTTGGAGATCCCAAGAAAGACATGGAAAAAGCCAGGGAAAAGGCTTTAAAGGACGGCAAACAGTTCGATGAGAAAAAGTACCTTGCCGGCAAACATATGATGAAGCCTGTCTCCGACCATTTCGCCAAACTCCTGGGGAAAGAGGTGAAATTTGCCCCGGACGCTATAGGCGACCAGACAAAAGTATTAGCGGACTCACTTTCTCAGGGCGAAGTACTGATGCTTGAAAATACCCGTTTTCATAAGGAGGAGACATCTAAGGACGAGGCCGAAAGGGAAAAAATGGCGAAAGAGCTTGCCCGTTACGGCGATATTTTCGTAAACGACGCGTTTGGAACTGCCCACAGGGCCCATGCTTCGACTGAAACTATAGCGCATTTTCTGCCCGCGGTAGCCGGATTTTTAATGGAAAAAGAGCTTGAATATCTTGATGAGAAAGTAGTAAAGAACCCTGCCAAACCTTTTATAGCCATTATAGGCGGCGCGAAGGTTTCTTCGAAAATAAGCGTCCTCGAAAGCCTTTTAGAAAAGGTCGATAAACTTATTGTGGGCGGGGGAATGGCTTATACTTTTTTAAAGGCCAAAGGGCTGTCGGTCGGGACATCCCTTATAGAAGAAGATATGATTGAAAAGGCCCGGGATATTCTTCAAAAAGCCTACGAAACGCATGTATATATATACCTCCCTATCGATCATATAGTAACAAAGGAATTTTCCCCTGAAGCAGAATTCAAACATGTAGCCAGGGGTAATATAGATGAAGGCTGGATGGGTATGGACATAGGCCCTCTGACTATCGAAAAATTCCAGGGGGCGCTTAAAGGGGCCAAAACCGTTTTCTGGAACGGCCCTCTCGGCGTTTTTGAATTTCCAAAATTTTCAAAAGGAACTATGTCGATAGCGGAAACTCTCTCAAAATTACCGGATTGTGTAACCGTAATTGGCGGAGGAGATTCCGTATCCGCCGTCAATAAAGCGGGTGTCGCCGATAAAATGTCCCATATATCTACAGGCGGCGGGGCTTCGCTTGAACTTGTAGAGGGCAAGGTGCTGCCTGGAGTTGCAGCGTTACTCGATAAATAATCTACTAATTTTTAAAGGAGATAAAAATGTCGCGAAAACCGTTTATCGCCGGAAACTGGAAAATGTATAAGGCAATCGATGAGGCACTTAAATTTTCTGACGATTTCAGGAAGATGGTATCCTGTGTGGAGGATAGGGACATTCTAATATGCCCTCCCTTCACTTTAATCCGGCCTCTTTCTCAGGCTTTAAAGGAAACCAATATAAAAATCGGGGCTCAGAACATGTATTTTGAAAAAGAGGGAGCTTTTACAGGAGAGATATCGCCACTCCAGCTTGTTGACTCGGGAGCTTTATATGTAATACTCGGGCATTCGGAACGCCGTCATGTATTCGGCGAAAAAGACGAACTTATCAATAAAAAAATGATATCGGCTCTTTCCACCGGACTATTACCCATATTATGCGTCGGCGAACTGCTTGAAGAAAGGGAAAAAGGGAAAACAGAGGAAGTAGTTAAAACACAAGTCTTGGAAGGCTTTAAAAACATCGATAAAGAAACGGCACTGAAAGTAACTATCGCTTACGAGCCGGTTTGGGCCATAGGAACCGGGAAAACAGCCACTCCTGAGGACGCAGATAAAGTTCATGCTTATATAAGGAAAGTTTTAACAGGACTTTATGAAATAGAATTCTCAGGCAGGATGAGAATCCAGTACGGCGGATCGGTCAAAGCCGAAAATATAGATTCCCTGATGGCGAAAGAGAACATCGACGGGGCGCTAGTAGGCGGAGCCAGCCTTAAAGCCGACTCTTTTTCCAGGATAGTGAAATTTCAAAAATAAACAGGCAATAGGCCGGCTTCAGGCAAAATGCGTAGGTCTTGATTTTATTAAAATTTATGATAAAATAATTAGGGCGCTTTTAATAACCTTGGGAGGTTTTTATACTTTTCATGCAATATTTTGATCTTAGAGCAGAAGTTCATGATGTAGTACATGAGATTCTGGAGTACAAGTGGCTTGAAAGCGAAAAAGAAGGGAGGGACATCGGCCTGCACAGGGCATCCGTAGAATGGATAACCAGGTATTATGATACATGGTTCAAATTCAATATACGACGTTATTTGAAAAATATATGAGAGAACCGGCTCACTGAATGAAAGTTTTTAAATGGATACTGGCGTCGGTATTTATCTTTATTTTAATAGCCGTCGGATTCCTTTTCTGGTATTATACTTCAAATCCTAAAATTATTCTGGATGCTGTCTCCAATAAATTGCAGGAATCATATTCGCTTAATATTAAAGCCGATAATGTAGGTTTTAACCTTCTTAGCGGGATAGAGCTCTACGGCGTCACACTGGAAAGTTCATCCGGTTCTATTCATTTCCGCAAGGGCAGTCTTTTATATAATCCTTTCGCTCTTTTCTACAAAAAATTGGAGATCATCGATATTAAATTAAACGGGCTTGATACTTCCGTTGAAATGATAAGAAAACTATACGAAAAATTTTCAAAAACCTCAGCAGGTGCGGGTAATTTAAGCATAATCATTCATAGGATAGAGATATCCGATTCAACTATAATTTACAACAATATTCCCTGTCATGTTTTCATTAGCCTTTCGCCCGATAGGCCCGTCAATTATATACCTGTAAGCTTAACTATCAAATCTCCTGCCGGCAGCCTGAAATACTGGGGTAATACAAGCAAGGGCAATCTCAAAATAACCCGGGCCGATATTGGCGCGATTTTTAATACAGTTACTTCCCTTAAAATCGAAAACCTGGAAACTTCATTAGTCAGGGATAAAAACAATTACTTCTCATGCAATTGCAGGGACCTGAAGATATATTATAACAACTTATTTTTCAAATCAGGCAATGAGTTCAAACTATATTTTGATCTTAAGGCACTGACAATAGCTTTAAACGGTATATCTGTAAATATAGCCGATAGTTACGCCGATATTTCAAATCTTTCCTACTCGATCCCCGATCACAAACTCGTTATCTCCGCCCGGTCTTCGAGTATAGAGATCGGTGATTTCATAAACGGGGTTAAAGGGCATTTAAGCGGGGATTTCTCATTAATTTCTCAAAACGGATTGGCCTTAAGCGCTAATCTTACTCTTTCCGATTTTAAATATCTCTTTATCAAAATTTCCGGCGGGATTTTAAAACTTGTAAACAATACCTTTAATGCGGATATGATCGCTTTAACACCTGCCGGCAGCGCCTCAGTCCATATAGAAAGCGGCGATATATTTTCCCGGGGTCTGTCTGTCCAGACCCAAAGCGATGAAATAGACATCGAAAAGATTCTGGAAGGGTTTACAGTTGTTAATACAAACCGGACCATCCCGGAGCAAGGGGGAAGCTCTATCTTCAAAATATTTCCCGTCAGCCTTGATTTGAGTGTAAAAAATATTGTATATAAGAAACTATCCTTCTCTCTTGTACATATCCTGGGTGAAGCCGGTCCTGATCTAATAATTGTAAAAGAATTAAAGGCATTATTATTCCGCGGTAATTTGATTTCAAGTTTCAAAATTTCACGGGATTCCATAACAGGAGAAGCTGTATTTAACAACGGCAGGCTCAAAGAATTTTCAAACCTGTTCCTGGAAGGGGGAAAGAGGCTCTACGGCAGTATTTCCTTTAAGGGAGTATTCGATATTCCGCTTAAGGATATAAGTCTCTTCTCTTTCACATTTGAAACAAGCATAATTAATGGAGAAGTAAAGGATTTTTTCCTTCAGGAAAAGATTGCCCAGACACTTTACGATATGCCTTTGAACGACATCTTTTTCGACATGATAAAAGCCAGGGGAAGACTGGAAGCCCTTAAACTTAACCTGGATGAAACAAGTTTCGACAGTAAAGATATAACCGCCTCTGCCAGGGGGACTGTATCCTTTAGTAATAATACGATGGACATCGACGGCAATATTACAATCCTGGATAGCTACCTGGAGAATCTTCCGGATCCCGAAATTGTTAAGAAGGTACTAAACGCCGGACATGAAGAAGAGGGCAAGGTTTATTTCAAAGTCAGGACCGCTGGGACTTTCAACAAGCCGGATATCAGGATCGAATGATTGAAAATTGTACGTCAGCAGTATATACTTATATCGGAGTAAAAATATGGATTTTATAGACCTGAAAAGCCAGTACAGTGAAATCAGGGACGACATCGACAGAAGATTATCTGAAATTTTTAAAAAATCTATCTTCATCCATGGAGCGGAAATAAGAGAACTCGAAGAAAAATTGTCGTCTTACACAGGCGCTTCACATGCCGTCGGCTGCGGCTCAGGGACAGACGCACTTCTTCTGCCTCTGCTGGCCTGCGGCATCAAACCGGGTGACGAAGTGATAACGACCCCTTTTACATTTATTGCATCCGCTGAAGTTGTTTCCTTCATCGGAGCGAAACCGGTTTTCGCCGATATTAACGAAAGAAATTATAACATAGACATCGGCCGGATAGAAAACCTGATTACCGGCAGGACAAGGGCTATAATACCCGTATCGCTTTACGGCCAGGTCCCCGATATGGATGAAATCAACCGTATTGCTGAAAAGCATGGCCTTCTGGTAATAGAGGACGCCGCCCAATCATTCGGGGCCATATATAAGGGCCGGAAATCATGTTCCTTATCCTATGCGGCAGCTACGTCATTTTATCCTTCGAAACCCCTTGGATGTTATGGAGACGGGGGAATGGTTTTCACCGGTGATCCGGAGCTTGCGGCAAAAATCAGAAGCCTGGCCGATCATGGCCAGGGCGAAAGATACGCCCATAAATACATAGGTTTCAATTTCAGGCTCGACACAATTCAGGCCGCAGTACTCCTTGCAAAGTTCGTCCGATTCGAATTCGAGGCCGGAAAACGGTTCGAGATCGGAAAAAAATATTCAGAACTCCTTAAAGACAGCCCCGCGATAACCCCTTTTATTGAAAAGTATACAGGCAGGCATGTTTTCGCCCAATATTCCATCAGGGTTAAAAACAGACAGGAAGTAATTGAAAAGTTGAAAGCAAGGGGCATACCAACGGCTATACACTACCCTATACCGATCCACCTCCAGGAAGCTTACAGATATCTTGGCTATAAAATGGGGGATTTCCCGGTTTCAGAAAGGGTAGCCGGTGAAATTTTCAGCCTGCCTATGCATCCGTACCTGACCCTGCAGGATCAGATTTTAATAAGCGATACAATTAAGGCTGCGGCTCGATAAATGGCCAATTGGCTGTACTTTATTATTATTATCATTCTTCTTTTGTTTTCAGCTTTCTTTTCATCATCTGAAACAGCGCTTTTCTCGCTGGATGAAATGAAATTAAAAAATATTCGTCTTAAAAAGGACAGGAGAAGGATAAAAATCCTTCTCGAGAACACCTCAATACTGCTTATTACCATTCTGGCAGGCAATACTGCCGTCAACGCGGCTGCCGCGGCTCTCCTCGAACGGCAATTATCCATCGGAAACATCATTTATTCAACAATCGCGGTGACCCTTATAATTCTTTTTATCGGCGATATAAGCCCGAAAACAATAGCAATTATACGGGAAGAACGTACGGCGGCTTTCAATTCAAAGCTTTTATACCCCCTTTATATTCTTTTCAAACCGGTTTCGAGTTTAATCAACATTATGACCGAGAATTTTGTTAATTATTTGAAAAAGGTCCACCAAAAAGACAGCAGGGAACCGGGTAAAGAAAGGTTAACAGCTATACTTTCTATAGTATCCCGCGAGGATATTTTTAATAAGGACGAAAAGGTATTAATTGAAAATATAGTCCATTTTACGGAAAGGGAAGTATGGAATATAATGACGCCCCGGACCAAGGTATTTTCCGTCGAAAAAAATGCTTTGCTGAAGGATGTGATCCGCCAGGCTAAGAGAATGAAAATGTCAAAGATCCCCGTTTATGACCGGACTGACGATAATCTTGTAGGCATGATCTATATGAAAGAAATATTTCATTACTTTCTCTATCCCGAAAAAATCGAAGAAAAAAAAGCGGAAGATATAATGGAAGGTATTTATTTTGTTCCTGAAACAAAAAAACTTTCCGATATGCTCGACGATTTTAGAAAGAAGAAAATAAGGATAGCGGCAGTTATCGACGAATACGGTAGTTCCCTCGGGATCGTAACCATAGCCGACGTGCTCGGAGAGATCGTCGGTGAACTTATGGATGAAAGTTTCACGGTTGATAAAAAAATTATCCGGTTGTCAAAGGACCGGTATCTTGTCAGCGGAGAATTGAGCCTGGCTGATTTCAATGATTATTTCCAGACTGATTTGAAAAGCATGGACTACGAAACTCTTGCCGGATACATAATAGAAACAGCCGGAGATATTCCAGGCACCGGCTATTCTATGGAAACCGACGGTTATGTGATCAGCGTTAGAGAAAAGAGTGAAAAGACCCTGGAACTCTTAATGGTAGAAAAAAAGTAAGGAAAAGAAATGGAACTTTTTACTGCAATCGGATTTCTACTTTTATCCGCTTTTTTTAACGGCAGCGAAACGGCTTTTATTTCAATAAACAAGATCAAACTGCATTCGCGCCTGGAAAACGGCTTGAATAGCGCTAAAATCCTCACAAGCCTGATTAAAAACTCTGAAAGCGTAATCGGCGGATTTTTGATCGGTGTAAACATAAGCGATGTCGCTGTCGTATTGATTTTTAACGATTACCTCGGAAAAGCCATCGGTTTCGGGCCCCTCGTCCCGCTTTATTCGACTTTGATCCTTACTCCCCTGATAGCCGTATTTGCCACCCTTTTACCGAAAATCCTTTTCAGGGAATTCGCCGACGAGATAATGTTCGGGCTGTCTTATTTTTATCTGGCTGTTTATATAATACTTTACCCTTTCCAGATAATATTTGTCAGAACAATTAAATTCCTTCTTTCAATACTTGGCCTTAAAAAGAAAAAAACAATGTTTTCAAAGGACGAGTTCGGCATTCTAATCGATATGACTACAGAAAAGGGAATCCTCAAGCAAAGCGAAAAGGAAATCATTGAAAGTATAATGAAATTCAGGAATATAAAAGCAAGAGAAATAATGGTGCCCCTCATCCGCATGACCTGTGTCGAAGAGAACGATACCGTTGAAATAGCTTCCGCTCTTATGCTCTCGACAGGGCATACCCGTCTGCCCGTTTTCAGGATTCGTGTAGATAATATGCTGGGTTATATTGAGAACAAGGATCTCCTTTCCGCCGGCAAGCATGACAGGGTCGGAAGCTATGTCAGGGAAGGGATTATCGTGCCGGAGAGCGCCCCTATAAACAGGGTCCTTGTCGGAATGCAGAACGCTAAAGCACAGATAGTTTTCGTTGTGGACGAATACGGCGGAGTTATAGGGGCTATATCCAACAGGGACATTATAACTGAAATTATCGGTGAATTCGTCGAGATTAAAGGTGATTGGATAAAAAAAGAAGGGGACTCGTATATCATTAACGGAATGGTAAATATAGATGACATTAATGAATTGCTTAATCTGAAAATCAAAAAAATAGATTTTGAAACGGCGGCAGGGTTTATGCTGCATGAGCTTGAAAAGATACCGATCACGGGTGATAGCCTGGATGTTGGAAAGTTTGTTTTCGAAGTATTCTCAGCCACAAGTGTAAGAATCAAACAGATAAGGATTTATCCCAGGACAAAAAAAGATAAAAAAAGGATAAGGTATAAAAATGCAAGCTGAAATTACTTCCTTCAAACCTAGAAAAATAAAACCTGTAAAACGGGAAGTCGAACTTGTAATTGATAAATACGCTTCAGAGGGCAGTTCGATCGGTTATGACAATGGAAAAGTAATCTTTGTCAGGTATTCGATCCCGGGTGAAAAAGTCCGCGCAAATATTTATAAGGAAACTTCGGACTATGCCGTTGCAGAACCGCTCGAGATTTTATCGCCCTCCCCGGATAGAATAAACGCCCCCTGCCCCTATTTCGGGCTTTGCGGCGGCTGCGATTACCAGATGCTGGATTATGAAAAACAGGTTGAAGTTAAACGGCTTTTATCCCTTGAGGTTTTCCGGCGGATAGGTGGGCTTCCCATAACCGAATTGACCGGTATAATAAAAAGCCCCAATCCCTTTTTTTATAGGAATACTGAAACTTTCAAGGTCAACCCAAGAAAAAATCTGATCGGATTTTTCAGGAAGGATACCAAATTTATCGTTGACATAAAAGAATGCATGCTGGCTATGCCGGGTATTAATAAGGCCCTTTCCGATATCAGATCCGGCAGGTTTTTCCCTCCTCACAATTTCAAGGTCAGGGCGACTGGAAAAGGGGATATTTCCGTTCATTGGGTAAAGACGGAAAATTACCAGGATAGGGAAGTTTTTGAGACGGTCAGCGCCGCCGGCATGGACATTACCTTTAAAATATCGAAGGACAGTTTTTTCCAGGTAAACAATTCTATAATACCTTTGTGGCTCGAAAAGATCGTATCCTTCCTTGATCCCGGCGGTCATGAAAAAATCTACGACCTTTACAGCGGAATAGGTCTTATAACACTTTTCGTTAGTTTTTTTGCCGGTGAAACGATCGGAATAGAGATCGCCAAAAGCTCAGTGCAGGACGCCGAATACAATCGCAGTTTGAACGATATAAAATCCAATGTTAAATTCATCAAGGCTGGAGTAGAAGAAAAACTCCCCGAATTAGGTTACGCCGACGTGATGATCATAGATCCCCCGAGAAAGGGGCTTGACCCGGAGACAGTCTCGGTACTGAAAAGAATGAGGCCGCGTAAGATCATTTATTCTTCATGCAGGCCTTCTACTATGGCCCGGGATATAAAAGAATTTACAGAAATTTATTCAATAAAAGAAATGCACCTCGTAGATATGTTCCCTCAAACCCAGCATGCGGAAATGCTGGCGCTGCTTGTCAGGAAGGAATGAAAGTCATGATAATCCGGAGGATTATATGCTTAAATTTCACTCGATTCTATCTGTTCTTGTCTTTTTTACATCCTTCAATATAATCTTCCCTGACTCGAAAGAGGAAATTGACCGGAGGATCCTCAAATACAGGACACAAGTTGTAACCCTGACAGTTAAAGATGAAGACGGCACTGCAATTTCCTCAGCGGAAGTTATGATTGAACAGACAAGCCAGAAATTTCTATTCGGATGCAATATCTTTCTCTGGGGATCACTGCCGGACAATCCGGAAAAGCAAAAGTTATACAGGGATTATTTTGCGGGTCTTTTTAATTACGCGACCCTCCCTTTTTACTGGGGAAGTTATGAATATGTAAAGGATAGAAAAGACGACGCCATGATTTCTAATATCGCCCTCTGGTGCCGCACAAATGGAATCCGCACGAAGGGACACCCCCTGATCTGGCATTATGTTCTGCCGGTATGGGCCGATTATGACATTACGCAAACGGATTCTATCCTGGAAAAGCGGGTCGCCGATATTGTCGGAAAATATAAAGGCCTTATCGATAGTTTCGATGTTATAAACGAAAGCCTGGACGGTCCCAAACAGGAAAACTGCGTAGGCAGATGGGAAAAGGAGATCGGCCCGGTCGAAGCCGCCCGAAGGGCCTTTTCATGGGCCCGCGATGCCAATCCCGGGGCTATGCTGCTTATTAACGATTATAATACTACTCAGGTGTACGCAGCGGAAATCAATGTGCTTAAAGAATTGGGCTTCCCTCCCGACGCGATAGGCATACAATCCCATATGCATAAAGGTGCATGGCCGGACAGCCAGATCCTTGATATAGTCGATAGATTAAGCCGATATAACATTCCCATCCATTTTACAGAGATGACGATCCTTTCCGGACATCTTAAAACCGATGACGATTGGTTCAGCTATCACCCCGGATGGGACAGCACTCCCGAGGGAGAAAAATACCAGGCCGAGCAGGTTGAAAGAATATACAGGCTCCTCTTTTCCCTTCCCTCTGTCGAGGCTATTACCTGGTGGGATTTATCGGATTATTATAATTCCGGCACAGGGGTATGGATGGGGGCCCCGTCAGGGCTTTTACGTAAAGATATGACACCCAAACCCGCTTATAATGTCCTTAGAAAAATGATCAGGGAGGAATGGCGGACCGGACCCCTTAAAGAAACTACCGATATTAAGGGACATGCAGTTTTCAGGGGCTTTTTAGGTTCGTATAAGATCCAATCGGGAGGTATGTCGGGATCTTTCGAAATTTCAGGGAGCACGAATACTAATGCGGAATTAACGGTTATTATCAGGTAAAACAATCCTAAGGAGGGTATCATGGATGCAATTATTACTCAGCGGATAAACGAATGGACAGGCCCGGATTACGATGAACAGACCCGCAGGGAAATTTCCAGCCTCGTCGATAAAAATGACGAAAAAGAACTGACAGACAGGTTTTATACCGAGCTTGAATTCGGGACCGCCGGGCTCCGCGGGACGCTCGGGGCAGGCTCAAACCGGATGAATATATACGTAGTCAGAAAAGCTACGCAAGGGCTTTCCAATTACATTCTTAAAAAAGGATCGGGAAACCGCGGCGTCCTGATAGGAAGGGATTCGAGGTTAATGTCGGATTCTTTCGCCCTGGAGACCGCATCGGTTTTAATAGCTAACGGTATCAAGGTATATTATTTTGAAGACATTCACCCTACTCCTTCCGTTTCTTTCGGGGTCCGTCATTTAAACGCTATTTCAGGGGTCATGATCACCGCTTCGCATAATCCGAAGGAGTACAACGGCTACAAGGTTGTCTGGGAAGACGGCGCCCAGATAACCCCGCCTTATGATTCGGAAATAATATCGGAAGTACGTAGAATTACATCCCTTAAACAGGTCAAGACTATGCCTGTTGAAGATGTCCGGAAAAGCGCTCTTTTTACAAAGGCTGACGGCCTTGTGGACAGTTTCTATCTGGAAAAGATAAAATCCCTTTCCATCCACCCTGAAATCATTTCTTCCTGTAATGTCAAAATATGTTACTCACCACTTTACGGTACGGGCTACAGGCTGGTCCCTGAAAGCCTTAAAAATTTCGGATTTACAAACATTCAAATAGTGGAAGAACAGGCTAAACCGGACGGCACTTTTCCTACCGCTCCCTACCCAAATCCTGAAGAACCGGCTGCAATGGAAGTAGGGATGAAATACGCCCAATCGTCTGGGGCCGATGTTTTCATAGCTACCGACCCGGACGCCGACCGCCTGGGCGCCATGCTGAAGAAAGGCGGGCATGATTATGTGCTGCTAAACGGAAATCAGATCGCCACGCTCCTGGCTTTTTATATCATTTCCCAGCTCGAAGAGACGGGTAAAATGCCGTCCAACCCCAGGATTATCAAAACCATCGTCACTACTGACACCCTATCGGCTATTGCCGGGGCTTACGGCGTAGAAACAGACGAGGTCCTCACGGGGTTTAAATGGATAGGCGCCAAATTAAAGGAATATGAAAAGAGCGGCTATAACTATGTTTTCGGAGGCGAGGAAAGTCATGGGTATTCCGCCGGTACATTCGTCAGGGACAAGGACGCCGTTATTTCCGGGTCCCTCTTTGCCGAACTCGTCGCTTATTATTATTCGAAAGGGATCTCCGCTTACCAGGTGCTTGAAGATATCTACGCCAGGTTCGGTTTTTACCGGGAATCCCAGAAATCCGTTACGCTCAAGGGGCAGGACGGGGCCCGGCAGATAAATTCGCTGATGGAAAAACTCAGGAGCGAATCACCGAAAAAAATAGGGGCTTATGAAGTGCTTGAAATGATAGATCTTCTGAACGGAACGGCCATGAACATAAAGTCGGGAAAATCCATTCCGAAATGGGAGCTCCCGAAATCCGATGTCGTTATTTTAAAGCTGTCGGATAACGCAAAGGTCGTCAGCCGGCCTTCAGGGACGGAACCGAAAATAAAATTTTATTTTACCACCTTTGGAAAGATATCATCGGGAAATGAAAATGTCAGCGGCCTGATGGAACGTGTAAACGCCGCCCATGAAAAGTTAAAGGGATCATTCCTTAACTCATTAGGGCTGAATTAGTTCATCTTTCCTTTACAGTAACAAACGGCCTGTCGTCTTCGCCGGTATAAATCTGGCGCGGGCGCATCAGTTTCTGTTCGGGATCTGCTTTCATCTCAAGCCAGTGTGCAATCCATCCGGGAAGGCGTCCGATGGCGAACATAACTGTAAACATATTGATCGGAATGCCCATCGCCCTGTATACAATGCCCGTGTAATAGTCGACATTAGGATATAAATACTTTTCCTGGAAATACGAGTCGTTAAGGGCTTTTTCTTCAAGCTCCATAGCTATTTCAAGCAGCGGGTCATGCTTCATGCCCAAATAATCAAGGTATTTCCGGCAGGCCGCTTTCGCTATTTTAGCCCGCGGATCGTAAGTTTTATAGATCCTGTGCCCGAAACCCATGAGCCTTACCTTCGAATCGCGACGCTTGGCCTGTTCTATCACCTGATCGGGTTTTAGCCCGCCCTTGTAAATATTTTCAAGCATTTCGATCACTTCCTGGTTGGCCCCCCCATGGAGAGGACCCCAGAGGGCGCAAATACCGGCTGCGATAGACGCGTATAGGTTGGCGCCCGAACTGCCTACTGTCCGGACAACCGTTGTCGAACAGTTCTGTTCATGATCGGCATGCAGGATCAGGAACATATTCAGCACATGCTCCGTGACTTCGTCGAGTTTATAAGCCTTGACAGGGGACGAAAACATCATATTCAGGAAATTTTCACAGTAGCTGTATTTATAACTCGGATTGACAAAGGGTTCGCCGATCGATTTCTTGTATGAAAACGCGGCGATAGTCCTCATTTTAGACAAAAGCCTGGTTACGGTTATGTCGATCGCTTCCCCATCGTTTTCCTTTTCAAGCTCGGGATAAAACGTCGAAAGAGAAACGACCATTGCCGAAAGAACGGCCATCGGATGGGCCCTTTCGGGATAATTCTGAAAAAACCTCTGCATATCCTCATGAATAAGAGAGTGCAGGTTCATCAGCTGTGAAAAATGCTTCCTTTCCTCGATATTGGGAAGCTTGCCGAATATCAGGAGATACGCCACCTCGAGAAAGGAGCAGTTTTCAGCAAGTTCCTCTATAGGGTATCCCCTGTGGCTGAGCTTTCCCTTCTCGCCGTCGACAAAAGTAATATCGCTCGTAGTTATGCCCGTATTGCCGAGGCCGGGATCGTAAGAGATATAACCCGACTCTTTCCTGAGGTCTGTAATGACCAGAGTCTTTTCCTTTTTCGGCCCCTCGTAAACAGGGATGTTGTATGTGCTGTCACCTATCCTTAGTTCGGCCGTGCCCTCGAATTTCATGCGTTCGATCATTATTCTACCCTTTCATATGATTTTAAACCGATCATATTCTAAAGTGCAGGATAAAAAAAAGACAATTTTTTATTCCGTTCGGCTGGTACTGCAAAATCGATTTGAAAGTTATCCGGAAACGTGATAAACTTATTAGATTATGTCCTCAATCTTTTTTCAAAAAGGAGGATTGTCTTATGAAAAAACTATTTATTTTTATCCTGCTAGCAATCCCGGCTCTCACGCTAAGTACCTCATGCGGCCTTTATAATATGTTGACTAGAGATTCTTTAGGATATGCAGCAGTCAGAGGCAATATCGAGTATATTAAAAATTATAAGGGTGATATCAACAAGCATTATGGACCTGAGGATTATACAGCTTTGATAGAGGCTGCAGATAGCTCGGACAAAACAGAAGGGATTAAAGCATTGATCGATAACGGTGCCGATATTAATGCAGTGGATAAAAACGTCTGGACGGCTTTGATGCATGCAGCCGACAAAGGGTACATAAACCCAGTATTGGTTTTGATCAAGGCTGGGGCCGAAATCAACACGATAGATCATGAAGGCCAGACTGCTTTGATTTTAGCTGTTAAAAATGGGGACCTGGCCATAACTTTAGCATTGATAAATGCTAAGGCCGATGTCAACATAAAGGATTATACGGGCAGTACGGCTTTAACTTATGCTGTCATAGGTAAAAATCCGGGGATACAAAATTTATTAATGAATGCGCAACAGATCCAGGATGAGAACAAAAATACAAGCGACAACTCCACATTACACAACGATACGAAAATGGTAAACAAACCCAATCTCAGCGTGGATGTGGACACAAAGATACCGAAAGGGTATTCGGACCAAAATAACGCTATTGCCGTGGTGGTAGGAAACCGCGACTACAGGAACGGCATTCCGGCAGTGGATTACGCGCTCCAGGACGCGAGAGTGATGAAACTTTATTTTGAGACTACTTTCAGGATCCCCGCAGAGCATATTGTTATCAAGGAAAATATAACCCTTGCCGATACGTTCGGGCTTTTCGGAACTGAAAATGAGCCGTCAAGTGCTACAATTTACAGGACCGTCCAGCTTTACAAACCCACCAGGGTCTATATTTACTACAGCGGCCATGGGATACCCGGGCTGAAGGACCACAAGGGATATATAGCTCCGGTGGATATGAATAAGGATTATGTGGAACAAACCGCATATCCCCTTAGGCTCTTATACGCCAATATCGCAAGACTCAAGGATATCGGAGTTAAACATGCAGTCGTGATCCTGGAATCCTGCTTCAGCGGCGAATCGGGCGGCGGCAGGCTGGTGGAGAATATTTCACCGGTCAATATGGTAGTGGATAATCCCCTGATCTCGGAAAACATAGGATCGATCTACGCTGCGACTTCTGGTTCCGATTACTCGGTATGGTATCCCCAGATGGGCCATGGGCTTTTCACCTACTATTTCCTGAAGGGCTTAAGCGGATATGCTGATAAAAGGGGGGATAAAAATATCACCCTGGCCGAGATGAGGGAATACCTGGATAAGACGGTCCCCGAACGCGCGAATATAATCCGGGCATTCGAACAGACGCCGCAGATAATCGGAGATGAAAACGAAGTACTGGTCAGGCTGAGATAAATATCAAATCCTCAAAAGTATTCAAAAAGGAGGATTATCATGTGAAAAAGCTGCTTATTTTTATACTGCTTGTAATCCAGCCTTTCCTGTTAATTACTTCTTGTAGTATGTTGACAAGAATTCCTTTAGGGTTTGCAGCAGTAAGGGGCAATATCGAGTATATTAAAATTTATAAGGGTGATATCAACAAGCATTATGGACCTGAGGATTATACAGCTTTGATAGAGGCTGCAGATGGCACTGAAAGCACGAAAGGGATTAAGGCTTTGATCGAGGCCGGTGCCGATGTCAATGCTGTGGATAAAAACGGCTGGACAGCATTAATGCACGCTTCTGAAAAAGGGTACATAAACACAGTATCAATTTTAATTGTTGCGGGGGCCAAAATCAACGTGGTGAATAATGAAGGCAAGACGGCTTTGATGATAGCTGCTGAAAATGGGGAATCGAGTGTAACTTTAGCATTAATCGATATAGCTGACGTCAATATAAAGGATAATTCCGGCAGTACGGCTTTAATATATGCGGCTAAGAATAAAGAACAAACGGAAGAAGTTAGTTCATTGATACTGGCAGGGGCTGATGTCAATATAAAGGATAATTCCGGTAGTACGGCTTTAATATATGCGGCTAAGAATAAAGAACAAACGGAAGAAGTTAGTTCATTGATACTGGCAGGGGCTGACGTCAATATAAAGGATAATTCCGGTAGTACGGCTTTAATATACGCCACTCAAAATAATAATGCCAAGATAGTATTTTTATTAATAAACGCACAACAGATCCAGAATGAGAGCAAAAAGAAAAATTTAAATAAAGCCAACAACTCTTCAGTAAAGGACGGAACAAATATCGTAAAAGAAACCAATCTCAGCTCTGATGTAGACACGAAAATACCGAAGGGGTATTCGGTTCAGAAAAACGCGATAGCCGTTGTTATAGGCAACCGGGACTACAGGAACGGCATTCCGGTTGTTGATTACGCCCTCCAGGACGCAAGGGTTATGAAACTCTATTTTGAGAATACTTTCAGGATCCCTGCGGAGCAGATCCTTATGAAAGAAAATATGACCCTCGCCGATATGCTGGGGCTTTTCGGGACTGAAAACGAGCCGTCAAGGTCGACAATTTACAGGAACGTCCAGCTTTACAAGCCGTCAAAGGTCTATATTTACTACAGCGGGCACGGAATACCGGGGCTTAAAGACCACAGGGGATATATAGCACCTGTAGATGTGAACAGGGATTACGTGGAACAAACGGCATATCCCCTGAGGCTGTTATACGCCAATATCGCCAGACTCAAAAATATTGGAGTTAAGCATATAGTAGTGATCCTCGAATCCTGTTTCAGCGGCGAATCAGGCGGCGGCAGGCTGGTGGAGAATATCTCTCCGGTCAATATGGTGGTGGATAATCCCCTGATCTCGGAAAATATAGGATCGATCTACGCGGCGACTTCGGGTTCCGACTACTCCGTATGGTACCCCCAGATGGGGCATGGGCTGTTTACCTACTATTTCCTGAAAGGTCTGAGCGGATATGCGGATAAAAAGGGTGATAAATATATCACCCTGGCCGAGATGAGGGAATACCTGGACAAGACGGTCCCGGAACGCGCGAATATTATCAGGGCTTTCGAACAGACCCCGCAGGTTATCGGAGATGAAAACGAGGTCCTGGCAAGGCTGAGATAAATATCAAATCCTCAAACGTTTTCAAAAAGGAGGATCGTCATATGAAAAAGCTGTCGATTTTTATCCTGCTCGCAATACCGGCTTTCACCCTTATTACTTCATGCGGTCTTGTTAGAATGTTAACCAGAGATCCTTTAGGGTATGCGGCAGTAAGGGACGATATAAAATTTATTAAAAATTACAAGGGTGATGTTAACAAGCATTATGGATCTAACCGCTTTACGGCTTTGATAGAAGCGGCAGCGGAATCAGAAACAGACAACTCAGAAGCGATTATAGCATTGATCGAAGCCGGGGCCGATGTCAATGCAGTGGATAGAAAAGGCTGGACTGCATTGATGCACGCGGCTGACAATGGGTATTTAAAGACAGTATTGGTTTTGATCAAGGCAGGGGCAGAAATCAACGCGATGAATGATGAAGGCAAGACGGCTTTGATTTTAGCTGTTAAAAATGGGGACCTGGCCACAACTTTAGCATTGATAAATGCTAAAGCCGATGTCAACATAAAGGATAATACCGGTAGTACGGCTTTAACTTATGCTGTTATAGGAAAAAACCCGGAGATACAAAATTTATTTATGAACGCGCAACAGATCCAGAATGAAAGCGAAAAGAAAAATTTAAATACAACCGATAACTTTTCAGTAAAGGACGGAACAAATATCGTAAAAGAAACCAATCTCAGCGTGGATGTGGACACAAAGATACCGAAAGGGTATTCTGATCAGAATAATGCGATAGCCGTGGTGGTAGGCAACCGCGACTACAGGAACGGCATTCCGGCTGTTGATTACGCCCTCCAGGACGCGAGAGTGATGAAACTCTATTTCGAGAACACCTTCAGGATCCCCGCGGAGCAGATCGTTATGAAAGAAAATATAACCCTTGCCGATATGCTGGGGCTTTTTGGAACTGAAAACGAGCCGTCAAGGTCGATAATTTACAGGAACGTCCAGCTTTACAAGCCGTCAAAGGTCTATATTTATTACAGCGGGCACGGGATACCCGGGTTGAAGGACCACAAGGGATATATAGCTCCGGTGGATATGAATAAGGATTATGTGGAACAAACCGCATATCCCCTGAGGCTCTTATACGCCAATATCGCCAGACTCAAGGGGATCGGAGTTAAACATGTGGTCGTGATCCTCGAATCCTGCTTCAGCGGCGAATCGGGGGGCGGAAGGCTTGTGGAAAATATTTCCCCGGTCAATATGGTGGTGGATAATCCCCTGATCTCTGAAAACATAGGATCGATCTACGCGGCGACTTCGGGCTCCGACTACTCGGTGTGGTATCCCCAGATGGGGCACGGGCTTTTCACCTACTATTTCCTGAAGGGCCTTTCCGGAGGAGCGGATAAGAAGGGGGATAAATATATCACCCTGGCCGAGATGAGGGAATACCTGGATAAGACGGTCCCGGAACGCGCGAATATAATCAGGGCTTTCGAACAGACGCCGCAGGTAATCGGGGATGAAAACGAGGTGCTTGTCAGGCTGAAGTAGGAGTATATTATGAAAAACATTTATATATTAACCTTTATTTTACTGTTTTTTGCGGTTAGTGCGTATTCCATGGATGATTCGGGTATTTTAGAAAGCTTGAAGAGTAGCAGGCAGGCCCAGGTCATTGAGGAACATAACGGCTTTTTTTATGTAAAAGCGTTTTACAATATGGGTGAGAACGATACGATGGCAAACACACGGGAGCGTCTGAAACAAAAAGCCTTTCAAATGGTTTCGGAGTACAAGGGAGGGGAATATACCAGTTCAAAAGTGATTATAAAAAACAGCGGTGATGATTCCGGAGGCAACCTTAGTTATTTTGATTCTGCCAGCCTTTCAACCCTGGGCTTTATCGAGAAGGTCGAACTCCTTAAAGAAGAGCCGTCTGCGAATAAACTAACTGCATATTATAAATTACACTACCATGTATTGCAGGGCAATAAGCCGGATTTCGGGTTTAGTGCAGATATGAAGGAGCGCCGCCTTCGTCCCGGCGAAAGGATCATGCTGGAATATTCAATACAAACCAACGCATGGATTTACTTTTTTAACATTTACATGGATTCGGCAGCATTACTCTTTCCGAATTCGCATAACGGTTCAAACTTTATCAATGCCGGAAAATATAGTTTTCCTTCTAATGCGGACATAAAAAAGGGCATCCATTTCGACGCAAGCCTTCCCGAAGGTAAAAGCGAATCGATGGAAATGATAAGGGCAATTGTTGCCAGCCGTCCGATGAATTTCGATATGGTTAAAACGCCGGAAGATATATTAACAATCCTTTTCCAGTTGAAGCGCGAGGAATTCGAGATCATCGATATTGGCTTTTCTATTCAGGAATAAACAAGCGTCCTTACGAAGAGCTCTTACGCCCGAAGGGCCGAAGGAGAACCGTTGGGCGAAAAACGCCGATCAGCAATTCCCAGTCCCTTTCATGCTGAATTCGAAACAATATCCAGTTTTAGAATGTTGTTTGAACAGCCCACTTTAGAATGCTGTCTGGCTTATTTCTTGACTTTTGATTTTTAGCAATTAAAATTAATCACCTTAGGCGAGGAGGGTTTTATGATTAACGGATCGAATGGAAATGAAAATATGGAACAAAACGGCCCTGCCATGGACGCAAATGAAATACTGGATGGGGAAAAAAGAAAATTCGGGATCGACAGCGAAAAAAGCACGAATTTTTACAATGAAAAGGAATATGAACTGCCGGAAGATTACGGAAATACTAAAATTACTCTTCTTGTCCAGAACCCTTACTGGATCTTCGCATTCTGGGAATTCAACCCGGACACAAAGATGATGCTGGAAAAGATATCCAATAAAAGCCTATTTATCAGGATGTACTACGCAGATACTGACAAATATTTCGATACTGAAGTTAAAAATGGGGTTAAAAACTGGTATATACAGGTGCCTGAAACGAATCGTCCGTATTACGCGGAGATAGGAATTCTTGAAAACAGCGGAATATTTGTAGCCATAGCGCGTTCCAATGCTGTTCTGACCCCTGCTGACGCTGTTTCCGGCATAGATCCGGACGATCCGGGGGATAATGAACTTTTCAGGCTGTCTGGCGGAGAATTTATAGGGAAAACCCCGGGAAGCGGTGGAAAATAAAATCTGTCAAGAAAGACCAGCTATATTATGATCCATGTAATTATTAATGAGCATCAAGGCTTTGAAACAGTTCTAATGGATTGCCTTACCCAATTTCTGTCGACGATTCTTTTAGATTTTAAAAAGGAAAACTTCGAGGTTAATCTGGTTTTATGTTCCGATCAATACATCCGTTCTATGAACAGAAAATACAGAAAGATCGATTCGGCTACCGATGTTCTTTCGTTTTCCATGCAGGAAGAGGAGGAAGACTTTTTCAACTCGCAGGAACCTGACGGATATACCGAGCCTGAAATACTCGGAGATATAATAATATCGACAGAACAGGTAAAAAAACAGGCGCGGGAGTATGGCGTTACCGAGGAAGAAGAACTGGCCCGGCTTGCAATACATGGCCTGCTGCATCTGCTGGGATTCGATCATGAAAGATCGGCGGAAGATGAGATGACAATGCTCGAGAGACAGGATGCTTATCTGGACAGGTTTTTGAAAAGTTACTCCCATTGATCCTGACTATTGCTCCTTACAGGACCGGACTCATTGGCCCTTACAGGACCAGACTTATTGGCCCTTCAGGACCTGCTGGAGGTTCTTTAAATCATCCTCATAGATGGTATGCGGATATCTCTTTTCAAGCGATTTAGACCAATCGCCAAGAGTTACAATGCTCTTGTATCTCCTGACAGAAGGAAATACTTTTACAAGGTTCTTATAATCGATATTTGTAAGCGTCGATCCTTTTAAAACTTTTGCAATAACTATATACCCGTCAGTATAATAAGTTTTGCTTACCGATAGCGGCTTACTTGTAAATATAAAGTCGGCCAGGTCCTTATTTTCAAGTATAGGCAGGGTAGCCTGGTTCCCTTTCTCATCGGCCAATACCGGGCTAAGAGGATTTACCTTGTCGGAATTCAGATATATAAAACCTGAAACCGATGCCGCTTTTTTGAAATCGGGTGAAATTTTCAGGGATGCTTCCGCATTTTCAACAGCCTTTTTTATGTCACCGTCGTATTTTGATCTTAACTCATTATACTTCAGGTTAATAAACTCTATCTCGACGGTTTTGCGATTTTCGGGATTCAGATCGTTATAGGCCGGGTAAGAACCGAGCATGATGACATGATATTCCCTGTTCTCAAAGACCGGCTTTTGAGAAACAGCGCCTTTCTTAAGCTTTAATGCGGCTGCGAAACGGGTCGTTGTACCATGTGCATCGCTAATTTTCTCGGATTTAAGGTAATTAGCTTTCCCTTTATATTTATCGATAGTTTTTTCCCAGCCGTCGGTTTGAACATCCCTGCATATGTTGAAAGCCATTAATTTTGAGCCTGTGCTTAATTCATCGATTGAAAGTTCTTTGACATACCTGCCGAAATTATCATCGTAAAAACCTTTAATATCATCGGTTGTAAGCCTGTTAACGATAAAATTTGTCACATCGAGGTATAAAAATTCTGCCGAATGAGTAAAATTCTCCATTTCGTAAAATGAATAAAGTTCGGCGTAAGTGGGAAGTCCTGAAACATTAAGTATATCGCCGTTATCGCCCTCCATGGCGTTTAAGTCGTACTGCATAGCCGCAAAATCCAGCATACCCTGGTCCGGCGCCCTGTAAAGCGGGCTCCTCGTCGTAATTTCAATAATCCTCCTGAGGGAATCCTGGGACGGGGCTACGCCGATATCCCTGGCAAACTGGTAAACTGTGGCCGATCTGACCAGATAGTCGACGCTTTTTGAAATTACATACTGGTTAAACATGGCCGGATCAAGCTGGCTCTTGAGCGAATCGGCTAAATTTTTCTTAACTTCCGAATATAAATAATAGTATGGAGTATTTGGCTGATATGAATATACCTCATCCTTTACCTTGGCTACCCTGTAGCCGGTGAGATCCTGATGCGAGCTCCATGGGGAATACGCAAGGCTTACCACAAAACTTCCAATTACGAGGAGAATAAAAAACAGGACAAAACCTCTTTTGAACATCGTCCATAATTCTTTTCCTTTCTTAGTCATATTTTCTCCTTAGTTCACCATTTTGATCTTTCAGGCCGTTTGCCGGCTATTTTAATAAAATCGGCTGTCCAGCTTTCTATTTCCGATAACACAGCGTTTATTTTCGCGGTTATATAATTATAGCCCGCAACAGCCGGAATGGCAACGCATAATCCGAACGCGGTCGCAATCAGGGACCGTGCTATACCCCCGATCAGCCTAGAAGGCCCCGCCGCGCCCTCAGTCAACCCCGTTAATGCCGTTCCCGAATTGATCATCCCCAGCACGGATCCCAGCAGTCCCAGGAGCGTCGATACGCTCGAGACTGTCGCAAGGATAGGGACAAAACGGTTTATGCCTGAAATTTCGAGTTTCGCCGCCGATTCCATCGAAACTTCTATAACTTCAACGGGACTGCCGGAAACCTCAATACCGGCCTTTATTATATTAGAAGCCGGCCCCGGGTTATTATCGCACTCAGCCTTCGCCTCGTCAATTTGATAATTATTCGCCCTTTCCCTGATCTTCCCCATGATAGTACTGCCGCAAATTAAAAAATTCCTTAAATAGATGAATCTTTCAATAAAAACGGCAAGCCCTAACACGGACGAGAGTAAAATCAAATACATTACAGGCCCGCCTTGAATGAAATAATCAATCAAGGTCATAAGCAGTTCCGCCTCTGTTAAATATTATAAATCATAAGCCGGATTTTGTCATTTTATGGTTATATTACTATAAGCGTCGGGCAGCATGGAATATTTCATACCCATATTCCAGAAAGTATAGCCGAGGTCGATTGAATTTTGTACTCCTGAAATCTCATCGGCTATATACCGTGGGCCGTAATATTTCCTGTCGAATTGCCCGAACAATTTGAAAGCCTGTACATACGGCCTGATCACAAGCTCTTTTTTACCGATAAAATAATTCCTGAGAGTCCCGAAATAATAAATCCTGTAGGGCCTGTTTTCAATGGGTTCGCAATACTGAAAATCTTCTGAAAAATGGGAGGGATAAAACATGGGGCAGATGACATCTACATATTTTCTTAATGTTTCGACATCCTGGCCGGTCCTTGCATCGGTCCTGTAATACCCGTTTGCCCCGTAAATATCTATCGATATCGGAACATTTAAATTTTGCCTTGCGTAAGATAAGAATGAAAGTATCGCACTTTCCTTATCCATCCCTTTTTCCCTGAAGCTGAAATTCGCGTCATCCAGATTTAAACCGTCAGTGGGAAACCTCACATAATCGAATTGAATCTCGTCAAATCCCCTCTCGGTAAGTTCTCTGGCTATAGCCATATTGTATTCCCACACTTTTTCCGAGTACGGGTCAACCCAGTATTCCCTTATATTTTTTAAGGCGCCGTCCCTGCCTATCTTGGTCCCCTGCCATGGATGGCCGGGAACGCTTCTGGATTTCACGGCATATGTATAATTACTGTAACTGTATAAAACATTATCCTTAAAAACAACCAGACGGGCCGTCAGGTAGATATTATTTTCCTTCATGACCGGTATAAAAGCATCCAGATCGATAGGATTGACAACCCTGGCTATACTCGCGGTCAGGTTAGATACGGGCTTGAATCTGAGATATCCCGAATCGTCCTTCATATCAACAGTGATCATATTCAGCGAATTTTGTTTCATGAAATCGATCAGTTTATCAAGCCTTTTTTTATCCTTAAGTGCGGTCGCCTGTACATAAAGCCCTCGTTTCTGGGATGACTGAGAGTAATAATTCTTCATCGGGGGAAGGGAAGGAAGCCAGAGTTCCGAAAAATGGAATTCTTCGCCGTTTTCGTCATAGCCTCCGATCGCCGAGACACTTTGCTCCGTTTTTAATTCCAGAGTATTTTTTATCTCGTTTGCGCCGTCCAGTTCAAGTGCTTTAGTATCCAAATTATAACGCATGATCCCCATCCGGTTCACAAAGTAAATATACCTGCCTTTCTTGACCATGCTTTCCATCATATCGAAATCCTTTTGAAAGTGATCGATGACAGACCAGGAATTCGACCTTGAGCTCCATTGATAAAGTATTGGAGTAAAATTATTGACGGCGTATATATTTAAATTGCTGTTATCCTTCTCTGCCGCTATCCCGGAGATTTCCTCGAATGTTTTCGAAAAGTTATAAAGGCCTGTATTCATTTTCTTCCATGAGGCGTCTTTGCCGAGTGTAAATGAAAAGAATCCCTGGAAAGAATGGCCCAGGAATATTGTTATGTCAGGGCTTGAAATTATGGAAAGGGTTTTTATAGTAGAATACGGTACCGGGCCCTGGATGGAAAACCATGAAACGCCTTCATTTGTTGATATGAAAACCCTGTCCTTGCTGCTGGTAACAAGATTATCCGGATTCGAAGGGTCCGCTTCAATATCCTTCAAATCTTCGGTGATATTGGTAAACGATTTTTCACCGTCATTGATGACCTTGATAGTTTTATAAGTAATGCCTTCGTTCCTTCCAAGAAAATTCCTCCCATCTTCCGAAAAAAAGACGCCTGCCGAGGTCAAAACGAAGAAGCCGTACGGGACGGGCAGGATCTTTTTTATTTCGGGCGGAAAGCCCTCGTTATTCCAGACAAGGACAGGGTCGCCCCGAAAATCCCATTGATATATTCCCTGCCCTGTACCGGCCAGAAGAAAGGATTTCCTGTTGTCTATCGAATAAGCCGCGTAGAACAGGAAATGAGTCAAAAATAAGATCACTACGACAAAACGATATAACATACTCCCTCTCGATTCAAAGGAGTAAATTCTATAACAATAGTATTGAAATATCAATTTATTTACAGGGCGCATTTAATATACCCTCCGGGTACCTTCGGCCCTTCGGATAGGAAGCCCCCATAGGGCATACCCTAACGGGCACAAGTGCATATAGAGTTAAATGATAGATTGTTAATGCAAAGGGCTTGTCCTGTAAGGGCAAAATTCTTGAGTTATTAGAACTGCCCTAAAGAAATTTAAGGACCTCGTCGGCATGTTTTTCAGGATTTACCTGTGGAAACACCTTTATTACATTGCCCTTTTCATCAATGATGAATGTGGAACGGATAGTTTTTTCAACCCAGGCGCCGTATGCCTCCATTACTTTATGCCCCGCGTCCGAGAGCAGATAAAAGGGCAGGTTGTATTTATTGCGGAAATTCTTGTGCGACTGGCTGTCATCGGCGCTGACTCCTATCACTGCAGCCCCTTTTTCAATGAACAGGTCGTTAGAATCCCTAAAAGAACAGGCCTCTTTAGTACAGCCCGGGGTATCGTCTTTCGGATAAAAATATAATACGACCTTCTTACCCTTAAAATCTGAAAGCGATACAAAAGAACCGTCATCAGCCGGAAGCTTGAAATCCGGGGCCCTCTCACCTTCTTTTACCATATATGCCTCCTTATATATAAATAATAATCTCACATTTTAAACTTGGCAAACGGGGTACGAAACCACAGATTTCTCAGATGGCACAGATTATTATTTTGGAATTATCTGTGCAATCATTAATAATTAAAGAATTTAGATTTTTTATAGTCGTTACGTTCTTAAAGTCTTTTAATCATAAGAAATGAAAAAAATGTAAAGGACTCAAAGAATATGAAATAATTTATCGATTTATTTTCACCTGATTTTTACATATTATGATTAGACAATTACAACAAAAAATTCAAACTAATTTCACAGAAAATATCAGTGAAATCCGTGTAATCTGTGGTTACATTCCATTTTAAAATTAAAACAAATAACTGGTAATGTCGATAACCATATCTTCGAGGTCGTAATTCAGGGATTGGACATTATCGGAGTTTTCGGGCGGATATTCGAAATTAATGAAATATGCCGGATCGAAGTGGACAGGGGTATTGCCCACTATCCGGCATGCCCTATCGTAAATATCCCTGAGGGAAAGCTCAAGGCCCTCGATAACGAGGTCTTTTTCAAGGGCCCCTTTCCTGTTATAAACGGCGTTAATGGCATCCATTTCATATATCAGATAAAAACGGGACGCGTCCCTTACATTTACCTGGTCCGTTTTATCCAGCCTGAGGGCATTGATAAGCTTGATAGGGGGGCTGGATAAAATTTGAAAGCCATGCCTTGATATGATGTTAGGTATAAAAATAATTTTAGCATTGTAAAATTCGCCCAGGAAAGACACGAACGAATCGATTATCCGGTGTATTCGAAGGAACCTGTTTACATTGGTTGTGAAAGGGTAATTTTTTATAACCTTCAGAGCTCCTCCCCCCCTGTGATAAAGGGAGTCGAGCGACATATGAATGCGCGAAAATTGGCCGTACAGATATTCCTCGGATATGTTCTTATTGAATATGTCGAATGTAAGGTCAAGGAAGAGCTCAGGGGATGCGCTAATCGTTCCCGGCGCCCCTGCCGTAACGATTTGTAAATCATTTAAAAGAAGTAATTTTTCCTCAAGAGATTTCATCTCGGTATTTTCCAGCAGCACAAGGACTGACTGCATACACCGCCCCTCTATCGTCTCCCGCGTCCTAATATAAAAGGTCTCATTATAATTGTCAATTGACGGTGAATTACCGCTTGTAATTGACTTTTTTAGTTTACTATATATAATGTTAATTGCGGCAGGAGGATTTGATGAAAAGGGCGCCGGCAAGCCGGGAAAAGATTGATTACAATATAAACGAGGTGCTGGGACTGATCCTCGGCGGGGGTAAAGGGACCAGGCTTTATCCGCTGACAAAAGAACGCTCGAAACCCGCGGTGCCTTTCGGGGGGAGTTACCGCCTGATTGATATCCCCATATCTAACTGCATCAATTCCGGTATAAACCGTGTTTTTGTAATGACCCAGTTTAATTCGACTTCCCTGAACAGGCATATCACCCAGACCTATAAATTCGACATATTTCATAACGGCTTTGTCGATATTCTCGCCACCGAACAGACCCAGGACAGCCCGACCAGCGGTTTTACCCAGGGCACCGCCGACGCGGTCCGCCGGGCTTTAAGGCATTTCAGGGGGCTCCGAAATTCAGGGGACGCAAAATACGTCCTACTTCTCTCCGGAGACCAGCTGTACTACATGGATTTCAGGACGCTTTTGGCCGCACATATAGAAAACAAGGCGCAGATAACACTGGGAATAATACCGGTCCCGGAAGAGGATACCTCGCGGTTCGGGATCCTGAAAATTGACGAGGGCTGCAGGATCACCAATTTTATTGAAAAACCGAAAAACAAGGACGATATTAAAAGCTGGGCTGTCCCGAAAAAATATGCTTCGATCTGCGGCGCCGGAAGGCCTTTCTTCGGTTCGATGGGAATTTACCTTTTCAATGTCGATACTCTTTACGACATTCTGCTTACGCATCCGGAAATGCTCGATTTTGGAAAAGAAGTAATACCCTATTCGATTGAGAATAAATACGAGGTATACGGGTTTGTCCATGCCGATTACTGGGAAGATATAGGAACTATCAAGAGCTTCCACCAGGCCAATATCGAATTGACCCAGGATAACGGACCGTTCGATTTATTCAAGCTATCCAATCCGTTTTTCAGCCGGCCCCGCTTTCTCCCTCCTTCAAAGATTTTTAATTCTAAAATCGATACTGCTATAATAAGTTACGGAGTAAAGATCGATGAATCGAATATTAAAAACAGTATAATCGGGGTCAGAAGCATTATTAAAAAAGGGGTTAAAATAGAAAACAGCGTTATTATCGGTGCGGATTTTTATGAAAAAGACGATGCGAAAGCGGCAAACCTTGAAAAAAAGATCCCCGATATAGGGATCGGGGAAAACACCGTCATAAAAAACGCCATCCTGGATAAAAACTGCCGCATCGGAAAAAACGTTATGATCGTCAATGAGACCGGAATCCTGAATAAGGAGGAAAATGATTACGCTATAGTCGACGGCATAGTCGTAATAATTAAAAACGCTATTATTTCCGACGGTACTGTAATTTAATCAATACCCCCATCGTTCCTTTGAATACGATATCAAAAGTTAATTTTGCCCGCTGCACTGCCGAAAATTAACGCAGCCGGATACGGAGCTTATATGAAATTGAAGTTCTGGGGTGTAAGAGGTTCTATACCGACGCCCGAAGAAGATAAAATGAAAATAGGGGGGAACACCTCCTGTATTGAGCTTATGCTGGGTGAAAGGCGAATTATACTTGATATGGGGACAGGCATCAGGGGGCTCGGCAAAGTTATAGTGCCTGAAATAGAATCCGGTAAAACGTCGGAGATCATCATTTTTTTAAGCCACACCCATTGGGACCATATTCAGGGTTTCCCTTTTTTTAATCCCATATATATGCCGAATGTAAAGATCATCATTTACGGCCCTGAAAAAGCCAACCGCCACCTGCAGGTCCTCCTCGAGGGGCAGATGGAATACGACTATTTCCCGGTTAAATTCAGCCATCTCCCTGCAAAAATCGAATTTCATGAGCTATCCGAAGGCTTTCACACGATTATGGACGGGGTTAAAATCGAGGCGAGGCGTCACATTCACCCCGCTATAGCTTACACATACAGGATCGAACATAACGGAAGATCGCTCGTTTATTCCACCGACACTGAACATTTCCACGATGTTATAGATAAAAGGGTCGTCAGCATTTCAAAAGACGCGGACATGCTTATCCATGACTCCCAATACACCGACAAGGTCATAGGCTTCAGGCTGGGATGGGGCCACAGCACATGGAAACAGGCTGTAAAGGTAGCGTCGGAAGCCGGCGTGGATAAGCTTGTATTGTTCCATTTCGATCCCGACCAGAGCGACGATGATATTTTCAAGGTCGAGGAAGAGGCGAAGCGTTTCTTCCCCAATACCATCCTGGCCAGGGAAGGCCTGCAGGTCGAAATTTGATCCTCCCCCCGCCGTCAATTTGTCGAAAAAGCCGCTATGGTACTGTTGCTTGCGACCGTAACAAAAATGCCGTTCCCGGCAACAACAGAATACCAGTGGGCGGAAAACGGAAGGGCTCTGAGTGTCCAGTGTACCCCGTCCGTTGATGTCGCGGCGTTTGCACTGACATAGTTCCAGCCGCCGGCAACGGCTACAAAAACACCATTACCATAGGTTACAGACCACCAGTTGTCCCAACCTGGGAGGGCCTGCTGGGTCCAGGTTATCCCGTCTGGCGAAGTTGCAGCAATTGAGCTTGGGCCGGCGACCGCTACAAAAACGCCATTCCCATAAGCCACTGAATTCCAGTTGGTGCTGACCGGGAGTGTGCTGCCGGTAATCCAGGTATTCCCGTCTACTGAATGCCCAGCCATAGCACCGCTAGTGTTAACAGTGACAAAACGCCCGTTCCCGTAGGTTGCCGGCGCCCATGCAATAGGGTCAGGGGGGGTTACTGAACTCGTCCAACTATTCCCGTCGCTTGAATAATACGTTAACTGTGGGGCGGCATTGCCGACCACGACAAAGCGTCCGTTCCCGAAGGCCACCGACCAAACGAAACTATACATAAAGTATCCGGTTGAAGGCGTCCAGGTTATCCCGCCGTCGCTTGAATATTCAGGAATTGTACCCCAGGGAACCGCAACAAAAACGCCATTCCCGTATGCAATCGATTCCCAATCGCCACCTGTGAGGGTACCGGGTGAAAGCGTCCAGTTTTGACCGTCGATTGAATATATTACTTGCGCCATACGTGCTATCGCTACAAAACGGCCGTTCCCATCGAAGGCGACTGAATCCCAGTCGTTTTGAGCGCTTGGAATAGGGTTGGAGGCCCACCATGTCGAGCCTGGCGGAGAGGATGGAGAAGACGAAGAGCTCGACGAGGAACTACCGGTATAATTTTTCAGCTTGTCGGATAAACCCGGGGGGCTGAACATATCGCATGAATAAAGGACGAATATCAGGATCATTGGAACGATTTTAAATAATACAGATATACTTTTATACATAATACCCCTCATCGTTAAAAGTGTATGCCGGCCGCGACGGCGTACGTGAAGTTCGCCTTTCCGTTCATCGTTAAAAGTGTATGCCGGCCGCGACGGCGTACGTGAAGTTCGCCTTTCCGTTTTCATAGTAAAAATAACATTCCGGCCTGACCGTTATAAAATAGAAATCGACGCTTACGAACAGGCCCAGGTTGAAAAGCGCCGGGGTAATCACATCCGGGACCGGGCCAGACGGGGAATAGGCCACGTTTACCCGGCCGATAATCCCCGTCCCTATCCGGAAATTATACGCCATATCCCCTACCCAGTAATAACCTATTTCCAGGAGGGGGGATATATAATAATATTGAGTATTGAATTCATTCACTGTATAGAAACCCGAACCTGCCTGTACAAAGAAATAGCGGTCGAAGGGAAAATACTCCAATAAAAGGCTTGCCATATCGAAATCGAGGGTGAGAAGTTCGAGATGAAGGCTGCCGTAAGGGCCGGCAGCAGGCGTTAAGGAAACTTCCTGGTTGTCATAAAGGTCGAAATTTGTAGAATAATTCGTATTTGTAAGGTTTTCAACGAGCAAAACATTGTGGGTGTAATCGGTCAAAACGTTCGTTAAATAACTGTTCTCGGCCGATTGCCTTCCGTCAAAAAAAACGGCGTAGGATTTCAGCCTGTCTTTCAGATAAATACCGCCTATCCTGACGGACCCGGACCCGAAATAGCTTATATTGGTCGAACCGTTCAGGCCGAGCCTTACATCTTTCTTTAGGACGGTTCTTTCCCCGGTTTTCTGCTTCAATAAGATAGAGTAGTTAGTTTCGGGCATGATCTTCAGAATAAGAGAAAAGTTCGTGTTTGACGGTGACGCTACGAGGCGGCCGTTGACATATAGCAGGTAGGTTTCGTCGGCGATCCTGAAATCCTTGAAGCGTATGGCGGCGATGTTTTTCACATCGATATCAAGAGCCCCCTTCATGACCTCGGATATCATCATGTCTATATCGTCGAAGACCTCGGCCCCGGTCGACGTTTCGTAAGTCTTATTGAAAATGTTGGTCCTGCCCGGACCATCGTAAGCTGTAAGCCTGGCCTGGATCCTGGGATTCGTTTTCGTACCCGTAAAACGGTAGCTGCCGTAGATGACTATCCTCGCCTGTTCCCTGTCGGCGAAATCCCGGATATTCGAGGATGAGGCCGTTAAGCCTCGGGTTTTCCCGATGTCGGGCACTTCTATAACCGGAAGGAGGCTTATAAAAGAGTAAAAAGAGCGCGAAAAAATTTCCTGGAAAATTCCGGAATTTACATACTGTTTCGTATCAGATTCGTTGCGGAAAGGCAAAACAAGGACCTTTTCCCGTTTCCCGCTCTCTTCGGAATAAACGGCAGGGCAAATGATGCATAACGACATGGCCGCAGTGATAAGGATTTTATAAAACATAAAGAACTCCTTTTAACCAGGGTTCTTTTTGAGGTGCCAGCCTGGAAATTTTAAAGAAATGCAATATAATTGTCAAATACCATAATGTTAAAGCCTGTAAATTTTTCTGAAGTTCTTCTCGATAATGTTTTCAAGTTCTTCCTGTCCGATATTCTTCAATTCTGAAACGAACTTGTAGGTATGCTTCACATAAAGGGGAATATTGCCTTTACCCCGAAGAGGAACTGGAGCAAGATAAGGCGAATCCGTTTCAAGGAGAAGCCTGTCCGCCGGGACGATCATGGCGGCATCCCTAATACCTTTTGCCCCGGGGTAGGTAACATTCCCGGCGAAAGACAGGAAATATCCGCTGGAAAGGAATTTTTCCGCTTCGGCCGCCGCATATCCGAAACAGTGTATGATCACATCCCTGTTAAACCTGTATGACGACAGCACCCTGTAAGTGTCTTCGAAAGCGTCCCTTGTATGGACCATCAGCGGAAGATCGCAGTCTATGCTCGCCTCGATCTGATCCCTGAAAAGGGCTTCCTGCTCTTTGCGGGACCCGTAATTCCGATGATAGTCAATCCCGGACTCGCCGATCGCACTTACATGGCCTTCCGAGATCAAAGCCTTAAACTCCCTCCCCTTTTCCGGTGTATAAAGGGGGGCCTCTTCCGGGTACAATCCGAACGATAGAAGGAGGTTCGCAGGAAGGGTCCTATCCCTCATGTTCAAGAATTCTCGCGCATTTGTCGATACATCAACAAAATAAAGCATTTCCGGCGATATCCGGGATACTTCACGGTCAAAAAGGTCTTCGCCGGAAAAGCAATGCTGGAGATGGCAATGAATGTCAATAATCATAAGCCCTCATTTTTACTTGACTTTATTATTATACTTGACTTTATTATAAAGTGAGGTAAGATTATATACTTAAAAATTTTGCGAGTCAAAATCGGCAATATTTTAATTTGGCGGAAAATATTGAAGAAGTCATATGTTCAATATATAATATTCAGCCATTTCTTGCACAAATTAAAATATTAGGAGGGTGCGAATGGCAAATTATAGTAAAAAACGTCCTGTTTTTAAATCAAAAACCGAAATGTATAAAAAATCCACCTGGGTAAAAATCAGGGAAGTAATAGTCCTTTATTACAGTAATGTAAGAAGATGGTTTGCTAAGATTCTTTATAAGATCAATGAAAGAGGTTCTCAGAGATTAACAATTATGGTCGTACCCCATTCTGAAAAAAAAATAGTTAATATTCAGATATCGAATTATATCCTTTTTTCCTTCAGCGTACTCCTTGTAATCACGATAGGAGCTTCCATTTTAGCGATCGGACAGACAAATCATAATCAGAAGCAATATGATTTTCTGATCCGCGATGACGATCTTAAAGGCAGGCAAATTGAAGACTTTAAAACGCAGATTGATAGTTTCGATAAGCGCTTTACATCCCTGAAAGTCGATATTACAAATATCATCAAGTCGGTCGGCAAGGACAAAAACGTTTATAATTATGACGATGTTGAAATTCCGGACAACAATTCGACCAACGGCACGGCCCGGGAGATCAAGATCCTTAATAAACTTAAAAACGATCTGGAAGTTACAAAAAATAACGTCGTGAGGATTGGAAAAGCCATAGAGGGATGGGAAGATCTTTTAACTAGCATCCCGTCAAAGTATCCCCTCCCGAACAAGTTTCAGATAACCTCACCTTTTGGAATCAGGCCCAACCCGTTTTTCCCCTGGCTGGCAAGGGAATTTCATCCGGGTGTTGACTTTGGGGCATATCCCGGTACACCTATCCTGGCAGCGGCGGATGGGGAAGTCGTTTCCGCAGGAATGTTCGGGGGTTATGGAAATCAGGTTGAGATCAGGCACAAATACGGTTTCTCGACCCGGTATGCGCATATGTCGGATTACGGGCCCGGCATTTATGTCGGCGCAAAGGTAAAGCAGGGCCAGGTAGTCGGATACGTGGGGGCAACCGGCAGGGTGAATGGCGCTCATCTTCATTTCGAAGTCATTGTCGGTGATTCTATTTCAGAACATCAAATCGATCCGGTTCCGTTCACAAGTATGATGATGCCTTAAAAAATCCTGGGGGCTTTATGGAATCTGCTGAAATAAAAAACAATGAAGTTAAAGTTGAAGTAAAAAGTGAAGTCGTTATTGAAAAAACGCTTGGTTCCAACAGCGTTATTGGAAGAGAAAACGCTTTTTTAGGCGAGTTCCGTTCGGACGGCCTGTTACGCATCGATGGCGATTTTAAAGGCGTTATCAAGGGTTATGGAACTGTACTTGTTGGAGAAAGGGGCAGGATAATAGGCGATATATACGCCCGAATGGTAAGGATAGGCGGAAAGATCAAAGGTAATATTTACGCCCTTGATCGTGTTGATATACTTTCTACCGGGATGTTGATCGGAGAACTCTGGACCAAAAAATGCCTTGCAGAAGAGGGAATGGTTTTTACAGGGCTCTCCAAGATCGACACTAAAAATGAAATTGACGCCGTATTTGAAAATAGCGTCAAGAAGATCTCACCGCTAATTACTGAAGAATTTTAAACCGACCGCGTCAAGGGGTTAAAATGCAGGAAAATTCTCGTGTAGTCATAGGCGTAATCAATTCGGGATATATAATCAAAGTCATCGGCAAGGGGACTATGGAATACTGTTCTGAGTTATTTCAGTTTCTTTCCGAAAAGATTGAAAATGAAAGCGCCGAAAACATCTATTTCGAACTGTCTGAAACGACTTATCTTGATAGTTCTTTTATCGGTGTTATTGTTTCAGTCCAGAAGAAACTTAAAAAAATGCAGAAAGGCAATCTGATTCTTCTTAATCCTTCGGAAAAAACCAAGGAAATCCTTTCTACCATGGGCCTTCTTGATATCATGCCGATCCAGGAGGATAACACCTTCAAGAATATTGAAATAAGCAGCGAAATAAAGAAAAGGCTTGAAAAAAATTATAAAGACATCCAGGTTTTACTCGAATCCCACCAAAACCTAATGGAACTGAGCAATGAGAACCGTAAGCGCTTCAGCCTTGTCGAGGAAATGCTGAAAAAGGAACTTGAAAAGGAGAAGAAATGAACCTGATCCATCCATCCGCGCTTATCGGGAAAAATGTCAAACTCGGAAACAATATAAAAATAGGCCCTTATAGCGTAATCGACGGCGACGTGGAAATTGGCGACGGCTGCGTTATCGGACCGACGGCCTCCATCGCCGGGTGGGTTAAAATCGGAAAGAACAATAGCATCCATCCTTTCACGGCGATCGGCGGCCCTCCCCAGGATTATTCGTATAACGGAGAGCCCGGCCTGATCAGGATCGGGGACAACTGCATTATCAGGGAAGGAGCTACTGTTCATACCCCTGTCCATGGAGACCAGGGTGAAGAGACAGTGGTGGGAAATTCAGTGTTCTTAATGGGAAATTCACATGTCGGCCATAATGCAAAAGTCGGCGATAACTGCCAGCTTGTACAGGGAAGCGTTATCGGAGGTTTTGTCCTTTTCGAGCATGACGCTATCTTAGGCGGAAATGCCGCCGTTCATCAGAACACACGTGTCGGAGCTTATAGTTTGATCGGAGGGCTGGGTAAAGTGGTCCAGGATATTCCTCCGTACATAATTGCAGACGGAAATCCGGCGATCGGATGCGGCCTTAACAGCGTCGGTTTAAAAAGAAAAGGCATCGGCCAGGAACAGAGAAACAGGATCAAGGAAGCATATAAAACCCTATTTTCCGGAAAGCCGCGCAGAGAAGCACTTGAAAACATGAAAAAGGCCTTTGCCGGCGATGAATTAATAGAAAATTTGATCCACTTTGTAGAAACGTCAAAACGCGGGATTGTCGGCTATCATGGTGAATAAGACCATTTTTGTTTCGGCCGGCGAAGTATCGGGCGATATCCATGCGGCCGATCTGATAAAAAAAATAAAGGAAATGGACCCTTCGGTCCGTTTTGTCGGGATGGGCGGTCCGAATATGGCGGCGGCCGGGATGACAAGTATCTCGGAAGACGTTTCCACCTTGAGTTCGGAAGGATTTGTCGAATCGGCCCGGTTTTTAAAAAAAAAGTTCTCTTTATTATTATCCGGCATAAGATATATCATTAATAATGGAATAAAATATCTTTTGCTTATTGATAACCAGGGTTTCAATATACCTCTCGCGAAAAGAGCAAAAAAAACAGGCACAACAAACATATATTATTTTCCGCCGCATGTCTCCGTATGGGGAAAATGGAATGCGCGTGTCATGGCTCGCAATATCGATCTTATTATAGTCCCATTCTATCAGGATTATCTTATATACAAAGAATACAAGGGTAATGCTGTTTTTTCCGGCCATCCGCTCCTTGACAAGGCTGCTGATTTGCCTCCGTTAAAAGAAATATATGAAAAGTACGGTTTTGATGGTGGCAAAAAAATTGTATCTATTATGCCTGGAAGCAGGCACCAGGAAATCGAGGCTCTTACTTCCCCTATGCTTAAAGCGGCAAAGATGCTTATTGAAAAGCATGGAATAAAAGTCATTCTTCCGATTTCTCATCCGGATTTCGAAAAAATTATCTTAAAAAAGATCAAAAAACACGGACTTGAAAATAAAATAAAAATTATCAGGAATGACTCCTGGAATGCCGTAAGGATGGCCGATGTCAATATTATGGCCTCCGGTACAGCCTCCCTCGAGTCGGCGCTCCTCCGAAGGCCTCCGGTCATTTGTTATAAAATCTCATGGCTGACTTATCTAATTGGCAGGATAGTTATAAAAGACAAAATGATAGGACTTCCGAATATCCTGCTGAAAAAAAAATTTTTTCCTGAACTTCTGCAAAGGGAATGCAGGCCTGATAACATGGTTAAAGAGACCCTTGCATTCTTATATCCGGACGAAGACGCAAAACAAAATCTGGAAACCTGCTTCAACGAAATCAGGAAATCGCTCGGAGATGAAAAAGTTGTAGAAAGGGTGGCGAAGATGATCCTGGAAAGGATTTCCTATGCCTAGGATACTCGGGATAGATTACGGTAGAAAAAGGATCGGCCTGGCTATATCCGATGAATTACAAATTTTATCAAGCCCGTTCTCCGTCCTGCTTAACAATTCCTCTCTTATAAATGAATTAAAAAAAATATGCGACGATAACAGGGTTGGAAAGATTATTATAGGATATCCCTATTCCGAGAAATATGAGGAAGCATCACGGGAAGTCCTGGCGTTTTCAGAAAAAATAAAGAGCAATTTAGGGCTGGAAATAGATTTTCAGAACGAAGAATACAGCACGGTTTATTCTTTAAGCCTTCTTAAATCGATGGGCATTAATGAAAAAAAAATCAAGGCCTCACTGGATAAATTTGCGGCTCAAAAAATCCTTGAAGATTATATTAAAAGCCACTCAAAAAAACAGCAGGGTGTCTGAATTATATGACTATATACTCCCTGCGCATTCTTATCTTCATTTAAAACAAGCATAATGCTAATATTATTGTGGCACGATATTTGCAGCATATAAATATAATTTCAATAAAATTATTGGAATTCCGGCAATATATGGAGCGAGCTAATGAGAAAACAGTGTACATTGAAAACCAGCATAGATTTCAAGGGAACAGGCCTGCATAGCGGGCATGAGTGCCGGATAACTCTTAAACCCGCCCCGGAAGATACCGGCCTTTTATTTTTAAGCAAAACCCCGTCTGCAAAAGAATTTATCCCTTACAGCATTGAGAATATCGTTGATACTCAGAATAATATAGCTATATCCAACGGCAAGGTGGTAATAAAGACGGTTGAACATCTTGTATCGGCTCTATATGCCTGCCATATCGATAACTGCATAATTGAATGCAGTTCAAATGAAATACCCATCCTTGACGGAAGCGCAAAGTTTTTCGTGGAGGGACTTATTAAAACAGGTGTCATAGAACAAGACAGGGACCGCGAGGAATTTATGATTATAAATCCTATCTGGGCAACCCTTTCGGACAAATATATAGTGGCCCTGCCTTACAACGGGTTCAAGATAAGCTATACGATTTCCTTTCCAGGTTCGCCGATAGGAACTCAGACTTTCAATACTGAAATTTCAACCGAAATCTTCATAAAGGATATCTGCGGCGCCCGAACCTTCGGTTTTGTGGAAGATCTTGAAAATTACCAGAAAAGCGGCCTCGTCAGAGGCGTTACATTTGACAATGTTCAGGCTTTCAGCAAAAAGGAAAACAAGATCCTTAACTCCTCGCGTTTTCATGACGAACCTGTAAGGCATAAAATCCTTGATTTGATAGGCAGTTTAGCCCTTCTTAACTTCGATATAAAAGGTTTTATCATTGTATTTAAGGGCGGACATACGATAGATGTTTCTTTTGCAAAAAAACTGATGAGCATTTTCACAGAGCCGGTTCCACGGCCTCTCGACCGTTATTATCATGGGGAATCAGGCTATTTTTTCCATGCCGGCAGCGCGGCGGATATATTGAAAATACCTTCCTGAAGAAGTCTGTCGCTCTAACCCTTTTTCACCGAATTCATAACAATATTATGCTCTATGAACCAATTTTTTTATCGAACCTTATGAAGAAGCGATAGAACTGCCGGCGAAAAACGGCGAAAGCAGGCGTTTATACTTAACCGGTCATTGTATTTAATCAATTCATATAGAGAATAAAAATATTTTTTATTAAAAAGAATTCAATCAACGCTTGCCGCCGTTTGAGCCGCTACAGTTCAAGCTTCTGAATCCCGTGAGATAAAAAAATTGGTTCAAGAAAGATTATAATATTGTTTGAGAGGTCCCCAATCATAATCAGGCAAAAGATTTGACAAAGGCATCTCATAAATTTATAATAGTAACTCGATTTTTATCATGGGAGGAATCCATTGGCCGCTCATATCAGGTTAAATAGAATTGGAAAATCCAAAAGGCCTTATTACCGCATAGTCGTTCTGGACAGCCGCGATCCGCGTGACGGGGCATATATTGACTGTCTTGGACATTACCAGCCGATCGAAGATTCCAGCAATACCAATATCGATCTTCAAAAATACGACGAGTGGATTAATAAAGGGGCAAAGGTCAGCAATATAGTCAGGGACATAGCCAGGAGAATGCGTAAAGCAGGAGCATAACTCTATGAAAGAGAAAGAAATCGTCGAATTAATTGTACAGAGCCTCGTGGACGATCCTTCTGCTGTCAGCATCAACGTCGTAGACGGTGAGAAATCTACCATACTTGAATTAAAAGTCGGCGCTGGTGAAGTCGGAAAAGTTATTGGACGGCATGGAGTGATAGCCAAGTCAATCAGGACCATTGTCAACGCCGTATCGGTTAAAAACGGACGAAGGGTAATCCTTGAAATCCTGGATTAGCGCATATGAATGCCCTGTTGATAGGTAAGCTTATCAAACCATACGGTTTGAAAGGCCTTATAAAAGCGATTTTTTACATAGACAGCTTACAGGAACTCAAAGATTATTCGCATTTTTATATAAAGACTAAAATCGATGATTTAAATTTCCAGGAGATAGTTTTCGAGAAAATTACAGAACAGATGGGGCATACTATCGTTAAGATCGGCGGATGCGACGATAGAAACTCGTCTGAAATGATGAGTAACCGGGAAATATTCGTCGATCAGGAAGAAATTCCGGAGTTAAAAGGAAACTCATTTTATATAAAAGATTTATACGGCACCGAAGTTTACGAAAAATCTGCCCTGATCGGTAAGATTTCAAACGTTCTGATGATAGCCAGCAAGGCTATGCTGATAATAAAACTTCCCAATAACAGGGAATTGGCTGTACCTTTTAGCGATAAATACATAATGGAAGTCGATATAAAAAATAAGGCGATTACCGCCAGGAATTTAGAAGAACTTTTATAGAGAGAAGCAAGTGATTTTCAATATCGTTACCATTTTTCCGGAAATGATAACGGAATATCTCCGGTTTGGTATTATTTCAAAGGCTATTAACCGGGGGATATTAGATGTTAATGTGGTAAATCTAAGAGATTTTTCCACCTCCAAAAACGGAGACGGCCGGATAGACGAAGGGATATTCGGGCACGGGAAAGGGATGCTTTTCCGACCGGAGCCTATTTATAAAGCCATTCAGGATATAAAAGAAAGATACCCCGGGAGCCGTGTTATTTATATGACACCCGGAGGGAGAAAATTAGACTCGGGTGAAGCGAAAAGACTCTCGAAAGAGCGAAGTTTGATACTTATATGCGCAAGATACGAGGGGATTGATTCCAGGATCGTTGAAACCGCGGTAGATGATGAAATTTCCATAGGAGATTACATACTGACCGGAGGGGAAATTCCGGCCCTGGCTGTTTTAGATTCCGTAACGCGTTTTCTTGAAGGCTCGATAAAAGAAAATTCAAAGAATGACGAAAGTTTTGAATTCGGCCTGCTCGAATACGATCATTATACAGAACCGCTGGATTTCATGGGCCGCAGCGTCCCGGAAGTGCTAAGAAGCGGGGATCATGAACGGATTAGAACTGCGCGTTTTAAGAGCAGCCTGAAAAAAACGTATAATAACAGGATAGATCTCCTGTTAAGCTACAACCCTGAATATAATACCGGAGAAACGACAGACCCGCTAAAAAAGCTAAGGCGGATAAATGAGCAGATGAAGGATTTCCTGTTGACTATACAAAATATTTCTAAGGAGTGGAAGCATGGCAGACGAAATTAAAACCGAAGAAAATACCCAGCCCCAAAAAGAAGAATCGATTCCTGATAAAGAAGAAGCGGTTGTCGCTGAAAAAAAAATAAAGAATTCGATCGAAACAATCGAAAAGTCCTTTCTCGACCTTCAGCATAATGCGGGTAAATATCCCGCGTTCAATGTAGGCGATACTGTAAAAGTCTTTGTAAAGATAATCGAGGGGGACAAACACAGGGTACAGCCTTATGAAGGGGTCGTTCTTGCAATCAGACACGCCGGAATCAGAAAGAGTTTTATTGTAAGAAGGATAAGTTATGGAGTGGCGATAGAAAGGGTTTTTCCTTTTTATTCGCCTTACATAGATAAAATCGATCTCATCAGAAGAGGACGCGTCAGGAGATCTAAAATTTATTATCTCCGCGGGCGTTTCGGCAAATCGGCTGTCATTACTGAAAAAGTATAATGCCTGTCCCTCCGGTTCAGAGCATAATCGACACGGAAAAAGACCTCTGGCGGAACGGGTACCGGAATATAGCGGGTATGGACGAAGCAGGCAGGGGCCCCCTGGCCGGGCCTGTAGTATCTGCCTGTGTAATTTTTAATCCCTATAAAGTTGTCGAGGGTGTATACGATTCAAAAGCCCTTACGGCGTCCAGAAGAAGCTTCCTGTATAGACTTATTATTGAAAATTGTTCCTGCTATGGAGTAGGAATTATCGATAACGAAACCATTGACAGAATAAACATTCTCGAAGCGACAAAGCTTTCCATGCATGAGGCTGTCAGAGGGCTTTCAATCAAACCCGACTATGTCCTTATCGACGCGGTGCCTCTCCAGCTCGACATACCCGTAAAAACAATAATAAAGGGCGATCAAAAGAGTTTCAGCATAGCCGCAGCTTCAATAATCGCTAAAGTCTCCAGAGACAGTATTATGGACAGGCTCCATGAAGAATATCCCGTTTACGGATGGGATAAAAACAAGGGATATGGTACTGCGGACCACAGGGAAGCTATCCGTAAATTCGGCTTTTCACCCTATCACAGGAAGACATTCACGGTTAAATAAAAAAACGGGCCAGGATAAACCCCGGCCCGGCCGATTTGTTAAACCATTACTTATTATTTTTCTATCCCCCGGTAGAGCATCATACCGTCCTGGATTATCAAAAATGTAAAAGCCTTGGCGTTCTTATTGCTATCCGCGAAGGTTTTGAGATCTTTCAGGCTTTTGACCGGCGTCCCGTTTATTCCGGCGATTATCTGCCCTTCGGCCAGAACACCGGATAAAGCGCTGCTATCTTTAACGGAATCGACAAGAACTCCGAATTCGGCGCCGTTCTTATCAAGCAAGTCCTGGGGAGTGTCGCTGAAAGTTACACCTAAAAATTCATAGGTTTCACCCTCTTTCTGGGGTTCTGATTTATTCTCCCCGCCGCCGTTATTACCGGCAACTATGCCCGGTCTTTCGTTGAGTTTTACGCCGAATTCCATTTTTTTCTTGTCGCGTAATACCTGGAGCTGCACGACTGTGCCCGGAGACTGTTCACCTATCGCTTCCTGAAGATTGTCAGGATTGCCGACAGAATTACCGTTAACAGAGATGATTATATCCCCGCTCTTAATTCCGGCTTTATCAGCCGAGCTTCCCTTTTCAACCTTCGAAACCATGACGCCTTCATTTTCTGTAAGGCCTAATAGTTTCCTGGATGTGGAATCTATAGCGGTTATGCTTATCCCCAAATATCCGCGTTCGACTTTTCCATGCTCCTGTATCTGGTCGACTACATTTTTAACAATATTTATCGGGATCGAATAGCCTATTCCCTGAAAACCGCCGCTCTGGGACTGTATGGCCGTATTTATAGCTATTACCTGCCCTTTTATATTGATAAGAGGTCCACCCGAATTACCGGGATTAATCGCAGCGTCAGTCTGTATAAAATGCTGGAAACCCGAATTCAGGCCCGGCCTTCCGATAGCGCTGACGACCCCGGTCGTGTAAGTCCCGCTTAAACCGAACGGACTGCCCACTGCGATCACAAGATCGCCGACCTGTACCTCGCCGGAATCACCAAGGGGAATTACCGGCAGATTGTCCCCGTTAATCTTCAAAAGCGCCACATCGGTGTCGGCATCGACGCCTACAACTTTAGCCTTGAACTTCCTGTTATCGGCTAAAGTAACTTCAACCTTTGTTGCGTTTCTCACGACATGGTAATTGCTGAAAAGATATCCGTCTTTAGTGACTATAAACCCTGAACCGACCATCTGTAATTTTTGCTTGTATTGCCTGGGCCCCATGTTGTCTTCCCCGAAAAATCTCCTGAAAAAGGGATCGTTGAAGAATTCACTGTAGGGATTTTCTACAGTCTGCTCGCTTTCAACGCTGATCATAACAACAGCCGGCATAATTGCTTTAGCTACACTCCTGTATACGTTCTGCAGTTTAACCAGAAGGTCCATTCCATCCGCGCTTTCAAGCTGCTTATTTTGAGTCTGATAATTCAATACCTTGGGAAATATCGTATTGCACGATATAAAGAACACCAGCCCTGCTATAAGCACAGCAAACAATGAAACGGTCACCGCTTTTTTCGAGCCTTTCATAGTTGTCCTCCTAAATTGCAATTATTTTAATTGGCTAAAATTAATATAATAATCCTGCCATTAATAATCAAGGTCGGCCCCCGGATACTACTACATTCGTAGTATTATTATTTTACTACGTCCGTAGTATTATGTCAATAATAATCAATAATTGGATATTCCGGCTAAGATTTTGCGGTTATTGTCGATACGGCCTAGAAGGTTATCAACTACTTTATAGTAGTCAAGCCCCCCGTTTTGAATTTTGAAAAGTTCATCTTCGATATATATCATATCTGTCTTGAAACCCCTAATTTTATCGGCGCTGTTAGCGTATTCGATCGTTTTATCCCAATAATTTTTCGCATGATGGAAATAATATTCTGCGATATCGTAACCGTCCAGGTAATCTTTTTTATATTCGGCGTTAAAGAAATAAATATGCTCCTTCATATAAAGATATCCGTAATCGATATATCCTTTTGTAAGGAGGGAGCAGATATGCATCATCAATAGATTTTTATATCTCTCATACTGCATATCGTTGGTTATGGGAGTGAGCGCTTTGATCGGATTGTCGAATGGAACAACCTCGGCCATTTCAAGGAAATAAATGTTCCGGCTGATCGAATCCGGGTCGGAATAGAGCCATTCATTATACAGTCGATAGAAATCTTCCTTATAATGGATTTTCTGGTGCATCGGCTGGTATCCGAAATCCCTGGGTCCAGAATATGAAATAGACGATATCAGTACCGCCAGAATGATTGAAACGGCTGTTTCCTTCATAAAAAACTCCCGCTTTCTATAAAATCGGCAAAAAGCGGAAAAGATTGAGATAACTTAATAAGCCCCCTCTTTCTTTATAACAACGGCCACTGCCTTAAAAATAATTGTGATATCGAGCCATATCGACCAATTCTGCACATACCAAACATCTGTCTGGACCCTGAACGAATAGTCCGTATCGCTTCTGCCGCTCACCTGCCATAATCCGGCAAGGCCTGGACGGACTGAATAGTAATACTGCTTGAAATTTCCATAATATTTATCGATTTCTTCCATTATCACAGGACGCGGGCCGACAAGGCTCATTTCTCCCAGTAAGATGTTGAACAACTGGGGCCATTCATCAATGCTCATTCTTCTAAGAAATTTCCCTATCGGAGTAGTACGGGGATCGTTTTTAAGCTTGAAATTCTCCTCCCACTCCTTTTGAGCTCCGGGATTAACCTGCAGTATATTATTAAGCCTCTTGTCGGCATTGACATACATCGTCCTGAATTTAAAGATATTAAACTCCCTTCCATGCCTGCCGATCCTCTTTTGAATAAAAAAAACGCTCCCTTTAGACGTCAATTTTACAAGCAACGCTATTATAAGAAAAAAAGGAAGAATGATTATAAATCCGATCGCCGCTCCTGCAAAATCAAAAAACCTCTTAGCCGACATGTTGGGTATTGAATTAAGGTTATTGTTGACCTGGATCAGAAATAATTTTTCCATAAACAGGTAATGAAGTTCGGAATTGAAGATCGCGACTCCCTTTATATTAGGAATAATTACGACCCTTTTCACATGCTTGTATATTTCGTTTATGAATTCTGTAAGCTCCTTTTCGTCTATGTAGGGGTCTGCGATAAAGACGGTTTCAATTTTAAGCAATTTCACGAATTTTCCAATGTTTTTAATACCCGTATAAATTTTATATGTTTTTCCCCGGATCTCAACTGATTTTTTATCGGAGGGCGTATCAACCAGGAAACCTATTACAGAATATCCAAGTTGTTCCTCTTTGGTTAAACCCTCGACCGCGCTGATAGCCCTTTCGCTCAGTCCGATGATCAATACAGATTCTTTCCATAAACCTATCTTGAAAAGGAGCTTTTTACCCCTGTAACGCACGAACGGCAGGATAAAAATAAGGAAAAACCAGAGATATAACAGGAAAGTCCTCGGGATGTTTCCAAGAAAATTCCTCACTGTTATAGTCAGGAACACAAATAATACCGCTATCGTCACAGATTTGAAAATTACCCTGGATTCTTCCCAGAAAGGGTATCGCGCCATATACATCTTTTCAAAATAAAGAACAATAATATAAGAAAGCGGTATCCACCATAGGGAGAATAAATAATTAAAACTGAACAGGAAACCGGAAAAATTGTCCCTGCTGAAAATATAATTAAAATTAAAGAGCAGTTTAAGATTGAGCTCGATGAAAACCGCCAGGAACAGGCATATGTAATATGCCGCGAGATCTATGAATATTAATGAAAAAAGCTGTACAAGTGATTTTAAACGAATTTTCATTATATTACCTTATTATTGTTATATTTATACGCAACGGTATTATAAATTATTTTTTAAATAATGACAAAATTTAAAATCCGTCCGGCCCTTATAAAAATATGGCCCCGCTCCTATAAAAGGGGCGGGGCCGAAAATAAGCGATAATATTCTACTGGTCAGCCGGAAGATCTTCACTTTTATTTATGCTGTCGATAACCTTGTCAGCCTTGTCTTTCAATTCAGGCGGCACTTTTTTCTTCTCGGGCTGCCATGACTGGCTCAAAGCCTTCTGGTATGTCTCGAAATCCATCGCATATCTCTGGACATAACGGTAATATGTTTTGGATTGGTCGCCCTGGACTTCCTGGATGTATTCCCAGTAATCGGCGACATTGATAGCCCCGCTGATATTGACATTTTTAGATACAGCGGCGATCGTTTCCTCAAAATATGAATCAAGGTCCGTTTCATCATTAAGCATACCGCTTTTCGCTACAGCAAATTCTCTTGTCGCAACCTGTTTGATCAACTCCGTCATACGGGCAATTTTCTGGCTTTCAGCGTCATAGCGGGCTTTTTCTTTTGTGTTTTTCTCGCCTTCAACGGTTAGATACATAACCTTTCTTCCGGTTTCATCCTTGCCCAGCTCCCATCTCTTGTTTATCCAAGCCGGCGTCGGATCCTCGCTTTTTTGGAGAACAAAAATCTGTATTTTTGCCGTATTATCCTCAACCTTCGGGGGCTGCGGCTGGGGTTGAGGCTGCGGTTTTGTCCCCCCGCATGAAACGATTAAACCGGCGGCAATCGCTATACCGATAAATAATCCGATTTTCTTCATAACTATTCCTCCTTTATAGAATTATATATGGTTAAAACTATTCCATGGAAAACGTCAGCTCGTTACCCCTGATTTCCTTCAGATCGAGTTTTTCAAAACCTTCTTTATCGGATAGTTTATTTAACACGCTGTCGACCGCATCCGTAGGGTTTCCCATGTACTGAAGATTAAAATCGTATACCATGTCATCTTTCGATCCTGATTTCAAAGTAATATCGACTACCCCGTCGATTTTTTTAACGGCTGATAAAAATTTGCTTGCATACCGGTAAGATTTTACACCTGTCAGCCTTATAAAATAAAACCTCCCGTTTTCAACATAATTTTTAAGGCTTTGCCGGAGGTCTGAGATGATTTTTTTATAAGCCTCGTGCATGCTCATTTTAATTGACACATCAAGGGATGAGGATTCGTACTGCTGACCCGACTTTTCGATCGTGGAAATCAGCGCACCTGTCGTCCTTATATATACTTTTACATTAATAAACACACTGGCTTTATCGCCCTCATATGCAACGGAAGGCAAAACTTCGGCATAAAGTTCAGCATAGACTTTCTGGGCAAGAGCAAGACCAACCCCGACATTGCCCTCTCCCTCTTCCTGAATAAGAGTCCTTTCGTCCGCAAGTTTTTCAACCGTTTCAAGGTCGAATGTTTTCACATTTAATGATGACAGCTCCCTGTTAAGGCCGTCAATTGCCCATTTCGAGTACGTTACCTGGTCCGGATCCTGATTGATCGAAGGATCCTGAGAATTGTAAAAAACCAGGAAAGTCAGGGATGAAAGATCAGGGATATTTAAAGAGTTTGTACTGGCCTGACGATCTTCAGAAGAGGAAGACGAATAGTTAACAGGGTTATCCGATTCTTTAAGATCGAGCGCCTCAATATCGCTTTTAAGTTTAGAAACATATACATATGCCTGCATCTTTAGAACAAGATTTCCGTCAGTATTTCTCATATTTGATATCCATTTTTTCTGTTTTTCAGCCGGTACTTTATCAATTTCACCTAAAATGTACTTCCTGGCAACAGCATACGATAAAAACTTCTGTTCTATCTTATCTTTATTAAGGTCGAATTTACTGCTGCCCATTATGTACTGGGCCGCTTTTGTTATCACATCCGAATAAGCGTTATTGCGAGCTTCACTGAAATCAGCGGCGCTGCCTTCGCCTACAAACATCCTGTCTTCCTCTACGACAGTCTGGTCGCCCTTTGTCATTCCTGAAGTGCATGCGGCGAAAAGCATAAAAAGCGATGTACACGCTATCACGCTTGACTGACTAAATTTACGCATAAACAGATCCTTGCTGCATATTAATTAATATTATCACTGTTTATTATAATTTTCAAGAAAAAGTTCCGGATTTGAAAAGTTAAAAGTTTTGTTATTTGAACTGGCTGAGTAGCTTGCTGGTGCAAAAGGCAATGTTCCCGAGTTATCAGAGCCGCCCTTAATCCTTTTTTCTTTTAAAGACAGGCCCAAGGAGGAGCAATATGCCTCCGGCGATAAAGATCAGTGCAATACCGAAACTCGAATTGAATATTCCTCCAAAGAATATCAATGCCAAAATGACGAGTACAAACACCGGAATAAGCAGTCCTGCTTTCCTTTCGGCCAGGTAAAAGCAAAAAAGCCCGGCTGCAGGCGCCAGTATAAAATTAGGCCAGGTAGACGATATATTGCTCCATGATGTAAAATTGAGCCATAAAAAGTATATAGTTAGATATAACAATATAACTCCGGGCACAATTACTCCAGCACTTTCCCTGCCTTCATCCAGCAAAAGCTGAACAAAAATAAAAACAGGGATAAGCATAAAAAGCGGCCATAATTTTGAAATAGTGAAATCAGGCACTATTGCGCTTACTAAAAATAAAAGTCCGGCTAAAATCAAAATAATACCTATAAAAGGCAGCCTGACCCCAACGTTTTTTTTGTCTTCTCCATTTTTACCCATATTCTTCTCCTTATAACGATCGGTTAGTCGAAATATTCCCGAATTATCAATTCCGAGATTTTTCTCGCCCCTCCCCCGCCGCCCATCCTTGCTATTCCGGCATCACCCCTGGATTTTCTTTCGCCGGGATTATCAAGAAGCAGCAATATTTCATTGACTGCTTCATGAGGGTATGATTTTACGAATTTTAAGGCGCCTCCGAGGAGCCTTTCCTGTTCCTCCATCCTGCGGGCAGTCGTTTGAGGGCCCATGCCTTTAAACCCGACAATCGGCTTGCCCAGACCGGCTGCCTGCTCATTCGCGGTACCGGCCAGTCCTATGACAATATCTGAAAGATGAAGTACTTCACTAAAGTTATTCCTGCAAAGAAGGACTTTTTCACCGCCCTTTTCCAATACTGTATGCCCCTCTCTTTTAATTGCATTCCAGCCAAGCGGGGCCGATTTGCGTTTAATGACCTCCGTATCGAGACTGCCGGAGATCGCCGCTAAATAAACAAGCTTTTTCTTTATCGCCAGGAGATCAATAAGTCCAAGGATCAGATTAAAATTATCGTAAGCCTCTTCACGGCTTCCGGGAAGGATCCCGATAACCGGAAGATTACGGCCTGTAAGGCCACGATCTTTAAGATAAGTATTAAGAATTACCGGTTCCCCGATTCCGCCAAGCCCGTCCATCATAGGATTTCCAAGGAAGAGGGCGTTAATATTTTTCTTTCTGAGATTAGAGGCAGTATATTCATCATGAGTCAGTACAAAGTCCGCATTTTTTTTCATATACCATTCCTCAATAGCATAATGAGGTTCGATATAATCGGATTTTGCCGGGGCTAAAAAGACTATAACATTGTTTTTCAGGGCCATCCGGGTTAAAAAAAGAAGAGGTATATCGCCTACTACAATGCAGAGAAAGATATCATCCCGAACTTTTTTAATGGTTTTAATGAATTTAAAAAGGACAGGCATATGGAACAAGTCTGTAATAAAACCTTTAAAACTTCGGGTTGGAAACCCTCCTGATGGGGGGACATATGAAGAATAGAGAAGATCAATGCCTCTCGAGACATAGTCCTTTCCCTCACTTATCAGGGAAGCTCCGGAAACATCCATTTCAAGGCCTTTTTCCGCTAACAACCGCTTAAGTTCACCGGCGATAAGCGCCGCACTCCTGTCTTCCCCGAAGCAGTTGCTGGTAAATAGGATTTTTTTTCTCATTTTAGAGATCTGCAAATTCCTCTATAACACTGTCTTCAATGTCTGCGTTGGACGCAACATTTTGAATGTCGTCATGATTTTCAAGTTCATCCATCAATTTTAATAAAGACATAGATTTATCTCTTTCAAGCTTAATCATATTCTGAGGTATTCGTGTAACCTCGGATGAAAGAATAATAATGTTTTTTTTCTTTAATCCGTCAAGTATATGATTATAACTTTCCACAGCTGTTAAAACTTCAATAACGTCCTCATTTTTCTTAATGTCATCGGCACCAAGTTCAAGGCCGATTTCCATAATTTCATCCTCGGTATGCTTGGTCCCGTCGACAGCTATATACCCTTTTTTATCAAACATCCATGCCACACTCCCGGATTCACCGAGGTTGCCGCCATGCTTCGAGAAAATTTTCCTTATTTCAGCAGCCGTTCTGTTTTTACTATCTGTTGTAATATCCATGATCACTGCTACACCGCCGGGCCCGTAACCTTCGTATGTCAATTCTTCGTAGACGACACCTTCGATTTCACCGGTTCCCCTTTTGATGGCTTTATCGATATTATCCTTGGGCATATTTGCTTCCCTGGCTTTTTCGACAGCAGTCCGTAGCGGTGCGTTTGTATCGATGTTGCCGCCGCCTCGCCTCGCAGAAATAATTATTTCTTTAACGATTTTTGAAAAAAGATTGCTGCGCTTGGCGTCCTGTGAGCCTTTCCTTTGCTTGATATTGGCCCATTTATTATGACCTGACATGCTTTCCTCCATCAAATAGGGTGAAAGATTTTATCATATTAGACGATTAATTTCAAGTATTAAAACGAATAAACGGAAAAAGGATCGGAACCACAGATTTCACAGATGGGACAGATTATAATTTGTGATATCAGTGAAATCTTTTAATAATTATTATGCAAAATTTATAATTATTAAAAAAACACTTAATAAAAACCCAAGAATTAAAATTATTAAAAATATATTTTCTATAGAAAAACTGTTTCTATTAAAATTTATTGAATCTTTTTCATCAAGAGGTTTGATACTTAGTTGTTCTCTTATTAATTTTATCCATTTTCTATTGTCTTTTAAAGATTCCCTCAATTTCATATGGATGTAGATGATTAAAGCAAATATTTTAGAAAATATTATCAAGATTAAAAAAAGTAAAATCAAAGACTGTGGATATTTTTTATTTAAAAAATCATAAACCCAATAAATCACACCAAAAATTAAAAAACTATAATAATTCAAATACCAAAATTGATTTTTGTAATTTCTTAAATCGTCAATACAACCTGGATATAGTAATTCTAAATTATCTTTCTTATTTTTTTTACTCATATTAAATTCCTTTTATACACTAACTTTATAACAGTATATTTTAATATTGTTTTATTATCAATTAAAGTTTTTCTTTTTGATTTGATGGGAATTATTAAATATTGATTTCAAAGATATCTGTGTATATCTGTGTTAATCTGTGGTTAGTTATTACCTACCCGAGAGTTGGACATTAGTGGTTTCACTTGGTGGATGATTTATTGAAAATCGGCAGGTTCGGGGTTATAATATATGATTAAACCAATAATGTACTAAAGGAGTTACCCTTGGCGAAGCGTAAAATCGGCGGATTTCAGCGATTTTTATATATCCTGGAATATATTATCGTCGTTCCTCTTGCTTTTATGCTCAGTCTTATACCGAGAAGGATCTTATATTTTGTAGGAGATCTGATCGCAAAATTTCTTTATGTTCTGCCCTTGAGCTTCAAGAAGCTTTCTTTCAAGAGTCTCGATGTCATTTATAAAGAGCCCCCCCTGCCGGAAACCAGGAAAGTTGAAATCGTTAAAAATCTATATTTGTCAGTTGTCAGGTGGAGTATGGAATTTATTAAACTAAGGGATCTGAGCATCAAAACCTACAAAAAATTCGCCGTACTCGAGGGTTTTGAAAATGTAGAAAAAGCTCTTGCCCTCGGCAAAGGATTGATCGTCGTTACCGCACATATGGGCAACTGGGATTATCTCGGCGGGATCCCTGCTTTACTCGGGAAGGACGTTGCGGTCATCATAAACAGGCAGTTCAATCCCTACACCGATGCCTGGCTTAAGAATTTCAGGGAAAAATATACCAAGATGAAGAATTTTTATAATGAAATCGGGGACCTTAAGAAAATAATGAAACATATAAAAAAGGGAGGCGCCGTCGCTTTCGTTAACGACCAGACATACTATTTCAAGCCGATCTTCGTTCCTTTCTTCGGACTTCCCGCTGCTACCGCCGACGGTCCCGCGAGATTCCATCTCCAATACGGCGCGCCGATCTTAATGGCTTTCAGCATAAGGCGGCCCGACGGTAAATATATTTTAAGGTATGAAGAACCTGTATCTTTTCCCCCCTCAGGCAATATAGAAAAAGATTGCGCCGAAATAATAACATGGATTAATAAACAGTATGAGAGAATAATACTGGAATACCCCGATCAATGGTTTTCTTTGGGCCATGGAAGGTGGGAAAGGACCAAGCCTGAAGATTTTTACGACTGCGAGTGGGATCCTTATTAAAGACAATATACAGATCTTTTCATGAAGCTAATTTTTTTACTGCGCTGAATTTGCAAGCTTGAACTGCATCGTTTCAAAACTGTTGCAAGCGCTGATGGAATTCTTTTATTAAAAAATGAGTTTTTTTATCAATATGAGATGATTAAATACATCGAGCGGCCTTGGATAAGCGCTTGCTCCAGTTTTTCAGCGGCAGTTCTTACGCTTGCTCATAACACGCATAAAAAAATTAACTTCATATGAATTGCTTATTGTCTTTAATTCGGGGTAAGGGAATAAGCCAGCCTTTTTGTTATTCGCCGACTATGCCATTTCGAGGACCCTTTGATGGGTGGGATAAACCCTTTCAGGATAAACACTGCGCTTGAAGTCACAATCTTCATTAAAGAATCAATCAATAATAAAGGGCCGCCTTTTCAGGCAGCCCCTTCTTTTGAAAAATTAATAATTCTTATTATTTAGTAGGAGTAAGTTCAGCTTCAGGAATAGTGGCGTCGACAATAACTGTAATATTTGTCTGCTGGCTTACGTTCCCCACAAGATCGGTAGCGGTAGCTTTTATAGTATGGGTGCCTCCCTTGAGCTTCAAGGGGCTCTGGTAGTCCATAGCCGCCCCGTCGTCAACTATATAACTGATGTTAGCAACTGCTATTTCAGGGTCTGTAGCGACGATCTTGATCACAGTTGAAGGCGATATGTATTTGTTGCCATTCGTTTCAAATACGGGATCGACGGAAAAAGCCACTGTAGGCGGATTCAAAACCATGTAAAACATGTATGTCTGATCCTGACTTATATTGCCTACGTTATCGGAGGCTTTATAAGTGATCTTATGAAGGCCGTCGGCAACAATAGGAACGAAAGGCTTGTCATAAACAGTGTCCTGCCCGTCGTCAAGTTTATAATTTATCCATTTAACGCCTGAAAAATCGTCCTCGGCATAGATACCGTAATTGACATTTGAACTGACATAAGAAATATCCTTGATCTTTACAACTTTCTTATCGCTCGTTAATGACACCTTCGGAGGGTTCTTATCGAGGATAAACTCATAATACTTGATCGGAGAAATATTTCCTACATTATTCTCGGCTTTATAAGCGATCATATGCTTGCCGTCAGTAAAAAACGCGATCGGATCCTCGTAGATACCGAATTGAGAATCGTCAATCATCACCGATATTGACTTAACGCCCGATCCCTGGTCGTCTTTAGCGTCGATTTTGAACTTGATATCCGGAGAAACATAATCCATCGTTCCATCATTATAAACTAGTCCCTGTGTGGCAACAACCTCTTTCTCGCTTGTAACCTGATTGGTCGTCATTTCATTTGTAGAAGCAGTAACGGCTGTATTGGTGCCCTGATCGGGGGCTGTTGTCTGCTGCGCATATGCCGTGACTATCCCAACACACAAAAAAACAACTGTCAGTAATCTGGTTTTACTCATAATATTCCCTCCTTTTCAAATTCTTATTAAACGAAGCTTATTGGAGTAGGCTGGTATGACACATTATAAAAAACATCAAGAGATGGTATCATATTTTAAAAAAAAATACAACTCTTATAACCTTTCCCTCCATCAAAAAAATGGTAAAATATTATTCCATTACCTCTTTTCGGATGAAATATCTTTCATCAAAATCAAGCATTTTTTTTATATCAAGAATAAGATAAAGGCTCTCATCAACCTTTACAAAGCCCTGAATAAGCGATTTGTCAATAGAACTGTCGAGGACCTTTTCGGAAGTTTGTATATCTTTCACATCGACAGGGAATACTTTATCAAGCGAATCTACGGCAAAAGCTACAAGCACTCCATCGATATTGACAATCATCAACTTTTTTGCCTCGCGGTGTCCCGCCTGAATCGTATCTTCCACTGCCGGTACAGCCTGTTTGATGCCTAGTTTTTTTCTTATCGATATAACAGGAATAACAACCCCCCTCAAATTGGTAAGCCCCTCGACAAATGAAGGAGCATTAGGCAGGGTTGTAATATTCTCCTCCCTGACAACTTCTTTGATATCGTCAACGTCAACACAATACTTACTGTTCGCTATTTCAAAACTGACGTACTGTTTATCCATTTCTTCCCCCGATTTAAACTTTATTACCGGTAGAAATTAAAGTCAAAATTACAATTCCACCCGAACACCTTATCACTGGAGTCCGGAGTGCCGTATATATATATATTTTTAACACCTATGAGTATATCCTTGTCAAATTGCATATCAGTTTTAATCTGGCTGAATAAACCCTGAGTATCAAGCGTGAAATAAAACCCGGCCGAATTTTTCTCCTTTGCTTCCTTGAAAAAAGGGGGTAATTTATCGGCTGAAACAGTTTTATTCTCAAAAATATTCTTGATAAGATTTGTTAATACGTCTTTATCTGTTGAAAAAAACAGATCATTTCCGATTGCCCCATAAAATATTGAATAATTTTGAGTTTTAAAATGGTAAAAGGGTTTCGTAAATAAATCGAAAGTGAAAAGCTGATTATCGGATTGAAGGATGGCGTTTTTCAGCGAATCCATAAAATATCCGGCTGTTTTAGCATCCCTGATCCCGATTGAACCGTATAGTACGTATTCGTTATTTTCCGTGTCAAATTTATTTATTACCAATTTTATACGGCCGTCGGTATTATCTATCAGGTCCCTTTCAATATTTACTCTATATTTATCGTGAAGTTCGTTAACAAAGCCTTTTATGCCGAGAATATTGATACTGTCAATAAATGAATAATATTTATACAATAAAGGTATATTTATGTAAACCTGTCCGGCAAGAGCGGGATTGCCTTCCATAAAGTCCAGAAGATCATATTTTTCCTGAATTGATATATTGTTAATATTCTGCAAATAGAGCTTTTGATTAAGCGGAATAATTCCCCCATATGATCTAACCGAAACTTTCTGGTCTGTAATATTTACTGTAAATGCCGTAAAACCGTAAGGGAGTTTGAGATTGGCAGTCACTCCGATCGAAGAAGACGCGCTGCTTAAGTATGTGCTTTCCATCCAGATAAATATTTTATTCCAATCAAAAGAGAGCTTCTTAGCAGAAATTAAAAACCCCGTGTTTTTATCGATACTATCCCTGGCAATGAGATCAAAAACCGATTTGTCTTTAGATAATGCTATATAATTGCCAAAAAACCTGAAGGGAACCTTTGTTTTTATATTGCTTTTAATAAAAGCAGTTATGTCATTTTTTGATTTAACCGGGACTAGCATATAACCCGTATCATTTGAAATATGGACAAAGCAGAGAGGATTTTTCAATTCTATTCCTGCTTTTTCAAGACTTTTTAAATCGAAGATATCGATCCCATATGAGTTTTTAGAATCAGAACTCATTTGAAGCATCATTTGTTCATAATTATGAGAATAAAACCTCTTTAAAAGGCTCATGGAAGAGTCAATTAAGTTTTCCGTGGATGGAAAGAAAATTATAAAAGAACCGGGAATGATATATTTCTCTATTTCAGATGAAAAAAGAAAACCTGCCTGAAGAACAATAAAAAAAAGCAAAAGGGCCGGCCATTTCACATAATCACCTCGTTATTGTTATGAACATCTCTTTCGATAAACTTCGAGGAAAATACATTATTGATTATTTTTGACGACATATTTGCAGCACTTGAAAGATCGAATTTTTCGGCTTTGACCATTCCATGAAGAACTTCAACACTCCTGTTGTTTTCAAGGGCCATCCTTATAGCATCAACGGTTGACATTTTTAAAATCTTTTGCGATATTCCCATACTTACTATGCATTCAGCAGAATCCGAAGAACTGACTTTTTTCAAGATCCTTATCTTTTTTATTCGAATACCCAGCTGATCGAACAGCCTTTTTGTATTCTCCGCCTTCATAAAAAGATTAGCGAATACATTTTCATCAAAGACATTGCCGATTGTCAGAAACACGCTCTCATCACTTTTATTCTTCCCGGCTGCTTTTAGAATTAGAAAATATCTATCGGTTTGGGCCTCGAAAAAAAGCTTGTCAATATTCATCGTCTGCCACTTTTTTCCATCTATCTTAAATAGTGAAGCTGCTGCTGAAAAAAACTTTTTAAGCATTCTGATTACCTCGTATTTTGATCTGATTACAATATAATTTAATTATGGGCAGTAAAAAAATCAAATAATCAGCCGCGGCGGTTATTTTTAATAAAGAGAAGGTTTTTCAACTTGATTCTGCCTTGTGACAGGTCAAGTATCAGCTGAAACCCGAAACTTATATAAAGAGCAATCAGCAAGTGAAGTTGCGAAAAATACTGTTTCTGGGTCGACATAGTCGCCGGGTCGATCTGGAAATTAATATATAAGATCAACCCCGCATATGAAATCACATAAGCCATAAGAGTATAAAGGGCCCATACACTGTTCCTTACAAGGAGTAAATAAAGAAATCCAAGTATTGCGAATATTATGCCAGCCCAATTGAACTGAGCCAGGGTCACTTTAAGAACCGCCATGATCTGGCCGCCAAGATTTGCATAATCCGGATGAGAATAGTATTGTTTTCTGAACATATGATTAAAAAGGATGTCCAGCGTTACGGTATCGCCCCAACTTTGCGGTCCCTGCCCCTGCAGCGGCGCCAGCGCTATATTCCTGACCATCAGGTAGAGGTATAACGTCATAGCAAATATAAACATCCAGCCGCTGTATGTGAGGATCTCAATAAACTTATCTGCAAGGCCGAATTCAACATCGGATTTTTTTAACGCTCCATCGTAAATTCCATAGAAAAAAATGATCATAGTAATTAAAGCGAGGAAAATAATAAATATCGGATCGATTATAATAGGCGTGGGAACGCCGTTCTCGTTCACTAAATCTATACTGAAAAGATTTAAAGGGTATTGAGTATTCGGGATAAAATGGGCCTCATTGGCATACGATCCGAAATAAATGAGGCCGCCGATCCCGGATAAGATCAGTAAAAAGAAAATTACTGCGGCAGCTTTAAACCCGAATTTTTTTTTGACCCTGATCAATATCGTATAGATCGAAAGATAAGCCGGGACTAGGAACCAGCCTATCAGTATCATAGGAGTATGGGCAGGATAAATAATCGGCTTTATAGCTACCATATATTTCATCAGGAGAGTCAAACTCACTAATACAAGCAGCAGGAGGATTAAAATGCTGGGTATCCTTACCATGAATTCTTTTTTAAATTTAAGCGAACCGTCCTTAATCAGAATGTATATGACGAATGGCAGCAGGCTGACAACATAAACAGCTATAAACCACATAGGCAGCATGTGGTCTGTTAATGATAATCCCATAATAAAAGCGAGAAAAATTGTCATACGCTCCGCGAAATGATTATTGTTCTCATTCCTGAAATACATTATTTCCTCATACCAGAGGATCATTATAAACAGCATTGCCGCAACCAGTAAAACATTAAGCGAATAAAATTTACCGCTTGCCGATGTCTGCTGCCAGAAATCATAGGAAAATGCGAAAATAAGGGAGGTTGCTACCGCCGGAAGATGAATTGAGAGGGACGGCTTGCCTATGTCACGGTTAAAGCCGAGGAGCTTAACCATTACAAGATAGAACATGAATATAGCGAATGCGCCGCTGAAAGCTACGTACAGATTAACCCTGTAGGCGATATCTCCTACGGGCAGGAAAGTAAATAGCTTGCCGAGAATTCCATATAAAGGATATCCAGGCGGATGACATGCCCCCATCTGGTAAATTTCAGTTGTCAACTCTCCGCTGTCTCCGGCGATAACGCTCGGTGCGAGAGTCAGGATATATAGAATAAGTACAATAAGGGTTATTATGGAAGCGAAGGCTAAATCGAACCATTTTATCCTGTAAGGCGAGAAACCATTGGGATAAATATCCAGGAAAATCTTGCTTTCGGCAGTCTGCTTAACATTACCCATTATAATCTCCGGTTAAAGGAATAAACAATCTATTATTGTATAAAAAAGAATGAAATTATGCAAAAATTAAAGCTGAATTTTAGTATTTTCGTTTTGGGCGCTTCACAACCTTCGGTGAAACGGGGACATGTATAGTAAGAAATTAAATTGACAAATTTATCTCTTTATAATAGAGTAATATAACCAATCGAGAGGTTTCCTTCTCAATATGAAAAGACTTTTTTTGCTTTTATTAATTCCGGTTATTCCTTCTTTCCTTCAGTCCGTAATTGTCGAATACAAATGGCCTAACAGCGCTCCTCAATACCGCATAATAATTGCTACAAATTCTTCATTTTACTTTCCAGTCACTGACGATCTGATAAATACTACAAATTATATAATAGATTTACAGCCCGGCCATTATTTTTTAAAAATCGCTCCGGTATTAAATGGCATTGAAGGCCTTTTTTCAGACCCGGTCGAATTCACAGTAGCAGAGGAAGGCAACAACGGAAGAGGAAAACTTACCGGAGTCAAACCGCCGGCTTCATCCGAAAATGAGTTCCCTGAAGGTACAAATATATTGAAATGGAATTGCGATATTTCTTCCAACAGTCCGGTCAATTTTAACTCGACATTATTTTATTCTCTTGATATTCCATTGGATTTCAAAGAGGTTAAAGGCTTTCAAATCCGAATCGATACAACCCCTCTGGATGAAGGGTATCATACTCTTTTCTATAAACTTATCAATCCGCTTGGAAAAGAGAGTAAAATTTCCTCTGTAAGATTTTTAGTCGAACATTCGCCACCGGACCTGGATATTAACCCTGAAAGTTTTATTATTTTCGGGGATAAAACATATCTTTACCCCGGAAGCCGGATCGATTTTATCTGCAGGGACAGATGGTCTTCATGCGACAGCTATTTCGGGGTAAATCAAAGAAAGGTCGACAGCTCATTTTATACCGTAACAAAAGATACAAATATATTAAAAGTCGTTTCATTTTCAGTGAACGTTATGAATTATGAAAACAGGCTCGTTAAAACTTTTTATGTCGATACCGAGCCGCCTGAAATAAAACTCTATCTTAATAAAAAAGAAATACGATTTGCTACCAGGTCATATGGAGACAGCATAATAAATTTGAAAATTACCGACGATACCAGAGTATTCCAGTTTTTCACGGTCATTGACGGCATTACGAATAAAAATATGCCGATGTCTTTAAGATACATTAAAAACGGATCTCATACCCTGAAAGTCATAGCCGATGATATATTTGAAAACAGTTCCGAAAAAACCTGGAAAATTGAGGTTTCTGAAGACAGGTCCGTCATAATGTGGATGGTTTATCCTTTAGGGGAATAAATTATGAAAAAAAACCTTAACCGCTACACTTTGATTGTTTTACTATCACTGGCATCGCTTATCTGGATTTCATTGAATATTTTCCTGATCTATTATTCACACCAGGTGAATGTTCAGGAGGTTCCTCAAAATATATTAAAACAGGTCCAGACAAATTTGCTGACAAATGCCGGAATTCCGTCAATCAAAACGAATTTGAAGACAGAGGGTAAAATAATCTTCGGAACAATAGCTTTTCTTCCGAATACACTTAAAACTTTTATCTTATCCGATTCAAATTGGATCGGTATGGAACCCGGGCAAACCGTTTATGAGCATGATCAATTAAAGACATCTTCATCGTCGCAGGTCGATATACAATTATCTTCATCAAAAAAAATCAGGATTTATGAAAATTCGGAAATTTCTTTGGGGAATTCTGAAGGTAGCAGAAGTATAGACCCCCTGCCGTCAGTCATTATAAAATCCGGAAGGATTTTCGCAAATACTCCCCTGGAAGTTAATACGGCAAGCGGAGTAACTATCCGGGGCGGGGACCGGTTCAGTGTTGAAAATAAAGGGAGTGTAACCCGCATATCGGTCGTAAGCGGCAGCGCCGAAGTGATGTCCGGTGGAAAGAAAGTTGAACTTAAAAAAAACCAGGGAACTGTTGTCGAAGAAGGAAATGCCCCGGGGGATCCTTTCGATCTGCCCCAGGCGCCGATGAAGATAAAGCTGCAGTTACATTAGGGGCCGTTCAAAAACATTATTTATACCCCCTGAATAGTTCACTTTTTTACATATTATCATTAAAATATCTTCTTAATTACATATTAAGGAAAGCAAATTGGAAAAGATAAATAAGCCATTATCGTCTGAAAAGATCTACTATATACTGCTGCTGATTTCTTTTTTCTTCTGCATATTCGCAGCGCCGTTTTTCTTCTTTCTCGCCTGTTCCCTCATCGTTTTCATAATATATTATATAAAAACAAAAGGATATTTATCCATTTCATTTAAACTTCATGATTATTTTATCGCCTTCTTCATCTTTTCGCTCCTTTTAAGCACAATATTTTCTATAAATCCATACTATGCCTGGCAGGGCTTCGGGGTTTTTTGCTTTTATATACTGGTTTATTTATTTTTTAAGCTGATGCCGCTCGATAAAAAGAAGTATAAAAAAATAATTTACGCCATATCGGTTTCCCTGATTGTCGCTTGCGGTTTTGCCCTTATACATTACTTCATAATCAGGCAAAATATCGAAATAAATCTCTTCGGCCAGCATTATTATACCCTAGAGCCCCAGACAGACTTTACAAATCATCCCCTCAACTCGGTTTTCCAGCATCCATGGCGCGGAGGGAACCTTATTTTTATCGTTTTGACTTTCATACTAACTTTTTTTATCATTAAATACAATAAATTAAACATGTTTGAAAATACAGTCCTTGTTGCGGCTATTCTTATATCGCTTCTCACCCTTTATCTCACCTTTACACGCGCAGCAGTTGTGTCAGTAATTGTCGTATCAATTCTCAGTTTTATCCTGACAAGAAAATATATTATTTTATATTTCCTTGTCGCCATTGCCGTATTTTTTCTGATTTTTAAGGGTGATAAAATTATTTCAACCTTTGAGGATCCTCTGAATTCGCCCAATGTGCCTTCCCGTTTATTTCAGTATAAAGAGGGCCTGAAAATATATTCAAAAAACAATATTCTGCTGGGGATCGGGCTTTTGAATTTTCAGGTGGAATTTAACAAAAAATACCCCGGTCTGTTTATTTATACCGCAAATTCTTTTATCCATAATACGTATCTTGCCATTCTAATCGAAACGGGGATATTAGGCTTCATCGGCTTTTTCGGATTTCTAATATTGCTGTATATTTCAATTATTAAAAAAAGGAGCAGGGGCTGGAATCCGATCAATCTAAACGCTTTCACTTTTTTAACCGCCTTTTTTATAAGTTCATTATACGATGCTGTTTTCTATGCCGTTCCAATAGGGGTATTTTTCTGGATTATCGCCGGTCTTTCTCAAAATCAGGAGTTGCAGTCGGATTATGATAATACCCTTGAAATTAAAGGGACTATTATTAATGAAAAATAGTTTTAATAATATTTTTCTGATAATCATTTTTATTATTGTTCTTTCAATCGGAGCATTACAGCCGAGGATGGCGGATGATTACGGCTATTATGATCAGTTTCACGAGCAGCATTTTTTTCAGATATTATCCAATACATATATGAACTGGAGCGGAAGGGTTTTAAATTTATTTATAATGAAATTCAGCACATATAATGATTTTTTCCATTATCTATCAGGCGCTTTAAACGGAGCCGCTTTTTTAGCCTCAATTTTTATAATTATAATCTGTGCGCTTGGAAGATTTCCCGATATATTTTCTTACGACAGAATGATTTTTTTAATGGCTTTTTCAGCAGTCTGGTTCGGAATGCCTGCTTTAGGAGAATGTGTTTTTTGGAGATCCGGCTCGGGTTCCTATCTCTGGCCTATGCTTTTCGGTTTGATATTTATAACCCCTTTTGTTTTGTGGTATAAATCCGGAAAATCGGTTTTTCCCGATAAAATATTATACAGTATTCTCATAATATTTGCGGGAATAATAGCCGGGCTGTCGCACGAACAGGTAGTCATCAGTATCGGCTTCTTAATGGGAGTCTGGGTTGCTTATATTTTATGGTTTAAAAATATTGAGAAAAAGGTGCCGTATTATTTATATTTCGGGTTTGCTTCCTTTATTATCGGGGGATTAATATCGTTCTTAGCTCCTGGAAATTATAAAAGAATGGGCGCTTTCTCGATTAATGAAAATTTATTCGGAAAGCTTGCCAAACAAATCGGAGATTTTATTATTTACGTAATAGGATATGGTGCGGAGTCATTTTGGATATGGCTTGTAGTTATTGTATTGACTTCGTTCATATTAAACGGCAAAATTACCAGAGACAGGATGAATGATTCTATACTCTGGCTGATAACAGCATTTGTCAGTATCCTTCTAGTAATTCTTTTCCCTTTCGGCGGCCAGAGACCTATGTATTTTTTTATAATTTTCATCACACTCTCCTTTATGAGTTTATTGAATATAAATGTTAAGAATCTCAAAGCCTTTAATAAAGAAAAAATAAATGAAATCATTACCGTCTCCCTTATGAGCATCCTGGCGGTGGATTGCACTCTGGGATTATTCAGTAATTATTTTTTAGCAAAACAGATGTCTGACAGACAAAAAATAATTATGGAGGCGAAAGAAAAAGGGCTTAAAAAAATAATAGTCCCGCCAATTGAAATCAGGGAAAGCCATATAACTTTTACTTCCGATAATCCTGATAGTATTTTCCTGGATAAATCAATTAATGTGGATTATAGTTTAGAAAATAGCAGATACAAACCTAAAAATATTGTCGATGAATTGAAAGTTTACTTAAGAAGTGTATTAATAAATAAACAAGGAGAACAGAAATAATGAATTCCTCTTATCGAAACCGCCAGGGCCGTATAAGAGACCTTGCAATAACTCCAGGGCTTGAAGTAATTGAAAATATATATTCGGACAGGGATTACACTGTAGAATTGAAGACAGACGAATTTACAACCATCTGCCCCAAAACCGGGCTCCCGGATTACGCTAAACTGACAATTATTTATGTGCCGGATAAGCTTCTGGTTGAGGAAAAGTCGCTTAAACTATACCTTACCGGTTACAGGAATATAGGGATTTTCCAGGAGAACGCTACAAATAAGATACTCGATGATTTCGTCGCGGCTGTTAAACCGCGCCGGATCAGCATTAGCGCTGAATGGAACAATCGCGGGGGCATCGAAGTCCATGTCGAGTCCTCATGGCCGGCATCTACCTGATCTTCTCTTCCGTTTTGATCTGGTTCAATATTTCTGTAGCGTTTTTAACCATTTCGCCAGCCTTCATCATATTTTCCCTGCTCAAGCCTACTAGGTCGTTAAACCTGTTCAGGTAACGCACGGAATCATCGTATCTATGCAGATAATAACTGATCACACCCATGTAATAATTGAATGAAAAGTCGCCGCTGTATGAAGTGTGGGCCTCAATATCCCTGCCCAGGCTATAAGCCTTTTCCAGCCTCTGGGTCTGGAAAGCCACCATAAACGCCCTGTAAAGATAAGGGTAATCTCCTCTCTTCAGCGTTATCATCTCGTTAAAGAGCTCATCAGCCATTATTATATACGGCTGATACTGAAACGGCAGGCCGCGTGAATACAGAAGGTCGATGACATTTTCAGCCTGGTTGGCATCTACCTGTGCAGGATTGTTCTTAATCTCGTTTGAAAACGATAAAGCCGCCGCATCAAGCCGTGCTGTGGAGGTCATTTTCAGGGAGTCATAAAACCTTTCAAGGCCTTCAAAATTTTTAAGGATGGAATCTCTTGTCTTATCCGAGGAGTAATGCTGCGCTTCACCCTTGAGCTGGGCAATCCATTTATCCGCTTCCCTGATATTCTCTTCCTCATGACCGGGGGTTTTAAAAGAATCAAGAACCAGGAATGTCAATGTAATATAATATGTGCTCCATTGATTTTGATAAAGTGTAAGGGCCCTGGTAAGCAGTTCCCTCGCCCTGCCATTCATATCTTCAATCCCGTTTCTCATAAAAACAACAGCTATATTATGAAGGGTTGAATTAAAATCGCCTCCGTATGTGAGGGCGTCATTGAAGTATTCTTTGGCTTTCTGCCAGTTTTCATTTATCTCCTTATCTATTTCGGTAAGGATTCCCTTGCGAGTCTCATTGGATTTAACAGCCTGGAGTTCATTGATCTTATCCCTGTATATCTCACCCATCGTGTAATCATAGGTAACAATTATCTCCCTGGAAAGATAATCCCAGTATTTCGCGTTAGGGGTCTGATGCCAGCGCAAAAGATAATCGTTGAAGTAATCTCCTTGATGAGGAGCCGGATACATTTTCACAAAATAAACCCTGTTGCCTTCCATCTTCAAATATCCCGCTTTTTCCATGGGATGTATTTTATCGATGGTGTAATTAATATCTACCGTCCGGTGGAGCCATCCCGAGAATTGGTCCTGCGCTTCTTTGATAGAAACCGATCCTTTCAGCTCAAGATAATCGACCAGAGAAAACGCAATATCCTGCACCTTATACATATAAGTACCGAAACGTTTATAATAATAATCCCCGAGCTGCCAGGGGTCAGGCCTCTGCCATAATAAATATACCGGTCTTTTTCCCTGCCAGTAAGGTATAAAATAAGGATCCGCGGAATTTCTCAAATCTTCGTAAAAAGGCTGTTCGCTTTCAAAAAGATGAGAATCGACTAAATTCATCCTTCTTGGCAGTGTCTCAGGGTCGCTAATATATCTCATGTCCCCGTATATCTTTTTGAAAATATTTCCTTTCTGGTCGTATGGGGTAATGTCCGGCCTGAGTTTTTCCGCATAGGTAAAGTAAAGGCTGCCAAAAACCTGGTTATCCCCGCCTTCGGTCATATAAATAGACCCTTCTTCCGTTGAAGACATGAGATATTTACAATAATCATGGTTCAGCCAGTTATTATGATTATCGCAGTATTTATAATTGGAAATAAACGGGATAACAGACAGGATGATGATCAATATAACCATAAGCCAGACTGCCGGAGTCATCTTTTCTTCATTATTAATAGTATCCATAAAACACCTCATCACTAGGAAATTTGAAATCTGGTCAGAAGTCTGTTCAAACTAATCACTTTATTACAAATATCCGGAGCGCCTACAATCTCCGTGACAAGCGCAACAGTCTTAACACCGGTTTTTAAAACTTCTTCAAGATTATCTTCTTTTATACCGCCGATCGCGACACAAGGTATCGGGATATTTTTTATAACAAAATCCAGATATCCAAGGCCAACAGGCCCTCCCTCGTGTTTTTTCGTAAAAGTCTTGTAGACCGGCCCGGCACCTATATAATCTGCACCGGCCTGCACAGCTGCAATCGCATCGTTCCTGCTGTGGGTTGAAATCCCGATGATCTTTTTCCCCAAAAGTTTCCTGACTGCGCCGAAGGGCATATCGTCCTGGCCGATATGGACTCCATCCGCATCAACAGCAAGGGCAATGTCGATAAAATCATTAACTATAAAAATAACGCCTTCACCCTTTGTTATTTTACGGATTTCCATGCATTCGTCAAATTTCAGGCGTAACGGCTTATCACCCTTTTCCCTGTACTGGACGACTTTAACCCCCCCTTTAACCATTTCCCTGACCACTTCAATATTTTTGCGTCCATTTGAATACTCTTCGGCTGTAATGCCATAAATACCTGCCGGTAAAACATCTAAGAACATATTCAACCCTTGATTACCCCTATGGGTTTAAGCCTTGCCACTCTCTGTGAAAGCCCTGACTTGCTTATAGATTGTATTACTTCTTCAATGTCCTTATAAGCATAGGGCGCTTCCTCGACAGCACCTTCTTTATTCTTCGTTTTAAGGAATATATTTTTTTTTAAAAGATCTTCATTTAGATTGTCAAAATCCGATAACTTTTTTGCATCGGCAGGCGACATAGTTCTTCCAGAACCATGAACAGTCGATGCAAATGTCCTTTCGATTGCATCTTCCCTGCCTGCGAGAACATAACTGTAAGTCCCCATCGAACCCCCGACAATTACAGGCTGCCCGGATACCCTGTACGGCCGGGCTATCTCCGGCATTTTACCTGAAAAGCTCCTTGTGCTGCCTTTTCTATGAATAAGGACAGCCCTTTTTGAAGCACCTATTTTATGGATTTCTTCTTTTATAGTATTATGTCCTAAATCATACATAGTATTAGTATCTACATCTTTTATAATATCGTTAAAAACGTTATGGACCGCATGACTTATCACCTGCCTGTTTGCAAAAGCGTAATTAAAAGCACATCGGACTGCTCCTAAATACCTCCTGCCTTCTTCCGAATCAGCCGGAATATAAATAGGGTCTTCTGATTTTTTATTCCTGAAAAGCGACTGATAATCGATACCGATCTGGTTTCCCAGCCCCCTCGAACCTGCATGAAAAGTTACCACAACCTGGTTTTTGAAAAGGCCGAATACCCTTGCTTTTTCAATATCGAAAACCTCGTCCACAACCTGCAGTTCGAGAAAATGATTTCCGGCTCCCATCGTTCCGAGATTGTTCTTTTCCTTTTTTATGGCTTCCTCGCTGACATCATCCGGGTCTGCGCCGCCGGTAAACCCGAAGTCCTCAATATATTCAAGCTCGTCTTCTTTTCCCATTCCTCTGTTGTTAATTACCCATTTCGCTCCTTCAGCCATAAGGTCCCTGAGTTCTTTCCTTGAGAGGGTAAGTTTGCCTGTAGTCAGCGCACCGGTTGGGATTGTCTTAAAAAAAGCTTTGATCAGTGTATCTACCTTCTTTTCTATGTCCTGATAGATCAGGTTAGTGGTAACAAGCCTATCCCCACAATTAAAATCATATGCGGCCCCTTCTATGAAGATGACCCCTTCTTTAGGATCAAATGCCGCTACACAACCGACCGGAAAGCCGTTCCCGGCATGGGCGTTCGGGAGCGCAATCGCTTTCTCAAGTATACCCGGAAGGGAAGCGACTTTTTTCAATTGCAGATAAACGGCTTCCTCCATATTTTCTACAATTAAACGGCTTCCAATAATAATTCCGTCCACGATCATAGCGTCTTGTTTTGGAATCATCCATTCATAATCGCTTACTCTATGCAAGCTATTTAGTTGCATTAATTCCTCCGGAAGAGGGGAGATTTCAACTTTACACCTATTTTGAAACAATTATTTATTTTATAAGAAAAATGAAAAAATGTAAATAAGTTTTCAAAAATTTGCCAAAATATCATCTCAGCACATACAATATAGAATGGCTATTGTGTTAAGCCGTGGAGATTTTGATGGTAGATATAGGTTTTATTGAAAAGAGCCTCAAGAGCCCTTCAATCAAGATCGGACACCCTAAAAATTCCATTGTCGAGGGTTTTTCAATCGATTCGAGGGATATTACACTAAATCAGTGTTTTATTGCAATAGTCGGTGAAAATCATAACGGTCACAATTTCATCAACGAATGTAACTCTAAAGGAGTGAGGTTTTTTATTGTTCAAAACGATTATAAAAGCAGGATAAAAAAAAATATTCACAATAGTTTTGTTATACCTGTCAGGGACACTAAAGAATCATTATCTTTCCTGGCAAAGGCATATAAAAAACATATCTTTGCAAGTTCCATCGGCATAACCGGGAGCTCCGGCAAGACGACTACGAGGGAGCTTATTTCCCTGATATTATCGACCAAATATAATGTACATAGTTCCGCAAAGAATTATAATAACGATATCGGTTTACCGCTTACCATGCTTCAGGCTCCGCCTCAAACCCATATTCTCATACTTGAAATGGGGATGAATCACAAAGGCGAACTTAGGCATCTCTCTGAAACCGCACAGCCCCTGTTAGGGCTTATCACCAATGTCGGTTACGCTCATATAGGCATGTTCGGAAGCCTTGAAAAAATAGCGGAAGCCAAATCGGAAATATTCTCCGGAATAAATCCTCATGGTATTGCCCTGCTTAACCGGGACGACCGGTTTCTGGAATATTTCAAAAAAATATCGCCTGTCGAGACTATGGATTTCGGAATATCAGACCTGTCGATACTCGAAGACAGGGGTCTTGAAGGCTACAGACTTTCATACAAAAATAATGAATTTGATTTTCATGCCACCGGGTCACATAACCTGTCAAATCTTGCCGCCGCTTTTAAAGTCAGTGAAATTTATCAGATCGATGAAAAAGAAATGGTCAGTTCAGTATCCGGGTTCAAGCCGGTAAATGGAAGAAGTGAAATAATCCGGGGAAATTTCACAATAATTCATGACACATATAACGCCAATCCTTCATCAATGATTAAAGCCCTCGAACTTCTTGAAAAGGCTAAAGGGCGGAAAATTGCTGTTTTATCGGATATGCTGGAACTCGGTCATTTGGCTCATGAACTTCATGGTATGATCGGCAGGCATATATCTGAAAACAAATCCGCCGATATAGTGTTCGCTTATGGTCACAATTCCCGGAATATCATTGAAAATATCAAAGAAACCGGCATAGAAAAAAAATTCTTCCAGAACCAGGAAGAACTAATCAATAAATTGACGGAAATGATACTGGACGGGGACACAGTACTGCTTAAGGCCTCGCACGGAATGAAACTTGAAAACACCGTCGGCGAACTGATGAAAATCCAGACTAAATATTGCCGCTGATGCTTACAAATCCCCCATACTTCGAAGCGAAGGCATTTCCTATGACAGTATAATAAACACCGATTTTGTACATAAGATTGTCCATCAAAAAATAGAAATATAAACCGGGTTTGTCGGTTGTGGAATAATTTGACGCAAAAAGAAGCGAATTTTCAATTCCGGCTCCTATATCGTCGAACTTCACCCCTGTCGCTAAATACAAGTCTACGTCGTTAGATATATTTTCCGTAACACCGTTATAAGACGACGGCCGTGTAAAGATGGTCAAAGTCTGTTCGAAATTATCAATAACAATATGTTCGGTTATGTTTAAATATATTGAATCAGACGCGGGTATCTGCCCGAAAAGAGTGTCGGGAGCATAAAGGCCTACAAGAAAATCTATTTTTCCGTATACGGTTTTCACAAAAAATCCCAGCCTGTAAGCCAGGGTGTTGCTTTCAGATGCATCAATAACATCTACATCATTGATGCCGAAGTAAGCTTCAAACACATAATGTTCCATCCTCAAATAAAAAACAGTATCGAGATTTACCTGGTTCGTGTCTGAAGGCTGGTAAATATATATATGGGGCTCAAGAAGATTGTCCATTAAATCCATATAAGCCTCGAGCCCGGTACCGCTGATATCTTTATATCCGATATACTCAAGACCGGTCTGCTGGTGAAATTGAAAGCCCTGATAACCTATTTCGGCATTACCCAGCGTAACGTTCTTTCCAAGGAAATAACCTATGTTAAGCGTATCCACAGGGTTTACATATATTTTAAGGGAATCCAGCCCCCCGTTATTTGTAGGAAGAGATGATATATTGTATTCTTTAAATCCAAGTCCGAATTTAACTCCGTATTTGAGCCCTGTATCGATAACCATATCTATAAGGTAAGAAGAGTTTATGTCATTGCTTGAATTATATTCCGAATATGCATAAAATTCCGGAAAAATAATATTGAACGGAAAAGCTTTGCCGAATATGAAGACGAGCAGTACGGTAATTAACAAACTTTTCATATAATTCTCCTGCTTGGTATAATCTACCTAAAAATAATAAATCCGGGCATGAAAATAGTCGGATAAAATTTGATTTTAAAAATAAATCATCCTATATTTATTCGGTTTAAAAGGCCTTTTTCTAAACAGTAAACAAGGCGGCTTCCCAGATGAAAATTTTTGCTTACGATCTTTTCCTCAATAAAGCGGCCGATTTAATGATAGATCTGATTCCCATGGGGCTTGAATGTGTCGATTGCCCCTCTAGAGATGAATTAGTAAGCGCCATGAAAAAAGACATTACAATTCCTATACTTCTGACAGGAACTCAGGATATCGACCAGCTTAAGCAGATAAAAGAGATCAACCCTTCAATAAATATATTCCTGATTGTAAAAAACGACATGAAACCCGAATTAATTAAAAGCCTCTTGCCTGTTGGTGTTAACGCTATAATAAATTTCTCGCAGAATACCGCACATATCGCTGAGGAAGTTATCCGGTTCATCATCGTCAATAACATACATAAAAAAGACCAGCGAATTCATGTCCGGGTCAGGCCGAAAGAAACCGAGGTAATAAAAAGCGCGCTCTGCATCAAGGAAATAAACAGGTATGTAAAAGGGAAAGTAATCGACATCAGTGCCGGAGGATGCGCTGTAAAATTCGATAATGCTTCTGAAATGTCTCTTCTGGCGCCGAAAACCATTTACGATCCGCTTCTTATCATGATAGAGGGGATAGGGATTAAAACGCTTGCGACATTGATCAATTTGCGAAACGACTCTGCCGGTTTTCATTTCGATAACGTAGAACAGGCCGGAATGAGGAAGATAGCAAAATATATATACAGGAGAATGATTGAAAATCCGAATTGATCAGTCCAGGATATGTCCCATTTTGTTTTTTTTAGTCATAAGGTATTTTTCATTTTCTTCATTGGATTTTATTATTAAGGGAATCCTTTCCACTATTTCTATACCGAAACCCTCAAGGCCTATTATTTTTTTCGGATTGTTGGTAAGGAGCCGTATTTTTGAAAGTCCAAGGTCTTTCAAAATTTGTGCCCCGATCCCGTAATCTCTAAGGTCCTCTCCGAAGCCAAGTTCAATATTAGCCTCGACTGTGTCAAGACCCTTGCGGTCCTGTAAGGAGTAAGCTTTAATCTTATTAAGGAGTCCGATACCCCTGCCCTCCTGCCGCATATAAAGAATGACCCCGCAATTCTCTTTTTCAATCAATTCCATTGCCTTGTGCAGTTGCTCTCCGCAATCGCAGCGAAGGGACCCGAATATATCTCCGGTAAAGCATTCCGAGTGGACACGTACGAGGACAGGCGGTTCTTTTTTAATCTTCCCTTTTAAAAGAACTACATGTTCCTTATCGTCTATATTATTTTTATAAATTATAATTTTGAAATCACCGTATTTAGTAGGAAGACGCGCTTCTGTTTCCTTGAATACATGCTTTTCCTTCATTGTCCTGTATTCGATAAGCTGCGCAACACTGATTATTTTGAGTTCATGTTTTTTCGCGAATTGTTTAAGCTGGGGCATCCTTGCCATCGTACCGTCTTCGTTTAATATTTCACATATAACGCCGACTTCTTGAAGTCCTGCAAGGGACATCAGGTCAACAGTCGCCTCTGTATGCCCGGCCCTTTTTAATACTCCGCCGGGCCTGGCCTGAACAGGGAAAATATGTCCCGGCCTTACAAAATCTTCCTTGGCAGCGCCGGGATAGGCCAGTTTCTTCAAAGTCTCGGCTCTTTCGAATGCAGATATCCCCGTGTTGACTGTTTTGGCATCGACAGATACCGTAAACGCCGTTCCCCATTTTTCGTTCTTTTCATCGGTCATGATTGGAAGGTCTAATTTCAAGGCTTTTTCGGAAGTAAGGGGCGAACACAGAAGGCCTCTTGCTTCCCTGATGATGAAATTTATTTTTTCAGGGGTGGCCATTTCCGCAGCCATCACAAGATCCCCTTCATTTTCCCTTGTTTCGTCATCTACGACGATAACCATATTCCCCTTTTTAATTTCTATTAACGCTTCCTCTATGGTATTCAGCGCGTTAACCATATTTTTCCTCTTTTTGTCTTAAAATAAATAAAAAAAGCTCTCGACACCTACTTTCCCCGAAACGAGTATCATCGGCGACGCAGGGCTTAACTTCCGGGTTCGGAATGGGACCGGGTGTAACACCTGCGCTATGGTCGAGAGCAAATAAAACGATATAAGAATAAAGGAAAGAAGGTCAAGGCTATCATCCGATTAGTACTGCTCGGCTGAACGTGTTACCACGCGTACACCTGCAGCCTATCGACGTGGTAGTCTACCACGGGATGAATGGGACACCTAATCTTAGGGAGAGTTTCCCGCTTAGATGCTTTCAGCGGTTATCTCATCCGAACATAGCTACCCTGCTTATGCCACTGGCGTGACAACAGGTACACTAGCGGTTCGTCCACTTCGGTCCTCTCGTACTAGAAGCAGCTCCCTTCAAGTGTCCGGGCGCCTACGGCGGATAGGGACCATACTGTCTCACGACGTATTGAACCCAGCTCACGTACCGCTTTAATGGGCGAACAGACCAACCCTTGGGACCTTCTACAGCCCCAGGATGCGATGAGCCGACATCGAGGTGCCAAACCTTCCCGTCGATGTGAACTCTTGGGGAAGATCAGCCTGTTATCCCCGGGGTACCTTTTATCCGTTGAGCGATGGCGCTTCCACATGCAACCACCGGATCACTAAGCCCGACTTTCGTCTCTGTTCGACTTGTTTGTCTCACAGTCAAGCTCCCTTATACCTTTACGCTCTACGCATGATTTCCAACCATGCTGAGGGAACCTTTGGGCGCCTCCGTTACTCTTTAGGAGGCGACCGCCCCAGTCAAACTGCCCACCAGACACTGTCCTTTCCGCCGATTGCGGCGGATAAGTTAGAAACCCAATTCACCAAGGGTGGTATCTCAAGGTTGGCTCCGCCGAGGCCAAAGCCCCAGTTTCATAGCCTCCCACCTATCCTGCGCATGGTAAATCAAATCTCAATGCCAAGTTGCAGTAAAGGTCCACGGGGTCTTTCTGTCCTGCCGTAGGTAATCGGTATCTTCACCGATCATACAATTTCACCGAGCCCCTCGTTGAGACAGTGTTCAGATCGTTGGACCATTCATGCGGGTCGGAACTTGCCCGACAAGGAATTTCGCTACCTTAGGACCGTTATAGTTACGGCCGCCGTTTACCGGGGCTTAAATTCGAAGCTTTGTCCTTGCGGACTAACTCCTCCTCTTAACCTTCCGGCACTGGGCAGGTTTCAGTCCCTATACTTCCTCTTACGAGTTTGCAGAGACCTGTGTTTTTGGTAAACAGTCGCCTGAACCTCTTTACTGTGACCGTCTTGCGACGGCACCCCTTCTCCCGAAGTTACGGGGCCTTTTTGCAGAGTTCCTTAACGAGGGTTATCTCGAGCGCCTTAGAGTTTTCCTCCCGCACACCTGTGTCGGTTTTGGTACGGTCGCCTGATTTCATCGCTTAGAGGCTCTTTCTTGGCAGCAGACTTCTTTATCTTCTCCTCTCCGAAGAGAGGATCGCTCCCGGCTTGGACTTGCGGGGCAAGCATTTGACTCACCCCATCCTTACCGCTTCGACGAACATCCAACAGTCCGCATAAAGTCATCCGTTGCGTCACCCCATCGCTCCACCAGACGGCTCCTGAATAATAACAGGATTCCCATCAGCTACGCCTTTCGGCCTCACCTTAGGGGCCGGCTAACCCTGGGACGAAAATCGTAGCCCAGGAAACCTTGTGCTTTCGGCGAACGGGTTTTTTACCCGTTTTATCGTGTACTCATGCCTGCATTCTCACTTCTATCCGCTCCACCGCTCCTTCCGAAACGGCTTCGTTGCCGATAGAACGCTTCCCTACCACTGTGCCTTGCGGCACAATCCGCGGCTTCGGTATTTTGCTTAGCCCCGTACATTTTTGGCGCAAAACTGCTCGACCAGTGAGCTATTACGCACTCTTTTAAGGATGGCTGCTTCTAAGCCAACCTCCTGGCTGTCTTTGCAACTTCACTTCCTTCTCCACTTAGCAAAATTTAGGGACCTTAGCCGGCGGTCTGGGTTGTTTCCCTCTCGCGCATGGAGCTTATCCCCCACACGCTCACTCCCGTCATTACAATACCGGTATTCGCAGTTTGGTTCGGGTTGGTAGCATTACTGCCCCTAGCCGATCCAGAGCTCTACCCCCGATATCTACCTGACAGGGCTGCACCTAAATGCATTTCGGGAAGAACCAGCTATCGCCAAGTTCGTTTAGCCTTTCACCCCTAACCACAGGTCTTCCGAAGACTTTTCAACGCCTAACGGTTCGGACCTCCATCCCGTGTTACCAGGACTTCATCCTGCCCATGGTTAGCTCACTTGGCTTCGGGTCTACTACCAGCTACTATACGCCCTTTTCAGACTCGCTTTCGCTCCGGCTCCGGCGCAGAACGCCTTAACCTCGCAACTGACAGTAACTCGCAGGCTCATTCTTCAATAGGCACGCAGTCACCGGCACTCCTTACGGAGCCCGGCTCCTACAGCTTGTATGCTAAGGGTTTCAGGATCTATTTCACTCCCCTATCAGGGGTTCTTTTCACCTTTCCCTCACGGTACTTTCCTCTATCGGTCACCAGCATTATTTAGCCTTGGAAGATGGTCCTCCCAGATTCACACAAGACTCCACGAATCCCGTGTTACTCAGGATACCCCTCGGCCCTTTCAGTTTTTAAGTACGGGGCTTTCACCCTCTCCGGCCGGCTTTCCCAAAACCGTTCCTCTAACCTCCAGGGATCCTAATCGGGGTCCTACAACCCCGGCAGATAAATCCGCCGGTTTAGGCTCTTCCGCTTTCGCTCGCCGCTACTCGCGGAATCTCTTTTGATTTCTTTTCCTCCGGGTACTAAGATGTTTCAATTCCCCGGGTTTGCCTCCCGATCTAAAAGACCGGGATGACCGGACATTACTCCGGCCGGGTTCCCCCATTCGGACACCTCCGGATCTACGCCATTTGCGGCTCACCGAAGCTTTTCGCAGCTTTTCGCGTCCTTCTTCGCTCGCTGGTGCCAAGGCATTCCCCCTTAGCACTTTTCCCTTGACCTTCTTACCTTATTCCTATAACCGCTTTTCTTTCTTTTTCTTTCCTATTCTTTTCTTTTCTTTGTTTCTTGCCTGGAGATGAGGGGAATCGAACCCCTGACATCCTGCTTGCAAGGCAGGCGCTCTCCCAGCTGAGCTACACCCCCCCGTGCTTGAGCGCATATGCGATCAAGTACGCTCCTCACCTTGTGAGGGGTTGGGTGTAGGTGGTTTCGAACCACCGACCTCAGCCTTATCAGGGCTGCGCTCTAACCAACTGAGCTATACACCCTCGGTTAATTCGCCTTATGCCTCACTTTGCTCGGCTTGGCTCATTAACTTCGGTGTAATTCGCTCTACGCCTCGCAAAAGTTCGGCGTGAGCTCATTACCCCAATGAGCTCAGATGAACCTCAACGATTTATATACGTTGACAGGCGAATTGTTCTCGATCTGCGTTAAACAAATCAAGATACCTTTTTTATATTCATCCTTTATTTTTATATAAATGATGAGAGTCCAGTGACTTTTTTTCTCCCTAAATAAGGAGGTGATCCAGCCGCACCTTCCGATACGGCTACCTTGTTACGACTTCACCCCCCTTACCAACTCCTCCTTTACCAGCCCCGTCCTTGCGGTTCGAGTAACTGGCTTTAGGAGAAACCAACTCGGGTGGTGTGACGGGCGGTGTGTACAAGGCCCGAGAACGTATTCACCGCGGTTTGGCTGACCCGCGATTACTAGCAATTCCAGTTTCATGTAGTCGAGTTGCAGACTACAATCCGTATTGAGGCTGCTTTTAAAGATTCGCTCCGGGTCGCCCCTTCGCTCCCCGTTGTAGCAGCCATTGTAGTATGTGTGTAGCCCAGGACATAAAGGCCATGATGACTTGACCTCATCCCCTCCTTCCTCCGGCTTATCGCCGGCAGTCCACTTAGAGTGCTCACCTAAATGCAGCAACTAAGTGCAAGGGTTGCGCTCGTTGCGGGACTTAACCCAACACCTCACGGCACGAGCTGACGACAGCCATGCAGCACCTGTGTATCCGTCCCTTACGGGAACCCTGTCTTTCGCCAGGTAGCAGATACATGTCAAGCCCTGGTAAGGTTCTTCGTTTATCATCGAATTGAACCACGTACTCCACTGCTTGTGCGGGCCCCCGTCAATTTCTTTGAGTTTCAACCTTGCGGCCGTACTCCCCAGGCGGTTCACTTAATGCGTTTGCTTCGGAGCTAACGGATGCCGCCAACTCCTAGTGAACATCGTTTACAGCATGGACTACCAGGGTATCTAATCCTGTTTGATCCCCATGCTTTCGCGCCTCAGCGTCAGTCTTGGCATAGATGACTGCTTTCGCCTTCGGTGTTCTTCCCGATATCTACGCATTTCACCGCTACACCGGGAATTCCATCACCCTCCACCAGACTCAAGCTTGGCAGTTTCGAACGCAGGCCCGCGGTTAAGCCGCGGTCTTTTACATTCGACTTATCAAGCCGCCTACACGCCCTTTACGCCCAGTAATTCCGAGCAACGCTCGCCCCTTACGTATTACCGCGGCTGCTGGCACGTAATTAGCCGGGGCTTATTCCTTAGGTACCGTCATCAGCGCCCCATTTCCTGGGCGCCTTATTCTTCCCTAAAAAAAGAGGTTTACAATCCGAAGACCTTCTTCCCTCACGCGGCGTCGCTCCGTCAGGGTTTCCCCCATTGCGGAAGATTCTTGGCTGCTGCCTCCCGTAGGAGTAGGGACCGTGTCTCAGTTCCCTTGTGGCTGACCATCCTCTCAGACCAGCTACCCGTCTTAGGCTTGGTGGGCTCTTACCCCGCCAACTACCTGATGGGACGCAGGCTCATCCCAAGGCGAGGGTTTAACCCCCCTTTGCCGTTTCCGGATCATCAGGTATTACCCAAAGTTTCCCTTGGCTATCCCCGACCTCAAGGTAGATCCCTGCGCTTTACTCACCCGTCCGCCTCTCGCCGACACCTGTATTGCTACAGGCTCGCTGCCGATCGACTTGCATGCCTAAAACACGCCGCCAGCGTTCGCTCTGAGCCAGAATCAAACCCTCCGTGATATTTTATTATCATTTCTTGTTTGATCTGTTTCATCTCCCCGCTCCGGCAAGCCGGCGCGGGGTTCTTAAGAAATTGTTTGTCTTCCTCCATCACCGAGCTTTAACCCTCGGTGACCGAGTAGGACTCGCACTGGACTCTCACCATAGTTCTATTACCTTTCGCTTCCTTCTCGGAGGCGGTCAGTAGTATATCACTCCTTTGCCTTTTTTGCAAAATTTTATGATCTTTTTTTCAATTAAATGAATTCTTTAATCTTGCCCCGGCTTTTTTAAGCTTTTCGGCAATATCGCCCTGTCCTTTCAATACGGCTATAGAGAGCGCAGTCATACCGTCCTTATTAGAGATATTAACATCGGCCCCGGATCCGATCATCACATCGATTTTAAGCCGTTCAAATAAATCCTTGCATGGTCGAGGCAAAATTCTTCGATAATATTCATTTCAATACTGTCCCTATCAAGGAAAAACTTATCCAGCAGGCCGGTAAGTGAGACTTTAAATAAAATAATGATCCGCCCGTAATCGGCTTTTTTCAATATTCCCAGTTCGATTCCCCGAGCTACCAGGAGGTCGATAGGGTTCATTGCAATACGGCTGACATCCAGCATCCTGTCAAAGAGTTCGTTTGAAATACTGAGATCTGCCTGCTTGTTTTTTGTGAAAAATAACATTGCTTCGTAATAGTTTTTCTGTTCGAAGAAAAATTTTACAAAGATTTTAGGGATTCTTAAAAATTCCTCTTCAAAATAATAACTTTTCATGTTCAGATCCATCAAACTCTCCCCAAGGAGGTTTATCCCTTCAATACAAATATTGAAATATATTTCTTCTTTACTTTGAAAAAGTTTGTACAAAGCGCTCCTTCCGTATTCTATAGCAGTGCAGATTTCATCTATGGTAACATTATCGAACCCCTTCCGGAAGAACAGATCCCTGCTTTTATCAAGGATCAATCTGCGCCTCTTTTCCAATTCTCTCAATTTTCTATCTTTTGTTCCCATATAATCCTCATAGAATTATATTCCATATTGGATTAATAGTCCATATATTAATCGAATTTTTTTATCTTGTCAAATATTTGAACAAGTAACGGCTGGTAACTAATGCTGGAATTATACATGATATTATATTATAATTATCGATTGTCACACGCATTTATCGCTATTAATAGGAGAATATTATGAAAGGATTGATCATTTACAGGACAATTACAGGTTCGGCGGAGTGCTATGCAAAATGGCTCCAGGAAGAGACAGGGTTCGAAGCGGTACCTGTCAGTAAAGTAAGGGATATTAGAGATTACGATATACTGATCATCGGAAGCTGTATAAGAATGGGCTCGCCAGCTATCGGAAGATGGATTAAAAAAAACTGGCCGAAGCTCAAGGGAAAAAAACTTGTCTATTATACGACATCCGCAGCTTTAAAGACCGATCCGGAGCTCCAAAATCACTTTAAATCCAATTTCCCTGAAGAAATCTGTTTAAGTCTGCCCTATTTCCCCCTAAACGGCAAAATGATATTCAAAGAATTCAAGTGGCTGGAACGAAGTATTATTAATTTTGCCGTTAAAATGACTGCAAAAACTGACCCGGAAAAAGCGAAGCTGATGGCCAGGGATTTTAACAGGATAAACCGGGATGAAATCCGGCCCATTGTGGAGTATATAAAATCTTAAAGGATAAATAACGGATGAAACCTCTCGCTTTATCGGCGATCTGGGGGGAAAAAAGGTCTCTATAGGGATTTTAAACAAGCATGCTGTTTTATGGAAAAAGAAATATAATATAAGGAGAATATATGAGAATTTTATTTTTATCGATGTTAATCGGAGTAGTCGCCGGAGTTATCGATATTTTACCGATGGTCCTCCAGAAGATGGATAAACGCGCAATTATAGCCGCTTTTCTTCAATACTTTTTCATATCGATCATCATTGTAAATATAAACCTGCCCGGAGTTGTCTGGTGGCTGCAGGGAAGTCTAATTTCCCTGGCCCTGGTTCTTCCGACTATCATAATAGTATCGTCTAAAGCTAATAAATCGGCCTTTATAATCTCTTTAATGTCTATTATCCTCGGAGCGTTGATCGGCCTGGCCGGGCATTATTTAAGATAGCGATTTCCTGATCGGATGTTTCCAGGACAAGGCCCCCAGGTTTGATCTCGATTTCCCTCAGGAATTCTTCCCGCCGCTTCTTTAAACCGCCGTTACGGATGACTGCATATAATTTCACCGGTAAGTCATATAGAAAAGCCAGCCTGTCATAAAGTTTCGCGTACTTTTTATTGTTTCCGGTAAGTTCGCCATCATCGATAAAACGGACAATTCCATTCTTTTCAGGATATTTTATCCCTGTCGCAGGGTTTATGAATCCTTTACCCGGCTCATATTTCAAGGGTTCATGTGTTGCCGGATCGCGGAATATTTCTGTATTCATCTTATGCCTCTAAATAAAAGAGAAATTCTTTTTGTTATTTTACTTTCCATTATTATATTAATACTAATGGTAAAATAAAAATTTTTAGTAAGAAAATATTTTTATTAAATTGCATGTTTTTTTAAAAAAGCAGAGGAGTTTATGGATTTCCGATTAAGTATTATAATTATTTTTATTTTTATATGTGTCCCGGTTTACAGTTTAACGCTTAAGTACAGGCAAAACACCATTTCAAATGATCTGTACCATGTGCTGGTTATGAGCTCTATAGAAAACGGTTATCATTTAACGGGAATTTCGGATCTTACCGGAAACAATGATTTTATTTTGAATCCGGATTTCAGCACCTTAAAATGGAAATATTCAAACCCCGGCAAAAAGATCGATCTCGAAAGCGTCCGAGTAGGAAATACGATTAAAATAAAAGGCATATTCAAGGGGGAACCAATTGACAAAACAATCTCGATAAACAGCGATCCCTGGATAGAACAGTGGGAAATCGGCCTGGAAAGCTACATAATGTCAGACACTAAGGAAAAAACATTCTGGTCAGTAAACCCGAATAATTTGAATCAGATTGCAGAATTTAAAGCCGTCAAGAAAAAAGAAGAAACCATCGATCTGGGCGGGTCCAAGGTGGAATCCGTGAAAGTGAAAGTGGCATTGACCGGCCTCATCGGAAGTTTTTTCCATTTCGATTTCTATTTCAGGAAATCCGACGGACGACTGCTGCTGGAAAATTATCCCGAGGTTAAAAAAGGCGTGCCCAACAGGGTCGTGCTTATCGACGAGGAAGATTAATAAATCGAAGCAACCGGGGGGGAATAAACAAATTGAAACTACAGATCGCACTGATTGCACTGATTATAAAATTGGATTTATCTGTGAAACATAATATAATTATGAATAAGGAATTTTATTTAATAGGACGGCACGAAGAAAATATATTTGTAAGTGATGATTTTAAATTGTTATATGAATGAATAGACCATTGAAAGCGGCAATAATGAAGTCGTTTGGAAAAACTTGATTGAAATTAATAATTAAGTTTAGTAATCAAGGTGGAAAGCATGAAGAAATTTCTGAAATACATGTTCAGATCAATCCTGCGTCCTCATAAAACATTCGACCAACTGGTAAAAGACAAAAACAGCCTGAGATACGGGGCTTGTATTATACTTATTATCGGCTTTCTTTACACCATCACGGTTATAATGCTGGCCGCATCAAATGCAAAGATAATAACACCGGCCTGGATCAATATCCCGGCGGAAAAATATTATTTCTGGGAAATATTTTTTGCACTGCCGATATTTGCAATGGGCTGGATTTTTGCTTCTTCATTAATTTATTTAACCGGCAAAGTTTTTATAGGACAGGGGTCTTTTGATTCGACTCTCGCCGTTATGGGTTTTGCTTTCGCGCTTCCCTGTCTATTAACCTGGATTCCGGAAACAATCGGCAGTATTCTGTTTGCGACCGGTCTGTTAACACAAAAAGAATGGCTCGGAATAATAGCAAGGCCGGGCTTCTGGAGGGTTTTCGCCGATATTTATCAGTTCATTGCTCTGGCCTGGTACATCATACTTTTCCCTATTGGAGCATATGCTTCGCTAAAAACAAATAAATTTCAATCTATTTTGATTGGAATCTTCTCACTGGCTGTCACCGGATTTATTCTTTTTATATTTATCAGATAATAGATTTTTTGCCTTAAGAGGTATTTATGGATTTTTATGAAAAGATTGATATCAATTCGGAAAATTTAAGTTTGTATAGATCATGAATAATATTACCTTTAAAAAATCGGGAAAGATCGACTACAACGATATCTCGGATGTTTTCAATTACTATATCAAAAATTCTACCGCGATAGCTTTTATTAAACCCCTTTCAACACAGGAAATTATTTCATATTTTAATATTGAAAGTTCAATAACATACGCTTATTGCATTTATTATAAATCGGCTTTTTGCGGATTCTGCCTACTGAGGCCTTATAGCGTAAAAGACGGTTATAGATATACTTATGAAATTACAATATACATAAAAAGCGGATACACGAACATGGGGATAGGAACATCCGCCGTTTCATATCTCGAAAAAATAGCCAAACAGAAAGGAATAAAAACTATAATTGCGGGAATATGTTCGGAAAATGAAGCAAGTATAAAATTGTTTGAAAAGAGTTCATATATAAAATGCGGTTATTTTAAAAATATGGTGCATAAGTTCGAAAGAATTTTAGACAATGTCTATTATCAGAAATTATTATAGGTAATTCAATATAGTTAAATAAATAACTCACTACATTTCAGGGATAAATTCACAGGGAGACACGGAGAAGCGGAGCAGAGATTGAATAATCTCTTCTTTGATAATTCTTTTGCAGCTTTTCGTAATTATTTTTAGTTTTATGGGGTTTACCGCAAAGTCGCGAAGAACGCAAAGTTAGAGAACGCAGAGGGTGCAAAGGACGTTGAGGAATAATCTTTAATAAACAGCTTCGTAATTTTCAATTTTTAAATTCAAAAATATTTACATAATATTATTGTTATCATTATAATGATAATATAACTGCAATAAAAATATGGATAATTTTTATGTCTGTTCCAAAATATTTTGAATTTATGCTTCCTATATTACAATTTGCTTCTGATAATAAGGAACATGATTTAAACGAAGTAAGACAACATTTATCAATAAATTTTAAACTATCAGAAGAAGATTTAAACGAAATGCTACCTTCCGGGACGCAATCAACTTTTCACAATAGAATTGGGTGGGCAAAAACTTATTTAACTAAAGCGGGATTACTTGAAAAGGTCGGAAGATCAATTTTTAAAATATCAAAAAGAGGATTAATTGTTTTAAAAGAAAATCCTAAAATTATTGATAGTGATTATCTAAAAAAGTTTGATGAATTTAACGAGTTTCAAAATTCAAAAAATGATAAAGAAGAAATTTACGAAGATTCAAATTTCATTGATTCAATAACCCCGGAAGAATCAATTGAATATGCTTATGAAAAAATTAAAAATTCTTTATCACAAGAACTGGTTGAAAAATTAATGAACGTTACTTCAAAAAAATTCGAGTTAATTGTTGTGGATTTATTAGTAAAAATGGGTTATGGAGGTTCTTTAAAAGAAGCAGGCCAAGTAGTAGGAAAAAGTGGAGATGAAGGAATTGATGGTGTAATTAAAGAAGATAAATTGGGTTTAGATGTAATATATGTACAAGCTAAAAAATGGGATAATGTAGTTGGACGGCCTGAAATACAAAAATTCGCCGGGGCTTTGTTAGGTAAAAAAGCTAAAAAAGGAATTTTTATAACAACATCAGGTTTTACAAAAGATGCAAAAGAATATGTGTTAAAAATTGACGCAAATATAATATTAATCGATGGTATGGAAATGAGTAAATTAATGATTGAACATAATATTGGCACTGCATTGGTAAATTCGTATGAAATTAAAAAAATAGATAATGACTATTTTGAATTATAGAGGAAATATATTGAATTTATTTATATAATTATTTTTATCGTTTTATACTATTCTAGGAAATTTATCGTAGTTAATAAAAACCGTTTCAAAATTGTTTTGGAAATATTAAAATACGACTCCTATATTTATTCCCGCATTAAATTGCAGGCTTTCCTGACTGGTAGATTCGATGTTGGAGCTATTCTGATTATTAAAATCATAACCATAGCTTAATACATATATAGATTCTAAATTGAGCTTAATAAAAAAATTACTGCTAAAGTAATACGAGATGCTAAGCCTTGAAATTATACCTAACCCAAAACTCGGCATGAAAACTTCCAATTGCGGTACACCATTTTGATTATTAATATAATGAGTGTCAGTTCCGAAACAAAAAACCGGTGAAATCCCCAACAGGCTATTAATTTTAAAATTTAGTGAATTGTAATCGATAATAAATGACGCATAAGGCATATATTCCTGTAGAAGGTAAGTAAGACCTAAACCGCTGGAAAAGTCATAATTCGGGACAAGATTTATTGCATTTGAACCATATATTCCCTTTGAAGGAAATGATTCATTGTCATTATAAACATTATAGTTGTAATATTGACATATCAATCCAAGGCTTCTTGAGAATTCAAAATCGTTCCAGGAAGCAAATTTGTTGATTAATGTGTCCGGGGCCACCCAGATTCCCCAGTAAAAAGGCAAAATAGGGCCATGAGATTCCCCACCCACCTTTTCCTGTTCAGAATCTAAAAAATCAAACATACTCTCCGGAAAAAACCGGAGGGGAATGGATGGGGTACAGATTTATGAACGAACAGGATTACTATGACATTTACAGACGATGGAAAGCCGATCAAAGCATAAGTGAAATTTCCGAACAGGAAAACAGGGATAGGAAAACAGTCCGACTAGCGATTCAAAAAATTATCGATTACGGCTTTGAAAAGGCGGGAGAAACAATAAGCCGGGAAGAATTCCATCTGAAACGCCCCTTTGTAGGGCCTCCAAAAAATGAAAATAAGGCAAGCATACTTGAACGATATAAAGATGAGCTGTACGGGCTCATAAATGACCCGAAAAACGGAATGAAACCCAAGACAGCCTTTGAAGTTGTCTGTATAAGGCATAATCTGGACATAAGCTATACAAGTTTCAAGAGATTCTCGATAAAGAGCGGCCTTACAGCTAAAGAATTAAAGGAAACCATCCGGATTGAAACTAACCCTGGTCAGGAGATCCAGCTTGACTACGGCAGGGCCGGCACAATGGAATACCTGGGGCACAACAAGATCGTGCAGTCTTTTATCGGAATAATGTCGAGTTCAAGGCTGCCATTTGTTCAATATGTCTATTCACAAAACCAGGAATCATTCGTTGAAAGCAATGTGGATATGCTGGAGTTTTACGGCGGTGTGCCTGTAAGAATATCCCTGGACAATCTGAAAACCGGCATCATATCACCGGACCTTTACGATCCTAAATATAATCAGGCATATGCTGATTATGCGGAGTATTACAATACTTTTCTTGATCCTTGCAGGGTAAGGAAACCAAAGGATAAAGCCAAGATAGAGAGAATGGTCCCTGTTGCCAGAGAGCTTTTCAGAAAACTTAAAGCCCTTAATCCCGGAGCCTCGTTAAAGGAATTAAACATCAAAGCTCTGGAATGGTGCAGGTATGAATACGGGATGAGGAACCATGGAACAACAGGTTTGAAACCAATAGAGGTATTTGAAACGATAGAGAAGCCCCTGCTTAAGAAGCTTCCTGAAGAAAGGTTTAAGACTCCCGTATGGAAAAAGGCCAAGGTACACCCGGACCAATTTGTCCAGTTCGAGAAAAAGAGGTATTCCCTGCCTCCCAGGTATCGTGGAGAGGAAGTCTTTGTCAGGAGAACCGGCAATTTAGTGAAGATCTTCTTCCAGTACAAACTTATCCGGGAATTTGTCGTACCAAGAGGACATGCAGCATATGAAAAGACTGATTTTCCGGAGAATACAAGGGAGATGCTATCCGGGGGATACCCCAAGTATTTATTAGACCAGTCGAGGAAATACGGAGAAGCCGCATACCAGTTGATCTTTCAAATCCTTGCTGTTCATGCTAATCTGAATTGCCGGAGGGCCCTGGGGTTCTTAAGTGTAATGGAAACATTCTCGAAAGAAGAATACTTTAATAAAGTCTGTGAAAGAGCAATATCGGCAAAAATAACCGATCCCAAACTATTCAAAAGCTGGATGGAAAATGAAGGAAAGGATAAACAGGACACCCTGTTTGAAATTTCAGAAGAAGGGTCTGAAATGACCAGGGACGGCAGCTATTACTTTCAATAGAGATAATGAGGAGGAAATATGGAACATCAGAATCAGCTTGAGGCAAACTTAAGGAGGTTAAAGCTTCCTGGGATGCTATTCAACCTTCCTATGCGGATCAGGGAGGCTCAAGAATCAAACCTGGACTATGGAGAATTTTTCTCTTTGTTAGTTCAGGATGAATTATGCCAGAGGGATAATAACATGCTCAAAAAGAGGCTGAGAGAAGCGAAGTTCGGCCAGGAAAACACTTTCGAGGGGTTTGATTTTAATTTCAATGAGAGCGCTATCCCTTCAAGGCTTATTCGTGAAATCGCGTCCTGCCGTTTCATGGATATGAGACAGTTTGTTGTCATCGCCGGGCCTCCCGGCATAGGTAAAACATGCATTGCAAAATCAGTCGGCCATGAGGCCTGCAGAAGAGGAAACACAGTTCTTTTCAAGAAAGCCGCGGTTCTTCTTGAAGACTTGAAAAGCGAAAAGCTTATGTTTAAGAATACTCTATTCAGAAAGTGTATTAAAACAGACCTCCTGATAATAGACGATTTCGGATTTAAAAAACTCGACAATGAAGAAACGGAATACCTATACCGGATTGTCGATGAAAGGCTTGGAAACAGGTCCATTATTCTGACAAGCAACCGGCCTCCGGAGGACTGGCTGGCAATCTTCCCTGATCCTGTGATTGGAGGGGCTATGCTTGACCGCCTTGTTTCAGGCTCAATTAAAATCCTGGTAAAATCCAAAGATGGAAAATCTTTCCGGAAGGAAGGGAAAACTATTTGAAAGTTTTATGATTTCTCTCTAAAATCAAGAACGGTATTTTTCAGGAAAAGGTGGGGAATCTCATGCCCCTGCCACTGGGGAATCTACCCGGTCCTCGACAATTAATGAACCTTCGATTGAATAAAATCCCAATGTTGTTTCAGCTGTTGAATAACAATCAAGAGAGGTGGGACTTGCCCAGGATTCCTGAAAATCATAATAATAAATACCCCAATCATAGTCTTCAAATATTCCAGTGTTTGTGGATATACTACCCTTTAAGATAATTTGAAGTTTTGTTTCATCACTTAAATTCCAGGAAAGAGAAGCAGTCAATAAAAATAAGTTTACCGGATATTTTAATTCACTTCTTGGCGTTGTTACAATAGGGTTATTAAATTCGATTTCATAAAGTGCATAACCATGCATATATTCAAAACCTACACAAAGTTGTAAATTATTTGTATAGTTTGTATTGTTAACATGTAAGTTCATATGCATATGTAATTGGAATTAATATAAAGAATAAGGAAATGAAATAATAAACTAGTTTCATATTTACCTCGAAAGTATTGTTCAGCAGATTATAGCTAAAAAATATTCCTTATAATATGCCGCACAAAATTTAAATATCAATAAAAAGAATAGATAAATATTTCACCTGGTACTTAATACTCCTGTACTCAATAAAGACAATTTTGATAAAGTAAAACCCTACAAAATATTATGGCGTAATGTTAAAGAATTAAATATTTATTGTCAAAATTCATGAAAATAAGAGAGGATTATTTTAGAAAATTTACACATGTGAAAACATTGCATAAAAAGGTTTTTCTCCACTTCTCCGTTTCTCCCTGTGAAAATTTCCCCCGTATCACCCTTCGCATGACTTAGCGGACAGTTTATCCCAACTACGTCTTTACAGTATAAGTCCTTGGCGTCTTTGTGTGATCCCTAATTTATCGGCACAAACAATATCGCCGCCCTCGCCCTGTTAGTGATCCTTGCGCCTATGCTGCCGGCCCAGAATGCCGATAATCCCGCCCTGCCATGTGTTCCGAGCACTATCAGGTCGATATCGTATTCATTTGCTATCCTGTTGATGCCCAGGGCCGGATCGCCCCGGCAGATCTCTGTTTTTACTGTGAGACCCTTGGCCTGGAATTCTTCTTTTTTCTTTTGTAAATAATCTTGTGCATCATTTTCCTGTATTTCGAGGACTTCCCTGGTAGCGCCAGGCAGCAATACTCCTACCGCGGTCTGTTCCGCCGGAAGGGTGTTTAATGTCGGAATTACAAACGCTAGATATAATTCAGATCCGCATGATTTCGCTATTGCCGCGGCCGCTTCGTGGCCTTTTTCATGAACGCTGGTACCGTCGAGGGGCAGCAGTATCTTAAGGGGCCATTTTGCTCCCTGGGGAAGGGCTTTAAAAACAGGGGGGATGAAAAGGACCGGCATTGTACCGATGTTTAAGATCTGCTGGGCGATATTGCCGAAAAATATTTCTTTAAGCCCCCCCCATCCATGTGTTGTCATTAAAATGATATCGGCTGAGATCTCTTCATTATGCATAGCTATGGCCCTGTCGACGCTTATTTCATCTCCTGCGTGTATATGATAATCAACTTTTATACCGGACTGGTAAAACTTTTTCTTTAAATTTTCCAGGTAAGCGGAGGCTTCTTCGTAGCCGGCAAGGTGATGCTCCCCATGCACGCTTTTCGGCGGGCTTTTTTCGATAACATGCAGTAGTGTGACCCTGGCATCAAGCTTCCCGGCCAGGAAAATTGAAAACGGTACAGCCGCTTCGGAATATGAAGAACCGTCCAGCGGTATAAGTATGCTATTGTACATCTTATCCTCCGAAAATTGTCTGATATATTAAATAAACATTGAGAGCAAGTATAAAAAGCGCGGCAGAATAGGCCATGATATTCGTATAAAGACGGTTGACAAGCCCTCCCATTATCTTCCTGCTGCCGGTAAACCAGATAAGCGGAATAACCGCGAAAGGCAGCCCCATGCCGAGAGCGACCTGGCTGTAAACAAGCGTCCTCGTCGCATCCAGGCCCGCAAGTAAAACGACCATGGAGGGAATTACCGTTATGATCCTCCTGATCCAGACCGGTATTTTTTTCCTGATAAATCCCTGCATGACTATCTGCCCCGCCATTGTTCCCACCGAAGAGGAAGAAATGCCGGAAGCGAGCAGGGAGATGGCGAAAATAACAGCTGCAGCCGGCCCGAGAAGAGGGATAAGGGTCTTGTATGCGTCCTGAATTGTAGCCACGGTGTTTAAACCGTTTTTATAGAAGGTCGATGCCGCCATGATAAGCATGGCGGCGTTTATCAGGCCTGCTATGCCCATAGCTACAGCAACGTCGATCAGTTCGAAATGGAAAAGCCTTTTAAGCTTGACCGCGTCCCTTGTAACAATCCTTCCCTGGGTCAGCGAGGAATGTAAAAAGATCACATGCGGCATTACCGTCGCACCTAGAATTCCCACCGCGAGGACAATGCTCTCCTTGCCTTTAAACTGCGGAATTAATGTATTATAAGCCACCAACCTCCAGTCAGGCGGGCTTAAAATTGTTTCCACAAGATAACTTACCGCTATGACCCCGACAAGAGAGGTAATTACGGCCTCCAGCGGCCTGAATCCGTAAGTTTCCAGGGCAAGGATAAGAAATGTAATTACTGCCGTCAGTATGCCCGCCATGCCCAGGGGAATCCCGAGAAGCAGGTTGAAGCCGACAGCAGCTCCGACGAATTCGGCAAGATCGGTCGCCATGGCCACAATTTCCATAATGATCCACATAGTAAAAACAGCAGGGTAACTCAGTTTTTTCCTGCACAACTCCGCAAGGTTCATGCCGGTCGCGATGCCCAGTTTCGCCGATAATACCTGGATAAGCATAGCAGCAAGGTTAGAAGCCGCAATGACCCAGATAAGGGTATAGCCGAATTCTGACCCCCCCTGGATATTTGTGGCAAAATTCCCGGGGTCCATATAAGCGATGCTGGCAATAAAGGCCGGCCCTAAAAATGGAAGGATCTTTGAAAGGCCATATTTTTTACCGGAACTTGAAAGTATTGCCTCGGCCTCGCTGATTACACCCTTATCCATTTTTTTAGGGCCAGCCATCCGCCACCGCCTTTAATAATTATTCAAACAAACAATAATAGTAAATGGGGCGGCAAAAGGACAAATTTCTTTTTCTAAAGTCCTGTAAGGAAAACTTCCGCCAACCCTGAGCCTGCGGCTCAAGGTTGACAGAAGATTTTCAGAGGATAAAAATTTTCAGGACCTAAACTTTATAATTTTTAATTTATCGATTATTATAGGAGCCTATATGAAAGCAATTATTTTATTATCCTTTTGCATTATCCTTTCAGGAGCAGCCGTTTCTTCCTGCTCCTGCCAGCCGGCGGTGTCGATATCCGCATTTATAACATCGCAAAGCGATAACATTTATTATTTTACAGCAACATACGGAAGCGGAGTTTTCGTGAGGAAAATTCCGCTAATAATCATAAATTACGAAGAGAGGAATATAAGAAATGAAGTCTGGATCCTGCATGGCTACAAACCTGAAGGCGACCCTTATTTTCAGGACCCCGGAATTATCGCTAAAAATTGGAATCTGCAGCAGGTCTCGTGTTTCGATCATGACATCTTTTTTATCCCGGACATGGGGAGTACAATTTATCCGCTGGTCCCTGCCTCCAATGAAACTGTTTCGGACATTAAGGTCCTTTCCGAAATTGTTCTTTATTTTAAAAAGAAATTACCGCCGGAAGGGTTAATATTCACAGGAATTTCTACGGGCTCGGAGGGGGCCGTTAAGCTAGCGTCGCTCGTTAACGGTGTGAGATCCGTAGTTTGCCTTTCAGGCACCTTCGATTATTACAGTTTATCGCCGTCAAGCGGGGAATATAAAATACATGAAAAGATTTTCGATAGGCAAAACAACCAATGGAAAAGTGAAAATCCCCTTGAAATATTAAAAACAATGAAAAAGACAACGGTCTATGTTTTCTCGGAGGAAAATTCCATATTCCGGCCCCAGGCTGAGATCCTGATAAACTCACATTTAACCAATATCGACGTCATAGACGAAACGGCGATCGGTAATGGTTTTTCTCATAACTGGGATTTCTGGAAAAGCCCGGGCCTTTATTCCAATCTTATCACCATATTCGGAGCCCGGTCAATTCCTTAATTTCATCCTTATCGAAAACGCGGCGGTGCCTATGGCATAAACGGCAAGCCCTAGTACGAAGACCAGGGTATATCCGAAAATGATCGAGACATATATTGCTACAAAACTCGCCAGGACAGAGAATACTCCATTTACAGACCACATCCAGGGTATAGAACTGCCCTCTTCGTTCTCCGAGATTGCCCTGATTCCCGAAGGCATCATAAACCCCATAAAAAATCCCGACGCCGCAATCAGGACGATAATTATCATCATCCTGACAATAAGAGGCCACCCGATCATTGTTGTTCCCAGTAAAAAAACAAAGCCGTAAGAGAAAATCATTGTCAAGGCTATCCCTCCAAGGGCCACCCAGATCGCTTTATAGGGATTTTTAAACCTCTGGCTGAACATGCTTCCCAGTCCTGAACTGATTAAAAGAGATGAAAGCACCACGGCGAAGGCGAAAATAGGGTGTCCGAGCAAAAGGGTGTATTTCTGCATCATTACTATCTCTATGAGCATGAATCCCAGGCCCAGCGATGAGAAATAAATAATGCTCCCGAATTTATGCGGAAGCTTTCTCAGGCCCTTCAGGTTTAAGAAAATCAACGGAACAACCAGGAAAAGGGCGCAATAAAACACAACCTGGCTTGTGACTTCCCTGAGCAGGAAAAACGGCTGGGGATAGAAAAAACTAACGGCGTTGTCGCCCTTGGTCAATGAAGTGTTTTCAGGTTTAACACGCTGGGAAAAAAACGGCCAGTCGTCCGTTGAAGGCCGTATATCGGTGTCGGAAAGAAAGTATTCCCTTAATATATTATCGGATCTTACCAGTTTTTCTTCCTTGCTGCCTGTCTTGGCATATGGAGAATATATTAATCCCTGGCCGATAGATTTGCCGTAAGCGGCAAGCAGCGCTGTTTCATTTTCCGTGAATATCCCGTTCTTAACGAGGATCTTGCATTTATGATAATCTCCCGGTTCGTTAAAAATAATGATGCTTCTATCGAAATCCTTATCTTTACCCAGTCTCCTGAAAGCCTCCCGGAGCACCGTTACAAATCTCGGCCCGTCAACATAAGGATTGGAAAGATATAAGATCCCGTCAGTTTTCAGGTGGGTAATATAGTCGATCATCCCCTCGACAGTGAAAAGGTAGCTTTCAGCAAGTGTGAAAGAACCGGAAGATACTGCCACCTGGGAGATCGAGTTGTCGAAAACAAGTACATCGTATTTTTTCTCTGACGAGCGGATAAAGAACCGCCCCTCCTGGAATTCTATGTGAACGTTTGTCCTGTGCCCGATATCTCCCAGTCTTTTACTGTAAACATTGTTGAATAGGTTATAGATCGTGCTGTTAAACTCCGCTCCATTGACATTTTTCGCTCCGGCTGCAAGGGCAAGGATAATATCCTTTCCGGCACCGACCCCGACAATACCTACATTCGCGGGATCCTTCTTAATTACATAGGGATAATACTGGGTCCGCAGGACAGTTTTAAACATCGAGAGGTCATTGGTCTGCGTAACATGATAGAGGTATGTAAAACATGAATAATCAACCGTGAAGACCCATGTTTCCGGGGTCCTTCTGTGGACGGCCACATAACCGAAATTATCCCAATCAGACTGGATTTTATCTTTATAAGAGTTTACATTCCTTTTCTCTTCACTTACCCTAACCTCCGTGTTTTTAACAAGCGGATAAATATAATAGAAATCGGCGACTGCGAGGAGGGCCACAGCTACAGCAAAGATAAAATGCCTCTCGAAGGCAAAAATCGCTGCTGCTATGATCACAATGATGGAAATAATAAAAGAAACGACAAGAGGCCCGTTATGGGGAAATATCATAAGCGCGAAAAAACAGCCTATACCCCCGCCGACAAGATCGAAAAAGTAGATCGTGTTGATATGTTCCTTGAAATTGGTAAACATGAAAGAAAATATATACCCCGCGAATATGAAGGGTATAAGTAGTATCATGAGAAATAGGGTGAAATATTCCTTCTGCGAGTTCTGGTTCACCAGCTTGTAGAGGACGGACTTCTGACTTTTCGTAAAGGACGATTTGGATATCTCGTTCCGGAGATTGGTTATTTGACCTGCATCGATGGGCGGCTGTATGATTTGTTTTAAAATACTTTTCAGGCTGGTCTTCTCTCCATCGGTAATACCCGACTTTTCGATAACAGCCGACAGTTTAGAAGTATAATTATTATGAATGGGATATTCGGACATAACATTCATTTCAAGCGGTATCCTGTTGATCTCTAAAAGGGCGAATGGGATCGACGCTGCCAGACAAACGGAGACCGCGACCAGGGTAATAATTGCGAAATTTTTCAAATAGCGGTTTGTGAAGAAGACAAGTAACCCTCCGAAGCCTATACCGAACAGTGCAACCGACAATATGATAAAACCGAAGTGATACCAGAAAGTCAGGGAAAACATCCTGTTTAATATAACCTCCAGGCAAAGAATGGAAAGGGACACAAGGAATACGCCGACATAGATCGGCCAATTCGGGCCCTTTTTTATTTCAAGAGATTTGTTCTTCTTCATAAATATATAACCTCAATAATATATTAGTCTGACAAAATGGAAAAGGAAATTTAATACCGGATCTAGTCTTCAAAATTGTGGCTTTTTACGGAATTTGAATTCTCATCGACCCCGAATCCGAACCTTGTAAAAGGCCAATACCGGAAGAGAGGTTTCCCGAAAATATTTTTTTCGGGAATAAAACCGAAATAACGGCAGTCATAGCTCAAGTCCCTGTCGTCTCCCATGCAGAAATAATAATTATCCCTGATTTTCCAGTTCTGAAGTTCATTTCCATCGATATAAAAAGCGCCGTTTGTTATTATAACGATTTTACCGGACTCTCTTTCTACAAGCAGTTTCAATAATCCCCTGTAATAGTCGTTTTTATCTTTAAAGGTAATGACATCACCCTTTTTCGGCACATAAATTTCGGAAAAATTGTTATTAAGTACCGTTCTCTTGATATAAGCGGCATTCTGGCTTTGAAAATAGGCTTCTTCATTATCAGCGGCAACCCCTCTAAATGAGGATATGCCTAAATAATCATCCTTCGCCGCCGGTATTCCCTCGTAAATATGCTGGATTATCCTTTTTTTGCCCATGAATTCTTCCTGGTAAAGGTCGAAAAACAGCCTCTCGCGCCTTTTTACAAGCTGTTCATAACTGCTTTCAGGGACAGCAGAGCGTACGAGTTCCTTTGTCACCGTTTGTCCGTTAATCATAAGCGTCTGGTTCGTCATCGATATCCTGTCGCCCGGTATGCCGACGAGCCGTTTTACAAGGTTTTTAGGATTATCGAAAGTGTTATCGAGATTTATTAATGATAAGGACAGAAGCGAAATGATCTCTCTGTCAATCCCCGGGCTTTTCCAGGCCGGGGTCACGAAAACGATAATGTCGTTTCTATCGGCCTTGACAAGGCCCGGTATTTTCCAGTTAATGATCGGGACCCGTGAACCCATCGTAACCTTTTCGACCATCAGGATATCCTTTACCAGAAGACTCGGGACCATTGACTGCGATGGTATCTGATATGCCTCGACTGCGAATAGCCTGATCACAAATGCTATCGCATACGCCGACAGGAAGACATTGATATTATCTATCAATTTTTCCTTGAATGTCATATTTTTTTTATCTTTTTTCTGTCTCACGTTTTCCTCCTTTAAAAGTCCCCATCAAGCAGGGTAACCACATGGCATTCGACTGTGAAAGGTCTCGTATGCTCCGATGTTTTACCCTTAATTCCTATCCTGTCGCTTGAAATACCAAGTACTTCCGCAATCGTTTTCCTCATTTCAGGTATATAGGGGTAAATCTTAGGACTGTCGAGTATCACTACACCGTCGATATTGATAATCCTGCAATTAAGCAGGTAATTATCCCTCACGCATTTCAGCATCGAGATACTGTTAATCCCTTTAATCGAGTCGTCGCTGTCGGGGTATAACACACCGATATCCGGAGCGCCCAATGGCGAAAGAATGGAGTCTACAAGGGCATGGATAAAAGCGTCACCGTCCGAATGTGCCGCAGCCCCGAAGCGGCTTTTTATTATTACGCCGCCCAGGATAAATGCTCTACCGTGAACAAGACGGTGCAAATCGTAACCCAGACCGATCTTCAGCATGCTACCTCTTAGGTTCGGTAAAAATGATCCTGCCCGCCGAAGTCTGGAGTATGCTGGTGACCTTCACATTTATTTTTCTGCCGATAAAATTGATCCCGTTAGCCACGACAACCATCGTCCCGTCGGGAAGATACCCGACCCCCTGATTATTCTCTTTTCCTTCTTTTATAACATCAAGTTCCATTTCTTCACCCGGAAGCAGGACAGGTTTCATTGCGTTAGCAAGATCGTTTAAATTCAAGATCTGTATACTGTCAAGCTTTGCAACTTTATTCAGGTTATAATCATTGGTTATTATGCTTGCGGAAAGTTCTTTGGCCAGTGCTATCAATTTCGCGTCAACCCCTTTAATATCCATATAATCCTTGGAAAATATCTTCATGTCGAGAGTTTGAATTTCTTTAAGCTTGTTCAATACATCCAATCCGCGCCTCGCCCTGCTCCTCTTGATAGGATCCTTTGAATCCGCCAGGGCCTGTATTTCATTAAGAACAAATTTTGGAAGGATAAGAGTACCGCAAATAAATCCGGTTTCGGCTATATCGGCAATCCTTCCATCGATTATAACGCTGGTGTCAAGCAGTTTTACATCGTCATTTTTCTTTTCCGGCTCTCCGCCGAATGGAAAATTCAAGGCGTATCCGCCGTATTTTTGAGATGAAAGAGTGGGAAGTATAAATCCGAGGTATGAAAACGCCAGTATAAAATAAGGTTTGACCTGCTCGGCTATCAGCCCTATCTGATCCTTGAAGAGTGAAGGCATCATCTGGCTGAAAAGCTCATACATTAATTTGCCGCTGTAGAAACCCGCTATCAATCCAAGCAGGGAATAAAGAAATATTCCTCTCTTGGAATAAAACATACTTTCCAGAAGAATAGTCATAAGGGCCAATACAGCCGCATAGATGAAAACAACTGCATTCCCGCCGTAGAGATAATTCAACGCACTGAAGATTAAAAATACAACTACAATTAACAATTTTCTTTTTAAAGATCTGGACATAAAAAACTCCAAAAAATAATTTTAACAATTATTTTAATATGAGTTATCAATAATATCAATTATTCCCTCCCCCAATAATAAGCCTTTGAGTATTCCGATATCAGCCGCGAAATCATCCAGATTTTGATCGGAATTCTTGGCCGATTCATTTGTTATATAAGAACCTCGGGGTATCATACCGGCAAGACGTTCAAGCGGGAAGCTTCCCTCGCCATAATGATCATGCCTGTCATACAACCCTGTGTAGTCGCCGTCGGTAAAATGATAAATCCGCGGTTTCAATTCGATGAAACGCTCAAGGTATTCAACCGGATTATAGTCGCGCGCGTTCGCGGAACAAATAGCATGGCCGAAATCCAGACAGAAACCGGAGCCGGTCTCGTTCATAACATAAAGAATTTCTTCGGGCGAAGAGCCGTTGCAGATAAGTTTTTCACCGCTACCGTAATAAGGCTTGTTCTCGACAATAATCCTTTCATCGTTTATAGCTATAATCTGCCTCGCAGTTTCCCGGATATCCCCGTTCACACCGGGATGAAATATTATCACCGAAGCCTTTAAAGCATCGGCGAACCTGAGAGCTTCAGCAGCAAGAGCCTTATTGATTTTTTCATTTTCTTTTATAGCGAAATTAAGGCCGTCATTATTATGCGGCGCATGTATATTGAACGGTATTTGCATGTCTTTCCAGATTTTAACGAATTCCCTTAAAGAACCAGGTACGGTATAAAGCTCTATGTATTGATAAAGGCCCTTATCGAACAAATCCTGTGCCGGCTTAACATAATTTATGTTCGTGGAATAGAGTTTCAACCCTAAATGATGCATAATACCTCCGGTAAAAAGGCGCTTTGCGAATATTTAATAAGAAAATAGTTAAAATCAGCCACGATGGCAAACACCTTACTTTTTTACAAATTCGCCGTTTGTATCGATCTCCATCCCGGATTCGGGAAAATCCTCATCCGATAATCCCTTGATGAAAGCCACACTCCTGTATTTATCGTCATATACAGGGATGCCGTTCTCACTTATCCTCATAGGAATGATCCTGCCCGATAAAAATTCACCGGTTCCGGTCATGTTCAGTACAAGAATTGCAGAATTCGCAAGGACCCCTTCACGGTTCGATTCACCGCCATAGCCTATAAAATTTCCCAGGGAATAAGCAATAACATGTCCCCTGTACATCTCCATACCCCTGAGTACATGGGGGCTGAACGCTATAACGCAGTCGGCCCCGGCATCGATCATTTTATGGCTGAAATTATAGATATCCCCTCTGTGTTCCCCAAGGAAAATCTCCTCTTTTTTCGTGACATGGCAGTGGTCGGCGCCTTCGCCCCCGGCATGCACTGTAATGACTACGATATCAGCATTCGTTTTCGCTTCTCCGACAAGCTTCAAAGCGTTATCAGTCTCATACATGCTGTTATAGACCCATCCTACATAGTTAAAACCTATTACAGCGACCCTGATATTATTAAGCTTTTTATATAATATTTCATCTTTCAGGCCTACACAATCGACCCCGACCTTCTTGAAGGCCATAATGGTATTGTCCATTCCGACAATACCGAAGTCAAGGTCATGATTATTGGCTATATGAGCAATATTAAAACCTGCCCTTTTTATAAGGGCCTCGGTTTCAACGGGAGGATATCTGAAGGCTATAAGGTATTTGCTCTTAGTCATGTCCTTGCTCGAGTGCTGGTAAACGGTGATGGGGCCTTCGAAATTTCCGACTACAATGTCTGCGCCGCTTAAATAAGGTATTGCGGCGTCAAGCAGATTCGTTATCGATGCCGGACGGACAAATTTTCCGGGGGGATAATTTGAGTAAGGCACTATGTCCCCCGTAGCTTTTAAAGTTAAAGTGTCTTCACCGAATATTCTCCCCTGGCACGCCGCTATCGCGGATATTTCAGCAGCGATTAATAAACTTAGTACAATTTTCATTCATTATTCCTTTTTATTCCTTATTATTTATTCACTGCAACTGCCGAATAATTCCGATATAATATCAGTGCCCGAACCTATGGCAATCTCAATAATGATCCGGATATTATAGCACATAAAAGATATTAAATAAACTTTATCTACAGGCGAAGCAGCCCGGATTAATGATAATAATCGTAAAATTTTACCTATGCCCGATTTTATGCTAATATAAAATCCGTCTTATAATATCGGAGCTTCAAAAATTATGAACTGCACATGCCGGAATACTCATTACTTATCAAAAAAAAAGAGCAACAGGCTCATTTTAACCATTATCGACACAGTCTTGAAGGCATTTTCCTTCCGTAAAAAGAAAAGTATGCCGTCGAGGATTCTGAAAATCCTCATTATAAAACCCGATCATATGGGCGATATGCTCCTTCTTACAAGCGTTTTAGGCCTTATCAGCAATAGATTTCCCGATGCGATTATAGACATTGTTTGCGGCGCCTGGTCAATGACTGTCCTTGAAAACAATCCTCATATCCGCAAAATATATATAATCAATAATTCATCCACGAACAGAGAAACACCGGGAAGGATAAAAAAAATTTTGATTTATTTCAATACTCTTTTTCCTGCTCTGCGTAAGATCAGAAGGGAGAAATACGACCTCGGTCTTTTTATGCGCTCCAGGCGCGGAAATATGATTTACCTTGCCCTCCTGGGTAAAATTGCATACTCTATCGGTCATGGCACCGCCGGTTTCGGACCCCTGCTCTCTTTTGAAGCAGGCTGGGAAAAGGGTCTGCATGAAACAAGCCATTTCCTCGAGGTCCTCCGCCCTCTGGGTATAGCCGCAGAACCGGAAGACCTTTCTTACGGAATCTACCCTTCCGTTGAGGATGAAACCTCAGTTGATTCTTATTGGAAAGAGAATTTTTCATCATTTGATAAAACAGCTATAGTGCACCCCGGAGCCGGCATTATGAAAAAGACACTTACAAAGGATCAATGGAAAAACGTGATCAAGATACTTATGTTGAAAGGCTACAAAGTAATTCTGACAGGGAGCGCCGGGGAGGCGTGGCTGTTAAAGGATATAGCTTCAAACTCCGCGTTTATCTCCGCCGGTATATGGACTATCCCACGACTGGCCCTGTTTTTTAAAAAATCCTCAATGATCATTACCGTTGACAGCCTGAGTTCGCATATAGCGGGTTGGAGCGGCGTTAAAACAATAGTGTTTTTCTGCGGGATGGGCGACCATAATCAATGGCGTCCCCTGGGGAGAAATATTAACATACTCTCTCTCGACAGGCCATGCGAACCATGCGAAACAGGGTGTGATGATATGACATGCATGGATTTTAATGTCAATATTCTCTCCGAATTAATAATTTGACAGAAGGCGGGTCAGGTTATTATAATTCTTTCGAGTCTATAATAAGCGGGAAAATAGATGAAAATACCCGATTTTACCGGAACGGCCATACTTGTGATCGGAGACGTGATGCTTGATCAATATTACTACGGGCGGGTCAGCCGGATTTCCCCTGAAGCCCCTGTCCCGGTCGTCAAAGTTGAAGACTGCGTTTACACTCCCGGCGGTGCGGCCAATGTGGCTTATAATATATCCCGGCTGGGGGCTTTGCCTATATTAATTGGTACTATAGGCGGCGATCAGAACGGAAAAATGCTTTCTGAAATTTTAAGAAAAAAGAAAATGGCGAGCAGCCTTATAAAAACTGAGGGCCCTACAGTAACAAAAATGCGGGTCATCGGCGAACACCAGCAGATTGTCAGGCTGGATTTTGAAAAACGGGCCGAAATAAATGAAAAGACTGCAGAACAGGCGCTTGAGCTTGTTGAACAATCCCTTGACAGGTCCAGCGCGGTTATTATTTCCGATTACGCCAAAGGATTTTGTTCCGATTCTCTCTGCAGAGGCGCCATCAGCCTTGCCGACAGGCACAATAAGCGTGTAATAATAGACCCTAAAGGCAGTGATTGGCGCAAGTATTCCGGTGCATTTATAATAAGCCCGAATTTAAAAGAACTGAGCGAAATTTGTTCGGCAGACATCAAAAACGAGGACTCTGAAATCGAGGAATGCGGAAGGGAAATATTGAGAAAATATTCCTTCGGTTGCCTTCTGGTCACAAGGTCTGAAAAAGGCATGAGCCTTATCGGAAAAAAAGACGCTTTTCATATCCAGACTGAGGCAAGGAAAGTTTACGATGTTTCCGGGGCCGGGGATACCGCTATAGCGACAGTCACTCTTGGAATAGCCGGCGGAATGGACCTCCTGGATGCAGTCAAACTTTCCAATAAAGCCGCGGGTATAGTCATCGGAAAATTCGGAACCAACCCGATAGAGAAGGATGAACTGTTGAATTCTTTCGAAGATAGGGAGGAAGGCAAGATCGTCGGGATGGATAGAATCGGCGCTGTTGCCGAAAGCCTTAAAAAGGAAGGCAAGACTATAGTTTTCACAAACGGTTGCTTCGACATTATACACAGAGGCCATATCGAATATCTCCGTAAAGCCAAAGAGATGGGCGACTCGCTCATAATCGGGCTGAACACCGATTCTTCCATCGGGCTGAACAAGGGCACGGGCAGACCGTTTAACAATGAAAGGGACCGCGCAGAGGTTTTATCGGCCCTGGAATTTATCGATTATATTGTCCTTTTCAGCGAAAAGACCCCTCTGGACCTTATCCGCACAATCAGACCGGACATTCTTGTCAAGGGCGGCGATTACAAGGAAGAGGAAATCGTCGGTAGGAAATTCGCCGGAAGAACAGCCGTAATTCCATACCTGGAAGGATACTCGACAACGGCGACTATAAAAAAAATGGGAGCGGAAAAAATATGATCGTAGTAACTGGAGGGGCCGGGTTCATAGGCAGTAATCTGGTTAAAGGGCTTAACGCGATATCGGAAAACGATATCCTTATAGTTGACGACCTTTTAAACGGTGAAAAACACAAAAACCTGAACAGTCTCTATTTTTCAGATTATATCGACAGGCTGGATTTTATTTCTACTCTTGACAGTTTTAATAAATCGGGAATTAAAGCGGTTTTCCACCTGGGGGCCTGTTCCGATACCATGGAAAAAGATGGCCGCTATATGATGGATAACAATTACGGCTATTCAAAAAAACTGCTTCATTTTTGTCTTGATAATAAAATACCCTTTATTTACGCCTCTTCAGCCTCCGTTTATGGAGACGGGTCAAGGGGTTTTAACGAAGAGCGCCGCTGCGAATATCCCCTTAATATTTATGCTTTTTCCAAGTATCTTTTCGATCAATATGTCAGGAAGATTCTTCCGGGGATCAGAACACAGGTAGTCGGCCTTCGTTATTTTAATGTCTACGGTCCTCAGGAAAACCATAAAGGCAAAATGTCCAGCGTGATCTGTCATTTTTACGAGGAAATTCAAACAGAAGGAAAAATGAGGCTTTTCGAAGGCAGCGATGGATTCTTAAGAGATTTTATTTTCGTCGGCGATGTTGTCGAAGTTAACCTGTTTTTTTTAAAAAATCCGTCAAAGAATGGAATATTCAACTGCGGGACCGGAAACGCTGAAAGTTTCCTCAAGATAGCCAATATTATGAAAACCTCGTTTTCAGATAGCAACCTGGAGTTTATCCCATTCCCTGAAAACTTAAAAGGAAAATACCAGGCTTTCACAAGGGCGGACCTTACCCTGCTAAGAAAATCCGGTTACTCCGGTAAATTTACCTCCCTTGAAGAAGGGGTCAATTTCTATGCAGGTATTTTAAAAAAGAGCGGGGGTTATTATATTTGAGCGAATCGGGGGTGCTATGTCCGGTTTTATTGAAGCCTTTGTCACAATCGATAATAAAAATAAGGCATTGAAAATTGCAGATGAACTTCTGAATTCAAAATTGGCCGCCTGTGTCCAGATAGGCGGGCCTGTAAAAAGCCTTTACTGGTGGAAAGGGAAAAAAGAAAATTCAATTGAATGGACCCTTACTATAAAAACCCGGATCGAATTCCTTGATAGAATTGAAAAATCAGTAAAGAAAATGCACCCTTACGAAGTGCCGGAGATAATCTCGAGAGATATCGCGGGAGGTTCCGGCGATTATCTTGAATGGATAAATAAAACCCTTAAGGAGAAGGAATGAACTCCCTTGAATTTAAAAAAATAAGCATTGAAGATAAGCATGTCTTCGATCATTACTTCAACTCATATCTGCCCAAAATATCGGAATATACATTCACCAACCTTTTCATCTGGTCTAAACCCAGGGACATCCGTTACGCAATATACGAGGGCGGGCTTATTATGACTGCCCTGGACAGGGAGGGGAGGAGCTATTTTCTGCCCCCGATCGGTTTTGAGAACTGTAAAGTGGTACTTGAATTTTTGATTGAATATGGAAAGCAAAACGATATACGCCTTATTGAGCTTTTGCCCGAATTCCAGAAGAAATATTTGAAAGGCCAACCCTGCAGGATCATACCTGACAGGAACAGCTTCGATTATATCTATAAATCATCGTCTCTTGCCTCTCTAAAGGGGTGGCGCCTTGACGGTAAAAGAGGCTTCATAAAAAAATTCATACAGAATTATTCTTACGAGTATGTCTGCTATGATGACGGATTTAAAAGCCAGTGCCTAGAACTTTACGAGATTTGGCTGGGTGAAAAACACCTGATGGACAAGAATATTAACGACGAATATTTTTCATTCAGGGAATTCTTATCTAATTTCAGCAGCCTTTCCGATACCCTGACCGGGGGCCTTATATTCGTAAAAGACCGGCTTGCGGCGTTTGCCTTCGGCGAAAGGCTGAACGATACCACATTCGTGGTTCACTTTGAAAAAGCGGATCTGGAATTTATAGGAAGTTACCAGATAATAAACCAGCTTTTTATTCAGAACGAAGTATTCCCTATATACCCTTATGTCAACAGAGAGCAGGATATGGGCGTCGAAGGTTTAAGAAAGGCGAAGCTCAGTTACTCGCCCTTTAGACTGATAAAAAAATATACAGTCAGTTTTTAGCAGTATCGCTTCCAAGATTCGTACTAATACTTGAAAGCTTTTCCCCGTCATAACCTGATAAATTCCAGATATAATTATCAAAATCTAAATAATTTGTCAATACAGAGGGTAATTTCAGGAGCATGTAATCGTTGGTTCCGATCTCCTTAATGCTGTAATGGAACAGCTGAAGTTCGTTGGTATTCGCACTGTTATTTCCGCCGTCGAAAACCCTAAGGTCCAGTTCAAGGTTACTGGCGGCGGCCTCCCCGTCATTATCAACCCTGATAATAAAATTAGTATTAAGAGAGGTATTTATTTGAAAGTAAGCTTTTAACGAAGGCCTTGGCAGATGGAAAGTAGCTGCGGCTACCAGGTTTGTCGCAGATATCAGAAAATCATTATCTTCAGCGATGATCAGAAATTCGGCATTCCCGTCCTTTAGATTATCAGAGGCTTCAGCCGTCAGTTCGAATGTTTTGGTCTCATCGGGGCCGATGTCTATATTGCTGATCCCGGGAGTAAAGGATATTTCTTCACAGCCTGTTTTCGCCAGGATTTTAATGTCGTTGTTTTCAGAGTAGCCTTTACCTTTGTTCTGGAGATTTACCCTGATCAAATTGCTTAAGCGGGCATGGAACCCCGCGTTATTTTCAGGCAATTCGGCGGTTAATTGAAATAAGGGGGGAAGGGCCGGCCTCTTCGGAATTTCAATCATTATGGGATCGCTTTTAATGAAAGAATTCGTTTCATGGGCATAAAACCTGAATAATGCTGTACCCTCCTTTACATCCCTTTGCGCTTCTACATTTAGCGTAAAATCATATTTTTCCCCGCTTCCCACGTTAAAAACAGGAGGATTGTCAAAGGATACTCCGTCATAATTGGATACGCCTTCTATCTCAATGGAAAGGTCCACTGACTCAGACCCGCCTTTGTTCTCAATGGAGAATGAGAGAGAGCCTTTTTTCGGAGACATCAAGACATTATCCGGCCCCAAATTTTTCTCGCATGCCACCGTTAATATGGGCCTGTTGGACAGGCGGAGATATTTATCCGGGTTAAGAAGGGTAGTTATTATATTCGAATAATCCTTCTTTACGGCAATATCAAGGGGAGTGGATTTTTCATTAATATCCATAAAACTCTGGAATGAACGGTTTGTTATCGAAGCCCCCTGGACAATTAGATACTTGACCCCCAGATCGTCGTCATAAAAGGTAAAGTAATGCATAGCCGTCCAGCCGTATTTATCATAAAGATTTACATCTGCCCCTTTCATTACCAGGAGTTTTACCATGTCGAGGTTTTTTAAAAGGGAGCAGTATTCCAGAGGGGTTACCAGGTTTTTATCCCTGGCATTTACATCCGCACCCTTCGAAATAAGATAAGAGGCAATTTTTATGTCTGCCCGCAGTACCGCCCAATGCAGGGGAGTCCTGTCCCTGTAAAGATGATCGTTGACATTTGCGCCTTTTTCCACAATTTTTTGAACATCTTTCAGCTTTCCCTTAGAAATACCTACAATCAAATCCTTGGTAAGGTCGGGATAAGCATTGCCGGCGATTATTAAAAACAAGGCGGCTGTAAGGATCTTCTTCATAGGTCAAAGCCCCTTTCTTTATTTACTGCTCGAATTTATAATATTCCTGCAGAGGGCGGACATCCGGCCCTTTATGATGAAGGGATTCAAGCGCTTCAGCAAGCGCCAGCATTGCCTGGATCGTTGTAAACAACGGGATCTGGAGCGTTATAGCGGTTTTACGGATGTACGTATCGTCGGTATGCGCTTCCTTGCCAGCGGGTGTATTGAATATTATCTGAATGCCGCCGTTTTTTATTTCATCGATTATGTTAGGGCGGCCTTCCGACAATTTAAAAACAGTCCTGCATTCTATCCCGTTATCATTAAGGAAGTTGGCGGTACCTTCGGTGCAGATAAAGTTATACCCAAGATTTTTCAATTTCTTTACGGGTGCTAAAATACCGGATTTGTTAAGATCGTTTACGGTGACAAGTATCGAACCGGATTTAGGGAATTTCTGCCCGGCAGCCTGCTGGGATTTCAGGAAAGCGGTTCCGAAATCCTGATCGACGCCCATGACTTCCCCGGTTGATTTCATTTCAGGGCCCAGGACCGCGTCTACATCGGGAAATTTGTTGAAAGGTATAACAACCTCTTTTACTGAAATATATTTCGGTTCCCTGTATTTCATAATTCCGAGGTCCTTCAGGGTATGGCCCACCATCGTCAGAGCCGCCATTTTTGCCCACTGCACCCCGGTTGCCTTGCTGACAAAAGGAACGGTCCTTGAAGCCCTCGGATTTACCTCAATGAAATATATTTCAGAATCTTTTATCGCAAATTGGATATTCATAAGGCCCTTTACATGAAGAGCTTTACCGACCGTGATAGACTGCCTCTCGATCTCAAGCAGGATTTTTTTGTCGATAGTCAGGGGCGGAAGAATCATCGCGCTATCCCCCGAATGTATGCCGGCTTCCTCGATATGCTGCATTATTCCTGCAACTATGACATTTTCGCCGTCCCCTATCGCGTCTACGTCGATTTCCTGGGCATTTTCAAGAAATTTATCTATAAGAACAGGACCATCCTTCAGCGATTCGGCTTCTTCTTTCATGTACTTTTCAAGATCTTCCCTGGAGTAAACTATGAGCATGGCCCTGCCGCCCAGAACATAGGAGGGCCTGGCAAGAATAGGATAACCGACTCTGTCGGCTATTACAAGGGCCTCTTTGATATTTTCAGCCGTCGAAGAGGGGGGCTGCTTGAATCCGAGATCTTCTATAAGGTCATGAAAACGGTCCCGGTCTTCTGCGATGTCTATCGATTCAGACGATGTTCCCAGGATGGGAACACCCGCTTCTGTAAGTGGAATTGCCAATTTTAGCGGGGTCTGGCCTCCGAACTGAAGCACAACTCCTATAGGCTTTTCCTTTTCATAAATGTTCATGACATCTTCAAATGTCAAAGGCTCAAAATAGAGTTTATCCGATATATCGTAATCGGTCGATACCGTTTCAGGGTTCGAATTGACCATAATAGTTTCATAACCTTCTTTCCTCAAAGCCATTGAACAATGAACACAAGCGTAATCAAACTCGATGCCCTGCCCTATCCTGTTAGGCCCGCTGCCAAGGATCATGACCTTTTTACTGCTATCGGGATCCGCTTCGTCTTCGTCTTCATATGTCGAATAAAAATAAGGCGTTTTTGCCTGAAATTCCGCTGCGCATGTATCCACGAGTTTGTATGTCGGCTCTACACCGACGGATTTTCTAAATGCCCTGACATCTTTTTCTAGAGGATTATGATTCAAAATCATTGAGAGCTGCATATCGGAAAAGCCGAATTGTTTTATCTCCTTCATTTCATCCCTATCTAAACTTGCAAGTTCCCTGCCGGCGATCTCTTTCTCCTTTTCAATGATCTCACTGATATTATGTAAAAACCAGCGGTCTATCTTAGAGATTTCATGGATTTCATCGATGGAAAACCCTGTTTTCAATGCATCTTTGATAATAAGGATCCTTTCAGGATTAGGAATCCTCAGTTTTTCGATAAGCATCTTCCTGAATTCGGCGGGTGTAAATCCCTCTTTGCCGAACATGAAATCGTTTAAACCGGTATATTTGTTTTCCAGCGAACGAAGGCCCTTCTGGAGCGCTTCCTTAAACGTCCTGCCGATCGACATTACTTCTCCGACAGATTTCATCTGTGTTCCAAGATAAGGTTTCGTTTCCTTGAATTTTTCAAAATTAAACCTGGGGATTTTAACTACTACATAATCAAGCGTCGGCTCGAACGAAGCCGGGGTTTCTTTGGTTATATCGTTGGGTATCTCGTCCAGCGTATATCCGATTGAAAGTTTTGCCGCAAATTTAGCAATAGGAAAACCCGTCGCTTTCGAAGCAAGAGCGGAACTCCTGGAAACCCTTGGATTCATTTCTATAACTATCACCTCGCCGTCCATCGGATTAACTGCGAATTGTATATTGGATCCCCCGGTATCTACGCCGATCTCCCTTATTATTGCTATGGAATAATCCCTCAGTTTCTGATATTCTTTGTCAGTCAATGTTTGAGCTGGAGCAACGGTAATTGAATCCCCCGTATGAACTCCCATGGGATCGAAGTTTTCAATGGAGCAGACAATAACCACATTGTCTTTTTTGTCCCTCATTACCTCAAGTTCGAATTCCTTCCAGCCCAGAAGGGATTTATCTATCTGCACCTCGCTTTTAATGCTGGCGTCAAGACCTCTTTTCACGACCTCTTTAAACTCGTCTATGTTGTAAGCTATACCGCCCCCTGTCCCCCCAAGCGTGTAAGACGGGCGGATAACATTCGGAAACCCGATCCTGTCTATCGAAGCGATGGCTTCCTCCATGGTATGTATCACGCAGCTTTCCGGCAGCTTTAAACCGATCCGTTTCATAGCTTTGTTGAATTCTTCCCTATCCTCTCCCTTTTTTATAGCCTCGTAATTTGCTCCTATCATTTCAACCTTGTATTTTTCAAGGATCCCGGCTTCATACAACTTTACAGCAGCGTTGAGGGCAGTCTGACCGCCCAGAGTGGGCAATAAGGCGTCAGGGCGTTCATGCTCGATAATTTTTTCAAGATATTCGATGGTTATCGGTTCAATATAAGTCCTGTCGGCCATTTCAGGGTCTGTCATTATTGTCGCGGGATTTGAATTGATGAGAACAACCTCAAAACCTTCTTCACAAAGAGCTTTGCAGGCCTGGGTACCTGAATAATCGAATTCGCAAGCCTGGCCGATTACGATCGGACCTGCACCGATTATAAGAATTTTATGTATGTCAGTCCTTTTGGGCATAGCGCCTCGTTCTTGATAAAACCCCAATATTATAAAGGGCAGTTCTAATAACTCAAGAATATCGCTCCTTGCGCTTGAGACTTGCTATTTAACTTTAATTGCATGCCCTATGGGCGCTTCCTATCCGAAGGTTATTAGAAGCGCTCTAATTTAATACGGTTAAATTGTCATTAATTTCAGCAGCTGATTATTTCAATCGCCGATATTTTGTGATTTTCTCAATGACTTTATAAAATAATTGTCGCGGGGGCAATAATTTTTCGGGAGGGTGGCATGTTTCTAGGTTTTACAGGGACGAACGCCGCCGGAAAGGGCGAAGCTATAAAATACCTCGTGGAAAAGAAAAAATTCATCGCTTTTTCTCTTTCCGACATTATCAGGGAAGAAGCTGTAAGGCAGGGTCTGGAATCAAACCGCGACAGTCTTATCGATATAGGCAATGACTTGAGGGAAAGCGAAGGCCCGGCGACCCTGGCTAAAAGGGTCATAACAAAGATTAAAAACCTCCCGCAGGCGATTGTCGACAGTATAAGAAACCCATATGAAATCGAAGTTTTAAGAAGCAATCTTAAATCTTTCAAACTCATCGGTATAACGGCCGACATACATAACAGGTTCGAAAGGTCTATTAAGAGGGGAAGGGTCGGTGACGGGGAGACCCTTGAGGAATTTATCCGTAAAGAGGAAAGAGAAAACTCCTCGGATGATAAGGCCCAGCAGCTTAACCGCTGTCTGGAGCTTGCCGATTATAAAATCGATAATTCCGGAAGCTTGAGGTCCATGTATAAAAAACTGGACGCAATCCTTGCCGAACTTAATTACAAACCTTACATCAGGCCGTCCTGGGACGAATATTTTATAAAGATGGCCTACCTCATAGCGGAACGCTCCACCTGCATCAGGCACCATGTAGGCGCTGTCATAGTAAATAATAATCATATAGTCAGTTCCGGTTATAACGGGGCCCCTTCCGGAATTAAAGACTGCATTGAACTCGGCTGTCTCAGGGACCAGCTTGGAATCAAATCGGGCATGCAGCACGAGATCTGCCGCGCAGTCCATGCCGAGCAGAACGCCATTATACATGCCGCCTTAAATGGAATAACCACTGAAGGCGCAACTATTTACTGCACTCACTCCCCCTGCATAATCTGTGCTAAAATGATCGTGAATTCAAAGATCAGGAAATTCATTGCCTGTTCTTATTATCCCGATAAAACTTTCGAAGAGCTTTTCAAGGAAGCCGGGGTGAAGTACGAACTGATAGAAAGGCCTCCCCTGGAAATCGGAGTGTTAGACTAGCGTACGGTTCATTGAGGAATTTATGCTTAAAATCGAACTTGCCGGATTTAACGTAGATGCAGTAGTCCTGGAATCCCTCAAAGAAAGAGGTTGGGACGGCAGGGACAACATTACTCCGGAGACGCTTTCCGCAGCCTATGCGAGAATCAGCAGGGACGAACGCCCTGTCGGCGAACTGCGCGCGGCGGCTAGGGACGCTCTTGATAAAGCGAGGAAATCTAACGAAAACATTATATTTAAAATGGGGCACCACTCTGTTGCCGAACATGCCTGCCTGAATTTCGATATTACCGGCTTATCGAGGCTCGCTGTCGAAGCCCTTGAAGAATCACGTTTGAGTTCGTATACGGAAAAATCACAGCGATATATAACCCTTGAGGGAGATACGGTAATACCCGCAGAGTTTAATGATGAAGATAAAGAGCTCTTCTCTTCCGCTTATTGTAAACAGATAGATGCTTACATGAAACTCTTCCCTGCTCTCCATGAAGCGCAGAAAGCCGCCCATCCTGAAATGACAGCCACGAAATCCGGAGCGAACATAATAGAGGGGCGGGCCAAGGAAGACGCCCGTTATGTCATGTCTCTTGCCACCGAATGCCAGCTCGGATTTTCCGTTAACGCCAGGAACCTAGAAAATATTATCAGGAAACTTAAATACCACCCTCTCAGTGAAGTCCGGGACCTGTCGTTAAAACTTTACGAAAAGGCTAAGACCGTAGTGCCCTCCCTTATTATATTGACCGACCGGGAAAGTTTTAAAAAACAAACGGGCAGAGACGTTTCCGACGGCATATTGAAACAGGGCAGGGAAAACCTTAAATTACTGGCAAAAAAATATCTTAACGGAAAAGAGTCGAAAACAGGCAGGAACGTGACCCTTCTTGAACAAACGCCCGAACCCGACATAAAAATCATAGCAAGCCTTCTTCATTCGTCATCGGCGAGATCTTTCATGGAATGCCTGTCGGCCGCGGAAAATATGAATGAAAACGGGCGGACTCTTTTTTTTAAAGAGATATTTAAAGACCTGGGCGAGCACGACGCTCTTTACAGGGAATTCGAAAATGTGAATTTCCTGTTTGAAATTATCCTTAGTTCAAGCGCCTTTGCACAGATGAAAAGGCACCGGATGATGACTATACTCAAGCAGCCCTATGAGACTTCGCTCGGTGTCACATTACCCCCATCGATCGAAGAGATCGGAATGGCCGGCTTATTTAATAATATCATTGCAGAAACGGAAAATACTTATGAAAAATTAAAGACTGAAAACGGCATGGCCTCGGACTACATCCTTACTAACGCCCACAGGCGAAGGATACTTGTAAATGTCAATTTACGGGAAATCTATCATATCGCGAGGTTGCGCATGGACGCTTACGCGCAGTGGGATATACGGAAAATAGCATCCGAAATGGTTGAAACCGTAAAAAAAACCGCTCCCGCTGCCGCGGCCCTTGCATGCGGAAAAGACGAATTTGAAAAAATCAAGAGGGATTATTATAATCAATAGGGGACGAAAATGGCGACCGGTTTTTTTAAGGAAATGATAGACGACCTCGGCAGGGCGCAGGAAGGCTTAAGGTCCGACAAAGCAAATTTAAGGGAAAAAAGGGAAACCGTATTCGAAGCTCTCGAGGAAATTTATTGCCTTATGAGCACGACGATCAATATGATCATTGTCAGGCTGAAGGACATTTTGAAATCGGCAGAGGACGGCCAGCTCGCTAAAGAACTTGCAAACTTTCAAAAACAGGAAGAATGGGCGCTTGCGGAAAAAAACTTCCGTTTTTGCTCGACGATAAGCACGATCAAATCCCACCTTGATGAGATGTTAAAAATACAGGCTCAGGATTCGCAAAAATGGATGCCGTATCTCAAGAAAATCAGCGATGTTTTCAAATCCGAAGACTCCGTTTCAAGTTATATAGCAGGGAGGTTCCCCGATTATCTTTCTCAGGCGAAAAGCGGCGGGGCCGATATAAAAAACCCGGCGCAGACAAGGAAACTTTTATTCGACATGAGGAATTCGCTTCAAAAGGAACGGCGGATGCTTGTTATGCTGGAGAGCAAATTCATATCGTCGATTTGAAAGGACGCATAAGATTTAATCCATAACCTCTTTTACCTGAACATTTGAAATCCATATATCGCCGGGGGAATCGGCCAGACAAAAGTTTGTCAAAGCATGGCCGGCCGGTTCATAGTTCAGCCGAAAAAACCCAATAAAAATATTTTTTCAAAAACCCTTGACTTATTACTACAGTTGTAGTATATTTATATACTACATGTGTAGTACATCAGAAAATCGATTCTTTTCATAGGAGTTTAAGCTCAGGGTCTCAAGTCCTTGGAAAGGGAAGTTGACTCTTTCCGGGGACTGCATTTATTCTTAAGATGGATTAATTATCTAATCAGAAACTAATTAATCCGCAAGTACTCTTCATCAGAATTTTGTGCTAACAAAACAGGCGGTAATGCGATTACCCTCCCGCGAATGCCGCCTGTTTTTTATTAATAAAAATCTACCCGGGGGTGTTTTATTCTGCGGATATCCTGGAGATCATGATATTCGCGAGTTTTCTTAGATCATTCTGGTCGAAGATAGGTTTTAAGCTGGGTATCGTTAAATAAGACGACAAGGTTATCCAGTATGAACCCTTGAGAAATGACAGAATGTACCTGTCGCCCTTTGCCGGCCCCTCGTAGGCTTTATCCCCCAGATCTTTAACGGGGCCGTAGTATAGGTCCTGAAAATCCCTGGTTTTCTCTTCCTCCCTCAAATCCTCCGGGTTTACTATCTGAATTACAACGCTCAAAAGCTGTCCCCCGTCCTCCCTTGTGAAGTTCAGGCTTGCCCCGTTTATTTTTTTAAAGAATCTTTCCGTTTCAACCGATCCCCGAATACCCCTTTCTTTATCAATGTCGTCAGGAGTGACAAGGCTCATAAAACTTTTATTTGTTGAATCGGGAAAGGAATAATTTATGCCGGCCAGGAGGAAGCTTAATGCCAGGAATATACCTGCCGTTTTATTTTCATTTATCAGCCCCCTTTGGTAAAAAAAAGTATATAATCATACGTTTCCGCAGTCAAATAATAGAATAAAATACCGCTTTTCTTTATAATAAACCTCGAAAATTTAATAAAGGGCGGTTCAAAAAACTAGATTTTTGAAAAGCAATAGTAATAATGAATCTAATAATTCCGCCCAATGGTGCACTTGTCCCCGTAAGGGGGGCAGTTATTAGAAGTGCCCTAAATGGAAAATAATAATGAAGCTATTCGAAAAATTCCTTGAAGAGATCTTAATCTCGTCCCTGGAAAAATTATATCCGGATTTCGACGGCCGGGACAAACTCTTTATTCAAAAAACAAACAGCGAAGAATTCGGCGACTACCAGACGAACTTCGCAATGGTGAATGCAAAGGCGTTTAAAATGAACCCCCGGGCCCTTGCCGGTGAGATCGTAAGATCAGCGGGAGTCAATGAGGTTATAAAAAGAATGGAAGTCGCCGGCCCAGGTTTCATCAATATATTTATAAACGATAATTTTATAGGGGAAACGGTCCGAAAAATAGGCGAAGAGGATTATGATTTCTCCTTTTTAAATCGGAAAGGCGATATCATAATCGATTATTCGTCGCCCAACATAGCCAAAAGGATGCACATAGGACACCTGCGAAGCACGGTTTTAGGCGACTCATTAAAAAGGATATTCCGTTTCCTGGGTTACAGCGTCATCGGCGACAATCATCTGGGGGACTGGGGTACGCAATTCGGAAAATTGATCGTCGGGTTTAAAAAATGGCTTGATAAAAAAGCCTACGATAAAAATCCCATCGAAGAATTGGAGCGCATTTATGTCGAATTCGAAAAGCGCTCGGAAAAGGACCCCTCGCTTCTTGAAAATGCAAGGATGGAATTAAAAGACCTCCAGGACGGAAAAAAGGAAAGCATGAACCTCTGGAAAGAGTTTGTTGAGGCCTCGCTTTGCGAATATGATAAAATTTACAAACGGTTGGGAGTGGAATTCGACACAAGCTACGGCGAATCGTTTTACCATGATTTGATGCCTTCGGTAATAACCGAACTGAAGGAGAAAGGCATTGCGGTGAAATCGGAAGATGCCCTTGTCGTTTTTTTTGACGAGAAAGAGAATCTTCCCGTCTGCATTGTTCAAAAGAAAGACGGAGCATATCTTTACGCTACCTCCGATCTTGCATGTTTGAAATACAGGCATGAAAATTACGATCTTAACAGGATCGTTTATGTGACGGACGACAGGCAGATAACTCATTTCCGCCAGGTTTTCAGGATTTCGGATATATTAGGCTGGAATTTAAAAAAGGAACATGTCTGGTTCGGAGTAATGCGCTTCCCCGACGGAATTTTTTCAAGCCGTAAGGGCAATGTAATCCGCCTCGAAGACCTTCTTGACGAGGCGAAAAAGCGTTCTTCCGCTATAATCGCTCTAAAAAATCCGAACCTTCCGAAGGAGGAAAGAGATACAGCCGCTGAAGTGATAGGAACAGCGTCTGTAAAATATTTCGATCTGAGCCAGAACCGTACAAGCGCCCTTGTTTTCGAATGGGATAAGGCTCTCAATTTCGACGGCAATACAGCCCCTTATCTGCTTTATACATACGCAAGGATCAGGTCGATCCTTCGAAAGGCATCGGAAATGAACAAGATTTTTAATAATGAATCGGAAATAGTAATTTCGGAAAAAATTGAGCGGACGCTTGCGGTAATGTTAACCAGGTTTCCTAATACTGTTGTAAAGTCCGCTGAAAATTATACGCCTAATTTTATTGCCGATTACCTCTTTGAACTGGCGCAGAATTTCAACAGTTTTTACAATTCGCTGCCCGTCCTTAAAGTAAGGGAAGAAATTATGAATTCAAGGATGCTGCTGGCGGAAAGGACATCCAGAATAATAAAATCCGGACTTGACCTGCTTGGTATAAAAACAGTCGAAAGAATGTGAAAAGTCAATCGCCTTGCAGTTTTCTGATCTTTTCATAAGTTACCACATCGGCTAGCCTTTCGAGGGTTTTCTTTACATCCATTATCATATTGTTGATCTTCATTTCCTTTTCGAGGACCGTATAAAAACGCATATTATAAAAATAAACCGCCGAAAGAAAACAAAGGCTCGTAATTGTCGCAACCGCGTCAGAAAAAAATTTTTCCCTTAAAAACCCCGGAGTCATAATTTTTTTATCCCAGTATGGGACTGAAACAACCCGCTGCCTGGTTGCAGAGATTTCAAGAGGGTTGACCTGATTTTCCGCAGGGTTTTCTAAGGATGCATTTTTATAGTTTATATGGATATTGCCAAGTTTTGTCCCTATTTCAGAGAGAATGTCGGAAAGAGCGTCGATAGTTTGTATCATAGCCAGTACGGGAGGGGCCGGCATTACTTCCTTTTTAGAGGTTTTTAATTCAAAGAATTCCCTCCTGGAAACTATCGGCAGGGTAAAAATTGAATCCGAAAATTTCAAAACCCCCAGGCGGAGCTTATCGATTTCAAGCTGAAAGACTTCCCTGCTGAATACCCTGATAGGACCGAAATCCTCAATATTTATCTTGTCGATAAAAAAATTTTCGAACTCTGCTAAAAATTTTGAAAAAATATTGAAGGCCAATTTGGCGGTATTGCTCTTATCGTAGCTGAAACAATCCTCTTCGGCCCCGAAACCGGTATAGTTGTAAAAATCGATGAAAATCTTGAAATTATAACTCCTGTAACCCGAGGAATCCTGTTTGATGAAATGTTTTAAAAAATACTGGATCCTGTTTATCTCTACCTTGTCCCTTAACAAATTCTGCAGGGACTGTGTCTTATCGTTTATATAGACATTGATCTTCTGCTGGATATTCGGCGGGCAATCGAATGAGAACGTATTCACTATTCCACCCTGCTGCCTGTGGATAAGATCGTCCAGCTTGACAAATCTTCTATACTCGAACATATTTATCGAAAGTATGAAATTGTGAAGGCAGAGAAAGTTACCCTGCTCCCACAGGATCCTCTTTGTCTGGATCTCAGAGAGCTCGATCGTGCTTTCAGCTTTCTTCTGTTTTAGAAGTACGTCTACGATACTTGCCCGGATAATATCCGGATATTCGGGCTGATAATGGCAGGAAAGGAAAAAGGTTTCAACATCCCTGTATTTCATTAGAAGCTGGCGGCCCGATGTCCCTATTCTGGCGATCGGCGCCGATACTATTGCCTGGCAAAGCTGTTTAAAAATAACGATAAGATTATACCCAAGCTTATCCAGGTCCATCCAGCCTTTATCCAGTACGAAATTCAATGTTTCCATAAGATCGCCGGCATCTTTCTGCAGCGAATTTAATAAAGTCCTGAGCCTGGTAAAATCAAATTTTACACCGGAGGGATTGAAGCCGAATCTGATAAAACCGGCAGACTTACCGAATAAACGAATTTTTTTGTAATCCCTGAATAAATATAAAAGAAAGTGATTTTTCGGCAGTTTTATTTTTATTTTTTCACAATTTTTCCTGGCCGTTTCCTCCGTCAATACATGCTTTTTACGTATTATGTCCTGAGCTTCTTCATTTGTAATGAGGGTTTGCTCTATAGAAAGTGAAATTTCCTGCGCATCGATCAATTCTATTTTACGTATCTTTTCCTGGAGGCTCTCGCCCGATTCCAGAATATCTTTTACCATAATCGCGGCTTCAGCGGGACGCTCTTTCTTCAATAATTCCGCCATTCGTGAATACTCGAGGGAGGCTTCCATATAGTTCTTTTCTTTCTCATTATCCATACAGTTCCTCTTCTATAAAGATCGTCATAATAATACCGCTTTATTAAGATTCATACTTCAGGATGCTCTTTGTTATTTTATAAGCCTCACATTATCTATAAAAACCAGCGCTTTGTCAACGTTATTCAAGTTCCTATCCTTGACATAAAAAAAACCCTATAATAAAATCATTAACAATATTTCCGGGTTTATTTCAATTCAGAACAAAGGATAAAAAAATGGGATTAATCAGCCGCAATAAGGAATTCTGGTATTATGAAGACCTTTATTCAGATATCACTTACGGTTTTAAGGTAGAAAAGGTCCTGGTACCGCTCACTGATACCGGTTACCAGGATATGCTGATTCTTGAAACATCCCGTCTGGGAAGGGTGCTCGTTCTGGATGGCGTGGTACAATTGACCGAGGAGGACGAGGGCATATACCATGAATGGATAACCCATTGGCCCTTATTCTCGTTATTAAAACCAGCCAGGAATATTCTTATCATAGGCGGAGGAGACGGGGGAGTAGCCAGGGAGGTGCTCAGGCATAAATCCGTCAAATCTGTCACACTGGTTGAAATAGATAAAATGATAATAGAGAAGTGCAGGGAATTCATGCCGAGCGTATCCGAAGGGGTATGGGACGATAAAAGATTACACCTTGTAATCGGCGACGGCGCGGACGTAATAAAATCCTTGAAAGATAAATGCGATGTTATAATAATAGATTCGACCGACCCCATCGGACCCGCACAAAGCCTTTTCAATACCGATTTTTATCAGAGCGTTTACGATGCTCTTGTTGATGGCGGAATAGCTATACACCAGACGGGATCGCTTATATTACAACCTTCCGAATGTCCTGCAAGCTGGAGACAGGTCGAAAGGGTTTTTGACGATGTAAGGGTAATCCAGTTCTCAAATTCAAGTTATATCGGAGGCCCTTTCAGCCTCACCGCCGGCTCTAAGGGCAGAAAAGTTTTCCCCAGGTCTGTAAATAATTCGAAAAAGGCTTTCAAAGAATCGGGGCTTAAATTTAATTGGTATTCTCCTGATGTATCCGTATCGATTTATCCCGAATTTCAACGAAGGCTCGAACAGGATAAGTATGGCGAAGAAATTGTTATTGATATCGAACTGAAAAACAACAGGATCCCGACAATGGAAAAAGTTGCCGAATGGAGCGAAAAGACATGCGAGGCTATCAAGATGAAGGCCTTCGGGACTCCTATCGTTTCAAACGAAATATTCGGAGAGGGGGATACCCTGATCCAGTATATTGAAACAAGCGCAATAAATTACAGGCAGTATGATTCCATAGGATGCGCCAACTGCTTTACCTGTGCAGAACTTCCCGTTGATAATGCCGTTTCCTATTCTCTTATTTACTATGGAGCTTCATCGGGAAATTGCCTTCACATACCCCGTGGTTCTTTCGCCGATATCCGGAAAATCCGGAATAACAGCCTGATTTACAGGGCGGAACTGACCCAGGATAATAAAAGGCTAAAACCGGATAATGAATATTATAAACCGAGGCTCACAGATCCGACAAAAGTCCTGTCCAGATCGTTCAAATCACCTGTCGAAGACGGATTTTCAAGTTCGTTCGAACTTATAATTGACCTGTATGGCTGTAATTATTCCAGGATTTCTTCCACTGAATCGGTGGCAAAATGGGCCTCGGAAGATTTTTGTCTGGCAGCCGGAGTCGATCCGATAGGAAAGGCAGAAGCCCCGGATTTCGGACATGCGAAAAAAAAGACATCCGGCCCTTCAGTTACACAGCTTTTCAATGGAGGTTCCAATATAAGCCATTATTCGATAAACTGGCTGATGATAATGATAAATATTGTTTCCAGAAATCCTTATTCTCTTAAAAAGGTAATTTCCTCGGCAATGAAATATTTCAAGGGGAACAGGGCGGTATGCTGGCTTGTTCCCAGAGCTTCCGGCAGTAAAAATATCAAACAGGTTGCCGAGCGTACTCTGATCTTCGAGGTCTTTAATAAGACTTTATGACTATGATTCAACAGGTATAATTTCAAGAGTCCTTTTTTCATTAAAGCGAATTATTGTCATTCTCGAAGGGTGCCCTATGCTGTCCTCAGTAAGCAGGCTGTGAAGATCATCCATGGAACCGACCGGGTTTTCATTATAATCAATGATTATATCCCTTTCAAGAAGGCCCGCCGCTTCTGCCGGACTGCTTTTCTGAATATTTATAATCAGGACCCCGGTTTCAAACGGGAGCTGGTAATAACGCACAAGCTTCCTATGAAGTTCCACATTCTGTCCCCCTATCCCGAGATAACCGCGGCGGATTTTCCCGTTCTTGATAAGAAGCGAAGCGACCTTCTGGGCCGTATTGCTTGGAATGGCAAAACATAATCCCTGGGCCGAAAGAATAACCGCGGTGTTTACGCCTATTACTTCTCCATGTGAATTCAAAAGCGGCCCTCCTGAATTGCCCGGGTTTAAAGCCGCATCCGTTTGAATTACATTATCTATAAGGCGTCCGTTGGACGAATGAAAAGACCTGCCGAGAGCGCTGATTACACCCGCTGTTAAGGTGTTTTGAAATCCGTAGGGATTGCCGACTGCAACGGCAAGCTGACCTACAATCAGGCGTGAAGAATCCCCGAAAACAGCCGCTGAAAGATCCGATTCCGAAATTCTTAATATTGCAAGATCCGTATCAGGATCATCTCCGATCAGGGTTCCTTCATAATGACGGGAATCTGAAAGGGCTACCTCGATATATTTTTGATTATGAACAACATGACTATTTGTTAAAATAAACCCATCAGGAGTAAAAATAAATCCTGAACCGCTGCCTTCCCCGTCCGGGGTTTTATTTTGCCCTACTTTAATATGTACGACTGAGGAACTTATAGCTTTTGAGACCGATATTACTGTTTGCGAGTATGAATCGAAAATCTCACGTTCGCTTCTGTCAGCCTTCCATGCGCTCTTTGGATCCATAATTATTTTTTCTGCAAGACTACATCATTCGCTTTAATACTGCCTTTACCGTCCACAATATCCGCAATGCAGTATTTATCCTTGATTTCCTTTATTTTCAGGGATCCGACCTGTTTATCCTCGCTTCCGAGGCTTTCTCCGGAATCGGGATCGATCAGTTCCTCCCCCTTTTCCATTACAACCAGCACCATTCCTACCGCAACACCCGAATCTTTACCTAGATTGATATAAGCCGAATCATTGTCCACTTTCATAATTTTTCCTTCAATAGGCATATTACCGAAGGTTTTCGTGAACTGATTGACAAGATCGTCAACGCATTTTTTTGTCGCTTTACCGATTATAGTTTCATCGAATCCTGTAGATCCGAATGCAAGATCTGTAGGCAGGTTCTCATTTTCAACTGAAACCCCTGTAGATGTCTCCTCGCCGGCGCCTGTTTCCGCTCCCTCCACCCTGCCGGTTTCCACATTTATAATACGCACATCTGTAGCAACCCTTGCGGTAATGTTATTGACAATGACCCCGAAAGCCTTTGTCTGATCCGCTTTCTGGCCGAACTGGTTGACGCTTCCGATAACGATATACTGCAGGCCGAGTATTTTACCTGCCTTAACCGCCGACTCGGGCGTGGTTATGCCGCTCATCTGCAGTTTCTGTTCATCGAGAACACTTTCCAATTTCGTTCTTTCCATTACGTCAAACTTACCCGATTTAAAAAGGGCCGTAGCCAGCATATCGGCAATACCCTGCCCAACGGGCCAGCTTCCGGAATCGGATCCGGCTTTGTACTGAAAATCAATGATTGCGAGTCTCGGTTTTTTAGCATAGGCGCAGGCCGCCAAGAGAACCATAATAAGGACCAAAATTCTTGTTTTCATAATTAGTCCCTCCTGAATTATTTACTCCTTTAATTTTTTGGAATAGTCTCCGCAAGATATTTTATATGGCTAACGATTTTATCCCAGGAATCAAAACTGTACCCAAAGGAATTTTTTATTTTACTTAAATCAAAAAGGGAAATAGCGCCGATGCCGCCGTCAATTTTAATTATGCGGCTGCCTGATGCCGTCTGTTTAACCGCCTCTACCGCTACTTTTTCCCATGTAATATAATCCTTCCCCATTCCAAAATAAATATTCCTGTTTTCTCCCGAATCGAGGACCGAGAGATAAATTTTAGCAAGATCTCCCGCCCAGATAAACTGCGTTCCGTCATTTATAGTTACGGTGATATCGCGTCCTTCAAGTGCGGCCATGACGATTTCCCTGAATCTCGAATCCACTTCCATGGGCGCTCCTGCGATCACGGGCCTGCCGAATGTATAACCCGGTCGGATAATACTGCATATCATCGGATATTGATATGAAACAGCCAGAAGATATTCCTCGCTGGCCGCTTTTGTCGCGCAATAATAATTGATCGGTTTCGATTTCGTTTCTTCATCCATTTTTTCCCTGAATTCTCCCATCGCCGCGGTAGATGAAGTATATATGAACCTCTTTATCCCCGCTTCAGCAGCCTTCTCAAAAATAAAAACCGAGGATAATGTGTCTTTTGTCAGCATTTCAATAGCTGAATTTCCCCAATTAAGGGCGTTGTGAATGCAGGCTTCATGCCCCTGCAGATGGTCCTCTATCAATTTTTTATCCTCGAGACCGCCTTTCAGCACCCTGATGCCCGGATTCGACTTAAAAGCGGGTATCTTGTCCGGATTCCTGGAAAGCAATGTAAACTCATGCCCTTTGTCCAGAAGGGCCGTCACAACTGACGATCCGATAAATCCCATCCCGCCTGTCATGAATATTTTCATAAAATTATCCCGGAAATTTCGCAGGCAGGAGGCTAACGCCGTATTTTGCCAGGATAGTCGAACATGCGACTCCTCCAGCCGATAGGATTACCGTGATCATAGCGGCTCCAGGACTGCCCAAGCCGTAGAACCGGTTAATTAAAAGCATGAAAAAGGAGATTAAAAAGAACAATGATCCGAAAATCATTTTGCGTATCAATATCGGAGTAGAAACTCTTCTGAAACGGATTTTACCGTCCAGGAGGCCCCCAAGAAATGCGGCTATTATAACTATAGGGAGAAAATATGTCATAACAGTCAAAGCGGTCATGAGTTTATAAAGAGCGGTCCCTGTTATGAAAAGCAAGGCTGCGGAAAGGACCAGGATTGTAAAATTGAAGGCTACCGGAAAGTGGACAAGAACGGGATGTATGTCAAGGGACAGTATCATCTTTCTGTGTTCCGAAACCCTTTCTATGTATGGTTCGAACATCTTAGCGGGGACACCGCATGCAGGGCATTTATCCTTCAAGCTGCCTTTCGGCATAATAAAACCGCAGGATTTGCAAATTACAAACTCTTTCATATGAAAACTCCCTCATATAATTTTGTATATTTTATCACACAGCTTCATATAGTCAATCCTTTCCGGAAATAATAATCCTTTCATAAACCGGCTATTTCCGTAATAGCAGGAAAAAAATCACGCAGAACAGGTTAGTGGCAGTGGAAGACACAAGATTCATCCACATTGCTGATTTGAACCCTGCAGCCCTCACATCCCTGAATACCCGTAAAAACCAGGAAATAAAATAAGCAATCGCCGGCAATTGAACGGCAAAAAATAATACGGCGGGAAAAGCACCCCGATAATGATTAAAATAGATTATAAACCCCGCCAGGGCCAGAATAAAAAAAACAGCGGCAATAATAAAAGTGCCTTTAATCCCGAGAAGAATTGAAATAGTTATATCGCCCCTGCGCCTGTCTTCTTCATGCTGATAAACCTGGGTAAGCGGATAAGAGGCCATCAGGTAAAATGAGGCTATTATTGCCGGGATAAGGGTTTCAGGATTAAAAATCAGATTATATCCGCCGGTGTTGAACGAACCGTACGCTAAAAGAAAAATCAGGAAACCGCCAAACAGCGATACGCTGATCCAGCTGAGGAACGGCCTTTTTTTAAACCGGGTCCTGTCATAACTGTATAATTTCGAACCTATTCCATATATAAATAATCCTGCAGCAAAGGGAATGCTGATGATCAAAGCGAGAAGAACGGCGGACAGTTCAAACAACAGGGAAACATAGAGCAGATCGGGGGTAACGGCCGGGGGTTTTCCGAGGCCCCCGATACTCTGTTCATCCCGGTCGTAGTATGAGTTAAAGCCGTTACTGGCAGGATAAACCAGAAGATGTATGATCAAAAATGAAAAGACGGCCTTAAAGATATTGATTTCCCTGGACAGACACAGGGAAAGCATAAAAACAGGGGTTAAAAAATATGAAAACGGTATCCTCATGTGCAGCCAGGTGGATCGGGTCATAAAAAACCACCCTGTTCAGAGTATATCCGGATTTACAAACCAGAGTACAGACCAGTTGTCGACGCCCGTTTTTTCAAGGCAGGCAACTGATGCGCCTCCTATAACAAGGATGTCCCTGTTTTCATCCCCTGCGGTAAGAGATGAAACAAGCTTTGAGAGATGGGGAAGATGGCCGACAATCATCGCGTCACTCTTCAAGTTCCCTGCGTTATAAAGCCATGATCTTACCGGATCATTAGGCTTCAAATCCGGGGATTCCTTTATTCCTCCGGAAGGGTTTATCTTAGCGGCAATAATATTCGCCGTTTCTCTTGCCCTGGTTTTTACGCTATGATAAATTATATCCACATTGACATTATTTTTAAAAAGAAATCCGGCGGTTTCTTCCACCCTTTCCCTGCCTTCTTTTGTGAGGACCCTTTCATTATCGTTTTCAGTCTGGACGGCTTCTCCATGGCGGACTAGATATAATTTCATGAGGCCCTCCTTTATTCTGAAATGGTGAGGCCCGGTACCGGAAACTTTAAACAGAGCTCCTCTACTTCTTTTTTTATCCCTGACAAAACCGCCTCATTATCATGATTTTTGAGGGCGTTTGCTATCCATAATCCTATCTTTCCCATTTCCTGCTCTTTCATGTTTCTTGTAGTGGCGGCGGGCGTTCCAAGCCTTATGCCGCTGGGCCTTAAAGGCGGATTCGGGTCGTCCGGGATTATCTGCTTATTAGTTGTTATAGAGACGCTGTCAAGGACCTGTTCGGCAATCTTACCGTCATAGCCGAAACTTTTGATTATATCGGCAACCATAAGATGATTTTCTGTTCCGCCTGTTACAAGGCTTACCCCGGATTCCATCAGTGTTTCCGAAAGCACCTTGGCATTTTTAAGTATCTGGACGCCGTATTCCCTGAATTCGGGTTTTAGTGCTTTACCGAGAGCTACTGCTATAGCAGCTACCGTGTGCATATGCGGTCCTCCCTGGAGCCCCGGAAAAACGGATTTATCTATTGATGAAGCAAATTTTTCCCTGCACATGATCAGGGCCCCCCTGGGGCCCCTAAGGCTTTTATGGGTGGTTGTAGTAACAATATCAAAACCGAAATCGAACGGGTTCTTCATCACCCCGGCGGCGATAAGCCCGCCTATATGGGCTACATCAGCCATTGTGATGGCCCCTACCTCATCGGCGATTTTCTTAAAATCCTCGTAATTATAATCCCTTGGGTACGATGTAAAACCGCAGAGAACAATTTTAGGTTTATGTTCCCTGGCGATTTTCATCAGGGAATCAAAATCGATCCTGCCCTTATTATCGGGATCAGTTTTATACCTGATAAAGTTGAAAATCTTCCCCATATGCGATACAGGCGCCCCATGTGTTAAATGACCGCCATGCGACAGGTCCATGCCGAGCACCGTATCGCCGGGTTTTAAGAAGGCAAGATAAACGGCCTGGTTCATCGGGGAACCGGACAGGGCTTGAACGTTGGCATGTTCGCAGCGGAATACCTTTTTCGCCCTTTCGATCGCAAGTCTTTCAATATAATCCGTATATTCCTGGCCCCCGTAATACCTTTTCCCGGGATAACCTTCCGAATATTTATTCGTAAAAATACTGCCGTTAGCCGCAAAAACCTCGGGATAAGTATAATTTTCCGAGGGTATCAATTCTATGCCTTTCCTTTCCCGTTCTTCCTCGCCTTTTATAGCGCTAAAAACTTCAGGGTCGTTCTGTTTCAACAATTCCCAATTTCTGTCCATCGCAACCTCTTATAACATTAATTAAGCCTGCATTTATCTTATATTATGATGCTCTTTATTTCAAAAAACAATCTCAAAAAGGCGGAAGTGTTCCTGAGGGCCGGAAGGTATTGGTTTTCCAGACAGTTTTTCCTGCGGTTTCGCTTTTTTCCGGCTTTTGCAGTCTTTTCGTGTCGAATGTATTGATCATCCCGCCATGCTCAATCGACGCCTCATGCATTTTTAAGATTTTAGCCTGGTCGGGCAGCCATGCTTCCACAGGAATATAAGTCCCGGGAAACTCTTTGAAAATACAGAGTATTATAGGGTCCGGATATACTATTCTTTTTTCAACGGTAACCGGCCCTTCCAGAATGAAAAACTCCGCGTTTATCCTGAAGGGCACTTCCTGCCTTAAGATGTCTTTAGTAGTTTCAATGAAATTTTCGATTGTATAAATTTGCTTCAGCGGGATTTCCACAGCGTAATTCTCGAGTCTGCCGGTGTCGATGACATTGAGATCGTAATTAATATAAGATACTGCGTATTTATTTTGCCTCTCGGATTTTTTTATAGAATCACTTTTTATTTCACTCTTTTTTATATATGAAATTTTCCTGATCCCCCCGTCGGCGCAGGGTTTGCTTTTATCTTCTTCAATTTCCGAAACTGTTATGTCCCTGTTCTTTTTTGTTTTTTCAAGGAGTTTCAGGACCCTTGATATTGAATTTTCATCCTTAAGGGATTTAATAACTATTTCAGCCGTTTTGTCAGGTTCCCAGAAGCTATGATTGACCGCGTCGATATTATAGCCGAAGACGGATTCGCGGGGATAAGTGCCGAAAAAAGAAGATTCGGCTTCGATGCCGAATTTCAGGGCCGCAATATCTACAGAACCGACAGGAACATATTCAGTATCCAGCGGTATTCCATACAATAGTTTCAGGACATTGAAAAATTCAAGCGATTTTCCGTCGGCCAGGAACGAGGAATCGCTGCCAAGGTTTTTATTGGTCGTAATTCGGTTTCCCTTTATTTCCCATTTGCTTACTATCTTTGCAAGGTTTACCAGGTCTTTGATAAAAAATTTTTTCGACATGGACAGGTGGTCCCAAAAAGGATATTCGGACCGGGTTTCTTCAAGGTAAGTTTCACCGCCCAGGTATCCGAATAATTGAAAATTCAGGCCTGAAATAAACCTTGTTACATAATCCTCTGAGCCGAATATTTTTCCTTCGTTTATGTAGCTATTAAAGTAATCGATAATCTTTTTAAGTCTTTGCTGCTGAAGGATTATATGAATATCGGTCTTATAAACAGGCATATTTGTCATGCTCCCGGCTACAAGGCCGTTGCCGAATACAGGCATTATGGTCTTGTTTTCAAGGACGTCATAATTGTTAAGATTATAATAGGTCCGGTTATCGGGGTTATAATACCTGTCAGGATATTTCATTCCCTGCCTCCGGCTCGATATCGTTATCCCTCAGCCATTCCAGCGCGTATTGCTTCATCCTCTCTTCCTCGAATTTATACCATGCATCCCGTATTTCCGGGTATTCCAGGAGAGCGTCCCTGAAATTCCGGAAAGGCCTTGCTCCGGATATGGCTTTAAAAAGGTTTTCCCTCGCTTTCAGGTTTTCCACTCCCTCTATGAATTCTTCCATCATCCTGAAGCCTTCATTGGAAGGGTACGGTTCAATGGAAAGATAACGGTCGGGATCGTTCTTATCGAATTCTTCTTCAGGGTCTTCATAAGATTCTTCATCATCCGCTATTATTTTGCCTGTTTTCAAATCCAGATACTGGTCGAACCAGGTATCATGGTTCTGCATGGCAAAAATAAGATCGTCAATATCGATTTTCAGATTGCGGGGCATATAAGAAAAATCCTCCTTTTGCAATTTTTGCCTGCTTTAAACCGGGGCGGCATTTTTCTGATAATTACTCTTAAAGCTGTCTCTTAAATGATAAAAAATGATAATTCGATAGATAAATAAAAGCAATAAAAAATCGAAATAATGCATTTTCCAGTCTTTGCGTTCTTAACGTTTCATTATTTGGGGTTTAACCGCAAAGGCCGGAAAGAGGTTGCAAAGGACGCAAAGTGGATAAAATATTTATAATATTATTTCCGTAGCCTTGTCTTTCTTTGCGATCTTGGCGTCTTTATGGTGAAGTAATTTTTTTTTCTTTTTTTTTGCTTCATTTTATTTCGTATCGAATTAATCAAAAAAATGATCAACAGGATTGGCAGCGCTAAGATTAATGTTATTTCCCTTGCCCTGGAAAGGCTTGTCATAGTTATACCCTCCGCAGGTTCCTCAATCGAGGGGTAAACGCAAATGCCGGGCCCCCGTTTAAGGCCATGAATTCCTGGCCCTCGAGCAGGAACGTAACCGTCATTACCGCCCTTCCCCGGCCTTGCCGTCAAACCACAGGCATGGTGTTATTTTTTGCATTATTTACGCCTCCTTTATTAGAATTATTTTGCGTTTCAGATAAACTTATAAACAATTGTTTAAAAAATCAAATTAAAAAATCAAATGAAATTATGCAGGTGACTGATTAGAATGCGATTCATCCCGGGAATGGGAAGGCGTTTCCTTATTCAAAGTTAAAATAATTGCGGCTTCTCATCCATTGTGTCCTTCATGCGTCTTCCATGCGTCTCCATTTTTTAAAATACTTTCCATTTTACCCTATTTATGATAAAATATAAATCAGGATTTATAGGATGAATGATAATAAATCTATCAAAAAAGCGGTATATCCGGGGACTTTCGACCCTCCCACTAACGGCCACTTCGATATAGCCCTCAGGGCCTCGCAGATTTTCGACGAAGTTGTCATTGCCGTCGCGGACAACGACACAAAAGGCGTGCTCTTCCCGGTGGAAGAACGTCTCAATATGCTTAAAGCGGTTTTCGAAGGCTACAAGAATATTACCGTCACAAGCATGTACGGGCTTCTTGTCGATTTCGTCGTTAAAGAAAGCGCAATGGCTATAGTCCGGGGGCTCCGGGCTATATCCGACTTTGAATACGAATTGCAGCTTGCTTCTTTAAATACACATTTAAATAAAGCTGCGGAAACTGTTTTTTTTATGGCAAGCGAAGAAAACCTTTTCGTAAGTTCTTCGATGGTTAAAGAAATCGCCAGGCTCGGGGGGGATATCTCGCAGAAGGTGCATCCTTTCGTATGGGAAAAATTAAAGGAGAAATTCAGTCAGGTACTATGATAAAAGTGTATTATAAGGGGTAATTTATATGTACGATTTTAGAAATAAAATCCTGGATATTGTTAAATCTTCCCCGAGGCGCCTTGTTCTGCCGGAAGGCGAAGACAGGCGCGTGCTGAAAGCGGCAGAGATGATCATAAAGGAAAAATTTACAAGCGAACTTATTGTCATGGGCAAACCCCAGGAAATGGAAGTTGCCGCCAGGAAAGAGGGTATATCGCTTGCCGGGGTCACTCTAATGGACCCTGCAGTTTCACCAAAACTTTCCGATTATTCGAATATTCTTTACGAGTCCAGGAAAACTAAAGGGATGACCGAGGGTGAAGCCGACCAGTTGATGAGAGATTCCGTTTACCATGGGGCGATGCTTCTTCATACAGGGGAAGTGGACGCTATGGTTTCAGGAAGCATGACACCGACGGCAAAAACCGTGAGGGCCTCACTTATAATCGTAAAACCAAAGGATGGGATAAAAACAGTATCGGGCAGTTTTGTTATTACAGTGCCTGATTGTATTTATGGAAAAGAGGGCACTTTCGTTTACGCCGACTGCGGAGTAGTACCCGAACCTTCAAGCGATCAGCTTGCGGACATTGCCGTTTCCTCAGCAGACACATGCAGGAAACTCCTGAACACTGAACCCGTTGTCGCTTTGCTTTCCTTTTCAACCATCGGCAGCGCAGATTCTCCTTCCGTTTTGAAGGTGCGGGAAGCCGTAAGGCTGCTTAAAGAGAGGAACGTTAATTTTCTTTTCGACGGGGAAATGCAGTTCGATGCCGCCGTCGATTCAGTGGTTGCGAAACTTAAAGCCCCGCTTTCCCAGGTAGCCGGTCATGCCAATGTAATGATATTTCCAGACCTCAACAGCGGAAATATAGGCTATAAGATCACTCAAAGGCTTTCGAAGGCCGACGCTTACGGCCCTCTTTTACAGGGCCTTTCCAAACCGGTCAACGACCTGTCGCGGGGAGCAACCCCGGAGGATATTATGATCGTATCAGCTATTACTGTTGCGCAATCGCTGTAATTAAAAAATAAAGGAGGATCGATATGGCAGAAACAGCCGCCAGTTACACATGGCTATATTATTTAGCCGGTATTGTTATCGTTATACTTTTCTTTTCAGGAATTAAAATCGTAAGGCCGATCTACAGGGGTCTTATTGAAAGGTTCGGAAAATACGCAAGGTTCGCCAATCCCGGATTTCACTGGATCTTTCCCGTTATAGAAAAGATGTACCTGGTCAATATAACCGAACAGCTGGTTAACGCCGAGACCCAGGAGATCATCACTAACGACAACCTGAACGCAAAAGTGGACGCCCAGGTTTATTTCAAAGTGAGGCAGGACGAGGAAAGCGTGAAGAGGTCGCAATATAATGTCTACAATTACCAGCTTCAGATCGTGAATCTCGCGAGAACTACGCTAAGAAATATAATCGGTACAATGACCCTTAAATCTGCTAACAGCGAAAGGTCGAGGATTAATTCCGACCTCCTGAAGACCCTGCTCAATGAAACAAGCAGCTGGGGCCTCGATATAGTGAGGACCGAGTTAAAGGAGATCGACCCGCCGAAGGACGTGCAGGAAACGATGAACAAGGTCGTCAAGGCCGAAAATGAAAAGATCGCGGCCATCGATTACGCGACAGCGACCGAAACAGCCGCAGACGGCCAGAAAAGGGCCGAGATAAAAAAGGCGGAGGGCATCAGGCAGGCCGAAATCCTCAAGGCCGAAGGAGAAGCACAGGCCATAAAGCTGGTCAATGAAGCCGCAAACCAGTATTTTGTCGGAAACGCCCAGATCCTCAGAAGGATACAGATGGTGGAAGACGCGCTTAAGAGTAACTCGAAAGTAGTCATTCCTACGGGTTCGGATCTTGTTAACGTTCTCGGTGAAATGGCCGGCGTCCTCCCCCTTAAAACGGGAAAGTAGCTGAGGCGCCTGATCGATATTGCCGGGCAAGAATAGGTTTAATGTTTGATAAAAAGATAAAATTGGAAAAGACTTCGTATTTTCTGGAGAAATATAAAAATGTCAGATATAAGTGCGATATCTGCCCTCACCGCTGCGGCATCGACAGGAACCTGGCAGCTGGAAAGTGCGGGGAACCATGGCTTACAAGGGTTTCAAGCTTTAATATACACCATGGCGAAGAACCTCCAATTTCAGGGATAAACGGGAGCGGCACGGTCTTTTTTACCGGCTGTAATATGAAATGCTCCTTCTGCCAGAATTTCCCTATCAGCCAGCTTCGAGCGTCTCACAGGAGCTTTACAACCGAAGAATTGGCCGGGGTTATGCTCGGCCTGCAGGCAAGAAAGGCACATAATATTAATCTCGTCACTCCAAGCCACTACCTGTTCCAGATAGTCGAAGCCCTGAACCTGGCTTATGAAAAGGGGCTTGATATTCCCCTTGTTTTTAATTCCGGCGGCTTTGACCGTTCCGATGTCATAGAAGACCTCGAGGGAATAATCGATATTTATCTTCCTGACGCAAAATACTATAGCCCGGAAATTTCTGAAAAATATTCTAAATCAGGCCGTTATTTCGAGGAGAACTGTAAAACTTTGGGGAGGATTTACGAAAAGACAGGATATGAATTGCACAAGGACAGTGAAGGGATCGCCGAAAGCGGCCTTATTATAAGGCATCTTGTGCTTCCTGGAAATTTGGATAATTCTAAAAGCGTTCTTCAGTGGATCAAGGACCATTTATCGAACAAAGTCCATCTTTCCCTTATGGGCCAGTATTTTCCTGCATATAAAATAGGCGAAAGCTTTCTGCCTGAATTAAACAGAAAAATCAGTTTTGAAGAATATGAACAAGTCCTTGATTTTGCAGATAAACTCGGCTTTGAGAATGCATGGTACCAGGAATTCTAAAATAAAGGAGGACCCGGCTGGAAAAATTATTGTCCTTTTCTCCGGAGGAATTAAAAAATCTCTGCCTTGCGAAAGGTTACCCTGCATATACGGCCGGACAGCTTTATAAATGGATTTACTCTAAATTCCTGCTATCGTTCGACAGTATGTCGGATATTTCGAAAAACATAAGGGAAGAATTGAATAATGAATTCAGGATAGCCGATCTCGGCCTGAAGGATGCAATTTCAGACAGGCGTTCCGACACTGCCAAAATTCTATTCGAGACTTCCGACGGTAATTTTATCGAATCCGTGCTTATCTTTGCAGACGACTCATTTAGAGGAGATCAAGGATCGAGGATAACTCTTTGCATTTCTTCTCAAGCCGGCTGTCCCCTGTCCTGCTCTTTCTGCGCCACAGGCCGGGCCGTCTTCAAGAGAAATCTCGATACCTCCGAAATAATCTCACAAGTCCTTTTTGCCGAGGAATACATACTAAAGATCTCCCGGCAACCGGGTACCAGTGGAAGAAACATATCAAATATTGTTTTCATGGGAATGGGAGAACCGCTTCTGAATTATGAAAATGTTATAAAATCGATAGATATCCTGAATTATTCCGGCGGGTACAATCTGGGAAGCCGGCATTTTACGATTTCAACAGCGGGGATAGTACCGCAGATAAATGAACTTAAAAATGAAAAGCACCAGGTCAGGCTTGCCGTTTCCCTGAATTCCGCAATACAGGATAAAAGAGCCTCGCTTATGCCGGTATCGAAAAAATATCCTCTCCCGGATTTGATGAAAGCTTTACGGGATTACCAGGATTCGACGGGACGCAGGATAACCTTCGAGTACGTTTTGCTGGATACAATCAACGATACAGACCATGATGCGGACGCATTGAAAGATATGCTCTCAGGGCTGCACTTCAATCTGAATTTGATAGCGTTCAATCCGGCAGAAGGGCTCCCTTTTTCACGCCCGTCTGAAAGATCAATCGTAAAATTCATGGAACTTCTTACAGCCCGAAGAATCCCCTTTGTTTTGAGGAAAAGCATGGGCGATGAAATCAGCGCCGCCTGCGGACAGCTGGGACAATCCCATTATTTCGAACGCCTGTTCAGATAATATAGTTGTAAACCAAAATGTTTTCCGGGTTGACAATCTTCCGGGTTTTAAATATAATCTTTATGCGATTTTTTTCTAATTCGGAGGGTTTATGCAGATTGATACCATATCAGAAAATTATTCAAAACTCCGCTATGGTTTTTATAAGTGGAGGGGCGAATCTTCGCTTGTTTCCAAAGCCGTCCTCACACTGGGCGGGGCCTGTCTCCTGGGTGCTCTTGCCCAGCTAAAGATATTCCTGCCCTGGACGCCGGTTCCAATCACCGGACAGACTTTCGGAGCGGTCCTTCTCGGCGTGCTGCTGGGAAGATGGTGGGGAGGGATCAGTACCCTGGTTTACATAGCGCTCGGCATCGCTGGAGTTCCCTGGTACTCAGGTTTCTCAAGCGGAATTTCCGTTTTACTCGGGCCGACGGGCGGATATTTTATCGGTTTTACAATCGCGGCCCTGTTCATGGGGCATGTAATCGACAACTATCCCCGGTCGAGGAAATTGCCTTTCATTTTCTTTGTCATGACGATCGCCCTGATAGTAATGGTTTATATACCCGGATTGATCCAGCTGGGTTTATGGTTATCCATTGTCAAGGGAAATTTCCCGGGTATTCCGGAACTCTTATGGATGGGAGCCCTTCCTTTTATTCCCGGCGATTTGATCAAAGCAGCCGCTGGGGCATTGATTATCCATGGGATAAGTACGGAAAAAGTTTATTGAGGACTATAAGAATCAGGCCGCACCACCTGCTCTGCATCCGGGGATATCAGGGGTACGGGTACAGCAAGGATTTTATAACAAATATGGACATCATAGCCGGAGCAATAAAAGCGAATCCCGGGATCCCGGTCGAACTCACAGCCGAAAATGACGCAATTTGTTCTTATTGCCCCCATAATATTGAGCCTGAATGCCAAAAAGTTAAAGACATGGCTGTGCTGGCTTTTTTAGGCTTAAAAATTAATTCGAAAAATTCTGCCGGGGGATTTTTCAAAATGATCGACAGAAAATTTTCTACAATAAAAGATCTTGAAGGGATATGCGGAAACTGCAGCTGGCAGGACAAATGCCTCTGGTATGGTTATTACAAGAAAAAGGTTTAACCTCAAGTAAGAGGTTTGCTGTTTTCCACAAGGAAATGCAGTTCGCTGTCGATAAGATCGGGGTTGCCGGTATTAGCCTCCAGTATTGAACGCAGATGAGTAATGCTTTCGGTGTCGGTTTTTACGAACCTGAATCCGGCCTGATTTTCTTTCAGATGGACCAGTTCTGATTCAAAAGAAATAATAATATCCGAATTAAGAAGCCTTATCTCGATAGTGCCGTATTTAAAATCATCCGGATTAATATTTTCATTAATTTCGGCAAGAAGCCCTTTAAGAGAAAGGTTCAGGACCCTGCATAGAATTTCCCGTTTCTGTGTTTTAAACCGGCAATCGATATTGAATCCGACCCTTGAAAATTTTCTATTATCCGTCATAAGGGCCTCCAATCCGCAGCATTTTGACATATTTTAACCTGAAACAGGTTTTTTGACAAATAATAACTTGGCAGCTTATAATAATAGCTATTATTAATCAAGGAGGTTCGGTATGTTAAAGAAAGTAATGATATTTTGCTTTACCGCCGTTATTTGTTTCACTATCCAGGTGTTCTTAAGAGGGGAAACACTGGTATGCGACTTTGAAAACGGCCAACCGGTGACAGCTTTAGGCGGGAGCGTGTACGCAGTCAATGACGCCGGCAACCAGGGCGATAGTGTGGCAGTATTTTCTATTACCAACGTGCCGAAGGGAGGCGCTAAAGGTTCAAATTTTTTCGCCAAATTAACCGGCAAGGTTACTACAAAGTTCCAGTACGGTTTCATAGGAATCTGTTTAGATATTACGAACATGGATATATTCGATCTGACCAAATACAAAGGGATCAAGCTCTCAGTCAAGGGCGACGGCAACACCTATAAAATAGAGATCAGATCGACAGTCAGCCTCGATTACTGCTATTATACTGCCGCAGTCCCGACTACAGGGAATTGGACCGTTCTGACGCTCCCGTTTAAGGATTTCAGGCAGGAGAGTTGGGGCAAGCAACAACCTCTCAATGAATCTTTAAAGAACTCGATAGGATTCCAGTGGCAGACTACTTCTCAACCCATTCCATCGGTCGATCTTGAGATAGATGATATTTATCTTTATTAATTTAATAAAAAAAGGGGCTGCCTCAAAAGTCAGTCCCTTTTCCTTATCTTCCGTGCGTCATCTTTCCATGGTTACATTCTGAGAGCCGCACAGGGGGCAGCTCGTTTCGAGAAGATCGTTTTCCTCGTCAGTTTCTGTAACGAAATCGAGCCATTTATGCCCGCAATCTTCACAAATAAAACGGGCTTCCAGCTCTTCGTCCATATCGTTTATATCTTCATCTTCGGAATTTTCCTCTTCATCATCATTGTATTCAAGGCCGTTACCCAGTTCATCAGCATCATCGCCTTCATCCACATAAAGATCGTCCAGGTCATCCAGATCATCGCCCGTATCGGACGAATCTTCCCCTTCGTCCTCTTTCGAGATGAACTGATCTACATAATCGAAATCGTCTAAATCATCAAATTCCGCATCATCAGCTATCGAATTCCCCAGCATGTCCTTCATATACATACCCTTGCTCCTATGTTAAATTGCCGCAAATCCTTTTTTATAAAGTATTTACCGAGCTCTAAATATCCGCATCAAATTTAGCATAATAATATTAATCTTAATTTTGGATATGTCAAGAATTTTTGTATATATTTTTACACATATTTTTTGCATAATAATATGTCCTGAATTATAATATATAACTTATTTATGGGGTATAAAATGGCTGCCGATTGTATTTTTTGTAAAATAATCAGCAGGGAAATACCTTCAAACATAGTATTTGAGAATGAGAAGGTTCTGGCGTTTAAAGATGTCAATCCGCAGGCGCCTGTACATATTATTATTATTCCCAAGGTCCACATCCCAACATTGAATGATGTGGCCGATTATTCGGTATATATGGACCTTTTCAAGGCTGTTCAAAAAATAGCCGCGGAAATGAATATAGACCGGAGCGGTTTCAGGGTCGTCGCAAACTGCAACAGGGACGCTCTCCAGTCCGTTTTCCATATTCATTTTCATCTCCTGGGCGGCAGGGTCTTTGGATGGCCCCCGGGATAAGTTGTTAAAATTTATAAAAGAGGTGATATTAATGCTCCTTGTCGATGTAAGAGATAATGAAACGGTCGATTCAGCCTTAAAAAGGTTCAAAAAAGAAGTAGAAAAAGATGGCATCCTTACCGAAGAAAAAAAACATCGTTTTTATGAAAAACCGTCCGAGTCAAGAAAGAAAAAAATCTCAACCGTTCAGCGCAAAATTGAAAAAAAAATCCGTAAAATGCGGCTTATGAGCCGTTATATCTAAAGAGATTTTGAATGAGTTTATTTGAAGATATTGAAAGAAAATATATCGATGCAAGGAAGAAACAGGACAAGTTTCTTACGGGCGTTTTGTCAATGCTTGTTTCGGACCTCAAATACGAGGTAATAAACAAAAAGAAAGAACTAACCGATGAAGACATTCTTGCCTTCATACAAAAGACCGTCAAGCAAAAAAAAGAGGTGACGCAGGAATATATAAGCGCAAACCGTACCGATCTTTCCGACAAGGAAAAAGCGGAAATAGAGTACCTGTCGACCCTGCTGCCGCCGGCCCTTACTGAAAAAGAGCTTACGGATATTACCGGCCAGGTTATTCAAGAACTCGAGGCTTCGTCCCCCGCGGATATTGGCAAGGTTATGAAAGAAGTAATGTCCCGGGTCAGGGGAAGGGCTGAAGGCGCCGCGGTCAAAAATACGGTCTCTGAAATGCTGAAAAACCTCTGATCAACTACACCTTTAAAGATGAGACTACAATTTCCTCGTTATTTTTTAATTTAAGTTTGAAACTCTTTTCCGGATAGAATTTATTTTTAAGGCTTTCCACCATCCCGGATCCTACAAGCATTTTGACGTCTATATTTTCCGCCGCCAGGGCGATTCTTTCGGACAATTCCACACCGCTTCCGGCGACCGAATACTCCTTAAGGCCTCTCCCTTTCGTATTGAAAGCCCCGACGACAACAGTGCCGCTGAATAGTCCGGAGTGAATTGCGATCTCACCCCCTTCGTTTTTTATCAAACTCTCAATATCGATAATCGTTTCCTGTGTAGCCTCTATCGCGTTAAATTTCTCATGTTCATAATAATATGGAACCCCGTAGACTACTACCGCCTTATTCAGTTGAAAAAAGGGATAGGCCTCATATTCATCCGCATATTCTCCGATCAATGTAAAAATACTATTCGTCATTTTTATATATTTTTCCGGCGTATACTCGGACAGGGAAAACTTAAACCTTATTGTGGCTACCGCTGCGGTCTTTTCTTCCCCTTCCAGGATCAGTCCGCTTTTGGTTATTTCATCCCTTATATTTTTTGAAATATAGTCATTCAGGAGCGTAATATTTCCCTTTTCCCCGATCAGCCTGTCCTGGAATTCCATCAATCCCGATTCAATATACCCGAATTCGTTTGCATCATCGATCTTTATTTTTTCTCCCGCTGATACCAGTGAAAGATTTCCGATCAGAGAGTATATTTTTTTGGCTTTGGTTTCCTTATAATAAAAGAAAAGAAAAACCACGATGCTGTTTAAAATCATGATAATGACAAACAGTATAATATCGATCCTGGTCATATTCATACCTGAATTCAAGGTCTGTAAATTTAATAAATTTTCTTTTCCGCTGTAAAAGTATTTGAAAAAAATATACGCGGCCGGCTCCAAAAATGTAATTATTGTAAATAAAAAGATCGGAAAAAGGCTTGCCCCTTTGACCCTGACATTTCTTTTTTTTATAATAAACCCGAAAATCATGGAAAAGAGGTAATAATAGACCGTGTGTACCGGGATAAGGGCTGTAAAGACAAAAAGTAAAGTCATGAGGTCGTTCTCAAGATTATATAAATAATAGCTGGTTAGTCCGAGAATAAGGATTTCCATCATCATGGTAATTATAGGAGTATATTGGAAAATCGCGCTGTATTGAACAGTGGTCTCAGGCTTTTTTTTGTCTTCCCCGGAAAATGCCTGGAAGATGATAAATAAAAACTGGAAAAATGTCAGGAAAAGATAAAAATAAAAGGCTATGATATCGAAACGCAGTTTATAATATTGAATGGAAAAATAATATATTCCTATAATCCCTGCTTTATATAAAATAAACAGCAACATGCTTAAAAAAGACGGCATAATTCCTCCCCGCAGTTAATTTTCGGAATAAGGCCTTTATAAATTAAGGGAAGCAGGAAAACAGTAAACATCGCGGATTAATATTTTGGAACTATCTTTGAAATCATCTTATAATTATGTCTTGAGGACGGGAATTACACGAATAATCCCGGTAAACCGTTCGACATGCTAAGCAAGGATCAATAATGCGCCAGAACAGGATCGTAGTTATTTTCTTTTTATTCATTTTATACTTTATCCTGCTGCAGATCAGGATAATATCGATATCCCTTTTTCCAGACCCTCGTTTGAAAAACCTGCTCGTCACCCCTAACACGCGGGGGTCTATAATTGATAGAAATTCCAGGGAACTTGCAGTGAGTTCGTCTTTTTATTCCCTTTACGCAAGGCCTAAATCAATGAACGCTGCCTTAAAACAGGATCTTTACAGGCTTCTGGCAAACACTTTTAAACTGACAAACGAGGCATCTTTTTTAAACGATAACAAAAGTTTTATCTGGCTTAAAAGAAAAATGTCGTTAAATGAAAGTGCTCCTTACAGGGAAATGGTTTCCATTCTCAGAAAAAGCAATATTATTGTTCATGATGAACTCGGGGTCATAACTGAGGAGGGCCGGTTTTACACATCTTCGGCTACGACCCATGCTGTCGGAGTAGTCGGGATTGACAATACAGGCCTTTCAGGCCTGGAACTTTCCATGAACAATTATTTAAGCAAAGGATATTCGATCTACACTACCCTGGACGCCGAATTATCGGCGATCGTATTCGATGAACTTAAAAAAGGAATCATCGAGAATAAAGCGGAATATGGAAGCGCGGTTATAATTGACAACAGTACAATGGATATTCTTTCAATCGTTAATTACCCCTCTTATGATCCGAATGATTTAAAAAGCATAACTACTTTTAACCTTCAATCAAGGGCAAATTCCAGTCCCTTCGAACCGGGCTCTGTCATGAAACAATTCAGCGCGGCTTTTGCCCTCGAAAATAAATTCGTAACGCCCACATATCCGGTTTATGACTGTTCCGGTTTTGCTGCAGTAGAGGATCACACTTTTACATGCGAAACCCCCCACGGCAAGGTAGACTTGACCGCTATTATCCAGAAATCGTGCAATGTAGGTATGGTCCAGATCGCCGATAAATTCAGTAAGCATGAATTTTATAATTTCCTCAAGAGATTCGGTTTTGGAGAAAACATTCCCCTTCCCCTATTTGAAAATTCGAGCGGCATTCTAAGGCCCCCGGAGAAATGGTCCATCCTATCGAAATATATGATCGCCATAGGTCAGGAAATCTCCGTCAATGCCCTTCAATTGTCAATCGCTTCAAGCGTCATTGCCGACGAAGGGGTATATAAAACTCCGGTTCTCATCCGCGGCATTATCGATGACAAGGGAAATAATATTTACAAACCGGATATAATAAGATTCCAGGTCATCTCACCGGAAACAAGCAGGATGCTTTTATCGATGATGGAAAAGGTAGTAAGCGAAAAAGGGACGGCTATAAAGGCTAAAATCGAGGGAATAACAATAGCCGGAAAAACAGGGACAGGGCAGATCGCTAAAGAGAAAGGCGCCGGTTATTACAAAGACCTTTTCAACGCTGTATTTATCGGGTACGTCCCCTCGAATAAACCAAGGTACACAGTTGTTGTCGTGATAAGCAGGCCGCATGGGGACAACCATTACGGAGGGCTTGTTGCTGCCCCGGTTTTTGCAAATATAATAAGGCGCATGATAACTTCGACCTCCTTTTTTACAAACGAATAAAAAGATGTGGAGAATTATACGTAAAAGGAAGTCCGATTATGATTTCATATTCGATCGAATTGCTGGAAACCAGCGAAGGGCTCAGAAACGCGAAGATACATGTAAGCGGCCGGTCGTTTATGCTCCATTCGAATCAGCCTTACAGGGAAGCAGAAAGAGTCGTCAGAAATTTTAATCCCGAAATATCCTGGGTTCTGATCGCCGGATTCGGATTGGGTTATATAATCGATTATATGCTGAAGCACACATCTTTCAAAGTCATTGTTTTCGAGCCTGTTGATGATATTCTTGAAGCCGCAGAAAAGTCGCCTGAAATTAAAAATGTCCTATCTGATCCAAGGGTTAACCTGATAAAACATGACAAGGCAAGCGTAATAGATTTTCTTGACACGAACGGTATTAAAGAACTAAGCTTTTATATTCACCGCCCTTATTTTAGCCTCTTCCCGGATATAATGACATCTCTGGAGGGGATAATCGCGGCTTATCTTTCGAAAAAACAGATCAATAAGACTACATTGAAAAGGTTCCAGAAAGTGTGGCTCAGGAACATCATAAAAAATTCTTCATACTACTTCATTTTGCCGGGCATTAACGATATAAAACACTACCTTGCCGGTAAACCCGCAGTAATTGTCGGTGCAGGCCCCTCCCTCTCGAAAAACATAGAAACCCTTAAAAAATATCAGGATAAAGTCGTAGTGATTTCCACTGATACCGCGTATATTAATCTCTGTAATAAGGGTATCCTCGCGGATTTTATTGTAAGCGTCGACCCTCAGGATAAAAACTCGCTTTACCTTTTATACGCTTTCAACAGCAGAGCCACGCTTGTGATCGACTCCGCAGCTTCATTTATAAGTTTTTTGAAATACAACCCTGAAAAGACTGTAATCTACGATTCTATTTTCCCGATATATAACGAACTTAAGAATTTCTGGGGAGATAAGGGGTTTCTTGCTTGCGGAGGATCGGTTTCAACCACAGCTTTTGATCTCGCGAGGTTTTTGAACTGCGATCCCATAATTTTTATCGGGCAGGACCTTTCTTATCCCAATAGAGAGACCCATATCAGGGGAAGCATTCTCGAAGAATTTCTCTATTACAGGGTTAACCGCTTTGAGACGTACGAAAACTATAATTCAAAGATGCTTATTCTTTCCGACAGGATCGAGATAGAGGGATGGAACTCGGCAATAGTGCCGACAGACAGAAAATTTTTAACGTTCCTGGATTGGTTTAAAAAAGAAATCAAAGAAACCAGCGCCAGGGTAATAAACTCGTCAGAGGGAGGAGCGCTGATATCAGGCGCGAACCATATTCCATTAATAGACGCCTTAAATGGGCTTGACCTGGAACCGCCGTTAAATAAGAAGATCCATGGCGGGATCCAGCGTCTCGATGATTCGAGGTTTCTTGAAACCCTGAAAGAGGTCAAGTCGGAGATAGGAAAAATAGAGGATTCCTCAATAAAGGCTTATTACGCTTCAAACCGGGCGATACTTAAATTTAATAATAAAACCGATCCCTCTGAAGAATTTCAAATAATGACACAATTCGATATTCTATTTTTAAAATGCACAAGGGAAAGAACGCTCCTGGCCCGTCTGATCGAATTTACAATGCAGGAATCCATAGAAAGGGTTTCTTTATTGAACGATGTGGGGGCTTTAAGCCCGGAAACCCTCGAAGCCTGGCGTTCTTTGTATGCAGAAGCCTCAGAAGGACTGGGTTATATCAGGCGACTTATCGATAAAAGGTTGTCGCAGGAATCTTTGAAATAACAAAAAAACCCCGCCTCTTTTTAAGGGGCGGGGTTTATGTTAACTTGAAATACTATTTATTTGTTGTCGTCGTGTTAGTTGTTGCAGTAGAAGTTGTGGCTGTCTTGGGAGTGACCGGATTGTTCTGATTTGTAGCCGCGCCCTGCCGTTTGAGTTCCTGTTTGTAGAGATAGATCTTTTCACCGATATTTTTCAGGTCGCTGACCCTCTTTTTAAGCCTTTCGGCCTGCAGTATACCCCAAGCCGCTTCATCGTCTATATCAAGTTCCTCACGGATTATCGCCCTGTCGTATTCAACATCGACATCCTTGAAATAAATAACGAAATCACCGCCATTCTCAGTTTCAGGTTTATAAACTATAAAAGAATCGAAAGCTATATAAGGATAACTCCTGGGATATAAAGCGATCCTCTGAAGTACCCTGTCTTGGATCGATTCCGTATATTCGGGATTCGACCAAACAAGTTTTCTCCACCCGTCGTAATAAACGGAACCCATAAAATAGTCCTGGACTTGATCATTTCTGTCGCGCATCCTGACCCCGGCCTGCATCTGGTAGTTTAATCCATAAATCCATGACGATACCGATTTGATCTGGCCAACATTCATAAGAATGCCCATGACAAAGCTGTTTTCTTCATTCTGGGCGTTGACATTTACATTTGAACCATCGTCATAGTAGGGAAAAAATTCGAAAGGAGGTGCGATAGTTGCCCATGAAAGGAACCTTCCTTCAATAAAGTGGATCCTTGCGCCGAGAACATCGCCGAACTTTTTGCTAGGGACTTTCATCACGTAAGAAAGTACGTTATTCCTTACAGTATTGGCCGATGATGCCAGAGTGACTTTCCATTTGTCTAAGGCCCAGTCAGCTCCTGTAAATTCTACCTCGGGATATCCATATTGGGTAAAATCAACTGCTTTACCCTTTTGAACCATATTGGAATGAATTGTTTTATCTCTCTCAGCCACTATAGATATATTCGAGTCAAAAACATTGAAGTCAATCAGAGTTTTTATAACGGCAGAGAAAGAAACAGAACTCATCGTCATTAAAAACACACCCGCATATAACCACACAACTCCTTTTTTCATATATCCACTCCTTTAAAAAAGAATTCTTCTGAAAGTTTAAATATTCTATTACTAATTTAAAATATGTCAATATTTTTTTTTATTTAACTAAAGGATTTAACGCTTAATCCGATAATCCCAATAAGGACTAGGCCCCTTATTTAACATAATGATCGGAAACAGATATATAGAAGTTTAATCGCTTCTATAATTATTTTTTTATTTTCTTTATAAGCAGGATAGTGTTAGCCAGGTTCAAGTTTCCCAGCCTGGTCCGCACGGGCTTATCGTCCGCGTATATATTGAGTTTTTCAACGGATGTATCCGCCTTAATAGTTTCAATAAGGCCTTCCATCACCCACATTGCGTCTTCCCTGTCAGATTGAACAAAATCAAGGAAATCGGCATTAAAGTTAATAACAAGCGCCTCTTTTCCCTCGTAATCTATCAGCCAGATATTTTCAATTTTTACCTTTTCCTTTACGGGCAGCTTCAAGTCATACCTGATCGGCCCGAGAAAATACTCCCTGATTATCTTCTCTTCCTTAGAAACACCCGATGAAAGGGGATTATAAAGGCGCCTCTGCTCTGATTTCAAAATCCTGAGGTCATTGTCAGGATAGTAAAAACGATAAGAACCTATCGACCTTGTAAAAAATATTACACAAATAATAAATATTGAAAATAAAGCGAATAATATGATCGCCGAACTGTATTTCTTTATAAAAGTCATTTTTTACAGACCCCTCGTTTTGTTATATTTTGATATAAAAGCGTTTATTCCCCTGGCTATTTCACGAGCGATTTTTTTCTGATACTCCCTGTTAATCAGGTTTCTTGCCTCATCTGTATTTGAAAGATACCCTATTTCGATCAAAACGGATGGAATACTATTATATTTCAGCACATAAAAATTGGCTTTTTTGTTCCCCCGAAGTTCAGTTAATCCGGATTTGCTTATAAAATACCCGATTTCCTTTGAAAGATCCTCCGAATTCCTCCTGATAGAATCTTTGAGAAGGTCGGTGATAATAAAATTGAGGTTTTCCGTTTTTTCTATATCGCTCCTGGAATAACCGGCATTTTCCACCATTTCTACAGCCAGGGCCTCATTGTCAGTGGCCCTGTCGGAAAGGGAATAAACCTCCAATCCCTTGACGTTTTTATTAAAGGAAATATTCCCATGAATGCTTACGAATATTGGATTTTTCCCTTTCTTTAATAACATGGAAGTGATTTCCGTCCTGTCTTTCAGGGAAACATAATTATCTCCCTTCCTTGTAAAAACTACAGGGATATTCCAATCCTTTTTAATGAATTGGCCGGCCATATTAGCGACAGAAAGTACTATTTCTTTTTCCTTGACTCCCTCCGAACCTATCCCTCCCGGGTCTTTACCGCCATGGCCCGGATCGATAATTACAAGGTCGATGGGAAAAAATCCTTTTTCTTCGTTCATTATATTATAATTGGTCTTATACCCCAAGTCACCTTTTTCATTGGTAGAAGCGCTTGAAATGCTGCTGCTGCTAATGTTTTCCAGCACCGAGTTGCTTGCGGAAAATAATTCGCTTATCTTGGCGACATACTCACCGGGTAATTCGATCTCACCCTTCTTGTTTATCGACGGTATTGTATTCATGTAATAAATACTGCCGCCTGTGACTATGTAAGGCAGGGCAAGATAGACCCTCACGGATAGGCCCTGGCGGGTCATGTCTACATAACCGTAGGTGATATTATATTTCGATTCTGCATTCAGCTTCGTACATAGCAAGGAAATTGCAGTATCCGCCATTAAACCAGGCCGGATTAAAAAAACGGATGCTGAAGCAAGTAAAGAGATAATCAGTTTTTTAAATTCCATAAAAAATATAAGCCTTTTAAGGTGAGCTGCCTGTCTATCATGTCGATCGATCCGGAAGACGATTTAATAAGCTTCGAAAGACCCCCGGTCGCTAAAACTTTGTAACTTTTCCATCCCATTTCGGCGGCTATCCTTACGGTAAGTCCGTCGACCATGGCGCCGGTCCCGTTAATCACGCCTGAACGTATTCCATCGACGGTATTCCTGGCAATCAGCGTCGAGGGAAGATTTAAATCGATATGAGGAAGCTTCGATGCATTTTCTTCAAGGGCTCTCAGGCTTGTCATTATACCGGTCATTATGAGCCCCCCTTCGTATGAACGGCCTTCTTTCAATACATCGAAGGTAGTAGCCGTGCCGAAGTCTACAATGATCAAATTTTCACCCGGATATATTACACTTCCGGCATAGGAGTTAACAAGCCTGTCGGCCCCGATCTCATCGGGATAGTCATAATTAATAGTAAGAGGTATATCCTTTTTAGTAATAAAATACGGACTTGAATAATAATATTTCTCGAACATATGTAAAAATTCATAATCAAGCTGGGGAACGACACTCGATATAACCACTTTTTCCTTAAAATCGTTTTCGTTAAGGCCCCAGAGTTTGTAAAGATCTAAAAATTTTATGGCGAGTTCTTCTGTGGTCATAGTCTTTTCTGTCCTGATATTTCCGTAAAATTCAGGCTCAATTCCGGGTTTTCCTTTTCCGGTTCCCGGAAAGATCCCGAAACTGATGTTTGAATTGCCGATATCTATCGTCACAAGCATCTTTTCATCTCCCTGTTATATGGATTCATCCTTTAAAGGCCTGGCCATGAGGTTTTTAAGAGCCTCCGCGGGCGTTACTTTTTTCTCCAGAATATCATAAACGGCATGGGAAATAGGCAGGTCTAAACCAAGTTCCTTTTCCATCTGCATTATGGTTTTCACTGTTTCAACCCCTTCAGCGACCATTTTCATTGATGAGACGATCTTTTCAATCGGTTTTCCTGCCGCCAGTTCTTCCCCGACCCTTCCATTCCGGCTATAAGAGCTAATACATGTGACGATAAGGTCTCCCATACCCGCCAGTCCCGTAAAGGTTTCTTCACTGGCCCCCAGCCTCATTCCCAACCTTTTCATTTCAGCAAGGCCTCTCGTTAAAAGCGCCGCCATAGTGTTATCCCCGAGCCCCAGTCCCCTAAGAATGCCGGCTGCTATTGCGATAACGTTTTTCACAGCCCCTGCCGTTTCTACACCCAATACATCGGCATTCGTGTAAAGCCTGAAATTTTCAGTCGAAAGGGCTTTCTGTACGGCATAAGCATTCTCTTCGTTTTTAGAAGCTGCTACAATGCTTGTCGGAATGCCCCTTGCTACCTCTTCGGCATGAGAAGGCCCTGAAATTACCACTATATCGGATGCCGGTTTTAAAACCTCTTTTATAACCTCGCTCATCCTTTTTTCTGAAGGAAATTCCAGCCCCTTTGCCGCACTAACCATTATAATCCGTGAATTTAACAAGGATGTAAATCTTCCCGCGGTAATCCTCATAAATTTCGAGGGAACGGCAAATATCATAATATCTGCGTTTGACGCCCTTTTAGCATCGTCTGTAATCAGAATATTTTCAGGAATCTTAACCCCGGGCAGGTAGTCCGTATTTTCCCTGCCGCCGATAAGCTGTATAATCTCATTGCTGCTGTAAGCCCAGAGAATAACATCGTTATCCCGGGAGGCGGTAATTGCCAGGGCAGTTCCCCATCCACCGGCTCCGATTATCGATATCTTCATTTTATCTGTCCATCGGGTTTCTTTGATAGTACGCCATCTTCGGAAATAATAAGAGGATTGTTTTTTATATCGCTTTTCGAAAGTAAGGCTATGAGTTTTATTGTGCTGCCGTTATCATCGTACTTCGGCACACCCTTTAGCTCCCCTTCAGGATACTGAACAACGGGAATTATTCTGCCTGAAATGAAATCTCCCCCGGCGTCGAGAACGGCGCTTAGTATAAGCGAGTATTTCCTCGAACCGTCAGTACGCATCATCTTATATGTGATAAAATTCCCGAGCGAATAAGCTATCAGCTTTTTTTTGTAGATTTCCATCGCCCTGACCACATGCGGGCTTGAGCCAAGTATGAGCGATGCACCGCTCTCAATTGCCAGGCGGGCGAACTCGATCATATTTCCCCTCTTCCCGTCACCGTAATAATCCATTACATTTCTGAGATGGAGGAATTCTTCACCCTCGCCTCCCCCGTGAACTTCGACTATTACGATATCGTTTGACAATGAAACCATTTTAATGAAAGGCACGAATTCTTTCGGTTTTAACAGATTATTTGAATAATCGAACCAGGAAAATCCTATTATTGCAATCCTGTGTCCCCTGATATTGTAAGTTAATATCTCGTTTTTCAGGCCCGTATATTTTATTCCAAAGCGGTCGAGGTTCTTTCTTGTATCCAGAAAGCCCCTCTCTCCGAAATCCATCGCGTGATTATTCGCCTGGTTTACAGCGGAGATATGGGCATTCCTTAAAAGCTGCATGTAATCCGGCGGTATCTGGAAAGCCCAGTTATCCCCCTTGCTTACATCCTTAGAAGTATTGCTGTAATATGTAGCCGCCCCCTCGAGATTAGCCAGGACAAGGTCCGGACTTCCGTTTGTCATATAGGGTTCAATGAATTTTATTTCCGAAGTTCCCCTGTCCGGAGGTAGTTGTGGATACGGGTAGAGGGTGCCGAGCATTATATCGCCGACGGCATTGATAACTATGTTATCCTCTGTGAAGGACAAAGTTCCGGGCAACGCCTGGACTGAAAGAAATATGAAACAGAAGAGAAGTTTCAAAGCTTTTTCCTCAGGATTTCATTAACCGCTTTCGGGTTCGCCTGCCCTCCGGTAGCTTTCATGACTTCGCCTACAAAAAATCCGATCAGTTTATCGTTGCCATCTTTAAATTTCTTTACTTCAGCGGGGTGGCCGGCTATGACCCGATCAACGACTTTCTCAATTTCATCGGCATCGGAGATCTGTTTTAAACCCTTCGCGCCGATTATTTCTCCGGCTTTTTTCCCTGAAGAGGCCATTTCGGCATATATATCCTTCGCCATTTTACCGCTTATGGTCCCTTCTTCGACAAGATCCAGAAGATCAATGATGTTTTCCACCGGCACCTTTTTTTGAAACTTATCAATGGGGATTTTCATGGAATTAATTTGTGCGTTCATCTCAGATAATATCCAGTTTGCAGCCTTTTTAGGCCCGGCCTTCGTTTTTCCGGCAACTTCTTCGAAATAAACCGCAAGCTCTTTTTCATCCGTAAGGGTTTCCGCATCCTGGGCTGTAATCATATATTCTTCAATAAAACGGAGCTTCCTAGCCCTCGGCAGTTCGGGGATAGATTTCCTGATCCTGTCAACAGTTCCGGGTTTCATTCTTATTGGAGGAAGGTCCGGCTCAGGGAAATATCGGTAATCGTTAGCCTCTTCCTTACTCCTCATGGGAAAAGTTTTGCCGGAAGGAGCGTCAAATGTCCGGGTTTCCTGATCGACCGGTTTCCCGCCGGAAAGTATTTCTTTTTGCCTTTCAATTTCATAATCAATTGCATGCCTGACTCCATTAAAGGAGTTCATGTTTTTCACTTCTACTTTCGTCCCCAATTTTTTTTCACCAAGGGGCCTGATCGAAATATTTGCATCGCAACGGAGACTGCCTTCTTCCATATTGACATCGCTTACCCCTATGTATTTCATGATGCTTCTCAGTTCTTTCAAATAGTTGTAAGCCTCTTCGCTTGTACGCATATCCGGCTCGGAAACGATCTCCAGAAGGGGGACCCCTGCCCTGTTGAGATCGACAAGGCTGTAAGGACGACCTTCCTCATGAATGAGCTTTCCGGCGTCTTCCTCCATATGAGCCCTCGTTATTCCTATCCTTTTTACATTTCCTCCGGAAAGGTCGATATCTATGAAGCCATTCTTGGAGATTGGAAAATCGAACTGCGATATCTGGTAACCTTTTGGAAGATCCGGGTAAAAATAATTTTTTCTGTCGAATTTAGAAAATGAAGGCACTTCGCAGTTTAGGGACAACCCCGCTTTAACGGCCTTTTCCAGTGCCTCTGAATTCAAAACAGGCAAGACTCCCGGCTGGCCCATGCATACCGGGCATACATGCGTATTAGGAGGAGTTCCAAATTGCGTTGAACAAGAGCAGAAAATTTTTGTGAGGGTATTCAACTGAACATGGACTTCAAGTCCTATTACAGCCTCGTATTCCATTATTTAACCTCCGGATCTATCCCGAATTTCAGTTCCGCCGACCTGACTGTCTGTTCTATCAGAGTGATCCTGGTCATCGGGCCCACACCTCCCGGAACGGGGGTATAGGCGTAAACCTTATCTTTTATATTGTCGAGGTCCGTGTCACCTACATTGCCTTCGTTATAACCCGCGTCAACTACAATGGAATTTTCCTTTACCCAATCCGCCTTTATGAATTTCGGAATTCCAACGGCTGCAACGACAATATCAGCCCTTTTAACAACGTCTTTAATGTTCCTTGTCTTCGAATGACAGATCGTAACCGTTGCATTTTTATTCAGCAGCATCATTGCCATAGGCTTTCCTAATATAGGGCTCCTTCCCACAACCACGGCCTCCCTGCCCTCGATCTGGATCTTGTACTTATCGAGCAGACGGATAATTCCAAGCGGGGTTGCGCTGCCAAAAAGCATTTCATTCATCGCAACTTTTGCAAAAGAAGTGTAAGTGACTCCATCGACATCTTTCCGGTAATCAATTGCATTGAAACATTTGCTTTCATCGATTCCCCGGGGGACAGGATGCTGAAGAAGTATGCCATGCACATTGTTGTTTTTATTAAGTTTTTCTATCTCCGCAATTAATTGCCCGGTCGTTGTGTTTCCGGGTAGTTCAACTTTCAATGATTCCATCCCGGCCCTTTTGCAGTCATTCCCCTTCATTTTAACATATGTTATGGACGCAGGATCGTCCCCTACAAGGATTGCCGCAAGTATCGGAGTTGTGCCCGATATTTCTTTTATCGTATTCACGCGGGCCTTCAGCGTTTCATTAATCTCCTTTGCGTAAGCCGTTCCATCCAGAATTATCGGGCTGCTCATCTATCGCTCCTAAACATATTATATTTCTTATCAATATTTTAAATCAATTATTAGAAATTTTCATTTTTTGGATTATACCCATTCTTTACATTCTATAAATATTTTGCAGAAAAATAAAATTTATATTGACAAATGGTTTTTTATGACTTAATATATGCTAAAGCATATACAGTATATGTAATATCATTTAAGGAGATTCAATATGCCTCAAAAAAATGACTGGGATCCCGGATTATACCTTAAATTTAAAGATGAAAGAAACCGGCCCTCCATCGATTTAGCCGACAGGATTGATATCGATTATGTTCCAGGCTCTTTGATCGATATCGGCTGCGGGCCCGGAAACAGCGGCCAGGCTCTTCTGCATAGATGGCCAGCCAGCCGGCTGGTCGGTATCGACAATTCGCCCGGCATGATCGATCAGGCAAAGCATGATTACCCCGGCCAGGAATGGATACTTGCGGATGCGCATGAATATGTTTCCAATAAGAAATTCGATGTGGCTTTTTCTAACGCCGCCTTCCAATGGCTCGACGACCATGAGGGCCTGATAAGTAAATTCAGCGGGTTTCTTACTGAAAAAGGAGTCCTCGCCGTCCAATTGCCCCTGTTTTTCGATATGCCTGTCGGAAAATCCCTTGAATATTTAGCCGATAAAGGGACCTGGAAATCTCTTGCCGGAGGGTGTTCCGGCATTTTCACTATGCATGATCCCGGCTATTATTACGATGTTCTGTCAGGTTATTTCAGATCGGTCGATATCTGGGCGACAGATTATATACATATCCTTGATTCGCATTGTTCCATATTCGAGATGATTAAATCAACCGGGATGAGGCCCTATTTAGAGCGACTGGAAACCGGAGATGAAAGAATAACATTCGAAGCCGCGGTACTTGCCGAAATACAAAAGGATTACCCGGCTCAAAAAAACGGCAAGGTCCTTTTCCCTTTCAAGAGGCTTTTTTTTATCGGTTATAAATGATCTCCGGCTGTTATTGCAGTGTAAAAATATGATATATTAATAATAAAAAAAGGAGTAATAGATGGATTATTTTATTGTCGATGTTTTCTGCCGGAATAAATACTCGGGCAACCAGCTTGCGGTAGTTATACTGGAGGAAGAAATATCGTCCGGAATGATGCAGGATATCGCATCCGAGTTTCATTTTTCTGAAACCTCATTTATTTTAAAGTACAAAAATAGCGATGAAGATTTCAATGTCCGTATTTTTACACCGAAGGAAGAGGTCCCATTTGCCGGACATCCGACGCTTGGTACGGCATATATAATAGGAAAGGAAATTCTTCATGGATTCACCGGTCAAATTAACCTGAATTTAAAGATTGGGGTTATCCCGGTTTCATTCCAAGGAAGCAAGGATAAGGAAATATTGTGGATGAGACAAAAGAATCCGGAATTCGGTAAAACTTTTGACCCTCATGCAATTTCAGAAATCATAAATATCGATCCTGATGAAATCGACGGCCGTTACCCAATCCAGGAAGTATCAACCGGAATGCTCTTTATCATAATACCATTAAAAAAATTAAGCTCGGTTAAAAAATCCTCTACAAATATTGGCGCTTATAAGAAATATTTCAGTACAGGTTCGCCAATGCCCCTTTTCCTGTTTTGTCCTGAAACTTATGAAGCGGATAATCAAATTAATTGCAGGATGTTTGCGGATATCTCCTACGGAATTCCCGAGGACCCTGCCACGGGGAGCGCCAACGGATGCCTGGCCGGCTACCTTGTTAAATATGATTATTTTAAAACGGGCGGTATTGACATAAAAGTCGAGCAGGGTTATGAAATCGGCAGGAAATCATTACTGTACCTGAAAGCGGAAAAAGTAGAAGAGAAAATAACCGTAAATATCGGCGGACAGGTGATGAAAATAGCTGAGGGCAGGCTATTTTAAACTCAGGTATTTAGCGGTTTGTCATCAAGTCCCTTACGAATCTTCCGGATTCTGTTAAATCTTCTTCTTCCCATCCGCCGTTTGTTTTAGCCTCTTTCCTAAAAAAGGACGTCGTCTCATTCAAATCGGAAAGGGAATAGTTGCACCAGCTGATATTTTTACTATTCAAAAAATTTACCCAGAGCCGGGCAATATATAAATTGATAGGCATTGTGGGGTTCGATCCCGCGGTTCCCCATTCTGTGCTGAAAATAGCAATATTTGATAATTCGGCTGTAATCCGGTTTGTGATCGCGAGAGGAAAATCGGTATAAAAATGTGCGGCATACATTATATTTTCATATTTTAGAGGATCTGCGGCTGCATGATGCTGGTCGATGCTCCAGAACTCCGTGCCGACGATTATAACCGCATTGGAATCGCCTGCACGGATTGCAGGTATGATATACTCGGCGTAAGGTTTAATCCTGCTGCCCCATTTTACATGATTGGGCTCATTGCAGATTTCATAAATAACATGTTTTTTTGATCCATACAGGAACGCCATTCTTTTAAAGAAATCATAGGCATTGAGCTTATGCAGATTCGGATCGCCGTCATAGAGAATATGCCAATCGATGATGCAGTAAATTCCGCATTCTTCAGTGATCCTTACAGCATCCTTTATATATTCTTCAAGAGACAGGTCAGATAAATATCCGGGTTCGCTGACCGAACCCCAACTTCCGCCTATTGTCCAGAGAGGGATTCTCAGGACATCCATTTTCCATTTTTTTGAAAGATAGGAAATAGCTTCATAGTTTATGTATTTTGCTTCATAGTTCAGGCCGCGCAGAAATAATCCCCGAAGCTGTACAGGATTACCATATTCATCACATAGCTGTGTACCGACTATTTTAAGTTTGCCATACCTGGCGACCGGCGAACCAGCAGGATAAATGCCCCGCACCCCTGAGTTGGTAAAAGTGAGAATTTCCTGCCGAACCGGTAAACCGGCTACGGCAGTATCATCCGGTTCGGCATAAAAGGATTCCAGATCAATACATGAAGTTAAAATAATAATTACGGTTATTATGCATGGAAATAAAATATATTTCCGGGAACATTTCATTGCTAAAATATTTTTCATGCAACTATCCTCCATCAAGGTTATTTTTTATACAATTATTGTCCGATTTATTGTACTATTTTCCCTGTAAATTCCTGATGCCATTCACCAGTGGCCGTTTTCCAGGTCTGAATAAGCTTCTACAATTACATATCCATGCCGGATAATTATTACACTGTGGATGTCCAGATTATTCGACTTAATATAATCCAGCATATTGATCAGATATCCCGAATCCATACCCTGAGCTTCAGGGGTGGAAGTCTGCCAGATTTCGCCGGGATAATAGTCGCCGTTGTTCTGCCCTGAAATGAGGCTTATTTTTAAACCCATAAAAGCTATCGCTATAATTTAAAAGAATACATATTTTCTCATATAGACTCCGCTATTTTTTAAACAATGTTATTTAACTTTGTTGAAATAGTCAAAAAGATTGCCTCAGCGCTATTTGAAAAATATTTACTCTTTATTTATAATTACTTATACAAAATCAGTATTGTTAAAATATGGAGGATTTATGAAACTCTCGACAATTCAAAAGTTCGGCGGCGTTGCTCTTATTACCGGTTCCATATTCCTGACGCTATGGGCGATTTTCTGGACAACCCTTCTGCCCGTGGCCCAGAGAGCAAAGGATCCCTCTGCGATGGTGCTTAATCAGAACTGGGTCTGGATAGCCACGATCGCCTTTATCGGGGTTTTATTGATGATTTACGGATTTACTGCAGTATATTCCCTTATTTATTCCAATTCCGGGGTCATCGGTTTCCTCGGCTTTCTATTTGTAGTCACGGCTTATATACTGCAGGCATGCCAGATCACATGGGAAATCTTCGTTTATCCTGCAATTTTAAGCCATACCCCGTCAATCCCGCTTTTCAGCGAGTCGATTCTTATGCATCATCCTATGATAGCGCTTTTTCATTATATTTTTCAAGCTTTTTTAGCCCTGGGAGTTATTCTTTTCAGTATTACATTGATACGATCGAAGGAATTTCATAAAAGCTCGGGTATTTTGATCTTTTCAGGGGCTATCATTTATGCCGTCGGGCCGATGCTTTCAGTTTATATAGCTATACTTGGCGTTGTGATATTGTCCGCCGGCTGCGTAGTGCTTGGACGCAGGCTTTATAGATAACAAAAATAATAAGGGGGATTTTTATGGAAGTAAAAGGAATAGCGTTTGTCTCCAGGAAAAAAGCCATAATTGCTCAATTCGGTGAAGATAAGTTTAATGAATTGATGAATGAAGTCGGGGAAAATGATGAATTTTTTAAAACCCATAGGGATATTTCAATGAGCGACATGTTCCCTGTGGAGAAGTATCTTTTGTTCAACGATCATATGCTGAAGAAGTTTTACAACAATAATATTAACGCCTATTGGACAATGGGGGAAAAGTCGGCGGAATTTGCTCTGGTTGACGGCCCTTATAAGGTTCTTTTAAAAAATAGAAATATTGAACGTGCATTGACGGAATCGCTCCCGGTCATCTGGAAGCTTTATTATACCGCGGGGGACGTGAGGATCAAGTGCGAAACGGGAGCGGCGGAAGTCGAATTCTATAATCTTCCGATGAATCACTCTTATTTTGAAAATACCTTCATGGGATATGTTCATAAATTAATCGAGCTCTGCGGAGGAAAATCCATTACATATGAAAAAATTAAAACCATAGAAAGGGGTGATAGGGAAATAAATTATAAATTCCACTATAACGAGGGATAATCAAACCGTCTTAATCCGATCGCCCAGCAGCCGGCGGATTTCCTCTTTACTTGCGCCGCTTTCCATGAGGTGGGCTGAAATGCTTCGCCTGAGTATCTCTATCCCGGCGTCTTTTTTAATCCCGGCTTTGAGCATCGCGTCCCTGAAAATGTTCCTGACAGCTCCCTCGGTGATTTCAGAAACCGAATCGCCGCCGGGGAAAAGCCTCGCAGTAGGCCTGTAAATTTCTATGTAAGGTTTTACCAGGTCGAGTATGTTTTGACTTAAATCGACAGTCCGTCCGGAATTATCGATCCCTTTTTTTATATGAACGGCTTTCCTATTAAAATCAATATCCCCGGGTTTCAGAGCCTGGATCTCTTCTATCGTGAGCCCGGCGGAATAGGCAAGTATAAGCATCAGCCTTATTTTCGGGTTTTGATCCGATTCTATCAGGCGTCTGACCTCTTCCCTGGTAAGTACTTCTTTATTATCCATAGGCAAATTATAATTACCGAGCCGGCTAAAATCAAACTTATCGTTAGGATTTACAAGCAGGCACAGAGACACCTCTTTGCGGTGAGCCCTAATTTCTGCTATAATAATATATCCGGAAGTAAATTGTAAGGAGATAAATTTATGAAAGTCATCGCATTTAACGGAAGCGCAAGAAAAGACGGCAATACGGCAATACTGCTGCGGACCGTATTGAAAGAAATAGAAAATCAAGGACTTGAAACTGAGCTTTACCAGCTTGCCGGGAAAAAACTCCATGGCTGCAGGGCCTGTTACAAATGTTTTCAAAATAAAGACAAAAAATGCGTTGTAAAAGACGACGTCGCTAACGTTTGTATTGAGAAAATGATCGAAGCGGACGGCATTATTATAGGATCTCCAACTTATTTCGCGGATGTTACATCTGAAACGAAAGCCCTTATCGACAGGACCGGTTTTGTCTCAAGGGCAAACGACAGGATGTTCAAACGAAAAGCCGGAGCGGCTGTCGTCGCGGTCAGGCGCACGGGGGCGTTGCATGCCTTCGACACTATAAACCATTTCTTCCTGATCGGAGGAATGATAGTACCGGGTTCGATATACTGGAATATAGGCATAGGACGTGAGATCGGTGATGTGGAGGGCGATAATGAAGGTATTGAGACAATGAAGGAGCTCGGTAAAAACTTCGCCTGGCTGCTTAGAAAAATTAATTCCTGATGTAAGAATAATTTCACCGCAGAGCCGCAAAGAACGCAGAGTAATAAAAATTTGGATTTATATTTATTTAAAATTCTTCTCCTCAATCTTTCCTCCGATCCCCTGCCGAATTGCGAATTTTCATTAAAAATTTTATAATATCCGATTGTATTCGGGAATTTTAAACTCGCCAGGAGGTTTATATGCCCGGGATCGGGATTGCATTAGTCGGTTTCGGCACAATAGGAAGCGGTGTTGTAAAGATCCTCGAGGAAGATTTCGAAGCGATCAGGAAAAAGACCGGGATCGAACTCTTTTTGAAATATGTTGCGGATAAGGATTGGGATACCCCCAGGAACGTCGAAATCAAACGCGCAAAGAAGATTACGGATTATCATGAGGCCTTGAATGATAAAAAAATCGACGTAATCATAGAACTGGCTGGAGGTACAGGTTTCGCATATACCCTGATAGAAGAGGCTTTGAAGGCAGGCAAGAATGTTGTAACGGCTAATAAAGCCCTCCTCGCAGAAAAAGGCCTCGCTCTTTTCGAACTCGCCAGTGAGCGTAATCTTTCAATCGGTTTCGAGGCCAGCGTATGCGGAGGAATACCGATAATCAGGACAGTAAGCGACGCCCTCGTAGGAGATAATATATATTCAATCTACGGCATAGTGAACGGGACTACAAATTATATTTTAACCAGGATGTTCGAGGATAATTTAAATTTCACTATGGCGCTAAAAGAGGCGCAGAAACTAGGCTTCGCCGAGACCGACCCTACTCTTGACGTAAGCGGAACTGACGCGGCCCACAAGATTACAATTTTAGCAGAACTCGCCTACAACACCTGTATCAGGTTTGAGGATGTATATGTCGAAGGAATCTCAAGTATCCATCTAAAGGACATTAAAAACGCCGCCGAACTCGGTTACGTACTTAAGCTCCTGGCGATAGCGAAACTCGATCCCGATAAGACCGTAGAAGTCAGGGTCAACCCCACTCTTGTTCCGAAGGAGAACCAGCTTTCATTTGTCAGGAACGAATTCAACGCAGTACTGATTGAAAGCGCTTATCTCGGCAATTCCATGTACTACGGCAAGGGTGCGGGATCTCTGCCGACCGCTAGCGCCGTTGTCGCAGATATAATCGATATCGCAAAATCGATCCCCGGCCCGGTTTCAAGTCTCCGGTACCGCTGTTTCAATAATTATCCGCTTAAAATCATCGGTGATATCGAGACAAGGTATTATGTAAGGTTTAATGTTCTTGATAAGCCCGGGGTCCTCTCAAAAATATCGGGTATATTCGGCGACAATAATATTAGCATCGCTTCAGTTATTCAGAAAGAAAGGAGCAAGACCGATTATGTCCCGATAATAATGACCACTCACGCGGCATTTGAAAAAAACATAGTAAAAGCCTTCGATGAAATAGAGAAACTTTATTTTTCCAAACAGAGGGGCGTCAAGATAAGGATAATGGAATGAAGGGCGGTTCCAAAAACTCACTTTATTATTAATAAATGATATTCTAATCGTAATGAAACCGCCCAATGGGCACTACCTTGCCGCCTTAAAAAGGCGTTTATCCCGGCTTGTCCGGGGGTTTTTAGAAGTGCCCTGAACTTAATTATTCCCCTTTCTTTTCGGTTTTTTTCACCGCTGTTTTTCTTTTCCTGGGGGCGCTTTTCTTAACTTCCGTTTTTTCATCGCTTGTTTCTGCAACAGGAGCGGTGCCGGCCAATTTTGTACCGGACGGGGCTTCTTTTACAAGCGACTCTTCGACAAGTTCGATCATCGCCATTTCCGTTCCGTCTGATATTCGTTTCCCAAGCTTGTATATCCTGGTATACCCCCCGTTTCGGTTCTTATACCGGAGGCCTATATCCTCGAAAAGTTTTTTTAATATCGTCCTGTCTTTAATATCCCTGTTAACCGCCCTTTTAGAAGGCAGGGAGTCGGTCTTTGCCTTTGTAATGATCTTTTCGGCATAAGGCCTTAACACTTTTGCCTTTTCTACTGTTGTTTGAATGTTTTCATATTTAAACAGTGAGGCTGCAAGATTCCTGAGGAGCGCCTTTCGATGCGAAGTATTTCTGCTCAGTTTTCTGACTTTATCCCCATGCCTCATACTTATTCTCCTTCCTCAAAATCTTCCATTATACTATCCTCGGCCCCGCTTTCCGGACCTTCGGCATTTTCTTCAAGGGTCAGACCGAAAATCTGAAGCTTTTCTGAAATTTCAGTAAAAGATTTTTTACCGAAATTCTTTATCTTCATCAATGCATCCTTGTCAAAGTGCATGAGATCGCCTATCGTATTGATATTCGAACTTTTCAGACAATTAAATGAACGCACTGAAAGGTCAAGTTCGGTAATCGGTTTCGCGAGTATATCACTTGTCGCCGATGCGTCAAGTGCTTCTCCGGGTTCGCCCTCTTCCTCTTCAGGTTCAAATTCGGTCAGGAGCGAAAAATATTTCTTTAAAATCGATGCCGATTTTGAAACCGCATCGAGAGGCGGTATGGCTCCCGATGTCCAGACTTCAAGGACTATCTTTTCACAGTCAGTCTTTTCACCGACCCTGAAATCCTCTATTATGTAATTTACCCTGACTACCGGTGAAAATATCGAATCTACGGGTATTACGGATATGACAGAATTCGAATCGAACAGGTCCTCGGCTGAACGGTATCCCCTGCCGTACTCTATCTGAACATCCATCGATAGATCGGCATCGCTGTTCAGGGTCGCTATTTTAAGATCTCCGTTAACGATCTCAACTGTCGAGTCTACGGCGAAATCCTTCGCCATCAGCTCTCCCTTCCCTGATTTCGTTACACGTATTATCTTTTTTTCGCTTCCATCGTTCAGCAATAGTTTGATCTTTTTGATCGCGAGGATAATATCCGTCAAATCCTCTTTTACACCCTTTATAGGTTCGAATTCATGGTTGATACCCTCGACCTTTATTGAAGTTATCGCATATCCGGGTATCGAACTGAGAAGCACTCTCCTCAAAGAATTCGCTATAGTTGCTCCAACCCCTTTCTCGAACGGATATATTACGAATTTACCGTAAGAAGGGGTATAGGAGTATTTTTCATATTTTATCTCATAAGGCAGCATGATATCTTTTAATAACCCTTTTTGAGACATTTCATTCCTCCATATACTTTAAAAAGAACTTTCTCACTATTTCGAATAAAGCTCGACAATGAGCTGTTCTTTTATATCTATTTCAGGATTTATCTCAAGCCGGGCAGGAATACCTGTCATTTTGATCTTCAGGTTCTTGCTGTCGATCTCCAGCCAGGGCGGCATTACCTTGTTTTGAGATGACTCTATCGACCTAACAATAAGATCGAGGTTCTTAGACTTATCATCGATAACTATTTCTTCACCTGGATTAACAATGTAAGAAGGAACATCTATCTTATTGCCGTTTACTTTTATATGGCCATGCAGGACCAGCTGTCTCGCACATTTTTTTGACGGTGCGAACCCGGCTTTGTGGATCAAGCTGTCGAGCCGCCTCTCCAGAAGCTGGAGAAGGATTTCGCCTGTTACTCCTTTATGCTCGGTCGCCATTTCGAAATATCTCCTGAATTGCCTCTCGAAAAGACCGTAATATCTTTTTACCTTCTGCTTTTCACGAAGCTGGGTGGCGTATTCTGTCGGTTTTTTCTTGAATTTCGAAACTTTTCCGGGCGCGCTTGATTTTTTGTTAAGCGTGCATGCCGGCGAATAACATTTATCGCCCTTTAAAAAAAGCCTTAAACCCTCTCTCCGGCACAACCGGCATGACGGACCTATATATCTTCCCATATCTATAACCTCGCTTATACTCTTCTCTTTTTTCTGGGCCTGCAGCCGTTGTGGGGGATCGGGGTAATATCTCTCAACGTTTTAATCTTTAAACCGGCGGCATCCAGCGCTCTTATCGCCGATTCTCTTCCAGGTCCCGGACCTTTAAGACGTATATGCAGGTATTGAACCCCATGATATTTCGCCTGTTCCACCGCTTTTTCCGCGGCAAGCTGCGCGGCGTAGGGAGTCCCTTTTTTTGTCCCTTTGAAACCTACGCTCCCGGAACTTGCCCAGGAAACGGAATTTCCATTAAGATCGGTGATATTTATAATCGTATTGTTAAAAGTCGCTTTGATATTGGCTATGCCTTCGAGTACGCTTTTCTTTTCCTTCCTCTTCTTTGCGACCGGTGCTGCCTTTTTCGCCATTAATACTATCTATCCTCCGTTATTCTTTATTTCTTTTTACCTATCGCGTTAGAACGCGGGCCTTTCCAGGACCTCGCGTTAGTACGCGTCCTCTGGCCTCTTACCGGCAATCCCTTCTTATGTCTCATGCCTCTGTAACAGCCTATATCTATAAGGCGCTTAATATTCATTGCAACTTCGGTTCTTAGATCGCCTTCAACCTTAAAATGGTCTTCTATCACGTCTCTGATTCTTGCAAGCTCGTCTTCGCTCAAATCTTTGACCTTCTTGACCGGATCTATTTTTGCCATTTCAACTATCTTCGAGGAATTATGCCTTCCTATTCCATAAATATATGTCAAACCAATAAAAACAGCCTTATTGCCGGGTACTTCTCTTCCCGCGATTCTAGCCACTAGTAGCCTCCTTTGCTCATTTTATTTTCTTTTATCACCCATCTGCCTCTGTTTATGCTTGGGATTTTCACATATTACCATTACAAGGCCATGCCTGCGGATAACTCTGCATTTTTCACACATCGGTTTGACCGACGATCTTACCTTCATAATTTTCTCCTATTTATACCTGTAAACGATCCTTCCTTTAGTCAGATCGTACGGCGACATTTCAAGGGTCACCTTATCACCCGGTATGATCTTTATATAATTCATACGCATTTTACCCGATATATGAGCCAGAATCTGCTTTTTACTTTCCAGCTCTACCCTGAACATAGCATTGGGCAATTGCTCCAAAACTATGCCGTCAAAACGTATAACGTCTTCTTTGTCCATTAAGAGCGAATAACCTCCATAATTTGATTAAAAACATCACCCACATCCCGGTTGCCATCAACAGAATAAAGGATCTTTTTTTTCGGTAAAAATCTATAAGAGGGGCAGTTTCTTTTTCATATACTTCCATCCTCTGCTTTACCGTTTCAGCGTTATCGTCGCTTCTTATGGTCAATGGGGAACCATCTTCATCGCATTTATTTTCAAATTTCGGGGGATTAAAAAAAACATTATAAAGTTTGCCGCAAACGGGGCAGGTCCTTCTTCCAGTCAGCCTTTTTAAGAGGCTTTCTTTATCTACTTCAATCAGCACTACGCTTGAAAGAGCCCGGTCCCCCGCTTCCCTGTCGAATATTTCCCCCTGTGCTACTGTCCGTGGGAATCCGTCGAGCAGGAAACCTTTCTTACAGTCGTCCTGCCTGATCCTGTCAATAAGAATTCCAACCACTATTGAATCAGGAACCAGAAGCCCCTTATTCATATAATTCAATATATCCTGTGTTGGAAACGATCCAATGTAAGTGCCCTTTACTATCGCCCTGAAAATATCGCCCGTCGATACGTGGGGAACGCCGAGTTTAGAGCATATCTTTTCCGATTGGGTGCCTTTCCCGGCGCCCGGAGGGGCGATAAGTGCCAGATTATTCATTTATTAATTTCCGCCATTATATTTTTTTAGACGCCGGTCTTGTTATAAACCCATCAAAATGGTACATCATCAGGTGGGATTCAACCTGCTTCAAGGTATCAAGAGATACTCCCACCATGATCAGCAGCGATGTACCTCCCATAAGATAACGCAGTGTGGAAGGCACATTGAATATCTGAGCCACTATTGTCGGAATCAGCGCTATAGTGCCAAGGAAAATAGCTCCCGGCAGGGTTATCCTTCGGAGTGTGAAAGAAATAAAATCCTCTGTTTTTTGGCCCGGCCTGACGCCCGGGATAAATCCGCCCTGCTTCCTTAAATTTTCCGCAATGTCATGCGGGTTTAATTCTATTTCCATATAAAAATAAGCGAAAAACAATATAAGTAAAAAATAAGCCACGTTATACCCTAATTTATCCGGATGCATCTGCTCGCCTATCATCTGTAAAAATTTAACTTTTGATCCGAACCACCCCTCGAATTGCATCGGGATCATTAAAAGCGACTGCGCGAATATTATAGGGATGACTCCTGTCGGGTTGACTTTAAAGGGCAGGTATGATACATGCCCCCCGTAAGAACCTCCGGCTGCGGCGCGATTCGCATATTGGATCGGTATCTTTCGCAAGCCCTGTTCTTCGAAAACAACAAGTCCTATCACGACGGCAAACAATGCGAAAACGATGAGTAAGCTCATCGGATCGGTCGCCCCGGCATTAACACCGGTAAACGCCTGGTACATTCCATAAGGAAGCCTGGCTACTATGCCTGCCATAATGATCAATGAAACCCCGTTGCCTATACCCCTCTCCGTTATTTGCTCGCCGAACCACATAAGAATAAGAGTTCCGGCCGTTACGGATAGAGTAAAGACGATGGTAAAAGCGGTGTTGCTGATCATCAGGAACGATCCCCTGACGTTCTGCTGGATCAGACCGTTGGCGAATATCACACCCTGGATAAGGGTAACTAAAACGGTCCCGAGCCTTCCGTACTGCTGGTACTTCTTCCTGCCTTCAGGGCCTTCTTTAAGCATACGGTCGACAGATGGGACTACAGCTTTCAAAAGCTGCATTATGATCATCGACGTAATATAGGGCATTACTCCTAGAGAAAATATTGAAGCGTTTTCTCTTGCTCCGCCTGTAAATAAATTAAAAAAGTTCGAAAAGGGGTCCGAACCCGACGACCCTCTTGTCGATTCAATAAGCCTGATGATATTGACCCCTGGAACGCTGATCTGTACTCCTATCCGGTAAACTACGAGTATGCCCAGCGTAAACAGGAGTTTTTTCCTGAGTTCCGGTACTTTAAAAAGATTAACTAAGGCATTAAACATAAAACATATCCTCTATCGGGGTTTAAGCTTCTATGAGGGCTATTTTACCGCCCAATTTCTCGATCTTCTCGCGGCAATTCTTAGAAACGGCATGAACCGTCAGGTTAAGCCCCTTGATCTTCAACTCCCCGTCTCCAAGGAGTTTGACGGGAAATTTATTAGGTTTAACGAGGCCCTTTTCCACCAGTTGTTCGATACCTACCGCCGAACCTTCTGCAAACACATCCAGAGATGAAATATTTACAATGTTAAAAAATTTCTTATTCATATTTCGAAACCCTCTTTTAGGGAGTCTCCTGTAAAGAGGCATCTGCCCGCCTTCAAAACGGGGTCTGATAGATCCCCCCGACCTGGCTTTCTGGCCCTTCGCGCCTCTTCCGCTCTGACCTCCCCTACCGCTGCCGATACCCCGGCCCCTTCTTTTCCTGTCTTTACCCGCGTTGATACCAGCTTTTATTTCAATAACAGACATATTGCCTCCGAAAATTAGTTCCCGAACAATTCCTGTACGGTTTTTCCCCGCTTAGCAGCAACTTCATTAATATCGATTAAATTATAAAGTGCATTCAGCGTCGCCTTTACAAGGTTCACCGGATTCGTGGACCGCAACGACTTTGTCAATACGTCATGTATCCCGGCCAATTCCAAAACGGGCCTAACCGCGCCGCCCGCGATAACTCCGGTACCCTTAGAAGCAGGTTTTAAAAAAATAACGCCGCTTTTAAATTTTCCAGTTACTTCATGCGGTATCGTGGTATTTTTCATTTTTATCGGTCTTGCCGCCTTAATAGCCTTGTCCTTCGCTTTTTTTATAGCGTCAGCCAGTTCATTAGCCTTTCCATAGCCCAGGCCGACCATGCCTTTCCCGTTACCGACAATAACTACTGCATTAAAGCGGAACCTTTTTCCGCCCGTCGTAACCTTCGCAGCCCTTCGGAGGCTTACAACCTTTTCACCCCATTCGCTGGCAGCGGCATTCTTTAAATTATCCTTAGGTACCATCCGTTTCTCCAACTTAAAATTTGATGCCTTCTTGGCGGCAAGCTTCCGCAAGAGCCTTTATCTTACCATGATATTTAAAACCATTCCTGTCAAAGCAAACTGAATCGATTTTTTTCTCTTTGAGTTTACGCCCTATTTCATTGCCCAATATCCTGGCGCTGGCTATATTTTTACCAAGGTTTCTTATCTTTCATTTCTTTAGCAATAGAGGATAATGAAAGAAGGATCTTTTTTTGTAAATCATCAACTACCTGCACATACAAATACTTCCTGGATTTGAAGACGACCATTCTCGGCCTGTCCGGGCTGATTGTCAGGCTCCCCCTGCTTCTTCTTTTGGCCTTCTGCATTCTCTTACGTTTTTTCTTAAGTATATCTATCATATCATCCTCTTATTTACCGTTTTAAAAAACCACTTATTTAGCTGTTTTTCCCTCTTTGAGCTTGACCCTTTCATTCAAATATCTGATCCCCTTTCCTTTGTACGGTTCAGGGGGCCGGATATTTCTAATCTCCGCCGATGTCTGACCTACAAGCTGTTTATCGCAGCCGCTGATCATAAGTTGAGAGGGATTATCTATTTTCATATTAATCCCTGCAGGTATTTTGTAGACAACCGGTTTTGAATATCCTACATTAATTATAAGATCTTTGCCCTTGATTTCCCATTTATAACCCAGTCCCTGAATATTAAGGGTTTTGGAAAAACCCTCGGTAACTCCCAGGATCAGGTTTCTTGATAAACGAAAATATAGACCCTGGTAAGCCTTAGCCGTATTTTCATGCCCCTTTCTTCCGATCAGGATCTCTTTTCCATCGCTTTTTACCGTGATAAATTCTGTATTAAAAGATTGTTCCAATTTTCCCAGCTTTCCCTCGACATGTATCTTGCCGTTTTCTATCTGTACTTTAACCCCTTCAGGAACGATCAAAGGCTTTTTCGCTAATCTTGACATTTCAAACTCCTACCAAATATGGCAGATGACTTCTCCGCCGATTTTTAACGCTCTCGCTTCCTTATCTGAAAGCACACCCTTGGAAGTGGAAATAACGGATATTCCCAGATTATTATACACTTTCGGTATGTTGTCAGCGTTAACGTAAACCCTCTTTGAAAGTTTGGAAATTCTTTTCAAACCAGTAATAACCGATTTACCGTACATCGATTTAAGAAAGACAATATATTTAAACCTGGAATCGGGTGAGTCCTTAAAATCGGAAATAAATCCTTCTTTTTTCATAACATTCAATATATCTCCGACAATACCCGATTTAGCGACTTCAACTCTTTCGACACGCCTTACCAGAGAATTCCTGATTTTTGTTAAAAAATTGGCTATGACATCCATTATAAAACCTCGCTCTTAAACTCTACCAACTGCTCTTAATAACGCCGGGGACAAGTCCTTGTGAGGCATACTTCCTGAAGCAAAGCCTGCACATTCCGAAATCCCTTATATAGGCCCTCGGCCTTCCGCAAAGCTTGCATCTATTATATTCCCTGACTTTAAATTTTTTCGGTTTCTGCCATTTTACAACGATCGATTTTTTTGCCATATACCCTCCGGCAAATTATTTTTCTTTAAAGGGGAATCCCAGCGTTTTGAGGAGCTGATAAGCCTCGTCGTCATTGGCCGCCGTTGTTACAATCGTAACATCCATCCCTCTTATCTTTGTTATTTTATCGTAATTGATTTCAGGAAAAACCAGCTGTTCCTTTAACCCTATTGTGTAATTTCCTCTTCCATCGAAACTTGAAGAACTTAAACCCTTAAAGTCCCTGACTCTGGGAAGCGCTACGCTTATCAGCTTATCGATGAAGTCAAACATTCTGACTCCTCTGAGAGTAACTCTCGCTCCTATGGGCATGCCCTCCCTCAGATGGAAATTTGAGATCGATTTTTTCGCGAAAGTCTTTACCGCTTTCTGGGCAGCTATGGTTGTCAGCTCTTCAACAGCCGCATCAACAACAGATTTATCCTGAGTAGCTTCGCCCATTCCAATATTGATGATAACTTTAACCACCCTGGGGACCGCCATAGGGGTTGAGTATTTATACAATGCTTTCAACGCCTTTACTACTTCACTATCGTAATATTGTTTAAGCCTCGAAAGATGTTTGGCAACCGGCGCCTTGGGAGCCGCCTGCTTTTTCCCCTCGCCCTTAGCCTTTTTCTCTTCTTTTACCTCAATTTTCTCTTTTACTTTCTCTTCTTTCTCTTCCTTTACTTCTGCTTTCTCTTTAATCTTCTCTTGTTTTACTTCTACTTTCTCTACTTTCTCTTCTTTTGCTTTCTCTTGCTTTATTTCCGGGATTTTTGAAACAACCGCATCCGCTTTCTTGGCTTTAGCAGTTCCGGCGCTTACAGCACGTTCGACAACAGCTCCGGCGCTTACAGCTCCGGCACTTTTTGTTTCACCTGAAGCCTTGGGCTTTACCGTTTTTTTTAACTCGGGTTTTTCTCCCTTCGCTTCCCTTTTTGCTCCGGCGGATTTTGATTTAGCCGGTTTTTTTTGTTTATCTTTGTTTTCGATATTTTCATCAGCCATCACGAACCTCTCGTCTATTCAAATATATTTTGACACTTCTTGCAGACCCTGCCTTTTTTCCCGTTCTTCCCGATAATTAAGCCTGTCCTTACCGGTTTATTGCATTTCGGGCAATAAAGCATCAAGTTCGAAGAATTAACAGGGGCCTCGATTTCTATATACCCGCCCGCAGGATGCTTTTTCGGGTCTTTCTTAACGGATTTTTTTACAAGCGATATTCCTTTGACCATAACGCCTTTTTTTGAGACCTGTATGACTTCGCCTTTTTTACCCTTGTCGCGGCCCGAAATAACGACAACCTGGTCTCCTTTCCTTATCTTTTGCATATTAAAATCTCCTAAAACACTTCCGGCGCGAGCGAAACAATTTTCATGAAATTTTTATCCCTCAATTCCCGTGCCACAGGCCCGAAAATTCTTGTTCCCCTGGGTTCATTATCCTTGTCGATCAGAACCGCCGAATTCCTGTCAAACCTCAAATATGATCCGTCTTTACGGCGAGTTTCCTTGGCGGTCCTTACCACTACAGCCCTGACGACCTCTCCCTTTTTTACGGAAGAATTAGGCACTGCCATTTTTACAGCGGCTACGATAGTATCGCCTATATAAGCATATCTTCTTTTAGAACTCCCTTCTACATGAAAACATTCGATGATTTTAGCCCCCGTATTGTCGGCCACATCCAATCTTGTCCCCAGCATTATCATAGAACACCTCCGGTTATTTCGCTTTCTCCAATATTTCGGTTACAATCCATCTCTTCAGCTTGCTAATAGGGATAGATTCCTCAATTGTGACCTTGTCCCCGCTTTTGCTTTTATTCTGGGCATCGTGTGCGTAAAACTTCCTCTGTATTTTAAGGTATTTCCCGTATATAGTGTGTTTTTTCATTCCTTCCACTACTACGACTCTGGTTTTATCCATTTTATCGCTTATCACGATTCCTGTTTTAGTCCTTTTTTTTGCACGTTCTTCCATACTCTACCCCTTGTTCAAGGCATTCGCCGCCGTTCTCTCAGCGAGAATTGTATTTATTACCGCAATCTTGGTTTTAAGATTTCTCTTTTCCATTAAATTCGCAGGCCTTTCTATCTTCATTCTGAACATCAGGGTCCTTATATTGCCCTGGATTTCAGACCGCATTTTTACCAATTCTTCTGTCGACAGGTCCCTTAATTCCTTAAGCTTTTTCTTTATCATTGAAACCGCTCCTAAAATTCTACACGTTTGACAAACTTAACCTTTATCGGCAGCTTGTGAGAAGCCAGCCTGAAAGCTTCCTTCGCTGAAATCTCATCAACACCCGAAATTTCAAAAAGGACTCTTCCAGGTTTGACAACGGCTACCCACCCCTCAGGCATGCCCTTCCCCTTACCCATTCTGACCCCTTCTCCCTTTTTGGTGATAGGTTTATCGGGAAATATCTTTACCCAGAGCTTTACACCCCTCTTAAGGTAACGGTTGACTGCAACACGGGCCGCTTCGATTTGCCTGTCGGTTATCCATGCCGGTTCGAGTGAAATTATTCCATATTCTCCAAAGGCAACAAGATCGCCCTTATTGGCAGTACCCTTTATGACTCCCCTCTGCTGTTTTCTATACTTTGTCCTGCTTGGGAATAACATTATTTTCTCCTTCCTTCCAGCGCTTCTTTAAAAATCCAAACCTTTATACCGATCACACCCATTTCGGTGTAGCTTTCACTTACCTTATAGTCAATATCAGCATTGAGGGTGGATAAAGGCAGTCGGCCTTCTTTAAATTCTTCCGTTCTTGCAATTTCAGCCCCGTTCAGCCGGCCCGAAATCCTTATCTTTATCCCTTTGCCTCCGGATTTCATGGCGTTCCTGATGGCTTGTTTTATTGCTTTTTTATAAGAAATACGCCTTTCTATCTGTCTGGCTATGTCCTGTCCGGTAACACTCGCGTCAAGTTCGGGGTTTTTAATCTCGCGCACCGAAACGGATACTTTCTTGCCGTTTGTCAGTTTTTCAAGGGTCTTGGAAATGTTCTCAATCTCCGCTCCCTTTTTTCCAATAATAATCCCTGGTTTTGAAGAATTAATAGTTACATTTACAAGTTGAGGAAAACGGCTTATTTCAATCTTTGAAATAAAAGCCTTGGAGTAATTTTTCGTAATAAAATTTCGAATTTTAAAATCTTCTATTAAATAATTAACATAATCCTTTTCACTATACCAGAGAGAATCCCAGGTTTTTACTATACCGATCCTGTATGAAACCGGGTTGACTTTCTGTCCCATTCCCTACCTCTCTTCCTTTTTTTCTTCGATACTGCCGAGGATGACGCTTAAATGGCACGATTGTTTTCTCAGAATATCCGCCCGGCCCCTGGCCCTGGGCATCATCCTGCGCAAAATGGGAGCCTGGTCCGCGAAAATGGCTTCGACCCTTAATTCCTTGTCCGCCAGTTCAGGGTTTTTATGTTTAAAATTGGCCGCCGCTGAAAAAATAACTTTATAAGCCATCTTCGCGCCTTTGTTGGGCAAAGATTTTAGAATAAATAGCGCTTCATTAACGCTTTTACCCCTGACCTGGTTGATAACTTTTCTCATCTTCAGCGGAGAAAGACGTAGAGACCTTCCCTTAGCACTTGAATTCATATAAGCTCCATTATGCCTGAGTTTGAGTCTGTGTTTGTGTTTGTTCTTTTTCAACTTTTTTTGTCCCGGAATGTCCTCTGAATATCCGGGTCGGTGAAAATTCCCCGAGTTTATGCCCGACCATGTTTTCACCTATGAAAGCAGGGACAAATATTTTACCGTTATAAATCTGGATTGTCAAACCTATCATTTCAGGAATGATAGTTGAGCGCCTCGACCATGTTTTGATCGGTTTTTTTTCGCTCGATTCCTGAGCTTCAAGCACTTTTTTGTAAAGTTTTGAATCGACAAAAGGGCCTTTTTTAATCGATCTTGACATTCTTCTACCCCGCTTTCCTTAACTTATTTTTTTCTTCTGGACAATATATACTTATTAGAGGTTTTACTTTTTTGTCTTGTTTTATAACCCTTCGCGGGAACACCGGTCGGGCTTACAGGCGTCGTATAGCCTTTCTGTTTACCCCTTCCCCCTCCATGGGGATGGTCGACACTGTTCATTGCTACTCCCCTGACATAAGGCCTGATACCCATATGCCTGGAAACTCCCGCTTTTCCAAGGAAAAAGTTGGAATTGTCGGCATTGGAAACTTCGCCAACCGTCGCCCTGCAGTCAAGCAGTATCATCCTGATCTCATTTGAAGGCATCCTTAATATTGCGTACTTACCCTCTTTACCGTCAAGCTTAGCATGAGTACCGGCCGAACGGGCCAGTTGCCCGCCCTTACCGGGTTTTATCTCTATGTTATGTATGATAGTACCGACAGGAATAGACCTTAAAGGAAGGTTATTGCCGGTCCTTATTTCAATTTTATCGCCCGCCTCGATTATATCTCCGACCTTCAAACCGTTGGGAGCCAGAATGTAAGATTTCACACCGTCGTAATATTGGACCAGCGCAATCCTTGCCGTTCTGTTAGGATCGTATTCTATAGTAACTACTTTGGCCTGAACGCCGATTTTATCCCTTTTAAAATCGATAACCCGGTAAAACCGCTTGCTTCCGCCGCCCCTGTGTCGGACCGTGATCCTTCCGCCGCTGTTTCTACCATTCCCCCGTCCCCTCTTTATACCTCCGATCAGATTCTTTACAGGTTCGGTGCTTGTAATATCGCTGAAGTCGGAAGTGACTTTATGCCTGAGCCCGGGAGTGATCGGCTTATATCGTTTTAATCCCATAAAATTCCCTCTCGATTATACTTTGTAGAAATCAATATCGCCGGAAATAAGTGTCACTACGGCCTTCTTCCACTGAGATGTGTATCCGTAATTCGTCCGCACTCTTTTCCATTTTGAAGGCATGACCGAAGTATTCACTTTTTTCACCTTAACCTTATAAAGCGCTTCAACAGCCTTTTTTATCTCAATTTTATTGGCGTCTTTCGCCACCTCGAATACAAACTTTTTAACCGGTTTTAATCCGCTTGCCTTTTCAGACAAAACAGGAGACTTCAATATAATATTAAAATCTTTCATCATTATACTCCGTTAGTGCTTTATGCCGGAAAAGGCAGTCCCGAGTTTCTCAATCGCCTTTTCGGATATTAATAACCTATCCGTATAAATGATAGGCAGTAAATCAAGTGATGTGACATAAAGGACCCTGAAATTCTGCAGGTTCCTTGAAGCAAGGGCCATATTTTTATCATAATCAGCAGTTATAACGACTACCTTTTCTTTTTTGTTTTCAATAAGCCCTTCAAACGCTTTTATAAAATCTTTTGTTTTGTGGGTTTTAAGCTCAATATCCTCAAATACCTTCACCCTTCCCAATTCTGTTAATTTGTTAAAAACTGATAATAAAGCCGATGATTTCTGCTTTTTCAAAATCCCCTTATCCCTGTCATGCGGTTTAGGACCGAAAATCACTCCGCCGCCTCTCCATAGAGGCGATCTTGTCGAACCTGAGCGCGCCCTTCCCAAACCCTTCTGACGCCATGGTTTTTTTCCGCCGCCCCTGACCTCTGATTTTGTCAATGTAGAGGCGTTACCCTCCCTTTCATGGGATAATCTCGCTACAAGGGCCTGGTGTACGACTCCTTCCGAATACTTATCGCTTAGAAAAGGATAATTGACTTCTTTAACCTTTACTGAACCGTTGTAGACATCTAATTTCATAATTCAAATCACCCCTTTACAGCATCTCTGACCATTACGTATGAATTTTTTGCGCCGGGAACAGCTCCCCTGATAAAGATAAGCTTGTTCTCTTTATCAAGCTTTACAAGATCCTGGCTGAGCGTGCAGACTTTTACATTACCATAATGACCAGGCATTTTCTGTCCCCGCCATGTTTTCGCCGGAAAAGTATGGCCTCCGATAGAACCGGGCCTCCTATGCCAATGCTTCGCCCCATGAGAAGCGGGACCTCCATGGAAACCATGACGCTTCATAACCCCGGTAAATCCACGCCCCTTCATTATTCCTATTACATCCACCTTTTTGACTGAATCGAATATGTTCATATAGGAACCGTCCTGATATGAATCGGTGTTTTCGACCCTTACTTCCCGGATGCAGCCCATTGACCGGCCATTTTTATTATTTATTCCGATAATGGCCGCTTTATAACCGTCTTTTTCAGCAGTCCTGCTGCCGATATATTCAAGCCCGGAAAAATCAACAACAGTAACGCCGACCATGGCATCATTCCAGTACATCTGCGTCATGCCTAATTTTCTTCCTAATATTCCAACGTTCTTAGCCTTCATGTAAATTCCACCTATGCCATATTGCTTATTGCTTGATCTCCACTTCGACCCCGGCAGGAAGCTGTAATTCCATCAGGGCGTTTACAAGATCCGAGCTGGGATCCAGAATATCTATAAGCCTTTTATGAACCCTCATTTCAAACTGCTCCCTCGCATCCTTATTAACATGGGGAGATGTTAAAACCGTATATTTTTTTATCCTGGTAGGCAAGGGTATAGGCCCTGAGACCCTTCCACCCCTGCTTTTGACGGATTCGACAATCGATTTTGCAGATTTATCGATCAGGTTAACATCATAGGCTTTAAGTCTGACTCTTATTCTACTCACAATTCAACCTCTTTTCTCTATTCCACAATTTCAGTAACAACGCCTGAACCGATAGTCCTTCCACCTTCTCTTATAGCGAAACGCATGCCCTTTTCTACCGCCACTTTTGTAATAAGCTCGATCGTCATTGTGACATTATCCCCGGGCATAACCATATCCGCACCCTGGATTCCCCCGATATTTCCTGTAACATCTGATGTACTCATATAAAACTGGGGTCTGTATCCGACATGGAAGGGAGATTTTCTTCCGCCTTCTTCGGGTTTTAGAACGTAAACCTGTCCGTTAAATTTCATATGGGGAGTAATTGTTCCGGGTTTTGCAAGGACCATACCTCTTCTGATCGAATCCTTATCAACGCCTCTTAACAAAAGACCCACGTTGTCACCCGCCTGTCCGTCATCAAGAATCTTTCTGAACATTTCAACGCCTGTAACGACAGTTTTACCCGTGTCATGATAGCCGACGATCTCGACTTCCTCGCCGACCTTTATTTTGCCTCTCTCGATCCTGCCGGTAGCCACAGTTCCCCTGCCGGTGATTGAAAATATATCTTCAATAGGCATCATAAAGGGCTTGTCAAGTTCCCTTATCGGTTCTTTAAAATAATTATCCATGGCGTCAAGCAGTTCTTTAATGCATGCATATTCGGGAGCGTTAGAATCCTTTGAAGCGCTTGTATAAGCCTTGTAAGCCGAACCCCGTATTACCGGCGTATCGTTTCCGGGAAAATTGTACTGGTTCAACAGGTCCCTGATATCCATTTCAACAAGATCTATAAGTTCTTTATCAGCGTCTGCAACCATATCCACCTTGTTGATAAAAACAATAATAGAAGGAACATCAACCTGTCTTGCAAGGAGGACATGCTCCCTTGTCTGGGGCATTACTCCATCGGTAGCTGCGACTACAAGAACAGCGCCGTCCATCTGAGCCGCACCCGTGATCATGTTCTTGACATAATCTGCATGGCCCGGGCAGTCAACGTGAGCATAATGCCTTTTAGCGGTTGAATATTCAACATGAGAAGTAGCGATTGTGAGGATTTTTGTATCGTCGCGCCGTCCCTGAGATTCAGAGGCCTTAGCGACATTGTCATAAGATACAAACTTCGCCATCCCTAAAATTTCAGAATATTTTGTAAGCGCGGCTGTCAGAGTCGTTTTACCATGATCAACGTGACCGATTGTGCCGACATTTAAATGCGGTTTTGTCCTTTCAAATTTACCCTCTGCCATTGTATTGCCTCCTCTCCTGTTTTATAAAATTATATTATTCAGCTTTCAGTATCGTTTCCCAGAGATTTTTAGGAACTTCACTGTAGTGATCGAACGCCATCACGTATGTTCCCCTTCCCTGCGTTGTTGAACGAAGAATTGTGGCGTATCCGAACATTTCACCCAGCGGCACATGACTTGTTATCAAGCGCGCGTTCCCTTTGGGTTCCATCCCGTTTATTTTAGCCCTTCGAGAACTAAGATCTCCGATAACATCTCCAAGGTAATCCTCGGCTACCATTACATCAACTTTCATGATCGGCTCAAGAAGCACCGGGTCTGCCGCTGCCATTGCCTCCTTGAAAGCCTTCGACGCGGCGATTTTAAACGCCATTTCGGAAGAGTCGACTTCATGGAAAGACCCGTCGTAAACCGAGGCTTTAATATCCACTACCGGATAGCCGCCTATGATACCGTTCGTTATCGCTTCCTCGACCCCTTTCTGGATCGCGGGTATGAATTCTTTCGGGATACGTCCGCCAACAACCTTGTCTTCGAACTCGAATCCCTTTCCCTTTTCAAGAGGTTCGACCGAGAGCATAACATGACCATACTGGCCCCTGCCTCCGCTCTGGCGTACATATTTGCCTTCGGATTTAGCAGCTTTCCGGATCGTTTCCCTGTACGCTACCTGGGGTTTGCCTATATTAGCCTGTACCTTGTATTCCCTTACCATCCTGTCAACGATTATTTCGAGATGAAGTTCGCCCATACCATGAATCAGGGTCTGGCCGGTCTCGTCATCAGTATTGACTTTGAAGGTCGGGTCTTCTTCCTGTAGTTTTTTAAGGGCTACACCCATTTTATCCACTTCTTCTTTTGTCTTGGGCTCTATAGCCACCATAATAACAGGTTCAGGGAAATCGATAGCTTCAAGCCGTAGAGGTCTGTCTTCGCTGGAGAGGCTGTCTCCAGTAACCGTATCTTTTATTCCGATTACCGCGACAATGTCGCCCGCGGAAACGCTGTCGATTTCTTCCCTTTTATTGGCGTGCATCCTGAGCAGTCTCGCCACTCTTTCTTTTTTATCCTTGTTAACATTATATATATAACTGCCCTTTTCAAGCGTACCCGAATAAACTCTTACAAAAACAAGTTTTCCCACGAAGGAATCTACCATAACCTTGAAAGCCAGTCCGCAAAAAGGTTCGTCGGCAACCGGTTTCGCCAATTCCTCTTTTCCCGTCGCTGCGTTAACCGCCTTCAATGGAGGTATTTCAAGCGGCGAAGGGAGATAATCGATAACTGCGTCGAGCAGAAGCTGAATGCCTTTGTTCTTCAAAGCGCTCCCGCAGACTACCGGGAAAACCGTGTTTGTTATAGTAAGCTTTCTCAGGGCGCTTTTTATCTCTTCATCCGATATATCCTTTCCCTCGAGGTATTTTTCCATTAAATCGTCATTTCCATCGCAAACGTGATCCAGTAAAGAAACACGGTAGTGCTCAAGCTTCTCTTTCAACTCATTGGGGACTTCGACTTCATTATAATTAATGCCTTCAGAATCATCATCCGGCCAAATATATGCCTTGCGGGATATTATATCAACCACTCCCTTAAAATCGCTTTCCGCTCCTATAGGAAGCTGTATGGGAAGGGCTTTTACGCCAAGTTTCTTTTCCATCGACGCTACCGATTTATAAAAATCGGCTCCGAGTTTGTCCATTTTATTAATAAATGCGATCCTGGGAACGTCATATTTATCAGCCTGACGCCATACGGTCTCCGATTGAGGTTCGACTCCTTCTCCCCCGTCAAAAACCGCAACTGCACCGTCGAGCACTCGCAGCGACCTTTCGACCTCGGCAGTAAAATCGACATGTCCAGGAGTATCTATCAGATTAATTTTATAATCCTTCCAGAAACAGGTTGTTGCGGCGCTGGTGATCGTAATTCCTCTTTCCTTCTCCTGCACCATCCAATCCATTTCAGCGGCGCCTTCATGCACTTCGCCGATTTTATGTGTTTTCCCGGTGTAAAACAAAATTCTTTCGCTGGCGGTTGTTTTCCCGGCGTCAATATGCGCTGCAATACCGATATTCCTAACCTTCAGTAAAGAAATAGCCTTTTCTAAAGCCATAGTCTCACAAGTCTCCTATTACCACTTATAATGTGCGAATGCCTTATTGGCTTCCGCCATCTTTATCGTGTCCATTTTTTTCTTAACACAGGAACCTGTATTATTGAAAGCGTCCAGAAGTTCCCTGCCGAGTTTTTCTATCATTGAATGTTCTTTTCTTTCTCTCGAAAGGTTTACAAGCCATCTCAGGGTAAGAGAATTTTGACGTTCGGGCCTTACTTCCGTCGGCACCTGATAAGTCGCTCCCCCCACCCTTCTGGATCTGACTTCAACCGGCGGCTTGATATTGGCTAAGGCCTTGTCGAAAGCCGCGATTCCTTCCTCACCCGTTTTTTCGGCCAGGTAATCAATAGCGCCGTAAACAATGCCCGCTGAAGTGGTTTTCTTTCCGTCAAGCATCATGCGGTTTATCAATTTCATTACCATCATATTCTTATATTTGCTATCTACTATAATCCTTTTTCCATATACTCTTTTTTTTCTAGGCATCGCTTCCCATCCTCTTAAGCTTTAGCTTTTTTGGCTCCGTATTTGGAGCGGCTGGTTTTTCTCTTTTCTACACCCATTGAGTCAAGAGTCCCTCTGATGATATGATACCTTACTCCGGGAAGGTCCTTTACTCTTCCTCCCCTGATCAATACAACAGAGTGTTCCTGAAGATTATGCCCGATCCCGGGTATGTAAGCGGTGACTTCCAATCCCTGAACAAGCCTCACCCTCGCTATTTTTCTCAAAGCGGAGTTAGGTTTCTTGGGCGTCATAGTAGTAACCCTCACGCAAACTCCCCTCTTCTGAGGGTTCTGCTGAAGGGCCGGTGACTTGCTCTTAGAAAGGACAGACTTTCTGCCTTTTCTAACCAGCTGATTTATTGTGGGCATAACGTATAACCCCTTCTTTATAAGTATTAGGACAAGGGACATATTATAATAAACATGCCTTTTCCTGTCAAATTTTTACGGTTTTTCGCAGAGGCTGGTTCTCCCCTTATTTATCCACCGATATTTTGACAAATTCTTGAGTTAAATATAAGAGAAAAAAAGGTTGGCCTTACTCCAGGTTTTTCACCTTGATAAACTGATAATCCTTAATCCCCGTTCCAGCAGGAATAAGCTGGCCTATTACCAGGTTTTCCTTAAGGCCCTCAAGTTTGTCTTTAGCGCTTTTCAAAGCGGCGCTCGACAATACCCTGGGGGTCTCCTGGAATGAAGCAGCGGATAGGAAGCTTTCAGTAAATAAAGACGCCTTTGTAAGGCCCATCAGGATCGGCCTTGCTTTTGCAGCTTGTCCTCCCTGGCTCTTTATTTTCTCATTTTCCTTATAAAATTTACTCTTGTCTATATTCTGTCCGGTAATAAATTCCGTATCGCCGGGATTCACGACTTCAACTTTTTTCAGCATCTGCCGGATTATGACGCTTATATGTTTTTCATTGATATCAACACCCTGTAAACGGTAAACCGATTGTATCTCGTTTAGCAGAAACTCGTTTACTTTCGTATAACCTAAAACTTTCAGAATGTCATGTGAACTCACTACACCGTCGCAAAGAGATTCGCCTGCCTGAACCTTGTCTCCGATCCTTACGAATATATTTTTCCCTGTAGGGACAATATGAGAAAACAGGAGGCCGTTATTGCCTTTTATCCATATAATATATTTCCCTTTTTTCTGCTCGATATTCTCAACAGAACCATTTACTTTCGCAATAACAGCAATGTTTTTCGGCTTTCTCGATTCGAATAATTCTGTTACCCTGGGTAAACCGCCGATAATATCTCTGGTCCTTCTTTTAGCCACGGGTCTTCTGGCCACTATATCGCCCCGCTGGACTTTTTCGCCTTCGGGAACTGCTAACGAAGTTCCATGAACAAGGACAAACCTTTCCATTTCTTTATTTTTATCATTATAAATCACAAGTATATTTTTATTCTTCTGTTCTTCGCCCTCGCTTTTTTCAATCGCAAAACCTACAATACCGTCATGCTCGCTGATGAAAACCTCGTTATAGGGGTCGAAATCCGCTATCTTCTCTCCCTTTTTCACGATCTGCCCTCTCTTTACATATATGAAAGAGCCGATCTTGACAGGATACTCATTGATACTGCTTTCAAGGATCAGGACATCCTTTCCCTCGACCAGGACGAATACCTTTTTCCCGAACTTCACTTCGGTGCCGTCCGATAAGCTGAATACGGTTTTTTCACTTAAGAACTCTTTACCGTTAAGGGCTAAGAGTTCTTTTTTATCCTCTTTTATATCAGTCTTACTATAAGTGCTGAGTATCTTCCTTACTTTTACATAAGACTTCCTGGGAACTATGACCTTCTCCTTTCCTTCGACTTCCTTTGATATCAGATTTTCAGGTAGTTCAACCAGGTAAGCGTCATAATTCAATTTAAGTTCGCTTTCCTCAAGCTGTGTCGCGGCGGTTCCGCCGATATGGAAGGTTCTCATGGTAAGCTGGGTTCCCGGTTGTCCTATCGATTCGGCGGCAATGATCCCGACAGCCTCACCGATATTTACACGCGAACGGGCGGAAAGATCCCATCCGTAACAGCTTGCACAAACACCATGGTTCGATTCGCAGGTAAGCACGCTTCGGATCTTTACAGTTTCGATGCCGGCATCCTCGATACGTTTTGTTTTAGCTTCATCGAGAAGATCGTTGGCCGAAACAAGAAGCTCCCCGTTTCTAGGGTCGTATATATTCGAAACAACGACCTGGCCCAGGATCCTCTCCTTGAGCGGTTTTATAACTTCATCTCCCTCTTTAATGGAAGATATGTCAATCCCTTTTACGGTCCCGCAGTCAACCTCTGTCACAACTACGTCGTGCGAGATGTCGACAAGCTTTCTTGTAAGATAACCTGCGTCGGCGGTTTTAAGCGCCGTATCGGCAAGGCCCTTTCTTGCGCCATGGCTTGAGATGAAATATTCAAGCACTGACAGGCCCTCTTTAAAATTGGATTTGATTGCGAGTTCTATAATTTCTCCTGACGGTTTCGCCATCAAACCTCTCATTCCGGCAAGCTGGCGTATCTGTTCCCTCGAGCCTCTTGCACCCGAATCCATCATGGCGTAGAGAGAATTGAACCCGCCCTCACTTTCTTTGAGCTTCCCTTCCACCAGCTTTTTGACCTTTTCATTCGCGCTTGCCCAAAGGTCGATCACCTGGTTATATTTTTCATCATGGGTGATGAGGCCTTTCCTTGCGTTATCCTCGGTATTTTCAACCTCTTTCTCCGTTTTTTCCACTATACTGTATTTTTCTTCGGGGATTTCGACATCTGAAACAGAGATTGTCACTCCGTAAATTGTCGAGTACTTAAACCCGAGGGTTTTAAGATTGTCGACAAGCTGGGCGGTCTCTTTTATGCCGTATGTTTTGTAGCAGTTTGCGATCAATGTCTCAATTTTCTTGCTGGTCAGAGTATCGTTTATGAAATCCATCTTTTCCGGAATTATTTCATTGAATATAACCCTTCCGAAAGAAGTTTCAATCCATTTACCCTTAAATTTATATTTTATTTTCTGGTTATAATGGGCTTTTTTCATCTCGATCGCCAGGAATATTTCATCCAGATTATCAAAATATTTTTTCTCCGATGAGGAGTTATTGTCGATTTTAGTCAGGAAGTAAATCCCGAGGACCATGTCCTGAGTCGGGTAAACTATAGGTTTTCCATTAGCCGGGTTAAGGAGATTTCTTGAAGAAAGCATCAGCATCCACGCCTCGATCTGAGCTTCCGGAGTAAGGGGCACATGTACTGCCATCTGGTCTCCGTCAAAGTCGGCGTTATAAGCATGGCAGACCAGCGGGTGAAGCTGTATGGCTTTTTCTTCGATAAGTATCGGCTCAAAGGCCTGGATACCCAGACGATGAAGGGTTGGAGCACGGTTTAATAATACAGGATGCCCCTTTACGACATTCTCGAGTATTCCCCAAACCAATTCATGCTCAGTTTCTATCATTCTTTTAGCGGCCTTGATGTTATGAGCATAACCCTGTTCCACAAGCCCCCTCATTACAAATGGCTTGAAGAGTTCAAGCGCCATTAATTTGGGAAGGCCGCATTGATGCAGTTTTAAATTCGGCCCTACTATAATTACGGATCTGCCTGAATAATCAACTCGCTTACCGAGCAGGTTCTGCCTGAAGCGGCCCTGTTTCCCTTTTAAAATATCCGATAAAGATTTTAGCGGCCTGTCGCCGTTTCCTGTTACCGGGTGAGAGCGCCTCGAGTTGTCAAATAGTGAATCAACCGCGTCCTGCACCATTCTCATTTCATTTTTAATAATGATATCCGGAGCATTAACCGATTTAAGTTTTCTCAGTCTGTTATTTCTGTTGATCAGTCTTCTATATAGATCGTTAATATCGGATGTGGCAAATCTGCCTCCGTCAAGCGGGACCATAGGCCTCAGATCAGGAGGTATTACTGGTATGACATCGAGTATTACCCATTCGGGTTTATTGTTGGATTTCCTGATCTCCTCAGCAAGTTCGAGCCTTTTCAGAACCTTTTTATCAACCTTAAGCTTTGAATCGACCTGGTTGCGCAGCATATCGATAAGAACATCAAGATCGAGGTTTTTCAGGATCTTTTTTACCGCGATAGCGCCGGTATCGGCTGTAAAGGCTTCTTTATACTTTTCTTTATATTCCTCGAACTCTTCGTCGGTGAGGACCTGGTTTTGGATGAGGTCGGTTTCGCCCGGATCTATTACGATATATTTTTCAAAATAAAGAATACTCTGAATATCAGTGGGTGCAACATCCAGGAGAAGGGCGATCTTGCTGGGTACAATCCTGTAATACCAGATATGAGCTACAGGCGCCGCAAGTTCGATATGGCCTGTTCTGTATCTCCTGACTTTAGCTTCGGTTACTTCAACTCCGCATTTATCGCAAACTATCCCTTTATACCTGATCGAACGGAATTTTCCGCAGGAACATTCATAATCCTTCGTAGGCCCGAATATTCTTTCACAGAAAAGTCCGTCCCTTTCGGGGCGAAGCGTTCTATAATTGATAGTTTCCGGCTTTTTAACCTCGCCGTATGAGAGACTTTTTATGAGTTCTGAAGATGCAAGCTGAATTGATATCGCTCCGAAACTTGTCGAACCCTTCATTGTTTATCTCCTTTAATTCTACGCTTATATGAGATGAACTTTCATATCAATCAGTTCTTTTTCTTTATCGTTCAAGGGAACGCGCTTTCCATTTTTATCGTAAACCTGTATATCAAGCGCAAGACCCCTCAGTTCCTGAACCAGAACATTGAAAGATTCCGGTATGCCCGGCGAGGAGGTGTATTTACCCTTGATCACTCCCTCGTATATTCTTACTCTTCCGTCTGTATCGTCAGATTTGATCGTCATCATCTCCTGCAAAAGATTGGCCGCTCCATAAGCCTCCAGAGCCCAAACCTCCATCTCTCCAAGTCTCTGGCCCCCGAAATTTGCCTTGCCGCGCAAAGGTTGCTGGGTAACAAGAGAATAAGGACCGACAGAGCGGGCATGGATCTTGTCGTCAACCATGTGATGAAGCTTCATAATATACATAACGCCTACAAATACAGGCTTCTCAAAGATCTCGCCGGATTTTCCATCTCTTAATGAAAATTTACCGTCTGTCTGGAGTTTGATCCTTTCGAAATAGCGGTTTACTTCCTTTTCGGAATCGCCGTAATTCTTTCTTTCAGCCAGAAGTTCCTTTTGAATTTTTACATTGGCGATCTTGAGCTGTTCTTCTATTTCTTCGAGGGTAGCGCCTTCGAATACCGGGCATTCATATTTAATGCCGAGTTTCCATCCAGCCAGGCCGAGAAGGCTGTCGAAAAGCTGGCCGATATTCATACGGCTCGGGACCCCTAGCGGGTTAAGCACTATATCTACCGGCGTTCCGTCGGGCATGAAAGGCATATCCTCTTCAGCCAGCACACGGGATATAACGCCTTTATTGCCATGCCTGCCAGCGATCTTATCGCCCGGTTTAATTTTTCTTTTTTTTGCCATATATACTTTTACAAGTTTTAACACACCCGGGGCAAGCTCGTCTCCGTTTTCTGAACTGAACACCTTGACATCGACAACAACGCCGCCTTCGCCATGAGGTACCCGAAGCGAAGTATCGCGCACGTCTTTGGCTTTCTCACCGAAAATTGCATGAAGCAGCCTGAATTCTGGTGTTTCAGTGGGTTCACCCTTGGGAGTGACTTTCCCCACGAGGATATCCCCCGGTTTTACATAAGCCCCAACCCTGATAATTCCGTTCTCATCAAGGTTCCTTATCGCGTCTTCCCCTACATTGGGTATCTCGTTGGTGATCTCTTCACTGCCAAGTTTAGTTTCCAGCGCTTTACATTCAAAGACAGTGGTATATACGGATGTGAAGTCGTCGTTTTTCAGCAGTTTTTCGCTGATCAGTACGGCGTCTTCATAATTGTATCCATTCCAGGGCATAAAAGCCACAAGGATGTTTTTGCCGAGAGCAAGCTCCCCGCCCTCGCTTGCGAAACCGTCTGCAAGAACGTCTCCCTTTTTTATAACATCGCCCTCATTAACTATCGGTTTTTGATTGAAGCTTGTATCCTGATTTGTTCTTCTAAACTTAACCAGATTATAATTATGAAGTGTTTTGGACGAATCCTGCAGTATGATGCTTTCCGAATCGACTTTAACTATTTTCCCTGCTTCTTCACTGAGCACGACCGCCCTCGAATCCCTTGCCACATAATATTCCATACCGGTACCGACAATCGGTGCGTCTGAAGAGAGAAGCGGAACAGCCTGCCGCTGCATGTTAGATCCCATAAGGGCCCGGTTCGCATCGTCATGTTCGATGAACGGTATTATTGATGCCGAAACGGACAATATCTGTTTGGGCGACACATCCATTAACTGGATCTTATCGCTGGGTGCCAATTCAAATTCAACCCTGAATCTTGCCTGAACGAAATCTTCAAGAATATCGCCCGCCGGGCTTAATTTTGCATTTGCCTGCGCAATATAATAATTTTCTTCTTCAGTAGCTGAAAGATACTTGATCTCATCAGTAACTTTTCTGTTTTTAATTACTACATACGGGGTTTCCAAAAAACCGTAAGAATTGACATTCGCGTAAGTCGCAAGAGAAACTATCAGTCCGATATTCGGCCCTTCAGGGGTTTCAATCGGGCAGACCCTTCCGTAATGGGTATTATGAACGTCACGGACCTCAAATCCGGCTCTGTCCCTGGAAAGACCGCCGGGCCCTAACGCCGAAAGCCTTCTCTTATGCGTCAGCTCGGAAATCGGATTCGTCTGGTCCATAAACTGAGAAAGCTGGCTCATTCCAAAGAAATCATTCAAAGCGGATACGATAGGTTTGATAGCTATGATGCTTTGCGGAGTCAGATCTTCAATTTCCCGCGACGAAAGCTTTTCATGGATGGATTTTTCCACCTTTGTAAAGGCTGAAACAAGCTGGTTGACCAGGAGTTCGTTAACATTTCTAACCCTCCTGTTTCCCAGATGGTCGACATCGTCCAGGCTAGTCTGTTTATTATAAACCTTGATCAGGTGCTGTAATGTCCTGTTGATATCCTCATATGAAAGGGTCCTCTGTTCTATCAGGGCCCTTTTTTCATCCTGGTTCAATTCAGGGTAGAGTTTTAATACCAGTTTGTACCTGCCGACCTCTCCCAGGTCATACATTTTGGGACCGAAGAACATATTGTGGAGTTCCCTGACGATGCTTTCCAGAGGCGCGGCTTCGCCCGGATGAAGAATACTGTATATTTTTTTAATGGCTTTATTGACCGCGTCTTTCGTGTCGTCTTTTTCCAGCGTGTTTATAAGGGGCCTGTTCTCAACCACGGATTTCGGGTCAATTATTTTAATAATTGTTTTTCCTTTCTGGTAAAGCTGGTTGATGCTGTTGGGGAATAATTTTTCAATGGCGCCGACTATTATATTATTTTCATCGTCCAGAACGTCTTCAGCGACATATCTGCCGACAAGCCGGGTTATCGCCTCGTCTTTCTCTATACGCGAGAGGTCGATTTTCCTTATCTTGAAGAATGCATTGATAATGTCCGAAGTGCTTAATTCAAGCGCCCGAAGGAACATCGTAACAAGAACTTTTCTCCTCGAATCGATGCGGACATACATAAGGTCCTTCTTGGTATCGATTATGAATTCCAGCCAGGACCCTTTTTCCGGGACAATTTTAGAAGAATATTCTTTGTTTTTATAACTGAAAAGCACACCGGGAGATTTATATATCTGATTTACGACGACCCTTTCGGCGCCGTTAAAAATAAAAGTCCCCCGTTTGGTCATCAAGGGAAAGTCGCCGATGTATATGTCCTTTTCCTTAATTTCCCCTGTCTTACGGTCGATCAGGCGAAAAATGGCCTTTACAGGTACGCTGTATGTCAGATTTTTATCGAAACATTCATCTTCCGTGTATTTGAAGTTTCCTACATCGTAACCGACATATTCAATGATTATTTCGCCATTCGCACCCTCAATCGGGAAAAAGTTGCTGAATACATATTGCAGGCCCTTTTTTTCCCTTTCATTCGGCTTTTTATCTATCTGCAAAAAATCTTTAAATGAGCGAAGCTGAATATCCAGTAAATCAGGAAGAGGGGCCCTGTCTTTATTTTTCGCGAAAGAAATCCTTTCCTGGCTCGTTATCATATTAAAATCCCCCGATTTATTTATTGGATAAAAACGACTTCCCCTTCTTTAAGCGAAGGGGAAGAGTGAACAACACCACATATAATACAAAGGATATGATACAATATTAGAAAAGATATTTTTTTACTTAAGTTCAACAACAGCTCCGGCATCCTCAAGCTCTTTTTTGAGCTTTTCCGCGTCAGCCTTGGAAAGGTTTTCCTTTAAAGGCGCCTTCCCGGCATTTTCCGCAAGTTCCTTCGCTTCCTTTAAGGCAAGGCCGGTAATATTTCTAACCACTTTAATAACTTCGATCTTCTTAGCTCCCGGATCTTTTATGAACACTGAAAATGTCGATGCTTCTTCAGCCACGGCAGCAGCCGAGGCTCCGCCGGCGACCGGTGCTGCAAATGCAACCGGGGCCGCAGCCTTAACATCAAATTTTTCTTCCATTGTTTTTCTGAGCTCATTCAGTTCCACTACCGTCATGTTTGAAATCAGATCGATTACTTCCTGGATCTTATTTTCAGCCATGTTATTACTCCTTATCTTATTTTATTTGTTATTCGCTTTTTTTCTTTTCAATAGCTTCTATCGTGCCTATGAATTTTGTCATAATGCCATTTAACACGCCGACAAAATTCCCGATCATGGAATTCAGCCCGCCGGCAATCTGGGCCAGAAGTTCCTTTCGCGAAGGAAGCTGGGCCATAACCATAATTCCTTCCCTGTCAAAAGATCTTCCGTCAAGAAAGCCGCCCTTCAGGACAAATTTTTCATGATTTTTTGAAAACGCGGAAATTACTTTTAGAAGTCCCAAAATATCGTTTTTCGAGGTAAAAACTATGGTATTATTTTTTAAAAATGCATTCAGGCCGTCGATTTTCGATCCCTCAAGGGCCTTTATCAAAAGCCTGTTCTTTATAACCCTGGCCTGGCCGCCTTCTTTATCCACTTTCCTTCTCAATTCGTCCTGCTCAAGAACGGAGAGCCCTTTAAAATCGGCCAGGACAATACCATCTATACCATTGAAATCCTCTTTTATTTCTTTGACAAAATTAATTTTTTCCGGACTTGGCATATATACCATCCTTATCAATTTTTAGAATATATCCTTAGTTTGGCTTCTAAACGGCGATTTTTTTGAAATCAACTTTTACCGCCGGCCCCATGGTAGGGGACAGGGCCATTGTTTTTATATAATCACCTTTAAGGTCAGCGGGTTTATTTTTAATGAGGACTTTGTGGATCGCGAATGCGTTTTCGTAAAGGTCCTGATCCGTCAGTGATTTCTTACCGACAACCACATGAACGTTGCCGGTTTTATCAGCCCTGATTTCGACCTTGCCCGCCTTGGATTCTTTAACAACCCTTGTAATATCCATGGTCACAGTCCCGGTTTTCGGATTAGGCATCATCTTACGCCTTCCGAGGATCGGAGCGATTTTACCCAAACTTTTCATCATATCGGGTGTGGCGAGAACCGCGTCAAAATCCAGCCATCCTCCGGTTATCTTTTCGACTAATTCTTCCCCTCCGACAAAATCGGCTCCTGCCCGCTGGGCCTCGAGGGCTTTTTCTCCGCTTGCGAATACGAGAACCCGCACGACTTTCCCTATCGAATGGGGCAATACAACCACGTCCCTTATAGTGTGCTTCTGCTTGATATTGAGCTTATAGCTGAGATCTATCGACTCTTCAAATTTCGCAGTTGCAATTTCCTTGACGATCTTGCATGCTTCATCAAAACCGTACATCTTGAATAGATCGTTTTTTTCTATTAAAGAAAGATATCTTTTTCCACCCTTAAATTCTACGCCGTTCTTAACCAATCTTTTCATCTAACCCTCCAGCTCGATTCCCATATTCCTTGCAGTTCCCCCTATAATCCGGGCCGCAGCGTCAATATCCTTGGCGTTTAAATCCTGCATCTTAATCTGTGCGATTTTCTTCAGCTGATCCATGGTAATTTTACCGACTTTCTGTTTATTCGATTCTGAGGAACCCTTTTCAAGGCCGAGTTCCTTTTTAATCAAGTTCGAGGCTGGGGGGGTCTTGGTAATAAAGGTGAAAGTCCTATCCTCATATACATTTAAAACAACCGGTATCACGAACCCGGCTTTATCTTTAGTAGCTTCGTTGAACTGCTTGCAAAAATCCATGAGAGGGATGCCATGCGGCCCTAGAGCCGTTCCGACCGGAGGGGCCGGATTGGCCTGTCCTGCCGGTATCTGCAGCTTAACAACCGCTTTTAATTTTTTAGTTTTAGGCGCCATTTAACATCTCCTTTTTAAGGCCGTTTTAAATCCTCTGGACCTGGCTAAAATCCAGTTCCACCGGTGTAAGCCTTCCGAAAATTTCCACTCTGACCGTAAGACTGTTTTTATCGTTATGTATTTCCTGGACCTCTCCCTCAAAATCACGGAAGGGGCCGGCATTTATCTTCACTTTTTCCCCGACTGAATATCCCGATTCCAGCTTTGCCAGATGAGGCTTTATCTCTCCGGTTTTCTCGAAGATCGATTTAACGTCTTCGTAAGCCAGCGGGGACGGCTTTTTATTCCCTCCGCCCGCTGTTAAAAACATCCCCACCCCGGTAACCGATCTTATCTCGGAATAAACCTTTTTCCAGGCGGTATCGTCATCAGGAAAATCAAGTTCCGCAAGGATATAGCCGGGGTAAAGATTTCTTTTTTTAACTATCTTTTTATTTTTCTTTTCTACAACGTACTCTTCCTCGGGCACTCTTACATCTATAAGAATATCTTTAAGAGAGCCGTTATTCTTTTTAGCAATGAGATCATTCATTGTCCTCTTTTCATACCCGGTGTAGACCTGGATAACGAACCATCCTCTTGCCATTTTATCTAACCAGACCCTTTGTGACTAAATTTACAATGTAATCGAGAAGAGCCAGCATCAGTGAGAATCCGACGACAAAACCTATAGTCACCAGGGATGAATTAAGCGCCAGTTCCCTTGTAGGCCAGGTGACTTTTTTCAGTTCCTGATAGCTTTCCCTTACAAAAACTCTTCTATAGAATAATATTATAACAGCCACAATAACCGTCACACCGGCAAAAATCCAATTAATCAATAATGCCATAATTAAACTCCTGGTAATCAGGCCTGGAGGGAATCGAACCCCCAACCAACGGTTTTGGAGACCGCTACTCTGCCAATTGAGCTACAGGCCTATTTTTATTACTAAAAACCGTTTTTCTTACCGGCGGTATTATTTTACTTCCTTTTGGGCCGTATGCTTTCTGCAGCGGGGGCAATATTTTTTTAAATGGAGTTTGACCCTCTGTTGCACCATTTCTTTAGTTTTATTGGTTGTGTAAAACCTCTCCCCGCAGACCTCGCATTCAAGAGTTACAATTTGCATAATTACACCCCATCACAATTTCCATTAGCCCACAGGCGGGATTGAACCGCCGACCCCCTCCTTACCATGGAGGTGCTCTACCAGCTGAGCTATATGGGCTTGAAGCATCTTTTATTATACTACTTATCTTGAAAAAATGTCAAAAATTAAGAGGATTATCAAAAATCCTGCCGAAATAAAAAAAGAAATCGGGAAAAGTTTTCGACACGCATGAGGGGTTGTCAATTTCAATCCCTTCGATCTTTAAACCGGCTATTGAAAAGGACATTGCTATCCTATGGTCGTTATATGTATTTATTACCGCGCTATTATAAAGGGCCCTCGGAAAAATTTCAAGACCGTCGATATTTTCCGTTATTTCAGCCCCGAGTTTTTTTAACTCGGCTGAAAGAGCGCTTATCCTGTCGCTTTCTTTTATTCTCAGGTTAGGCACATTTTTAATTTCTGTCGGCCCGTCCGCGAACAGGGCGCATACGGCAAGCGTCGGGGCCATGTCAGGGATATCGTTCATATCCTCGCTTATACCCCTTAACCTCCCGTCCGAGGCCAGCCTGATGCTGTCCGGTCCTATATCGACTTCGCAGCCCATTTTTTCAAGGACCGAGGCAAACCTTATATCCCCCTGTATGGAGCCGGAACCGAGACCCTTAAGTGTAATTTCGCCTCCAAGTATAGCCGCAGCAGCCAGGAAATATGAAGAACTCGATGCGTCAGGTTCGATTATGTATTCCGGGAGATTTGAATATCTTGCGGGGGAGGTCAGGAATTCCCTGTAGCCGTTTCTTAGGCATTTTACTCCGAACTGATCCATCATGCCGAGAGTCATATCCACATAAGGCCCCGAGGATACCTTTCCGGCCGTTTCTATCCTTACCGTTTCCCTGGCGCAGGGAGAGGCCATTAAAAGGGATGAAATATACTGGCTCGAGTTTTCCCCGGCCACCGTGCAGTGTCCGCCCTGAAGACCTCCGGCATTTATAATGACCGGGGGGCATCCGTCCGGATTTTCGGATTTTATATTGCATCCGAGTTCGGTGAGAGCGTCCAGCAGGTCTTTTATCGGGCGCTGCCGCATTCTCATGTCCCCGTCAAGGTAGAATTCCCCCTTTCCCAGAGTAAAATATGCGGTTAAAAACCGCATTGCGGTCCCTGCGTTGCCGAGAAAGAACGATTGAGGCCCCACAGGCAGCCGTCCTCCTCCGACCACGCAGGCATTTTTACTTTTATCGGGATTTATAGAAATCCCTGCCTGCACAAGGGCTTTTGCCATGAAGAGAGTATCGTCTGAAAAAAGAAAATTAAAAAGCCTCGTTTCTCCCTCTGCAAGGGCCGCAAGCAAGAGAGCCCGGTTCGTTATGCTTTTCGATCCGGGCAGGCTTACCTCGGCTTTCAAGACACCCTTTTTATAGGGATGTACCGGATATGCTCCGCTCATAGATTTATCCTTATCAATAACCAGGGGGTAAAGATTATAAAGATTAATATTATGATTTGCAAATTTTTTAGATTAAGGCGTTACAAAGATCGATGCCGCAACTCCGGGGCTTGTCGCTAAAAGAGTCTCGGCCGTTCCTATCCAGTAGCAGGCGTTCAAACCGGTATCAAACCCTGCGGTAAAGACAGTGCCGTTATATACAAAGATCGAGTTTGCAACTGCGGGAATTGCGGCTAACATAGTTTCGACATTTCCCGTCCAGTAGCAGGCGTTCCCGGCAGCGTCTATACCAGCGGTATAGACCGTGCCGTTGGTTACAAAGACCGAGTATGCAATCGCGCTGCCCTGGGCTAACGGGGTTTCGGTGGTTCCCGTCCAGTAGCAGGCGTTGCCGATTGCGTCAAATCCCGCTGTATAGACAATGCCGCTATCGACAAAGACCGAGTATGCTATTCCGCCGCCCGCGGCTAAAGGGAATTCGGCGGTATTCATCCAGTAGCAGGCGTTCCCGCTTGCGTCATATCCTGCAGTGAAGACTATGCCGCTGTAAACAAAAATCGAATTTGCTGTTCCGCCGCCCGCAGTCAAAGGTGTTTCGACCGTACCCGTCCAGTAGCAGGCGTTCCCGCCGCCGTCATACCCGGCCGTATAGGTAGTGCCGTTGGCTACAAAGACCGAGTAAGCAAATCCGCCGGCTGCCGTCAACGGTATCTCGATCATTCCCGTCCAGAAACAGCCGGTCACAAAGGAGTCGTACCCCGAGGTTAAAACGGCTCCGTTATATACAAAAATCGAGCTGGCATATCCGCCGCCCGTCGTCAGCAGCGGCGTCTCGGCCGTGCCAGTCCAGTAGCAGGCGTTCCCTGCGGCGTCCTGCCCCGCAGTATAGACAGTGAATACGGCAGGGCCGGAAGAGGATGAGCTGCTTGACGAAGACGAGTTCATTGAGTTGAGAGCTCCCGGCGGAACGAATAACTGGCATGAATAGACAGCGAATATTAATATCGTAAATATAAATTTGCAAGGCCTGAATAAAAACTCTATCATATTACCCCGGTTAATAATAATATATTAGTTATAATAATCAATAGTAACAAGCGGACATATTTTTTTCAGGCGTTTTCAATCGATATGCTTTATCATTTACGGCGCAGGGCAGAGCAGAACTTTACGGCAGATGTCTTTTCTCCATAAATCATACTTTTGGGGAATTGCATGTTTCCCTGAATGATATGTATAATAATTCGGCAGCCTTTATTTCATTTACGCCGAAAAGTTGAGGCCCGACCTCACACTTTACGACCAGAACGGCAATATAGTAAAAAAGATTTACGGGGATATGAGAGACCCGGTAAACCCGAAGCGGTTTTTTATCTAAACAGGTTTAACAGCATTACAGCGGTGAACAGGGACAATATGATAAAAGCAGGGGACATGGCCAAGAACGCTAATGAAATATTGAATCGGATAAATGCCGGCGACAGGTTAAAAATTCCGAATAATGAATAATCCTGTCATATAGGATAAAATACCTATTGCACTCCGTTAAATAAGGAATGTATAATATCTTTATTCTTCGTTTCGAAGCTGCTGAAAGGAAAGTCGCAGGGAAGATTTCTCGCCCCGCCCTTACAAAGGGGGGCTCGAAATGACATTAATGAATCAATAAGGAACATAAATGAAAAGGAATTCAATAATCGCTCTATTTATATTGCTTCCGGCATTAATCGTTCTAAATGATTGCGCTAAGGAAGTGTACCGGAAAGTCCCCATGAAACCGTGTTCCACAATAGGAATTCCTGACGGCGAATACCTTCATTACGTCAATTATACAGGCGGAGAAAAGATTTCGGATGAGTACGCCGTTACGAGGATAATATCCAATTCTTCCGAAGCGGTTTTATATAAGATCTATATTAAAAATATAAGCGTCACCTTATCGAATAGAGAGCCTGGTAATTACACGGACTGGCCGACCCGCTTCCTGATAGACCCGCGTTCCGGTTCGGTCCTTGAGGGTGACCAGTACTTTGCAACAAATAAACAAGAAATGCAGAGCATGCAAAAATACGGGATGGGAAATCTTCTTTACGAGCATTATAAACTTGAAAGCGATAAAGGCCGTGTGGAATTTAATACAAGATCCGTATTGAACAGCCGGACGAACGAGAGCAGGGTTTATGTAAAAATAAAACCCGGTTTTCCGGTCTGGGAAGGAGAGGCTTTCATGTTTTATTCATTGCGCTTCCTGGATTTCCGGAAAGGGGGAATCGTTTATGCGGCAGCGCCGGAATATATGAAGGAACCCATGCCCAATACCTACACGATCCAATCAAAAGAGACGATACAAACCGCTAATGGATCTTACAAAACAGTCAGACTGGGATGGTCCGAGGCGGACCCTTTTATAGACAAGCTCCTGGGACCTATCATTAAAAACATAGGGTACTGGTTAGAGGATTCGGATAGAAAACTTGTCGTCAAAGTCAAGGCACCGTCGGGCGACGGTACTTATACTGAGCTCGCCGAAGTTTCGAACGTCCGCTGAACTGAAAATTATTTGCAATTAATCATCCTTCATTCTAAAATCCTCTGTCTCTGAAGAAACGGTACTTCGCTGTTTCAAGGAGCCTCAATAAAGGTCTTGCTAATCCTGAGGAGATATCTGATGGAAAAGAGAATCGGCGTCATCGCTATACTGGTTAACGACCGAAAGCACATACAACAACTCAACACCATTCTCTCCGGGCACAGCGACATCATTGTCGGCAGGATGGGAATCCCAATGCGCGACAGAGGCATAAGCGTCATATCCCTTATCATAGAGGGCGACACGGACCAGATAGGCTCCCTGACAGGAAAAATCGGTAAACTTGAAGGAATCCAGGTCAAATCTATTTTGACCAAATACAGGGAGGATAACAATGAACCCACGATTGACACAGACCCAAAAGAATTTCATTGACAGGGCCTATCTTTACGAGCTGTCTGTCCGGCGGGAACCGGACGCCGGCGAACTTGATGAAATATTGAATAAGGCGATGAAGCTCAAAGGCTTGAATCTTAAAGAAGTGTCGGCTCTTCTCCAGATAAAAGGAAAAGAACAGATGGAAAAACTGTTCAAGGCCGCAAACCTTATCAAGCAGGAAATTTATGGAAACAGGATCGTGCTGTTCGCGCCCCTTTATATAGGCAACAAGTGTTCGAATAATTGCCTTTACTGCGCCTTTCGCAAGGACAACGTATCTATTAAAAGGATAAACCTCACTCTGTCCGGAATAGAAGAGGAGGTCAAGTCGCTCCTGAAACAGGGCCATAAAAGAATACTCATGCTCTGCGGTGAAACCGAAGACCTCCCGCTCGATTATTTTATCTCCTCTATAAGGACAGCCTATACGGCCCGGGAAAATAAAGCTTATGTAAGAAGGATCAATATTGAGATCGCTCCTCAGGACACTGAAAGTTTCGCGAAACTTAAGTCGGAGAAGATAGGCACATATGTCTGCTTCCAGGAAACTTACGACGAGGTCCTGTATCAAAAATATCATCCCACAGGGAAAAAAGCTGATTTCGAATGGCGGTTATCGGTTATGGACAGGGCCATGGAGGGCGGAATTGACGATGTAGGCATAGGTGCTCTTTTCGGACTGGCGGATTACAGGTTCGAAGTCCTCTCGCTTATGGAACATGCCTCCCATCTTGAAAAAACTTTCGGATGCGGCCCGCATACTGTCAGCGTTCCAAGGATCGAACCGGCTGACGGGGCGCCCCTTTCAAGGCATATACCCCATCCTGTCAGCGACGAGGATTTTAAAAAGCTTGTATCTATTATAAGGATCGCCCTGCCTTACACCGGCATAATTCTTTCAACACGTGAGAGTGAAAAACTCCGTACTGAACTTTTCCATTACGGGATAAGCCAGATATCCGCAGGATCCCGGACAAATCCCGGGGCTTACGGAGGTAGCGGGGCCGATACGGGAAGCCAGTTTTCCCTTGGAGATCACAGATCCCTTGACGAGGTCATATCCGGACTTATAGACGACGGTTATGTGCCCTCTTTTTGCACTGGATGTTACAGACGGGGAAGGGTCGGACATGATTTCATGGACCTGGCCAAACCGGGCCTCATAAAAGAGTTTTGCTTTCCCAACGCTGTCTTTACCTTCAAGGAATATCTCAGCGATTACGCCTTCCCGCCGACAAGGGAAAAGGGAACAAAACTTATAAATAGGCTTATATTCAATGTAGATAAACTACAGCTCAAACAAAAAATGAAAGAAGTCCTTGTAAAAATCGAAAACGGCGAAAGGGATATATATTTTTAGGGCGCTTCTCCCTGCGGGCCCTACGTGCCCTACTGGTACAAGCACCGATTTATCGTGTTAAGGAGGTAAAAATGCCAAATAATGTACTCGATGGTAAGACGGTTTTTATTACCGGCGCATCAAGCGGCTTCGGCAAAGCATTCGCGGAGAAATTTGCGAAAGCGGGATGCCGCCTTATCCTTTGCGCCAGAAGGATCGAAAAGTTAAATGAAATTTCATTGGATCTGAAACGCCGTTTCCATACGAATATTTATTCGGGAAAACTCGATGTTAGGGACTGCGAATCCGTCGAATACTGGTTTAACAATCTTCCCGCAGAATGGAAGAAAATCGACATCCTCATCAATAACGCAGGCCTGGCCCTCGGTTTTGAAAAAGTTCAGGACGGCATTACCGATGACTGGGATACGATGATCGATACAAATATAAAGGGGCTCCTTTATATAACCCGGATTTTTTTACAGCTTCTTCCGGCGGATCATCCGGCCCATATTATTAATATAGGTTCTATCGCCGGTACACAGGCATACCCTAACGGGGCGGTATATTGTGCGACAAAAGCGGCAGTGCGTTTTATCTCCGACTCTGTAAGGATGGAAGTTGTAGACCGTCCGGTTAAGGTCACAAATGTTCAGCCCGGTTTCGCCGAAACAGAGTTCGGCATAGTCCGGTTCCATGGGAATGAAAACCAGGCTAAAAATTTTTACAAGGGTATAAAACCTCTTAACGCTGATGACATAGCCGATGCTGTAATTTATGCCGTTTCCGCGCCGGAAAACGTACAGATAGCCGAGATCACGCTTTTGCCGCTCCACCAGGCTTCCGCTTCCGTAGTATACAGAAAAACATGAATTCCGATATTAAATCGATCGTAGACTTTTATAAAACTTCCGGGCTTGAAGAATTGTCTAAAAAAGCAGAAGAAGTATCGCATGCAAACAACCGCGGCGGTATTTTTCTGAGGGGACTGATAGAATTCTCCAATTTCTGTTCAAGAGACTGCCTTTATTGCGGGATACGCAAAAGCAATGCAAGAGTTAACCGGTACAGGTTGCCGGATGATCTTATTATTAAAACGGTTAGAAAGGGGTTCGAGTCAGGCCTTTTAACCTTTGTACTTCAAAGCGGTGAAGACCTTTATTACTCGGCTGCAGTACTGACAAGGCTCATTGAAAAGATAAAAAACGCGACCGGGGGGAAGGCTGCCCTGACCCTGTCATGCGGAATAAGAAAGAAAGAGGATTATCAAAGGTTTAAAAAGGCCGGTGCGGACCGCTACCTGCTCCGGTTTGAAACATCCGACCCCGGACTGCATATTTATCTGCGCTCCGGCATTACGCTTGAATCGCGACTAAAAGCCCTTTATGATCTTAAGGAAGCAGATTATGAAGTCGGCTCCGGCTATATGGTTGGCCTGCCGGGTGAAACCGAGGAAATCAGGATACAAAACGCCCTGTTATGCCGCGAACTTGAACTCGATATGGTGGGAATAGGCCCTTTTATCCCTCACCCTGACACGCCATTGAAAGGCACGGCAAACCCCGGCCTGGAACTTACGATCCGTGCTGTCGCGCTTGTAAGGCTTCTCCTTCCCCGGTCCAACATCCCGGCAACAACTGCGGCAGGCAGTATCGACCCCCAGGGGCGCGAAAAGATCCTCTCGTCGGGCGCCAACGTCCTTATGCCAAATATCACTCCCCTTCCCTATAGAAAAGATTACTCCCTCTATCCCGGTAAAGCATGCATCGATGAAGACGGGATTAAATGTATAAGTTGTCTTGAGCTGCGCGCCAAATCCGGGGGAAAGTACATACTTAAAGACAGGGGGGACTCCGTTTCCCGTACGGTAAGAGGAGGAATGGTATCATGAATATATCCAGGTTCAGGTCGAGTGAGGAAAAAGGCTTAAATTTAGCAAAAATAGACCCCAAAGATACAGGGGATTTTAAAGATAAGGAAGACGCCGAAAAAGCCCTGACTATTAATATAAAGAAAATGATCGAACTCCAGTACCGTCTTTATGCAGTAAACTCATATGCGGTTTTGATAATTTTTCAAGCGATGGATACGGCGGGAAAAGACGGTGCAATTAAACATGTCATGAGCGGGCTAAATCCCCAAAGCACCCAGGTCTATAGTTTTAAACAGCCCTCATCGCAAGAGCTAAACCATGATTACTTATGGCGGGTCTCCAGGTGCTTGCCGGAACGCGGATGCATCGGAATATTTAACCGCTCCTATTACGAGGAAGTATTAGTGGTGCGGGTCCATAACATGATAAAAAAAGAAAAAATCCCGCCGGATTTGATTTCGGGAGATCTCTGGAAGAACAGGTTCCGTGAAATCAGGGATTTTGAACGGTATTTATTTGAAAACGGAATTATACCGGTCAAGTTCTTTTTACATATTTCCAAAGAGGAACAAAGGCAGCGGTTACTGTCTCGCATTGAAGATCCTTCGAAAAATTGGAAGTTTTCCGAAGCCGATGTTGCCGAACGGGCCTATTGGGATCATTACATGAAATGTTACGGGGAAGTAATCAGGGAAACCGGTGCTTCCTATGCGCCATGGTATATTATTCCCTCCGATAAAAAATGGTTTGCACGGCTGGCGATCTCCGAAATTATTATAAAAACAATGGAAAATTTAAATTTAAACCTTCCGGAAATAACCGAGGATCAATTGAAAAAACTCTCTTTATTTAAGAATAAGTTATTGGAGGAGCAAGATTAGGGGCTGATCCCTTGCCTTTATACTATGACAATAGTCATATCGTCATGCTGCGGCTGCATTCCCCTGTATTGATTTAGATTGTTTATAAGAAGGTCTTTGATCGCCGAAAGACCCGAATGCCTGTTCTGCTTTATAATTGCAAAGGAGGCTTAATATGCCCTTGAAGAAATATTACGGCAAAGAAACGGTCAAAGCCCTGTCGAATTTCGGAAACGGATTTATAGGAAGGGACCTCATTCGCGCATACGGCGAGGTTAAAAAAAGCTGCCTCTTCGCGATGCAGGACCAGAGCAAAGTTTTTGAGCATGAAATTTTTAACTGTGTTATCGAGGCTGTTGACGAAGTCATCGCCGGGAGTCTGGATAATGATTTTCCTCTACCGCTTGAACAGGGGGGGGCCGGCACAAGCATTAATATGAATGTCAACGAAGTGATCTCCGGAAGGGCATCGGATCTGTTTTTAAAAAAAACAGGGGAAAAAATAAAGATCGACCCGATTTCGGATATCAACAGGTATCAATCCACAAACGACACCTTTCCCACAGCAGTAACAATTATGCTTTACCGCCATCTCGCAGAGATAGAAAACCTGGTAATAAAGCTCCAGGAAGTCCTTACGATTAAAGAAAACAAAACCGGCAGTCTCCTGATGACAGGCAGGACAGAAATGCAGGATGCACTCCCGATAACTCTCGGACAGGTATTTGCCTCCTGGGCGGGACCGATAGAACGCGACCGGTGGAGGCTTAATAAACTTAAAGAAAGGATCCGCCTGATCGCGCTCGGCGGCACGGCGATCGGAACATGCTTTTCTGCGCCAAGGAATTACATATTTCTTGCCGAAAAATATCTCAGGGAATTCACAGGACTGCCCCTGAGCCGGAGCCAGAACCTTACGGATGAAATAGCCAACCAGGACAAATGGTCTGAACTGGCATCCGGTTACTGTATTTTTGCACAAAATATCTTTAAAATTACAGGCGACCTGCTCATTTACACTTCTTCTATAACCGGTGAAATCACCCACCCGGAACTCCAGTTCGGTTCAACTATTATGCCGGCAAAAACAAATCCCGTCATACTTGAGTATTCAAGGGGATTATCCATAGCCGTGCAATCAGCCGCATACGGGATAATGGAATATTCAAAAAACGGTCAGCTCCAGCTTAACCCTTTCCTGCCTTTCATCGTTGAGGCTTTTATAGATATACACGACAGGATAAAAAAAATGACCGGTTCCCTGCTTGATAATTTTTTCCCGCTGATGGAAATCAACAGCAAAAGGATAGAAAAGAATCTGGTGCATTCAAACGTAATGTTTAACGCATTGCTCCCCGCGATCGGTTATTACAGGGTAAAGAAACTATACCACTTGATGGAAAAGATGAACTTATTAAGCATGGAAGAATATAAGAAAGCGATAAACGCTTTTACAGGAATATCCCCGGAGGAAATCGATAAACTTTTCGACCCTCTATATTCGGCTGCACCCGGGAAAAATTAAACGAGGGAGGCTTCCTCCTCCTCGTCTTCTTCTTCAGGCGCCGTCAGGCCGTCCAGAAAAACGGGCTTCTTGACATTGGTAAATGCCCCGCTGAGCTCCCCGTCCTGGAGCAGATACGACAGGGCTGAAGAGTAGTAATAAGCCAGCTTGAAAATGTCAACAATGGTTTCTTTATGACTCATTTTTTTGCCGGCGACATTCGTTTCATAATTAATAACCTCATCGGGGTTCTGGATAAAAAACTTATCCTGTTTATAATCCGAAAGCACCACAAGAAGATTGTTTTTAAAATCGGTCATTAAAATCTGCGTTTGAGTCCTTATCGATCTCGAAATTACACTTTTCTGAAATTTCAGCTGGTGGTTCCTTGAAAATTTATCTTTGGGCGGCATAAACACATCTTCTTTTGTTTTTTTTATCTCGGAGATGATTTTGACGTATTCATATACTTTTTTATATATATCATCCATATGGAAGTAAAGATCCTTAAGAATGTTCTTAATGTCCTTTCTCTGGCCCCTGTCAAAAAAAATATTAAACTGGACATTTGAAGCAATAAAAAGAAAAGAATATTCCTTGTCGAATGTTTCCAGGAGAGTCGAAGCAAGAAAAGCCTTATCATAAACAGGCAGAATCATCCTCGGATCTTTCGAATCCATATAAAACTTAATGACATCCTTAAAATTTACCCTGTCCTTGATCATTGTTATACCCAGGGCGACTTCTTCAGGAAGGTTTTCCATGCCTGCCTGAACTTCTTCCCCGCCCGGTTGGGCTTCCGAGGGCTCTTCAGAGGTCTTTTGCGTTTTTATTTTTTCTTTCTGCTCAGCCTTCTGTCTTTCCCTTGCACTTTCCTCGTCCCACAGCCTTGAATAATAACCAAGGCTATCAATCTCTGTTATTCCAAGGAATTCCGGATACGGGATGTTCCTGCCCAGGAAAATCTCGTCTTTATAATAGTAATCTATAAGATTTAAAATTTTAGGATAATACTTGTAAAATAAAAAATGATAAGTGCGATACAATTTTCTAAGATTGAAATCAACGACATTATCAGTCAGTTTCTTTGCGATTTTCTCCATCGACAACGCCCTTGAAAACGCGTTGATGAGGGAAGGATGGTAGCGGGATAATACCAGGATCTTTTTGAACAATTTAATAAACGCAAATTTTCCGCGCTGTATAGGGTTATCCGCGGTCCTTAATTCCCTGATAAGGTTAAATACCTCATCGTCAAAGATCAGGTAATAGCGGTATAACAGTTCGAAATAAAAGGGATAGCCTTTTTCCTTGAATTGCATTCTTACTTCAGTTGAAAACTCTTTATCCTGGTGCAGGATGGAAACAAGGATTTGCTGGCTTTCGATAAGCCCGTTTTTCAGATCATATAAAGTCAGGTCAAGAAAATTCCTGTTAAAATGATTTCCCCAGAAACTGATAACGCCATATATTACACATACTATCTTGGCGGCGAGGCGGCTGAAATAATCCTGGGTAGGATTCGGCTCTTTAACCTTCTTTATTTTAATTTCGGATTTGGTTTCTTCTCCGCCGGTCTTCATTTGCGGCACGGTATTTTTTTTAATTAAGCTTTGAAGCCTTTCGCGGCTGGCCTGGGCCTTCCGGCGCATTGATTCCTCTTCATTTTTCTGCTGCTCTTCCAGGAGCCGCCTCTGCTGCTCATCTTCTCTTATATCAATCCATTTTTCAAGTTGTTCATTTAAAACCTTTTGGGGGCCGGCCTTCAAATCAATTACTTTGCCTCCGACGTTGACAAAATCCTTGTATAATTTGCTCTGATCGTCATATCCGAGCGAATCTATGCCGAGCTTTTCTTTTTTATCCTTAAGGATTCCCATAATACTCCCTATTTTCCATGTCCTTAATATTATTATAAATATCACTTTAAATTAATACAACAAAACCTTGTGATATATAGTCAGGAGTCGATAGCCGATAGTCGACAATTAACAGTCGGCAGTCAACAGCCTACAGTCGATAGTTAACTCCTGACTATCGATTCTTGACTGTTGACTTACGTTTGACTTATCCGTCTAAATTGTATAAAATATTCGGTTGTAGTGGCCATCAATTTAGGAGGCGAACAAAAATGAACTTCGGTTACTTCGATGACAATAATTTCGAATATGTCATCACTAATCCCAAAACACCAGTAAAATGGATCAATTATATAGGCACCCTTGCTTTTGGGGGTTTCGTCGACCATACCGGGGGTGCGCTGTTATGCAAAGGGGATCCGTCTTTAAACCGGATAACAAAATATATTCAGCAGATGCCTTCATCGGATTTCAAGGGTGAAACTCTTTACCTCAGGATCAGGCAAAATGGCCATTACAAGACTTTTTCCCCGTTTTTCGTGCCGACACTCGATAAATATGATAAATATGAATGCCATATCGGTCTTGGTTATGTCAGGATTGTATCGGAATTTTATGGAATCAGGACCGATTGCTGCATTTTTGTCCCCATAAACGACTCCAGGGAAATACGCCGTACAAGGATCACAAATATAACGGACAAAAAAATCGGGATTGACGCGGTCAGCGTAGTGGAATATACTCACTTCGAAGCAATTAAACAGTTTAATAACGCTGATTGGGTGCCTCAAACAATGCAGTCACGCTGTTTCCGCGAAGATGGGGGTCTTCTGACGCTCGTCCAGTACGCTTTCATGAGAAGAGATACAAATATCAATTATTTCACTTCAAACCATCCGGTGTCTTCATTTGAATCCGACAGGAAAAGATTTCTTGGCGACAATGAATACGGGACATGGGCTAATCCCTTGTCCCTGCAGAAAGACGATCTTGACTCATACGAAGCCCATAGGGGCGACAATATCGGGGCCCTGCTTCATAAATTAGGGGAATTCATACCCGGTGAAACCAAAGAATTCATAACACAGCTCGGCCAGGAAAAGAGTTTTGACAAAGCGAGAAAAGGGATAGAAAAGTTCAGGGCGCCTGAAAATGTAGATGCGGCATTTTCCAAATTAGTCCTTTTCTGGAAAGATTACCTATCGAAAATGAGGGTAGAAACCCCCGATCCTAATATGAACAGCATGCTTAACATTCATAATCCCCGCCAATGCCTCATTACAAAGAACTGGTCCAGATATATGTCTTACTACCAGATGGGGCTCGGTACAAGGGGGATCGGTTTCCGTGACAGTTTACAGGACGCGATGGGTATTTTTGACAAGATGCCCGGGGAAGGCAGGAAATTTCTCAAAAAAATTCTCATGGCCCAGAAGAACGCCGGAAATGCAATGCACAGTTTCAATCCCCTGACCATGGAAGGGTCCTCCGGTGAAACCTCGGATCATCCCAACAGGCCGCAATATTACGGCGACGACCACCTCTGGATCGTCCTGTCCGTAACAGCTTACCTTAAAGAAACCGGGGACATGGATTTTTTGAACGAGGTCATACCCTATTATAAAAAAGACAGGGGTAAGAAACCGCTTGAGAAAAGTACCGTACTGGACCATATGAAAAGATCGCTCGCTTACACAAAAAAGGATACCGGAAAACACTATCTGCCTCATTTAGGTTTTGCCGATTGGAACGACTGTGTTAACCTTCCTTCGGGAGCCGAATCCCTTTTTAATACGCATCTTTATGGAAAAGATCTGCTTGAAATGATCGAACTCTGCGATTTCCTGGGCGACAGCATATCGGCAGGAAGGTACAGGGAGGATTATGAAGAGATCAAGGAGATTTTCAATAAAAACTGCTGGGATGGGGAATGGTACATCCGGTATTTTGATCATAACGGCTCCCCTATGGGCAGCCATATCAACGAGCATGGTAAGATATATATCAACGCCCAGTCCTGGCCGCTGATCTCGGGAATGGCAACTCCTGAAAGAGCCCGAAAATCTCTCGAATCCGTCAGGAAGATACTCAATACTTCCAAGGGAATAAAACTCAGCACCCCGGGTTTTAACAAATATGACAAAGAAAAGGGCGGCATCACATCCTACCCCCCGGGGGCAAAGGAAAACGGCGGAATTTTCCTTCATACCAATCCCTGGGTCATCATTGCCGAAACAATAATCGGTAATGGAGACAGGGCCTTTGAATATTATAACCAGATCAATCCGGCAGCTAAAAATGATATTATAGAAGAATATGAATGCGAGCCGTATGTTTACGCGCAGAATATCCTCGGCGACGAGCATCCCCAATTCGGACTCGCTCGCAACAGCTGGCTTACCGGAACTTCTTCATGGATTTACCAGGCAGCTGTAAAATATATACTCGGCATAAGGCCGTTATATAACGGACTTGAAATCGATCCCTGCATTCCTGCAAAATGGGACGGTTTCAAACTCAAGCGCCTGTTCAGGGGAGCCGAATATAGTATACAAATAAAAAACCCTTCGCATAAAAACAAGGGGATAATAAGCTTAATTGTAGACGGGGAAGCAATAAAAGGCAATGCTGTTCCCAACTTCGGCGACGGGAAAACCCATACTGTCGAGGCTGTAATCGGTTGAAGTCCCTTATTTTTCCAGATAGGTAATGTCAATATAGTCGATATTCGCTTTTTCTATTTCCTCTGTTATAACGCAATCGAGGTTCTCTTTTCTCGCTTTGTGCATGAGATATTCGACCAGTTTCTCTTTAATTACATCAAAATCGGGTTTTTCACCCGGTATTTTTTTAATCAGTTTTAAAACAGTCATACCGCCCTCAGGGGACTCCAGGGCGGCGATCTTTCCGAGTTCAAGATCTTTTAACACATTGAATATTTCCTCGGAAAGCTGATTTCCGGGTACATCGCTATGATTATGGGGCGCCAGTCCTATTTTTTTCAATTCCAAGCCGAGTTCTTTGATACCCCCGTATTTCTCCAGCAGAATGTATACCGCCTTGATCTCATTGGCTGAATCGGTGTGAACTTCGTAGAATGTAAAAAGGTCGGGGTCTTTCAACATGTCCTCGTTCTCGATGTAATATTCCCTTAGTTCTTTTTCCCCGAACTGCATTGATTCGCCAAGTTTAATGTCAAGATATTTTTCAATAATCAAATCGTTTTGAACCTCCGAAGCAAGTCCCTCTTCATCGATCTTCAGCGCCGCCAGGTTGTCTTCCCATCCCTTCGCCGTCTGGAAATTATTACGGAGCTCCTTTACTCTTTCCTTCACCGCTTTTTCTGAAATAATGACGCCTTCCTTCTCCGCCCGTCTCAATAACAGTATCCTTTCCATTAGGAAATTAAGGACTTCAGTCTTAATGAATTTGTAATTCTCCCGTGTCGGTTTGAAATCAATTTCTTCATCTTCCTTAAGCTGAACTATATAACGCCCGACTGCTCTCTCAAGCATTTCCCGGGTTATTTGTTCCCCATTTATCACGGCTATTATATTCATTAATTTATCTCCCATTATAATAACCATCGTCAAGTTCGAGATGCTGTCCGTTCCTGTATAAAGACGAGGGAACCAGGTCGGCCATTGTGTTCGGGCTTCCTGCCTTACCCGTCCTTATCCTGATATAATTCGAGGTATAACCGGTCCATTTTCCGCCCTCCTCCTGCTCAAGAAGAGCTTTGCAGGGCCGGCCAAGGACCGTCCTTTCCGCGAAACTCGCAGCATGCCTATAGACTGTTTCTTCAAGTAACGATACTCTTTCTTTCTTTATTTTATCCGGAAGGTCTTTCATGATGAAAGACCTTGTGTGCGGCCTCGGCGAGTATGGAAATACATGAGCCCTTGTAAATTCAGCTTTCCCGACCAGGCTTAATGTTTCTCCGAATTCTTCATCCGTTTCTCCGGGAAAACCGGCAATAATGTCCGTTGTAAGTCCGCAGCTTTCATGTTTAAGCCTGATCTTTTCAACAAGGCCGAGGTAGAAACCGGGGGAATAAAATCTTCCCATCCTCTTCAGAACACCGCTCGATCCGCTCTGAAGGGAAAGATGGAAGTGAGAGGCAAGTTTTCCCGTATCAAGCAGATCGATAATTCTCGGATCGAATTCATCAGGCTGCAGAGAAGAAAGTCTCAGCCGGAAATCCCCTTTTAAGGTAAGTATCGACCTCAATAAGTCATAGAGGGATTTATCCCCGAAGCGGTAATCGCTGATATTTACACCGGTCAGGACAATCTCCCTGTATCCATATAAGAGCAGGTCTTTTACATAATTTACCGCCATTTCATCGGGTATACTCCTGCTTCTGCCTCTCGCCGCCGGGATTTTACAGTATGCGCAGGATTTATCGCATCCGTCCTGGATTTTGATAAAGGCCCTTGTCCTGTTAAAGTGCCTGACGATTGGAAACTCATTTCTGCCGGCCGGGTCTGGAAAATAATCCCCGGGGTGATCTTCATTTTCAATCATTTCAGGTATGGAGTATTTATCCGCGTTTTTAACAATTATATCTGCAATTCCTGCTTCTTTTACTTTATCATAATCAGTCGTACTATAGCAACCCGTTGCAATTACCTTTTTACCTAGTTTTTTAGCCCTTTTCATGATACGTATCGATTTCACATCAGCCCGGTTAGTCACAGAACATGTATTAACTATAATATAATCGGCATCTTCAAGGCTGTCAACCATTGCAATGCCCCTTGACCTCAAATTCTGCTCAAGAGCTTCGGATTCGAACTGATTAAGCTTACACCCGATCGTCGCTACATAAACCTTCAATTTATTCTCCATGAATATTTTAACAGAGTATTTTAAAGCGCGGAGGCTGGTATGTCAATGTGCCTGCCATATTGCCTGCCATACTGGCATGCCTTGTGGGTTCCTTGAGAATTTGAGAGAACACTTTTATAATATTTTTCAGAAATGATCGGAACCACTGTCATTTTTGTTGTTTATCGGAGGTTTTTTATGATTATAAGAGGCAAGCTCTCTTTCGAGGATTACAAAAATTACCAGATGAATTTCGCTATCCCGCGATACAGCATCATGTTCGTCATACTCGCGGCGGGGTGTTTCGCTCTTAAATTCGGTTCGTCACTGGGAGAGAAGTTCAATATACCTCCATTTACAGCCAATATAATCGTAGCGCTTCTTATCGCCATTATCGCCACCTCAGTTCTATTCGCGTCCTTTTTTTTCAGGATCAGGTCTCTATTCAACTCAAGCGAAGCCATGAAGGCCGAACAGGTATATGAAACGACTGAAGAGGGCATCAATATGAAGAGTGAAAAAGAGGAATACCTGGTTAAGTGGGCTGAGATAAGGCGGGTGTCGTATTTTAAGACCTACATGCTTATATATACGGGTAAATCGCTTGCGCTCCTGCTTCCTCACAGTTATTTCGGTTCGATCCGGGACCTTCAGGATTTCAAATCGACTCTAGATGTAAAAACCTCGCAGAAGAGGAAGGGGTAGGGCCATGAAGGTATTATTTATAGGAGGCACTGGAAATATAAGCTCCGCGGTCAGCAGGCTCTGCATTTCCAGAGGGTTTGAACTCCATCACCTTAACAGGGGTATAAACAAAACCGTGATTCCGGGCGTTATTACTCACAGGGGCGATATTAACGAAGGCATCCCTGATGAAATTCTGAAGATGGAATGGGACGCGGTGGCAAACTGGGTGGCATTCACAGGCGGGGACATCGAGAGGGACATATCCCTTTTCAAAGGAAAAACCTCTCAGTATATTTTTATAAGTTCGGCCTCGGCTTATCAGAAACCGCTGTCGATGCCCGTAATAACGGAATCCACCCCGTTGTCCAATCCATACTGGGATTATTCCAGGAATAAAATCATTTGCGAAGAGAAACTGCTTGGCGCTTACCGGATTGAGAATTTTCCTATCACAATAGTCCGGCCGTCCCTTACTTATGAAACAGTTATCCCTGTAGCCATAGGGGGATTTAAAGAATATACTATTGCGGAAAGGATTCTTTCCGGGAGAAAGATCATAGTCCATGGAGACGGAAAATCGTTATGGACCGTGACGCATTCCGAGGATTTCGCAACAGGTTTTACAGGCCTTATCGGAAATATCCATGCCATCGGTCATGCCTTTCATATAACGTCGGACGAGATATTGACCTGGGACCAGATCTATACAGTACTCGCGGACGCCCTGGGCAGAAAGGCTGAAATCGTCCATATCCCCTCGGATTTCATATGTTCAGCCGACCCGTCTTATACCGGGAACCTCCTCGGGGATAAATCGGAAAGCGTGATCTTCGATAACACTAAAATAAAAACCTTTGTCCCCGGTTATAAGGCTGTGATACCCTACTCCGAAGGGATCAGGCGGACACTCGGGTGGTTCGACGAGGACCCTTCGAGAAAGATCGTAATCGAAGAAACGAACAGGGCTATGGATAGAATAATCGCGGCGTATTTGAATCACTGAAGGGTTTTAAACTTGATCCGTCATTTGTTTGCCGATACTGCCGATAAATAATATAATAAATATAGAGTTGTTTTTATGAATAAAAAGCCTGTTTTATCTAAGGCGATTTTTTTAGCGGTGCTTGTACAGTTATTAATTCTTTTTACAGTCACCGGGTGCGGACTTTACGGGCCGTCAGATAATTCCACGGATTCAAGCACGGATACAAGACTGATCGGTACATGGGTCGATAGCCTGAACGAAACATATAACTTCACTTTCGACAGCTCTTACACTTTCAAGAACGGCCTGACCGCCTATATCACGGGCTCGTATGCCGTGGATAATACGTCAGGGACCCTGACCCTCTATCCAGCCGGAGGCAGTTCAACCCCTTATTACTACACGATAAGCGCCGATGAAAATACGCTTACAATCTATTATTTAGGAACTACGGGTGCCACGAATTATACGAAAGATTGAGGACAACTCTATCGCGTTCATCCCTTAATGCTTAATGCAGATTAGAGGCAGGAGCCTGGCCACCTTTTTTGAAAGTCCCGCCCTGTGGGCGTCTTCTACGACTATATTCACATCCTTGTAGGCGAGAGGTGCTTCTTCCGCTATGCCGCGGTAAGAGGCGCTCCTTATCAGGATCCCCTTTTTGTCAAGATCGTTGACAATATCTGAACCCCTCCAGTTCTTTAAAGCCTGATGACGGCTCATGGCCCTTCCAGCCCCATGGCATGAAGAACTGAAAGCCCTATCCTCACTTTCCGCCGTACCAGATAACAGGTATGAAGAGGTGCCCATACTGCCCCCGATAAGAACCGGCTGGCCGATTTCCGAAAGTTCTCCGGTGAGTTCTTTATATCCCGGGCCGAAAGCCCTTGTCGCTCCCTTCCTGTGAACGAAGAGCTTCTTCTTTTTCCCGTCTATTATATGTTCTTCTTCCTTGCATGTATTATGAGATACATCGTAAATGAGGCCTGCCGACAGGCCGGGAAAAAGTTCCGCCAGCACACCCCGGGTAAAATGAGTCAGTACCTGCCGGTTTGCCAGGGCGCAATTGATCCCCGCACGCATCGCCCCAATGTAGGAACGCCCAAGATCGGAATCGATCGGGGCGCAGGCAAGTTCCCTGTCAGTAAGTTTTAATCCGAAATTTCCGGCCTCAAGGGACATGGAGCGCAGAAAGTCGGTGCCTATCTGGTGGCCAAGCCCTCTTGAACCGCAATGAATGCTTATTACCAGGTCGCCGTTTTCAAGCCCGTATCCTTTCAGGGCCTTTTCATCATAAACCTCTGCCACCTTCTGGACCTCCAAGTAATGGTTCCCGGAACCCAGTGAGCCGATCTCTTCCCTGAGCCTCTCCTTTGATTTAGCGGAAACCTCCCCCGGCATGGATCCCCCGATCTTTCCATGTTCCTCTATCCTGTCGAGATCTTCCGGTATGCCATAACCTCTTTCTACCGCCCATGCGGCGCCGCCGGAAAGCATCCTGTCCATTTCCTTATTGTCAAGCCTTATTCCGCTTTCGCTTCCCATTCCTGCAGGAATACGTTTATAAAGATTGTCTGCAAGTTTTTCCCTGACAGGGCCAAGATCGGATACTTTCAAGCCTCCGAGCCTTATCATCCTTACCCCGCATGAAATATCAAACCCAACTCCGCCGGCGGAAACCACACCGCCCGAAGAAGGGTCGAAGGCAGCCACTCCGCCTATGGGGAAACCATAGCCCCAGTGAGCATCCGGCATTGCATATGCAGCCCTGACAATACCCGGAAGGCCTGCGACGTTGGTGATCTGCTGGTACACCTTTTCGTCCATCCCTTCGATAAGCCTGCGGGAAGCGAAGATAACGGCGGGAACGCGCATATTTTCATGGGGATTTATCACCCATTCAAAATCGCTTTTTTTTTCAAGTTTTTTTAATTCCATAAACCCATCCCCCTAACCGTTCATACATCGACTACGCATTGTGCCGTCCATACAGAGAGTCTTTTTTCAACCCGGAGTTCCGTCAAAGTGGCTCCTTTGACCAGGACCGCAGGTTTGTGTCTCTCCCTGTCGATATTTTCCCCGAAAACCCCGGCTTCAAGAACTAATTCCCCGTTCTTAGCAATGGTTATTTCAAATGAACCGAAAAGCATTTTCCTGACTTCTATTTCATAGATAAGCGCATTGATCCAATCGTAAAACAGGTATTCAATATCAGGCGCCCGGCAGGTTATATGCACTTTCTCAGTATTTCTGACTTTTGACGGATCAGTGATCACGGCCACAAGAGCCACCGCAGCCATTTCGAAGGCCTCCGTTTCGGTCGCGCCCGATCCCCGGATGCCGATATCCGCCATATGGGAAAAATGCTCCCATTTTTTCATCGATAACTCCAGTGCAAAGATAATCAGATATTATAGGTTAGGCAATATAAGTTTCACTCAAGGGAACAGAAAATCAGAGGAAGTCATGGAGGGATGGATAGCATCATTGTCTATTGCTTTTCCAGCTTATCGATTACGGCCGAATATTTGGCTTTTTTGCTCCCTGCGCTTACCGACATTGCAATTGCAAGGGATTCTGCAATCTCTTCCTTTGAAGCGCCCGCTTTTACTGCCATTTTATAGTGATATTCGATGCATGGAAGGCAATCGGCCATTACGGAATCCGACAGTGCGATTAATTGTTTTGTTTTACCGTCAAGTTTTCCAGGCTTATAAACATTACCGGCGAATTTTTCATACAATTCATCGATCTCTTTTAAAATAAACATTTCGAACCTCCTGAAAACAGGTATTTTTCTAATATTTTAAACCGGCATAATAGATTTATCAAAATTGGTTAGAAAGAGAATTTACAGGTAAATGACCTACGTGCCTCCGTCTCCAACGTAAATCCCGTTCGCGGTTCCTAAAACCCTCTTTCACTCAGGTCTTCAAAGATTTTTGTATACAGCTGAAGAATATTAAAGCTTCGGTTATTCAGCCTCCGCAGGTCTATCACATCGGCATGCGATACGCCTCTTATCCCCTTTCCTTCGATAATTCCCTTATATTCACCATGCCGGGCTGATGCCACAGCGACAAGTCCGTCATTATCTCCCTCGGCTATTTTAACCGCTAAATAGGGTAAAAAATATAAAATATCGCTGAAGGGATTTTTCATCCTTGCGGCATAACTTTGATAAAACACACCCGGATCGTCTTTATTTTTTTTATTAAATTCCCTGCTGTATATGCTCGAAAGCTGCCTGCAGGCGGTATAAAAGTCCGGGTTTTTATCACCCAATATTTTAAAAAAAAGATTTACAATAAAAGAGATAAATTTAAATAAAAATGCAGGCAGGTTGTAAACCAGATCTATCAATTTCGAACCATGGTGAGGGGTTGAGATGGTGGTCAAAGAAGCTACATGAACGCCCATTTCCAGGCTCGATATCATATAACGGGCTTCCAGGCCGCCCTTTGAATGCGCGATAAGATTTATCTTTTCCGATCCTGTCCTTGAAAGGACTTCCAGGACATTCTTTTTAATTGTTTCGGCATTAGCCTCGATCGAACCCCAGGCGTCCTGGCCGCTGTAATATATGTCGCCCCCCAGGACTTGAAGCGCCCTGGGAATTCTTCCCCAATAATTAAACAATTTAATATCGTCCCGGAAGGCAGCGCCATGAATAAGCATTACCGGGAACTTGGTTTTAAATTTCGGCATTTTACCCACATAGCCTTTTTAAATAATTTTAATATTTCAAAAATAATATGGCAAGAATCGATTAGGACCAAATTTACACGGAGGCACAGAATCACGGAGATTTTTTATAAAATAATCTTAATTTGTATTATTCCATTCCTTTAAACCATTTACAGCTTTCCAATATGAATAGAATCATAAATTAATGAATTTTTCTTCTAAACTCTCTGTGCCTCCATTTCTCCCTGCAAAAATCCTTCAGATAGTTTCAATAATTTGATTTATACCATCCAAAAGGCTAAATTTAAAATATAGAATATGCCTGACAACTATCACTAAGGGGGGCAATTATGAAATTATATACCGGGACAAGCGGGTTCAGCTACAAGGAATGGATAGGAAATTTTTACCCTGAAAAAATAAAGCCTGAAGAAATGCTCAAGTTTTATGCGGAAAATCTTGGAATAGTTGAAATAAACAATACTTTTTACAGGCTGCCGAAAAGAGAGCTTCTTCTGCACTGGAAAACCGAGACGCCTGAACATTTTCTATTCAGCATAAAGGCATCTCAGAAAATAACCCACAGGAAACTCCTTTCAAACGCTGAAGAGGAGACCAATTATCTTTTAGAAAACCTGAAGGCATTGGAAAAAAAGCTTGGCGCTATACTCTTCCAGTTCCCGCCCTGGTTTAAGAAAAACATCGAACGTCTTTCTAATTTCCTGAAAATACTGCCTGAGGGCCTTCCCGCTGTCTTCGAGTTCAGGGACGAATCATGGTATGACGGCGATACGGCCGGGCTTTTAAAGGAAAGGAACTTTATATTCTGCTTCAGCGATATGGATGAAAAAGAAACGCCGAAAATAATAAGAACGGCGGACTGGGGTTACCTCAGGCTGAGGCGCGAAAAATATTCAGACCCTGATCTCTTGTCTTGGGCAAAGGCCATCAAGGCCCAGGATTGGGAAAAGGCATTTGTCTTTTTTAAGCATGAGGATGAAGGGACCGGCCCTGAACTTGCAAAGAAATTCAAGGAAATGTTTTGACTGTGGTTATTCAACTGCCATTTCTCAAAAATCAATAAAATCTTTCGGTTTCAGATTCGTTTCCATTGTCCAGAAATGCGCCCGGCCATGCGCTATCCTGAATATTATCAGGCCCGGGCTGTCGACGTTTAAACCGAAACTTTTTAAAAAGGGCCTGTCAAGGAGCACTTTTTCTTTAAGGGCCCTGTCGTTCATAAATTCGACCTCGCCGGATATCCGGAGCATCCTGCCGGTCGTATAATTCGGCCCCGGCTTATAAAAACAAACCTCTGTTTTAGGATTTTCCTTCATTTGCCGGTAAAACTGCTTATTGTCACCTGTTTCAAAATAAAAACCTGTTTCATCCGCAAACCAGAATTGAAGGGCCCTGACTCTCGGCTGATCTTTCTCGGCGGTCGCCAAAAAACATATTATAGTTTCATTCGAGAAGTCGATGCAGTCTTTAAAGACCATTATATTCCTCCGTAATTATTTTACTATTAAATTGCCGGCTTTCCAGAACATTAAGAGGGATTCGAAAGACGACACTGAAGAAGGGCTGTCATAAATTTCGACATGAAATGCTCCATTTTGAACGGGTGCCGCCTTAACGAACCCCTTGCAGTTTTTTCTCAGCGATGCAATAAATAACCCCAATAATCCGGCGTCTTTCTCAGATACAGCCTTTAATACATATACCTTTGTCTTATAATTGGCCTTCATAGTTTCGGGAGATACTGCATTTACTTCGCCGCTTTTCCTGCAAAGCCACTTTACATAATTCAATTGTGTATCTCCCAGGTCATGGAACCATAATCCGGCCATATTCCCGTTTGACCGTACAACCCTGGCAGGCAGGGTATTGTCGCCAAGAATTATTTTTACCTCGTCGCCGGGTACGAGAAGACATTTAACCCTGATGCCTATCCCCTGAGGCGATATGTCGATAATATCACACTCCGTAATACTGCCGTTCTGCTCGCAGGAGGCTGTAAGTTTTATCTGTGTCCTGGACTCAGCCCTATTATCCCATGACTTGTTTAAGTCGTTCATAACGAATACCCCCCGCCCTGATCCTTTTGATTTTTAATTATTTATATTTTAGAATATGAATTGTAAAATATCATTTTTATACAAAGTTTGTTATAGGTTAAGCGGGATTGTCTTGAAGAGGGTGAGTTATATGATAATAATTTATATCACCGCAGACGTCTTGATCTTTTCTTTTATTATTATTGAAAGATTGTTAAGAAAAGGCCCTAAGGCAAAAAGTATGGAGAAAACCCCCTATGATAAAGGCAGCACAAATTTTATCGCATTCGCGCTTGTGATATCCTGCATTTTAGTTTTTATAGCACCGGTTATGAATTATTATAAATTCGGGTCTTTCAATCTTTCTATAACCTTTAATTTAATCGGAATTTTAATTATGGTATCGGGATTATCGGAAAGAGTAATCGCCGCCCTTACCCTGGGAAGGTTCTATACAAAAACATTGAGAACAACCAAAAATCACAAAATCATCTCACATGGCGTATATAAGTACATCAGGAATCCGGGCTATCTTGGAGTAATTTCTTTATTGATCGGCGCCGGTATTTCTATAAGCAATATTTACAGTATAATCATTATTTCACTATCAGTCCTGGTAAGCTATATATACAGGATCAGAATCGAAGAAAGGATGATGATAGATAATTTCGGAGACGAATATAAGGATTACTTGAAAAGGACTAAAAGACTGCTGCCGTTCATATATTAAAACCGGCGGGGCCGTAATGCCTAAGAGATGCGGTCGAGATATTAAACGGTTTATTAAAATAGTTTTGCCAATGCAAATCATAAATGCTATAATAGCGCATGGGCACCAGTACCCGTTCTCGATATGATATGCCCGCAGATATTGAATATGTCCATAATTCAATGATATTAAATTTATTAAAAAAGGAGTAATAACAATGTCAAACGAGATCATTATTAAAACCGGTTACTGTTTTCTCTATTTTTTATCGGGATGCTCTTTTGTCAATTGTATGATGCATTTATATATGAGTTTTAGTATCGACAAACTGCCTAAAAGGTTCAAAAATTCTTATATGGCTACGCGCACAGGCAACGCAATCGCTGCAATAATAAGCTTGTTTGTCGGGCTTATTATTCCGGCATTGCTCGATTATCAGTTCGGTTTAAATTTGTTTACATTGTTTTTATTTCTTGGTATCGGTTTTGTATCATTTCTATTCGCGTTCAGGGCTGATAAGAGAGAAAAAAAAGATTAGATACACCGCCGCGAATAAGCATTCCAGGTATATGACTATGACGAGGTTTTAATAAATATGGACATTAAAAAGATCACTACCCGGCGTTCATTCGGCCGGGGCGATTCATACCTTCTTTCTCTTGATAAATTGTCGGATGATATAAAAGAAAGAACCATCACGGATTTCGACATCGAAGGTTCCGTAATCCATGAACAGATTATCAAATATGACGAAAAGGGCCGCACAATTGCCAGGGAAGACTCGTATCCTGTCGAAAATATCAAAACAATGGTAAAAACCGAGTATGGGGGCTCAAAAAAGACCGACAGGGAATTTTTTTTAGACGGCGGAAATAATAAAACAGTTACAACATTCAATAAACAGGATAGAACCGTTTCTATCGAAAAATTCGACGATGAAGATTCAACTAAACCCTTCGAAGCCGTATATTTCGATTACAACGAAAATGGTCAATTAGCCGGAACCCGTATTGAGAGCAGTGAAAATAATAATATCGAATCAACTGTCTATTCATATGACGATAAAGGCAAATTGATACGTAAAGATATAGAAAAGAAGGGACTTAAACTATCCACGGAGAATAAATACGATGAGAAGGGACGCCTTATTAAAGTCATTTCCGATGATATAAGTTCAGTGGAAGATAATGCTGAAATAAAATATAACGATGAAGACGGCACCAGAGAGGAAGTAATTAACAGCGAAGGAAACCTCATTATACAGAAATTCAACTCTCAAAATCTCATGATCTACCAGGAAAGGAGCGAACAGCTGAGCCTCCATAAAACGGCAACTGTAAAAATTAATTACTATTACAATGACGACGGCCTTCTTCAAAAACTTGTACTGCATGACAACACCAATCCTATGAACTCTTACACAAACAGCTACGAATATGAATTTTTTGGAGAAATCCATGGATAAATTCAAAGTCAGGCAAGCGGTACTGGACGATATAGATATTATCACAAAGCTCAGGGTTGATTTTTTACAGGAACTGGGAACTATAGGAAATGAAAAAGAGGCTGAAATTCTTGCGAAAAAATCCAGGGACTTCTTCCTGCGTAACATGGCTTCTAAAGAGGCCTTAATATGGTTCATTGAAAAGGATGATAAAATTGTTTCAACCGGGGCTTTTTTAATATTCAAACACCCGCCCCTGTCGATTAAAGAAACTGGGATCGACGCTTATATATTCAATATTTATACCCTTCCGGAATACCGCCGGCAAGGCCTGGCAACTATTATTACCCACATCATAATGGATGAAGCAAGCAAGGTTCCCTGTATGAGGGTCTGGCTCCATGCTGTCGGAGAGGGCGTCATGCTTTATGAAAAGCTCGGGTTTAAACGAAAAGAAAATGTAATGGAATTTTTGTTTTAGTTTAGGGCACTTCTAATAACTGCCCCTTTGGGGCAGCAAGGTGGTGCCCATTGGGCGGAATTATTAGATTCATTATTACGATTGTTTTCCGAAAATCTAGTTTTTGGAACCGCCCTTAAAGCACATCTTTATTATAGCTGCAATTCCGATAGGATATTGGTAAGGGGGGTTTATGGCTATTTTTATTCATACAAAAAGGCCTGAGACCTTATTAAAGTTCATTATCAATAAAATATCCGAAAGCCGTGTTATAGAATGGGATTATGAAAATGAGCATTTTATATATAAACCGGGGGAGTGGAAAAGCCGGGGCTATTTTACCGCTTATTACTGCAATTTCCCGGATTGCCTGATATTCGGATTTACAGGCATATGCACTGGCGATAATTATAAAGATACTTACGAAATATATCATTCTCAATTTGAAGACTTGCTTTTAAAGTATTTCCAATCAGCATTTACCGGTATGGAAATAAAAAGCGACGTAACCTGGGATAAGATGATAAAGTCGCAATAAACCGGGAGAGGGTGGTTTTTACCTCAAATTTCCGCCTATAAGGCTCCCTGCGGCGAATGTCACCGCCGCTGTTGCAAGGCCGACCAGGACCTGCCTAAGGCCGGCCGCCAGCAGGGGTTTTCCAGTCATAAATGTTGTAAGCCCGCCTATAGTGAAGAGGCCCGCCGCGCTCAAAATTGCGCTTGCGATTATGCCTCGAAAGCCGGCAAGGAACAGGTAAGGTATTACCGGCAGGATGCCGCCGGCTGCGAAAAGAAGGAAAGAAGTTACTGCCGCTGAAAGAGGAGAACCGCCCAATTCCTCCGGGTTGATCCCGAGTTCCTCCCTTGAAAGGGTGTCGAGCATGGCTTTAGGATCCACGAACATGCGGCCGGCAAGCTCCTTTGCGGCTTTTTCTTCGATGCCCTTCGCCTGGTAAATAAGCGCGAGTTCTTCAATTTCCTCTTCAGGGGCTTCTTCCAGTTCGGCTCTTTCTATTCCGATCTGGTTTTCATAAAATTCCCTGGAATTCTGAACGGAGAGCCATTCGCCAAGCGCCATTGAAAGGGACCCGGCCAGCAGTCCTGATAATCCGGTCAAAAGTATGTACCGGGTTTCTATCCCCGCACCGGCTACTCCCATGACAAGGCAGAAGATCGATACAAGCCCGTCGTTTGCGCCCAGCACTGCGGCCCTTAAAGCGTTTCCTCCCCCGGTACGGTGCCTCCCCTCGAATTTAGCCAGGTCGCTGCCCTTTACCCCGCCTGCAGTATTTGATAGATACTTGAAAACCCTCGCATGGGACCTTTCATCGGAGGGCATGCGGGTCCCATCCGCTTCAGGCTGGCCGTCATATCCTGAGGCCGCTGATTTTTCAATAGATGCGAGAGCCGGCAGAACCGCTGAAGGCCCGATCTTTCGGGCAATCCATCCATAGAACCTTGTCTTTATGGTTTGCTTGAATAAGGGAACTTTGCCGCCCAAGGCCTTTAGTTTTTCTTCCCAGAAAAGGGCATGCTTTTTTTCAGTATCGGAAAGCTTTAAATAGATCTTTTTAAGTTCAGGGGTCTTCTCCGAATCGGCAAGCTGTGTATAAAGGGCAATGGCGTCTTTTTCGGAGCGTAAATTATCTTGGTATCTCTTAATATCCCTGCTGTTATTCATAAAACACTCCAGGCTGTTTATTTGACAATTTTCAACCTGACCTGATATCCCAAAACCTTGAGTATTTCACTTTCTGAGTTTATCCTGCTTTTTCAACCTTTCCGAATTTTTTAATAATGATTACCAATAAAGGCAGGAAAATGATGGAAAAAATAAAAAATATAGTGATGGATAACAATAGATTATCCTTTAAGAAAGGTATTTCCCCTAAAAGCATTCCCATTGTAACAAAAGACGAGACCCAGAGTATTGCGCCCGTAATATTAAAAATTAAAAATTTCCTGAAATTCATCCTTGCGATACCGGCTATGAACGGTGCGAAAGCCCTGATAAAAACAATGAACTGTGAGAATATAATTGTGATAGAACCGTATTTTTCATAAAATTTATGGGCTTTTATTAGATTATTGATATTGAATATTCCTTTTTTTTTCTCATGGAACGCCCTTTCTTCAATGAAATAGCCTATCCAGTAATCACAGATGTTTCCCAGGAAAGCCGCTATAATAAGAATAGGGATGAGAATATACCATTCGAAGGAACCGGTAGCTGCCAGTGCTCCAGTGGCGAAGAGAATCGAATCCCCGGGGAGAAACGACAGGAAGATGAATGCTGTCTGGCAAAATATGAACAGGAATAGAAATAAATAAGTTAAAACGCCATGATTAAAAATGAGAATATCCATGCTGCTTTCAAGGTTTGAAAAACCGTTTATAACGATAGTAAAAATATCCATAATTGATCCCATTTGATTTCAGTTTGAATTATAGCATCATTGAAAAAAAAATGGAATAAAATTTAAGTGTATTACAATTCGGGCGCTTCTAATAACCCTTATTAAAAAACGCCGTTAAGGCCTCTGGAAGCCGTATAAATGCTTCCGACTCCTGAAAGATGGTAAGCAACCCTCAGCGCTTCGGCGATTTCCATCTTACTTGAACCGGCTTTCAGGGCGGCATTCGCCAGGGATTTCACCCCCTCCTCAGCGCCATTGGCAGCATCGAACGCCAGGGCTATCAATAGTTTAATCTTCCTTGGGAGAGCGCCGTCGCCATAGACGAGCTTTTCCGAACCCTTTATAAAATCCATGAATTCGGGGTCAATGGAAGTGATAGTTTCAAGAGGGTTTCCAGGCATAAAAGTCCTCCTTATTATTTTTCAAAAAATGCATCCCTTCCGGGATAATGCAACTTTGCCCTCGCGATCTTTTCAGGGTAAGTATAATACGATACTACCGCTTTTGCGCATAAAATTCCCGAATTATCTTTCAATTCGGTCGATATAAGCATTATATTTTTCCGGGTTTCTTTCAATATCGAACGGATCTCGATCGGACCCTTGTCGGTACGAACGGGCTTGACATATTTTACGTCAATACCGGCTGTAACTCCGGCCGTATTCATCTTAACATATATATACCAGCTTGCTAGCTCGTCCATGAGGGTTGCCTGGATTCCTCCATGAAGGATTTTCCCATATCCCTGGAAATGATCGCTAGGGTCCCATACGGCGGCAACCTCGTCGCCGTCCTCGAAGAATTCCATTTTCATCCCATGTTCGTTAAAAGGCGAACAGCCGAAGCAGTTGTATCCGGATATTCCGGTAAACGGGTTGATTATTTTCCTCATTTGATACTGTACTCCTCAATTGATCCGACTGTCATTTCGAGCGCTGCGTTTATCTTGTATGGGTTTATCCTCTACGGGGCAAGATTTCTCGTCATACAGCCCCTTTAGGGGCTGTTATCCTCGAAATGACATTTATATTAATTTTATAAAAGAAAGTCCTAAAAATCAAAAAAGACCGGCTGTTATTCCCGATTCTTTCCCTTTCAGGCTTTTCTTTTTTTAGCAAATTGCTTAAATTATTAAAGAGACGATAACGGAGGGTTTTATGCCTGAAAACAGTTATAAATATGTTATTATCGGCAGCGGTCTTGCCGGCGTGTCGGCAGTCGAGGGGATAAGGGAAATAGACCCAAAGGGTGAAATCCTTCTTGCCGGCGATGAGAAAAATATGCCCTATGACAGGCCTCCGCTGACAAAAAAGCTCTGGTTCGGCACAAAGAAAGTCGAAGAAATATTTCTTCACGATGACTCTTTTTATAAAGACAAGGGTGTGGACTTATCCCTTGGTAATTCAGCCCTGGAAGTCAAACCTGCCGAAAAATCCGTTGTTCTGGATGACGGCCGTTCGATCAGGTTTTCAAAACTGCTTCTGGCAACAGGGGGAACTCCGCGAAGGATGGATATTCCAGGCGGCAGGATGGAGGAGATTTGTTATTTCAGGACCCTTAACGATTATAAAAACATCCGAAGTTTCGCCGGCGAGGGATGCAAAGCGCTTATAATAGGAGGCGGCTTTATTGGTTCCGAACTCGCCGCCGCCCTGAATAAAAATAAAGTCGACGTCACCATGATATTTCCCGAAGACTATCTTGCATACAGGGTTTTTACAGAAGGGCTCGGCAGATCGATACAAAAAAATTATATTGAACGCGGCATCAAAATCTTAAACGGCGACCTACCGGCTTCAATCGAGAAAAGGAAGGGAGGAATATTTACAAGGACAAAGAACGGCAGGGAGATTGACACTGATTTCATCATTGCAGGCATAGGCATCATGCCGAATTCCATCCTCGCTGAAAAAGCCGGCCTCGAAGTTAATAATGGAATAATTGTGAACGAATTCCTGCAGACTAAAGACCCTGATATATATTCAGCCGGCGATAACACCAATTTTATTTTAAAGGCGCTGGGAGAACGGACCCGGGTTGAGCATTGGGACAATTCTATATGGCAGGGTAAAACCGCCGGTAAAAACATGGCCGGTGAAAAAACACCCTATGAACACATGCCATATTTCTTTTCCGATCTGTTCGAATTCGGATACGAAGCGGCCGGAGAGCTCGATCCGAGGCTTGAAACCGCCTCTTTCTGGAAAAAGGAATACGTTACCGGCATAACTTATTATTTAAAAGAAGGCAGGGTGAAGGGCGTAATGCTCTGTAATGTATGGGAAAAAATTGACGAAGCGAGGGAAATTATAAAAAAACAGGAAAAATTGAACAAGGGAGAGCTTAAGAACGCTATTGTTTTTTAGGAGAAAATAATGCTGAGCGATTTAAAATGTACAAGACTTGATAAAGAAACCCCTCCCCTTTCCACAGCGGAAGCGGAAAAGTTATTGAAAGAAATAGAAGGGTGGGAATTAAAGAACGGCGTCCTTTCACGCCAATTCGAACTGAGAGACTTTGACCGGGCAATACAGTTTGTAAATTGTGTTGCCGATTTAGCTATTAATGAAGATCATCATCCCGATATTTCAATTTATTACAATAAAGTAAGGATTGACCTTGTAACTCACAAGATCGGCGGATTGTCAATGAACGACTTTATACTGGCTGCAAAAATAAACCTGCTTTGACGCAAATGCTCTGTAGGAGTGAAGATGCATACCGATTTGCTGAAGGGGAAAAACGCCCTTGTTACAGGCGGCGCGAAGAGGATAGGGAAAGAGATCGCGCTGGCGCTCGCATCTAAAGGAGTAAATATCATTATCCATTATAAGGATTCGCCGATTGAGGCCGAAAATCTCGCCAGCCTCCTTGAAAAGGAAAACGTAAAATGCTGGACGATACGTTCGGACTTTGATAAAACTGCGGAATTTGAAAACCTTATAGACAAAGCTGCGGCAGTGTGCGGCCATCTGGATATTCTTATAAACAGCGCTTCGATTTTTCCTGCCGGCACTGTGAAAGATATAGAGTGGCAGGATCTTGTAAGGAATATTCATGTCAACGCCTGGGTACCTTTTTACCTGGGCAGGTCTTTCGCTTTAAAATCAGGTAAGGGCGTTATAATCAACCTCCTTGACTCAAGGATAAGGGGCTTTGATTCATTCCATACAGCCTATATACTAAGTAAAAAACTCCTTGAATCTTTTACTTTAATAATGGCCAGGGAATTCGCCCCGGGTATAAGGGTCAACGCGGTAGCGCCGGGGTTGATACTGCCCCCCGCCGGAAAAGACGATGCTTACCTGGATAATTTTATTGAAACCATACCGTTGAAGCGGCATGGCAGCCCCCGGGATATAGCTCAAACGGTTATTTTTTTAGTAAGGAACGAATTCATTACCGGTGAAATAGTTTATGTGGACGGCGGAATGAGTATGTGAGGAGCTCTGAATGGACAGCATTTTTATTAAAGACCTCCTGGCGCGGTGTATCATAGGCATTAACGATGAAGAAAGGAGGGAAAAACAGGACGTTATAATCAATATAACCCTTACCGCCGATCTGAAAAAAGCAGGTTCGACGGACCTTTTTGAGGATGCTGTCGATTACAGGGCCATAAAAAAAAGGGTCTTTGAAACCGTTGAATCTTCCAGTTTTTTCCTTGTCGAAGCCCTGGCCGATAAAATTGCCGGATTATGCCTGGGTTTCAGAGGCGTAAAAGGCGTAAAAGTCCTTGTTGAAAAACCATCTGCCCTGAGGTTCGCAAGGAGTGTAGGCGTGGAAATCTACAGGGAAAAGGATTAGAAATTGACCCTGTCTTTTATCGGCGCGGGTTCAAACATTGAACCGGCCTTCAATATTGAAACCGCATTGAAACTTTTATCCGGTAAGACCGTTTTAAGAGGGATATCGACCTTTTATGAAACCGAGGCCATCGGAAGGCCTGGCGATCCGGATTATTTCAACGGGGTCGTAAAAATTGAAACGGATCATTCGCCGGAATTCCTTAAATTTAACATATTGAGAGATATAGAAAAGTCTTTATGCCGCAAGAGGAATATAGATAAATATGCGCCTCGCACTATAGACCTCGATATACTTTTTTACGGCGGTCTTTCTATCCATAACGGGTTGCTGGATATTCCGGATCCTGATATAAAAAAGAGGCCTTATCTGTCCTCCGCTCTGAATGAACTTGACACTTCCCTATTTTTCCCGGAATGGGGGTTGACAGCCCGGGAAATCGTTGAAACTTTCAAAGAGATTAAATTAAAACCGTTAACCGAATTCACTGATAAATTAAGAAAGGAGTATATATATGGACGCCAGGAAAGTGGAAAAGCTCGTTAAAGAACTTCTGATTGAAATTGGTGAAGACCCGTCGAGACAGGGCCTTCTAAGGACACCGCAGCGTTTCGCCGAATCCATTCAATTCTTGACATCGGGTTATAACATTAAAGTAAAAGACGTTCTGCATGAGGCCATTTTCAGCCAGGAAACCAATAATATGATAATAATAAGAGATATTGAAATATTCAGTTTATGCGAACACCACCTGCTTCCATTTTTCGGACGCTGCCACATCGGCTATATCGCACACGATCAAGTTCTCGGGGCAAGTAAACTCGCAAGGATCGTAGATATCTTCGCAAGGCGGCTGCAGATCCAGGAAAGGTTGACAGACCAGATAGCCAATGCAATTCATGATTCCATTGAAACCGACGGCGTAGGGGTTGTGATAGAGGCCAAGCACCTCTGCATGATGATGAGAGGTGTTGAAAAACAGAACTCGAACATGATCACCTCCTCGGTTCTGGGCGCTTTCAGATCAAGTCATACCACAAGAAGTGAATTTCTTTCCCTGATTTACCAGAATGAGAGATGGTAATTAAGGAAATTTTATTTATTGTATAAAGGCCTTTCATGATAGGTAGTGTGAAGCATTTTTTTTGCCTTTTCCGACAGAGGGGTCCCCAGAAATTCCTCGTATAATTGCTTGATGTACGGGTTCTGATAGGAACATCTCCTTTTTTTATCCCGGTCTTCATTGTAAAGGCCCGCCGCCCTTTTCTTTCTTATTTCGTCCGTTGCCCCATAAGGCTGGCCGCCTCCTCCGACGCAACCGCCGCGGCAGGCCATGACCTCGATAAATTCGTATGGAATATCCCTATTCTCCCTCTTGGCCGTTTTTATTTCTTCAAGGATTGCCCCTACATTGGCTATGCCGTGAGCGACGGCTATTTTCACAGGGATGCCCTCGATATCGACTGTCGCGGTTTTTATTCCCTTAAGACCCCTTGTTTCAATGAAATCTACATTGCCTAATTCTTTCTTTGTAATAAGGTGGTAAGCTGTTCTTAAAGCCGCCTCCATGACTCCGCCGGTTGTTCCGAATATCGTTCCGGCTCCGGAATAATCGCCGAGTATCGAATCGGCTTCCGAATCGGGAAGATTAAGAAAATCTATTCCCGAAGCCTTTATCATGCGGGAAAGCTCTCTTGTCGTAAGCACTGCGTCAATATCCTGGTAGCCGCTGGCGAACATTTCATGCGCTCTTGTGATCTCGTACTTTTTTGCAGTGCAGGGCATTATGGAAACAGAAAATATCTTCGCCGGATCGATGCCTATCTTCCCCGCGTAATATGTTTTTGAAAGGACTCCGACCATTTGGTGAGGGGACTTTGCGGTCGAAAAATAGGGGATCATCTCAGGGTAAAATTTTTCAAGATAATCCACCCATCCCGGGCAGCAGCTTGTTATCAGGGGTAGTTCTTTTTTATTATGACTTAAACGCTCTACCAATTCAGAGGCTTCTTCCATAATAGTCAGATCGGCGCCGAAATTCGTATCGAACACAGCATCAAATCCAAGCCTCCTCAAAATAGTATACATTTTTCCGGTCGTGACCATGCCCGGTTCAAGCCCGAAAGCCTCACCCAAAGCGACCCGGGTTGCGGGCGCGATCTGGACTATTTTATGGAAATCTTCATTCTTAAGGCCGTCCCAGACCCTGACATTATCGCTTTTTTCATATAAAGCCCCGACAGGGCAATGCGCCGTGCACTGGCCGCACTTTATGCACGAGCTGTCCTGCAGAAACGTGTCGGCTGCCGGGGCTATCCTCATATTATAGCCCCTTCCGATAAATTCTATCGCCCAAACATTCTGCATTATCTGGCATACTTCCACGCACCTGCCGCATTTTATGCATTTTTCGGGATTCAGCACGATCGAACCTGTGGAATCGTCAACCGGATGGTTCACGAGCATCCTCATAAAATCGACTTCCCTGATCCCGAAATCCCCGGCAAGCTGTTGAAGCTCGCAATTACCGTTCCTTGCGCATTGAAGGCAGTCATTGGGGTGGTTTGAAAGTATTAGTTCCAGCACTGTTCTCCTGATTTCAAAAATTTCGGAGTCATGGGTTGTAATCTCCATGCCTTCTTCGACGTAAGTAGTACAGGACCTGATCATCCTGGGAGAACCCTTTATCTTCACAATACAAAGACCGCATGCCGCGCTTGGAGGAAGATCGGGATGGTTGCAGAGTTTGGGAATATTAACCTGGACAAGTTTGGCAGCTTCAAGAATTGTCCTGTCGTTATTTACTTTAAACGGAATACCGTTTATTTTTATATTTACTTTTACCTTATCCATCTTTCCTATATTTCTCCTATTCCCTGATAACTGCGTCAAACTTGCATACATCGTAGCAGGAACTGCACTTAATGCACTTAAGCTGATCTATCGTATAGGGCTTTCTCTTTTCACCGCTGATGCAGTCTGCCGGGCATTTCATCGCGCAAAGCCCGCATCCGATGCATTTTTCCGGATCGATAAAGAAACTTATCAGGCTCCTGCACGACCCCGAATGACATTTTTTTTCTTTAATATGATCTATATATTCTTCTTCAAAATACTTCATCGTGGAAAGCACAGGGTTAGGCGTGTTCTGGCCGAGCCCGCAAAGGGACGCTTTCTGCATGGCGGCGCAGATCCTGTTCAAGTTCGTCATGTGTTCCATTTGCCCCTTTCCCTTGCTTATGATATCAAGGGTTTCAAAGAGCTGTTTTCCGCCTATACGGCAGGGAGAGCACTTGCCGCAGGATTCGTCTACCGCGAACTGCATATAAAATTTAGCAATATCTATCATACAGTCGTCTTCATCCATAATTATAAGTCCGCCCGAGCCCATTATGGCCCCAAGTTTCTTCAGGCTCTCGAAATCTATGGGCACATCCAGGAATTCTTCGGGAATGACCCCTCCGGAAGGACCGCCGCTCTGAGCGGCTTTAAATTTCTTGCCGTCCTTTATTCCACCCCCTATATCGAATATGACCTCTCTAAGGGTCGTCCCGAGCGGCACTTCGACAAGCCCTGAATTATTAACCTTGCCTGTCAAAGCAAAAACTTTTGTGCCTTTCGAAGTTTCGGTTCCTATGCCCGAGAACCATTTTCCGCCCTTTGTAAGTATGACCGGTATATTGGCCCAGGTTTCAGTATTATTTATTACGGTCGGTTTATTCCACAAACCCTTCGTTGCCGGGAAGGGAGGCCTTGGCCTGGGCATGCCCCTGTTGCCTTCTATTGAGGCTAATAACGCGGTTTCCTCTCCGCAGACATAAGCGCCGGCTCCTAGGCGGAGTTCTATGTCGAAATTAAAAGAACTCCCAAGTATGTTCTTACCCAATAGGCCGTAATTCTTTGCCTGCCTGATTGCCGTTTCCAGCCTTTGAATGGCTATAGGATATTCAGCCCTTATATAGATATAACCTTCATGTGCCCCTACAGTATAGCCGCCTATTATCATAGCTTCGATGATCGAGTGAGGGTCTCCTTCAATGGTGCTCCTGTTCATATAAGCACCGGGATCGCCTTCGTCTGCATTGCAAACGACATATTTGATTTCTGAATTTTCTTTTTTTGTAAAATCCCATTTCATCCAGGTGGGAAACCCTGCTCCGCCTCTGCCCCGAAGGCCTGAAATTTTCAATTCTTCTATGATATCATCGGGAGTCAGTTCGAAAAGTGCCCTTTCGAGCCCGGCATAACCATCCCTGGATATATATTCGTTAATGTTCTCCGGATCGATTACTCCGCAATTCCGCAATATAACACGGAACTGTTTCTGATAAAAATCGATGCCTGGAAGTTTTATATTGCGGGTACTTTTTTTCCTATCGTAAAGAAGGCGGGATATCACTTTTCCGTTTTTAAAATGAGATTTAACAATTTCCGCTGCGTCCCCGGCTTTTACCCCGACATACAATGTTTCGCCGGGCATTATTTTAACTACCGGACCTTCCCCGCAGAAGCCGATACATCCTGCCTTGACTACCTGTATTTCTTCTTTAAGCCCTGCCGCGATCAGCTCTTTATTGATATTATCGTAAACCTGAAGAGAATTTTTTTCGCCGCATGTTTCACCCGCGCAGACCAGGACAAATTTCTTGTAACCCATACTTAGAATCCTTAATTAAGGATGTCTACGGCCGGTTTGTCGTAGACATAATCATTTAAAAGCTGCTTCTGTATGATATGCTGATCCATGATCTTTCCGGCGACTGCCGGAGTAACCCTTCCGTAAAGTATGGCCGGCATGCCCGGCGACCTGACTTCAACGGTCGGTTCTGCGTAGCAGCTGCCCATACAGCCGGTTTGCTTGATTTCAATGTCTTTAAGGCCGAGTTTTTCCGCCTGGGCGGCGAAGGCTTTGAGAGTTTCCCTCGACCCGGCCGCTATTCCGCAGGTGCCCATGCCGATAAGTATAGTTGTTTTGGCTTGATCTTTATCTTTTAATAGCTTTTTTTCTCTTGCCCTTAAAGCCCTTAATGTTTTCAAATTTAAATTTTCCATTTGAGCCCTTCTATCCCTTTGTCTTTAACCGTGAAAGGATTTCAGGTATATTCTGCTTTGTCAGCCTGCCGAAAACTTCATCATTTATAGTAAGGACCGGGGCCAAACCGCAACACCCTATACAGCGTACTGCTTCCAATGAAAACATTTCGTCTTCGGTTATTCCTCCAACCCCAATTCCAAGATGCGCTTCAAGCTCTTGCAGTATATCCTCTCCCCCCTTCAGATAACATGCCGTCCCCATGCATACCGCTATTTTATTCCTGCCCGGTTTCTTAAGCTTGAAAAAATGATAAAATGTCGTGATGCCGTATATTTTTGCCAGGGGCACATTCAGCTTTCTTGAAAGCTGAAGCACCACTTCCCTGGGCACAAACCCGTATTCTTCCTGTACTTTATGAAGGATCATTATTAGACTTCCGCGTACGTTCTTCCATTTATCGATGTAATTAAGCAGGTTTTCACTCAGATATACGCCGGCTTCCTTTTTTTCAAACATACTTTCCTCCCGGGGAGTGCAACTTAACCTGAAATTATAAAGCGGTTTGTATAATTTTTCAAAATAATCGGCGCAAACCATGGACTTTCACTATAAATTATTTGATTCATCAAATTTATTAAATTACAATGTGTTGTTTAGGATTATTCCAAATAAAGTTGAAAGGGGACTTAATAAAAATGAGTGAAACGATAGATCTTAAAAATGAATTAAAAAAACGGGTCGATGACCTTTTCAATGAAGTGTCATGGTACACTCCCAGGGATCGCACTGAAAAAATAAGGCATGAAGCTATAAAGGCATGTCATGCCCTGCATTTGCAGGCAAACTCTGCTTATAAGGAAAGATGTTTAAGAGAAAACATTAACATTGATTTACCGGCATCCATGCTCCCATATCTGGTATTTAAAGAGGAAATGTATAAGAGTTATTCGGAGACGGCAGCATCCGACGGTAAGAAACTGGGCGTTTTTTGCGAGAGGGATGTAGAGTGTCTGATTAACTTTATCAATTATCATCTTATTGATAAAATTTCGTCTGATAATTTATCGAAAAAATATATGAGATTAACAAGTTTAAAGGGCGGCCTTGATCGTTTGAGGGATGATATCTACAAGGGACAGGGAGTTTACCTGCTTACATCCAGCGGAACGACCGGAAGCGCGATTTCATTGATTCCATTCGATGCACAGACCATTTCAATGGCCGAAAAATCCGCAATAAATGTTTTTAATGAAATAACCTCCGTCCCGCCTTATGGCCCGATAGATCCCCGAAACGGGTGTCTGGTAGCGTTTATCCCCAAAGAATCCTCGCTTATGATGACCCGCGCATTTATTGCTTATTCCAGGGGATTCGGCGAAAATGCCTTTTTTACAATTAAAAGCAGAATTCAAACGCGGGAATTGCGATGGCGGTCAGGCATTTTTTCGGGATTAAGCGGGAAGGCTCTAAAATTAATTATGAAGCCCCTGCTTGATTTCTGGCAGGGTAATATCAGCCGGAAGAATCTCGAGATAACAATTTCCGCACTAAACTATTCTGAAAAATGCGGCAAAAGGACATTATGGTTCATTAATCCATGGATGGCTTATAAAATGCTTCTTAATATGGTAAAGATCCTGGATAAGGAGATTTTAAAAGGGCATAAAAAACCTGAAGATCATCTTATAAACCTTGCCTCTGGATCGGTTTTGATGTTTGGAGGGGGCAATAAAAGCAAACTGGAAGTATCCGAGGAAGAAATTATTATGCTTTGTAAAAGGGCTGTCGGCGGCCTGGATAAAATTGTCGATTCATACGCCCAGGGCGAATCGATCAGCGCCGCCATCAGATGTTCTGAAGGAAATTATCACTTAGACCCGCATGTGGAATATTTTATGGTCGATTCCTATCTGGCAAAATATGATCCGCGGGAAATAAACAGGGTACCCGCTTTAGTAACCGGAGATATGATAGACGGCATTCATGATGAACTATGCAAATGCGGAATAACTTCAAAATTTTTTAAACGAATCCAAAGAGATGAAGAAAACCGCGGTTCAAAAGGCTGCGCTGCAGCTCTTGAAGATTATGCCTGAGGGGTTAAAGTGGCGGTCGAAATAAATGACTATTTCATACCCGGGTTTATAGAACATGAGCTGAAAATGGAGGGAAGGTTTAAACTCGAACACCGTTTTTTTGAAGGGAATAATGATATTTTAATAAATCATCTAAATATTGACGGCAAGGTCATTGAAATAATCGGTAAATCCCTCCGGCGAAGAAGAAATACGCTTCTCAAAAATACCGATCTGTTGGAATCCAATTCTGTTAAAACCCGATTAAAAGGTTTTTTTTCTCTTTTTCAGGATCTCAGGAATAAGGAATCAGCACTCCGTAAAGAAATCGGTTCAATATTGCCGGAGATCAGCGGATTTTCATGTAAAATGATCGAAATACTGTTAAATTCCATGCTAGCCGGCAGGGAGTATGAAACGGAATTTTTATCGGCAAATGTATTCCTGGAGGCTTGTTCTGAATTCACCCGGATCAAAAGCGGATATATAAGATTTTATACTTTTATCCCTAAAATTTTTCTAAAGGCTTTTTTTAATTTAAATCCGGCGTACCGGCTTTCCGGAATCGGTTTTCATAAAATACCGGAAGTCATAACAAATATTTGCGCAGGAAACGCGCCGGGGATACCTATTATGAAAGCCTTTTTAGCGGCGGTTATCGGTGCATCGAGTTTCGGGAAAAATTCAAGCGCCGAGCCTTTTTTCGGCCCGAGGTTTTTCAGCAAGCTGGCGGATATCGAGAAAAAAAACAATCTATTTCCATTATCCGATACAATCGCTTTAATCACCTTTAAAGGTGCAGAACCAGGACTGATCAAAGAATTAATACGCCGGGGCGATCATATTCAAGTTACTGGAGGAATTGATTCCAGAAAGTCGATTACTCGAATTGCACGAAGCCTGAGGCTTAGAAGTATAAGAGATTTCAGGCGGCGGGTAAGCGGGCATTGGCATAAAATCAGCTTTGACGTTATCGGCGGGGAATTCATTAAAGAAGGGCTCGATACTGTTGCTTTTAATGTCGCATTCGATAACAGCATGTTTGAAACCCAGGGTTGTTTATCTGCTCAGCAGGTATTTGTCGAAGGCAATACTGACGATGTTTTAAAATTTGCCGGGAAATACATTGAGCATATGCGCATTCTGCTTGACAAACTTCCTAAGGGTGCCCGGCCCGGTGAAAGGTTAAAGGATATGTATTACCATTACGAAAGCAAACCAGGAATAAAAATACTTACATCTTTGAAGGATCTGGACAAATATAATTTTTTTGCAGCTTGCGAGTTCGAGCCTGATGGTATCACGGTTTATAATGCTTTAAACCGGTCAATTATAATCCGCAGGCTTGAGAATCTGGAAAATGACCTGCCCCGGATCCTTGAATCGGGGATGAGACGCGAATTGCTGCAATCATGCGGCATAGCCGTATCAGGGGAAAGGCTTATAAAGATTGCCGGAATCCTGGGCCGCGCGGGAGTGAACCGTATTGTGCCGGCAGGCGATATCTGGAACATGCGTCTTGGTGCCTATGAATCATGGGACGGGTATCTGCCTCCGGCAGATTTGATCTTTCCTCAATACGGCTATTGGACGACAGTTTCGTTTCAGGACATAAACACGGAACTTGAGAAGATCAGGCGTAGAAATGAAGGTTTACTCGTATCTTAATGCATCGATCGGATTGAGAGTCGATGCCTTCCTCGCCGGATAAAACCCGAAAAAGACCCCGACTATAAAAGAAAACACCGATGCCAGCAGAACGGGCGCCAGCGAATAGACGATCGGCCAGCTAAGCGCAAGCTTGATAAACAAGGCCCCGGAATACCCTATTAATATCCCGATCAATCCACCTACAAGGGATAACACGACGGCTTCTACAAGAAACTGAAGAAGTATATCGTTCCCCCTGGCCCCGATTGCCATACGGATTCCGATCTCCCTTGTCCTTTCTGTCACCGAAACCAGCATTATATTCATAATCCCGATCCCGCCTACAAGAAGCGAAATGCTTGCCACAACAGCCAGGAGCAATGTGACGCTCCCCGTAACCTGGTTAGCGGTATTTATTATATCCGCCTGGTTCCTGACCGTAAAATCATCGTCAGCCCCTTCCGAGATCTTGTGTGAAGCCCGCAGTATCGTCTTTATCTCATCCTGTGACGCATCCATCATATCGGGTGAAGTACTGCTGCAGAGTATCGACTGGATATACCTGCTCTGATTAAGCCTGTACTGGACCGTAGTATAGGGCGCCAGTATCAGGTCATCCTGGTCCTGGCCGTTGCCTGAAAAACCCTTAGGTGCGAGGATTCCGATTATCTTGAAAGGTTCACTTCTGATCCGGAGTCTCTGTCCGACAGGGTCCATATTCGGAAAGAGGTTTGAGGCGACGGTATTGCCTATAACGCAGACCCTTGTCTGGGCCCTTACGTCGTTGTCGGTAAAAAAGTTGCCGTTTGACAGGGTCCATTGCCTTATATCGAAATAATCGGTCGATACCCCGTATATCGATGTGTTCCAGTTTCCTACCCCTCCGATAGTCTGGGCTACGACCCGGATCGAAGGGGATACTCCTGCAAGCGTAGCAGCTTCTTTTTTAATTTTAATTACATCATTAAGGGTAAGCCGGGAATATGTACCTCCCCCGTAGCTTACGCCCCCCTGCCTGAAAGCGCTGGGAAAGATGGTCAAGAGATTCACTCCGAGGCTCTGGACCTGGTCCCTGACCTGTCTCTGCATACCCATCCCGTAAGCGACCATTATAATAAAAGCTCCTACACCGATTATAATTCCGAGCATCGTCAGCAGGGTTCTCATTTTATTTTTTAATATAGACTGCAGCGCTATTTTTAATAAAAAATTTAATCTCATATGATTTTTACCTTCATAAAGCCGTATCCGATTCCGCTTCTTTAGGTTTTTTATTTTCGTGATCTCTTATTATGCTCCCGTCCCGAAATTCGACAATCCTTTTCGTATAGTCGGCTATATCGTTTTCATGAGTTACAAGGACGATAGTTATGCCCTGCCTGTTCAATTCCTGGAAAAGAGCGATTATCTCCACGCTAGTTTTAGAATCAAGGTTTCCGGTCGGTTCATCAGCCAATATCAGGGATGGATTATTTACGAGAGACCTTGCTATCGCAACCCTCTGCTGCTGGCCCCCTGAGAGCTGATTTGGAAAATGATAAACCCTGTCGCCCAGGCCAACTTTTTCAAGGGCCCTTTCCGCCTTTTTTTTCGAATCCTGTTCATTATTGTCCCTGTTGTACAGCAGGGGAAGTTCGACATTTTCAAGCGCTGTAGTTCTCGAAAGGAGGTTAAACCCCTGGAAGACGAACCCTATTTTCCTGTTGCGGATATCGCTGAGTTTGTCTTTGGAGAGGGTGTTCACCCTTATTCCGTCAAGGTAATAGTCTCCGGCAGTCGGGATATCGAGGCATCCGAGAATATTCATCAAGGTGCTTTTTCCGGAGCCGGAAGCTCCCATTATAGCCGTGAAATCCCCCTGTTTGATTTCCAGGTCGATTCCCTTTAATGCCTCGACTTTGACATCGCCGGTCGAATAAACCTTGGTCAACCCGATGGTCCTTATTACTGTCGCTTTATCTTTCATCCATACCTCTAACGGCCCATGCCCCTTCCGCCCGGGAAAGCCCCCTGGAAGGGCGAAGCGGACTGCTGGCCTTGTCCTCCGGGGCCCTGATTTGACACGCCGCTGACTACAAGCATTCCCTCTTTTATCCTGTCGGATTCGATCTCTGTCATCTGGCCGTCGGTCATGCCGGTTTTGACCCTTACCGGCTGAATCTTCCCCGTATCTTCATTATAAATCAGAAGAAGAGAAGTATTAGGCTGGTTGGTATAGTTATTACCTCCTACCGTGTTCCTTGGGCGGTTTCCGGCGTTAGGCGTAAAAAACTGCCTGAACATTTCCGGGGTGGGCCGGAACTTTAGCACAGAGTTTGGGAGTTCAAGGACATTTGTCTTTAGATCGGTGACTATATCTATAGTCGCTGTCATTCCCGGATAAAAGAGGCCCTTCGAATTATCGATATTTATAATAACGGAATAATTTACTACATTTTGTACAAGTGCCGGCATCATGTAGATATCGCTCACCACCCCCTCGAAGGTTTTATCCATATAAGCCTGCAGGGTAAAGCGGGCTTTATCTCCGCGCCTGACAACTCCAATATCGCTTTCAGCGACTGAAGCCATAATCTGCATCCGCATAGTATCGGCAGCTATGACAAAAAGAGGGGGGCCTGCATAGGATAGCGAACCGACGGCGTTACCCACATCTATGTTCCTCTGGACGACTATTCCTGTCAAAGGCGCGATGACTTCGGTATTCGACAGGTTGAGCTGGGCGGTTTCCACCTGGGCTTTTGCGACCTCAACCTGGGCTTTGGCGCTGTCAAGAGTATTCTTAGCGGCGTCCAGGTTAGACTGCGAGGTGAAACTCTGATCGAAAAGGGACTTCGTATCGTTATAATTCTGCTGTGCCTGCGACAATACCGCCTCAACACTGTGAAGGTTTGCTGTCATCTGGTCCAGCGTGGCTTTAAAAGTAGTGTCGTCTATCTTTGCCATTACCTGGCCCTTGTAAATTTTTTTATTAAAATCCGTATATATCCTGACGATAGTCCCCGCGTCAAGAGAGTTGACATTGTTTGTGACCGCGAATTGAAGATTGCCGGTGCTCGCGATTGTATTTTCAATGTTCCCCCGCGTGATCCTGGCATAGGTAAATGAATATTTACGCTTCATTCCTGTAATAAAGAAAATAACGGCGGCTATAATAATAATTGAAGCCGATATCAATATTATAGTTCTTATTTTCATAAATTATTCTCCTTCTGCTTTGCATAAAAATCCACTCCACCCTCCTTTTCCAGCTGCAGGACCTCGCTTATATAAGCCAGCAGGGACTGGTAATAAGCCAGCAGGGCCTGGTCATACGCTATCTGCGCATTCTCCACGTCAAGCTCTACAGCGCCGCCTCTCGCGAACAGCCCCTTCGTAAGCTCCAGGCTTCTATTGGCGATATCAAGGTTATCCGCCTGGCTATCTACTGTTTCCTTTAACTCCTCGATCTGCTGTATGAATGATTTCACGTTTTCCCTGAGGGTATTGACCTGTTCTACCTTTGAATATTCCAGCTTTTTTATGCCCTCATCCATGGATTCGATGCTTTTCGATAATGCGGAAAAGGGCAAAAGGTCGTCGAGGGGCAGGGAAAGCTGAAGGTCGATATTCCATCCCGGGGTCCAATTCCTCTCATTATTGACAGCGGAGGTGTTATTTTTAATATAATCCTCAGTGAAAGTATAATCCAGATTCACCGACGGGAGGCGGGACAGTTCCGCGCTCTGCTTCGTAAGTTTCGAAGATTCTATGTTATATACGATGGTTTTGAGGGTTATATCGTTCGAAACCGCCAGGTCGTAATATTCGCTTTCGTTAGTTGCGGCCGTATTGAAATTGGTTACGTCCATGAAATTTCCTATAAATTCGACTGAGTCATAGTTCGAGATGTTTAAAAGGTCGCAGAGGCTCGCTTTTGCTAAAATCTCGTTATATTTTGCTTTTGAGAGCAGGGGAAGATTCGTTTTATACGGAAGTATCGCCTTTAAATAATCCAGTTCCGAAGTCATTCCCCTTTTATGAGACGCTTCAGCCGATTCCGAGACCCCCTTAAGGTAAATGTCAATTTCCGTATATATCTGCACGTTTTCATGCAAAAGGAAAAGATTATAAAAATTTGTCGTAACAGAAAGCTCCACCCCTTTTTTAACATCCTCAAGAGTGCTTTTTAACAGATTTAAATTAAGCTGCTGGGTGATGACCGAGTTCCAGTATTTCAAACCGGCAAAAAGGGGTTTTGTCAGGGAGATTGAGGAGGTATAGTTGTCCTGGAAAATATTAGTTACTATAACCGTCGATCCTCCGATGTTCTGGTTGTATGTTCCCCGGGAAGCCGTTTCCGGATCGATATACTCGAATTGCCCGTTAGCAGTGATGGTCGGGATCAGCATCTGCGCGTAATCCTGGCCTAAAAGCGCTTCCGCGACTTTTATGTTCTTCTCCGCCTGGAGAACATCGAGGTTATCCTTGAGGGCGATCTCTATGGCATTTTTCAGGGTTATAGAAATTATATCGCTCCCGCCCGCAAATACTTCACCGGAGTAAAGAAGAATGACAAAAAAAAGAATGAATCGTTTCATAACTTATACACCATTAATAAATTGAATATTTATATAACTTAAAGTCTATCTTTAATAAGTAAGGATTTGAAAAAAAAGATGCCTGAACATATATTTAGCAGTGTCATTTCGAGCGTCCTGATCCTATCGGACAATCACTATTCAACCCTTCAATTTAACATTCACAAGCCAGAATAAGGCCTTTTCGATTCCGCCGTATTCTTCTAGAGTATAAGTTTCAAGGTCATTAGCTATTTCCATGCGAAAACACGGTATATGCATTTCGCCGTAAAACCAGTCTATCTCGTCGCCGTTTTTAGGATAATTAACAAAGTCCTGTATAGATCTGAAACTTGCCCTGAATTTCTTTTTCCCGGCTTTATATGCCGATTCTTCATTTTTAATAATTTCTTCAAAATCTTTAGAAGTATTTATAATTCTCGCGAATTCTTCACAAGTATTTATAAGGTCAGGATCGTTAATTTTTTCTTCTTTATATCCCCATGGATAAACAATGTTTCTGCCCGGCGCGTGAAGCGAAATGGCGAAATCCGGTTTTACGGACCTTGTCAATTCCATAACCGCCCTTGTTTCAGGCTCGCTTCCCGGCTTAGTTCCGGCGTAAAATACGCTGTATGGACTGCTCTGGTACTTCCATCCGACAGGAAAATTCCTGTTTATATCCACTCCCTGGGTGTACACCTTCGGATTTTTCTCGGAAGGCGAAAATCCCAGGTTTTTCCTCGCGTTATAAAATGGATGGGGGCTATACTGCATATAATCGAAACCGTCGGGATTTACCGCCGGTATTATATATACTGTCGAGTAAGGCTCTACCCCGGCCCTGATATTGGAAGCGAGGGTTTCCGCGAACCGTATTCCGACCTCGTACCCGGGCCATTCGAGAGAGTGAGTTCCTCCGATGATAAGAAGGCGTTTTTCCCTGCCGGTTACGGCGCTTTCCCCGTAAAATTTTATGCACAGCAGATTACGTCCGGCGTGTGTGGACCCAATTTTTATAATAGTGATCTTATCGCCTGCGCCGTTGGTCAGCGCTTCTATCCTGGCCTCGAGCTTCGAGTAATTATATAACGACCTGTTGACGGCAGCACCGAGTATTGCGGGTACTGCGGATACTAAAGCCGCGAAAATCCAGATCCTCATTATGATCCATCCTTAATCTTCTTAAAAGAATAAGGATTGTAGAATACACATGATATTTTCGCAAATTATTCACCCTTAAAATTCGATCCTGAAATACCAGGGCGTGAACCGGCTGTCGTAAGCCCCGTTATAATAGTTATACTCGGTCAGGCCGTTGACTGTCATGCGCCGGGTTTCCCGGATGCCTTTTTTTTGCCAAATTTCAATATTTAAATTAAAATTCACAGAAACATTTTTTTGAGGTGCTCATGATTAATAAAATTATTGTATTGTCTATTTGCACTTATGCAGTCTTTAATTTCTGCCAGCCGGTGTTCTCAGGTGAATTAAAGATCGTTACAAGCCCTAAGAAAGCCGATGTTTTCATAGACGGTAAAATATCGGGTACTTCGGTTTTTAAAACCAATCTTCAGAGCGGGCCTTATCATATAGAAGTAAGGGAAAAAGGGTATAAAAACTTTTCAAATGATATAGAACTAACTAATAATATATCGATTTTTGTAAGGCTTACTCCGACAAATTCGCATTTTACTTTCATAAAGCAGATCGGAACAGGGCACGAGCCAAAGGACCTTATCTACTCTCCTGACGGAAGATATCTGATGATAGCGACAATGGGAACGAATTTTATTCAGGTTTACGATATGAAAGACCTTACAATAACAAATATTCATGTTCCAGGCTACGATAAATTCTTCGGATTCATCGAGGGGGTTTTCAACCAGGACGGGAGCGAGTACTGGTTTACCCAGATGAACGAGCGTGGAAGGGTTTTCGTCCTGTCCATGAAGGATTTTTCCATTAAAACCAATATCCCCACTCATGCCGACTGGACCAAGGTCGGGGAATTCACGCCCGATTTTAAATACTACTATGTTTCAAACTGGCTGAGCTACGATGTCACAATACTAGACCCCCAAACTTATTCATTCGTACGCAAGTTCAATACTATAGGGACAGAGCCCAGGGGGATCGCTTTTTCCGAAGACGGCAATTTCGTCTATGTCACAATGTTCGGCTCGGGAGAAATAATCAAATATTGCGTAACGAACAATTATAAGATCGTCAAACGGGTAAAAACGGGGGGTGCATGCGGGAGGTTCAGGATCGACAGGTCTAAAGGACTGGCTTATATAAACAATATGGGGGTGAACAAACTCTTCGTTTATGATATGAAGACTGACAAAATAATTAAAACAATCAATACCTGGGACCATCCCGATAATGTAAAACTCTCCCCCGATAACCGGTATGTGTACGTATCCAACCGCGGCCCCAACAATAAAATAAGCTATTACCTGAGGAGCCCCCTGGACGGAAAAATTGTAATTTACGACTCTGAAAATAATTTTGCCCCGGTCGAGGAATTGAACGTGGGCAACCAGCCTATTGGAATCGCGATTCATCCCGGCGGTAAAATCCTCACGATTTCAAACTTTCTGGATGACAATATAGAGTTTTATGAAATAAATTTGTAAATTATAAATCGATAAATGGCCTTTAATATTGCCTAATTCGTTCATTTTTATTAGACTTTAATAAAATTACCGGGGACTTAAGCCATGCGTCGAACGAAAGCGGGCATTATACCTTTAAAATACCGTTATTTTATTAACAGCGCATTTTTAGTCAGGATAACGAATTTGACAGGGCTCCTCGCGAGTCTTTTCATGCTCGCCGGGCTTGTGATATTAAGCCTTAATCAAATAATATTTCTCATTATTTTTTCCCCGCTAATCCTGACTTTTCTTTTTTACTACTCCACCCACTATATTTTTAACCTTTTCTATAATAAATTCTCATTATCAGGCCATTATACCCTCCTGGAAAATTATTGGAAGGAAAGGAGAGGTAAACCCTGGGTAGATATATTGATCCCGTACACCGGAGAGGGCATCGATATAGTGAGGGAGACCTGCCTCGCGGCTTTAAATATAGATTATGAAAATAAAAAAGTGTTTTTACTCGACGACGCCGGCGACGATGATATCAAAAAGGCTATTGAAAACCTCGGAATAAACTATATGCGAAGGCCCGACAGGGGACATATGAAAAAAGCCGGCAACCTCACCTACGCTATCAGCCGTACAGACGGGGAATTCATAGCAATTTTCGATGCCGATTTTATCCCCGACAGGGATTTTTTAAAAGACCTTCTTCCGTATTTCTCGGATTCGAAGATCGGCCTCATTCAATCGCCTCAATTTTTCATTACACAGGGCCCCGGAATTAAAAAAAACCTGATTACCTCCGGAGGAGCCGCCCTGCAGGAGGATTTTTACAAGATAATTCAGCCTTCGCGCAACCCATTCCATGCCGCAATTTGCGTCGGGACCAATCTCATTTACAGGAGAATCTCGCTTATCAAGGCCGGGGGTATTGCATACGTTCCCTGGTGCGAAGACGTCGAGACGGGTTTCAACATTACAACGGCGGGTTATCATATACAATACCTGCCTATCATTCTGGCAAAGGGCCGAAGTCCGGATAATCCCCAATCATATTTCAACCAGCACAGGAGATGGTGTTACAGTTCAATCAGGCTTTTATTCTCTAAAAAAATGTTCCGGTCTAAAATGGATTTTTCAACCCGCCTGTCTTATATTTCGAATATTTTTTATTATTTCACGGAAGCGTTTTCAATCCTTGCATTACTTATATTTAGTATAATTATGATATTCGCGGCCAGCCTCATCGATACGAGATATTTCATTTTTTTTGTACCCTACCTGTTCTTCCTGATTGTCATTCAACCGCTTACGCGTTTGAATAAAACGAATATAGGTTCTTTTATAGTATCGGCGCTCGATTCTTTCTCGTATCTTTATACAATGACCGTAATGCTGATAACAAGGAAAATGAACTGGGTCCCTTCCAATACAAAAGAAAGTAAAATAAATCTTCATTTCGCTTTATTCGTCATAGTGTCAGGCTTGATAATTACAATTGAGACATACAATCTGGTCAATATTATATTTATCAATTTGAAAACCATTACTTTCAGGCAGTGGACAACTTACCCTTTTATCGCATGGCTTTTCATTGTTATTTTCGCTCAAGCGTTTCTGCTGATATATATCCTCGGTTATATAATAAGGACTTTCATGGTCAAACAAAAGAGGGAGGCTTGAATGATCCGATCATTATACCTGATTCTGGTTTTATTTATTTTTTCAGTAATGACAATTACTGCAGGTCATGCGGGCACCGATAGCTCAGACGGATATTTTACGATAAAAAATATTTCAGGCAGATGGTTCCTGATCTCCCCTGACGGCAAGCCTTTTTTTTCAATCGGCATAAGCAGCGTAGCTCCCGAAGACAAGGACTATAAACTCGGCGCAAGGCACTATAACGCCCTTGAAACAAAAAACGAAATTACATGGGTTAAAGAAACTCTGCCTTTTATCACTAACATCGGTTTCAATACTATAGGCTGCTGGTCATCCCCCGAGATCTGCAAAATGAAAATTCCATACTTTATAATTATAGAATTTAAAAGAACGGAAAGAAACAAGCTCGTGGACATTTTCGGCCCCGAATTCGATGAAATGATGGAAAAAGTCATTAATGAAAATTGCGCAAAGCGGGCGGAAGATCCTTATCTGGTAGGGTATTTCGTCGGCAACGATTTGAACTGGTTCGGCGACTTTTCCTTTTTTATGGGACACACATCTTATTTATTCGATATGTATTTCGACCTTGACGCCGCAGCCCCGGGAAAAAAAAGGGTCATCGAATATTTAAAAGCCAGGTACGGCACCATTGAAAATTTCAACAGGGCATGGAATCTTAAATTGCCCGATTTTACCGGTATCGCTAACCTCAAGATGTCGCAATTCAATGCCGGAGACATCAACGCGATAAGGACTGAATTTTTAAGCATAATCGCCGACCGTTATTACAGTTTAATAAAGGAGAAGATCAAGGCAGTCGATAAAAACCATCTTATTTTCAGCGACAGGTTCGCAAATTCGGTGCCGGAGCAGGTCCTGAAGATAGCCGGAAAATATTGCGACGCAATATCCTTCAATTATTACAAAAATCTTCCGGATATAGACAGGGGTTTTCTCGAGGCGTTATACGAATTCGTAAAAAAACCTGTATTGATCTCCGAATTCACCTTCCGTTCAATGGATAATACATCAGGACTGCATAACAAGGTCGGACCCGATACGACTGTGGCATCCCAGGAGGACAGGGGCATCCATTACAAAACCTTCTCGATGTCTTTCGCCGGCCTCCCATTTATAATAGGGTATCATTGGTTCCAGTTTTACGACGATCCCCAGGATGGAAGGGCTTCTAATGACGAAGACAACAATTATGGAATAGTGGACCAATCCGGCAGGCCTTATCGAGAACTTATCAGCGCAATGACTGAAGCAAACCCGAAAGCCTTTGCGGCCCATATGTCGAGCATTTTGAAAGTCCCGGCTAAGAATATCTACTTCACCCCTAAAATAACCGTGAGGAAGGGCGTTATCAACAGTTCATTCAGCCCTGTTTACCTTGACCTAAAATCCGCTAATAACATAATCACTCCATGGGGGGACTCGGATAACAATGCTAAAATGAATGTTCAGAGGGTATTCGGATCGATCCTGCTCTGGTATTCAAGCGGCTACGGCTGGGGCTGCGGAGTATCGATCTTCTCCCTTTCCCACGAGATCACGGGTTACTATGACGCTTCCGGGTACAAGGGGGTTAAATTCAGGATGTCCGTGCCGCCGAAAGTAAGATTTTTCATATACCTTAACGAAAGCGGGGTAAAGGAACCATGGCAGAAGAGTTATCCGGGGGCTAACGGGGCCGATGGAGAAAGTTATTCCTCGGACGAGGCATACGGAACGGGTAAAATAGAGGATTATAACTTCGCTTTCGAATCATTCAACATAAGGCCCGTGTGGGGCAATCAGACCGGCAATAAGATCATTGACCTTCAGGCTATAAATGACATTGAAATCTCAATACCCGGAAGGCAGAATACCGGAACTATAGTTATTCAGAGAATAGAACTATACCGATAAGGGCACTTCTAAAAACCCCTGAACCTACGGTTCAGGACAAGCGCCTTTTCACGCCGAGCAAGGCGGCAAGGTAGCCCCCTTACGGGGACAAGTGCACCATAGGGTTTATGCCCGTAGGGTGCGGTTTTATTACTATTATAACATCATTTATTAATAATAAGGTTAATTTTTGGAACCACCCGTAAGCCTGTTATTTGGATAATTCATTGCTGCCGTAAAGAATCGGGGTGTATTTTATATATTTGTCCCTCGAAACTTCAGAGATCCAGTGTTTCATAACATAATCGTTAGCTTCGACACGGGCGTCTTTCCAATCCTGCGTTTTCCACATATTCTGTTTTTCCCAATCGCTGTTTATGTATGAAACCGCCTTAATGCCGTTCCTTTCCAGAAAACCGAAGAAGTTTCTATACCAGGTTTCCCAGGATATCTGGCCTTCCCCGCTTCCTATACCCTTCGGGGTGCCTTCGGCTATCATTACCGGTTTGTGTTTCAATTTTGCGAAAGCAAGCACGGGATCCATCATGGCTTCGGGCTGGTCAAAATAACTGATCCCTATCCAATCGACATATCCGTTACCCGGATACCAGTTATCAAGATCAGGGTTCAACTTGTGGGCATGAACATGCCAGACAAACGCGGTGTTGTCAACTCCAAGTTTTCTCAATTTATCGACTATATGCCTGTAGGCTAATATGTATTCCCCGGAATCATACGAGTTATGCAGGCCGTCGCATTCATAGCCGATCCTCAGGAAGACGGGGGAAGAGGTTTTCTTCAGCCATCGGGCGAATTTTTCTATGTTTCCGTCCAGCATTCCGGAATAGGTATTACTGAGCTCTCCGACCAGGCAGAGGCCTATCTGCAGATATGAACCCGGATACCGGGACAGGAGCTTATCGGCGTCGTTTATCCCGGATCCATAATCGGGCGATTCGCTTTCGAGGCCTTCCAGGTTTTTGATAGAGGTATAAACCATGAAACCGGCAGGGACAATTCCAGTCGAACTTATATAATTTTCAATCGTCACGCTGTCCTGGCCGATAATGAGTATGGTTTTTCCGTCGGACGGTTCGAATTTCGCGCCTTCGGAAACCCCGTAAACGGCAGTTCCGAATATCATCAAGGCAGACAGGCCGCATTTTAATATATATCGATCCATAGCCGGACCTCTCCAATTTAATTTTTTGTTTTTAAATTGAAGGAAGTCTCTCTGTCATTAAATATATATTATTAAAGATTTTTGTTTTTTTATTCGATTAATGAGGATGCCGGATATTCCGGCCCGGTAAGAAACCTGCTCTTCCCTCAGTATTAAATATAGACATGGGTCATAAAAATGTCAATATTTCAGAAATATTTATTTTAAGCAAGTTGAAAGTCGAGAGTCAGGGAAGATTTCTCCCTTACAGGATAAACGCTGCGCTCGAAATGACAAAGCTGCATGTTGAAAATTATCCAGAAATACCCAGTCCCATTTCTCGGAAATAAATGAAATAAGCGATTCTTGATGTTAATTTTTTTACGCGCATTATGAAGTAAGCGCTTGTGCCCGTAAGGCGAGGAACTGCCATCGAAAAACGGTGACAGCAAGCGCGTATCGGGGAACGTAAATGTTATTAGTCTGTTCTTACAGATAATAAAAATTTTCTTAAATAAAAAAAGCATTCAATCCGCGCTTGCCACCGTTTTGAGATGATGCAGTTCAAGTTTTCGATTCACAGCGAGATAAAAATTGACTCCATACAGGCTTTATGTTGTTTGAACGGGCCTCATTATTCCCTCTTATCTATGATCCTTTTCAGCTTCTTGCCGTCCGAGCGCTTAATTGTCTTCGGCTCTACAAGTGTTATTTTCGGCTTAATACCAAGCGTAGTTTCAAGCTGTAATTGAAGTTTCGACCTTAGCTTATCGAGTTCCCTCATTTCGTCGAACCCCGAAGCCTCGATCTGGATTTCCATTGTTTCAAGGCCGTCTTTCCTGTCCAGGATTATGAGATAATGGGGTTCGACGCCTTCAATCCTGAGAATGATTTCCTCGATCTGGGAAGGAAAAATATTGACTCCATCGATTATTATCATATCGTCAGTTCTGCCTGACAGCCTGTTCATCCTTACAAGGGTCCTCCCGCAATCGCATTTACCATTGATAAGCGATGCTATATCACCCGTTCTGTAGCGTATTAAAGGGAAACCCTGTTTTGTGATGGTTGTAAAAACAAGTTCGCCTTCTTCGCCGAATCCGAGGTTTTGAAGCGACTTAGGATCGATTACCTCGACTATGAAATGGTCCTCGTTAATATGAAGCCCTTTTTTTTGAGGGCATTCGAATGAAATACCCGGTCCTATCAGTTCGGTCAGGCCGTAATTATCATAGGCCTCTAAATGCAGGCCCCGCTCTATCTGTTTTCTGAGTTTTTCGCTCCATGGTTCCGCCCCGAAAAGACCGGTCCTGAGATTGAGTTCTTCCGGATGTACATTCATCTCCTCCATAACTTTGCTTATATGCAGGGCATAGCCGGGTGTGCTTATAAGGGTCGTGGTTTTATAGTCTTTCATTATCTGAATCTGGCGGTAGACGTTTTCACTGGAGGAAGGTATGACTGATGCGCCTATCTTTTCAGCCCCGTAGTGAAACCCCAACCCCGCTGAAGAAAGGCTGTAATGAAACGCAATCTGAACAAAATCATGCTCCGTGATCCCGACAGCTGTCAGCATCCTGGCTATAAGCGAAGTCCAGTTAGTTATATCGTTAACGGTATATCCGACCACGATAGCCTTGCCTGTGGTTCCGGATGTGGAATGTATCCTCACGATATCCCTCAGCGGTACGGCGAACATTCCGTAGGGATAGGAAAGCCTCAGATCATCCCTTATTGTAAAAGGGAGGCCGGACAGGTCCTTTATGGATTTTATCTTTTCGATATTGATATTATTCCTGTCATAGGAATCCTTGTAAAAAGACACATTCTGATAGACGCGAAAAAGCGTCGTCTGGAGCCTTTCTATCTGGAGCTGCTCAAGATCATCCCTGTCCATGCATTCAAGATTCTTATCATAAATCATTTTAGGCCTCCTTAATCGGCGATGGATTTATATTCCTTGCCCAGATAAGCCCGCTGAACATCCCGGTTATTAAGAAGTTCCCGGCTTGTACCTTCCAGGATAAGGCTACCTGTCTCCATTACATATCCCCTGTCCGCGATCTTCAATATAGCCTTAGCGTTCTGTTCTACTACAAGAACAGTTTTCCCCTCTTCCCTGAGCCTGCTGATAACATTGAATATATCTTTTATAATAAGCGGAGCAAGTCCGAGGGAAGGCTCATCCATCATGATCATGCTGGGACCGCTCATGAGAGCCCTCCCTATTGCAAGCATTTGCTGTTCGCCTCCGGACAGCGTCCCTGCGAGCTGGTTTTCCCTTTCTTTTAGAACCGGTAATAAGGCGTAAATCCGGGACAGTTCTTCTTTAAATTTTTTTATATTCCTCTTTTTATGTAAAATATAACCGCCGAGAGTAAGATTTTCCTTTACAGTCATGGGTGAGAATAATTTTCTACCCTCGGCCACGAGTGTTAGGCCTAACGAGACTATTCTGTCGGGAGTAAGATTCGATATATCCCTTTCCCTGTAATGCAGACTTCCCGCGAAAATGTCGACCAGGCCCGATATCGTATTTAATAAAGTCGATTTTCCCGCGCCGTTCGACCCTATAATAGCGACTATCTCTCCCGGCGAGACATGCAGGGATATTCCCTTTAAAACCCTTAATCCGCCATATCCCGATTCAAGGTTTCTTATTTTAAGCATTTTCTTCGCCAAGATATATTTTTATAACTTCTTTATTTAACTGTATCTCGTTCGGTTTTCCTTCGGCTATCTTTTTCCCGAAATTCAATACTGCAATCTCGTCGGATATGTCCATAACGACCGACATATCATGCTCCACAAGCAATATGGTTACCCCCATACCCCGGATCTTTAAAATAAGCTCCGATAGCTTTTTAGTTTCATAAATATTAAGTCCCGATGCGGGTTCGTCCAGGAGCATCAGGCCGGGTTCCGCTACAATAGCCCTGGCAAGCTCGACAGACCGCTGAGTACCGAAGGGGAGGCTTGAAGCGTCTTTAGACCAAACATCTTTCAAACCCAGCAGTTCAATGGCCTTCTGCGCCTCTTCCTTTATAGATTTTTCCTCCTTCCTGCCCCCGGGAAGTCCGAGGAAGGCTGAGAAAAGCCCGGCGGACGAACGGATATGCCTGCCGACCATCACATTTTCAAGCACTGTCATACGGGGAAATAATTTTAAATTCTGAAAGGTCCTTATAATCCCCCTTGAAGCGATTTGATAAGGCCTATAATTCGTTATATTCTCCCCCCTGTATTTAACACGGCCCGAATCTGCGGGTATAACTCCCGAAATGAGGTTGAACAACGTGGTCTTGCCTGCGCCGTTCGGGCCTATAACAGACTTTATGATGCCCTCCCTGACATTAAAACTCACCCTGTCGAGGGCATGCAGGCCGCCGAAATGTTTATTCAATTCCTTTATTTCAAGATGCCGCATCTATCTTGCCCTCATTTTTTTTTATAAATTTGAAACCGTCGGGGGCAAAGATCATCACAAGGATAAGGACCGCCCCGAATACAGCGTCGTCAAAACTCCCGAACACCCCCCTGAGCGACAAAAAATTAAGTATCAGCCCGAAGGCGAGAGTCCCCCAAAGATTGTCCTTTCCGCCGAGAGCCACTATAGCCGCATACCTTACGGATTTCATTACACTGGCTTCTCCCGGCCCTATGCTCCCGTTATAATGGGTTTCCATTATTCCCGCAGCAGCCGCTAAAACGGCTCCGATCACAAACGCATATATTTTGTACCGTGATGTGTTTATTCCCATCGACAGGGCGGCGTCTTCATTTCCATGAAGTGCACGCATAGCTCTTCCCGCCCTGGAATCGGTTAAATTGTTAAGCAGTACCATGACTAAAATAATAATAAACCAGGCTATAAAATAATTGATAATCCTGTCCTGCATTTCCGAACTTACAGTAAGCCCCGGCATAATGATGAAAGCCGGAACATTTGTTATTCCGTCAGCACCGCCGAACAACTTGGTTCCTCGTACGATTTTTTCAATTATAACTCCGAAACCGAGCGTGGCCATGGCCAGGTAGTGCCCCTTAAGCTTTAATACCGGTATTCCTATAAGAAACGCGATTAAAGCCGTTAAAATCAAAGCCGAGGCAAATCCTATCCAGGAGGAAAGATAAAGAACTTTATCGCCGTAAATACTATTACCCTGCAGGAGGAAACCCGCCGCGCTTAAGAATTTGACAATAGGGACCCTGGAATATTCGATAAAATTCAAAGTCGTGATTAAAGCGGAAGTATACCCGCCGATAGCGAAAAAAGCCGCCTGTCCAAGGGATATCTGCCCGGCATAGCCCATAAGCACGCAAAGTCCCAGCGCAGCTACTATATAATAAGCCGACATTGTAAGCTGGGTGAGATAAAAATTAACGCCGAAAAGAGAAGTGGCCAGGGGTAATAATATTACAGCCGCCGCTAAAATTCCGGCCAGTCCATAGCGCTTGAGATCCATATTAATATTCCTTTAACGAACTTATATTCCTTGAACCAAAAATTCCGTTAGGCCGGATAAACAGTACAATTAACAATATTATAATTGTTATTACCCCTTTATACGCTTCAGGGTAAATAGTTATCGTATAAGCCTCGAGTATTCCAAGGAAAAGCCCGGCAAATACTGCTCCGTAACTGTTACCCAGCCCTCCCAATACGGCTACGGTAAAGCCTTTTACGGCAAGGTCTGTCCCTATATCGTAATGCGTCTGGGTAAGCGGCGCAACAGCGCAGCCGGCCAGGGCACCTATCCCCGCGCTGAGTGCAAAAGACAGGTTTATCATAAATCGAGTATTTATCCCGCAGAGCTGCGCACCCTCCCTGCTGGCGGAACACCCGCGCATCGCCTGGCCTGTAATTGAGAACTTGAAAAACAGTGAAAGCCCGGCCACTATAAGGGCTGTTATGCAAAGGACCCATATTATCTGGGGGGAAAAGTAAGCCCCCATAATATTTATCGATGTTACTTCATTGCCCGTAAAATAGGGAATAGTCCTCACCTGTTCTCCCCAGATATGGAGCGCGATTTCACGAAGGATTATCGAAAGCCCGATAGTTATAATAATCATCTGCAGAACTGAAGGTTTATGGACTTTCCCGGCGAAATTACGGATTTTTTTTGAAAATATCCACAGGCAGTTTACTATCGAGAGGACCGAAATAATGGAAATGACTTCGGCTATAATGCTATCGAAGATAACCGATGCGCAAAGTATTGCAAGGCCTGCCGCGAATATGTTCAGGTGAAAGAGGGTCAATCTGTAAATGCTTCGAATAAAAATAAATTCTATGATCGAACCGATTAAAGCGGTAATGATAACGGCGATCGAGATAGCGGCGGTGAGAGGCATAAATTGAGAAAATGTAAACGCAATCATGCCGCCGAGCATAACAAACTCGCCCTGTGCGAAATTTATTATTCCCGTGGAGTTATAGATAATATTAAACCCTATCGCCGCTATTGCATAGATGCATCCGTAGGTCAAGCCTGAAAAAAAATACTGAAGAAATAAATCAAAACTCATATCCGGATTCTAAATCAACAAAATTCAGACTGTAACTTATTTGTCCTTATATAGGGTAAATTTTCCATTCTTAACGGTCAGCATAACAATGGCATCCATTGAAAGGCCATTGTGGTCTTCCGGTGAAAAGTTAAATATTCCGGCAGTACCCGGCAGGCCCTTGAGATTTTCAACGGTGTCGACGATTTTATCCCTGTCGGTACTTTTTGCGTTCTCAATGGCTGTTTTGAGGATAAGAATCGCATCATAGGCATGGCCGCCGAATGTGCTTACCTGTTCGCCGTATTTCTTTTCATATTCTGTTTTATATGCCACAAGGATCTTCTTCTGGGGATTCGAATCGGGAAGTTCTTCAGCAACTAACAGCCTTCCGCATGGAAATATTATGCCTTCCGCGGCTTCGCCTGCCGCTTCGACATATTTAATGTTGCCGAATCCATGGCTCTGGAATAGAGGCATTGTCATGTTGAGCTGCCTAAGGTTTTTAGCTACAATGGATTGGGCAGGTTCGATCGACCAGTTTACCAGAGCTTCCGCATCTGTCGATTTAACCTTTGTCAGCAAGGCCGTAAGGTCTGTCGAATCTTTATCGTAGGTCTCAGATATGACTATAGTAATACCGTATTCGGCGGCATATTTTTTAAGCTGGTCCATCCCTCCGTTGCCGAAGCCTGTGTTGGACGCAACAACCGCTATCTTTTTGATGCCCTTCTTTTTCATTGTTTCATAAATCCATTTAACAACAATGCTGTCATTCTGAGGGGTTTTAAAAACATAATGAGCGACAGGATTGACAATCTTTTCTGCGGCGGCGCAGGAAAATAAGGGCATTTTCATTTTCTCGCAAAGGTCTTTAATAGCCAGCGATTCACCGCTTGTTGTAGGGCCGATAATAGCTACGACTTTGTCCTCTTCTATAAGCTGTTTCGCAAAGGATACGGCTTTCTCCGGACTTCCGCCTGAATCCTTTATTATCAGCTCGACTTTCATTCCGTTAATGCCGCCGTTATTGTTGATTTCACCAACAAGCATGACCGCTGTTTTTGACTCCGGCGCGCCAAGGTAAGCCGCGGGGCCGGTTACAGAAAAAATTGCTCCGATTTTGATCGTATTATCCGCGGAAAAGGATAAAACCGGCATAAAACCGACCATAGCAGCCAGAACCGGCAATAAGCATAAAAGTTTTTTCATAACGAACTCCTTTTATCAAATATTATATTTTTTGAAATATATAAACGCCCCCAGGGTGCTGATTATTTTAGTTCAACAGGAAAAATTATGCAATAGACCAGTTCAAAAGAAATATATTGGAATAATCGATCTAATCGTTATATAATTATTAAATTAACACAGGAGGGCTTTATGAATCCGGAAAATACGGCCTGGCTTATATACATAATCATAGGTCTGGTAGTCATTTTATTTTTCCCATCGCTACGCCTCATCGGGCCTACCGAGGTCGGCCTCATCATCAAACGCTTTTCATTTAGAAGGCTTGCCGAGGGCAACCCCGTCGCGTTCCGCGGCGAAGCAGGATACCAGGCCGCTTTGATGATGCCGGGTATCCGTTTCAAGCTGTGGATTTTATACAGGGTCATCAAATACCCCTGGGTCCAGATTCCCGCCGGGCAGATAGGCGTTGTAATCGCACAGGTCGGCGAACCCCTGCCTGTCGGAGCAAAAACCGCAATCTATAAAAAAGAACTCGGCAATTTCAGCAACCTGCAGAACTTCATTAAAAACGGCGGGCAGAAAGGAGTTCAGCGTCCTACGTTACCGCCGGGAACTCTTATACCGGTCCATCCGGTCGCGTTTTTGATCATTACAAAGGATAATGTTTTCGGACTTCCCATATCCCCGGAACTGGAATCTTTATCCAGGAAAGAAGGACTGACGCCCGAGGCTTTCGGACTCAAATCCCAGCAGCTCCAGGTCCTCCGTATCGAACCAAAGCCTATCTCCAGCGGGAAAACAATGGATATGATAGGCATCGTAACCACTTATGAAGGCGACCCTCTGCCATCTGGCGATATAGCCAGCCGCCTGGGGGGTTATGCGGATGTTCTCGAAATGGAAAAGAAAAAAGAAACCGATTCGAGGCTGATGGAACTCATTTTTGGAAATAAAAACAACCTGCACAATAACTACCAGGACTTCCAGGCTTTTTTAGACCATGGGGGGAAGATCGGGCTGCAGCATGACCCGCTAATGTACGGAGCATACAACCTTAACCCTTTTCTGGTCAGCGTTGAGATCGTCCCGATGCTTGTAGTCGAACAGGGGCAGGTCGCGGTAATTAAATCTTATGTGGGGCTTCCTACTGAAGATATTTCCGGCGAGGAATTCAAATTCGGATCGCTTGTAAGGCCGGGCCACCGCGGCATATGGCAGGAACCTCTCAGGACAGGGAAATATCCGATCAACCCGCGCTGCTATGAGGCTGAAATCGTCCCAACCTTCATCCTTACCCTGAACTGGGCGGAAGCCACCTCTTCGGCCCACCGGCTCGATGCAGCTCTTAAGTCGATCGAGGCGAAAAGCCGTGAAGGATTCATATTCAACATCGACCTTCAGGTCCAGATACATGTGCCCGACACAAAAGCACCCAGGGTGATATCGATCGTCGGCACCATTCAGAACCTTGTAAATGAAGTCCTTCAGGCCGCTGTCGGGAACCACTTCCGCGACAAGCTCCAGAGCATGCCCGCCATCCGTTTTATCGAAACCCGCCAGCAGGTCCAGGAGGAAGCCTTCGACCATATCAGGGAGCAATTGAACCAGTATGAGATAGAAACAAAGGGCGTCTACATACAGGATGTGATCCTGCCTGAAACCCTGGTCCGGGTATTGACAGAGCGTGAAATCGCGAACCAGGAGATAGAGACCTACAAGCGCCAGAAAGATTCGCAGGACCAGAGAATATCCATGGAAAATGCGAAAGGCACCGCCGATATGCAGAGCGAACTTGCCCGCTCCAAAGTTGGAGTGGACATTAAAACTAACGATGCAACCGCAAGAAAAGCCGAAGCCGACGGCGAATCCACTTATATCCGTCAGACAGGTTCCGCAAAGGGGGCTGAGGTTGAAGCGGTCGGAATGGCCAGGGCAAAAGCCTTCCGTGAGCAGGCGGAGGCGCTTGGAAGCGAACAGACGGCATTTGTAAACGCAGTCACGGTACTTGCCGAAAAGGGGCTTTCTTTTGTTCCGAATATTATGGTATCGGGCGATAATGTATCGTCGGCGGACGGGCTTGCGGCAACATTAATGCAGTATTTGAACAGACAGGGTTTTAAAGCCCCGGTTAAGGAAGACAAGCCGAAGGCATAACGATCCGGCATAGTTAAACGTTTAAGCCTGGAATTAACTGAGAGAACAACCCTGAAACATAGCCCATATAATCCGTCGCTAGCAATAATCCCAGGGCTATCAGAAAGAGGCCGCTGATAATTTCAACCGCCCTGTAATGTTTTTTTACCGCACCCATCACTGAAAGCAGGCTTCCTGTTAAAATGCCCGTGAGAATGAAGGGAACTCCCAGACCCGCCGAATATGTCAGCAGAAGAAGCACCGGAGTCGCCGCTCCCCCCTTTCCGGAGGCCGAAGTGAAAAGGATCGAACTTAATACCGGCCCCACGCATGGCGTCCAGCCGCCCCCGAAAGCCGCGCCTATTATAAAAGATGAAACAGGAGAAGTTTTCTTTCTGACAGGGCTGAACCTCGCCTCCCGGTTCAAAAAGGATAATTTCAGGACCCCCGTCATCTGCAGGCCGAAGATTATTATCGCAAACCCCGCCAGCCTGTTAAGCCAAACCTTGTAAGGCCCGAGAAACTGTAAAAATATGAACAATAACGCGGCAAGGGCGCTGAAAACAATTGAAAATCCGGCCACGAAAAAAAGGGTGTTTAAAAATATCCTGAATACGGGTTTTTCTTTTGAACCCGTCTCAAGTTCGGTCACGGAAACGCCTGAAACATAGGCGATATATACAGGTACAAGCGGCAAAACGCAAGGGGATATGAAAGTGATAAGCCCGCCGGTTAAGGCGATAAAGTATCTCGTTCTATACCCCCTTGTCATTTCGATCGAAGGGTTTATCCCGCCCCAAAGGGGCGGGGAGAAATCTTCTCCGAAGAAAGATTTCTCATCATACAGCCCTTTTAAGGGCTGTTATCCTCGAAACGACATTTTTATGTAAAATCGTTATAAATTATAGCAGAGATTGAAACTCACTGCAAAGGGCCGTAAAGTGATGTTTTTATACCCCTAATGGATACAAGAAAAAATCTCTTAAAGCCAGAACAATATTTAAAAAATACGGGTTTAATGAAATCCCGAAATATAATGATAATGATTTAGCAGAAATATTCATGGAATTGAATATTACCTGATCTTCTTCCACACCGAGCCGTCCTTGGTGTCCCTGACCTCTATCCCCGCTCCAAGCAGCTTATCCCTTATCTCGTCTGCTTTTTTATATTCGCCGTTCTTCCTGGCCAGAGTCCTCTGCCTGATCATTTCTTCCTCTTCATCGGTCAGAGAGACTTCCCCCCCGGTCTGTATAAAACCGAGGACATTGTCTATCCTTTTAAGCCATGCGGTTATCTCTTCGGCGTTTTTCACTGCGGCCGAGCTTTTATGTTCGTAATAATAAGTTATAAGCCCGAAAAGGGAGGAAAGCCCTTCCGATATGTTCAGGTCGTCGTCGAGCGCGGCCTCGAAACCGGCTGAGGCCTTTTCCAGGGCCCCGGATAAATCCTCGCCCTTACTGCCTTTACCGGTAATTTTCCCAAGATCGAAAACGAAATCGTCGATCCTTTTAAGCGAGGAATCGGCCTGCTTCAGGAGATCGAAGGTAAAATTAAGGGGCTTCCTGTAATGAGCCCCCAGCAGCGCGTATCTTAGCGCTCTGCATGTATAGCCTTTGCCGGCCAGGTCTTTTATAGTGTAAAAATTTCCCTTCGATTTGGACATCTTTTCGCCGTCGACGAGGAGGTGGACGGAATGCATCCAGTAATTCACGAATTTAGAACCGGTAAAGGATTCGCTCTGGGCTATCTCATTCTCATGATGCGGGAAAAGGTTGTCGACACCTCCGCAATGCATATCTATAGGGTAGCCCAGGAGCTTCATGCTCATCACGGAACATTCTATATGCCAGCCGGGCCTCCCGTCCCCGAAGGGCGAGGGCCACCTGACCTCCCCGTCCTCTTTCGTCCATTTTTTCCATAATGCAAAATCCGGGATCTCATCCTTGGAATATTCGTCGCTATTGACCCTTCCGCTTGCGCCGGCTAGCAGGGCCGACCTGTCTATATGGGCCAGTTTCCCGTAATCCTTAAAAGAAGACACCTTGAAATACACCCCGTCCTCAGTCTCGTAAGCGTATCCCTTCCCGACGAGCCCTTCGATCATCTTTATCATATCCGGAATGTAATCCGTCGCGGCGGGATAATTTTCAGCGGGCTTTATGTTAAGCTGTTTTAACGAATCGAAAAACTCTTTCTTATAAATATCCGTATAATCACTCAAACTCATATTTTTACTGATGGAATTCTTAATGGTTTTATCATCCACGTCGGTGATATTCATAACATGATGAACCGTATAACCCCGGTAAAGAAGCCATCTGTGGAGGAGGTCCTCGAACATAAAAGTCCTGAGGTTTCCGATATGAGGCGTATTATAAACCGTAGGCCCGCATGTATAAAGCTTTACCTGGCCTTTATTAATTGGTATGAAATCCTCGATCCGCCTCGTCATACTGTTAAAAAAACGCGTCATCAAACCTCCTCTGTAAACCTTTTAAGCGCTTCCTCATACCTGCCATGCAGGCCCTCCCATGATTCGTAGAGGGAATCGAGCATTGAGCGCGCCCCGCTTATTTTTTTGGAGATAGCTGCCACAAGGCTGCCGTCGCCTTTTATCGAAGCCTCTATTGCAAGCTGGTTGTCTTTACTTAACTCTTCTTCCAGAAGGCTTATGGCGATTTCGGTTTCCTTTATTTTTTCCTCGATAGGCCTTACGGCTTTCGACCTTTCCCTGACGATCTCCGCCCTTGCTCTTCGGATGGCTTTTTTCCCGGCCGGATTTATCTCCCCTTTATTGTTCATGTTCTCTTCGGAGGACCAGCCTATATCAATAAGAAAGTCCCTGTAATTACCTTCAAAAAGAGTAACCTTTCCCCGGTCGAAAACTATAAGCCTGTTTGTCAGTGCATTGAGGAACATCTCGTTATGGGTGACTATTATCACCGCGCCGTCAAAAGCGTCAAGCGCGGATACAAGCGAATCGCAGCTTTCCATGTCAAGATGGTTCGTTGGTTCATCGAGGAGCAGGAGATGGGTCGGCGATACAATGAGTTTTCCCAGAAGAACGCGGCTTTTTTCGCCCCCCGAAAGAACGGATACCCTTTTCAGGGCGTTGTCGCCCTCGAAAAGCATTGCCCCGCTGATGTCCCTGGCTGCCTGGATATCATGTTCCGGATGTGAAAACTGAATCTCTTCTACGACCGTTCTGGAGGGATCGAGCCCGTCAATATTAGTCTGCGCGAAATACCCCTTTTTAATGCCGGGATAATACCTGAGTTCACCCTCTACGGGCGCAAGATTTTCGGTGAGAAGCCTGATAAGGGTCGATTTTCCCGCGCCGTTTTTGCCGACGATCCCGATCCTGTCGTTTTTTCCCACAGTTAAATTAAACCTGTCTATAATATAAGGAGTTTTTCCGTTATATGAAAATGTGATCTCCCTCGTTTCAAGGACCCACTTCGCGGGCGTTTGCGCTTCCCTGAAAGAAAATTCCAGGGTTTTCATCTTTTCAAGTTTTTCAAGCTTCCTGTTCTTCTCAAGCAATTTTACCCTCGACTGTACCAACCCCCCAAGCCTCGCCTTCGCCCTGAAGCGCGAAATGAACAGTTCAACCTCTTTTCTCTTTTTTTCATCGTTCACCCTTGTCTTTTCATAGATCTCTTCTTCTTTGATCAACTGGTTGTAAAGTTTCTCGGTGTCCCCTTCGATCTTCCTTATTTTCCTCCGGTGTATGCCCATTGTATGGGTCGTTACACTGTCCATGAAGCTCCTGTCGTGGGTAATAAGGATGAATTCTTTTTTCCAATCTTTTAGAAAGCGGGACAGCCATCTTATTGAAACAATGTCAAGATAATTCGTCGGTTCGTCGAGAAGCAGGAGGTTCGGGTTCCCCGCCAGGGTCCTGGCGAGCTGTATTCTTACCTGGTAACCGCCGGAGAAAATAAGGGGATCTCTATCCATATCCTCGATACTGAACCCCAGACCCGCGAGAAGTTTTTCGGCCATCCAGGTATCGTTTTTATGATCGGGAGGAAGGCCCCGGCAGGCTTCTTCGAGGACCGTCGGACGCGAGAATTTTATCCTCTGGTCAAGGTAGCCTATGGTATAATTCCGGGGTACTGAAATGGAACCGGAATCTTTTTCCTCGAGGCCGGCGATCATACGAAGGAGGGTCGTCTTGCCGCACCCGTTCCTGCCCACAAGCCCGCAGTGTTCGCCTGAATTTAGATTGAAGCTTATATTATCAAGAAGATTTTCTGAACCGTACGATTTATTAAGGTCTCTAACCTGTATCATTTATAAACCCTGATTATATTTGCCCGGTTTTAAAAGGGCAGTTTATTATAAAGCAAAAGCTCAAACTTTGCCCCTAAAACAGAGGTATTTCTTGATTTAATCGCCATTTTATATTAAATTCAATAACTGACACATATAATTACCTCTCAAAGGCGTTATGCTCGATTTATTAAAAGTGCCATTAATAAGACTAATTTAAGGAGAGTTTATGTCAAAAGGAATGCAGACAGGATTGATAATCCTGGGGATAGTTATAATCCTGGGATTTATCATTTACAGTTTGACCGGCGGAAATTACAACAGGCTTGTTAAACTTGACGAGGCTGTAAAAGCCCAATGGGGGCAGGTGGAAAGCGTATACCAGAGAAGGGCAGATCTTATACCAAACCTTGTCGAGACTGTAAAGGGTTACGCCAAACATGAAAAAGACACCCTCCAGGCCGTAGTCGATGCAAGGAGCCGTGTAGGGTCAATGAATGTAGACGCAAACATGATAAATAACCCGGAAAATTTCAAAAAATTCCAGGCGGCGCAGGGAGACCTTTCGGGCGCCCTTTCAAGGCTGATGGTTGTCGTCGAAAATTATCCCCAGCTTAAGGCAAATGAGAATTTCCTGGAACTCCAGTCCCAGCTTGAAGGCACGGAGAACCGGATAACGGTCGAGAGAATGCGCTACAATGAAGCGGCCCAGGCATTCAACACTTTAAGGCGCAGCTTTCCGGCATTTATAATAGCCAATATGGCCGGAATGCAGGAAAAAGCATACTTCCAGGCTGAAGAAGGGGCGAAGACCGCTCCCAAGGTGAAATTTTAATGTTTAAACCTTGCCTCATTAAAACAGCGGTATTATCGGTCCTGGCCCTGATTTTCATTTATATTTCCGGGTTTTCCCTGCAAGTCCCGGCTGCCCCAGAGGCTAGGGTGAACGATTACGCGAACATGCTTTCACAGGACGCAAAAGACAATATAGAGAATTATCTCGCGGATTTCGAGGGCAGGACCGGGGATCAGATAGTTATAGCGACTTTTCCCTCACTCGAACAGGAATCCCTTGAGGATTTTTCGATCAGGCTTGCAGAAAAATGGAAAATAGGGCAAAAGGGCAAGGATAACGGGATAATCCTCGTTATTTTTAAACAGGAAAGAAAAATGCGGATAGAGGTGGGGTACGGCCTCGAGGGAGACCTTCCCGACGCCGAGGCATCCTACATAATCCGTAATGTTATAGCCCCCTATTTCAAATCCGGCGATTACGACGGCGGGATAACGGCCGGCGTTTCGTCAATAGTTAAAAAGCTCACCGGAGGGGAAAACGCGGTAAGCAGGGAATCCTCCGGGCAGGACCAGGGGTTTTACACTCTAAACAGGGAGAAAATAATAAAAATTGTCATGATAATAGCGGGACTATTCGTTCTGCTTTTTTTAATCGACCTTATAAGATACGGCTCATACGCTTCAAACCGGAAAAATTATGCCCACCGGTATTCTTTTTTTGAATGGCTTATTATTTTCAGTATAGCCCTTGCAATATTAAAGCTGATTTTCTACATGTTCTTAATGCGCGGCGGCAGGGGCGGCTTCAGCGGCGGAGGAAGCGGCTGGGGCGGAGGGGGCGGTTTCAGCGGCGGAGGCGGAGGAAGCTTCGGAGGAGGAGGGTCAAGTGGAGGATGGTAAAAAATCAGTTGTGAAAAGATCGTCCCATCCCTATTACTTCTTTTCAACAAAAGAAAAAGAATATATTGTTAAAAGCATCAAGGAAGCTGAAAGCCAGACATCGGGAGAGATCCGGGTACATATCGCCAAAAGGGTCAACGGGCAATTGATGCATGCCGCATCCCGAACTTTCGAACGGATAGGCATGACTCTTACAAAGCACAGGAACGGCGTTCTTATCTATTTTGCAATAAAAAACAGGCAATTCGCGATTCTCGGCGACAGCGGCATACACGGGAAAATGGGCGACGAATGCTGGAAGGAGATCTCGGCAAAAATGGAAAGCCATTTCAGGAACGACGACTTTGCGGGCGGGATCGAGTACGGCATAGGCCGCATCGCCGCCGCCTTGAAGGAGCATTTTCCTCATAAGCCCGGTGACCTGAACGAACTGCCCGACGACATTTCATTCGATAAGTAAACTTGACTCTGTTTCCGGAAAGTTATTTGCTTACCTTTGAAAGCAGAGACTTTGCCTTTCGGAGAAAAGCCCTGTTTTTCGTCCGTTCAAACGGCGGTGAGATCATCTCATCGTTTATTATCTCTTCCAATACTTCCCTGGCATGAGCCTTGTCGTTACAGTTGAAAAGACGCCGGGCATAGTAATATTTCACTTCGGTTGTTGGCCATTTTTTTAAATGCTTTACAAGCATATCATCCAGTCTGCTGTTTTCATTCCGGAGGTTCAGCACCCTTATCAAATAAAGCGACGCATCCCCATACCTGTAGGAATAATCTATATTCAATAAACTTGTCAATATATTACCTGCTTCCGGGTAATTTTTCCGGTAAAATTCGATGGCTGCCAATCCCCACAAAGAATCGCAATTTTGAGGCTCTTTAGCCAGTGCATTTTGAAATGTTGTTAAAGCCTTTTTCAAATCGCCCGCTTTGATGTAAAGAAGGGCTAATTCATTGAATTGATAGGCGTTATTTATTTTTTGGGCCATGTAAACCGCTTTTTTCAATTTATTTCCCATCAATATTCCGCCGAATAGCCGCCTGGCCCAGAACATTCTACCCAGCTGCAGGGAATCGTCCCTTTTCTTTCTCGCCTTAAAGTACCTGACAAATAAATAAACCAGTGAAAAAGCCGAAAACAGGGAAACTAAAATTACAATAAAATTACTTGTATTTGCCTCGGACATACTTTCAGGAACTGATAAATAAAAATCCAGTGAATCATCTATCCTGTTTATATTTTTCAAATAAACCCCTGTATCCTCCGCCTGGACAAAATCCTTTTTTGCAAGGTAATCGTACGTCTTTATTATAACGTTTGAAATATATTCTTTTTTAAAAGAGTAAGTGAAGGATCGGTCGTCAATCCTGTATTCTTCCGGCTTGATGCCCCAATCTCCCGGGGTCTGGATATTTATGGTTTGAATGACATGTTTGGGATAGGCAATTTCAAAAGGCATCGTCCTGTCAAGAGTTTCAGGTTTTGATAAATAGTTTTCTATTATTCTCGGGTAGAAATCCGCCTCCCATTGCCCCTCTTTTTTATCATAGGTCCAGATATTTGAAAGAATATAGTATTCTTTTGTAATGATCGAGTTGTTATATTCATCATCCTTGATTTCCATCAGTTTGGAAGTAACTACCGATTTATAAATTCCAGTATAAAATTCCCTGTATTTTCTCTCGATAATATTCCGGTTGTTATTTGCGAGGAAATCCCTGTAATCGTCGGCCTGCATGCCTTCATGAACGGTTGTAACAATAAGTTCCATCGGTTTGTTTTCTCCCTGAAGCTTAAAATATTCACTTACATGCAGCAGCCCGGGCCCGGATTCAGGAATGTCAATCAAGTAAGAGCTGTTGTCCTTTATGACAAGGCCTTTCCTGTAATCCGGGAAAAACAGTTCCTCCAGCTTACCCCGCTGGAACGAGATAGTAGGGTCGATCCAGTAATTTTTATTCTGAAACGACAGTAAAACCACGGCATGGTTGAAATCAAAAGGAGACGGCAAAAGCTCGGCAATATTGTTTTTATCTTCGGTATTTACCAGAACCGGATACGCCTTTAACCCCAGTTCATTTAGAATAGTGCAAAGCAGAAGACTTTTATCCTTACAATCTCCGAAGCGTTGTTTAAAAACTCTATCCGGCGAATTCGGTTTATGGGAATAGGGGCCCATTTCAATACCCATATACCTTATATTATCCTGGACAAATCTGATTGACTCAATTATGCGCTCTTTATCAGTAACATATTTCGCTTTAATCTCTTCGATCTTTTCTTTCAACTCCTTGCCGAGCGAAGGGTTCCGGTAAAGGGGGAGCGCCCAGCTTGAGACTTCATACCAGCTTCCGTATCCGCTTACCTGAACCCTGGCGTAAGGATCACACCATGACGGAATCTTATCATTTTCCTGCAGGGGCTTTTGTCCGTTTATAATCCATAAATATTCAACAATATTGTTTATTTTTTTGATAGCCGGAGTAATTGCCGTGTTGAAATTTTTTATAGCGATTTTGCTTCCCTCGGGAACCAATAACCTGCTGCAGATCCTGGCTATGGACATTCCGTATTGAAGATAAAATGTTTCGGAACATCGCCGGTTGAATATAGGGTTCCTGCCTTTAATTGAATAGGAATACTCGATAATATCTCCTTTTCTAACGTCATCCAGAAAAAGAACAGCGGAAAGCCTGCCGTCATATAAGAATTTATCCAGGTCGGTTTCCCTTTGAATAGTTTTAAAATTCAGTGCATTGAGCTTATCATATGAATTTTTGCCTCTTATGATGTTTATTTTATGGAAATACAAGGTCTGGTATGAAGGATCGTAAGATACTGAAATATCGGAAGCATTTTGAACACCGGCTTCGGTAACAATCTGATATACAACATGAGAATAGCAGGTGTCTTCAAGGGTATTCTCCTGGGTGTCAACCAGTAAATACTGATACCCGCTATCGGCCTCGTTGCTGAACGACCGGGTCTCGCTTCCGATCTTCTCTTCAACCACCCATGCCGGTACGGGAGTTATATTTACGGAGTTAGAGTACAGACTGGCGGTAAAATATTGAAAGGATAAAAGCCATAAAAAAAACAGGATTTTATTCATCTATCCGCCCTGGCATACTTTCCCGAAATGCACGAGATTTTATCACGGATTGCCCTGAATATCAAAATAACGATAGATTTCCGGAGATTTTTATGAGCCTGCTATTAAAAACAGTCAAAAACTGGTTTGACTTGATGTTTTGGTCATGATATAATTGCTCCGGTAATGAACTGACCTTCGAAAGTGGCAAATATGATGAAACGTTCAGGAAATCTCAATTTAATTGTAAAATTTGCCGCCGGCGCTTAACATATGACAAACGGAAAGTCATGGAGGAAGGGATGATAATTAAAAAGATCCCGGCTGTTTTGATAATATTATTCGTAATTACCGGCCTTATCAGGCCGCAGAATCTTACAATGAAATCTGCGACTGTCGCCGGATTCATAAACAAGGGGAAATCGAACCAGGACAATATAAACAAAATAATGACAAAATCCCTGGCCACTTTCCTTTCAAAGATATCTAAAAACATTACCCCTTATAAGGATGTCGAAGAAATAGCCGGGGGAACGAATTTCTGGAGCCTGAAGGCGCTGGACGACGGCAAAGCTATCAATATCGCGCAGCATTTTTCAACGGAGCAGGTGATTACCGGCGACTATATAATAAATGAGAAGAGCGATAAAATAATAATAAATGTTTTTGTTTATAATGTTATCGACGGCCAGGTCTTATTCAATAGGAGCTACAAGGGTGACGCAGGTCCCGGGATTTTCGATACCATCGATAAAATGATTCTCGACGTGTCGGGCCTTTTAGTCGGCAAGACCATTTCTCTCGGATATTTCAAGCTCGATATAAAGCCTAAGAACGTGAATTACAGGTTATTCATAAACGGCTCGTTCGTAAAGCCGGTAGACAGCCGGGACGGGTATTTCGACAAGTTTATTTCAGGTCAGTCAATCGATATAAGTTTAAAACCCGGCAATTCCGAAGAGGAAGCGCTGAGGAAGATAATACAGATCGAAAGCGGGAAAACGAACGAGCTGGCTTACAACCCCTCCGGCGTATTGATGATAGAGGCTATGGAAGGCGGGATCGACGTTTATCTTAACGGAGAAAAGATAGGGAAGACCGACAATTCCGGCGAAGTGATAATCACCGATGTAGATGCCGGAAAAGGGAATAAAATAGAATTAAAAAAAGGCGATGCGTTATTATCAGTCACAAATATTGCGTTATCGGAAGGGCAGACAAAGGCGGTTGTTTTTAAAAACTCTGCTTCTCCGGCGGTTGAAAATAAAACAAATGAAGAAATCGAGATTCCCGCAAAAAGTGATTGGTCGGGGATAAAATATATAGCAAAAGATCCCGGCACTTATAAATTTGAAATTATCAGAGGGTATTATAAAACAAGGCTTGGGCATAAAACAAAAATTGTTGCCTATAAAAACAGGAATATTATTTTTAATAACGAAGGGTGGGCTATATTATTCGATTACCAGATGGGCAGCGGACAGGAAGAATCTTCAGCCAGAATAGCTGAAATAAAAGGAAAAGGCCAGTCAATAACAGTTAAATTGCAAAAAGACGATTTTGTAAACTTTATCCAGTCTGATGGTACGTACGAATATGGTTCCCGCGAAGGCAATATTTTTTTATCTGTCAATCGGTTAAGCACGAACTGAAAGTTTTTTATCAAGCATCCTGACAATTGCCTGATTAAAAATCATATTTAATTTGAAATCGGAAACTTATGATGAAGGCGAAGTATATAATGTCATGCGACTCTCTGTGACTACTAGCCTCCTGCGGTCTCCGTTTCCTAATTAAATTTTCTAAAAACCTCAAATCATCTCAATCTTTTTTTCTTTCTACCGAAAATCATAACAGGACCGAATAAGGAGTGTCTAAAATATGGATAGTTCGAACCTCATGGTATTGACTCAACTGCCTCAGGCCCAGCCAGGCACAGGTGGCTTGAAAAGCGACTTTAATTCCGGTATTAAAGACAAATCTTCAGACAGGGAATTGTCTTTTCAGGACATTCTCAACAGCATCGGGAAAAATGAGAACAAAGAAAAGAAAGAAAAAGAACCCGATATGAAAGAGATTAAAAACAAGATAGATGAAATTGAAAAGAAAATAGATTCACTTGAAACGAACACAAAAAAATCAAAGGATCCCGAGGAGCTTGAAAGCCTGAAATCGATATTAGAGAAAATAAAAAAGATGATCGCCGCTATGAAGGATAAAAATAACGACCTTGATATCCGGCCGGGAAAGTCAGGAATATCCCTTATGTCATTTATAAACCAGGTGCTGGAACAGCTTATAACCATTCTCGATAAGCAGGGTTTAAACGGTAATCTGCCGGCTCTGGAACTGTTGAAAAAAAAGCTTGAGGGAATTGAGAATCCCGGTAAGATTAACGAAACTTCTGAAACCGGAGTTAAGGTTTCAAACAATCAGCAAAAGACCCAAGGAAATCCGGGCGGGGAAAAAGACCTAACTCAAGAAAAAGTTGTTGTTATAGATAAAAGGACTAAACCCGAAGAGGCAGGAAAAGCCGTATTAAATAATGATAAAGGGAAAAATACCCCTGCCGGGCAATTTTCCGGGCTCGGTTCCATGAAAATTGAAACTTCCGCCGTTAAGACTGAATCCTCTCAGCCGATAAAAATAATTGAAAAAGAAACAGGCGACAAATCCGTGGTTAAGGATTTTGCAGCCCAGGGGAATAATAAAACAGAAATGACAAACTCGCCCGCGCGCACCGCTTTAAATTATTCGCTCCCCCTGAACAGGGCGGGCCTTGAAGCCTTGATGCAGAATGTTACCGGGCGGGCGCTTGTAACCCTGAGGGACGGAAAAAGCGAAATGAGGATGAATCTGATACCGCCCGAATTAGGAAGGATGAGCATGAAGTTTGTTCTGGAAGGGGGGCGGATGACAGGCCAGATCGTCGTATCGACACCCGAAGCCAAGATGATTTTTGACCAGAACCTGGGCGATCTTCAAAGATCCCTGCAGCAGGCAGGAATTAACATAGGTAATCTAAATGTAAGCCTATCCGGAGACGGGCAGGAAAACTCCGGCCAGGTTCCGGAGGGTTCCGTTAATAATTATTATACAGGGGATATTACAGTTGAGCAGCCTGACGAACCGGAGAACGCATACAAGTCCCTTTTCGAAAGCAGTATAAACTACCTGGCATAAAATTATCAAAGGATATAGGAGGTTTCTAATGACCGTTAATACACAGCTAAGCCCTGAAGATCTGAATAAACTGAATTACAGGGTTTCAGAATTCAACTCAACATTAAAGGAAAATCAAAAGATAGTAAGCAAAAACACGCTTGACCAGGCTGATTTCATGAAGCTCCTGATCACCCAGCTTAAGAGCCAGGACCCCACGAAACCTCTTGACGACAAGGAATTTATCGGTCAGATGGCCCAGTTTACATCACTCAAGCAGATGAACGACCTTACTGAAAATATTAAGACCCTCGGCAAAGAGTTTACATTTACAAAGGCCGTATCGCTTGTCGGCAAAACGATTTCATGGACTGACGAAGACAGTAAATACAACGCCGGAATTGTCGACAGCATCAAGGTAAAAAACGGGGATGCATTTTTGAACATAAACGGCATGGAAGTTCCGCTGGATCAGATAAACGAGGTCAGTGAAACTTTAAAAAATATAAAGCAATAAGGAGAAAAACCTATGATGAGATCGCTTTATTCCGCAGTATCCGGCCTTCAAAACCATCAGGCCAGGATGGATGTTATCGGTAACAACGTAGCAAATGTAAATACAACCGGATTTAAGAAAGGAAGGATGACCTTCCAGGATATTTTATCGCAGACGCTTACAGGAGCGGCTAAACCCTCCGAGGAACGGGGCGGCTTGAATCCCGAACAGGTAGGCCTGGGCATGTCCATTGCAAGCATCGATACGCTGATGAACCAGGGGAGTATTCAAACCACCGGCAAAAATACGGACCTTGCAATTACAGGCGAAGGCTTTTTTACTATGAAGCTGGGGGACAGGACTTTCTATACCAGATCGGGAAACTTTTTACTTGACAGGGACGGCCTTCTTGTAAACCCTAACGGTTTGAAGGTTCAGGGCTGGAATGCCGTAACGCTTCAGAACGGAGACCGCTTCATCAATACCGCTGCGCCCCTTGACGATATGAAAATACCTATAATGGAAAAGCTTGAAGCCAGGGAAACCGGAGTTGTCAGGATGAAGAGCAACCTTGATCTGAAAACCCCGCTTCTAGGGCCCAATCCTACACCTGACGAACTTATCCAGAACACTCACTCGACGAGCATAGACGTAGTGGACAGATACGGAACAAAAAGAAGAATGGTCGTTAATTTTCAGAAAATGGGACTGAACCAGTGGAAAGCAAATGTGACGATCGACGGCATCCCCGACAACGCCATCAAGGTAAATGTCGGGACCGTCAAAGCCGATTCCAATAATTCACTTCTTATGAATTTCAATACTAACGGAACCCTTCTCTCCATACAGGAGGGGGCCGGAGCGGCTCCAACGACCCTTAACACGGGACAGCTTACTACAACTATCGCTTACACGCTCCCCGACGGGCAAACCAGGAATTTCAATCTCGAGCTCGGAAATGTAGGCCAGGTGACTGACTCGGTAACGCAATTCAGCTCTCCTACGACTACAAAAGCCTATTTCCAGGACGGCTATGAAATGTCTTACCTCGAATCCTTCAAGATTGACGATTCAGGGACTATCACCGGGTCTTATTCGAACGGCGAACGCAGAACCATCGGACAGGTGGCCATCGCCGCCTTCACAAACCCGATGGGTCTGACCAAGGAAGGGGAAAGCCTCTATACGGAGTCCAACAACTCGGGCATGGCGAATACCGGTACTGCCGGTACTCAGGGAAGGGGAAGGATTTATGCCGGAGCGCTTGAAATGAGCAATGTCGACCTTTCCGAAACCTTTACGGATATGATTGTAACAGAAAGGGGATTCCAGGCAAATTCAAGGGTTGTAACGACTTCCGACGACATGCTAAGGGAAATCCTCAACCTTAAGAGATAGCCGGTTAGGATATGATCGAATTGACGCGATTGAACAACACTAAATTTACTGTCAACATGTTTCTTGTAGAGTTCGTGGAAGAAACGCCGGATACTATAGTCGTTTTTCAATCGGGCCACAAAATGGTCGTTAAGGAAAAGGCGGCCGAAATTACGCAGATGTTTTCGGATTTCTTAAGTAAAACAATTAAAGCCGGTCTTAAAGAAAATTGACACAGCCCCCAAAGCTTATTATAATTTTATCCCCTATGGGGATGTAGCCAAGTGGCTAAGGCGGCGGTCTGCAAAACCGCTATTCGTCGGTTCAATTCCGACCATCCCCTATTCAATGTGCCGAGGTGGTGGAATTGGTAGACACAAGGGACTTAAAATCCCTCGGGCGTCATTGCCTGTGCGGGTTCGAGTCCCGCCCCCGGCAGAGAATCTATAGCCTCTTTTATCCAAGAGTTTGAATTTTTATTATTCCCGGTTCCAAGCTGGCCATAACGGTTATCCCCTGCCATCCACATTGTGCCGTCGTTCTTCAGCGCCAAACTATGATCAGTTCCGGCTGCTATGGAACCGACCTGGCTTAATACTTTCACCCATTTTTTGATATTGTTATTATTGCCCGTGCCAAGCTGGCCATATTCGTTATTTCCCGTCACCCACAACGTGCCGTCACTTTTCAAGGCTAAACTATGATACATCCCTGCGGCAATGGAACCGACGCCGCTTAAAACCTGCGCCCATTTACCGGCATCATTTTGGTTCCCGGTGCCAAGCTGGCCATATTCGTTATCTCCTGACGCCCACAATGTACCATCATTTTTTAAAGCTAAGCAATGATAATATCCTGCGGCAATGGAACCGACGCCGTTTAAAACCTGCACCCAGCTGACGGCGTTATTATTATCCCCGGTGCCAAGCTGGCCATTTTTGTTATTTCCCGCCGCCCACAATGTGCCGTCACTTTTCAACGCCAAACTAAAATTATCCCCCGCGGCAACGGAACTGACTCCGCTTAATGTCTGTACCCAGCTGACGGTATCATTATTATTCCCGATGCCAAGTTCCCCATATTCGTTCCTGCCCGTCGCCCATAATGTGCCGTCATTCTTCAAAGCCAAACTAAAACTATCCCCTGCAGCGATGGAATTGACTCCGCTTAATACCTGCACCAATCTGCCGGCATAATTATTATTCCCCACGCCAAGCTGGCCATATTGGTTTCTCCCCGTTACCCACAAGGAACCGTCAATTTTCAACACCAGGCTATGATCAAATCCTCCTGCAAAGGAAGCGATGATATTTGCAATTTGTTCCCAGTTGTTGGATTCAATACCGTTTCCCGTTCCAAGCTGCCCGGCAGAGTTTTCTCCCGCTACCCATAGCGTACCGTTATTTTTCAGCACCAAACTATGGTAATATCCTGCGGCGATTGAACTGACACCGTTTAAAACCTGGACCCACCTGCCGGCATTACTATCATTCCCGGTGCCAAGCTGGCCATTGTGGTTATTCCCGGCCGCCCATAACGTGCCGTCACTTTTCAGCGCCAAACTATGGTAATATCCCGCAGCCATGGATCTGACCCCGCTTAATACCTGCACCCAGTTGTTGTTGGTATTATTAGAATCCATGCCGAGCTGGCCATGTCTATTATCGCCAGCCGCCCATAACGTGCCGTCATTCTTCAACACTAAACTATGATAATATCCCGCAGCCATGGAACTGACCCCGCTTAATACCTGCACCCAGCTGCTGGTATCATTATTATTCCCGGTTCCAAGCTGGCCATTGTGGTTAACTCCAGCCGCCCATAACGTGCCGTCATTCTTCAACACTAAACTATGATAATATCCTGCAGCCATGGAACTGACCCCGCTTAATACCTGCACCCAGTTGCTGGTATCATTATGATTCCCTGTACCAAACTGCCCATACTCATTCCTTCCTGTCGCCCATAACGTGCCGTCATTTTTCAGCGCTAAAGTATAACTGGATCCCGCAGCCATAGAACTGACTTCGCTTAATACCTGCAACCATTTCCCGGTGTCATTATTATTCCCGTTGCCGAGTTGGCCACACTCGTTTCTCCCCGTCACCCATAAAGTACCATCGCTTTTCAACGCCAAGCTGTGAAACTCCCCTCCGTCAACGAGACTGACCCCGCTGAGTACTTTAACCCAGTAGTAGGCATCCTCATTATTCCCGTTGCCGAGCTGGCCGTATTCGTTTTTACCCGTCGCCCATAACGTACCGTCAATTTTCAGGGCTAAACTATGAGAACCTCCTCCTGTAACAGACCGGATGTCGCTTAACACCTGCACCCAGTTGTAAAAAATATTAATATTTCCGGTTTCAAGCTGGCTATATCTGTTTCTTCCCGTTACCCATAACGTACCGTCATTTTTCTGCGCTAAACTATGATCAAATCCTCCTGCAATTTTACTAAAACCATTTGAAAGATTCTTAGCCATTTTAACCTCCATAGTTACATTTATATTCATATCCTCCTAACTCATTATATACAAGGAGATTATGTTTTATAAATAATAATATAATGAATTAATTAATGCAAATGTTTTTTGATTTTTACGGCAGCGAAAAACGCCTTAAATGAGGCGCGAGTACCGCCCCCGGCAAAACGGATATGCCGGGACAAGCCCCGGCAGACTATTGTCCCGTTTTTCCCGTAAAAGTATACCGCCATTCTCCGGCCGTAGATTCCGCAGTCAGTTAAAGAATATCAAGATCAGGGAAAAGAAAAAAGTATTGTTAGTTTTCATGGGTTATAATATCACTTTTATACCTGTCTGGATATTGGAATATTCCTTGAATTATTATTTCAGCAGTAGTTTAAGTCCTGTTTCTTTTATAAATCTTTATTATTTTATGTTGAACCTCCTGAATGTTATTTTTTTCTATAAGTACTTTTTTTCCGATAAAACACAACTGACAATGGAAACGGATCCAGGCAGCTTTTCCAGCCAATATGGATTGACGGCCAGGGAAAAGGAAATCGTGGATCTGATAGCGAGGGGCTATTCAAATAAAATGACGGCATCGGCTCTGAAAATTTCAGTCCTGACCGTCCGTAATCATATTTATAGCATTTATCAAAAACAAAAGCGAAAAGCAAGATAGATTTGATCAACCGCGTGTTTCAAAAAAGTGAAAAGGCGGAAGACAGGATATCGTCCATAGTTTCCTGAAGTTCGCGCAGATGACGCAGATGCCCCCGGCGGGGATCAAAAGTTTGCTCATTTTTAACGGGAATTTTTATACCCTGACATAATGCTGTCAGGTAATATGTTGTATAATCAGTAATAAACAAAACAAGGAGATAAAAAAGAGAGAACTTTATATAATAATACTGCTTTTGATTTGAAAGGGGAGAATATGGAAAACATAATCAAAGATTTTAAACCGTATAACGGTCAGCATTGTGAAACTACCTCAACCGGGTCGCTTCTAATTCAAATTGGAATCGATCTTTCCGAGCCTATGCTTTTTGGTTTAGGAGAGGGATTGGGATTTATATTCTGGAATATGAAAATAATGGATTTCCCTTTTATCGGCGGAAGAATAAAACCGGATGCTTTAACTCAAAACATTGTTAAAAATTTGAATTTAAAGCTGGAAATTGAGGAAACCGCATCATCAAAAAAAGCCTGGAAAAATGTTAAAAATAATATCGATAGAAATATTGCAGTTGGTCTTAAGCTTGATTGTTATCATTTGGATTATTTCACTAATAAAATACACTTTGCCGGGCACTATGTGGCGATGTACGGATATGATGACAACTTCGCTTATCTGGTTGATACAAAACAACAGGGCAGCAAAGTAAAAACATCATTAAAAAATCTTGAGCTGGCGAGAAATGAAAAAGGTCCCATGTCTTCAAAGAATTTAAGTTATACGATTCGAGGCTTTAAAAAAGATTATAACCTTAAGGAATCCGTCATTACGGCAATAATAAATAATGCAACGGATTATTTGAATCCACCGATAAAGAATATCGGATATAAAGGAGTATTAAAAGCGAGTGAAGAAATCAAAAAATGGTTTAAAAACAGCAGGAATATTGAAAGGGATTTTAAAACAACCGCAATGCTCATGGAAAAAGGAGGAACGGGCGGAGCTTTGTTTAGAAATTTATACAGGGGCTTTTTGAAGGAAAGCTATAAATTGCTGAATATAAGGGAAATTGATGAAGCATATAAGATATTCTCTGAATCAGCAGATTTCTGGACAAAGGTTTCAACATTGTTTAACAAAACAGGGGAAACACAAAATGTTGAATATATAAACCAGGCATCTGAAATTTTTGTGAAGTTAGCTGAAAAAGAAAAAGAGGCAATGGAATTATTATCGGGAATATAATTTCCGCCGAATATTAAGGTTGTGGTGTTTATACCATTTGCTTGCCAATATCCTCGAAATAAGGCAAAGTTATCCGCCAAATTATGCAAGAGTCCTGCCCCTGCAAGATCATTTTTAGGGCTTGACAAATATTATCCATCTCATTAGAGTAGTTCTTGTTTTAGTTGAACAGCATTCGGAAATTATAAGGAGATTATATGATCTGTATTATCTGCCGGACGTATAATCCTGACACGAACAAATTCTGCAGCGAATGCGGCACTAAACTTTCGGAAGAGGGATTTTCAAAAGCGCAGGACTCCCCCGTAGAGGAGAAAAAGCAGGCCACAATCTTCTTCGCCGATCTCTCCGGCTTCACGGCCATGTCGGAGCGGCTCGACCCCGAGGAAGTAAAAGACATAATGCAGGGGATATTGAGCAAATCGGCCTCCATAGTAAATAAATACGGAGGCCGGGTCGACAAGTTTATCGGAGACTGCGTCATGGCGGTCTTCGGGATACCGCAGGCAAATGAAGACGACGCGGTCAGGGCGATCCATGCCGCCATGGATATACATGCGGCTGTCGACGCGCTCAACACCCCCGAGCTTGAGGCGAAAATAGGCAGGAAACTCGCCATGCATACCGGGATAAACACCGGGATGGTCGTTTCAGGAGATCTCGACATCGAAAAGGGCTCTGAAAAGATAATCGGAGATACGGTAAATGTCGCTTCCAGGCTTTCCGGGGTAGCAAAGCAGGGCGAAATCGTTGTCGGCCATGATACCTTCACACTCGCGGACTGGCACTTCGAATTCGAGGCTTTGCCGCCTGTTTCGGTGAAGGGTAAGTCGGAATCTCTCAACCCCTACAGGATCATAGGACATAAAAAGGCAGCCGACACATTCAGGCGGCTTCGGGGCCGTAAAGCCCGGTTTATCGGGCGTGAGCAGGAAATAGACGAGCTTGTAAGTGCAATGCAGGCTCTGGCCTCGGGAAAAGGTTCAATAATATCCGTCTCGGGCGATGCGGGGACCGGGAAGAGCCGGCTTGTTTCCGAAATCAGGATACGGGCTGAATCTATGGACGGCTACAGGTGGTTTGAGGCCTTCGCCTATTCACATGCGGAGAACATCGCATATTCGTTTTGGATAGACTTCGTAAACAGGCTCCTTTCAATAGAGGAAAGCGATTCAAAGGATCAGGTCCATCAAAAATTAAAGGGCATCGTGCAGTACTGCAGGGAGGAAAGCATCATACCCTTCATTGCGGCCCTTTATTCCATAAACTACCCTGAAACCAAGGGGATCGACCCCGGTTCTCTGAAAATGAACATATCAAACAGTATAATCAGCCTCGTTATCGGGATAGCCCGATCGGGTAAAACCATCTTCTATTTCGATGATCTTCACTGGGCTGACCCTTCTTCCCTCGAAATTCTGCAGACACTTTTTCAAGAATTGGACGCTCCGGCAGTTTTTCTTTGCTTACATCGGCCTGGCATTAGTATCAGCCCCGAAAAAAGTTCCGGAAAAGAATTATTTAAATTCTATGAGCTGGCCCTCCAGCCGCTCGGTTCAGATAACGAGGAACGCATGATCGCCTCGCTCCTTGAATCGGATAAAGTTCCCCGGGAATTGATGCAGTATTTCATAAAAAAGATTTCCGGCACGCCCTTCTTTATTGAAGAAATTATCAATAACCTTATCGAGACCAAAGCCCTTTCCTTCGAGGAAGGGGCATGGAAATTGACACGCAGTCTGACTGAAACAGACATCCCTCTTTCTATCCAGGGAGTTATTACAGCCCGGATAGACCGGCTCGATCCGACGGCTAAACGTGTCCTCCAGGCCGCCTCCGTAATCGGGCAATCCTTCTATTATTCGCTATTAAAGCGGGTCACGGAATTAAGCCGGGAACTGGACGACTGCTTAGCGTTCCTTGAATCCGTCGGTATGATCTGGGAAGAGGCCAGGGAACCGGACATAGCCTACCTCTTCAAGCACGCGCTACTGCGCGATGTTGTTTACAACTCGCTTCTGAAAAAAGACCGCGGGACGATTCATCAGCGTGTAGCACAGCTCCTGGAAGTCGTATTCAAGGATAGGATAGAGGAATTCTACGAGACTATAGCCTTCCACTACCAGAAATCGGGAGATTCTGACAAGGCGGTAGAATACCTTGTCAAGGCGGGCAGGAAGAGCATGGCGTCGTATGCATCGGCAGAAGCTAACAACTTCTACCGCCAGGCATACGACATTTTAATAGCAAAACCGGGCCGGACTGAAGAGGAGAACACAGTTCTCATCCGGTTTTTGAACGACTGGGGATTCACGCATTACTACCTCGGAACATTCCTTGACTGGACCGGTTTATTCAAGAAACATGTCAGGGACGCTGATTCAATACCCGATAAAGGAGCAAAGGCCCTCTTCTACGCTGAGCTTGGATATGCCCTCGATTTTGTGATGGAAAATGATCTTTCGATGAAATATCAGTACGAAGCCCTTCGCCTTGCCCGGGAATCCGGCGACAAAAGGGCTCTTGCCTATGCTAATTGCTGGCTTTCAGACCGAATAACTCGCGGGCACCCGGCGGAGTGTATCGAACATGGCGATGCAGGGATGAAGCTTTCCCGGGAGATACCTGAAGAACCCTACCTTTTCGCAAAATCGGCTTTTGGAAAAGGTATTTGCCTTGCCTGCCGCGGAGAAATAATGCATGCCAGTCAAATAGGACAGGAAATTCTTGATTTTGGAAAGAAAAGGAATAATCCGACATGTATTTCGCTTGCATATGGAGCATTTTACTATATTGAATACTATGCCAAAAACTGGATAAAAGTTATCGAATTAATGGATTCTGCAAGCAAATCCAAGGTAACTGTAGAGCCATTATATTTGAATTTTAATAAGCCAATGTTAGCTATCGCATTAATAAACCTTGGCCGGTATAATGAAGCGGAGGAAGTCATTAAAAATTGTGAAGGCTATTTCAGGAATGTTCACCTTTTAAGTCAACTAACACTGATAGAAGCTTTACGTTCATTACTCCTTATTTTTAAAAATCATGAATACGATAAGGGAATAAAAAAACTCGGGAAATTAATCGCTTCATATGAAAAGGCTAATTGGTCATATTATACAACCAATTTTACTTCCATTCTTGGATCTTTATACATGGGAATCGCCGCCGGAAAAGTAAAGTTTCCCGCACACATTCTCCTGAAAAACCTGCCGTTCATCATAATGAACATGCCATTCGCCTGGGGACGGTCAGTCAGGTTCTTCGAAAAAAGCCTGGAGATTGCCAAAGAATGCGGCATCTATAGCCACCATGGACGATCAGCAATGAATCTCGGCATCCTTTATAAAATGCGGAAGAAGTTCAATAAAGCCAGGAGTTATTTTAACGAGGCCGTAATCGAACTTGAAAAGACCGACCTTTCGGAAGAGCTTGAGAGTGCGCGCCAGGCTTTATCAGGCCTGTAATTGCCTGAAACAATCTTCGACCGTTATCACGAGAGCCTGCCTTGGAAATATTTTTTCCATTAAAACCTTATGGATCTCGGGTTCGAAATCTACGCAAAGATCGGATATTATTGTAATCTGATAATTCTTGTCGGCGGCTTCTCTTACAGTTGACAGTATCACCCCGCTTGTCGCTATTCCTGCAAGAAAAAGATGCGTGTATTCATCCTTCTTTTCCAGCCTGTTCACGGTTACTTCCTGAACGTCCATAACAAGCAATGCTGAGCTATTGATATTGTCCGTCATAAAACTTCCTTAGGCCGGGTCCATTCCCCGCATTAAAAGCATCTACCGTCCTTTACCTTCAGGCAATTTTCCCTTACCTGTCCGCATTGATAGCAAATCTCGTTTACGAGCGGCTTGCCGTCAAAATAATCCTTTATGTTCTGAAGAGTTGTCTGCGCGATATTGGCCAGGGCCTCTTGTGTAAAAAAAGCCTGGTGTGATGTTACCAGAACGTTATTAAAAGTCAGGAGCCGCGCCAGCACGTCGTCATCAAGGACATCCCCCGATTTGTCTTCGAAAAAATAATCACTTTCCTCTTCATAGACATCGAGACCGGCATATCCTATTTTTTTGTCCTTGAGTCCGCCGATCAATGCCTTGGTTTTTATAAGCTTTCCTCTGCTTGTGTTTATGATCATTACCCCGTCTTTCATCCGGCCGATGGAATTTTCATCTATCATATACTGGGTTTCCGGAGTAAGAGGGCAATGAAGGGAGATAATGTCGGACTGGCTGTAAAGATCATCAAGGGTTACATATTCAAAACCCTCTTTCTTTGCCAATTCCTCATTGGGGAAAGAATCATAAGCAAGAACCCTCATTCCGAAACCCCTTAGTATATGGATAAGAACTTTACCGATCTGACCGGTGCCTATAATACCTGCAGTCTTGTTGTACATATCGAAACCCAGAAGCCCTGTGATGGTGAAATTCTTGTCAAGGTTGCGATAATATGCCTTATGCGTTTTCCTGTTAAGCGTAAGCATCAACGCCACGGCATGTTCTGCAACAGCATAAGGCGAATAAGCAGGTACACGAACTACATGGATGTTTTTATAAGCAGCATTGAGGTCAACATTGTTATATCCCGAGCACCGCATCGCAATAAGGCCGATCCCGAAATTCCTCAAATCGGAGATTATTTTTGCATCCGCCTGGTCGTTGACAAAAAGACACACGGCATTGAAACCATTCGCTATAGGGATAGTGTCGGAGGTAAGATGGCCCTTAAAGTATTTTAGTTCGAAACCGAAATTTACATTCAATTTATCAAAATACTCGCTATCGTAAGACTTGGCGTCAAAAAAAGCGACTTTAACCGCTTTCATTTCCCGCCCCCGTCATCATCGAGAAGCCTTTGGAAAAGGCGCCCCTTTGAAGGAGTATTGAAATATTTCACCCTATATTCTGAGTCCACAAAAGAAATATCCGCGGGAAGGCTGTCAAGAACAGCCTCTATGGCATCAACCGGTAATTCTTTTAAATTCATAATATCCTCCAATCTTTAAACAATGGCCATTTCAAAATACCCGAGATTGTCGCATTCCTCTTTGATCTCTTTCCATTCATTTTCAGTAATTACTTCAAGGGCAGTCACATAAAGTATATGCTGCTCCTTTCGCGAATGCATGGAAAATTTTTCCATAAGGGCTGCCGCCATTCTCTCCAATTTATTTGAAAATTCTTCTTTCATAAGTTTTTTACAATCCCTGATAAGATTAATAATCTCTTTTTTCTGTTCTTTCATTTCAGAATGTTCTGCCCACATGACTGCAGGAGGCTGTTCAATGCCATGTTTTTCAAGGACCGGGAAAAGGGTATTTTCCTGCCTTACATTATGGTTCTCGGTTTCCATAAGCTTCCCGGCAATCTTCTCCAATATATTAATCCTTGAAGATGATATCGTCAAACCTTCTTCGGAACGACTGTCCCTGGCTTCATCCTTCAGCCTTTCCATCAAGCCGAGGATCCACTTATGCTCCTTTATGAATTGATTCAGCGGGTGAGATTCTTCCACTTTTATTTTCGAGTTATCGATCGATTCCTTAAAAAGCATCAAATGAATGTCGCAAGCGCTCATCATGTCTTCCATCGAAAATCCTTCCCTGGCGAGTTCGTTTTCAGCCAGGGCTATCGCTAGCGGGTCGGCGCTGCCGATCACCGTTTTGAATTGTTCTTTTACTTTTTCAAAATCATCCCTTTTTTCAGCCCTTTTAAGGGCTTTTATGAGCTCTTTCACCTCGTTTTTCATATTTTCCCGGTTAAGAGTTTTTTTCAACGATACATCCAGCATCTTTTTCTCCTTAATTAAATTCTTAATTTTTAATGATTTTTTTGAACGCTTCCCAGATATCAATGAACTTTTCCTCAAGATTGAAGCCGAATTGAGATATTCTCCATTGATTCACAAGAAATCTGAAAGATCCGATCATGAGGTTAAAGAACTGTTCTTTCGGTATATCCCCCCTGATCTCACCCTTTCTCTGGCCTTCCTCGATAAGAAAACATATCTTATCATGGTTCACTTTCATGATATCATGGATCTTTCCGGATAAATTCGAATTCTGCGGGAATATTTCTTCAGAAAGTATTACAGTTACAAGAGCTGGATTTTCCACAAAATCCCTGCACCTCCTGATCAGTATATTATATATATTTTCAAAATCTGAAAACTCGGGCCTGCATGCGCTTTCAAGGAGTTCGAAGGCTTTTTTCTCAAATAATAACATAATTGAAAGCAGTATCTCATCCTTATTTTTAAAATGACGGTATAAAGCGGCCTCGGATATTCCAATTTGACCTGATATATTTTTCGTAGTAAGGGCGGTAATGCCCTCAAGTGTAATGATCCTCATCGAGGTTAAGATGATCTCTTCCTGTCTCCTGGTTAATTCCATAAGATGTTCCTATAATAGGTTAGTTAATATTTACTAACAAATAATACAAAAAACTAACACTTTTGTCAACTTTAATAAAATATTTATTTAAAAAAAAACCCCGCCCTTTTTTAAGGAGCGGGGTTTAAATATTTTAACTTTTATTTATTTAACTATCCTCAGCATGCCGTCCAATGACAGGGCGTAAATACCATCCTTGTCTGCAACGACAAGAGAAATGGCATTACCGGAGGATTTATACGTCCATTCATACTTCTTTTTATTGACATTATACGAATAGACCTTGCCTGATTCCGTGCCTATATAGACGAATTTGTCAAGGATAAACGGCGCCACAATCGTTTCGTTATCAAATGAGGTCTTGGAAATAACTCTTCCCGACATCGCGTCAACTACAAACACCATCGATTTAGTATCATTATTTGCAAGAATTAATTTTCCGGCGACAAAACGGGGATTTATCCTTGTTTTTTGTATTTCGTCAAAGACCTCAGTCCACAATATCGAACCATCAGCCGGTTTGACAGCCAGGACCTTGCCGCTTGCCCTTGCAATAGCTATGATAGTTTCATCACCGACAAGAGGATATAGGAACCGTTCATTATACCCCTTGCTCCAGTTCTGAGATTTCCCTTCTATATCGTATGAAACTATATTACCGCTTTCAGTCGCATATATGAGGGTTTTCCCATCATTAAGAATCAAAGGAGCCGAGTATACAGAGTCTGATTCGATTTGCGTTAACAATTCGCCGGTTTTATCGAATATCATTATACCCTTATCGATTGACGGTACAGCCACAATCCCGTTTGCAGCAGTCGGACTTGCGCCGTATTTTTCGCTGCCGGCGTCTTTCTTCCACATTAAATCACCGTGAGTTGAATAGGCGTAAACGCCGCCGTTATCTGAGCCTACATACACAATGCCGTCGCTGACAGAGGGCCTTGTAAGCTTAACTCCGTCCTCGACAACTGCTACAGATTTCAGGAGTTTACCTTCAAGAGAAACAATAAACAGCCTGTTATTTTTTGTAAGGAATATTTTACCGCCGTATACAACAGGATCTGCGGGTTCTTTGTAGGCCGATTCGATTTTCATGGCCAGAGGTTTCTGCCAATCAAGCTCCCCTGGCAGTTTTTTAACTTCTGCCGTCACCTGAGGAGCATTGGTCTTCACTGAGTTCGTATTAGTTTCAACAATCGCATTCGTTTGATTTGTTTCATTCGTTTGAATTGTCTGCACCTGGGTCAATATTGAATTGACAGTTAAATTTCCACCGATGGTTACTTCTTTTACATCTTCTGTGTAACCATCCCTGGTCATCCGAATTTTCGCAATTTTCCCTCTTTCAACAAGAGTATTGAGGGGTGATACGCCGAGTTTTACATCATCCATATAAACATCGGCTCCTGCGGGTGTGGATTCGAAGCGGATCATGACCATGTCGGCAACTTTATTAATGATGTTGCTTTCATTAAGATTGTCCATTGTTTTCTTGGAATCTTCAGAAATTTCCTGCTTCTGGACGATCGATCCGACAATGCTTTCCTCTCCGTTCACAGGGGCTTTATTCACTACTTCAGGCTTGAGGTCTTCCTGGACCTTTATTGCTATCATTTCCGATCCCGTAACCTCTTTTTCAACAGTTTTGCCTTTTCCGGTCTTTTCCTCGGTAACTGTCACCTTGGAAAGAGTGTCTTCCGTAATCTGCTTTCCCTCTTGTTTGGTCGATACCTGGTCTATGACCTTTTCGACCGACTTATCCATAGCTTCAACTTTTTTAGTTTCAAGATTGATTTCCTCACCGGGGTTGACTTCGACCGGCTTCTCTATTTCAGTTTTCAGTATCTCGGAAGCCTTTGCATCGACAGTTCCCTTCTGCTGGGCTTCGTCTATCGATTTGATAACCGGTTTTACGGCGACTTTACCTTCGTCAACGGCCACTTTAGTATCGCCGTTTTCACCTACATTCACGCTGAATTTAGTTCCTCTTACCGCAGCTACAGCCGTAGAGGTTTCAACCTCGAAATTCTCGCCCTCTTTAAGCTTGTTAGGCTTTAGGGCTACCGTTCCTTTGTCAAGTTTCATTCTTGAATTAACTTTATCGTCCTTGCTGACAAGAGTCGCAAGGTAAAGCTGTGAAGCCCCTTCGATACGGAACAGTCCCCTGTTAACCATCTGTAATTCACAATAGGAATCAGCTCCTGTTTTTACAGTGTCCCCCATCTGGAGAGTATCTTCGACATTAATTACCCTCCATCCTGTCGACCCCATTTTTTTTACCTGCACATCACCGACGACAAGAGAAACGACAATGGCCTCGCCTTTTTCTATTTTTTCATTATTTTTAATAGTGGAAATTTTAGTCAGGCCGTACCATCCTATCGCCGCGACAACCACGAAACTAACAACCCAAACTAAAATCTTACTCCCCCCTTTCTTTTCAGGCATATGCTCCTCCTTAAATATTTTATCTATTTCCAGTTTACCCCAAATATAGTTGAAATCAGGCCGGCTGTCATCGTAAACCTTTTCATGCAGGATATTTTCCAATTCTTCATTTTTCGTCATTCAGACCCTCTTTAATAAGAGAATAAGCCCTGGAAAGCCGGTTATGAACCTGCCTTAAGCTGAGCTTCAACAGATCCGCGATCGCTTTCATGTCCAATCCCCCGTAGTTTCTTAGAATGACCGCGGATTTCAACTTTTCCGGGAGCCTGATAATAATACTATGAAAAACATCCCGCATGTGAAATCCATCAAAAAATATTTCTTGCTCGCTGTTCTTGATATTCTCTGCCTTTTCAATTTCAGTATATGCATGCTTAATAAGATCCCTGTACCTGTCTCTCACACAGTTCAATACGATTTTAAAAATCCATGGTTTAAAAGGCCTCTTAATATCATATGATTTGATATTTGAGAAGAATTTAATAAAGGATTCCTGAACGGCATCCTCGGCGTCATTGCGTTTTAATCCGTAATAACGTGAAATATTATAACATTGCGAATAAAAGCGATCATATATTTCCTGGAAATACTGCTTGACGGCATCATTATGGAACCCTCCGCTATTGATAAGTTCTTTGATCCGGCCGATGATTTCATTTTCGCTTAACTCGTTAAAGGGCATCATAATCTCCGTCGGGATACTAATAGGTTATTATCGGCAGATATGATTAGTTTTGTTAAAGCCGTTCCTGTGCATCATAAAACTTAACAGTATACTCTATATAATAAAAGGCCTTATTGTGATATTTTACCTATATTCTCTTTCGCGATACCCACAAACTTTTCGAATGCCGCCGGGTCCTCTATAGCAAGATTTGAAAGCATCTTCCTGTTAACTACTATATTCGCTTTAGTCAATCCCTCTATGAACCTGCTGTAGGTCAAGCCCTGATCTCTAACAAGGGCGTTTATCCTTGTTATCCATAATGCCCTGTAATCCCTCTTTCTATTTCTCCTGTCCCTGTACTGATACCTGAGAGCATGCATAACCGCTTCTCTGGCAGTTTTTATTCTTAGCGATCTTGCACCATGAAACCCTTTGGCTCTTTGCAAGACCTTTTTCCTTCTCTTTCTGCTGGCTACTGTATATCTTGTCCTCATTATTATCCTCCGATCGTTTTAAGCGTATGGTATAAGTTTTTTTATCCTGATAACATCGCCCTTGAAAAGTACTGATTTTTTACGGAGATTTCTCTTGGTTTTACGGCTTTTATGGGTCAGCAAGTGCTTTTTAAAAGCTTTATTTCTTAATATCTTACCCGTCCCGCTTTTATAAAACCTTTTCGCAGCCGATTTGTTGGTCTTGATCTTAGGCATACTCTCCTCCTGTTTCATTTAAGCTCTGATTTTCCCGGTTATTTTTTATGAATAGCCGATATAATTACGACTATGTTCCTGCCCTCCATTTTTGGAGGTTTTTCGGGGGTCCCGAGGTCTTTTAGCGCTTCAACTATCTTCCCCGCAAGGTCGAAACCAAGTTGAGAATGAATAAGCTCCCTTCCCCTGAATCTTATCGTTATTTTTACCTTATCGCCTTTGTCCAGAAACTCCCTTATCTGCTTGATTCTGTATTCAAAATCATGATGATCTATTTTAGGCCTGAATTTCATTTCTTTAATTTCAATTACTTTCTGCTTTTTTCTCGATTCTTTTGCCTTTTTTTCTTTCTGGTAAAGATATTTTCCATAATTAATCAATCTGCATACCGGAGGTTCCGCGTCAGGTGAAACCTCAACAAGATCGACTTCCAGTTCCTTGGCCTTTTGGAGGGCTTCCTCGATGGCTATCACGCCAAGCTGTGCTCCATTTTCATCAATTACCCTGACTTCCTTGGCTTTGATTTGATCGTTTATCCGTAGATTTTCGTCTTTAATAGCAATAATAGACCTCCTGAAAACCGGCACTTAATTTTACATTCTATTTGCATTTTCTTCAAGAATAATTTTTAAAATTTCATCAGGCTTTGACGAACCAATATCTCCTTTATCCCTGTGCCTTACAGATACTGACCCGGAATCAAGCTCTTTTTCACCGACTATAAGCATATACGGCACCTTATTCATCTGGGCTTTTCTTATTTTATAACCAAGCTTTTCAGAAGACAGGTCTGATTCCGCCCTTATCCTGTTATTTTTCATCTTAGTCTCAATTTTCATGGCATACTCATTGAATTTATCGGATATCGGCAGTATTATTATTTGGACCGGCGACATCCAGAGGGGGAATTTACCCCCGTAATGCTCGATCAATATCCCAATAAATCTTTCAAGGCTTCCAAGGATAGCTCTGTGAAGCATTATGGCGCGATGTTCCTTCCCGTCTTCTGCGATGAAATTCAGGTCGAACAGTTCCGGATTATTCATATCAAGCTGGATAGTACCGCACTGGTGAGTCCGGCCTATAGCGTCCTTCAGGTGATATTCTATCTTAGGCCCGTAAAAAGCCCCTTCCCCCTCATGGATAGTGTAAGACATCCCTGTTTCATCCAGCGCGCTTTTAAGGCCTATGATAGCGTTGTTCCACTGGTCGTCAGTCCCCATTGATTGTTCGGGACGGGTGGACAGGCCTACCGTATATTCGAATCCAAAATCTTTATATACTATGTCGACAAGCTTTATTATTTCTATGATACTCGATTTAAGCTTTTCAGGTGTGGTAAAAATATGGGCGTCATCCTGTGTAAACCCCCTGACCCTGAAAAGTCCCTGAAGGACACCGGAACGTTCGAAGCGGTGGACTTTTCCGAATTCCGCTATTTTTAGGGGAAGTTCTTTATAAGAATGCATTTCTTCCTTATAAATCAAAATTCCTCCGGGGCAGTTCATAGGTTTAAGGGCAAAAACTTCCTCCTCCCTTTCCGTTAAAAACATATTATCCTTAAAATTTACCAGATGGCCTGAGGTTTTCCAGAGGATATCGCGAAGTATGGTGGGGGTCTCGACCTCGATATATCCAAGCTCGTTTTGCTTTTCTCTCATATAATCGATCAAAAGGTTCTTTAAAATAAGGCCCTTGTGTTTCCAGAACGGCAGGCCGGGCCCTTCTTCATGAAAGCTGAAAAGCCCGAGTTCTTTACCGACCCTTCTATGGTCGCGTTTCCTCGCCTCTTCAAGCATGTTGATATGCTTTTCAAGGGTCTTTCTGTCTGCAAAGGCTGTTCCATATATCCTTGTCAGCATAGCGTTTTTCTCGCTTCCCCGCCAATAAGCTCCTGAAACAGATAAAAGCTTATAGGCCTTTAAATACTTTGTTGAAGGTATATGCGGGCCGCGGCAAAGATCTGAAAATTCCCCCTGAGTATAAATACTGACGGTTTTCGCATCGATGTCCTTGATGATCTCGACTTTATAAGGCTGTTTCTCTTTTCGAAAAAAATCCAGGGCGCTATCTTTTTCCATTTCCTTTCGTGAAAACTCATAATTCTCGGCAATAATTTTTCCCATCTCTTCTTCGATTCTCGCAAGATCTTCCTCGTTGATCGGAGAGGACGCTTCAATATCATAATAAAATCCGTCATGTATTGTCGGACCGATTCCGAGTTTCGAGCCCGGATATAGCCTCTTGACCGCTTGAGCCATAATATGCGAAGCGCTGTGCCTGAGCGTGTCCAAACCTTCTTCAGAATCGGCGCCGAAAAATTTAAGGTTCCCGCCGGAGCTGATGCTTATAGAAAGGTCGATCAGACTGCCGTTATAATCAGCGACCAGGGCATCGTTCAATTTGCCCTGAACGCCAAGTTCCCTGGCCTTTTCCGGATTTTCTTTTAAATAGCCTATTACGTTTTTCACTGTGACAGGCCCATCAAAAGACACTTTACCTTTGCCAAGATTTATTTCCACCATAATTCCTTCCAGAAAAAAATAGCTATACATTTTAACAAATGATTAAGAAAAAAGGAAATAAACAGGAGTTTAAATTTATATTCTTTGAGCCTACCACAAGGAGATGGACCAAATGTATTTTTACAGGGAGACACTCCCTGCCGCGAACTTTACAGAAATGGCTTTTTTTGATATAATAAACGGAAGATTTTTTGTTCTTTAATAATGGATTTAGAGGGGAAATAATGCCGGCTGATGACATTTTCAATAAATCTCAGATAACAGACTCCTATTTTGAAGACGAGATGAAGACATCCTACCTGAATTACGCATACAGCGTAATAACGGCCCGGGCGATCCCGGACGTCAGGGATGGCTCGAAACCTGTCCAGAAGAGGATACTCTTCACTATGGCCGAGATGGCGCTCTGGCATGACAAACCGACAAAGAAAAGCGCCAGGATCATCGGCGATGTGATGGGAAAATATCATCCCCACGGCGACGCCTCCATATACCTGGCCATGGTTAAAATGGCCCAGGAGTTCCATCTTAGATATCCGCTGGTTATCGGCCAGGGAAATTTCGGGTCCATCGACGACGACCCTCCCGCGGCAATGAGGTATACTGAAGCTAAACTGTCGAAGGTTGCAGAATTTCTGCTTGAAGACCTGGATAAAAACACAGTCGATTTCAAGTCTAATTACGACGATACCCTCAAGGAACCTGCGGCCCTCCCCGGGAAATTCCCGAACCTTATATGCAACGGCACCACAGGTATAGCTGTCGGGATGGCAACGGATATTCCGCCGCACAATTTTTCCGAAGTCGCCGGTGCGATTTCAGCGTATATCGATAATCCGAATATTACAGTAAGCGGGCTAATGGAGCATATCAAGGGCCCTGATTTTCCCACTTACGGCATCCTTACCGACAGCGAATCTCTTAAAGAGGTGTATGAAAACGGCTACGGCTCTATAGAACTTGCCGGAAAAATCGGTATCGAAGAAAAGGGCCTGCACAGGGACCTGATCATAACCGAAATCCCATACCGCCTGGTCAAATCAAAACTTGTCGAAGAAATAACAAACCTGTATTTAAATAACGACGGTAAATACAACTTAATTCTCCGCGGTATTAAAGAAGTTCGCGACGAATCCAGTAAAGAAGGAATCAGGATTGTAATAGAACTTTTTAGGGACGCCAATATTGAAGCGATTAAAACAACTTTATATAACCAGACAAGTCTGAAAGTACGCATTAAAGTCAATATGGTAGGACTGGTCAAAAACCATCCAAGGGTTCTGCCGCTTAAAGAACTTATACATACATATGTCGACCATCGCCGGGAAGTGATAATCCGGAGGACCCAGTTTGACCTTGATAAAGCCCTCAAGAGGATCCATATAGTAGAAGGGCTTCTTATCGCGCTTGATAATATCGATGCAGTAATACAAACGATAAAAACGTCCAAAGACACCCCGGCTGCAAAAACAAATTTGATGAATAGATTCAAATTGTCGGATATTCAGGCAGACGCAATTCTGGATATGAGACTCCAGAAACTTACAGGACTGGAGACAGACAAGCTTCGCGAGGAAAAAGCCGACCTTGAAAAAGTTATTAAAAGTCTAAGAGAGATACTGGCCAGCGCAAAAATACGCGATGAAATTATTAAAACCGAACTTTCAGAAATGAAGAAAGTTATCGGAGACGAGAGGCGGACTAAATTCGAAAAGATAGTCACTGAAAAGATCGGGGCTGAAGAACTTATTTCAAACGACCCTATTCTGCTCACCGTTTCAAAAAAAGGGTTTTTGATCCGCGAGATAGGCAACACAATTAAAATGAGCTTGAGGGGTACACGCGGCAGGAAAGGCGATGTAACCGACAGCAACCGCCTCGAATCTGATGATTTTATATTCGCGACAGTTTCCGGTTTCCTGAAAGACACGGTCCTTTTTGTAACAGACTCCGGAAGGATTTACTCTCTCAAATGCTATGAGATCAGGGGAGATATGGATGGTAAAATCACCCGTTCCCATATCCGCAACATTGACAGGCTGAGAGAAATTGAAATAAGGGGTGAAATGATCACGGCCGTTCTTGTTGTACATGAATTTACCAAGAACCATTTCATCCTGTTTATTACTAAAAAGGGAAAAGCAGCCAGGATATCGCTCACGAATTTCGAGAACATAAACAGGACCGGAGTTAACAGCATAAATTTGAAGGCCGGCGACGCAGTTGTGGGCGCGGTCATAACCGATGGAACAAAAAAACTGTTTCTTATAAAGAAAAATGCCAAGGGTTTCAGGTTCGATGAGAATTTGTTTACAGTGCATAACAGGGGAGTCGGCGGAGAGAAGGCAACTTCGGTTACCGGCCCCGAAGAAGAGGTTCTTGGCATGGAAACAGCCGACAATGATAAATTTATCATATTTATCACAAAAGACGGCAGGGGAAGAAAGGTAAAACCTTCCGATTTTTCAGAACTTTTAAACAGGGGAGTAAAGGGACATAAGCTTGTCCTCCTGGGTAAAGGCAGAAGCCTCGCTAGTTTTGTTCAGTGTGAAGAAGACGATACTCTTATCATAACCACTAAAAACGGCCGAAGAATTTCCATGGGGGTAGTTAAAGTTAGCTCAAATCTTCTCAAACTGATGGATATAGCCGGCGACGACGAGGTTTCTTCTATTTCCACAGTCAAAGTTACAGAATGAAATCGGAGGAGATATGAACGATTATTCCTGCATTATTTTCAATCTTTACCAGACTATCCTTGACGACTCGTACGGATCCGCTGAAAGGGAAAAATACAGGCTTGACAATATTTATACAATACTTGAAAAGTCCCTCTTTCCCATAAAATTTACCTCCCTCAGAAAAATTTATTCGGAATCGATCGATTACGCCGTAAAATATGAAGAGGAAAAGGGGTTAGCCTGCGGGCCTTTTCAGCAGATCGAATATCTTATACAAAAACTGGGGATCAGGGATGGGGTAATATTCAAAAAAATATACGACAGCTATATCGACGCTACCCTTCAAATTTCTCCTAAATTGCGGAAAAATGTAACAAGCACGCTTAACCTTTTAAAGGAAAGGGGTAAAAAGATATCAATCATTTCAACAACCGATAAAACTACAGGTGATATAATAAAACTGCTCTTAAAAGATCTGATGGTCTATCATCTTTTCGATGATTTCAACTTTTCAGACGGGATAGGAATCACTAAACCTTTATCTGCACTTATCATTCTCTCCATTGAAAAGCTCAGACTGGATAGAAAGGACGCTATATATATTGGGAAACTATCGAGCGATGAATACAGTGAAACGACTAAGGCGGGGCTTTTCACACATCTCTTTAATGAAAAAGAAGACGATATCTATCAGCTTGCAATCAGGTACAGCGGTGGGTATTTATAGAATGGGGATAATTTATGAAACTAAAGCATGTAATTGAATCTCAGCAATTCTCCAGGCAGGATCTTGAATATATTTTTGAAACAGCTAATAAAATGGAAAAAATATCCCATCGGGTAACTGTTCTGAAAAATAAAATACTTATAACCCTCTTTTATGAACCCTCGACAAGGACCAGGTTATCATTTGAAGCCGCCATGATAAAGCTTGGAGGAAGCGTAATCTCCACTGAAAACGCCGCAAGTTTCTCTTCAGCTGCCAAGGGAGAAACCCTTGAAGACACTATCCGCGTCCTTAACGGTTATGGAGATGTAATAGTGATAAGACATCCTGAAAACGGAGCGGCAAGAAAAGCAAGCCAGGTTTCTAATATTCCTATAATTAACGCCGGAGACGGGACAGGACAGCACCCAACACAATCCCTCCTCGATCTTTATACGATTAAAAAAGAACTTGGCCACATAGATGATTTAAATATAGCAATGGTCGGAGACCTTGCCAATGGACGAACAACCAGGTCATTGGCCTATCTTCTCACAAAATTCAAGAATATCAGGATAATATTCGTGGCCCCTCCGAATGTAAGAATGAAAGATGATATAAAAGATTATCTTGACAGACATAAAGTAATATACGAGGAATCGGACAAACTCGAGGATACTGTAAAGAATATTGATGTAGTATACCAGACAAGGATCCAGAGGGAAAGATTCACAAGCATGGAAGAATACGAAAAAACCAGAGGAATATACATAATTGATAAAAAAATACTCGATATACTCCCTGAGAAAGCCATTGTAATGCACCCGCTCCCAAGGGTAGACGAAATAAAGTATGAGGTTGACGGGGATCCACGCTCAGCGTATTTTCGCCAGGCCCATAACGGCCTCTTTATAAGAATGGCTATTTTATCGATCGTACTTGAATCTTAAAGGGGCCTTTTAATGGATTTTCAAAACAAGGACAGGATCTGGCTGATTGCCGATCGTAATTTAAAAAAGTTGAATGAGATTTCCGAGTATTTTCATTACCCGGAATTGATAACAACCATTCTTCTGGGCCGAGGTATTGATACACCCGCTAAGATCCAGCATTATATTAAACCATCGCCTCTAAATCTTTATTCCCCGTTTTTTTTTAAAGACATGGTTAAAGCCATTGAAAGGATAGAACTTGCGGTAAGAGAGAAGCAGGGTATTCTCATCTTCGGGGATAAGGACGCTGACGGAGTGACTGCCACAGCTATTTTATACAAATATCTCCAAAGGCTGGATGCCAACGTAGGTTATAGAGTCCCTGAAGGCGCTGAAAATTACGGGATTTCAAAGGATGTAATCGGCTGGGCTGCACTGAATGATTTCAGCCTGATCATAACCGTGGATTGTGGAATAACATCGATCCCTGAAATAGAATACGCCCGGACAATCGGAATCGATGTGATAATAACCGATCACCATGAAGCCAGGGATAAAATACCCGAGGCCTACGCCGTGATAAATCCAAAAATATCTCATGACAGTTATCCCTTCGCTTTTTTAAGCGGTGCATCAGTAGCCTTTAAGCTTGTTTGCGGCATGGCTGAAAAAATGACTCTTAGCGAAACATACAATATTGAAATCGTTTTTTTCGATATTGAAACTACAGGTTTAAACCCATCGAAGGACGAGATAATAGAAATCGGGGCGATCAAGGTAAAAAATGGTATTAAACTTGCGGAATTTCAAACCCTTATCAAACCCTCGCTCAAAATAACGAATGAAATAACAGAATTAACATGTATCACAAATGAAATGCTTGAAAAAGAGGGCAGATCAATACAGGAAGCTCTCGGAATGTTTATAGATTTTATCGACGGCTGCAGACTTGTAGGCCATAACGTTATCGAATTCGACTTGAAATTTCTGGAGAGAGAACTTAAAAAAAACATGAAAGTTTGCATTTATAACCCTGTTGAAGACACTCTAAAAATGGCAAGAGTAATGATAAAAAAAATAAATGATCATAAGCTCGGAACTGTCGCGAAATCCCTGGGTCTATATCCTGAAACGGGAAAGCTGCACCGAAGCCTCTATGATTGTTATATCTGTTCGGAAGTTTACAGAAGGCTTATAATCAGCAGAAACACGAAACTCCTGGAACTGTATGAGGAATATCTCCCCCTTGCCGCTATAGGCACTATCGCCGATATTATGCCTCTGATTGATGAGAACAGGACTATTGTCAAAAACGGACTGCGTTTATTACCTCATTCCTCCATCGGCCTCATTACGCTGCTCAGGGACATCAATATGAATATCGAACATGTCAAAAGCAGGGACATAAGCTGGAGCGTTTCGCCGATTCTGAATTCTCCGGGAAGAGTTGGCGATGCAAGTTTCAGTGTCGAACTTCTCATATCCAATAAGATAAAAGAATCGGAAGAGCTGGTAAAAGACATTATATCAAAAGACAATGAAAGAAAAAATATTGTCGATGACGGCATAGAGATCATCAATACTCTACTTGAAAAAAATACAAATGCTGCAGACAGGATATTTTTTGTATCGTCCGATAAGTTTGCAAAAGGAACGACAGGGCTTCTCGCCAATCGCTTCTCTAATCTTTACAGTATCCCCGTCATCATCGTAGCTATAGACAGGGAATATTCAACAGGTTCCATACGCGCTCCAAACGGTTTCGACGTCATCAAAATGCTCGACTCTTTGAATAACCTTGTTATTCAGTACGGCGGCCATAAATCTGCGGGCGGGTTTACGATTAAAACCGATAACATAGGCCCTTTCAGGGAAAGGATAATAGAATATATGGACCTCCTCAATCCAGACGATTTAAGAAGAGAACTTTTAATTGATGCTGTAATCGATGACGCTGAGGAGCTGAATCTCAATATGATAAGATATCTGGAAAATGTTATCGAACCGACAGGAAACGGAAATGAAATACCCCGCCTGCTGATGAAAGATGTAAAAATAGTATCGAACAGGGTTATAGGCAGAAACGGAGAACATATTCTTATGACTATTCAGAAAAACGGGAAATCTTTAACCGTTACAGGCTGGAACTGGTCAAAAAAAATCAAAATGATCGTTAATTCAGATGTGCATTTCGATCTGGTTGTAACCCCGGAAATTAATAAATTCCAGGGGAATGAGGAAATAAGGCTTAATCTTATCGATATCAAGAGAGGAACGTCGTAATGCAGGGTTCACTACAAGGGCAATCAAGGGCCCAGGCAGTAATATCCAGGATTATCGATGAGAAAATTTTTGGAAGGACTGTAATACTGCTGGGCGGCCGGGGATGCGGCAAATTTACAGCCGCAGTCCGCATGGCCGGAAAGATCCTTTTGCAAGACCCTTTTTTGTCAATGGATTTTATATTCTATAGGAACGATTCGTTTTCAGTTAAAACACGTTATTTTCTTAAAAATATCTCAGGCGAAAAGATAAGATCGGCATTCCCCTGTTATTTAAATTACCTTCTTGGAAGGCTTTCAACAGCTATCTCCCTCGGTGAAACCACAAATATAAAATTGAAAAAAATCTCCGGTGACAGTACGGCTTATTCTGTCAATGATTTCAGGAACGAATTGTCAGGTATCATCAATAGCGGATCCTATTTTAATTTGATTGAAAACTCAAAGGCTTTTTCCGAGAACCTTATCCTGGTTTCCGATGAGCTTTCAAAAAAACTTAGAATACCTATAGATTTCATCAGGAGAGCGATCGAATTCAATGGAATAAAATCAGAGTCCGGTCATAAAATAACCTTGATAGGAAATTTTGAGAACGCAACTGAAGAAACTCAAAATGCGAGCTTAAAACTCTTTGAGGAACCTCCAGCTGGTAATTTAGTAATTTTATCCGCAAATTCAAGCAATACGATACTTCCGACAATTTTATCCAGAAGCATGATTATACATTTCAACCCTCTGACCCCTGCTCTGGTCAGTGAAATCCTGGGAACGGAGGCAATAAGCGCCGGAGATTATTTCTCGACGTCCGACCTGATGGAGGATGACCTTTTCAGATTTCATGAAGAAAGGAAGAAAAAAGTTATTGAGTTTTTTACTTCGGTAGCACCGGTAATCCAGCAGGGAAATTCGGTTTTTTCTTTTATTGATAAAGTTGTCTCCGATGAAAACATTAAAGCACCGGTCCATTTTTTCAACGAACTCATTGAGTTTATCAGGAACGCACATCTTATGCGCCAGGAGTACCTGAGAAAAACCGATCTTTCCGGGTTTATTGATGAAGATTACAAAAATATTCTAAGACCTGTCATCCAGTCAGTTTATACTTCTGAACTCAGGGAATTTGCGGCACGAATAAGTTTCATCGAAAATAAAATCAGATACAACAATGTCACTCCGGCTGTCGTTCTGCCCGGACTATGCATTGATCTCGCAAGGTGGTATCAGAAAGTTCTTAAAAAAAAATCAAGGCATTGACCGGATATTAAATGCTGAAATCAAAGATGGGTTCTTTTTTCTCTTTTTTAATCTTATGGGCAAAAACCAGATATCCCGTATGCCCTATCATCCTGTCGAAAGGCCTGGTGAGATTTTTTTTGACTCTGATCCCCCTTGAAAGCACTTCCATGCACCTTACCCTGACAAAACCGGTTTCATTCATTTTATAGACGGTAGTCTGGACTTGTTCGATATTAGGGGATATCACCCCGACAGCGCCGCCGTTGATAAGCGATCTATGAGCTTCTTCTACAAGCTTCCATGGTTCCGGAACATCCAAGAAAATAGCGTCGGCATTTTCAATGCCGAATCCGCTCTCCTGCGAGGGGTCTTTCATAAAATATTCCACATTATCAAAAGGACTGAATTTTTTTACATTCTTGATCGCATTTTCAAGATGTTCGTTTCTCCGTTCAAAAGAATAAACACGCCCATCCCTTCCGACCAATCTTGACAGGAGAAGAGTGAGCGAACCTGAGCCGGTCCCTATTTCTATAACCTGCTTACCTCCGGAAACACCGAGTTCAAGGATTATCACTCCGGCTTCCTTAGGATAAATAATAGTTGTCCTTCTCTTAACCTTCATCATACAATCCGAGAGTACAGGCTTTAATAGATAAAAAGGTTCACCGGTATTGGCCAGTATGCAGTCGCCGTATTCCGAATCCGGGGGTATTTTCAGTTCCCCCTTGTGGGTCGACACATTCATGTTTTCCTGGTAGGCCATCATGTACGAAGCTTTATCATCATGATATATATAGATGAAATCACCCTTGTTCAGCATTACATCTCCATAGAATGACGAAATTTGAAATTACTTTATCCGGCCTTTTTCAAACATCATGTTCATTAAAACGCCGGGATTGTCCCTTAGAAATGATAGAATATCCTGGCCTTCGATCCTGTATAGCTTGACGTGTGTTTCTGTCCTAAATGAGAATTTCATTGTTTTTCCGTCTTTAATTGAGAAGACATCCCCGATTATGTCCCCTTTATTGCATAAACTGACGCTCTTTTCCTGCCTGGAGGATTTTACGCACCCTTCTATCAGAAGGAATATATGGTCGCTTTTCTTTCCTTCTTCAAATAAAATTTCATCGTTTTCAAATTCTACGGGTTTAAGTTTTGATTCAAGCCCGGTTACCTGGAATGATGTCAGGTTCTTAAAAAAAGGATTGGACTTGATGACCGTCCATGTCTGTTCGTTCCTGACCTTTGCGAGTTTGCGGATATTTTGTTCGACAACAGTATTGCCTATCAATCTTTTAAAGGAGTCACTGCTTATTGAATAAGCTTCGACATTGGTCATCGCGACAACATCAGCGGTCCTCGGCGTATCAAGAATAATTGAAGCCTCCCCGAAATATTCGAACGTCGCATATACTTTATCGCTGATGTCTCCATTCTCAAATCCGCTGATACTTACATTACCGGAGACTATTACATAAAATTTATCACCGGGCGTGTTTTTATGTATGATAAAATCACCCTTGTTGAAACTCTCTTTTTTTGTAACGAGAAGAAGGTCCTTGATCTTTTCAAAGGGGAGGTCCTTGAAAACATCGATCCTGCTGAAAACATCAAGGATGCGGTAGGAATCCTCGAATTCATATTTTTCAATGTCAGGGTAGATAGTTTCACCAATCCCGAATTTTGCAAGGGTAAGATTTGTCTCTTTGGGAAAATCCTTTTCGGCAATATGATATACCGTTATTCTTTTCTGTGTTTCAACAGGCAAAGAATTAAGATAGCTTACCGGTGTATGAAGGGGGGGAATTCCCGATTCATGATATATTAAATCATAATGCCATGGAAAATTAAGGAGATGTTCCATCCTTGGTTTGGATATTACGCCGTCCTCATGTAGTTTTTTTACAATTTCCGGTTCATTCAAATGATCGGAAGAGTAGATAAACCGTTTATTGCGGTAGCTGAAATGAAACCCGATAGTAGGAATTGAATGAAGAGAATAATAAAAATTGAACAGAGCCCCATGAATATTATATCTCCCATTCATCTTGACGGGATAAAAATTAAAAAGATCCATAAGGGTGGCCGGAGGTATCCTGGTAAGCGCCGAATACTTTCTTAAAAAACTCTGCATCACAGTAGGGGTTGTATAAATAGTTACTTTTGATTCTTCCAGGATCTTCTGGAACGTGCCGGCGTCATGGTCTGCATGACAGTGGGTAAAAATAATACTGTCGATAATCTTTGGATTAACATTTGAATCTTTAAGCCAGAGTGTGGAGTTGGCAGGGGGATCGACCATAATACCGACTTTATTTATCCAGAGTATAAACCCGGATGTATTTTGTTCGGGATCAAATCCATGCGACGGGCCGAGGCATGTAATTCCGAATTCGGGCGGAATAAAGGGTTCGCTTAAAGTCGTTCCGAGGTCATAAAGAGCTTTAAAGCTGATTTTTGCCGGAACCGTGGCAATTAAATTTCCATTATCGAAAACATCAAAACCTCCGTCAGGTTTCTGTATTATTCTAACACCATCAATATTGAAACCGCTGGGGATCAACTCCTGGAGATCGACAAGGTCTTCCATAACCCTGCCGGCCCTGAAAAATTTCATCTCTGACATTATATCGGGTATATGCGTGTTCTCACCTTTTACAACATCACCTTCGATATCGAGTTCAACAGGGCCGAAAACAGCTTCCTGGAGCACTATTTTCATATTCTCAATATGATTAGGGTTGACAAATATTCTCGTTTTTTTCAATTTCAAAAAAAAGTTATAGTATATTGGAAATTCAATTTCCGCCACACTCATTCCATGTTTCGGGTCAAAATGCTCGATCGGGAGCACAAAAATTTGAGGTACCCCTTTAGGCAGGAATATTGTATCCTTTAGAGTTTCAGGAGGCGACCCGAATTGAATATAACCGGCAGAAGTGTCAACCAAGTAGCCGCCGCGGGGTAATTCAGTTATAACGCCCGAAAGTTCCCTCAAGCTTTTGATTTTCTGCATTCATCACTCCAATCGCAGCTAATCCGCGTATTTTTCCTTTATGGCTTTGATGACGTCATAAATGGAAAAAAAAGCTTCAACGACATCAGGATCGAAATGTTTGCCGCTACCCTCTTTAATATACTTGAGTACGTCCTCTTCCAGCCAGGCGTCTTTGTAAACCCTTGAGGAGATCAGCGCATCATATACATCGGCCAGAGCGACGATCCTTCCAAGGATCGGAATCTCATCGCCGGCTTTTCCGGGACCGGAAGTACATTCTTCCTCCTCTTCACATATAACCCTGCCCATGTATCCCTGGCCGTCCCATCTTTCATGGTGGTTCAGTGCTACTTCAGCCGAAAGAGCATCCCAATCGGATACGGCGTTATCAAAAAGCCTTGCCCCGAAAACCGTATGCATCTTCATAAGTTCAAATTCTTTAGGCGTCAGACGCCCGGGTTTCTTCAGAATTGTATCTGAGATTGCGACTTTTCCTACATCATGCAACATTGCCGCAATACGGAGGACGTCTTTTATCCGTTTTATTTCATCCAGGGAAAGTCCCCTCTTTTTCGCCCATTTTTCATAAATCTCAATCGAATAACTGGCAACCCTGTTTACATGGTTTCCGGTTTCTTTAGGATCTCTTAGTTCAGCCATTTTAATCATTCTTAGCAGAATTTCCCGTGTCATTTTTGCCCTTTCAATAGCCACGGATGCATTATTTGAGAAAAATGCCACATACATACGGTCATCTTCGGTAAAAGGAATTACATCGCCTTTAGAGTTCTTGGCGTTTATTATCTGCATAACACCGATAATATTCTGCCTGCTTGTTATGAGCGGAACTGTCAGCATCGATTGGGTCTTATAGGAAGACATGGAATCGAAGTAGGAGTTAAAAGAATATGGAACTTTTTTAGGTATCTTGTAAACATCATCAATAATTAACGATTTACCAGTCAACGCCACATAACCTGCTATGGAATTGTCATTAATTGGAATTTCAAAGATAGAATATATATATTTATTATTGGTTTCATCTATTTTCGCCAGTGTATCATTCTGAACATAGCTGAATTTCAATTTATTCCCTTCAACAAGATAAATCGATCCTGAATCGGCTTTTGTAAAAAGCCTGGCTTCGTATAGTATGTTATCAAGAAGTGAATCCACATCTTTAACATGATTCAGATTCTCTGTAATCCTCAGCAATTCTTTAAATTTACCGGCATCTTTATCAAGATTTTTTAATGAACTTCTCGTTTTTTTTAAAGGCATATCGAACTCCCTTTCGAATTTTCTCTTACAAAATATCGGTTTAATCAAGCTTATTTCTTTAAATAATAATGGTTTTTATTACTTTAGTATCTTAAATCCGTCTTTACCGCAGCCCGCATATATTTCATCATCAGCTGGGGAATAAAATAATTTATTATAAATAGCGCCGTCATTGAACTGTTTTTCCAGGATAAATTCCGAGAACTTATCTCTTCTGACCTTCAGGATGCCATTGATTCCATCGGCTATATATATGGAATTATCTCTTTCAAAAGCATCATATGTATCTCCGGAAGTGTTATAATTTACGACATATCCGCAGTTCCTGGGGTCCGAAGCATTATAAATTATTGCACCGGCCATCCTATCGCCTATAATCAAAAAATTACTGTAAATGGAAACACTATTAGCCATAGAAAGGGAATTGCTTATCATGGAAAGAAGTTCACCCTTCCAGTTATATAAGTAAACTGTCCCTGATTTGGAAACAGAGCAGATGAGTTTATTATCCGCATCAATTCCAATACCGGGATAATTCCGCCCGCTGCCAAGAAGGTTTTGTAAAAGGAGGTTTTTTGCCGGGTCATATGTATAATAGACAAAACCGCTATTATTATCGCTGAGTAATATATTGAGCGGTTTGCCCTCGCCGCCCAGTAACTTTATATTTTCGCAGATTGAATTTGAGGTCAAAATGGAATTTATTACCTTGATATTGGTATTCTCTGTTACATCGCATACGGCAATACCGCCGGGAGTTTCAATCCCCCCTACTGCTAAAAATGCCAGGGTGCTGGTCCCGAAAGTTTTAACAGCTACGTCATTGATCGATAAATTGGTTACCAATGAAGATGCCCTATCGAGGGTAAGCTTGTCAAAGATCGAAAATCCATCCTGTCCAAGGGCCATGTAAACATTGGAAGTATCAACGGTAAAAGACTTTATGACTTCTCCGTTAGTTCCTTTCCATGAGTTCACCACGCTGTATTTAATTGAGTTTATACTGGCGTTTTTTTCAGCTTCTTTTAATTGAATATTAGTTATACTCACGGCAAAAAAAATAGCGAGTATAAGAGCAAGAAAAGAGGATACGAAAACAGTTTCTTTCCAGTATTTAATGATAAAATTAGTAAATTTTGCGAACTTCGCCGGGTCTAGTCTAAACCCCCAGCTCTTTTTCATTAAAAACCACTGCTTCAAATTTAAATACTTTTGCATCATTCTCCCAGCAATAATTTTCCATTCCGGCTTTTCTGCAGGTCTGGTTCATAAACTCTTCCCTATCCCAGTTGTTTTCAGTTGCGACCTGCGGGAGAAGCAGACCTTTCTGATAACCCCTTTCCATTACAAGGCCATGCTTCCCCGGTTCAATTTTACTATAATCTTTGACTTCTTCCAGGGGATAGAGGATCGATACTTCAATTTCAATCTTATCAAGTTCATTCTTTGCCAGCGGAGGGAATCTGGGATCCCTGAAAGCCGATTCAATGGCCATTTCCTTTATAGAATCCCTGATAGATTTTACGCCTTCGATATTACCGATGCAGCCCCTGAGTCCATTATTGACTTTCAGGCAGACAAAAATCCCATAGTTCTGTGAAAATACCTCATCCGACAGAGAAGGAATATCGGGGGACTCTTTACCTGTAAGCATGCGCTCGATTGTCATTCGGGCAACTTTGAGAAGTTCCTTTTTTTGATTGTCATTTAATTTAATTTTTTTCATGCCGACCTCCTCTTATCTAACTTTCAATGTGGCTAAAGCCATAAGCGCACATAAAGCCGAAAGGATCCAGAACCGTATCACAACCTGGGTCTCTTTCCAGCCTTTTTTTTCAAAGTGATGGTGTATTGGGGCCATTAAAAATATTCGTTTCCCCTCACCATAAACCTTTTTCGTATATTTGAAATAGCCTTTCTGAATCACCACGGACAAAGCCTCGATAAAGAACATTCCTCCTGCTATAAGCAGAAGAATCTCCTGTTTTAAAATTATCGAAATGAGAGCTATGGTTCCGCCCATGGTCAGCGAACCTGTATCACCCATAAATACTTCCGCCGGGTGAATATTATACCACAAAAACGCAGTCAATCCTCCGATCATCGCAGCCGCTATTACAGTCAATTCTCCAGTTCCGCTAATAAATGGAAACTTTAAATATCTTGCGGCAAGCGCATTTCCTATGACGTAACTTATTATACCAAAAGGCAGATATAAAATAATGCCCATTCCTGAAGCTAGCCCGTCAAGGCCGTCAGAAAGGTTCATAGCATTTGAAAAAGCAACCATCGTGAAAATATAAAAAATATAAGCCAGGTAATGGGGCCAGGCGAAAAGAGGTTTATCGATTATTGGAATATAAAATTTCCAAAAAATGTCTGAAAAATTAGGGTTCAATGTCAGGAAGAAAATCAATAAAAATGAAACTGCCGTCTGCAGTATGATTTTTAATTTTCCGTTTATCCCTTTAGAGTTCTTATATTTTATTTTAATGAAATCGTCTAAAAACCCTATAGTGCCGAAGAGAAATATCCCAAGACTGACAATAAGAATATAATAATTGAATTTGGTCCAGAGCAGTATTGAAATCAATGCTGAAATAATTATCAAAATCCCTCCCATGGTCGGGGTACCGGATTTGATCTGATGTGTTTCAGGACCGTCTATCCTGATCGATTGTTTAATGCCGAAATCCTTAAACTTTTTTATACAATAAGGGGCCACATATACCCCGATAATAAATGAAGTTGCAAAAGCAGCCATCGCCCTGAAAGTAATATAATTTAAAAGCCCAAAGCCGGGAATTTTAAAAGGCAGAAGAAGTGCGTTTAACATAAACCAATCCTTAATGTTAACAGATGAAGGATACTTTCATTGTAAAGCGATGAGGATATTTTTGCAACAAGGGAAAAAAACATAGCGGGCGACGGGATTTGAACCCGCGACTTTCAGCTTGGGAAGCTAACACTCTACCACTGAGTTACACCCGCTCGATCTTTCTTATTTTAATTATGAACACTTTAAAAATCAAGTTAATTTTCTAATTGCAGGGATTGAGCCTGGTTCTTCCAAATCACTGTTTTTCGAAGCAGAACTGTCATTTCGACCGAAAGAAAAAATTCTCCACTGTGGGAAGATTTCTCGTCATACAGCCCCTTTAGGGGCTGTGCTCCTCGAAATGACAACTCTTAACCTTTGATAACATCCCATAGATAATCATATAACGGTTTTACTTTAAGGAAGTTTTTGTAAAGAAAATCCACAAGGGCCGGCCCGAAGATCAGATCATCCAGCTCTTTACGGTTATAAAGGTAAAAACCCTTCCGTTCATACCACCGCCTTAGAAATTCCGGCACATCTTTGTCTTTTACCCTTTTGAATGTTTCCCCGGAAATAATATAAGGATCGCCTTCCCTGTAGAACGAAACAGCTTTTTTAAAACCCGCATTATCTGCAAGGATTTTTTTACGTAATTTTTCTTTTAATACGGAAGGATAATAAAAAAATCCCATGCCGTAATGATAATATTCCGGATATATCTCAAAAAAAAATACCGGCGTTTCCTTCCATTTTTCCACTGATTTTTTAAAGGAGATCCAGACATTATTTCTATATGGAGTCTTATCTTTTGAGAAACGTACATCCCTGTAAATTCTGGAGATAGTTTTATCTACAGCGGGAGTTACCTCAAATTCCGTATCAATAGCCAGCATCATGGTTCCAAGATCTGTAACAAGTTCCTGAAAGGGTTTCAATACGAAATTTCTATAGTCGGATTTATGGCTTTCATACCATTCCCTGTTATTATTATATCCGATTTCAAAAAGGAATTTTATCGTTTCCTTTGTAAACCCCTTAAAACTCATAACAAACCCTTGCATAACCCTTATAAATAAAAAAAGCTCTCGACACCTACTTTCCCCGAAACGAGTATCATCGGCGACGCAGGGCTTAACTTCCGGGTTCGGAATGGGACCGGGTGTAACACCTGCGCTATGGTCGAGAGCAAATAAAACGATATAAGAATAAAGGAAAGAAGGTCAAGGCTATCATCCGATTAGTACTGCTCGGCTGAACGTGTTACCACGCGTACACCTGCAGCCTATCGACGTGGTAGTCTACCACGGGATGAATGGGACACCTAATCTTAGGGAGAGTTTCCCGCTTAGATGCTTTCAGCGGTTATCTCATCCGAACATAGCTACCCTGCTTATGCCACTGGCGTGACAACAGGTACACTAGCGGTTCGTCCACTTCGGTCCTCTCGTACTAGAAGCAGCTCCCTTCAAGTGTCCGGGCGCCTACGGCGGATAGGGACCATACTGTCTCACGACGTATTGAACCCAGCTCACGTACCGCTTTAATGGGCGAACAGACCAACCCTTGGGACCTTCTACAGCCCCAGGATGCGATGAGCCGACATCGAGGTGCCAAACCTTCCCGTCGATGTGAACTCTTGGGGAAGATCAGCCTGTTATCCCCGGGGTACCTTTTATCCGTTGAGCGATGGCGCTTCCACATGCAACCACCGGATCACTAAGCCCGACTTTCGTCTCTGTTCGACTTGTTTGTCTCACAGTCAAGCTCCCTTATACCTTTACGCTCTACGCATGATTTCCAACCATGCTGAGGGAACCTTTGGGCGCCTCCGTTACTCTTTAGGAGGCGACCGCCCCAGTCAAACTGCCCACCAGACACTGTCCTTTCCGCCGATTGCGGCGGATAAGTTAGAAACCCAATTCACCAAGGGTGGTATCTCAAGGTTGGCTCCGCCGAGGCCAAAGCCCCAGTTTCATAGCCTCCCACCTATCCTGCGCATGGTAAATCAAATCTCAATGCCAAGTTGCAGTAAAGGTCCACGGGGTCTTTCTGTCCTGCCGTAGGTAATCGGTATCTTCACCGATCATACAATTTCACCGAGCCCCTCGTTGAGACAGTGTTCAGATCGTTGGACCATTCATGCGGGTCGGAACTTGCCCGACAAGGAATTTCGCTACCTTAGGACCGTTATAGTTACGGCCGCCGTTTACCGGGGCTTAAATTCGAAGCTTTGTCCTTGCGGACTAACTCCTCCTCTTAACCTTCCGGCACTGGGCAGGTTTCAGTCCCTATACTTCCTCTTACGAGTTTGCAGAGACCTGTGTTTTTGGTAAACAGTCGCCTGAACCTCTTTACTGTGACCGTCTTGCGACGGCACCCCTTCTCCCGAAGTTACGGGGCCTTTTTGCAGAGTTCCTTAACGAGGGTTATCTCGAGCGCCTTAGAGTTTTCCTCCCGCACACCTGTGTCGGTTTTGGTACGGTCGCCTGATTTCATCGCTTAGAGGCTCTTTCTTGGCAGCAGACTTCTTTATCTTCTCCTCTCCGAAGAGAGGATCGCTCCCGGCTTGGACTTGCGGGGCAAGCATTTGACTCACCCCATCCTTACCGCTTCGACGAACATCCAACAGTCCGCATAAAGTCATCCGTTGCGTCACCCCATCGCTCCACCAGACGGCTCCTGAATAATAACAGGATTCCCATCAGCTACGCCTTTCGGCCTCACCTTAGGGGCCGGCTAACCCTGGGACGAAAATCGTAGCCCAGGAAACCTTGTGCTTTCGGCGAACGGGTTTTTTACCCGTTTTATCGTGTACTCATGCCTGCATTCTCACTTCTATCCGCTCCACCGCTCCTTCCGAAACGGCTTCGTTGCCGATAGAACGCTTCCCTACCACTGTGCCTTGCGGCACAATCCGCGGCTTCGGTATTTTGCTTAGCCCCGTACATTTTTGGCGCAAAACTGCTCGACCAGTGAGCTATTACGCACTCTTTTAAGGATGGCTGCTTCTAAGCCAACCTCCTGGCTGTCTTTGCAACTTCACTTCCTTCTCCACTTAGCAAAATTTAGGGACCTTAGCCGGCGGTCTGGGTTGTTTCCCTCTCGCGCATGGAGCTTATCCCCCACACGCTCACTCCCGTCATTACAATACCGGTATTCGCAGTTTGGTTCGGGTTGGTAGCATTACTGCCCCTAGCCGATCCAGAGCTCTACCCCCGATATCTACCTGACAGGGCTGCACCTAAATGCATTTCGGGAAGAACCAGCTATCGCCAAGTTCGTTTAGCCTTTCACCCCTAACCACAGGTCTTCCGAAGACTTTTCAACGCCTAACGGTTCGGACCTCCATCCCGTGTTACCAGGACTTCATCCTGCCCATGGTTAGCTCACTTGGCTTCGGGTCTACTACCAGCTACTATACGCCCTTTTCAGACTCGCTTTCGCTCCGGCTCCGGCGCAGAACGCCTTAACCTCGCAACTGACAGTAACTCGCAGGCTCATTCTTCAATAGGCACGCAGTCACCGGCACTCCTTACGGAGCCCGGCTCCTACAGCTTGTATGCTAAGGGTTTCAGGATCTATTTCACTCCCCTATCAGGGGTTCTTTTCACCTTTCCCTCACGGTACTTTCCTCTATCGGTCACCAGCATTATTTAGCCTTGGAAGATGGTCCTCCCAGATTCACACAAGACTCCACGAATCCCGTGTTACTCAGGATACCCCTCGGCCCTTTCAGTTTTTAAGTACGGGGCTTTCACCCTCTCCGGCCGGCTTTCCCAAAACCGTTCCTCTAACCTCCAGGGATCCTAATCGGGGTCCTACAACCCCGGCAGATAAATCCGCCGGTTTAGGCTCTTCCGCTTTCGCTCGCCGCTACTCGCGGAATCTCTTTTGATTTCTTTTCCTCCGGGTACTAAGATGTTTCAATTCCCCGGGTTTGCCTCCCGATCTAAAAGACCGGGATGACCGGACATTACTCCGGCCGGGTTCCCCCATTCGGACACCTCCGGATCTACGCCATTTGCGGCTCACCGAAGCTTTTCGCAGCTTTTCGCGTCCTTCTTCGCTCGCTGGTGCCAAGGCATTCCCCCTTAGCACTTTTCCCTTGACCTTCTTACCTTATTCCTATAACCGCTTTTCTTTCTTTTTCTTTCCTATTCTTTTCTTTTCTTTGTTTCTTGCCTGGAGATGAGGGGAATCGAACCCCTGACATCCTGCTTGCAAGGCAGGCGCTCTCCCAGCTGAGCTACACCCCCCCGTGCTTGAGCGCATATGCGATCAAGTACGCTCCTCACCTTGTGAGGGGTTGGGTGTAGGTGGTTTCGAACCACCGACCTCAGCCTTATCAGGGCTGCGCTCTAACCAACTGAGCTATACACCCTCGGTTAATTCGCCTTATGCCTCACTTTGCTCGGCTTGGCTCATTAACTTCGGTGTAATTCGCTCTACGCCTCGCAAAAGTTCGGCGTGAGCTCATTACCCCAATGAGCTCAGATGAACCTCAACGATTTATATACGTTGACAGGCGAATTGTTCTCGATCTGCGTTAAACAAATCAAGATACCTTTTTTATATTCATCCTTTATTTTTATATAAATGATGAGAGTCCAGTGACTTTTTTTCTCCCTAAATAAGGAGGTGATCCAGCCGCACCTTCCGATACGGCTACCTTGTTACGACTTCACCCCCCTTACCAACTCCTCCTTTACCAGCCCCGTCCTTGCGGTTCGAGTAACTGGCTTTAGGAGAAACCAACTCGGGTGGTGTGACGGGCGGTGTGTACAAGGCCCGAGAACGTATTCACCGCGGTTTGGCTGACCCGCGATTACTAGCAATTCCAGTTTCATGTAGTCGAGTTGCAGACTACAATCCGTATTGAGGCTGCTTTTAAAGATTCGCTCCGGGTCGCCCCTTCGCTCCCCGTTGTAGCAGCCATTGTAGTATGTGTGTAGCCCAGGACATAAAGGCCATGATGACTTGACCTCATCCCCTCCTTCCTCCGGCTTATCGCCGGCAGTCCACTTAGAGTGCTCACCTAAATGCAGCAACTAAGTGCAAGGGTTGCGCTCGTTGCGGGACTTAACCCAACACCTCACGGCACGAGCTGACGACAGCCATGCAGCACCTGTGTATCCGTCCCTTACGGGAACCCTGTCTTTCGCCAGGTAGCAGATACATGTCAAGCCCTGGTAAGGTTCTTCGTTTATCATCGAATTGAACCACGTACTCCACTGCTTGTGCGGGCCCCCGTCAATTTCTTTGAGTTTCAACCTTGCGGCCGTACTCCCCAGGCGGTTCACTTAATGCGTTTGCTTCGGAGCTAACGGATGCCGCCAACTCCTAGTGAACATCGTTTACAGCATGGACTACCAGGGTATCTAATCCTGTTTGATCCCCATGCTTTCGCGCCTCAGCGTCAGTCTTGGCATAGATGACTGCTTTCGCCTTCGGTGTTCTTCCCGATATCTACGCATTTCACCGCTACACCGGGAATTCCATCACCCTCCACCAGACTCAAGCTTGGCAGTTTCGAACGCAGGCCCGCGGTTAAGCCGCGGTCTTTTACATTCGACTTATCAAGCCGCCTACACGCCCTTTACGCCCAGTAATTCCGAGCAACGCTCGCCCCTTACGTATTACCGCGGCTGCTGGCACGTAATTAGCCGGGGCTTATTCCTTAGGTACCGTCATCAGCGCCCCATTTCCTGGGCGCCTTATTCTTCCCTAAAAAAAGAGGTTTACAATCCGAAGACCTTCTTCCCTCACGCGGCGTCGCTCCGTCAGGGTTTCCCCCATTGCGGAAGATTCTTGGCTGCTGCCTCCCGTAGGAGTAGGGACCGTGTCTCAGTTCCCTTGTGGCTGACCATCCTCTCAGACCAGCTACCCGTCTTAGGCTTGGTGGGCTCTTACCCCGCCAACTACCTGATGGGACGCAGGCTCATCCCAAGGCGAGGGTTTAACCCCCCTTTGCCGTTTCCGGATCATCAGGTATTACCCAAAGTTTCCCTTGGCTATCCCCGACCTCAAGGTAGATCCCTGCGCTTTACTCACCCGTCCGCCTCTCGCCGACACCTGTATTGCTACAGGCTCGCTGCCGATCGACTTGCATGCCTAAAACACGCCGCCAGCGTTCGCTCTGAGCCAGAATCAAACCCTCCGTGATATTTTATTATCATTTCTTGTTTGATCTGTTTCATCTCCCCGCTCCGGCAAGCCGGCGCGGGGTTCTTAAGAAATTGTTTGTCTTCCTCCATCACCGAGCTTTAACCCTCGGTGACCGAGTAGGACTCGCACTGGACTCTCACCATAGTTCTATTACCTTTCGCTTCCTTCTCGGAGGCGGTCAGTAGTATATCACTCCTTTGCCTTTTTTGCAAAATTTTATGATCTTTTTTTCAATTATATTAGTTTTTGGTGAATCGGGGATTAATTTTATGTTAATTTAATTCTGTAACATGTTATCGGATGAAAAGTTAATCAATTTTACCGGAATTTGAATAAAAATCCAGACAGAATTAGAATATTGCCATTATAACAATAATATAATGATAATAAACTATTCGAAAGGAGACATTTCTGAAGGACTGGATAAGAATTACACCCGGCATGAGAAATTTCCCGCGCTATATAGACCCTTCTAATGACGAATGTTTTTATAGAAGAGAATACTATCCAAGAAGGGGGTTTTTGTTCTGTGAAACCAATCAGCTTATAAAAAATTTCAAGCATAACGTGAAAACAAGACCGGACCTGGAAAAGCATAAAATATCTTCAATAAACATATTCGCCGAAGAACTTTCATTGTTTTTTGCCGGCAAGGAAGCATATTACCTTTCTTTTGTACCGCCGTCAAAATGCAAAATCGACGGGCTTTACGACGACAGGCTCGAAAAAACCCTTTTAAGATTAAAAGAATTAAGAAATAATATCGTCATAGAACAACCGGTCTCGTTGATAAAAAGCCGGCGCGCCAGCCATATGGGAGGGCCCCGTATTATAGATGAAATAATCGATAATTACCAATGGGAAGGATTTAAAAACAAAAAAATAAGAAATTTATATATTATCGACGATATAATCACGACGGGTTCGCATTATAAAGCCTTTAAAAAAATAATAATGAAATACGATCTTAATATCGAGGTAACCGGCCTTTTTTGGGCTTATGCGGTGCTCAACCGCAAATGATTTGGAATATAAGTTAAATCATCTTATAATTATAATTATCATTTACATTTATTCGCGTGCCCTAATGTAAATATTCCGCAAGGCCACACTAATGGGAGGCGGCATGATCATTGGAATAGATATCGGGGGAACAACCACAAAGATTGTCAGCCTGATAAACGATAAAATCATGAGTTTTTTTACAGTCAGCGCCAGCGATCCTTTAACGTCGGCCTCCGGGGCCCTCGGGAAGCTTATAGATTCCGACCACATTCCGGTAAATGATATTAAAAAAATAGTAATTACAGGGGCGGGAGCTTCATTTATCAAATCGACTATTATAGGAATACCTGTATCAAGGGTTGACGAGTTCCAGGCGATAGGGCTGGGAGGGCTTTATCTGTCACATATGAAAAAAGCTGTCGTAGTGAGCCTCGGAACAGGAACTGCAATAGTAAAGGCCGATGGAGGAAAAACGACCCACCTGGGCGGCACGGGAGTGGGAGGAGGGACACTCCTGGGACTTTCGAAGTGCATCCTGGGCAGCACCGATATTAACAATATCATAGAAATGGCCCGGGATGGCGATCTCGGGAATATCGACCTGGCTATAAGCGACATTTCAAATTTGAAGATAGGGGATCTGCCGTCAAACGCTACGGCTTCCAATTTCGGCAAGACTAGCGACAAGGCCGTTAAAAGCGATTTCGCCCTTGGAATTTTCAATCTCGTTTTCCAGTCGATCGGGGTAATAGCGATGTTCGCTTCCAAACAAACCGATAACAGGGATATCGTATTGACGGGAAGGCTTGCGCTTATACCACAGGCGAGGATAATTTTCGACGGGATCTCTAAAATCTATAATGTGAATTTCCACATACCGGAAAATGCCGACTATGCCACGGCGGTCGGGGCAGCAATACATGAAGTGGGCATATCCATGAAAACGGTATTAATAACCGGCATAAGCAGAGGCATCGGCAGGGCGAGACGGATACCTTGACAAATTCATATCCGGACAATCTATACGATCAGGGACATAATATTTGGCCCGTCAAATTACGAGTCGATAAATTATGATTACCAGCTTGGCGACAACGAATTTCAAAACCTGTCTAAAAATGCGGAAAAAAGGTTAAGGGCCAATCAGTTACTATAAAATTGTCAAAAGATGATTATGTGATTTTTATGACCCGGCGGGGCAAAGATGGTATTTATACAAATGAAAGCATTCATATATTGGTTTATAGAATTTCGGATTAAACAGCAATTCCTCTCTCGGCCTATCGCCTTGTAATATTTTTCAATTCACTTTAAAATATGTAGGTTTATTCAATTGGCATCGGAGGAATTATGATTACCAGGGAACAGCAGCGGACGCTGTACTGCGGTCAGGTAAACTCGGACAAGCTTGTAGGCAAAAGGGTTGTAATAAACGGCTGGGTGCAGAATTACAGGGATCATGGAGGACTCACTTTCCTGGACGTACGGGACAGGAGCGGGATCATCCAGCTTGTATTCGACCCGCAGACCAATCCCGACGCTCATGAAATCGCGAAAAAAACCAGGAGCGAGGACGTATTATCGGCAAGCGGCATAGTCCTGTTAAGGACGGAAGAAAATATAAATCCGAAGATCCCGACGGGAAGATACGAGGTTAAGGTCGACAGGATCGATATTCTCAACAAGTCGAAAACCCCTCCCTTTCAGATCGACCAGGATGAAATCAGCGAGGAGGTCAGGCTTAAATACAGGTATCTCGACATCCGGAGAGAGCAGATGTACAATAATCTTTTTATGAGGCATAAAATTGTCAATACGGTCAGGAACTATATGGATGAAAACGGTTTCCTGGAAGTTGAAACGCCTATATTGAACAAGTCTACTCCGGAAGGAGCAAGGGATTTCCTAGTCCCTTCAAGGCTCGCCCCCGGCAATTTTTACGCCCTGCCCCAATCGCCGCAGATCTACAAGCAGATATTAATGATCGGCGGCATAGACAGGTATTACCAGATCGCAAAGTGTTTCAGGGACGAAGACCTCCGGGCGGACCGGCAGCTTGAATTCACCCAGATCGATATCGAAATGTCGTTTATCACCGAAGACGATATAATTACACTGATGGAAAATATGATAGCAAGGATACTGCTTGAAAATTACAGGATCAAAATTAAAACTCCTATCAGGAGGATCACTTACAAAGAGGCGATCGATAAATATGGTATAGACAGGCCCGATCTCCGTTTCGGCCTGGAGATCGTGGATGTAACGGAAACGGTAAAAAACTGCGAATTTTCAGTTTTCAAGACCCAGGCCCAGGCGGGAGGAATGGTTAAATGCCTCCCTGTCCCCGAAGGAAGCCGGCTTTCGAGAAAGGATATGGACGACCTCATCTCTTTTGTCGGCAAATACGGCTCAAAGGGGATGGCCTGGATGAGGGTCAAAGGCGGAAAGCTTGAATCCAACATCGTTAAATATTTTTCACAGGAAATCCAGGACGCCCTTATTAAAATTACAGGCGCAAAGGAGGATTTCGCACTGCTTTTCATAGCCGATGTCAATAAAAAAGTAGTTTACGATTCCATTGCCAACCTGCGCCTTAATATCGGTGACAGATTTTCACTGCGGGATAAAAATAAAATGGAATTCGTATGGATTGTGGATTTTCCAATGTTCGACTGGAATACTGATGAAAACCGCTGGGATTCGGTTCACCACCCTTTTACTGCACCGAAGGTCGACGACCTCGAACTTCTGGAAAAGGAACCGGGAAAGGTCCGTTCCGATGCCTATGACCTGGTTTTGAACGGCATCGAACTTGGCGGAGGAAGCATCAGGATCCACAACCCGGAAGTCCAGAAAAAAATTTTCAATATACTTAATATTTCAGAAGAAGACGCTAAAATAAAATTCGGCTTTCTTCTGGAAGCATTGAGTTACGGAGCTCCTCCTCATGGAGGACTCGCTTTCGGCCTTGACCGCCTGGTAATGGAATTTCAGGGACTCTCGAATATCCGTGATGTGATAGCCTTCCCCAAGACCCAGAAGGGGCAGGATATGATGTCGGATACTCCCTCGAAAGTAACTGATAAGCAGCTGGCGGAATTAAGCATTAAGACTGTCGAATATAAAGCGAATAAATAACTTTTCCGGAGGCTGGAGATAGAGGATAAAAAAAGCGTCGGCATCGTTGAAACCGGATATTTTGATCTTTCCGATACAGGAGATAATTTTATCGAACTCGATTCGGGGCGGAGATTCGGCCCGATAACGGTAGCATATGAAACTTACGGGTTTTTGAATGAGGATAAGTCCAATGCGGTTCTGGTCTGTCATGCTCTTTCCGGCAGCGCCCATGCCGCAGGATTTCATAAATCCCAGGGCCATAATCCAGGCTGGTGGGAAAATTTTATAGGACCGGGCAAAGCCCTGGATACCGATAAGTATTTCGTAATATGCTCAAATATTTTAGGCGGATGCATGGGCACCACAGGCCCTTCCAGCATAGATCCGGATACAGGAAAACCATATGGTATAAGCTTCCCTGTGGTCACTATCGGGGACCTTGTTAAAGTGCAGAAACGCCTTATCGACCATCTTGGAATAAAAAAGCTCCTTAACGTGATCGGGGGATCAATGGGCGGAATGCAGGCCCTGGAATGGATTCTCAGGTATCCGGATATTCCTGTATCATGTATTATTATAGCCGCGACAAGCCGTTCATCAGCTCAAAGTATAGCATTCAATGCCGTAGGAAGGAAAGCCATAATATCCGACAGCCGATGGAAAAACGGTAATTACTACGGAGACGAGCTGCCTGCGGAGGGTGTTTCTATCGCAAGGATGATCGGTCATATTACTTATCTAAGCGACGAATCAATGCATAAAAAATTCGGCAGAAGGCTACAGGACAAAGATGTTTTCAGCTATGATTTTTCCAACGAATTCCAGGTTGAAAGCTATCTCGACCACCAGGGCAATAAATTTGTCGAACGTTTTGACGCGAACAGTTATCTTTATGTAACAAAAGCAATGGATTACTTTGACGCAGCTGAGTCATATGGCGGTGGCAAACTTGATAAGGCTTTTAAGGATATCAAGTCGAGGACCCTTATTCTTTCATTTACTTCAGACTGGCTTTTTCCTCCCTATCAATCCAAGGAAATCGTCGACGCGTTAATGAAGCAGAAAAAAGACGTCACCTATATAAATATCGAAACCTCGTACGGTCATGACGCGTTCCTGATCGAAGTAGATACACAGGCTGAAATTATCAACCATTATCTCAGGGCGACTCATGATAAGTATTATGCATCCCAGGCTGGAATAAGAAAAGGAGGCGAGTAGCATGAAAAAGCTCCTGTCGCTTCTCGAAAACAGGGCCGACCTGACAATTATCGCCAATTGGATATTAAAGGGTTCAAGCGTTCTCGATCTGGGATGCGGTGAAGGGACTCTTCTCGATTACCTGATTCACAATAAATCAGTCAAGGGAATGGGCATTGAAATCGACCATAAACGGATAATCAGCTGCATAGAAAAAGGCATACCTGTAATTGAACACGACCTCAATGAAAAATTCGATAATATCAGGGACCATGCTTATGACTATGTGATCCTTAGCCAGACAATCCAGGAACTCACTTTTCCGGACGTCCTGATTGATGAAATCCTCAGGATCGGCAACTACGGAATTGTAAGTTTTCCGAATTTTGGATTTTATCAGGTAAGGCTCAAACTGTTTATGGGCGGAAGAATGCCTAAATCCAAAACCCTGCCGCATGACTGGTACAACACTCCCAATATCCATCTCCTGACCCTGGCGGATTTCAAGGAATTCTGCAAAAAACGGGGGATAAAATTAAAAAAAATTGTTTATATACGGGGTAATAAACATAAAACGGGCATGTTATTCCCGAATTTCTTTTCCGAAGGATGCGTCATACTCATTACGCGATGATAACTAAAGGATATGACAGATGCCGTTAAAAAAAATCAAGGCAGTGATATCCGGGCGTGTGCAGGGCGTCGGTTTCCGATATTATGTTCTTGATAAGGCGGAAATGATAGGCGTCACAGGCTGGGTTGCCAATCTTCCGGCCGGGGATGTTAAAACTGTCGCTGTCGGGGATGAAAATCAGATAAACGATTTTCTGCTTTACCTGAGAAAAGGCCCGACAGGGTCGAGAGTAGAAAACATCGATTATAAGATCGAGGATACGGATAATAACGAATTTAACGGATTCGATATCAAATTCTGGTAACCTCAGGATGCCTGGCGCGCTGCCGATAATAATAAGATCGGGAGTTTATAATTGAATCGTTTATTTTTTTCACTTTTTTTAACCGGGTTTTTATTCATTTTTAATTCTTCTTATTATGCTCAAAATACGGCTACAGAAACATGGAATAGCGCAAGTAATTCAAAAAGCGACCTTGTTGAAAATATCCCGGATTATAACAGCATCATCGACTGGACGGCCGGTATTGTAAGAACAGAAATTTCAATCGATATAAAAGAAGACAGCCCTAATATCGGGAAGATTATTAATGATTACGAATCCCAGGTAAGGGATGAACTTCGCCAAAACCTTATAAAGGCGATGGGTTATGTAAGGGTTTCCGATTTATACCTGCTTAAAGATTACTATTCAATAAAAAACGATGTCAGGTATGAAATAATATCTTATGCAGATAAAGCGGTTTATTACCCGATGATTGAAAAAGAGAAAACAGTATACGGAATAGCCGAACTTTCGATTTTCGGCAAGAACGGTATCGCCGCTGTTTTTTTCCGCGATCTGGAAAAAAAGGAATTAACCAATTATGTGCAGCCGGAAACCAAAGATACAGAATATTTCGACGGTTTGATAATCGATACGCTCTCATACAAGGAATTCAATCCGAGTATTCAGATGAGGATATTTGATGAGGACGGCATTCTGCTTTATGGACCCGAAACGGTTGACAAATCGTACCTGGAAAAACTCGGTATTTGTGAATATACCACAAGCCTTTACAATGCTTTTATCTCCCCCAGGTCCGGGGAAAGGGTTTTTTACACTATACCGTTCAGCCTTACCGGAAAAATGAATACAAGTTTTGTTCTGAACAATCAGGATGCGGCTAGGCTTTTTGCAAATCCGAAATCCGTCAAGAAAATCAACGAATCCCAGGTAATTGTTGTAAAGTCGCCGTAGAATTTATGATCTGTATACGTTCCCAGGAAATTAAAATTCTCGGACGCTATATTTTTATAGACAATGGACTGGCAGGGAATCTTGAAAAATTCATAAAAACCGGCGATTTAATCCACGTCTTCGATAATGAACAGGTTACAAAATTTAGAGTATTTGGCCTTGAAACATCCCGCACGGGAGCTTCAGGAGGCCCTTCAAAAAAACTTTCGATACGTTTTTCAGAATATAATAAAACGGCAATCAGCCGGGGCGTTTATGAATCCCTTTTCTCTCAGAAAAGATACCATATCGTTCCCGAAAATACGGCCTTGGGATGGATCTCTATCGGTTCGTCCCTTGCCAGGGCAAGGCCTCCGGTACTTAATATCAGAATAAAAAAAGGATCTTATATCCGTTTCATTTATCACAATACTCAGGATGAAATTTTTATTGAAAACTATTTACAATGGGAAAAATGGATCGGTTTACAGGAAGAACTTCACGGCCTGCGAAAGGAAATCGATACAGCCATAAAAAATTCAAATATTTCACAAATCGATGAAATAAAAACAATAATCAGGGAAATGATTGAAAATATATTTATTAAACTCGGCATCCCCCTTGCTCCTGAGAATTGCGGCAGGAACGATTATTCACTCCTTGACGTTTATATAAACGGAAAGGGAATTTATCTGCCCCTTGAAATTCTAAACCGTACCATTGTACAGTATCTTCTGCCAATGCCTGTAAGGGAACCTGCCCATTTAACCCAAAATTTTACAATAATTTTTTCAAACAAAATTGATAACACAGGGGAAATAAACTCCCTTAAAAAACTCCTGGAAAACCGTTTCGATATTGAAGCGATCAGCGATGAAGCATATCAGGGCTGTAAATATGAGGTCAGGAATTCATGCTATTTCCATTTTTCCGGGCATGGGGAAATACATAGCGGTAAAGGGATGATTGAGCTCAATAAAGTATTAACAGACCGTGTATTTTATTCAAAAAGAGTTCATATGGCTTTTCTGAATTGCTGTTTTACAGGACTTGAGACCGACGGGGTTATTTTAAACCTTCTTGAAAACGGAACAAAATTTGTAATAGCTTCTCCGTATGAAATTACCGGTAATACAGAGGGAGGATTTTCAGAGATTTTAGATTTTTATTCGTTTATGCAAGGCGCTGATGCGTCTATTCCCTTTTTTCTTAATTCAGTAAAAAATAATAATTTCAGTCTATTTTACAGATTATATGGAAGATACGCTGATAAAATTTGACAAAAACCTCCATTCCTCTTAAATTAAATGTCAATAAATTCCTCATGGAGGCATTATAGGGTATGGCTAGTATAATTTACGATGAAAAAGAACTTATGAGCGGTTTGCTTGAGGCCGGAGTCCATTTCGGGCATCAGACAAAAAGATGGAACCCCAAGATGAAACCCTTTATCTTTGTGAAAAGAAACGGTATTTATATTATAGATTTAAGGCATACAATGGAGAAGCTGAAAACAGCTTATACCGCACTAAAAGAAATAATATCACAGGAAGGGCTTGTCTTATTCGTGGGAACAAAAAAACAGGCCCAGGTTTCAGTATTCGAAGAAGCTGCAAGATGCGGAATGCCGTATGTAACAAAGAGATGGCTGGGCGGTACCCTCACTAATTATTCAACGATAAGAAAAAGTATAGATAAGATGAAAAGGCTTGAAAAGAAATTAGAAAGTGAAAGGGAAACCATCTCAAAAAGAGAGGCCCTTGAAATTGAAAGGGAAATCACCAAAATGAAATCCTTTTACGAGGGTTTGCGCGACATGAAAAGAATACCTAACGCGATATGGATCGTCGATATAAAAAGAGAGATCAATGCGGTTCTTGAAGCTAAAGCGCTGGGAGTAAAGGTCTTCGGCATAGCCGACACAAACTGCGACCCCGATCTGCTTGATTACATAGTCCCGGGAAACGACGATGCTATAAGATCTGTAAAACTCCTGACATCGATTATGGCGGACGCAGTTATCGAGGGTTCCACTTTTGCCGCTAAAAAAGACGCGGAAGAAGCTATTGAAGAAACAATGGCCAGCGAAGTTGAAACCCCGGCCGAATATGAAGAAGTTGAAGATATTGAAGACGCCCTAATCAAAAAGGATTAAGCAGGAGCCGTTAATGGAAATCAGCATTAATTTGATAAAAGAAGTAAAAGAAAAGACCGGGGCCGGTGTAGTCGACTGCAAGCTTACCCTTAAGGAAACGAAAGGAGATGTGGATAAAGCGGTCGAAATTCTCAAAAAAAAGGGCCTGGGAAAAGCCGATAAAAAAGCCGGCAGGGAAGCAAAAGAAGGTTTAGTCGTATATGAGTGCGGAAAGGACAAAGGCCTTATTCTGAAAGTAAATTGCGAAACCGATTTTGTCGCACAAACCGATGATTTTAAAAAATTCGTGAGCGAGGTTAAAGACGTCATTTTCAGTAAAGAATATCCTTTTTCAGCCACTCTTCCTGACGATGTAGAGAACCTCAGGAGAAACATTATCGCTAAACTGGGAGAGAATATTCTTGTTTCCGAATGGCGTTTTATAATGAAGGGAAAAGATTTATTCCCATATCTGCATTTAGGGAAAGTTGCAGTGATCGCCGACTTCGAAGCAGGCAAAATCAACGAAGAAGTCAAGCAGATGATGAAAAATATAGCGATGCAGATCACAGCCATGAATCCGGTTGCGGTCGAATCAAAAACTATTCCTCTAAACATAGTTGCCGAACTTAAAAAAACTTTTACCGAAGAAGCCAAGGCGACGGGCAAACCCGAAAAAATCATTGAAAATATTGTAAAGGGTAAGCTTGAAAAGTATTACAACGAAAATGTACTGCTTGAACAGATGTATATTCTCGACGAGGAGAAAAAGGTGGGGCAGGTCCTTGAAGAATTTGTTAAAGAAAAGGGCATACCTCTTAAAGTTAATTCCTTTATAAGGGTCTCTCTGTAAAATTGTAATAAATACATTATTGAAAGCGGGCCCCCTCACCAGTTTGTTGGCCCTAACAAAGTAAGCCAGACAAAGCGGTGAGGGGCCCGCCTTTATTTTGCATTCCTTAGAAAAAAAGGAGTGTCGTATGTATAAAAAAGTTTTATTAAAGGTCAGCGGTGAGGTTTTCGGGGGCGAGAAAGACGGTCTCGATTACAACGCGATAAGCGAAGTCGCCAAGCAAATATCCGATGCCTCGGAACTGGATGTGTCCCTCGGCGTAGTGGTCGGCGGCGGCAATATAATCAGAGGCACTGATGCGGGCAATTTCGGCGTACTCAGGACTACAGCCGATTATATGGGAATGCTTGCGACAATTATCAACTCCCTTGCACTCCAATCCGTACTGGAAGAAAAATATAAAGTTCAGACTCGCGTTCAATCGGCGATAAATGTAGCGTCTGTGGCGGAACCTTTTATTCGAAGACGGGCCATACGCCACCTCGAAAAGGGACGCATAGTAATATTTGCAGGAGGTACCGGCAATCCATATTTTTCAACAGATACCGCAGCAGTTCTAAGGGCTATCGAGATCAACGCAGAGATTATGATGAAGGCGACTAAAGTAGACGGAGTTTATACTAAAGACCCTAAAAAATTTCCGGAAGCTGAAAGGTATGAAAAGATCTCATATCAGGAAGTCCTTAACAAAAAACTTAAAATCATGGATTCAACAGCAATAACTTTATGTATGGATAACAAACTTCCGATCATGGTCCTTAATATTTTTACAGAGGGAAATATAAAAAATGCAATATCCGGAGACAATGTCGGGACCATCATTCAGGAAGGATAATAAATGCGGATATCTTCAGGCATATTTAAGGGCCAAACACTTATGATCCCGAAATCCGGCATCAAACCAACCGCAGACAAAGTCAGGCTTGCGGTAATGAATATCATTCAGAGTATCATCAACGGTTCAAGGTTTTTAGATCTTTACTGCGGAAGCGGCGCTATAGGCATAGAAGCTCTTTCAAACGGAGCCGCATTTTCCTGCTTTGTGGAAGACGCTAAAAAGAATTATATGTTTTTAAAAAAAAACTTGGATTCTATTGTTCAAGATAAGGAAAGATACCGTTATATCAAGCATAATGTACTTCAACTTGGCGAACTTTTCACTAATTCCCCGATTGAACCTTTTGATATAATATTCGCCGATCCGTTCTACAGGGATGTGGAGTATCACTTTGACGAATTATACAAAATTACCCTCTCATTATTAAAAAATAATGGTATATTTATTCTTGAGCATGGAAATAAGAATAATTTCTCCGAATATCCTTTTTTTATTATCGAAAAACGATATGGAGACACATCCCTTTCCATTTTTCAAAAAAAGTAACCAAGGGTAATTAATATTTATGAATATTTTAGGGATAGATACCTCTTTCCTCGAGGACACTGCAATAGGTTTGTACTTTTCAGTTCCTCACCACTGCAGGCTTGAAATGCATATCAAGGCTCCATTAAGCCAGGAAGAAAAATTACTCTACTCCGTCAATGCAGGTCTTGATATACTAAAAAAGTCCTTGCAGGATATCGATGTTATCGCCGTCGGCGTCGGCCCGGGTTCCTTTACAGGGCTTAGAATAGGAATAACAACCGCCAAATCCATTGCATGGGCCCTAAAAAAAAGGATCGTCGGGCTTTCTTCCCTGGAATTGCTTGTTAAATCTATTCCGGCAGCCTTGTTTTTTAACAAACCTCTTGTAATTCCCCTTATTGACGCAAGACTTAATAAAGTTTTCACGGCCCTTTTCGAGGGCGGCAAAAGGATTACCGAAGATTATGATATTGAACCCGGCGAACTTGCTCTTATTATAAAGCGTCGAAAAAATAAAACCGTTATCTTTCTTGGAGATGGCTTGACAAAGTACATGAATTATTTTATAAAAATACCGGGCAAGGATTGCGTACATATCCCCGGCGCAGTAATATCCGGCGGCGCAATCTGCGATATAGCATATAACTTGCCTGCTAAAGAAGAAGATTTTGATCCCGGCAGGATAGTGCCTGTTTATTTAAGAAAAAGTGAAGCCGAGATTCGGCATACGCGGTAACCGGCAAAAGTTCCAACCTGCCTCTCGCTGGTTGCGCCTAGCCGGCCGCGTAATAATAGAGTTTATGATGACATATTCCACATACTATGAAATCCTTAACATACCTGAAAATGCTTCTATTGAAGTTATAAAATCATCATTCAGGAAACTGGCTCTGCTTTACCACCCGGACAAAAACAACAATTCTCCGGAATCCGAGACTAAATTTAAAGTGATCAATAACGCTTACAGGGTTCTGATCGATCCGGTAAAAAAAAGCGAATACGATGCATATATCAAGACCGGAAGTATTCTCAAAAGTCGAAAAAATACTATACTCTCAGATAACCTTCCCGGAATTGCAAGCGGAACTTACGGTTCATTGGAAACAATTTCAAGCCACATTAATTTCCTTTTATGGGATATAGAGGATTTTATACGGGATACAAATAAAGAATTCTGGAACCGGGAAATCAGCGGAAAGCAATTATGGCGGTACATCCTGTTAATATTAAGTTTTATCGACAAATGGGTCCTCCGTCCAGCCGGTTATCCGGACTATTTTCTGGAAGCCAGAGGCGTTAGCGACAGCGAAATTATCGACCGTTTTTACGATTACAGCTTTCAACCTGGAAGGATCGTCCACAGGCCCTTCGTTAATATCCGGGATTACTTTTATAATATCCGTACGAGAATGGATAAATTCTTGAACCGCCTGAAGGTGAGCGACCTTATCAAACAAATGCCGGGCGATTCTCTTCGTTTCCTCGACTGTATTTTCGAGACCCAGAACCATACTGTTCATTACCTTTTTTATTTAAATCGCGCGATAGGTGGTGAAACCGAATATATTCCTCCTTTTCCACATTCCAATCCAATTTTTGGAGAAACTTTATCGAATTTGCAAAAGAAATAGTTGTTTATTTTATTGCAAAAATAATCATCCTGAACTAAAATAAAAAGGTTATTCATATCGCTTAGAATCATTATTTCCGCAGTTGCCAACCCGCTTCCTGTAAAGCCTGGTTTGAAGATTATAAGGAGGATTGGCATATGACAGATCTTAAACAGTATGAAATATGGTTTGTAACCGGAAGTCAGCACCTATACGGAGAAGAAACTCTGAAAAAAGTTGCCGACCATGCAAAGATCATCTCTTCAACATTTTCCGGTTCTGATTCAATTCCCGTTAATGTGGTTTTTAAACCTGTACTTACCAATCCGGAAATGATTCACGATCTATGCGTTGAAGCAAATTCAGATAAAAAATGTGCCGGTATTATCACCTGGATGCATACATTTTCACCCGGTAAAATGTGGATCGCCGGATTAAAGGCACTCTCCAAACCTTTTCTGCATCTCCATACTCAATTTAACAGGGATATTCCCTGGTCCGAAATAGATATGGATTTTATGAACCTTAACCAGTCCGCACATGGAGATCGTGAATTCGGTTTCATAACCAGCAGAATGCGTTTGAACAGGAAAATAATAGTCGGTTTCTGGCAGGATGCCGATGTTATCGCCGAGATTGGTTCATGGAGCAGGGTTGCATGTTCATGGCAGGACGCTCAGGGTGCAAAGATAGCGAGATTCGGTGACAATATGAGGGATGTGGCTGTAACTGAAGGCGATAAAGTTGAGGCAGAAATGCGTCTCGGATATTCAGTGAACGGGTACGGCCTTGGCGACCTTGTCGAATTTATTAAAAAGGTTTCTGATGAAGAAATTAATTCACTGATTTCAGACTTTGAATCCAAATATGATATTGAAGAGTCTCTAAAAAAAGGCAATTCCCGTTTTAATTCTCTCTTTGAGGCTGCCAGAATAGAAGCGGGATTAAGGGCATTCCTCAAACACAACAATATAAAGGCTTTTACGACAACCTTCGAAAATCTTTACGGGCTTGAACAATTGCCGGGACTGGGCGTTCAACGCCTGATGGCTGAAGGGTACGGATTCGGCGCTGAGGGGGACTGGAAAACAGCGGCTCTTGTGAGGGCTATGAAGGTAATGGGATCAGGGTTATCAGGCGGAACTTCTTTTATGGAGGATTATACTTATAATTTCGGCGGGACAGCTCCAAAGGTTCTCGGTGCGCATATGCTCGAAGTTTGCGAATCCATTGCGGACAAAAAACCTTCCCTTGAAATCCACCCTCTGTCCATCGGTGGAAAGGGAGATCCTGCACGGCTTGTATTTACTGCGAAAAGCGGCCCGGCGGTCTGCGCTTCTTTAATAGATATGGGTAACAGATTCAGATTGCTGGCTAATGTAGTAGATGTAGTAGCTCCCGACTACCCTCTTCCCAATTTGCCGGTTGCGAGAGCCTTGTGGATTCCAAGGCCCGATCTGAAAACAGCGGCGGCGGCATGGCTTTATGCCGGCGGCGCCCACCACACTTCCTTCAGCCAATCTGTTACAAGTGAACAGCTTGAAGATTTTGCAAATATAGCTGGCATTGAATTTCTTATTATTGACAGCAATACCAATCTCAATGAATTTAAAAAAGAGATAAAATGGAATGAAGGATATTATTTCCATAAGGGGTTTTAAATGAAATCAGACTTGGCAGAAGAATTGGATAGGCTCTCCATAAACACAATCCGTTTTTTGGCCATAGACGCGGTTCAAAAAGCGGGAAGCGGGCATCCGGGAATGCCCATGGGAACCGCGCCGATGGCTTACATACTCTGGACGAGATTTCTGAAGCACAATCCGGCGGACCCGAAGTGGTTCGATCGCGACAGGTTCGTTTTGTCGGCCGGACATGGATCGATGCTTTTATACAGCCTCCTTCACCTGACCGGGTACGATCTGTCTCTTGATGATATTAAACAATTCAGGCAGTGGGACAGCAAAACGCCGGGGCATCCTGAATTCGGCGTTACACCCGGGGTCGAAGCGACGACCGGACCGCTGGGACAGGGTTTTAGCAACAGCGTCGGTTTAGCTGCAGCCGAGGCATGGCTTTCCGCCCGTTTTAACCGTCCCGGACATAAAATCATCGATCATTATACCTATACAATCGCAAGCGACGGAGACCTTATGGAAGGAGTCGCCGCTGAAGCAGCCTCGCTGGCAGGACATTTAAAACTAGGGAAGCTGATCTGCCTTTACGATGACAACCGGGTTTCCCTTTCCGCTTCGACGGATATTTCATTCACAGAAAACCGTGCCATGCGTTTTGAAGCCTACGGCTGGCACACGCAATCCGTTAATGATGGAAACGATCTTGATGCTATAGATACAGCCATTTCGACTGCTAAAAACATAACCGATCGTCCCTCCCTCATACTGATAAAAACTCACCTTGGATACGGTTCTCCCAATAAGCAGGATAAATTCGAAGCTCACGGCTCGCCATTAGGTGCAGATGAAGTCAGGCTGACTAAAGAAGCTATGGGATGGCCATTAGATCCGCCGTTTTATATTCCCGGAGAGGTGCTTGCGTTATTCAGAGAATCCATTCCGCGCGGCAATCTGGCCCAGTCTGAATGGAATGACAGATTGTCAGCTTATGAAAGAGTTTATCCCGATTTAGCTTCCGGCTTGAAAAGCACGATTAACGGTTCGATACCAAAAGGGTGGGATTCGGAAATTCCGGTATTTGATCCCGATCTAAAGGGTATAGCGACTCGTACCGCATTGGGCAGAATCATGAATATTACAGCCCCCGGGCTGGAATTTCTAATCGGGGGATCAGCCGATCTGAATCCTTCAACCTTTACAGTATTAAAGGGTTTGGGGGATTTTGAAAACCCTGAAATTGCTTCGATTGACAGGCAGGGCACTTCCGGAGGGGATTGGAATTACTCGGGAAGAAACATTCATTTCGGCGTAAGAGAGCATGGAATGGGGGCTATTCTTAACGGACTGGCCGAACATGGAGGAATTATACCGTATGGAGCTACATTCCTGATTTTCTCGGATTACATGCGGCCTACGATCCGTCTTGCCGCCTTGATGGGGCTCCATGTAATTTATATATTCACTCACGACAGTATAGGACTCGGTGAAGACGGGCCGACGCACCAGCCTGTAGAACAGCTCTCATGCCTTCGAGCGATTCCCCGGCTGGTTGTTATAAGGCCGGGAGACGCTAACGAAACGGCAGAGGCATGGAAAGCTGCTGTCGAAATGAAAGACCGCCCGGTGGCTATTATATTATCCAGGCAGAATTTGCCTGTTTTCGACAGGGCAAAGTTCGGCCCGGCGGTTGGGCTTAGAAGGGGAGCTTACATACTCGCCGAAGCTGAAGGCGGGAAAAACCGCCCGGATCTTATCCTGATTTCTACAGGGTCCGAAGTCAGCCTGGCAATCTCCGCGAGAGAAGCCCTTGCCTTAAACAAGATTTTTGCAAGGGTCGTTTCAATGCCGAGCTGGGAATTATTCGCAGAGCAGGAGCGGAAATACAGGGAATATATACTGCCTCCGGCTGTAAAAGAAAGGCTTGTAATCGAGGCCGGTGCCTCGCATGGCTGGCAACGTTATGCAGGCGATAGCGGAGGATATATCTGTATTGACCATTTCGGGGCTTCTGCACCCAGCAATGTTCTCATGGAACATTTCGGATTTACAGTGGACAATATAATAAAAACTTCCATGAAATTGCTTGAGGGGCACTGAGGCGGGCAAGCATGACTGACCTGTTGAATCTGCCTATTGATAAGATGGCCGGTATCTCATTTGATTGCGAGTGCGGAAGGAGACACTTCGTCGGCATAAAAAAGATCTATATCGGGCAAAACCCTGCCGATGAATTGGCCATTTTAATTAAAGATAAAAGACCGGAGAATATTCTTTTTATTTCCGACCTCAACACGTGGGCTGCGGGAGGAAATAATTTTTTTAAGAGCCTGTCAGACAATAAATTTAAAACCAATCTTTTTATTTTTGAAGGACCAGGCCCCCTGGTTCCTGATGAAAGAGCCGTTGGAAGGCTTTTGCTTGAAACCGACAGAGACACGGCGATGATCATCACTGCCGGTTCAGGAACCCTGAATGATTTATCGCGTTATATCAGTTTCAAACTTAATATTCCATATATTATATTCTGTACAGCCCCTTCCATGGACGGATACGCTTCCACGGTTTCTCCGATCATTGTCGAGGGTTATAAAAAAACATTCGAAGCTGTTTATCCTCTTGCTGTTATCGCCGATGAGCGTGTTATATCAGACGCCCCGATTGAAATGATAAGGGCCGGGTTCGGAGATATTATAGGTAAATTTACAGCCTTATCGGACTGGGAGCTGTCTAATAAAATCAACGGGGAATATCTTTGTCCTGCATGCGAGGCATTAATGAAAAAGGCAGTAACTCAAACAGTTTCAAAAGCGGGAATGATAGGAGCGCGGGATAGTGACGCGGTTAAAAATTTACTTGATTCTTTATTATTATCAGGTATTTCCATGGGACTCATCGGTAATTCAAGGCCTGCATCAGGGTCGGAGCATCACCTGGCTCACTATTGGGAAATGAAAGCACTTAAAGAAGGTTCCACTCACCCGCTGCATGGAAATGCTGTCGGTGCAGCGGCTATTGTTATCTCAACAATATACGAGCGCCTGAAGAATGAACTTGGGATAGCTCCTTTCACACCAGGCCCCGCACATCTTTCGGATATTTTAAAAAGGGCAGGTTCTGCCGACAACCCTTCAGATCTGGGAATAAGCAGAACTGTTTTCCATGACAGCATCCTCCATGCAAAGGATCTCAGGCCCCGCTATACAATTCTCACTTATCTTTTTGAATGTGGAATACTTGAAGAAATGTCAGATATTTTAACCCGTGAATTTTACTCTTGAAAAGTTAAAACGACCCCGCCCCCATAAGGGGGCAGGGCTTCGAGTAAAAAAGGAGATAAAATAGGGAAAGTAGCGCAAGAAAACAAAATCCCCGGATTTCAGATCAGGGATTTTTCATCCTTTTTAACCGGAGTTTCCTCTTCGGTTTTTAGACTCTTGCCGGCCACAAATATTCTCTGAATCAGGCAGAAGAGGAAAATCAATAATCCGACTGCTATCCTTGTCCACCAGCTATTCAGGCTTTGGTTAGTCACTAAAACCTGAATAGTCCCGAAAACCAGGACCCCGAATATAGTACCGGCAATATAACCAACGCCGCCCGTCAGCATAGTTCCGCCGATAACGACTGCCGCGATTGTGTCAAGCTCCAAACCCGTGCCATGCAATGCGTATCCCGACAACATGTAAAATGTGAATACGACCCCCGCCAGGGCTGAGCAAAATCCGCTGAAGGTATATACAAGCACCTTCGTTTGCGCAACAGGAAGGCCCATCAATAGCGCTGACTGTTCGTTCCCCCCGATGGCGTAAACAGTTCTGCCGAACTTGTTGTAATGGGCTAAGTAGAGGGCAATAATTATCATTACAAGGGCGATAACCACATTTATGGATATGAAATCTGTAGGTGTAAAATGGATCTCATACTGAGCGACAAATGTATAAAATGGATTCGTGATCGGGATCGTATCTATACTGACAACATAGCACAGGCCCCTTGCGAGATAAAGACCGCCGAGTGTAATGATAAACGGGGGCAGGTCAAAATAATGAATCAGACAACCCATCAGACATCCGAATAACGCCCCTGTGACAAGAACGAAAGGTATGACAATGAGGGGGCTTAAATGATATATTTCAAGGAGACTGGCCGAAAGCATAGTTGAAAAAGCCAGTAATGATCCTACAGACAGGTCAATACCCCCTGAAATAATGACAAATGTCATGCCGATGGCGATTATCATAAGGTAAGAGTTGTTGATAAGGATATTAAAAAAATTCTGAAGGCTGAAAAACCCGAAGAACATGGCAGAACCTACTCCGAACATAAAAATGAACAAAGTTATAGTAACTAATAATGGCAGATATTTATCGCTTATTTTATATAAAATTTTCATGCAATCCCCCTGCTGCCGAACATTCTTAATAGTCCCTTCCGGAATACACCGGACTGGAGAAGGCAAATAATGAAAATTACTATCGCCTTAACTACAAGCGATATCTGGGGAGGAACATTAAACGACCAGATTGTTACCGTCAATGTCTGAATGATCAATGCCCCGATCATGCTCCCCATAAGATAGAACTTGCCTCCTCTCAGCGATGTTCCGCCGAGGACTACAGCAAGGATCGCGTCCAATTCCATTAAAAGTCCGGCGTTATTGCCGTCGGCGCTTTTGATATTTGAGCAGACGACCAGTCCGGCTATTCCCGAACAAAATCCGCAAAAAACATAGCACCAGAAAATAATATTTTTTGAGTTAATCCCGGAAAGATGGGAAGCCGTGGGATTTATACCGACAGATTCAACAAACATTCCGATTGCGGTTTTCCTTACTATTAAAAGTGTGACAGCCAGGACAAAAGCGACTATGTAAAGAGAAAAGGGCAGCCCAAACAGATATCCGTTACCTAGATAAAAGAAGGGTTCGTAATAGAGGTAAACGATCTGGCCGGTAGTAATAAGCTGGGCTACACCCCGCCCCGCGATGAATAATATCAAAGTAGCGATAATTGGCTGTATACCGATGCGCGATACAAGCATGCCGTTCCACATGCCGGCAACTGAAGCCACGAGAAGAGTGCCGATTATTGCCACAGACATCGGAAACAATGTCACGAACTCCTGATGGCCGTTAACCATTACCAGATTGCCTCCGATCATCACCGCCACTACGGCGGACGAGATCGCTACCAGAGATCCCACGGAAATATCGATGCCTTTTGTGGCGATCACAAGGGTCAGTCCTATCGATATGAGCATAATCGGTACGGAACCTTTTATTATATCTATGATATTGCCGTATAAATGCCCTTCCTTAATCTCCAAGCTGAAAAAATTTACATTAAGGATCAGATTAAACAGAAGGACGACCGCAAGCGCGGCAACAGGCCAGATTATTCTTGAAGAAGAAAATTCCTTCCATAAACGAGAAATTACACTCATAAATTATTACCTCCGGCTATAATATGTAAAATCCTGTTTTCATCAATATCCCCGCCTGTCAAATCGGTTATTTTTTCCCTGTCTTTGAAAACGGCGACTTCATTGCTGCATCTGACAACCTCGTCGATCTCAGAGGATATAAATAGTATAGCCATTCCGCTATTCGCCAGGGTGAGGACGAGTTCCATTATCTCCAGCTTTGCGCCCACATCTATCCCGCGGGTAGGTTCGTCAAGGATGAGCAAGTCGGGATTAGTCGCAAGCCATCTCGCCAGCATAACCTTCTGCTGATTGCCGCCGGACAGTTTTCTAACTTCCTGCTCTGTCCCTGTAGTCTTTATATCAAGTATTTTGATCAAATTTTCCGCTATTTCCTGCTGTTTTTTTAAGGGTATATTTTTAAATATTCCGTTTTTCCCCTGCAGCGCCAAGATTATGTTTTCCCTGACCGAAAGTTCATCGACAATTCCTTCATATTTTCTATCTTCAGGACAAAATCCCAAACCGGCATTTATCGCATTAGAAGGACCTTTCATAGAAATTTTATTTCCTTTAATGTATATGTCTCCCTGGTCGGCTTTATCGATACCAAAAATAAGCCTTGCGGTTTCAGTTCTTCCCGAGCCCACAAGCCCTGCGAACCCGAGTATCTTCCCGCTTGAGATTTCCAGGTCTATCGGAGATATCGAACCTTTTCGGGAAAGCTTTTCTGTTTTTAATACGATATTTTTCTCTTTTACCGATTCCCCGCCGCCGGCTCTCTTCTGCATATCCTTTTGCGAATAGCTGAATTCGGAAAGCTCTTTTCCCAGCATCTTAGAGATAAGTTCAACCTTCGGCAAATCCTTGGTACGGTATTCTCCCACCCTCTCCCCGTTTTTAAGAATTGTTATCCTGTCTGAAATTTCATAAGTCTGCTCTACAAAATGTGTTACAAACAGGATCGCCATCCCGTCGTCCCTCAGTTTCCTGATGACTTTAAATAACAGCCTCACCTCTTTTTCATCAAGGCTGGATGTCGGTTCATCGAGGATCAGAATATTTGCCGATATATCAAGTACGCGCGCTATCGCCACCATTTGTTGTATCGCGACTGAGTAAGAAGACAGTAATTGTGTTACATCGATCGAAACGTTTAAAGAACTTAGTAATTTTTCCGAGTTTTCATTCATTACCTTCCAGTTAATCGCTCCAAAATTTTCAGGCTGTCTGCCGATAAAAATATTTTCCGCTACGGATAAGTTAGGGCAAAGATTTATTTCCTGATACACTGTACTAATGCCCAATTTCTGGGCTTCGAGGGGAGAATCAGGCCTAATTAGTTTCCCTTCAAGTCGAATTTCCCCTGATTCCTGCTTGTTTACGCCGGTGATAACTTTAATCAGTGTTGATTTCCCTGCTCCATTTTGCCCCATCAGCGCATGCACTTCGCCCCCGTATAACCTGAAATCCACGCCGGACAGCGCTTTCACACCGGGAAAGGTTTTATTTATACCCTTCATTTCAAGAATAGGATAAACAGTTTTTTCCGGCATCTTGAAACCTCCTTATTATATTGATAACCGTCCCGCAAAGCGGGACGGTTATTCCTTACTTTAATCAATACTGGCGGGTCGGGAAAGCCGCTGCTGCTGTAGTTTCGTCGAATATGCCTTCAATTGTCTCGGTTTTTGGGGGAAGTGTTTTCCCGTCCATAAGATCTTCAGCTGCCTGAAACAACTGGGGCCCGAGAAGTGGATTGCATTCGACGCTGCAGTTCAATTTTCCAGCCATCATAGCCACGAACGCTCCCTTTACACCATCCATCGATACGATGGTAATATCCTTTCCGGGTTTAAGCCCTGCTTCCTCGATTGCCTGTATAGCGCCTAAAGCCATCTGATCGTTATGAGCAAAGACAACCTGCACATTTTTATCGGCTTTCAGAAATGCTTGCATGACAGCCTTACCCTCCGAGTCGGTAAAGTTGCCTGACTGGGTCCGAACAATTTTCCAGTTCGGATGTTCGGCATTCATGACCGTTTCAAAGCCTTTTTTACGGTCGATAGCCGGAGCCGATCCTACAGTACCCTGAAGTTCATCTATATTGATCTGCTTTTTGCCGTCATCGATCCCTTTTTTCTTCAAATAATCGCCAAGCCATTTCGCGGCTTTTTCCCCTTCTTTTTCGAAATTCGATCCGATTATCGTTGTCCAGAGCGATGTGTCCTTTTCATCGCAACCTCTGTCAACCATTATTACAGGAATATGTGCTGCTTTCGCTTCCCTCAGAACGGGGCCCCAGCCTGATTCGACAACACATGTCAGTCCGATAACATCGACCTTTCTTGCTATGAAAGACCTGATTGCCGCTATCTGGTTCTGCTGTTTCTGCTGGGCATCCGAGAAGATCAATTCAATTCCATAATCTTTTGCAGATTGCTGAATAGAACGAGTGCAGGCAACCCTCCACTCGCTTTCAGCGCCAAGCTGTGAAAAACCCAAAACAATCTTCTTTTTTGCTGCGAAAGTACCTGAACCTAAAACAAAGGCCAAACCAATCACCAATAAAGCAAGACCAACGACCAATTTCCTCATAAGATCCTCCTTTCCTAAAATAGCCCTGTCATGATAACTTCTTTTCCTTATTAATAACAGGGCAATTAATAAAGAAAAGCCTCTCGCTTATGTTTCCGCTGTTGCCGGTTAATTGATTTTACTACATAACGGCCTCCTTTTTTTTTATAAGATTTCCTCCTTTAAATAACCGATATAATTATTTTTATTCAGTCACATTAAGGTATTTATAAAGGTTTTGTCCTGTAAATAGCTTTTCCACCTTGAACCGTATCGGGCCGATAACGTTGGTAACCAACCCGTTCGGAAAGACAATTACAAGGGTATTATTTATGCCTATTATATTTACAGTACCTGCCTTATCCAGTTTATCGCCGTATCTAAGGTTAACCCAATCGGCGTCATCATTTTCCCTGTAAAACTGCCTGCCCAGGTATTGCCTGACGACCACTTTCCCGGAATATATTTTCTCTTCTTTACTTCCTTTTTTCGGAAAGCTTACAATTTTAGGTTTTTGCTTCAACAGATCGGATATTTTCTTAACAACAGGCCCGGAAGCACTCCCATCAATTTCATAAACAGCATTCGGATTATCGTCCGGGCTTAATTCAACCCAATCCCTGTCAACAGTTATCCTTACTACAGTGTAAAGAGGGATTTTATCCCCGAGGCTAACGATTTTCCATTTCCCGCCTTTTTGGATTTCAACCTGTCCGGAAGTGGTCTCGGAATATAAACCGACTACATTAAGAGCGGCAGTAACCGCATACGAATTAACAACAACCAATGAAGCTGCTGCAGCAAATATTACAAAGCACAAGCCCTTTGAAAATCCCTTCATACTTTCTCCTCCTTTTCCCGAAAATTGACTGAAAATACTTAAAAAATATAAAATTATAATATCAATGGTTTTGGCCATAATAAGCATCCTTCCCATGTTTCCTTGTGTAATGCTTTGAAATCAGCGTGTTTTTCAATCTGGCGGCAGCGGGATTTATTTCCAGGGTCCATAATGCTATCTTTGCGATCTCTTCCAGCATAATACAATTGTAAAGGGCCTTTTCAGGAGTTTCACCCCATGTAAAAGGGCCATGACAAGCCACAAGAACCATTTCAACCTCTTTATAGGATATTTCTTTGAATACATCGAGTATCTGATTCCCGGTTTCTTCCTCATAATCACCCTTAATCATTTCATCGCTCATTATTTTTGTGCATGGTATATCATAGGGGGCAATATCTGCATGGGTTGTACCGAAAACCGGGATCGGTTTCACGGACTGGGCCCATGCCACACTGTAAGGCGCATGAACATGTGTAATCCCTCCTATCCCCTGAAAATTCCTGTAGAGAAGGGAATGGGTCTTCGTATCCGATGAATAGCGGTATTTACCTTCAACCACTTTATTCTCCAGATCCACGATAACCATATCTTCGGGTTTGAGTTCATCATAGGGGAAACCGCTCGGCTTAATCGCAAATACTCCTTTCGCCAAATCGAATGCGCTGACATTCCCGAATGTATATTTTACAAGATTATTTTTCAAAAGAGCTAAATTGCATTCCCAGGCTATTTCCTTGATTTCTTTAAAATTATCATCCATTTTATTCTCCAGGCTGAAACATTTTGCTCTCTACAAAGTCAGCCATTTCGGAGTACCTTTTATATAATTCTGAATATTTGTCAGTATTAGACTTATCGGGGCTGAATTCACCCTCAAACCCGTTTCCCATCGCTTTTTGAGCATCCTCTATATTATCATATATTCCCGATACTACAGATGCGAACATTGCGGCGCCGAGAGCAACCGCCTGGTCCGAACGGGCGACTTTTATCGGCATATTTAAAACATCGGCCAATACCTGAAGAACAAACGGCGATTTTTTAGCTACTCCTCCCAGAGCTATCACACCCTTTATAGGTACCCCTTCTGAAATGAAACGGTCAACAATTTTTTTAGAGCCGAAAGCTGTAGCTTCGACAAGCGCCCTGTATATTGCGGGAGCATCGCTCCCCAGATTAAGACCGGACAGAGCTCCCCGTAAGACCTGGTTTGCGTCAGGGGTCCTTCTACCGTTCATCCAGTCAAGGGCTGTTATTCCGGATTCCCCTGCATGTAATTTTTCAGCTTCCATTGAAAGTTTGGGAAGGATTTTATGCGATATTTCCTCTAATAATCTGCTGTCGCCGATTATCGCTTCCAAAGGCCATAACAGAATATTCCTGAACCAGGCATAAACATCGCCGAATGCAGATTGCCCGGCTTCCATGCCGAGCATGCCCGGAATGACAGAACCGTTAACCTGGCCGCAGATGCCGCGTATTAACTTTCCGGACATTTCTTTTACCGGAGCGACAAGTATATCGCAAGTGGAAGTCCCGATAATTTTCGAAAGAATGTACGGCTCTATTTCTCCCCCAACAGCGCCCATATGGGCATCAAAAGCCCCGACACCTACAGCGACGTCCTCAGTTAAACCCAATTTCAGGGCCCATTCGCGGGTCAAATTTCCCTCTTTTATATCGCTGGTAAACGTGTCACTATACAAATGTTCCCTTATTCCCTTGAATAAAGGATCCACCGATACCAGGAAGCTTTCCGGCGGCAGTCCGTTGAAGTCTTCATGCCACATAGCCTTATGGCCTGCAGCGCACCTGCTCCTCATCATAACCAGAGGATCGGTATTTCCTGTAAGCAGGGCAGGGATCCAGTCGCAGTGTTCAACCCAGGAAAAAGCTTTTTCCCTTACTTCAAAATCGGTCTTTAAAATATGGAGAATTTTGGACCAGAACCATTCTGAAGAATATACTCCACCCTCATACTTCGTATAATCCGTTTTTCCCCTTCTGGCTGTTTCATTGATCCTCTCCGCTTCTTCAACAGCCGTATGGTCCTTCCATAAAACGAACATGGCGTTGGGGTTATCTTCGAATCCCTGTGTAAGAGAGAGGGGGGTGCCGTTTCGATCCACAGCCGCCGGGGTTGATCCGGTCGTATCTATTGAAATACCGCGGACCCTTCCTGAAGTTCCATCGGGAGTCTGTTTAAGCGCTCCAATGACCGATTCTTCAAGGCCTTCGATATAATCAAGGGGATGCTGCCTGAAGCGGGCCTTATAGGGATCGCAGTATTTCCCCTCTTTCCATCTTTTATAGTAGCTGACATAACTCGAGATTTCAGACCCGTTGCCGGCATTAATAATCACTGATCTGACAGAATCCGTCCCGAAATCAACTCCGATAACCAAACTATTACTATCCATAATCCCGCCAAATAGTTAACGTACACGCATTAGACCAAAATTAATACTTCTGGTAGTATATCAAATTTTCTTTCGTAATAATATCAAGCGGCATCATAATATATTTTTCAGAGGGCTCCTGAAGTACAACACTGCGGTAAAGAGCGTAAATGCCCTTATAACCCTGCATTTCGGCTTTCTGACTTATGAGAAAGTCGATAATTCCCTCCCTCAAGTATTTTACGTTTTCATCTATAGGATCATAACCTACCAGGCATATTTTTTTGTCGCTGAAATGCTCTTTCAGATATTCTGCAGCATAATGGGTCGCAGCATTAGCAACAAAAACACCCTGAAGTTCCCTCTCCTCCCTCGTTATTTTCTTCATCATTGCATAAAAAGTTTCCTTTGTACACGGGCTCATTGTATATGATTTAAGAGAATAATCATCGTTATCCTCAAAATATGAATAAAACCCGTCAGCCCTTTCCGTTATATGGTAATCGTCAGGCGCGGCGATCATTACAGCTATACACCCTTTCCTGCAAACTAACATTTTCATAAGCTTGGCGGATAAAACACCGCTCTGAAAAGAGTCCTGCCCGATATAGCTGACGGCGTTTGAATCCGGGATATTCGCATTGAACAAAACGTATGGAATCTTTTTCGCGATGGTCGCCAGATACTTTTTTATCGGCCTGTGCAGGACAGGGGCAATCAACAACCCGTCGATTCCGGTATTTTCTATTTTTTCTATTTCCTTTTTTATCGAAATTTCGGAATAGCGGTCGTAAAAAAAATATTTTATTTTTACTTTATAAGCTTTCAGCTCAGTATGCGCCTGCTCTATTCCTTTCGACGACATTTCCCAATATTTTGAATCCTGGTAAAGCTTTGGCATCAAAATGGCAAAAGTAAAATCTTTTGACAAAGATAAACGCCTTCCGAATATATTGGGTTTATACCCTGATTCAGAGATCAGCTTTTTAATCATCTCGGAGGTGTCTTTTGATACCCTCCCTCTTCCATGCATAACCCTGTCCACCGTTCCGATAGATACATTGGCTCTTTTAGCCAGCTCTTTTATTGTCATAATACCCGCTTTGAAACAATACTGTATTTTCACTATTTTAATTCAACAAAAAAACAATGTCAATATTTTTTGATAAAAAAGTTAACGTACACGCAAATAAATTTTCATGCAAACTCGCCGGCTATAATTTGACTTTTATATTTTTTTCTATAAAATAATATTTCATAATGAATTTAATGGAGGGTAATGATGAAAAGGATCCTTTTAGCCTTTAGTTTGGTGTTATTGATCGCGGGTAGCGGATTTTGTATTGCCGGTTCGAGCGCGATCGGCATTTATGGGGATTACGGAATTGGCACCTTGTATGGTACAGGTCTGGGACTTACATTCAGGATAAACCCGATACCTATCATGTGGGGCGCCGAATGGAATTTAACCAGCTCAGGATCATTAGAAGTCAACGGCGATTTCTGGGTTATCAACGAACATCTTGCAGGAGCTCTGGATTTTTATATCGGAGTTGGGGCATTTATTGGAGTCGGATTTGGCAGCGGCTCATCATTTGATTTCGGGGGCAGGATTCCGATTGGATTGCAATTTTACCCTGTCTCACACCTTGAAGTTTTCCTGGAAGGAGCTCCGCTGCTCTTTTTCTTACCGGGCTTAACTTTAGGAGCAGATTTCCGTTTGGGCATAAGAGTCCATTTCTAAATTAAAAGTTAAGCCCCTCTGCATATGCAAAGGGGCTTAATAATTATATATATTCACTTCCTTATAAAAAACTCCACCCTTCTGTTGCGTGCCCTGTATTCGTCCTTTTTCTCTTTCGTCATATCCGGGGTCACCACCTTATATTGACGCGACTTGCCGTATCCGGCATATGTCAGAATCCTTGGATCGATATCTTTCATCAGGAAATACTGATAAACCTGGAACGCCCTCTTTTCCGACAATTTCTGGTTATATTCATCAGTGCCGACGTCGTCAGTATGACCGCTTACCTCGATTTTATAGTTGTCTGTAATTCCGTATTTTTTAGGGTCCGAAAGGATCCTGCGAATTATATAAATGACCTTGTCGAGGCTTTCTCCGCTATTCCCTATAAGATCAGCTTTGTCAAAAGCGAATTGGATGCTTGAAACCCTGATTCTTAAACCATCGGGCGTTTTTTCAACTAAGACCCCGACCGGTATTTCCCTGAAAACATTGGTAAGCATGTTGCCGACATTATCTTCAGCTTTAAGTTCAAGTATGTAGTCCTGGACGGATTCGACAAGATCCTGCCCGTCATCGCTATATCCATCCCATTGTATCTGTTTTACCGTATCGTTTGTTCCGAAAAATCTTTTGAACAATCTGCCTTTTTCGCCATTTTCAAGTTTTTTACTTATATCTATTTCCCAATTCTTTATTCCAGCCAGTGCCCAGACCTCGAGGTTAATATAAAGTATATCGTTTTCCCCGTCTCCATCGGGGGTAAAAAGATCGGGGCTTACAGAAAGCTTATACGCCGGAGTTATTTTGTCAATAATTATATTGGATATCGCCGCCTTTATGTCATTGCCGCTTTCAAAGGAGCACTCAAGCTCAGCCGTATAGAAACCGTCGGGCTGAATATTGCTCTTGTCGTTTTTACCATCCCAGGCTGTTTCTTTATCGATGCCGCCCTTTTTAATAAATTGCCTGACCTTATTGCCGGTAGAATCATAAATTGTCAAAAGGGACGCCTGCAGGTCATTAGTAGAAGAAAGAACCTGATAAAATTTAATCGTATCCATTATTCCGTCATTGTTCGGTGAAAAGGCTTTAATATCACTGGTAAACAGCAATTTTTCAAAAGTCCTGACCAGTTTAATCCTGTCGATGGTTTTTCTAGTTTTATTGCCCGCGACGTCGGTACCGGATATTTCATACATATATATTCCTTCAGGGGCCTGGCTCCCTTTGTCGTCTAATCCCTCCCATACCAGTTCAGCCGGCACTGAAGAGGGCCCCGTTCCCGCCCATTTGAAAGACCTCACCGGCTTGCCATTCTGATCGAATATCCCGGCATTATATAAAATTTCCGGGTCTTCTCCTACATGCTGCCGGATGATAAATGTTTCCTTATTACCGTCCCCGTTAGGAGAAAAAATCCAATCATCTGCTTTTATTGTAATCTCAGGGACCTTCGTAAGAAGCCTGACATTTTTGGCGGCTGAATTCAATTCGTTTCCATAATCATATTTAACCCTCAATTGATATGAATAATTCCCATCTTTAGCCAATGTTTTTGAATTATCAGTCCCGTTCCATTCTATCTTATTCATGAATGTATTTGTCTTTATCGATTTCACTAAATTGTTTTTATCATCCCGGATGGACAATTCGAAATCAACTATGTTTTCCTTCGATGTAACCAGCGGTGTAAAGACTATTTTATTGCTTACGGAGTTTTTTGGCGAAAAGGCTTTTAAATCTGATTGGACAGAAACTTTCTCAAGCCCTGTTTTCAAGACTATCCCGGTTATCTGTTTTGAATCTTTATTGCCTACCTTATCTTCCCCTTCTACAACATAAGTATATTTGCCTTCAGGGAGGGGTTCTAAATCTTTGTCCTTCCCGTTCCATATGAACTTATCCGGGAAATCTTTTTTCCGGTATGTATTGTAATAAACAATATTGCCTGAGGGATCGATTATCTTTATATCAATAACATCATCGTCATCTCCCTCTACCGTGTTATCGAATACCATCGAGTTCCGGGCTTCAGTATTATTCGGGGAAAATGACATATATTCCGGTTTTATCACGATCAAAGGAGGGGCGGTTTTAACCCTGACAACTTTTTTTTCCGATATCGGATGGTTTCCGCTGTCGAATATCAAACCGGTGCCATATGTATAGTACCCATCCTTGACTATTGAATTGTTTTTATCCCTTCCGTCCCAGACAATTTCTTCAGGCAGGTCATGGCCGCCTTTATATTCCTTTACGACGTTTGAATTATTATCGTAAATTTTGAGCGACCATTCCTCCAGGCCCCTGGTGCTGGACGATTTCTGGACAAATGTTACAGTATCCTTGAAACCATCGTTATTCGGAGAGAAGGCATCATCTTCTGAATTCAGCATGATTGTTTCATAATTTGTCACAAGACGTATGCCTGTAATCTTCTTCAATGTTATATTACCGGCCCTGTCCCATGCCCTGGCAGAAAAGCTGTATTCTCCTTCAGGAACTATACCATTATGATCATCATGTCCATCCCAGACTATCCGGGCCGGGCATGAATTCTCAAAATCGAATGTTCGCACCTCATTGGTTTTTGAATCTATTATTGCAGCATGTATCTTATCACCGTTTTCGACATCGGAACTTTTTATATCTATAAATAACAACTGCTTTGAACTGTCTTTATTGATTGAGAACACGAGATACGGTAATGACGGCTCCAGCTTCGGGGGTACGGTATCTATTATCAGCTTTCCGGGTTCGGTTTCTCCAATATTGTTATTTTCATCCCATGCGCGCAGAATATAATTATATTCCCCATCCGGGACTTTTGCCCCGATTTCATCATGGCCGTCCCATACTACATCCCCGGGAATATCAACCTGCTGTTTTGATGAGAATATCTGGCTTAAAAATTTTCCGGGGGTCAGCATTCTGATCTGCAATTTATCAAGGCTCTTGAAAGTTTTCACGGTATTGCCGTTTTTATCCCTGATATCGGCTTCCCAACCTTCTATAATAACGCTATCCTTGATATCGAGCGATAATCTCACTTTTCCCTGTGTGGATTCGGTATTAGGCGAGATGTATATAATATCGGGTTTGAGGGATACAAACGGCTTTACAGTGCTAAAGTAACCCCATGCAACGCTGACATTTATAAAATGAGCAAGTTCGTACTTGCCGTTGAAATTCTGCTGCTGAAGCGCATATGCCAATTCAATATCCGTCGAATTGTCCAGGCGCTCGCCTGCAGTTTTTACCTGCAGGTTTTCAGGATTGAAATTAGTGGCATTATAGGCTATTTTTCCCATCAGGGCTATACCCAGCTGGAAAGGCCCGATGTAGGATATTCCAAGGGAAGGGGTTGAAAATATATACCCCGCCCTTATCTTCAAAAAATCAAAGAATGTATTTTCAAGTCCGGCGTCAAGAATGACATTAAACGGATTAACCGGAACTACGGCATCGGCTATCAATCTTAACCTATATGCATCATATTTCACAGGATCAAATGATGCGCCGGCTCCGACGCCCATTGCCGGGAACGGATCATATTCGCCAAGCTGTATCGATTTTCCCAGGTTTTTTAATACAATGCCGAATGAGGGTTCAAAAAAACCGAAGCCCGTCCCCGGGGTATTTTCCCTGAGTATAAGTCCCATATCCCCGGCAAGCTGATAATCGGAGGAATTCGATAAAGAACCCGAACCGTATTTTACATCGACGCCCCAGAATAAATTTTCTGTGATGGGTTTGGCCAGGCTTAATTGAAGCCCGATCAGGGATGAAAGTGAATTTGAAGCCGAATCTTCGAGATAAACGCCGTTGATCGACAGGACTCCGATCCCCGTCGGATATGAAAAACCTGCGCTGAATAACAAATCATCGCTTTCAAACCCGCCTGCCGACAGGCTGTTTGCCATTCTCCTAAGATCGCCCATGCTTGCGGGGTTGAATGAGTTCCCATCGATACTGGACATTTCGGAAATACCCGCATAACCCAGAGAAAGTTCGTTAACTCCATAACCGACATATACATTCTGGGAACCCGGTATCTGATTAAGCCCAAAAGAGTGCCGGAGGAAAAATAATACCGAACACGTCATTACCGCTAAAAATAAATATTTTTTCATTTTACCTCCAACCCAAGCCCTTAAGGGGCTTTTTCTTTGAAAGTTATTTTAATAGGAGTACCCGTAAATTCAAAGGCTCCTCTTAATTTTTTCTCAATCTGCCTCGTAAAATCCTTTCTTAAGTGCTCCTTTTTATTTATAAAAAAAATAAATTTGGGCGGCGCCGAATAAACCTGTGTGGCATAATAGATCCTCAGGTTGGAACTCGGTTTTTTTATATCGCTTTCCCTTATTTCTCTTTCAAGCCAGGCATTTAAAACTCCCGTCGGTACCCGGTAATGATAATCCCTGTCAACCCTGAATACGGTTTCCATCAACTTATCTATCCGGTATCCGTCCAGGGCTGAAACAAATTCAACCGGGACAAATTGATAAATACCGATCTCCTTAAATGTAAGTTTCCTGGTCCCCTCCATGAGCCTGTAATCATCGTCCGACCTTGTCCTTTTTAGATCCCACTTGTTATATGCAATAACAAGGGCCTTGCCCTTCTCGATGACCATCTCAACAATTTTCCTGTCCTGCTGTGAAATTTGTTCCCCGGCATCCATAAGCATAATAACCACGTCGCTTCTTTCAATAGTCTGAACAGTCCTTACATTACTGTAATATTCAATGTTGCCGCTTACTTTCGATTTCCGCCGGAGTCCTGCCGTATCAATGAGCCTTATTGTATGTCCCGAATAATTAAAAACATCGTCAACCGAGTCCCTCGTAGTGCCGGGAATATCCGATACTATACTTCTATCAAAACCCAGGAGCTTGTTAATCAAAAGAGATTTCCCGACATTCGGCTTTCCTACTATAGATATTTTAATTTCATCTTCTTCAGGTTTGTCTTCCTGGTCATATTCTAAATGCGACAGCATATCCTCGATGATTTCAATTATCTGTATGTAACCGCGTTTATGGGAAACCGAAAAAGGTATAATGGTATCGAAACCAAGATGATAGAATTGGTCGGCAAGACTTTCCATATCCCTGTTATCAAGCTTATTGGCGATTATAATAACGGGCTTTTGTTCCCTCTTAAGAATACGGGCGATATCTTCATCGTAAGGATGGGGCTCTCTTCCATCAACAATAAATAAAACCAGGTCAGTACCGGCGATAGCTTCTCTTATTTTTTCCTGGACCAATTTATTGAATTCATCTCCTTTCTCAAGATATCCGGCGGTATCCAGGATAGTAAAAGAAATACGGTTTGTTTTTACTATTCCCTTATTGACATCCCGGGTCACACCTTCAATTTCATCAACTATCGATTTTCTTTCTCCAAGGAGAAGATTGAACAGGGAGGATTTCCCCACATTAGGTCTTCCGATTATCGCAACTACAGGTAAATTATTTTTCATATTTAATTATATCATAATGCATGACTTATATCTATCAGATCACGAAAAAGGGGCTGCCTTTTGAGGCAGCCCCATAAGATTTATTAAAACTTTCTTAAATTCTGTGATTTACAGGCCAAGAACTTTCATCAGCCTTTCAGCGACAGTGTTTATAACCTCTTCTTTATTGTATGCCCCGTTTTCGAGCTTTTCCTTCGCCTGCTGGATTTTATCCTCTCTTACATCAGGCACTTTAGCCAATGTTTCGCGTATTTTCGCTTCTTCGGCAAGCTGCTTTGCTTCCTTGGAAATTTCAGCCGAATCAGGGACCTGAGTTGATTCATTATCTTTTTTAACTAACTTGTTTATCTTTGAATTGTTATCAATTCCCCTGACATTGTCAATTCCTCGAATTTCCATAAAGGACCTCCTCTTCTGTCGGTTTAATTTTCGGTCAATTTCAAAACAATCTTTAGGAAAACTTCTCTTCCTAAAAATTTATTTTATTCAGGGCAGTTCTAATTACTCAAGAAAATCTCTTTCCGTTAACATGCACAATTCAACTTGAATGCATGCCCTATGGGCGCTTCCTATCCGAAGGTTATTAGAGGCGCCCTTCAGTATGTTCCCTTCCTGGATTTTTTAACCTGTTATGAATTAAAATTGTAAATTCCCCTCTTTCCTCAATACCGGCCTTTATTATTTCTGTAATTTTATCCCGAACAAACTCTTCGTTCATCTTTGTCATCTCCCTTCCAATAATAATTTCGACATTGTCGAAAATTTTATTAATGAGATCCAGGATTTTTTTTACATGCCGCTGGTTCGCAAAAAAAACTATCCCTCCATTGAAACTACGGTATTGGCCCAGTTCCTTTTCAATACGCGATAATGACTTGGGCAAAAATCCGAGAAATATTAATTTTTTGAAAGGCATGCCGGAAACAGAGAGCAGGGTCGTAAGTGCAGATACTCCCGGTACGGGTACGATTTTAATAAAATTCTTCCGTGCTTCTTCCAATAGTACATAACCGGGATCGGACAAACCGGGAACCCCGGCATCGCTGACAAGGGCGATATTTTTTCCTTCAAGAAGAAGTTTTACAATGCCTTTTGAACTGTTTTTTTCATTAGCGGGAGAATATTCCAGGAGACGGTTTTTTATGCTGTAACGGTTTAGCAGTTTTATGTGCCTATCCCGGTTTTCACATGCAATCCCATCGACATTCTTTAATATTTCCAGGGCCCGGAGCGTTATATCGCCTAAATTACCGATAGGAGTCGATACTACATACAATATGCCATTCACTTGTTGTCCATCTTCGAAAGATCGTCGCCCTTTATCGAAGCCGGTTTCCATTCCTTAATGACTGAACCGGTTCCCTCAATTTCACCTTCAGTGATCTGCTTAATAATTTTATCTTCCGACAAAAGTAATTTGATCAAAACCGCCACCCTTTCTGAAAACTCATCAATCACTTTTTGATGGCCTGCCCTCTTATAAAGTTTTACTGCGCTTACCTTATCCTTTCTATCAAAATACAGGTAATCCGCTACGCGGATTATGCCATCTTTATAATCCGTCATTAAAAAAATCTTCAGGGAATTTTTAAAATCTCCCTGGTTAAAAAGCTCGTTCCCCCTGCGTATGAGGGATATTCTTTCCTCGTTTTCCACCAATGACTCTCCTGAAAGTATCAAAGTCATTATTATATCGACAGGCGGAAAATGGAATATTAAAGCCTGGGCGTTTCTAATCCCTGCGGACCCATATTAAAATTCGTATATTTTTTTCAGCAGATCTTTACCCTGGGATTCGGTTATTTTAAACAACACGGGATTACCCTTCACACCTACGATATAAAATTTTTCCTTGGTGTTTTCCTGTCTGAAAATATAAATGGTTTCTATTTCCTTATCGGTTTTCAGCTCAATAAGCCTCAAGTAAGAAGCTTTATCATCCATTTTCCCCGGCGCAAGCGCCGCTGCTGACAATGGAGTTGTTTTCTGCAGAAAAGCATCGACTTTAACTTCATCAGCCGGTGTATTTTTCCAGGAAGCCTTCCATTGGGATTTATCAGAAGATTTAATTCTTTTTAATAAGTATTCCTTTCCATTTTCTTTTATTCTAACCTGCATCAGGTCATCCTTATTAAGCAGGGAAATATCCCTTGATTTTAAACCGTCGAAATCCTTGTTGAAGGCGTAATAAAAGGTACCTTTAGCCTGATAAACATTAGTGTCGCCTGAAAGCTGCACATAGGTATGCCTGTATGTTGCACTTGTTTTTCCCATATAAAAATGAAGAACCTCTTTATTGCTGTAATAGGCCATGATATCAATCCTGTTCGAATCATCCAGGCTGTAATTCAATAATGATCCTCCTGTAACAAGATCGGAAATCTCGAAGGTTTTAAGCTGGGCGATCATTTCGTTTACATCGCTGTTTTGTGCAAAATAATCGCCGGGTTCAAGCATCCACTTGCTGTTTGTAAAGATAAGCATAATTTTTTCGCCAGTCCCCTTTACTATTCCTATTCCTGTAACATTATCCGGAGCCTTTACATTGGGGAGCCGGTACGCTTTTTCCGGATTCGATACTAAAAGTATCCATACAAGGATAAGGGCGCCAAGTATGGATAGCAGAATAATATATTTTGTCCGGTTATTCATTTATTACTCCTTTTTATTTCTGAAATTCTTTTCTTATCAATTCCCTTCTTCTAATATCAAGTCTCAATAATATAAGTCCAAGAATAATTATAAGAAGCGGGGCGGCAATTAAATTAGATATCCTTACAAATCCCTTTACCTGGTCCGAGGTGTTTTTTAAAGGATTATAAGTCAGCCCCTTGTTTCTTATCCGGATAAGGACCTTGTCTCCTACAAGCCAGTCAACAGACTTCTTGACGAATATATCGTTGGGACTGATGCCTTCACTATCCAGCACTGTATTTTTCAGTATGTCGGAATCGGGAATCACCAATATTCTTCCTTTGTCAACAGAGGCCAGGAATTCGCTCTTTTTTTCGCCGGTAATGACTTCCTGAGCTTTCTTTATTTTATTTGTCGTCTTAGGTTCCGCAGGTATCGTTTTCCCGTTAAAGTAACTGTTGAAGTGCCCTTCCATCACAGCGGCAAGCGTATATTGAGAAAATTTTGTATCCGAGCCGGGTTTTAAGAACCTGTAATCGAGAGATACCCCTTCACCTTTTTCCCAGGATCTTTTCGAAGTTTTAACCAGTGGAGTAAATACTAGCTTATTGCTTTTAATAATGTCATCGATAGGGTCAAGCGATGAAGCGCTCACAAATATCAATCCCTTGATCCTTTTGGTTATTTCATGGTTCTGAGAAATGTTTTCCTGTTCGATGAGGGGAGCGTATTCGACCTCGATTTGTTCTCCGTTTTCCAGAACAGGTTTATAATAAGAACTGTCATCGAGCACAAGATTATCATTTATTCTGATCCCGTAATTTTCGATAAGCTTGTCAATGCCCGAACTGGATTTATAACCTCTGGGCAATTCTCCCTGCTGCTGAGGGTTTGACGGGGGAAAGAACAGTCCGGGTGTGAAAAACGCCACAGATTTTCCTGACATAATGAACTGATCAATTTGAAACAGTTCATAAGGGGTCATCGGCGCTTTAGGTTCCAGGATCACCAGAGCGGTAATACCCTCAGGTAATTTTTCATCTTTCAGCGATACCGGGACAAATTCATAGTCGTTATTAATGAAATCCGCAAATCTCGATGCCGAATCAGGGCTTTCCTGTCCGCCGAATTTCGAGTAATCCCAGGGATCGGGTTCCATATCCCCTGCTACATATCCTACCTTGGGATTGACCCTTATAAGGTCGTCAACCGCACCCTGCATGGATTCCTCTAAATTATCTATGTTCATAATAAAGGGATTGCCCATTATGTCTTCCGATAATAAACTTAAAAGCTTGGTTTTGCCGTTATATTCAATTACCATGCCGATATAACCTGATCCGGCTGGATAATTCCGGCCTTTATCATCAACAATGGTTTTCCATGCAATAGGATGGAAATTTTCTTTTACAACCTCCGGTAGCGCTTCTTTATCCCGGCCGGGATCGATGTAATGAAATTCAAGCTTGCCCATCATTTTTGCATTAAGGGAATTAAAGGAATTGCTGATCTTAGAAATCAAATCCGGGCTGACTGAAATTTCATTATATCCGTTAGTCGATGCTGTCATTAGCGGGGGTATGCCCGATGAGGCTATTAATTCTATTTTAATGTTCGTTTTCAGGGAATTAAGCCAGTCTATTTTATTTATCATTTTCCTGATTATAGAAGTTATATTATATTCCAGTCCTTCTGCATATTTTATCTGAGGTATCCTCTCTACCATATCTGCATGAAGAAATACCATGCCTATATACGCTTTTTTCATCTGGATCTGGTCTTTTTCCACAACCCTGATCTGCACCGGATAAATACCGTATTCCATGGCCTCGTCAGGATTTTTTGTCATGTCAACGAATTCATACCTGAAATTGTTATATGAACTTGCCTGTTTGTATTCCATCATGATATCTTTCAAATATCTTTCGATAGTATTATAAGGAGCCGGAAGTCCCGAAGTGAAAAATATTTTAACTGTCATCGGCCCTGAAAGTTTTTTAACAATTGCCCTGCTTACAGGTGCTATTGAAAATACACCTTGACTGGTCAGGTCCAATTTAAAAGACAGGCCGGAGCTGATAATATTCAGGACAAGAATAATGCCGACAACTATCAGGTAAGTGGTAAGGCTATCTATCCGTTGTTTCTGGATTTCAGGTTTCATATAAATTTTCTCCTTCATCAATTCTATTTTTTACGTTCCAATACCAGTTTCGTCGAATAAAGAGCGATTACGATTACAGAAAGAAAGTACAGTACGTCGCGCCAATCGACAACCCCTTTTGAAATATTTCTAAACCTGGCGGCGGCGGATAAATTATTGATAATCTCAGAAAAGACCGGTGGAAGATATTGATCCATGAACACAATGAAAGTGAGGGGAACGCAAATCGCTATAGAAACTATCAACGACATTATCTGATTTCTCGTTAACGACGATGAAAATATGCCTATTGCCGCGAAAGCCCCTATCAGAAGAACCGATCCAATATACCCTCCCAGGACCGGCCCGAAATCAAGGTCACCGAGGAATGCAATGCTGACCGGAAAAATGAATGTCGGAACAAGGGCTATAAGCATAAACGCGCAGGCGGCTAAAAACTTTCCAAGTATTATATCGGATAGAGATACCGATGTCGTGCTTATCATTTCATACGAACCCACGCTGAATTCTTCCGAAAACTGACCCATCGTGATAGCCGGAATAATAAAAGCCAGAAAAAAAGGAAGAATCTCAAAAAAGGCTCTCATTTCCGCCTGATTGAATAAAAAGAATTGTGAAAAGAACACCCATCCTGCGAATACCAAAAAAACACAGATAAAAATATAAGCTATAGGCGAAAAGAAAAAGAACCTTAATTCTTTTTTAAACAATATCCAGACTTTCTTATAATTAATTACATTTTCATTCATTTTAAGCCTCCTTCGTCAATTCCTGGAATATACTCTCAAGCGTCTGCCGTTCTCTTTTCATTTCAATAAGCGACCAATCGCTCTCTTTGATTTTTTTATAGATCGACTCTCTTAAATCATGTCCCGGAACTGAATAAACCAGTATGTCCTTAATCCCTTTCGAGCCATCCGTAACCTCAATTTTAACGACCCCTTCAATAGAAAGGTGTTTTTCAATCGCTTTTTTAGCTGCCGAAGTTTTAATCTGAAGGGTAACAACGTCCGACGTTCCGGCGTCCGCAATCAGGTTCGCTGTGGTTTCATCTTTAATGATATTGCCCTTGTTTATTATGATGACCCTGTTGCAGGATGCTTCCACTTCACTTAATATATGGGTTGAAAGTATGACGGTTTTTTCACGCCCGAGCTCCTTGATCAATTCCCTTATTTCGACTATTTGATTGGGATCCAGACCGCTGGTCGGTTCATCCAGGATGAGAATGGCCGGATCATGAATAATGGCATGCGCAAGACCCACTCTTTGCTTAAAACCCTTCGACAGCTCTGATATTTTCTTGTTTATAACAGGATCGAGACCGCATTTATCCGATACATAATGTATCCTTCCCCGGATTTCGCCCTCTCCGACTTCCTGTATCCTGGCAATGAATTCAAGATAATCATAAGCGACCATATCATCATATAGAGGAGCTGATTCAGGGAGATAGCCTATAATTTTTTTTATTCTGCTTAAATTATCCATTATATTCATATTATCGATATTCACTTCCCCGTCAGTAGGGGTTAAATAACCCGTGATCATCCGAAGAGTTGTAGTTTTACCGGCCCCATTAGGCCCTAATAAACCAACGATCTCACCCTTCTGAATATCGAAATCGACACCGTTAACAGCCTTGACATCGCCGTAAAATTTTTTTAATCCCCGCACAGAAATCATACAAACTCCTTTCGATTTGATAATGTATTATTACTTGCGCCGTATGAAATTATACGGCAGACGGCAACAACTGCCATTAAATTCAAAGAAGTATTATAAAGATCTTCAGAAAAAAATTCAAGACAATCACAGATTACCTTGATGTGTATATGAATTTAAAATCGACTTTAATGATCTTGTTTTTTCTAATGCTTTCAGGCAGCGGTCCGAAATTTTTAGAATAATAAATGGCGTTGACACAAGCAGAATCCAAAATACTGTATCCATAAGATCTTTTAACTACAGGGTTTATGACGTTACCGTTTTCATCGACCCAGAAACTGACAACTACCTCTCCGCTTTTAATGATCCCTTCGTAAAATTGAAATATCGGGAAAAACATCTGCCATTTTTCACCAACTTTTTTCTCCATGCTGAGAAAATACGGGGCGTAGGATTCCGGAATTGTGGCAAGAGATATATCTCCCAGGTTATCCATTTCGACATCAGGGGGTTTATCCGGGTCAAAATATGTCGTATGGTAATCTCCGCTATCGAGAGGCATTGTGTTTCTCCCCTTTAAACGTTCAAGCTGGATGGAATCCTCGCCGGAAGCGTTTTTTTTTGACGAATCGACAATGCTTTTTCCGCTGTTATTTCCCTGATAAGGACTAAGTTTCATATCCGGGTTGAGAAAATTGTATTTATCTTCTCCGAGCTTTTCAGCTGAATTAATATTAGGTTTATCCGAAACTACGCCTTTTAAAGGTTTTGTCTCGGATTCCGTAATTGTATCGACTATTGTTGTTTCTTCGCTTTCCTGAGGCCTTAGAATGACCGGATTGAACATGGATACTAGAAAATCCTTATCGAAAGATATTAATATTATCAATATGATATAGAAATGAACTATCAATGATATGTAAACAAAACCTATATTTTTCTTTACTATTTCCACTTTGCCTTCTTTAACTATATTACTCACTTCCAGGCTGCCATGACCATGGAACTTGTCAAATGCAGCCTTCCAATTGCAATCTTACTCATAAGATGATATATTGAAATTTTAAACCATCTTAAATAATCTGTCCATTTTTTAAACCCATATCCCGATTTGATTAATTTTGGAAGCAAGCCGAATTCAACACCTCCAATAAATTTTATATTTTTATAGCCGGAAGATTCCAGTAATGCCAAAAGATTTGCCCTTGAAAAATATGACAGATGCCCGGGAAGAAAATAGTTGTAAGCGTCTCCGTGGAATCTTGCCTGCAAACCGTCCATATCGGCTGTTTGTATAATTATCACCCCCCCTTTTTTCATAGAAGAGTAAATATTCTTCAATGCTTTTCTAACATCGTAAATATGTTCAATGACTTCGATGAAACTTACAATCGAATATTTATTTTCGGGAAGTTTTACATCCTCGACATTGCCTATATAAACCGAATCCTCTCCGAACCTTTTTTTTGAATACTCCCCTGAATAAACAGAAACTTCTATTCCGTTGGAATGATATCCGTTTTCCTCCGCAACCTTCATGAGCCCCCCGAAAGAACAGCCCACATCAAGAAAATTTCCATTTTTAACACCCGTTCTATCCCATTTTATCCACTTTAAAAACCGCTTTTTCCATACAACCCTGCAAGCAGCCTCTTCTTTCCTCTCGTCCATATAGGAATAAAAACTTTGTCCATCGTAATAACCGCTATCATAATAAGAATAAGCTGTTTCAATATCCGTTTCCTGAAATAAAAATCTGCATAGCTTGCATTCAGAAATAATCAACGGAGGATCAAACCTGCCGATCATATATTTTTTTATGATAAAATTGTTCCCGCAAATCCTGCAGGCCATGAACGCATCTCCCCAACGATAATTCCGTAATAAACCGGAAATGTGCGTAACTACGTGCGTTTTTGTGCGAAACCCGTATAAATTTTCGCAAAATGGCACAAAAAATATAAAACGCAAATACCGCAAAGAGGTTTTTTCCGGCAAACAGTTTTGCCCAATAAAACCAGCAAGGCATGAAAATCCCTGTATATAAGAGTATCGGAGTCAATGTTTTTTATGATATGGCGCTGGAGTGCGTCATATCCTTTCTCAGCAGTTTTAACACCTATCCTTGAAAATATCCTCAATGTATAAGCATCTACTACGAATATCATAAAATAAAATCCGTAAAGAAGTATTGAATCCGCCGTTTCCTTTCCAATCCCCCAAACCGATAAAAGCATATTCCTCGCATCTTTGAGGGGTATGCTCCTTATTGCCTCGATACCCCCTGAAACACTATTAAGAAAATTTACCAGGGCGACTATTTTTCTCGACTTTTGATTAAAGTACCCGGAACCTTTAATGACGGAAGCCAATTCCGCAATTTTAATCGCCATAATTGATTCCATGTTCATTAAATTGTTTTCTTTCATCTTCGATACGGCTTTAGCTGCGTTTTCCCAGGATGTATTCTGAGTCAGAATTGAACCGACCATAATCTCAAATATCTCATCAGCAGTTCTTTCCCTTGATCTGTAATCATCAAGATACAAGCAGCGCCCGTTTACTACAATCGGCCACCAGTTTTGATGGCCGTATCTGTAAAAAAGAGTATTAAATATATCGAAAACTCTTTTATCTTTAAAATTCCGATCCATGGTTCCTTCATAAATAACTGATTAATCCCTATTATTCAGTTGAATAATCCGTGTAAAGGCTTGTATTTTTAAATATATTCATATACCATAAGTTTAAATTTATTGATGAGTTTAAAAAATAATTATATAATAATCAACAAATTAATAATTTTATTCACAATTTCGAACAGGAGATAAAAATAATATGATATATAAAGCTGCATATATAAAGACATACTTCGATAATATGATCCTGCCTTACCTTGCGGCCGAAGGTTTAACCGTCGCCCCTAACAACTACTACCTGGTAAACACTAAATTCGGAGAGGATATCGGACTTGCGACTTCAAGCATCAAGGATATCACCAGGGATAAGTTTTTCGTTAAAAAACCGGTTCAGGATCATTCGGGAGAAACCGATATCGGCGGAATAGAAATCGACGATAAGTCAATCCTGGAAACCAGGGACGAACATATACCGGTTGAGATAGATAAAGAACAGATAGAAAATTTCAGGATCATTAAACTTGTCTCCGAGGAAGAATTGAAATCCTGGCAATCCTTCCGTGAAGAAGAAAAAAGGGCCTTCCAGATCGCCAAAAAAGAAATCTGCGATTTGAAACTTGATATGAAATTGATTAACGTCCATTTTCTTTTTCAAAAAAAGAAGATCATTTTTAATTTTACCGCCGACAATAGGATCGATTTTCGCCAACTTGTAAAAAAACTGGCCGGAATCTTTAAAACAAGAATTGAAATGCGCCAGATAGGCGTCAGGGATGCGGCAAAGATTATCGGAAGCTACGGGGTTTGCGGAATTGTGAATTGCTGCCTGCGCACCAACTGCCACATCAATTCCATATACCTGAAAATGGCTAAAGACCAGGGATTCGTTGTTAATTCAAGCAAATTAACCGGTTCCTGCGGAAGGCTGATGTGCTGCCTTTCTTACGAGGCACAATTTTATAATGAAGAAAAGAAAGAATATCCCTTAATAGGTTCAATCGTCGCAGACGGTAATAAAAATTATACCGTTTCCTCCCATAATATAATTAAGAGGGAGGTTTATGTCTGCGATGAAAACCATCATCAAAAAAAATATCCCGTCGATAACATTAAATTTTTAAAAAAAGACAATGAGGGAACATCCATATATCAAACCAGCGGAGAAAATTGTTTAAAACCGATTAATGCCGGAATACAGGAAGAGGAAATAGGATAGCATGTCATATGACCAAAATTCCGTAGACCAGGCTAAAAAAAAGGGATTATTTAACGATAAAGTTTTCGACCCGAAAGCCCTGCAGTTATCAAGCGAGGAAAAGGAAAAGATACAGAAAGATATAAACAGGCACCAGCCTGAGGTAGAGGAGCCCCCCTTTCCCCAGGAGCAATTGAGCTCAAATGCAAAACCTTTTGAAAAAAAGGAGTTTTATGTCGAACTGAACTTTTTCGAAAAAATTTATATTGTTTTCCTGTCTTTTTTCAGCAGGCAAGGAGTTTACAATTACAGACTCAATAAAGCCTTAAAGAATATAGAAAAAAGCCTGAATAAATACAAGCCGTCGGTTTTTAACTCATCGACTCAAAGGATTACAAAGTTTTTTGCTTATAAACTTCATGACGTTTATTTGAAAATATTAGCCCTTAAAAAAGTCATGGAGCAGCCTTTAAATTCTGAATCCTGGGACAACCCGGAGCAGATCCATAAAACAGGGCTTGAACTTTTATTTGAAAAAATAATGGACATCAATTCAAAAGAGGTAGACAGCAATTTTTCCTACCAGGGTATCGGCAGGATCATAGCCGACTTCGAAAGCAGCATGAAAGCGGGAAACGCTGTTGAAAATTCAATTAAGGCTTATCTGGCTTCTCTGGATAAAAAATCCACCGAAGCTGCCAATAAAATATATACAAATCTTATGTACATCAAAAATTTGACCGAATACGATTTTATTTCATTGTTTAAAAGATTCGACCCGCAGTACAACCCGGGAGTAAGCCCGGCGTTTAACGATATCGCCGCCGAAGCGCTTCTGCCTTATCTGTCCGATCTCGAGGATATTTTACTTCAGATCGACCTGAACCTTGACAATGTTCTTATCTTTAAAAACCTTTTCGATGTATCATCCTTCATGGCGATGACATCGGAACCTTCCCTGATAATCGAAGAGGGGAAAATGAACAATGATAATGATTCGTCCGTCAGGGAAAGGATTGAAAACGAATTCTATCAATGTTTCGACGCACTCAAAGACCTTTTGACCAAAAATTATTTCACACAGCTGCTCCAGCTGATAAAAAGAGACCCTCTTTATACCCCTGTTATAATGCATACAAATTACGATATTTATAAATTATATTGCGAAATTTTCGAAGAGAGGATAAATTTTATCGCGGCATTTATAATGAAAGAGAAAAGGACAAAAAAGATAGATATTCATGTAAAAAAAATATTTACGGTCTTTAAATGGGCGGGAGTATACAGCATCGAAACTTCCGCTAAAATCGAAGAACTGGGTCTGATAGGTTTTATTTACTGCTATCACCTTGGGATCATTAACACATTCCTCAATACGATCTATGATGAGACAATGAAAAGCATCCTCAACCTCACGGTTACAAACGGTTTGTTTATAGAAAAGTTCTTTCAGAAGACCGTATCGGATACCTTTTATTCCCTTGACAAATTCGAGGAAAAACTTCGGGACTTTATTTTTGACATGAAAGATGAGGGAGTTACCGGTAAAAAAATATCGAGCCTTTTATTGAAAAAAGAAGGAAATCAGATTGAAACGAGGAAAACCCTGGAAAGAAATACCGCTTACGCAAACACGAAAGCAAAAGAGCTCTTCGATGAATTTTATCCCAATTTTTCGCTTATAACTGACATATTGACAAAATTATATAACGATATAGACACGAAGCCCCCGAAATATCTTCGAAATATACGGACAATAGGGGGTCTTAAAAATTCCAGGTATTTGAGCGGGCTTTTGAAAAGTTATGAAACCATCAAATCGATTAAAGAGCTAATACTTTTATTGAAGGAATAATGATAGAAAACGCTGTACTGATAGGTGTTCTGCTGCCTTTTGATTCCTTTTTCAGGATAAACGAATCGCTGGAGGAATTAAGAGAACTTTCAGAGACCGCCGGAGCCTTCGTATTAGATACAATCATCCAGAAAAGAAAGGGGATCGATCCCAAATATTTTATCGGAAAGGGAAAAGTAGAGGAAATAAAATTAAAATATACTGTAAAAGGTGTCACACTTCTTATATTCGATCATGAGCTTTCACCCACCCAAATCCGCAACCTTGAAAAGGCTCTGGATTTAAAAATCATTACCAGGACTGAACTTATCCTTGATATTTTCGCGCTTCATGCCTCTTCAAACCTCTCAAGGCTCCAGGTCGAACTGGCCCAGCTTTTATATGAACTTCCACGTATAACAGGCAAGGGGCTGTCCATGTCAAGGCTGGGGGGAGGAATCGGCACGCGCGGCCCAGGCGAACAACAGCTGGAACTAGACAGAAGGCTTATCCAAAGGAAAATCTTTATTATCAAAAAAAAACTTGAGCTTTTCGATAAGGGAAGAAAAGAACAGAGAAAAAGCAGGGTAGAGGGAGAGTTTAAGATAGCCATTATAGGGTATACCAATTCGGGAAAATCAACCCTTCTTCGAAGGCTTACAAGAGCCGACGTTTTAGTAGAAAACAAACTTTTCGCTACCCTTGACACCACTACAAGAAAACTCTGGCTTGGTATTGTCGACGGAAAAACAGCTAAAGCTGTAATAACCGACACAGTTGGATTTATCCGGGACATTCCTCATGGTCTTATTGAAAGTTTCAAGTCGACTCTCGAGGATACGGTAATAGCAGACCTGTTAATCCATTTGATCGATATATCGTCACATGACTTTAATGAAAAACAGGAAGTCGTTAAAAATACCCTCTCGGAAATAGGGGCATTTTCGATACCGGTTGTGGACTGTTATAATAAAATAGATCTGCTGACGCCGGAAAAATTACTTGAATTCCGTTTAAATTACCCGGACCGCCTCTATATTTCCGCTGAAAAAAACATGAACATAGACATTCTTTTAAACATAATAAAGCAATATTATAAGGCCTGGAAATCCTCAAGCCATACTTGATTTATCCATAAAATAATGATATTATAAAAGTTAATTTGCGAGGTTAATATGTCTAGAACAGCAGCAGCTTTATTCTTAATTTTTATTTGCTCCATTGCTTTCAGCTGGGACCCTTCGACAAAGATAGCAGTCCTGGGCATCGATTCACGCGTCAAGGGGGAAGACATCGATACAACCAGTTTTTCTGAAATTATCCAGAATACCCTTGTCAACCGGAAGACTTATATAGTTGTCGAAAGGGCCCAATTGAATAAAATCCTCGATGAACAGAAACTTCAATCTGCAGGCATCGCCGAAAACGACGCTACACGGATCGGCAGCATAGCGGGTGCGAACAAGTTAATCATGGGGTCGCTTTTCAAGATCGATAAGGAATACCAGCTTCTTATTAAAATAATCGACATTTCCACCGGAACGATCGAAATATATCAGGAGATCAAGGGAGACAGCATCGGTTATATAAGTGAAAACATCCCATCGGCAATTGACGAAATCATAAAAAAATCTAAAGGAGAAAACCAGGATGAAGTGAATACTTCAGTAACAAACACTGAAACGGGTTCGGAAGTAAAACCCCCTCGAAAACCTGGTTTCTTTCCGATACAGTTCTCTTTTGTGAGGGGAATAGCCCTTGTCCCGGAAAGTTTTTCAATTGGAGGTGTGGGCATTAATGTTATTTCAGGCTATGATTTTGCAATATACGGTATTCAGGTGGGCCCGGTATTGAACGAGGTTTCATACATGGGGGGCTGCCAGGTCGGCTTGATAAATACAGTCGATAAAAACATTTACGGCATTCAGGTAGGCCTTATAAATCACGCCGATAGTGTAAAAGGGGCCCAGATCGGATTGATCAACAGCGCAAGGACGCTCAGCGGGGTCCAGATCGGATTGATCAATACGGTAAAAGAGGGCTGGGTAGGATTCATGCCAATTATCAATATAGGATTTTAACGGAGATGCGCAAATGAAAATAAAATTACCAATCTCTGTTTTGTTTTTGATTTTTACAGCTTTGTCCAGTTTCGCTTTGACTAATGACACCAATAGAATTAATTTGTCATCGACAAACAGCAATTCATATTTAGGCCAATTCTATGGGACTACAAATAATGCTGAAACGGCTAATACAGCCAATCAGCCGAACCCAATATGGACTTTTATAAAGGTTATTCTTTACATAGGCGTTTTTGCAGCGGCGGCATATTTCCTTATACGTTATCTGGCAAAAAAAGGGGGATTACCCGCTACGGCAGATGAAAGGCTTGTTGAAACGGTAATGACGAAATTTATCGGAATGGGGAGCTACCTCCTGATCGTAAAAGTCGGAGCATCTTACTACCTTTTAAGCCTTTCAGGCGACGGGGTTCGACTTATCGACAAGATAACCGACAAAGAGACAATAGATTTCATTGAACTTAACAAGGATAATATGAAACCCAAACAAACGAAATTCTTCGATATCCTGACCCTTTTCCCAAAAAACAAGAATCTTGATAAAATAGATTTTTTAAAGAATCAAAAGGACAGGCTCAGAAAACTTTAGATGCCGCATGTTTATGTAGGAATGAGCGGCGGTCTCGACAGTTCCGCTGCCGCTTATCTATTGAAGGAGCAGGGTTATAACATGACAGGCATCACATTTACAGCTTATCAGGAAGAAGGGTCTCGAAAATGCTGCAGTATTGAAGATATCAATGACGCTCAAAGGGTATGTTCATTCCTGGGTATCCCTCATCTTATAATCGATGTTAGGGATGTTTTTACCGCCAGGATTATTAATAATTTCATAAAAAGTTATCAGGCAGGTTTGACCCCCAATCCCTGCGTGCTTTGCAACAGGTACATCAAATTCGGTGCAATGCTTGAATACAGCCTTGCGAAGGGGGCGGATTTTTTTGCCACAGGCCATTACTCCCGGATAACTGAAAATGCGGGCGAGTATTTTATTCAGGAAGCACTCGATTGTTCTAAAGACCAGTCTTATTTCCTTTCTTATGTTGAAAAGAACAAGCTGCCCTTCATAAAGCTGCCCGTAGGCCATTATTTAAAAAAAGAAATCCGGGGAATAATTCAGAAAGCCGGACTTCCAATTTCACCTCAAAAAACAGAAAGCCAGGACATATGTTTTATTAAAGATAATTACAGGGAATTCTTAAAAACAAGAGGAGTGAAAGAAAAAGAGGGATATTTCATTTACAAAGGAAATAAAATATCACGTCACAGGGGAATTCCATTTTATAGTTTTGGGCAAAGGCGCGGCCTTGCCGTCGCAGCCGGGGAAAGGGTTTATATAAGGCAATTCAACCGCGCCGAAAACTCAATTTTACTGGGTGAAAAACCCATGTCAGGAAAATTTACAGTTCACAGGCTTAATATTTTTTCCAATAAATTCACCTCCGGCAGTTACGATGTGCGCGTTCGTTATCAAAGCGAGCCTGTCAAGTGCCGGGCCAGTCTGAGTGAGGATCATGCCGCTATAATTCTTGAGAAGGACAGGGATATCACTCCCGGCCAGTTCGCTGTGTTTTATAGGAAAGGCTTCGTTTATGCGAGCGGTGAAATAGATTCTGTCGAGCTGCGCTAATAAGATATTCTTCCCGGATAATGATATTAACAGATGGACACAGATAATAATTTGGAATATCAGTGAAATCATCATATAATTATTGGAAGAGCATTCGAGTGTCCGAAGATCATCCGCCTAGGAGGATGATATGTCTAATCGACAAAATTTAAATTTTTATGTCTTATCATTTCTTTTTGTAATGACGGCAATAAATATGGTATCAGCAATGGGAAGCAGTATTCAAAACAATATTCCTTACCATCATTCAAAAATTAAAGTTCAGGATGGAGAATTTATTAGAATGACCCATTATACCTCGGGGGAAAAAAGCAGTGTGGACTATATTGTTTCACGCATCAATACTAATACAGATAGATTGGAAGTCTATTGGCAATCTCAGCTTGATATGAAACAAAAAATCCCGGAACATTATACAAATTATAATATGCATATTACAATTGACCTTCAATCAGGAAGTGTTTTATATTCTTCTTATATTAATCCAGAGACTAACAATAATAGTAGTCTTGCTAAGGGTCTAATCCGGGCATCAATAAGTCTGGATGAAGAAGCTGGTGTAATTCATTCGGTTGATGAATATTTTGATGGATACACCACGAAAATAATGCGGGGCAGTATGTCCACTCGAAAAGGTTATCCTACCTTTGATGCGAATTCAACATATTATATTGTCCGCTTTCTTGATATTACAGTTCCTGGAATAGCATATTTATGCGTACCTCAAGTTTTTAAAAATCCAATTCCGGTAACTTTTAAGTCAGCAGGAAGGGAAACCATTGAAACACCTGCCGGAGAATTTAATACTATAAAATATGTACTATTAATGGCAGATCCATTTCTGTCAAAACTTATGGAACCATATTTAAAACAGGGTATGATGTGGATAGAGGATTCTCCGCGAATGCTTCTGATTAAAGCAACAGGGCCAACCGGATATACTATGGTAGATGAAATATCAACAATCCAAAAGAAAGGGATGCAATAAGCGGCAGAAAACAATACTGGTGCTCATATATACCGGAGTAATTAGGTACAGATATTAATAAACTAATGGCTAGTAAATTTAAATTGAATCCTTACAGGACTTAATCTGCGGTTCCAGATCGTTATTCATCCTCTAATCACGAGAAAAAGGTATTTTTAACAGGGATTTGACTTTTAAATGCTTCAAAATTAGAATATTTATCTGATTTATCGGGGTGTAGCGCAGTTTGGTTTAGCGCACTACCTTGGGGTGGTAGGGGCCGTGAGTTCGAATCTCACCACCCCGAATTGTCCGGGTTGTCTCTTGCGCGATAAGTTCGCCTGGGACAGCCCATTTTTTTTCATGGGGGTTAAATTGAAAAAAGAATTTATTGAAAAAGCCCGCATTATTATCGAAGCCCTGCCTTACATCGAAGAATTCCATAATAAAACCATTATTATCAAATATGGCGGAAACGCTATGGAGGATCCCGTCCTAAAGGGAAAGGTTATCCAGGACCTTGTTTTGTTAAAATTCATCGGCATTAATATAGTTTTAGTCCATGGAGGCGGGCCTCATATAACAACATTAATGGGGAAATTGGGAAAGGAAGCTGTTTTTATATCGGGCCATAGGGTCACAGACACGGAGACGATGGAAATTACCGAAATGGTGCTCAGCGGTTCTATAAACAAGGAAATTACGGCCCGGATCAATTCGAAAGGGGGAAAAGCCGCCGGGATTTCAGGCAGGGATGGAAAGTTGATAGTGGCGGAAAAAAAGGACCATAAACTCGGGAGGGTAGGTTCGATTATCAAAATCAACCCGGAATTACTGCTTACTTTAATTGAAAAGGGATACATTCCTGTAGTGTCGCCCGTAGCAGCAGGAAGCGACGGCGAAGCCTTCAACATAAATGCCGACACAGCAGCGGGCGAAATAGCGATCAGCTTGAAAGCCTCGAAACTTATTTATATGACGGATATCAAAGGAATATATTCCGATTTAAACGATGAAAACACCTTTATCCCGGCTATCGACGGCGCCGGAATAAAGAAACTGATTAAGGACGGGATAATCGATAAGGGAATGCTCCCAAAGGTTGAATCCGCATTAAAATCCCTTAATCATGGGGTTGAAAAAGTCCATATTATAGACGGAACAATAGAACATTCGCTGATCCTGGAACTTCTAACCAGCGCCGGAGTAGGCACTGAAATAATCAAGTAATTATCTATCTTCCCACACTATATTTGTCATTGTTATAAATTGAACTTGGCCTTACATATACTTCTTTTGAATAGGGGCTCTTATGCCCGCTGTTATCTACGCTTCTGACAGATATGAAATAAGGCCTTTCGTTGACAAGCCCGGTCATTAAATAAGTAACGGGGTTTATTTTACCCGGTTCAGTCGCTACGACAAAGATCGGCGATTTTCCCTCAGCGGCATCCCCGCAGATATAATCTCCAATCATATTGCCGTAATAGATCTCATATCCCGTAATATCGTCCTCCGGGGTAGGTATCCAGGTCAGGAGGATTTTACCGTCCATAGGCTCTGCACCGGATATTACAGGACTTGCGGGAGAGTTGTTTTCAGAATAATCCAATTTTATCGAATAAATATTTATTTCTTTATCCTCATTTTCATAGGGAAAGATCTGGAGCATAAATTGTATATATTTTCCAGTATTCAGGTTTTCAGGGAAATTCTCGGAGCCGTTTTGAAGGAAAACCCATTTGATGTTTTTATCGTCAGGCAGAAAATATGAATCGGAAATCCTGTAAGAGAACTTGATAAATGAGTAATCCGGCCTATCCGCCTGGTAAGACAGTTTTTTTAAAACAGATTTATTCGTTGAGTACTTATATACGTCCGTTATCAAATAAGAATTCCCTGTATTGAATTTTTTCAAATCGAACCCGTTCGCTGTATATCTCCCGATCTTAAAGTTGTCCATTGAAAAAAACGAGCCCTTACCTATCAGAAAAGGAGCGCTCATTTCCTCCTTTATTCTTGGGGTCAATACCTCCGATAAAGGCGAACCATTTTCAGTCACCCATTTGACATCCTGTTCCATATCATTTTTATAGACAGAAATTTTCCCGCTTTTAATATCAAAGGTCAGGGCATGATGCTCCCATTTATTAAGAACGATATTTTCCTCATCTTTAATCTCGAGGGAAACGGATTCTTTTTTTTCATTAAAGAAAAAATTCTGGAACTGATATACTACCCTGCTGTTTTTAATAAAAATAGAAAATCCGTAAATATTTTTATCTTTTTCATCCGAAAGATTGTTACCGATATACTTAATTACATATTGATTATCATAATTTTTGTATGTGTAAAGCCAGAAATCGATCGTAAAACTGCCTATAATATTACCTGGCGCAAAAATCGATGTCGGCAGAGGCAGCAGTGAAATATAATTATCCGAAAAGTAAAATTTACCCGAATAATTTCCGTTGACGCTCTGGTATTTATTCATTTCGAATTTCGAATAAATAATATTGTAATTGATCAATGAAAGACTCGGATTTTCGAAATCAAGGTAAAGATCGTAAGAATTGATATCATAATTAGTGTTTTCATTGATCTGAAATACATACCTCTGATTCAATTTCTTGAGATTCAGGTTTTCCATTTGAAAAACCTTAATATCCCGGCTTTCCAGGAGCAGTATGCTTTCGGTAGTAAAGGGTTTTAAGGTATGGACAAGAGAACTGCAGAATAAAAGCAGGCAAATCGACACAATGGACCTATTCATAAAAAAACAACCTCCGCGGGGCCGTTCTTTATTTTTCGGTCATTTTACGATTTTTTTTAGGCGTGTGGGAGTTTTTTACGGCTTGGCTGTGATGCTATTCGAAATTATTCACCGATTTGTAATACGATATGCCATCCTCAGCGCTCCCGACAAAATGGACGATCTTATCCACATTCGAAATGCCGAGAATTTTGAGGATCTGGGGCTGGTCGCAGATGACGCAGATCAATGAATTGTGTTTTGAAGCATTCGTCGCCAGGCGCATAATAACGCCGATCCCCGAAGAATCGATGTAAGACAGGCCGTCCAGATTTAAAATGAAACGGTAAATCCCTGATTTTATATAAGCCAGCAGCTCCTTGTATAAAAGCTCAAATTCCTGAACAAAAACCGTAAACTCGCCTGAGAAGTTTACTATTGCAATTATTTCCTTATAAATGGACACTTTGATATTAAGTTTTCCATCCAAAACAGATCTCCTTGATTTATTAATTCGAATTAACTAATAATTTTTTCATATAAGTCATGTTTCCGCCTTTAACCTGGGGCTCTATAGTGCAATCATCCATAATTTTACTGATCATGTAAAGCCCTCTTTTCCTCAGTTGAAACCGGCCGATATGTTTGGGCGGAGTTATAGGTTTTTCTATTTTCGGTCCGTAATCCCTTATCGATATTTCCAGCTCCTGCGACGATGAATTAACCTTTGTCACATCGATCCGGATATCGATCGGTTGTTCCAGGTTCCATTTATAAGTATGCTGAATAACGTTCAGAATAGCCTCATGTACGCAGAAGTGAATTTCATAAGCCAGCATTCCCTTATTTCCCGTGATTTTTTGGAGAATATCAAGCAGTTCTTTTTCAAACTGTACTACTTCTTCCTCTTTTCCGGATATAGTAAATTTAAATATCATATAACACCATAAATATATCGCCTGCTTATATTATAAATAATAAAAGCCAAATTTGAAAATTTTATCGGGTTCACATAAAGTCTTAATCCCTGTGGTTTACCGTCCCTGTAAATCTTTTGCTTTTTCTTCAATATTGAGATAATATAAATTGTCATTGTCGGGAGCCTGTATGGGTATTAAAAAATATATTTTCGTCACCGGCGGGGTTTGTTCCTCCCTTGGAAAAGGCATCACCGCAGCGTCCATCGGCGTACTTTTGAAAGCATCGGGGTTCAAGATAAACATGATGAAAATCGATCCGTATCTGAACGTGGACGCCGGGACAATGAGTCCATACCAGCATGGTGAAGTTTATGTGACAAATGACGGGGCTGAAACCGATCTGGATCTCGGCAATTACGAGAGATATGTCCGAATAGAAACATCAAAGCTTTCCAGTCTTACGACCGGGCAGGTTTATCAGAATGTCATCGATTCTGAAAGAAGAGGGGATTATTTAGGCCAGACAGTCCAGGTCATACCCCACATTACTGATGAAATTAAGAGAAGAATACGCATTCTTGACGAAGGGTCCAATTCTGATATCATTATCATCGAGCTTGGCGGTACTGTCGGGGATATTGAGGGACTTCCCTTTATCGAGGCTGTGAGACAATTTACAATCGAAGAGGGAAAAAGCAACGTTAAATTCGCACACCTGACTCTCGTACCGACTATTAAAGGTTCAGGGGAATTTAAAACTAAACCATCCCAGCATTCGGTGAAGGCTTTGATGTCTATGGGAATTCAGCCTGATTTCCTATTCTGCCGTTCGGAAACCATGCTGCCCCCTTCCGTAAAAACAAAGATGGCATTGTTCTGCAACATCGAGGAAGAAAATATTTTTTCTGCGGTCGATGTAAGCGGCACAGTATATGAAGTTCCTCTTGTTTTCCACCGCCAAGGGGCGGATCATATGATCCTCGAAAAGCTCGGCCTTCCCAACAGGAAACCGGACCTTGTGAAATGGACAAGGATGGTGGAGATCTGCAATAATTCAACTGACTGTGTAACTATTGCTCTAATAGGTAAATATATTAATCTTGAAGATACTTATAAAAGCGTCGATGCAGCGCTTACACATGGGGGAATAGCGAACAAGGTTCACGTCCGTGTAAAAAAGATCGACGCAGAACATTATGAAGGCGAAATATTCGAGGATGGAATTCTTAAAAGGGCGATAGTCGATCATTTTGATAACAATATATTGAGCCGGATACCGAATGAAGGGGACAGGGACTTCTTATGCAGCGTTTACCAGAAAGACTCAAGCAGTAATTATTTTGAACTGGCAGAGGATACGAGCGAGGAAAATAAAAACAGGATACGGAGCATCCTTAAATTTATTGATTACAGGGGCCTCCTTTCCGAAGAAATTGACGGTATATTAATCCCGGGAGGCTTCGGAAACCGCGGGGTGGAAGGAAAGATCAAAGCCGTAACTTTCGCCAGGGAAAAGAAGATCCCCTTCCTCGGGATATGCCTGGGCATGCAATGTTCTGTGATAGAATATGCAAGGAATGTCTGCGGGATCGTAAACGCCCATTCCAGAGAATTTGAACCGACAACTGAAGAACCCGTCATAGAACTTCTTGCAAACTTGAAGGGTGTAAATTATATGGGCGGGACCATGAGAAAAGGGGCTGCGAAATCCAGGGTAAAAAAAGGCACTCTCGCTTTTCAGGTTTACCAAAAAGAGGAAATAGAAGAAAGGCACAGACATCGTTATGAAGTCAATCCGGAATATATTGAAATCCTTGAGAAAAACGGGCTTTCCTTCAGCGCCTTTGCGGAATCCGGATTGGTAGAGATGGCTGAAATCGCCGATCATCCCTGGTTTTTAGGCGGCCAATTCCATCCCGAGTTCAAATCGTCACCCATCGAACCCCACCCTATTTTTAAATCGTTCATCACCGCAGCATTAAAATACAGGTCTGAAAAAAACGGTAAATGAGATGAAGATCGTCGAAAATATTTCGGAAATGTCCTCAATTACAAGGAACGAAATCTTTTCGGGTAAAAAAATAGGCCTTGTGCCCACAATGGGCGCTCTGCATGACGGACATCTAAGCCTTGTCAGGGCTGCCCGGAGAGAAAACGAAATCGTAACCGTCAGCATTTTTGTAAATCCTATTCAATTCGGTCCGAATGAGGATTTCAATAAATATCCCCGTACACTTGAACAGGATTCTATTCTTTTAAAACATGAAAATACGGATTACCTGTTTTTACCATCCTCTGAACAGATGTATGGAAGTTTTTTCGAAACTTATATCGATCTCAAAAATCTGCCCCGGCATCTTTGCGGGCTCAAGCGCGAGGGGCATTTCAGGGGGGTTGCAACGGTAGTCGCTAAACTTTTTAATATAACAATACCCCATACGGCATATTTCGGCCAAAAGGACTACCAGCAGGCCCTTATAATAAAGAGAATGGCTGCAGACCTTAATTTTTCAACCGAAATAAAGATAATTCCCATCGTCCGGGAGACTAACGGCCTGGCCATGAGTTCAAGGAACAAATACCTGACCGATAAACAAAAAGACGAAGCTTCAGCAATATATCGCGCACTTAAACTTGGAGAAGATCTCATACTCGGCGGAGAAAAGCGTTCTCAGGTAATCATCGGAAAAATCGAGGATTTTATCTTAACGAATTCGACCGGTTCCAGGGTCGATTATATCTCGATCGCCGATCCCGAATCCCTTTCGGATATCGAAATTCTTGAAAACAAAGTCCTTATCGCCGCCGCTGTTTATATAGGTAATACAAGATTGATTGATAATATAATTGTCAACAGATCAGATTCATAATCGAAACCGGGGGGACACGGTAATTCAGGAGAACAAAAAATGATAGTAAAAGTCAAAAAACTAAATCAAAACGCCAGGCTTCCGGAATACAAGACCCTTCAAAGCGCGGGGGCCGATCTGTATTCATGCCTGGATAAAGAGCTATTGCTCTCACCCATGGGAATAACGCTTGTGCCTACGGGTATTTCGATCGAACTTCCAGAAGGTTTCGAAGCCCAGGTAAGGCCGAGAAGCGGTCTTGCGGCCAAGGGTATAATCCTTCCTAATTCTCCCGGGACAATAGACGCTGACTACAGGGGCGAGATCAAAGTGATACTTATGAACCTTAGCGGAACGAATTTTACAATAAATCACAACGACCGGATCGCACAACTTATTGTTCAGAAAGTTGGAAAAGCAGAATTCACAGTAGCATCCGGATTATCCGAAACGGGAAGGGGCGCGGGTGGTTTTGGCAGCACTGGGATCGTCGATAAGAAGGGTTAAGGTTTCAAAATATTTTTACAAAATATTCAAGATATATCTTGCAATTAAATATTTATTAATTAAAATGATCTAATATTTTATAAATAATTTTCTAGGGAGGTAATTATGGAATTCACGATCAAAAAACAGGAAAAGTTTTCCAGGGGACAATTACTGTTGAGGACTTTTTTCGGCTGGCTTTATATCCTCATTCCTCATTTTTTCATCATGTTTTTTGTTGCCATTTGGGCGGGGATTCTAATGTTTCTCGCTTTCTGGGTAGTCCTCTTTACCGGAAAGTATCCGAAGTCCTGGTACGAATTCCAGGTTAAACTTTTATCCTGGAGTGCCCGTTTAAGCGCATCGGTCTATAATCTGATAGACGGATACCCGCAGATCGGCCCGGGAGGGTCCAATCCGTCAGTAACCCTCGAGGCGCCCTATCCTGAAAAATTAAGCCGCCTGACTCTTATTCTCAGGCTCCTTTTCGGGTTTTTCTACATCCTTATCCCGCATGGCTTCTGCCTGTACTTCAGGATAATATGGGGTTTGGTACTCATGTTCCTCGCCTGGTGGGTTGTGCTGTTTACGGGAAAATACCCCGACGGGTTTTTTAATTACCAGGTGGGCACTATTCGCTGGTCAACGCGCCTTTCAATGTACATGTCGTTTCTGACCGATAAATACCCTCCGTTTTCGGGTAAATAATTTAAACAATAAGGGGCTGTCTCCAGGGATAGCCCCTTCATATGTTATCTCTGATCACGTTCAGAAGTTCCAGTTTGCTGCTGACCCTCGCTTTCTGATAAATATTATATATGTGATTGTTAATAGTTTTAAAGGAGCGGTTCAATTTTCCGCTGATCTCTTTTATTGAATTACCGCCGATAAGGAGTTCTATTACCTCCTTTTCACGGTCCGTAATTCCGAAATTGTTAATAAACCTGTCGTTCAAATCAAACCGCTCGGCAATATTCGGCGTTTTTAGAAAAAAATACTTCGCTGCAAAGATAATGCTGAGGACATTGGCCAGGAAATAGAATAAATTGCGGCTCAGCATAATGACAGAAACCTGCCTGTTAAAAATAACGATCATAGTCTGAACAGGTATAAATACGATAAATAAAAGCGCTAACACCTTTAAAGCCCTCCTCAAATCCAGATTATCCATGAATTTTAAATTGAACATGATCCTGATGCTGTAAAATACAAAATTTAAAAAGAGGAAAAACAGATTTCCATAATAAAAGAAATTTACTGCCCCGGGAAAAACAACACTGGTTTTTCCCAAATTTTGATACAGTATTGCAAAGAGGGACAATAAAACTAATAGGGCGGGTATCCCTGTTAATATCCGGCTAAGCATGGAAAACGGTTTATTGATAATCCCCAGCGCAAAACTTATAAATGCATAGCCGATCAATACAATAAAAAAGGCGAAAACCAGTGAGGAAATCATAAAAGGCCAGGAGTTTTGGTCAATGTTTACAAACTGTGATGAATAACTCATCAAAGTAGTGGTTGCAACAGTAAAAGTTGTGGTTAAAATAAAAAGGGAATAGTGCCGGATTGCCTTGCTTTTGTATTTCAGATACAATAGAAAACCTAATAACGCGGTCATAACCCCTGAGAACAAAGTAATGATATGAATCAAAATATCTATATGTCTCATATTCAGCTTCCGGCTTCAGAATTATTAGTATCTTCATCATTATTTTCAATTGGATCGGTATTAGATATACCTTGAGTATTCAGGATGCTTTCAGTACTTTCATCATTTGTGCTACTTGCCGTATCATCACTGGTTAAACCCATTACCTGGTTTAGAAATTCATATCTCCTGGAAAGAGCCTTGTAGGAGTTAAAATTATCGGTATTATACTTGACAGGGCTGGGCATTATCGTTACGAGCCTTATCATTTCATCAAGACTCAATTGATCGACGCTTTTTTTAAAATAGCAAAGGGAGGCGTTTTCAATCCCGAATACCCCCTTTCCCCATTCGATCGAGTTAAGGTAAAGTTCAAGTATCCTTTCTTTTTTCATGAATGCATCCATTTCGATTGCAATAATTATTTCAAAATACTTTCTGGTAAACGTTTTATCGGGAAACAGAAAAAGAGTCCGGGCCAGCTGCTGGGTTATTGTACTGCCGCCGTAGTATTTCATTTTCAGGTTATTTCTCAGGTATAAAGCGTCATGAATTCCATCCGGATCTATTCCCCACTCTTCATAAAACCTGTAATCTTCAGCGGCTATCACCATGGTAATAATCGGTTTCGGTATTTTTTTTAGGGGAATAAAACTTATCGGTTTAATTGTAAAATGGTTATTTATCTTCCTGTAAAGCATCAAAGTCCCTATATCCAGGTTTGTTATTGCAAAAAGCGAACAAAGGATAAATATTACTATAATGAGAATTACATGAAAGAAATAAAGGGTCTTCAGGCCTTTTTTGAGGAATATTTTTATATTTTTACAGATCATTAACTCTCCTTATTTGCCGATGCAGAACTTCGAAAAAATCCTTTCCAGAAGAAATTCGTCAGAACTTTTACCCGTTATCTCTTCAAGATATTTGCCGGCTCCCTGGATATCACTGGCTGTAAACTCCGTTGATAATCCTTTTTCAAGGCTTTCAAAACCTTTCAAAAGGCATTCCCTGGTTTTCCTCAGCAGGTCTTCCTGCCTTGCGTTAGCAATCAGTGTATCTTTCTCGGGATTATAACCGAATGAGAAATAAAAATCATAAACCGCTTTCTCCAGAAATTCAAGACCTTCTCCAGTCGCGGCAGAGAACGGTATCGCTTCAACCCCGAAAAGTTTTCTTACATTGTTTAATTCCAAAGTGTGTTTCAGATCTATTTTATTAAGGACAAAGATATTGAAGAGCCCCTTCACTTTCTCAACGATCCGGGAATCCTCTTCATTGAAAGGCCTTGAGGCGTCAAGCATAATAATCCTGATATCGCTGCTCTTAAGAAGCTCAATGGTCTTTTCCATGCCCTTTCTCTCCAGGAAATCCCCTGCATTTCTCAAACCTGCAGTATCAAAAATATTAACTGAAATACCCTTGATATTGAGGGTTTCATGAATAACATCCCTCGTTGTTCCCGGAATTTCAGAAACAATGACACGGTCTTCCCTTAGTAATAAATTCATAAGGCTTGATTTTCCGGTATTCGGGGCCCCGATTATTACAACTTGTACGCCATTTCCAGCCATTTTTCCAGCCGGTGCTGTATTGAGAAGGCTGTCAGTTTGTCCTATAAGAATATTTATAATGGATTTTATTTCATCATATTCAATGAATTTTTCATCCAGGTCACTGTGATCGATCGATGCTTCGAGTTCAGCCAGGAGTTCCATTACTTTCATATGTATACTATTAATTTCAGTATATAATTTACCCTGCATCTGGTTTAGAGCTGCAGCCTTGGAATATCTCGTCCGGGCCTTTATTATATCGTTGACAGCTTCAGCGCTTGTTAAGTCGAGTTTCCCGTTTAAAAAAGCCCTTTCAGTGAATTCACCGGACCGGGCCATTCGCACGCCGAGAGACATGTAAGCATGCAGGATTTCATTAATGATGAGGGGATTTCCATGGCATGTTATTTCTATGGTATCTTCGCCTGTATAAGATTCGGGCGCCTTATTAAATACAATGCAGGCCTCATCGATAAGATTGTTTTCGGGATAAATTATCTTGCCTACTCTTATTAACCGGGTTTCCAGGCTTTCTCTGGAGTTGAACTTAACAAGTTTATTCGTGTTTTCCAAGGCCGCCGGCCCGGAAAGCCTGATAAGCCCAAGGGCGCTTTCTCCTGATGGAGTCGCGAGGGCTATAATGGTGTCTTTCATTTCATATTATTTATTATTTGAGCCGTACATGCTTGTCAAGATTTATATATTCCTGTTCAAAAATGGTATAAATGCTTTGAATCGTCCAGTAAAGGACCAGACCCGAGGGCATAGACCAGAAAATAAACAAAAATATAAGCGGCATGATATACATGTTCATAGCATTTTGTTGATTGGCCCCTGCGGATGCTGTTTTCATGGCCTGCAGCCTCATCTGAACGAGCTGTATTCCCGTCATTAATAACGGTAGCAGATTAAATGTGTTTGGCAGAAATGGAATGCTCATTTTAAACAGGGTGTCAGGCTGAGTCAGGTCGGTCATCCAGAGAAAGCTTGCCCCTTTAAGATCGACTGAATTCTGTAAAACGCGTAGAAGAGCGAAAAACACAGGAATCTGCAGCAGCATCGGCAGGCATCCTCCGAGGGGGTTGACCCCTTCTTTTTTATAAAGCTCTGCCATTTTCTGGTTTAAAGTCTGCTGATCGCCTTTATATTTTTCCTGAAGGCTCTTCAATTTCGGCTGCAGTAAGTTCGATCTCTTTATCGAACGGGCTGATTGTATGGACAGGGGGGAAAGGGCGAATTTGATTACAATCGCAAGAAGGATTATAATTAAGCCCCAATTTGGAACCACCAGGGATATTACATACATCAATTTGACCATTATCCATTCAATGGGCTTCATGAACCAGTTGAATACCGGCCACCACAGGAAAAACTGGTAATAAGATTTAACCTTGTTTTTATTGCCGGCCTCGTTTTTATTAAGCCATTCCTCATCGACTTTATCGAGTATCTCTTCCTTCTTTGGCCCTATATAATAGGAAACCTTGAAAGATTTGCTTTCGTTCGGCCCGAGCGAGAAAGGAGCCATTTCAATACCCAAAGCATCTTCTTTATAGGCATTTGTTTGTTTCAGTACCATGAACTTTGCTGTAAAACCATCGAACGACGGTCTCATAATCGAAACGAAATAATTGTCTTTCACGCTTAGCCATCTGGAATTCGTAACCGAGTTAGTCAAAATGGACTTTGAGAAGAATAAAAATCCGCCGGGCAGCGAACTTACAAGTCCGCTTCCATTATAATACTGCTCGATAAGCTGATTTCCCGGATTAGCCGATTCCAGGCTGACAAAAGCAATGCTCGCGGGAAAAGATAAAGAAGCCCCTTTATAATCGAACGATATTTTCCTCTGAGACAGGTTTGTGAGCCTTAATTCCTCGAATATCTGATAATTGCTGCCGACAGATAACGTTTTAATTACCTTAAAAATGTCCTTTCCGGTTATTATCTTCGCTGACAATTCGACTGAATCGTTTGTAATTCCCGTTATCGTGAAAGCCGGCCTGTCTGTTACAAGGCTTGTGTTTTCAAACGGTCCGAAAACAGTATCGCCTATGCGATAGGGATTTTCCGGAGAAACCACATCAATAGCAGTTTTTTTTCTGTTCCAGAAACCGTTGAGGGAAACTTTCGAAACTCTTCCCCCGAAGGTGTTTATCCCGACGGATATCTGATCCCTGTAAGCTATAGTGATATTAGTGGGAGATGCGTTTTTTTCCCAATTGACAGGAGCGCTTATCACTGTATTGGTTACCGCAGCCGTCTTGTTTTCAATGACGTTTGTCGCCTGCGTCTGGGTTTGTTCCGTATTCACGGGTCCTTTATTACGAGGTAAAAAATAAAGAGATGCTATCATCAGCCCAAGCGACAGGAGAAAAACTATCATCATCCTTCTTTCGTATCCTGTATTCATAAGTTGTTTACTCCAATAACAAAATTAGTGCCATTATTATAAGCCTTATAAATTAAAATATCAAAATTTAAGGTGAGGGCCGCAGTCATCAGTCAGCAGTCGAAAGTCAACAGTTTATATATTCAATAAATTCCGGGATTTTCAGGGGATATGATTATATGATAATAAGTTATCGTTTTCTCTTTTCCATCGGATTGATACTGTCGCTGGCAGCAGCGGCAGCATGCGGCAAGGGGGGCAGGTATTTCCCGATGAAAGTAAATGCCCGTATTGACATTCCGGACGGCGAGTATCTTCATTATGCCGGTTACTACGGCGGAGAAAAGGTTAATGATTGTTACTATATTACCAGAAAGATCGCCGGCAGGAGTGGGAAAATATTTTACATGACTTACCTCGATATCGTTCCGGTTTCTGAAAAGGCAAAACCGCCTGTTAATTACAAGCGCTGGCCTATATTTTTCGTGTTCGATCCCGGGATCGGTTCTGTAATAGAATCGGAAGGAGATCTGAAGCCAGGCGCCGCAAAGAACTGGACAAAAGGCGGATACTGGCATTACAGGATGGACCCGGAAAAAGGGGAAGTGGAATACATACATGGCTATCAAGCTGATAAAAAGATCAACGAAAGCACATACATAGTAAAATTCGATACAAGCGTTCCATCGATGGATATGTGGGGAATGCAGCTTTTTTTATGCGCTTTCTTGACTCCCGGAATGGCGGTATTTGCTATTCCATTGTTCCGGAGGCCGTAAAAGGACCGATAGCTGTGACATGTAAATATCTATTGAAAGAGTCTGTAGAAACAAAAGCCGGAACCTTCAATGTAAATAAATTCAACTTTATGATGGCGGATCCTTTCATCGCCCGGCTGATGGACCCATACTTGAAATCCATTGTTTACCTTGTGGAAGATTCAGACAGATCGCTTGTAATAAAGGGCGGTATGGCGGGCGGAATGCTTGTACTGGAGGAAATCTCGAATGTGAGTCAGTAAGGACTCATCTGCGATAACCCAATAACATATCCTGAATTGCCTAAAACATTAAAGCGGTAGCATTTGACGATTTTTGTTTTCTAACTTATAATATTTTCCAACTTTGCATTTAATACTTCAATGAAAAAGGAGGCCAAAATGTCTAATCTCATCTATGCTCAGACTTTACCCGGCGCAAGTGGTTTGGGCGGTTATACCCAGATTTTTATTATCATAGGTATGTTCGTGATCATATACCTTGTACTGTTCCTTCCCGAAAGCAACAGGCGGAAAAAGCTTAAACAGCAGATAAGCCAGATGAAACCCGGCGATAAGGTGCTGACGAACAGCGGTATTTACGGTACTATCGATTTCATATCCGAAAAATCGATTTATATCAAGAGCCTGGAATCAAAGCTCGAAGTAGCAAAAGAATCGATCGCGGCAATCATTAAAAACCAATAAACTTTCCCATTCACTTTCCGATGGAGGTTTGTCAATGAGTAAATTAACGCGTTTAGTAATCCTGATGATAACAATAGGATTATCCTTTGTTTTTCTTCTGCCGTCAATAGAGTGGTACTTTTTTTTACCCCAGAAGGAAAAGGACCTGTTGAAGTTATCCCAGGACCAGCTTGACATTCAAAGTGTCGAAATGAAAAAAAGGGCACTGGAAGTCAAGAATATCAGGAAAGGGGCCGTCAATCTCGGCCTGGATCTCCAGGGCGGCGTTAACCTTACCTTGCAGATAAACGAAGAAAGCCTGACAAACCTTCTCCTGGAAAGATACGATTTCGATACAAATAAACTTAACACCGAATATAAAGCAGAATACGCCAATTCCGTTGACCGCGCCCTCACTGTACTAAAAAACAGGATCGACCAGTTCGGGGTAGCCGAACCCTTGATACAGAAAACTTACGAGGGTAGGATTTCTGTTGAACTGCCCGGATTAAGCGATCCCCAGTTAGCCATGGATGAGATGAGCAAAGTAGGAAAACTCGAGTTCAAAATCGTGGATGAAAAAACAATGAAGGAACTTGAGGCCTTAAAGGTGCCCATGGTTTCAAGGGAGGATTGGGTGGCATCCCGCCAGGATGTGCCTACGAATTTTCAGCTTCCTCCGGGTTCGGAATGGGCTTCATGCTGGAAAAATGACGAATTCCAGATTCCCAAACTTAAGGGATGGATTGTTCTTTTTAAGAAGGTCGAGCTCGACGGGACAATGATAAATAACGCCAAGGCGGACCATGACCAGTTCGGCGGCAACATTATCAATTTTACCCTCACTCCGGAAGGGGCGGATATTTTTGACGAGGTAACAGCCCAGAATGTAAAGAACAGGCTTGCCATAGTGCTTGACGATAAAGTAACCAGCGCCCCCGTCATAAACTCCGAGATAGCCGGCGGGAGCGGCCAGATAAGCGGCGATTTTACTGCCGAAGAAGCCACTTTTCTTCAAAACGTCCTGAAAGCCGGATCGCTGCCTGTAAAAATCGATATTGTACAGGAAAGGGTCATAGGCGCTTCCCTGGGAGAGGATTCAATCAAGGACATGGTTACAGCCGGCCTTATCGGAGCGGCATTTGTTATAGCATTTATGATTTTTTATTACAGGGTCTCGGGTTTATTATCTATTTTCTCATTGTTGTTTACAATGTTCTATCTTATCGCATTCACGGCAGGTTTTCATTGGACTCTCACTCTGTCGGGTATTGCGGCATTATTCCTGACCGTAGGTATTGCTGTTGACGCGAATGTTATCATATACGAAAGGATGCGTGAAGAGCTGCGCCGGTCTCGCAGTTACAGGCATGCCCTGGAAAACGGGTTCCTGCATGCCACACCTACGATCGTCGATTCGAATGTCACTACTCTTATCGCAGGTTTTGCGCTTTTTGCCTTCGGGAAGGGTTCGGGTTCTATTCAAGGATTCGGCTTAACACTGATGATCGGTATTCTGGCCAATATTTTCGCCTCTTTATTTATTACACACCTTGTTTACGATTGGATACTCGATACCTTCAGAGTTGAAAGAATCAGCGTATAAGGAGATTTATAATGAATTCAAATAGCAATAAAAATGCAGCAAATTTAACAGCGGAAAAATCGGATCACCAGACAAGGATATTCGGGATTAACATACAAACGATCATTCCGTTTATATCCTATCGCTGGTTTACTCTTTTCGGTATTTCCGCCCTTGTAATCATTACAGGTTTTACTATGTTCTTTATAAGGGGCGGTTTTCCGCTCGGGATAGATTTCAAGGGCGGTATAAAGGTCGAGGCCCAAATTAAAAATCAAAATGTCAATATTAAAGATATTAGAAATATTTTTAAAAACGCTAAAATCGAGGCTGATGTAAACACCCTTGGCAACACTCAGGACAATCAGTTCCTGATCACCCTTCCGATATTCACGAGTGAAAACTCCACTGATGAGGTGCGATTGATCTCCGATATACTTAATAAAAGTTATGGACAGGAAAACGTTATTATAAAAGGATCTGAAAAAGTTGACGCGAGAATAGGCAAGGATTTCAGCTTGAAAGCCTTATACCTTATCCTTATAGCAGCCGGAGGGATACTTGTTTATGTTTTCATCCGGTTCGATCTGTTTTATGGAGCCGGAGCCATCGGCGCCCTGTTCCATGATGTGCTTTTTATGCTTTCCTGCACACTGATTCTTAATATACCTATAGATATAACTGTAATAGCGGCTATATTGACCATAATCGGATACTCCACCAACGATACGATCGTTGTCTTCGACAGAATCAGGGAAATTCATTCTCTGAACAGGGACGGGGATTACGAGAATATTATTAACAGAAGTATAACTCAGACACTGAGCAGGACAATCATTACTTCTTTAACAGTTTTTATTATGGTTTTATCGATATTTATCTGGGGCGGGATAGTGATGAAATATTTCGCCCTCTTAATGCTGATCGGGGTTGTTGACGGTACATACTCGTCCATTTTTATCGCCGCGCCGATCACTTACATGCTGCGGAAATCATATGACGCAAATTTAAAAGGATCCAAAGCATACCGTGCAAAGGCCGTCAACTCAGTTAAATCTTGACGCTGCCTTGCGTGTTTGTTATAATAACGTTCTTTTGGGCCGCTAGCTCAGCTGGTAGAGCATCACACTTTTAATGTGAGGGCCATGGGTTCGACCCCCATGCGGCTCAAAATTCTTTAATTCATACTAAAAATAAAATTCTCCAGTTCAATGTATGAGAATTCTTCTTTCATGGATTTGGCCGTCAGTTCGAGTTTCCCCGCCAGGGCGAATATTCTGCTGACAAACCTCAGATCGCATTTTTTAGAATAAACCTTCATTTTATTCAATTCATAGCCTTTCAATTTAGAATCGCCGGCGGATAAAAATCCCCAGAGCATTTTCGCGCTTCTCATTATCATGTAAATCATCCGCGTTACAGGTTCGCCCTCTCTCCGGAGATCGGACAGGGCATGCGCGGCCTTTTTAGGACTTTTCTCAAAAATACCGTCGATAAGGTCAAATATGCCCATATTTGCAGAGCGAGCCAAAATCGACCTTGCATCGGCGATCGAGATTGCCTTCCCTCCGCTTGAAAAAAAAATCAGGCTTTGAAGCATATTTTCAGTTTCCAGTTCATCCTCATTGGAAAGCGACACTATAAAATCAGGCAGTTCCCTATCGTAGCCGACACCGCAGCCGTTCAATTGTTTGCTTATGTAAACTGCCAGGTCGTTCTTATACATCCTTTTGAATTGCAGGACTTCTCCGGATTCCTTTATTTTATTGATCAATCCAGCCGGCAGTTCATCCGGGACGATAATCAGCACGACATTATGGTTTATATCGTCGAGGTAACTGTCAAGGGCCTCTTCGAACGATTTTTTTTGCTTTTCTTTAACCAGATCGATATTTTTGACTACAATAGTTTTTGTAGAACTGAAAAGAGAATCCTGACGGCATTCTGAAAATATTAAGGCGGCATCAGTTTCACCAAGGAAATAAGTATATACGGATTTTTTGTCTAAACTCTCCAGCAGGTTGGAAAGATACATCCTTTTTTCAAGCACTCCTGGGCCTGCTAGGGCGATGACCGGCTTCATTTCCTTAGTACCTAACCCCGTAATAAAGCTACCCTGCCCGTCCTGGCTAATTCTCTTATCTCATAAACCTTCAGCAGCCCTATTATCGCATCGATTTTATATGAATCTCCAGTAACCTCGATTGTAAGCGAATCATGGGAAATATCAACGATCCTGCCCTTGAATACGTCAGCTATTTCTATTATTTCCCTTCTTTTAATCGAATCGACAACCACTTTCACAAGGGCCAGTTCTCTCGAAACATGCCCTTGTTCAGTAAGGTCCTTAACCTTTATTACATCGACAAGCTTGTTCAACTGCTTTTTCACCTGATCGATTACCCTCTCGTCGCCGTCTACAACAATAGTCATTACTGACACGCTCGGATCTTCCGTTTCGGCAACCGCAAGGCTGGATATGTTATATCCCCTTGCGGAAAACAGCCCCGATACCCTGGCAAGTACACCAAAGTGGTTCTCTACAAGAACGGATAGGGTATATTTTATCATGCCAGACCTCCAATCATCTGAGTCAGGCTAGCTCCAGGGGGCACCATTGGGTAAACATTTTCTTCCCTTGTTATAATCACATCGAGCAGGGCGGGGCCGTCAAAAGAAATCATTTCTTTTATAGCCGATTCCAGTTCTGAAGGTTTATTAACTCGCTTCCCCCAGAACCCGTAAGCCTCAGCTATTTTTACAAAATCCGGATAGTATTCCCCGGTTGACTTATTATGATCATGTTTTTCAAGAAGCACTGCTGAGTATCGCTTATTATAAAACAATTCCTGCCATTGCCTGACCATTCCCAAATAAGAATTATCCATTATTATAACCTTTACATTAATATCATGGCTTTTAGCCGTGGCAAGCTCCTGAATATTCATCTGGATCGATCCGTCTCCGGCTATATCTATAACCAGTTTGTTTTTCATGCCGGCCATTGCGCCTATCGCCGCAGGCAATCCGTATCCCATCGTACCCAGGCCGCCTGAAGATAAAAAAGTTCGCGGACTTTTAAAATCGAAATACTGGCATGTCCACATCTGATGCTGCCCCACATCTGTAGCGATAATGGCGTTTCCTTTTGTTAATTCACTTAACTTTTGTATAACATACTGCGGCTTTATTTCTTCACTGCTCTGCTGATAAGTTAAGGGATGGTTTTTTTTCCAGTCTATTATCTGTTTTATCCATTCGTCAATTTTAAGGGGTTTTGCCGATTTGATCATTTCCGTTAGAACGCTCTTAGCATCTCCGACTATCGGAACATCGACAATAACCGTTTTACTTATTGAAGTAGGGTCAATATCGATATGAATTATTCGGGCGCCCGGCGCAAAATCATCGATCCTGCCGGTAACCCGGTCATCGAACCTTGTCCCTACGGCAATTATAAGATCGGAATGATGCACGCCGTAATTAGCGTAAGCTGTGCCATGCATACCCAGCATCCCGAGGTAAAGAGGGTCATCCTTATTTACCGGATAGGCGCCGAGACCCATGAGGGTCGCCGTACAGGGAATGCCAGTCAATTTCACAAATTCAGTCAACTCTTTAGAAGCATTGCTTAAAATCACCCCTCCCCCAAAGTAAATCAGGGGCTTTTTTGCCGATTCGATCAATTCCATTGCTTTTTTTATCTGGCCCTTGTGCACCCTGACATTGGGATTGTAACCCCTGAGAGCTACTTTTGAAGGATATTCAAACTCGGTTTTACCTGTAAAGACGTCCTTGGGTATATCTATAAGTACCGGGCCGGGCCTTCCGGTGGCCGCTATATAAAAAGACTCTTTTATCACTTCGGCGAGGTCGTTTACATCCTTTACCAGATAATTGTGTTTTGTAATCGGCCTGGTAATTCCCGTAATATCTGCCTCCTGAAAAGCGTCGCTGCCGATCATCGATGTGACAACCTGCCCTGTAATCGCCACAATAGGGATAGAATCCATATATGCAGTTGCAATTCCGGTTACAAGATTAGTGGCGCCCGGGCCGCTTGTTGCAAGGCATACGCCGACTTTCCCGGTCGCTCTCGCATAACCGTCAGCCATATGCGCAGCACCCTGTTCATGCCTTACATGAATGAGCCTTATATCATTCTCATCATATAATTCGTCAAAAAGGGGAATTACAACCCCCCCGGGATATCCGAAAATAGTATCGACTCCCTCTTTTTTCAGGCTTTCTATTAATATTCTCGCTCCATTCAAGACCACAGGAGGCCTCCTCGATAATAGCGCTAATTTTTATATGGCTTTAGTAAATATCTGCCTATAAATTTTCGTAGTAATGAAATAACAGTTGTCCGACGGAAATGCCGCTGTCATCGATCGGTATCTTTCTTGGAAGATACAGTTGATAGCCCTTTTGTTCAAGCTCCGTATAAAGCAGCGACAATAAATGCGGATGCTTGAAATATTCACCGGCTAAAGATATTTTATTTTCATTGTAAATTTTAGATAATTTATCTGTAAGTTTGGCAGTCGCTTTGGCTATGCTTACTATAATATTGCAGACCAGTGAAATTGGTTCTTGACCAGCACTCAATGATTCTACGACATGCCTGAAAAGGTCATAGGTATCCAAAAGATATATCCCATCCTCTTCAATAATGGGTATATCGTAATATGTACCTTCGCATTTTTCTATAATAGTATTATCCATCATATTCTCAAAATATTCGAAGTTATATGTAGACTCTTTGTAAGAAATTACCTCCCCTAAAGCCGCGATTATATGATGCATGCTTGATGAAAGCGAATAGCTTATAATACCCTGGTCGATCGCATCATAAATATATCTATAATTCTGATTGTCCCTTATGCTCTGAACCAGAGGCAGCTTAACAGAAGAAAGCCCTCCCTTGGTGACTTCCCTCAGAACAGCGAGTACTATCCTCCAGGGTTCGATGTTTGCTATATCGCCGCCAGGAAGGGGCAGCGGTCTCCAACCGCCAATAATATCAATGTTCCCTATATTGCCGTAAAGGATTTCTCCGCCCCTTATCTGGTCGCTGTCATCATAACTGATGCTGTCATAAACTATGCCTATACTTTTTTCTTCAATGATATCATTGTCAAAAAGAACGTTGGACATATGCGCGAATGCATGATAGACATTTTTAACGTTTGGAAATTTTCTTGTGTAATCTGAAATCATCGAATAATTATTATAATCTTTCAAAACCGTGATATTTTTAAATTTACCATGCCCCATTATTGAATTAACCAGAATATCCATCGCGTCGATTTCATATAAATTATCAAGTTCTCCGAAATTGGGCGAAATCGTTATCCCGCCTTCCTGGAGATATGAAATTGTAAAATCTTTTTCATTTCCTAAGGATAATAACTCTTTATGATGCTTCTCGCCCGCAATCTCGATTTTGTTATACGAAAAAGGAGAATACGACACAGGAACCAGTTGATTGTTCGAAATTATATAAAATAGTGGACAGAATTCATCCGGAATTTCAAAATAATCCTTTTTTATCGACATCTCTTCCGAAAGTATTATGAAGTCGGTTTTTTCACCGGAGTCAAGCAGCGGGAAAATTTTTTCATTGAAAAATTTCCTTATTTGAGCCGCCGCACAAAGACATATATAATAAAATCCATCGTTTTTTGTAATATGTTCCACTCCTTCCCTTGTAGGAGACGAATAAAACGCGATAAATTTATCTTTGATAATAGAAGTATCAATATCAAAATATTTTACCATTTTATTTTCTGTAAAAAAGAGGATCACACACCTTTCCATGTCCCTTGTCCTTGACATATCAGTCAAGACAGTAAAAATCTTTCCTGAAGGAAATTTTAGAAATATCGGTTTCATATATTCCTCAACACCATATCTCCATGCTATACCCATTATTTTAAGGGCTAATTTATATTAATCAAGATTTGTGGTATAAATCTGCAGGAAATTGATTAAAAAGGGTTTATTTCATTCTGTTTTTGATCATGTCGTTCGATGGATTTATCTTTAAACCCGTCGAATAATAGCCCATCGCTTCTTCTTTATTACCCATTTTTTCAAGGATCATCCCGATATGGTAATAAATCTCATCCAGGCCATCAAGTTTATTCCCCCTTTCAAGCAAGTCTATAATATGATTAAAAATTTCATAGCTCTTCTTAAAATCTTCTTTCTGGAAATAAATCCAGCCAAGGGTATCCAGATAAGCTATATTTTCGGGCTGCATTAACAGGGACATATTTATCAGCCTGACAGCATCATCCAGTTTGACTTTTTCAATAGAGTAAGCATAAGCCAGCAGATTGTTGATTTCAGGACTGCGGCTGTCATATTTTATACCGGTTTCAAGTATCTGTATGACTTTATCATAGTCTTGAAGCTCAAAATAACTTGCACCAAGAAAATAATATAATCTGGATTCCTTTTCATCCGCTTTCATTGCTTCATTGAAATCAATTACTGCGTTTGAGTACATCTTGCTTTCAAACTGGATAAGTCCGGAATAAAAATAGACTTGAAACTGGTCGCTTTTTTTTACGGCTCCTGTTTTAGCTTTATTAAGCATCTTGTCCGCTGTGACAAAATTCTTCTGTCTGTAGTACATATCAGATATTCTAATAAGGGCCTGTATTTTATATTCGTCCCCATCCTTGCTGTTCAAATATTTATTGTAATAAACGATAGCGTTTGCGTAATCGTTTTTATCGTCAAAAAGGGAACCGATGAGCCAGTATATCGATGGTATTGAATTTTTGCTCCCCAGAAGGATCTTATAATAGCCGATAGCCGTGTCGATTTTTCCGACATCTCTTGCTTTATTTCCCAATAAAAATGCATATTGGTACATTTTTTCCTTATTACCGGCATATTTGTAATCAAGATAATAGAGAAAGAGCAGGTAATAATCAAGGACCTTTTTTTCAGAAACCGAGGCGTCCAATTCTTTTATTGAATCGCTGTATTTCTTTTTTAAAAAGTAATCCAGTGCAGATAAATAATGCGATTTATCATTTATTTTGTCCGGGTTATTTTTCAGTAATTTCTGGTCTTTTGCAAATAATACACCGTAGTAAATATCGAGGGTGTCTTCACTTTTATATGAGTCAGGGATAATATCGAAATTTTCTAAAGCCTTATCGAATTCCAGTATCCCGGCGTAAGTCAACGCTATTGTTTTGATCAATTCATAATCTTTCGAATATATGTTTTTTGCCTTTTCCAGGTATTGAATTGCGTATTGATAGTCCCCTCCGATAATTGAAATTATTCCAAGGGAATAAAAAGCCCTGTATTTTGCCATCAAGTCGAATTCTTTATCCTCTTCCGTTGCGGTAAGGACCTTTTGAAAATAAAATGCGGCCTGATCATATTGTTTATTAATAAAATAATAATCGCCTATATAATAATTCGCAAAAACGTCAAAATTATCTATCGCAAGAATTTCTTGAAGGACAGAAATATATTCATCGGCCAATCCAAGGTTACGTACCGAATCAGCGTAGAAATATAAAAGCCTCCTGTCGTTCGTATACAACCCCAGGGCCTCTTTCGAATAATTCATTTCTTCCTTATACAAGGCTTTAAGTGATTCCTCATCTGAGGTCATCTGCGCCTTTCCCGCTTTCAGACTGTAAGTTTCCAGGAGAGAATAATATACATATTTATCCTTTATCTGATTCGACAGGAGATCCTGGTATTTTAGGATCGCATTGTCATAATCCCCCTCCGTAGATAACATTACAGCTTCGGCAAATGTCATTTCAGTCTTCTCATCCGGGTTATCGATTGCCTTTTGTGAATAAAGAAATGAAGATAATAAGAGAAAGAGAAAAATAAAAAGGAACGCTTTATTCATTTCACCCTCTAAAACCCATAATATTAAGTAAAAATCGCGCCAATCCTTCGAAAATATATGCCGCTGGTGTAAATATAAACCGGCCTGCTGGTGTGGCAAAAATCAAAAATAAAATACCGAGGAACATTGTTTCCCTCCCCCTTACAAAACCGGTTATATAACGTGAAATACCCGCAGGCAGAATATTAACGGCAAAGTTATACCCATCCAGCGGGGGTATGGGAAGGATATTAAGATAAATTAAAAAGAAATTCGTAGCCGCAACATCGAAGAAAACCGGGTATCCTGTTTTTGTAAAAAGGAACAGCATTATTATTATCATAATAAAATTGGCACTTACCCCGGCCAGAGACACTGTAATTTCACCCCATCTTCTATGGGTAAAATTGTAAGGGTTTACAGGTACGGGTTTTGCCCATCCGATGATAATGCTTGCGCCGGAAATAATCTTGAACAGGAAACCTACGGCCGGCAGTAATATACTGCCTATAGGATCTATATGAGGGACCGGATTAAGCGTAATCCTTCCCGCCCTCTTTGCCGTATCATCACCGAATATATAAGCGGCTACCCCATGCATTATCTCATGAAAAATAATACTGTAAATAAAAAGAATTGCATAGAGTACAAAATATATTACAGTTTCAAAAGATATATTTCCCATTTAATAATCATCCTTAATAAAACAATACAACAAATTTAGTGATCCGGCAAGGGATAAAAAAGCCACCGAGCGGGATTGAACCGCTGGCCCATTGATTACGAATCAATTGCTCTACCAACTGAGCTACGGTGGCATTTTGATTATCGGGGGCTTCCTATCCGAAGGGTTTATGCCCGCAGGGCCGAAGAGTTAGAAGCCCCCACAATTAATATTTTATCATGGATTCTATGCTAAAGCAAAATGTTTGCCCTATGCTTGCACCCCCCGTAGAATCGTCCATAACTATATAAAAATCTTTTGATTTTTTTAAAATGCAATTTATAATAAATCGGTCAAGGAGGTTTTATGCCGCAGCTTCGCCAGAATATTGTGTTAAAAGAATGGGTGATTATTGCAACCGAAAGGGCAAAGAGGCCTGAACAGCTTAGAGAGGACAAGAATATTTCTGAATACGCCATCCCTGATTACGACCCGGATTGCCCATTCTGCCCTGGCAATGAAAAAAAATCCGGCAACATTGAGGAATTTTACAGGCTTGGCGATAAAGATAACTGGAAAATGCGCGTAGTACCGAATAAATTCCCTGCATTAGCGCCGCCTGAGAATGGCATCGACCTTAACACATCAGGATATTTCCGATGGATGGACGGTATAGGAAACCATGAAGTCCTGGTAGAGAATCCGAGGCATAACCTGACAATGGCGACAATGGAGTTGCCAAATGTAATTGATATTTTAAAAACTTACCGGCAGCGTAATTTAAATTTATTTGAACTCCCTTATGTCGAATCGGTCATACCCTTCAGAAATCATGGGACAAGGGCAGGCGCATCCCTCATCCATCCTCATTCGCAAATTATAGCGCTTCCGATCATACCCAGAGATATCATTGAACGTATGAACGAAAGCATAAGATTCCATGAGGAACACAGGGAATGCATTTTCTGCCGTGTCCTGAAAAGCGAACTCGAATCCGGGGAAAGGGTAGTAATCGATTCCCCTAATTTCACTGTATTCGTCCCTTACGCCGCTTATTCGCCTTTCGCCATGTGGCTGTTTCCTAAAAGACATGCCTCTTCCATACTGCAGGTAACGGATGACGAACTCTCGGAGGCCGCTTCTATTCTGAGACAGGCTTTGAGAAAATTATATTTCGGGGTCAACGATCCCGATTACAACTTCATAGTTCGAGGGGCCCCGAAAGGTTACCTTAACTCAAGCTTTTTTCACTGGTATATAACAATAGTGCCACGACTTACACGACAGGCTGGATTCGAGCTGGGATCGGGCATGTTCATAAATCCGAGCATCCCCGAAGAAAATGCAGAATATCTCAGGAAAGTTGAAGTATAAGGGGTAAAGTATGAAATTTGATTACTGCATTGTCGGAGCAGGTTTTTCAGGCTGCGTAATGGCGGAAAGAATTTCCCGCGTATTAAAGAAAAGCGTTCTTATTGTTGAAGCCCACAACCATATAGGAGGGCATGTTTTCGATAAATATGATCAGGATGGAATTCTTATACAAGTTTACGGCCCCCATATTTTCCATACAAACCAGGTTGAGGTATGGAAATATCTTGCGCCTTTCACGAATTGGAATATTTATCATCATGAAGTCCTGGGCCTGATCGAGGGTAAGAAAGTGCCGATTCCGTTCAATCTCAACACGCTTCATGCCCTGTTTCCGCAGACATTTGCAGAAAAACTGGAGAAAAAACTAATCGAAACCTATGGTTTCGGAAAAAAGATAACCATTCTTGAGTTGAGGAAATCAGAGGACAAGGACCTTAAATTCCTTGCTGAATATGTATATGAAAAGGTATTTTTGAATTATACGATAAAACAGTGGGACTTACGGCCTGATGAACTGTCTCCATCCGTAACGGGAAGAGTACCGGTATTTATAAGCAAGGACAATCGCTATTTCCAGGATCCCTACCAGGGAATGCCGGTAGGAGGTTTTACCCCGATATTTGAAAAACTTCTCAATAATTCGGGTATAAGGATAATGCTGAACACATCTTTTAACGACATAAAGAAGGAAATAGAATACGATAAACTTGTCTTCACCGGCCCAATTGATTCCTATTTCGATTTCAAATTCGGAAAGCTGCCGTACAGGTCTCTCGACTTCGAATGGTCCCACCTTAATATTGAATATTTTCAGGAGGTTGGGGTTGTAAATTATCCGAATGATTACCGCTTTACAAGAATAACCGAATTCAAACGCCTTACAGGCCAAAAAAGTGCTTCAACCACAATAATAAAAGAGTATTCTAAACCATGCGATATAGAAATAGATATCCCTTATTACCCGGTCCCGAAAGATGAAAATATGGAACTCTATAAAAAGTACGAAAATGAAGGCAAAAAAAAGGGAAATGTGCTCTTTTTAGGCCGTCTGGCTACATACGGCTATTATAATATGGATATGGCTATTTTTAACGCATTGAAAGCATTTGAAAAGTTTGTTTGAGAATGCCCTTTTCCATATATGTTCACCTGCCATATTGCAGGCAGAAATGTTCTTATTGCAACTTCATAAGCGGCTTCAAACCCGAAAAGAATTCGATCGAATCATATATTACAGCGCTTTTCGGCGAGATAGACCTTTTTAAAAAATTACATCGCGAAACAGGCCCGGTAAAAACTGTTTACATAGGTGGTGGAACCCCCTCTTTATTATCACAAATCCAGATAAAAACAATATTCGAAAAATTAAAATCGGAATTCGTACTATTAAACAATGAAAACACCATCGAGGCCAATCCGGAAGATGTAACTCCTGAGAAAGCCCTTAGCTGGAAGTCAGCCGGTATTAACAGGGTAAGCCTTGGGTTTCAATCGATGGAGGGGCAGGTCCTCAAATTCCTTGGCCGGCAGAATGACGCCGGAATCAATATCCGCTCAGTGCATACATTGAGGGATGCGGGCATATCAAACATAAGCCTTGACCTGATCATCTGCATCAGGGGTGAACATGCCCTGAAATTGCTCGAATCCCTTCTCAGCCTGAAACCTCCCCATATTTCTGTCTACCAGCTTTCCGTGGAGGATAAAACCCTGCTCCGCAGGAATGTCGAAGCGGGAAAATATATCCCGCTGACTGATTTTACAGCCATAGGGCATTACCGCAAAATAAGGCAAGAACTGCAAAACGCCGGGTACAAGCATTATGAAATCTCGAACTTCTCCCTGGAAGACCGGTATTTCAGTTCTCATAATATGAATTACTGGGATTACGGGGAATATATCGGCTTCGGCGCCGGAGCTTCAGGATTTTTCAAAAAGTTACGCTGGACCAACATAGGGTCGATAAAAAATTATTCTTCAGCCGTGCGCGCCGGCAATCTTCCGCGGGAATTCACTGAGGAAATTAACAGGGAAACATCAATAAGGGAATACATAATGCTCGGACTTAGGAAATCCGCCGGGATTTCTTACTTTCATTTCGAAGAGATTTTCCACACAAGCCTTGAAAAAATACTTGTATCGAAAATACCGCCTGAACTCGATCCCTTCATTGTTAAAAAAGAGAACCGAATCAGCTTAACTGAAAGGGGTTTCGAAGTTTCCAACAGGGTTATCCGTGAACTTTGGGATTTAATACCAGAATAGATACACAGGGCCCCCTTAAAAAATAATATTTATTTAACTTGACAACGTAACAATGTTATGTTATATTATTAGCGCAACATTGTTTTATATCGATTGCATAAAGATTGGGGAGTTTTAGATGGAAGAATCGGATCTTATAACAAAAAAGGATCTGTTAAAAATGACCGGGATTTCTTACGGGCAATTATACAGATGGAAGCGTGAAAACCTGATACCCGAATCCTGGTTTATCAAGAAGCCTTCATATACGGGCCAGGAGACCTATTTTCCCAGGGATAAAATTCTCAGTAGAATTTCAGGGATAATAGAACTTAAGGACCGGTATTCTCTCGAAGAACTTGCCGACATGCTTTCGCCGGAACTGTCAAGAAGATCTTTCAATAAAGGCGATTTAATAAACATCAAGGGTATCGACGAAGGCATTCTCGAAAATTTTGAAAGGAATTTTCAGAAAAGCTATTTCAACTTTATAGAAATTATTTTCATTTATATTGCTAGTATGTTAAAAAAAATCCCGGTCATAAACAATGAGTATATCGATGAATTTATAGGGAGTATTATATCATGGCTCCCTCATTTAGACAGCACATCCTACAAGCTGATCGTATATGAAAAGAAATCAATCCAATTTTTCCTTCTTGCAAAACAGGATTTCAGCATATTTTGCGATAAAAGCACAAGGGAACTGTCGTCGTTCGATCTTGATGAAGTATCAAAAGATTTATTTCTGATATTACAAGACATGCTTAAAAAATAATTTAATTAAGGAGTATACAATGGATAATCTTTCTGATTTGAAGATTTCCGGCATGGGAAAAACCGGAGGCGGGAAATTCAGGGATATTAAAATTTCAGGCAGAGGCGACATAGATGGGGATGTTGAAGCGGAGTCTCTTATAATTTCAGGCATGGGTAAAATCAATGGAAAAGCGATTATTGAAAAAATTTCAGTCAGCGGGATGGGTTCTATATCCGGGGATCTGGAATGCAAATCCGTGAAAGACTCAGGAACCCTGACTGTCGATGGTTTTCTCTCTGCCGATGAAATTCATAATAACGGAAGTATTTCAGTAAAAAAAGGCATAAAATCCCGGTATATAAATTCAGCAGGGTTTATATGTTCCGGGGCCGGGGTCGAATCCGAAGAATTCAGATCGCGGGGAGAATTCAAGATCAGCGGTTTGCTGAACGCCAACAATATAGATGTCATTTTCGGATGGCACAGTTGCGCCGGAGAAATCGGCGGCGAGGAAATAAGAATAAGGCACAGCAAGTACAGTATGAGCTTCCTGCTGTCCCTTTTCGGTAAAAGAGACTGTCTTGAAACGGACCTTATCGAGGGAACGGTTATTATGGTGGAAAACACTGAAGCTAAAACCATACGTGGAAACGATATAATTATTGGAGACAACTGCCGGATCGATCTGGTCGAATACAGCGGAAGGCTGGAGATTTCTCCCGGCGCTGTTGTTAAAAACAAGGTCAAAGTTTAAATTACGGGGGAATAAAAAAGATCCTTCCTTCTCAACATTTTATCTTTTATTCCGAAATGATATAGGAAGAGGAAGCGCAAGGAATGTCCTGTAAGGAGGAATTATTATGGGCGAACCCGAAATAATGGATCTTTTCCCCGATTCCGGCGGCAGGGAAGGCCACGCAGATGAAATAAGCGACGAGGGCTATCATTATGCGGGAAGATCAAGAATAAACGATTACAAACACTCCAGCAATAATATCCACAGGCAGAGCGAACCTTATAATCAAGATAGATACCAGGAAGGATACCAGGACAGAAGTCCTTACCAGGATAGAAACCCTCAAAAAAAATCATATATAAACGTAAACGACGAAAGGATAGTCTGGGCCGGCGCGATCTTCGTATTTTTCGGTGTGTTTATATTTCTCATAGGATATTGGCTCGGGAAAACAACTCTCAAAGATTTAGCGCTCGGCAATAAACAGGAAGTGCAGAAAATCGAGGATAAAATCGACCAGAAAAAAATGGAAAACAACTTCGCTTTTAATAACCTCCCTCAGAACTTCCCGCAGCAGGAAGAAACTAAATCAGTAATTCCGGGAGATAACGCTACAAATATGAAAATACAGGATAATGTCCCCGAAAATCTTACAGTTCCCCCGATTAAAGGCGAAAACAGCTCAAAATCCGAACAAAAGAATGTAAAACTTAAAACAGGGCTGGAAAAACCCTCCGACAAAATAAAAAACAGCGATAAAAAACAGAAATCCATAAAAAAGATCTCTTCCGGCGCCGAAGGAAAATATACGATCCAGGTGTCGGCTCATACCAGCATGGAAAAGGCCCGGGAAGTGGAAGACGGGCTCAGAAAAATGGGGCTTGAATCTTACCTGGTTGAAGCAAATGTCAATGGAATTATATATTATAGAGTAAGAGTGGGAAAATTCGCGACTAAAGAAGACGCGAATAAAGCAATTCAGAAAATAAAGGAATCATCACTGGGCAGGGACAGCATGATATTGGACCTTCAATAATATTATTTACAGGGGAGATTTCTCGTCGCTACACTCCTCGAAATGACACCTGGGGCTGTCGAAAGCAATCAGCGGTTAGTCTTTCCAATTATATAGATGTCATCGTCAAGCAAAATCAATTCGGGATTATTATCACCCTTGATATCCTGGATGACAAAAGCGCTGTCATACCTTTTTAATGAAAATTTGTAAGATTCAAGTTTTTTTTGAACAGGATAAAAGATGGAGACTACGACTTGATTGTTTGTGGTTATTCCAAAGGTCACAAAATCCCTGGTCTTATTATTCTCAAGGGCGAACATACCTGTGTCTAAATAATAATCATAAGGGCAATTGATCCTATAAATTTCATTGAGCGCGTTACTGGTAATATATTCTTTTGTACTATCTTGTTTATCCGCATTAGTAACCACTTCAAAACGGTTTGTAGGCGAAAGAAGAAGGATAATATTGCTGATGGTTATGAGTTTTGTAACAGGAATAGAATAGGAATAAGGGAAGAGCCTGATATTTGTCAGTTTTACGATACCTTCCTGCAAAAACACAGTACTACCGTTTTCCGAGTCGACATATTCTTCATAAAGAGGGGAATAAACCAGGTCCCTTGATGTTTTTTTTATCTCCTGAAGGGGGCTTATAATATTCTGGCTTTTTCTTTTTTCAATGACCGGATACCCCTTTGAATAAAAATAAAGCAGGTTTGTCGAATAGTTATAATTTTCTGAAAGATTAAACGGTATATAAAGGGTTTCCCTGTTCTGTAATCTGTTATAAGTAATGAGCTCCCTATAAGCTTTCAGCCTGTAATTATTGTTGGAGAAAGACGTCAGATATTTAAACGAATCTTTTATATAGCCGCCCAGTATGCCTGGATTATCGCTCCTGATAAAATAAGGCAGTATATCGTAATAAATAAAAAAGCGGTCCGGATCAATATCTTTCGCTTTCATAAATATCGAATAAGCGTTATTGAAATCATTTTTCTCACATTTCAAAGAGGCTTTTAGAAATAAAATATCCTGATAATTAAGGAAAGGGCCTGTTTGGCCTATGTCAAGGTTTTCCAGATAATTTTCAGCTCCCGTATAATCCTTTTTATAGTAATATAATAGCAGCGTTTTGTAATAAAATAATTCCGGGTTTTTTGTCCCTTCGTAAATAGCTGTATTTATATATTTATATGATTCCGGATAATTTCCCATCTTATAATATACAGTTCCAATTCGCTGGTTTATAAAAGCCCTGTTTAAATCATTCTCATTAGTCATAGAGGAATAAAGTAAAGCTGCGTTTGCCAGGGCTTTTTCGCCTGTAAAAACATTTAAAATAAACTCGTTTGACAATGCTGATAAAAATACAGGGGGACAATCTTTTAACTGGGCGCTGTTTCCATTTCGAAATGCGCTATAATAATTATATAATTTATCTACAATAATATTACGATTTGTCTGGTTGTTTTTATCTAAGGTTTGATCGGGACGTGTAACACATGAGGATAAAATCTGTATAGAAAATAACGATAATATTATTAATTTTTTCATTTTTTTATTCGTATTGTTATATATTTACCTTATTTTTTAATAATAATAATTGGGCGCTACAGGAGTCGAACCTGTGACCCTCTGCTTGTAAGGCAGATGCTCTAAACCAACTGAGCTAAGCGCCCTTCTCAAAAATCAATGGTCAATTCTCCGGAAAAATAATGTTTTTAGAATTTGATTTTATCCAGAATCTCAAATGTGACAAAAATATTATTCAAGGTCACAAGTCCAAAAAATGCCGAAAATATTATAGACATCATTGAGAAACCTCTTTGAATGTCTTTCAGGTATGTTACGATCCCTGTCGCAAGCCCGATAATAAGAAGTGTCATATTAACAGGCAGAAGTATGGACAATACAGGCATTTTTAAATTTGCAAATCCTTCGGGTAAGAATTTAATATCCCATAAAAACCCAAGTAAAGTCAGCAATATGCCGGCCGCGGTTATGATAAAACTTGCCAAACCCATAATCTAACTCCCTTTTATTATTATGATAAAAATGACCGCATCAAAAGACGATAAATTCTAAAGCAGATCAGGTCATTAGTCAAGGATAGTCCTGTAAGATTTCACTTGATAGTGACATCATTTACAATATTGATTTGTTATAAAGTGATGGGGAATTTTGTTTCATCCTATTTATTTTCATATTCTATAAACTATTGTATAATATAAATAATATTCTGTCACTACCGGAGGTTTTTATGTCCGACAATACCATGGATGTTAAAGAAAAAGAAAAAGCGCTCCAGATAGCCATGGCCCAGATCGAAAAACAATTCGGAAAGGGCGCTATAATGAAAATGGGCGATAGGCCCAAAACAAACGATTACCCTGCTATTTCCACGGGAGCCCTGACGCTTGATCTGGCCCTTGGAATCGGAGGGATCCCTTGCGGCAGAGTGACTGAAATATACGGCCCCGAAGCATCCGGTAAAACAACCCTTACTCTTTCAATTATTGCAGAATCTCAGAAAGCGGGAGGAATCTGCGCGTTTATAGATGCCGAACATGCACTGGATCCGTTGTATGCTGAGAAAATCGGAATTGATATCAATAACCTTCTTATTTCACAACCGGATACGGGAGAACAGGCCCTTGAAATCGTCGAAAGTCTTATCCGCAGCGGCGCTGTCGATCTAATCGTTGTCGATTCTGTAGCAGCCCTGGTCCCGAAGGCTGAAATCGACGGGAATATGGGAGACGCACAGATGGGTATGCAGGCCCGCCTGATGTCACAAGCATTGCGTAAATTAACCGCAATTATCAGTAAATCGAAAACCGCTTTAATTTTTATCAACCAGATAAGAATGAAAATTGGTGTTGTATATGGAAACCCGGAAACAACTACAGGAGGGATGGCTTTAAAATTTTACTCCTCCATTAGAATCGAAATCCGCAAGATAGAGGCTTTGAAAAAAGGCGAAGAAAATTACGGCAACAGGGTAAGGGCAAAAGTTGTTAAAAATAAAATGTCGGCACCGTTCAAACAGGCTGAATTCGATATCATTTACGGCAAAGGCATCTCCAAGATAGGCTGCCTCATAGACGCCGCAGTATCCAGCGGTGTAATTCAGCGTAAAGGGACATGGTATTTTCTAGGTGAAGACAGGATCTCCCAGGGAAGGGACAATCTTATCAAGGAAATAGAGGACAAGCCTGCAATCCTTAAAAAAGTTGATGAACTCGTTCGGAGAAAACTTTCAGAAGGTGCTGACATAACTGCATTCGGAAAAGCCGAATCCGGCGGTACGCCGGATGACAATTAATTCAGGGAATAGTTATGGAAGTAAAATTTACGGCGCTGGAAGGCGGAATAACGGAACCCCAGGGATTCAAGGCTACGGGAGTATCCTGCGGCCTGAAGGAAGGCGGGTACAAGGATATCGGCCTTATAGTATCAAAAACACCATGCTCCGCCGCATGCCTTTTCACGAAAAATAAGGTCAAAGCTGCTCCGGTCACCCTGGACATTTCACGTTCAAATAATCCTGTCTCAGCCATTATTGTAAACAGCGGCAACGCGAATTGCCTAACTGGCAAGATAGGCGATGAAAACGCCATGGATATGGTAAAACAGGTCGAGAAATTACTTTCTCTTAAAGAGGGTTCGGTAATGGCGGCTTCCACCGGTGTTATCGGAAAAAAGTTAATTATGGACCGTGTTAATTACGGTATTGAAAAGCTTTGTAATCTCATAAAAACAGAAAGCAATTATAAGAATTTTTCCAATGCAATTATGACAACCGATAAAAAAATGAAAAATTGCGCTTATGAGTTTGAACTAAACGGCAAAAAGGTGAAAATAGGCGGCACAGCTAAAGGCGCGGGTATGATAAAACCGATTCTGGAAGCGCCTCATGCAACCATGCTTGTTTTTATTACAACGGATGCCGTTATTTCAAACGATATGCTGAAACTCTCTTTAAAAGAGGCCGCCGACCTTTCATTCAACCGCATCAGCGTCGACAATGATACCAGTACCAATGACAGCGTGTTTTTAATAGCGAATGGCGAAGCAGAAAACACTATTATTTCAGAAGACGACGATAATTATAAGCTTTTCAAGCAGGTACTGATAATAATATGCCAGACTCTTGCAAAAATGATAGTAAAAGACGGAGAGGGAGCGAGCAAATTCATCAGTATTTCGGTCCATAATGCACTGACGGTCTCAGACGCCGAAAAAATCGCCAGAGCTATAGGCGATTCCTTTCTGGTAAAAACAGCGATTTTTGGCCAGAACCCCAACTGGGGCAGAATACTTGCCGCGCTTGGGTATTCCGAAGCCAAATTCGAACTCGCACAGATTTCACTTAAAATAAACGATTTGATCATATTCGAGAAAGGCGATGTCAATAGGGCCAATGAAAGCCTGGCATCGGGAGAACTGCTGTCCCCTGAAATACGTATTACTTTGGATCTGGGAATAGGAAAAAGGGAATATTTCCTCTGGACAAGCGATTTAACCTGCGACTATGTGATGATTAACGCCAATTATCTCAGTTAGGGCGCTTCTAAAATCCTGTTATATAGTTCAGGGATAATATCCTGTTCAATCTGGAAACACTGAAATCATACTGCAGGATCAAAGAAATATTGAAAGGCTGACTCGGGGTAATTGTAAATATAAAAGAAGGAAGGATATATTTAGCCCTGGAAAAATCAAAGAAAAAGTTTTCAAGGGTCAAACCAAACGATATATATTGAGGCGCGCTTATAGTCGCCCCGATAAATAAAGATGCGTTAGTAAAATCCCTTTCTTCTGCCGGCAGCAGCGGGAACCTTATCCCTGTCGAAAGAATATCGTTTCCGCCGATAGCGCTGTAATGCCAGCCGACAGCGGTATAAAAACCGTAAATAGTCGCGGGAGCCAGGTTTGTGTTTGTAGGAAAGTAAGTTCCCTCAGTCCCGTAAGCAAAACTGTCAAAGCCGAAAGCCCAGTTAAAATTATTCAAATCCTTAATAAGTGTAACCTTTATATATGCTCCGGGAATATTCACATTAATATTGCCCGATCCTATAAGGCCGTCAAGGTTCTCTGAAATTCCTATATCTATCGCATCCATAATCCCCACGATAAACCGCATATTTACACCGCCGTCATCATACATTGAAAATTCGCCGTCAACGTCTCCCTTTCCAATCCCCGACGGGACAGGGACGGACCCTATCGAATTCACAGATTTCCCGGTAAGTCCCGGAGTGAATCCTGGCGAGGTTTTCACAGGCGAAGAGGAATTGCTGTTTGAACCCGGTTCGTCGATAATAAAATCATCCCCGAAAGAGAAAGAAAATAATAAAATAAATATAACGATTGCGAATAGCTGTCTCATTTGAAATTACCCCGTTTTTTAATCTAATATCGCTAATATCGGATTTTTAAAAAAAAACGTGATTTTTTATAATAAAATATCCGGCCTTGCCGGAATGACGCCGCATCCAAGACCGTTAACGCAAAGACTCGATAAGAGATTTTGGCTTAATCGTTCTAATTAAAATTGCGATAACTCTTTAACATAATTATAATAATATATCCGTGTAATCTGTGGCTTTCACTAACGATTATTAATTTAATAAGGAGCTGGATGTGAGCCTTGCGGCGATACTCGTAGACAATAAGTTTTCAGACCGGGAAAAGCTCCAGGTCTTTTTCGATATAACCCTGTCGAAAATCAAGCATTTAACTGATGAGATCTATATATTATCCGGCAATCCCCCCATTAAATACGGAGACAATATAAAGGTCTTATCATATAAAACTTCAAAAGATTTTTTAACTTTTTTAAAGGACAGACTGAAAGGTAAAAGCGTCATTATTATGAACGCCTTTTCGCCTTTGCTGGACCTTGAATCGACAAGGAAAATGCTTGAGGAGCATAAACGTTTCGCGTTCGACTACACATTCCCTGAAAATTTACCGGCCGGCCTCTTCCCTGAGATCCTGGAAAGCGATGTTGCCGGTTTTATCTTAAAAACCATACCGGAAAACCTCCCTCTTTTCAGGAACAGCGTTAAAGAAATTTTCGAAAAAGACATATCCTCCTATGACTGTAATATATACATATCTCCATGCAGGCTAATTAATTACAGAGTTAATTTCGTCCCCGATAATTATAACAATTATCTTATTCTTGATGATATCGTATCCAGAGGAAGCAATAATTTGTCCCATCTGGAACTCGAAGCTTTGATCAATAACAATCCCGGCATCATCAGGAAACGGCCTACTTATTTTGAGATCGAGCTAAATTCCGAGAGAGAAAACAGTGATTTTTTTATCTCTGGAAAGCTCGATGGAAGACCGGAAATTAATATCGTCGATTTCACAAAAATCATTGGGCAGATATCCGAATTTTCATATAACCCGGCTGTCAGTCTGGGTCTTTTCGGTGAACCCATGTTATATTCAGCAATCGGGGATGTTATAACTGAAATAGGCAAATACCCTCAAATTCAGTTTCTTATCGAAAGCCGATGCCTTTTCAATAACACGGACCCGGTCAAAGCCCTGCTCAAATTGCCGAATGTAAGGGTTATTTTCGATGTCAGTTCCTCAAAAAATGATACTTTCGCCTTATATAAAAAACCCCTTAATACCCTTATTCCCTTCGAAGGGCTTGCGGCCATGGAGGAAAAGATAAAAATAATGGAAAATAGAGAGAAAATATATATTCAATTTACACGGACCACGGAAAATGAAAATGAGCTTTTACAATTTTATGAAAGATGGAGGGAATTCTCAGAAAGGATAATAATAAAAAAACCGGATACTTTCGGAGGGATGCTGGATAAGTTCAGGGTCGTCGATCTGTCGCCGGTCAGGCGCTTCCCCTGCCTGCATTTGAAACACGATATGGTTATCCATTCGGATGGCAACGTACCGCTCTGCAGACAGGATTATAATGCCCGCATTTTAATGGGAAACATGCTCACTGATGGAATAGAAAATTGCTGGAACAATATGAACTCGGCGTATAAGGAACACTGGAATGAGAATTTTTCCACCCCCCCTCTTTGCGAAAAATGCGATGAATGGTGGGTCTTCAATTTATGATGTTTAAGGACGAAGTCCGGATCGTTGTGAAAGCCGGGAAAGGAGGCGCCGGTGCGGCCACTTTCCGAAGAGAGAAATATATCCCTAAAGGCGGCCCAGACGGAGGTGACGGAGGGAAAGGCGGGAATGTAATAATAAAAGTCAATCCCCATCTGAGAACTCTATCATATTTACATAACAATCAAAAATTTAAAGCGGAAGACGGCGGGAAAGGGTTGTCGAACAAAAAAACCGGGAAAAATGGTTCCTCATTATCCATAGAAGTGCCTGCCGGTACGATAATAAACAATGCAGATACAGGGGGCTTTCTTGCCGATCTTACAGAAAATGAATCTGAATTTATTGCTGCGCGGGGAGGAATCGGGGGCAAGGGAAATGTTCATTTTAAAGGCCCTACGAATCAGACACCGTTTTACGCGCAAAAGGGAAAATCTGGAGATGAAATAAATTTAGCCCTGGAATTAAAAATGATTGCGCATATAGGCCTTGTTGGTTTTCCAAATTCGGGTAAATCGACCCTGATTTCAAAAATTACAAATGCAAGGCCTAAAATAGGCAATTACCCCTTTACAACCCTTCACCCTAACATCGGTATTATGAATTCAGATGACAGTTACCAAAGCCTGGTAATAGCCGACATACCGGGTTTGATTGAAGGCGCCAATACAGGTAAAGGTCTCGGCACCGATTTTCTCAAGCATATCGAAAGAACAAGCCTTATATTATTTATTTTAGATTCAAATGATGATCCTGAAAATAAATTCAAAATATTAAGAAAAGAGCTGGCAGGTTATTCTATTAATATTTATAACAGGCCATATATAGTCGCTTTAAATAAAATAGATCTGACTTTTGATGAAAAGGCCAGGTTGGCTCTATTAGCAAAATTTAAAAATATCGCCGGTGAGGTTTTTCTGATCTCGGCGCTTACAGGCATAGGATTGAAAGAATTAAAATACAGCCTGATTGATAAATACATGGAAATTGAGAAAAGTTCATGAAAATAAAATTGCCGGATAACAGGGAATTAAACATTAAAAGGGTCGTTATTAAACTCGGGACTAAACAAATAACAGACCTGAACAGCATTAATTCAGAGAATATCGCAGGTATCGTAAGGGAGATCGCTGAATTAAAACAAAAGGGCGTCGAATTTATTATAACTTCAAGCGGTGCAATAGGGCTTGGCATATATGAACTATTTCAAAACAAGGATATGGCCGATAAACTAACCTTATCCCAAAAACAGGCTATTGCAGGATTGGGACAGATCAGATTGATGCAGATATTTAAAGAAGAATTCAATAAACATAAGCTGCCTGTGGGCCAGGTATTGCTGACGCATTATATATTTGACAACAGGACTTCTTATCTTAACGCGAGGAACACACTTAATTCTATGCTGGAAATGGGAATAACTCCAGTGATAAATGAAAACGACTCCGTCGCCGTCGAAGAGATCAAGGTCGGTGAAAATGACCGCCTTGGGGCTTATGTGAGCTTGCTGTCAGATTCTAACCTTTATATTATGTTATCGGATGTTGACGGTTTTTACCAGGACTATGGCACTCCATCGGCAAAATTCATACGAGTTGTCGATAATATAAACACAGTAATGAAATACGCCTGTAAACAGGAAGAAAATTATACAAAAGGCGGTATGATCTCAAAACTCCATGCCGCGAAGGTATCGACTCTCTCCGGGGTTCCATGTGTCATAGCGAACGGTTTTAAAAAAAATATCCTTTCACTGGTATTCCATGATCTGTCGGAAGGTACGATATTTCTGCCTTCACCTAAGAGCCTGAATTATAAAAAGAGATGGATCAGTGTAAAAAAAACCAGGGGCACTATATATGTAGACGATGGCGCGAAAAACGCTATCCTCCATCATAAGAGCCTGCTTGCGAGCGGAATAAGAACAACATCCGGAAACTTTCATTACGGAGATACGGTGGTTGTTGCCGACACGGAAGGCAATGAATTAGGGGTCGGTTTAACCAATTATTCATCAGCTGATATACTCAGGATCGCTGGAAAGAAAAATTCTGAAATAGAAATTATTCTTGGAAAGGAGAATAAATACTCATCCGCAGTCCATATCGATAATCTGGTATTGCTGGAAAAATAAAATTATATATTCCGATTTAATCGGTCCGGGATGATCGGCTCGGGCAGTTTCCGCATGCAGGGTTAGAATCCGATTTATTTTCACATGTCGGAGCATTTTTTTTGTAATCCGTAGTATAAAACCCATTCCCCTTAAATATTATCCCGGCAAGGCTGCCTATCATCCTTTTTACAGACCCGCCGCACTCGGGACAACTTTCAATCCTTTCATCAGTTATCTTCTGAAAAACTTCGAAAAAATAACCGCATTTGTCGCATTTATAATCGTACTGTGGCATATAACCTCCGAATTAATTTAAACGATCATTTAAACCTAGCAAGCCTTTCGACAGCTTCTTCAATATCCTGCCTTTTCCCGAACCCGGTCAGTCTAAAGAATCCCTCTCCGCAAGCACCGAAACCAGATCCCGGCGTCCCTGCAATATTACATTTATTTAAAAGCTCATCAAAAAATTGCCATGAACTCAATCCATCGGGAACATTGCACCATATATAGGGAGAATTAACACCCCCTGTAAACCCGAGGCCGAGAGAGGATATTCCCCTTCCTATGATAGCCGCATTTTCAAGATAATAATCCAATACCGCTCTGTTTTCTCTTCTTCCCTGTTCAGTAAAATATCGATAGGCGCCTTTTTGAATGATATAAGCTACCCCATTCGATTTTGTCGACTGTCTTCTCAGCCATAGTTTTTTCAGGCTATGTATCTCTCCTTTCATATCAGAAACATTTAATTTATCAGGAATAACAGTATAAGAACATCTTGTTCCTGTAAAACCGGCTGTCTTTGAAAGACTCCTGAATTCAACGGCAACTTCATGAGCCCCCTCAATTTCAAATATGCTGCGGGGGATATCGTCTTGCCTTATATATGCCTCATAAGCCGCGTCAAATAATATAATAGCCTTTTTTTGTTTTGCATAATCGATCCATTTTTTTAAACCCGAAAATTTAATAACCTGGCCTGTGGGATTGTTAGGAAAACAAAGGTATATTAGGTCTACATCCTCTTCAGGAAGTTCGGGAAGGAAATTGTTCATTGAAGTGCAGGGCAGGTAGACTATTTCTTTCCTTCCTGCCATTATATTGCTGTCCACATAAACCGGGTATACCGGATCGGTGATGGCCAGTTTGATATCGTTAGAAAAGAGTTCCTGAATATTTGCCGTATCCTCTTTTGCCCCTGTTGAAATAAATATTTCATCCGGGGAGATATCAATCCCCCTTACCTTATATTCACTTTCACTTATTATATTCCTTAAAAAATCATACCCTTCACAGGGCGGATATCCCTGAAAGGTTTCTCTTACACCCATTTCTTTTACCGCTTCTATTAAGCCTGTAATTATTGAAGGGCTTAGAGGTTCCGTCACATCCCCAATTCCCAGCTTGATTATCCCGGCCCCTGGATTTTTCTGCAAATATTCATTTACTCTTTTACCTGTTTCATAAAAAAGGTAGTTCCCTTGAAGGGAATTAAAATTTTCGTTGATCTTTATCATCGATTAACTCCGGTTTAAAGCTTGATATCACTTTGATAATAATAAGTGCGGTTCTCAAAACTAACATTGTTATTAAAAAAAGATGTTCTTACAGTAATAAAACCGCCCAATGGGCCCTACCTTGCTGCCCCAAATGGGCAGTTATTAGAAGGGCCCATAAACTAATCATATATTATAATGGACTTTTACAAAAAAATCAGTAAGAATACAAATGACTTTTCGCGATAATCTGCAGGGAATTTACAAATTAAGGGCGCTTCTAATAACCGCCTTCGGTACCCCTTAAGTGAATCTGTTTCTCTGTGTAACCCCCCAAGTAGTAAATGTTTCACGTGAAACATTTTATTTTCTTCCTATTATAATGCTTCTGTTTAACATTGTGGGAATATATTTTATATTTCTGAATCCGGCTGACTTTAACATCTGTTTCATTTCTCCAATGGAGTAGCATTTCCCTTCTGTCGAAAACATCAATAATGCTGAATATTCAGCGACACTGACAGGGCCGGTTTTATCCTCATTTATATGAGCATCGTGAATTACGACAGAGCCGCCTGCTTTAAGGCTCTTATACGACTTTTTTAAGATATTATTAACCTGTTCTTCATCCCAATCGTGCAGAGTATGAGATAAAAAGTGAAGATCATAACCTTCAGGAATATCTTCTGTGAAGAAGTTCCCATTGACCGCGTTCATTCTACTTTCAAGATTATAATTTTTAATACAGTTTTTAGCTATCTGATCCACCGGTGATTTATCCAGCACTGTGGCTGATAGATTTTTAAATTCCGACAAAAAAACAATAGAATAAATACCTGATGCCCCGCCTATATCCAGAATCCTTTTATAATTCGACATATTGAATTTTCTTACAATCCCTTTCGCTAAATAGGTACCGCGGCTGTTCATCCCTGCAGTAAAAGATTCTGCGAATTGAGGATTTTCCATCGACAATTTCCACTCGGTACTGTCTTTTTTACCGGCCCAATTTGCCGGCCTGCCAGTTTTCAACACATCCAGCATGCTTAAGCAGATCGGCCTGTCTTTTAATGAACCCACATATAGGCTTAAATCCCAGAATGATCCATAAAATAAAAATTCCTTCGATAAATCTGTAACACTATAAATGCCTTCGTTTTCCCGGATAAATTGATAGGATTTAAATAATGTCAGGATCACATCCGCTGGACGCGGTTTAATATTGAAATGTGTAACTATTGCATTAATATCACCCGGATTTTTATTCAACCAGTTAAAAAAATCGAGATGTCCAACTGCACATATAAATAAATCGCTTGCAAACGAACTGTCGCGTAAATTATATATAATCCACGGATTGGTTTTTGGTAATGTGAAATTTTTCATAAGATATAATCCTATTTCAAAAATATAAATTTGTAACTCAACATAAAGATATATAAGAATTTTTTACACGTAGACACAGAGTCACGGAGATTCATTTAGATAACAATCTTAATGTGTCCTTACAGACTTTTAAACCGCTTTCATCTTTCCCTTATTAAAGTTTGGTATGGTTTGTTTAATGAATAGAATGAATTAATTAAGAGGGTTTTTTCTAAACTCTCTGTGCCTCTGTTTCCATGTAAACTCTACGGAATGTTTCACGTGAAACATCCGATAAGAATTTAATCCCCTTTTCCCGAAATATATCCATATATATTTTCAAGGTCTTCTTTTGAAAAATAATGGATCTCTATTTTCCCTTTGTTAATCGTCCCCTTGATTTCAACCTTTGCTCCTATCGCCTTGATAAACCTTTCTTGAATAGCTTCAATTTCGGGAAAATGTTTTCGCTCCTTTTTTACTTTCACAGGGGCTGCATCTTTATTAATATTCTTTACCGCTGCTTCCGTTTCCCTCACCGATAACCCTTTCTCAATTACATATCTTGTTAATTCAATTATACTATCTATATCTTCAATCGCCAGTATAGCACGTGCATGACCTTCGGATATTTCGCCTGAAACAAGCCTTTCCCTTACAAATTCCGGCAGTTTAAGCAGGCGCAATGTGTTTGTTACGGAGGTTCTATCTTTACCGATTTTTTTTGCTAAATCTTCCTGGCTTAGATTGAGCCTATCGATGATCTCCCTGAATGCCTCCGCTTTTTCAAGGGGGTTCAGGTCTTCTCTTTGAATATTTTCTATTAAAGCTATCTCAAGTTTATCTTCATCTGAAAAATCCTTTATTATAACCGGGATTTCAAGCAGCCCAGCTATCTTTGCCGCTCTCCACCGTCTTTCGCCCGCCACTAATTCAAAACGCCCGTCTCCAAGCTCGGTGACGATTACCGGTTGTAATACACCCTTATCGTGAATAGAATCTGCAAGTTCTTTAAGCGCTTCTTCATTAAATGATTTCCTGGGTTGGTACCTGTTCGGAATTATCATATTTATATCTATCGAATTCGTCCGGTTTTCCTGTCCGCGGGTAACTTCCTGATCGTCCATGAGGGCCATCATTCCCCGACCTAATCCATGTTTCATAAATTATTTCCAGCTTTTTTTAAAAATTCTTTTCCGAATTCAATATATGACTGCGACCCCTGGCTTTTAGAGTCATATTCGTAAATAGAAATTCCATGGCTTGGAGCTTCACTTAACCTGATATTTCTCGGGATTATTGTATCGTAGACCTTTTCCTTGAAATAATTTTTTACTTCCTCGGTAACCTGTTTTGAAAGGTTTGTTCTGGAATCGTACATTGTAATTAAAACACCTTCCACTGAAAGGTCCCTATTCGGACCGCTTTTTACAAGTTTTATTGCCTTCAATAGTTGGGCCAGCCCTTCCATTGCATAAAATTCACTTTGCATCGGTATCAAAACACTTTCTGCGGCAATGAGCCCATTTAAAGTAAATAAACCCAGCGATGGGGGAGTATCGATCAGGATGAAATCAAAATCGCCTTTAACCTCCGTAAGCGCCTCTTTAAGAATAAATTCTTTTCTCTGAAAATTGCTAAGTTCAATCTGCGCACCCGCAAGGTCCAGGGTAACAGGAACTATTTTTAAATTGTGGTAATTTGTCCCTATAATCACTTCCGAGATTTTTTTACTCCCAAGTAAAACCTCATAAATACCATAGCCGGCCCTTTCGCTGATATTAACTCCCAATCCGCTGCAGGAATTGCCCTGAGGATCTATATCAACCAAAAGAGTCCGCTTGCCTTCCATAGCTAAAAAAGCGGAAAGATTTACAGCTGTTGTAGTTTTGCCCACCCCCCCTTTTTGGTTTGCTATAGCGATAATCCTGGCCATTATCCCTCCTCTTTGCGACGATCGGATGTATTAAGGGCGGTTCAAAAATCATTTTTGAAACCAATAATTACCATACTAATTGTTATCAGCTCGCCTATCCGCTTCGCTTGAACCGGCCTGTCCGGTGAAAAGTTAGAAGCGTCCATAATTATATGCGAAGGAATTTAAAAACTCAATTAAATAGATTGGAACCACGATTAGTCTGTGTTAATCGTGGTTTATATCTTGTTCTTTCCTGTTTTAATTGGCTTCGATGTCCTTTTTGATGAGGTCGATCCAATCGTCCGATTTTTTACCGAAAATGCCTGTGGAGTATTTATTCTTAAGTTCTTTGAATAGTCCTATCGATTCGTTTTTTTTGCCCCATTGATAATATATAACAGCTTTGTCGTATAGAGCTTCCTCATCGCCGTTTGTTACATTGTTATTCAAAGCTTTATCGAGGAAATCAACCGCATTTTTATAATCCTTGTTAATTGCGTATATATCTGCAATTTTAATTAAGCCTTCATCTGCAGAAGGATCGGCAGGAAAATAATTAACAACATAAAAAAAATACTGGATAGATTTTCTATACTCTCCGTTTTTTTTTAAAGATTCCGCATAATAAAAAGATTGTTTTATAAAAGCTGTCTTTATCCTTTCATAACGTTCGCCGCCGGTATAGCTGTTAAAATAATTTAAATATTCCTGGATTGCGACTGGGTAATTGCCCTGTTCAATATAAACCCTTGCTCTGCCGATAATACCTTCTTCTCCCGCCGAATTATTAAAATATTTTATAGCTGAATTATAATCCTTTTTGAAAAGAGACTGATACCCCAGAAATCCGGCAATCTCTGTCTTTTGCGCTGTATCCGATTTTAAATATGCATTTTCAAGATAATTCATAACTATCGGATCGTATTTCCCATCATCCCTTGCAAGGACCCCAAGAATATCCGCCGATTGAATGAAATCATTATTATCGATAATCGGATCGGCAAATATTTTTTGAATAATTATCCTGGTTTTATCAAAATCCTTCAATGCATAAAATACTTTTGCTTCAATTATCATTACCTTAACCCGTTGCCTGCTATCCGGATAAAGGGCGTTAAAATCCGAAGACATATCAAGCGCTTTATTATATTCCTTCAATTCAAAAGCGGCATCGATTTTGTTATACATGGCTTCGTCTGACTTACCGGAATTGAAAATTGCTGAAATTGAATTTATATCCGGAATTTTATCATGAAGCATTAGAAAAGAAAATCCGATTATCAATATAAAAAGCAGAACAAAAGCCCAGAAAGCCAGCCATTTTTCACCCCTTTCCATCAGGGTTCCCCTTATTATTTAAATTTTTTAATAAAATCCGAATAGTTTTCATTCGTACTCGATAATACCTCTACATCGACAGTGCCTGCACCATTGGTCGCTCCGAAAAAAACAGGTTCTGAATTTACATTTTTACCCGGTAAAATAACCATATTTTCATTAACAATAATCAGGTAATAATAAGGAACACCGAAACTTATATCCGGATCCTCAAAAAAAAACTCGTTAGTCATTTTTTTATAAGGTGGGACCTTTGCTATTTCATTGGCATTGGTAATTTTTTCTTCCGTTCTGTATATTGCTATTGTTGTTTCCCGGCTATAATCAAAAACGCCGGCCCAATAAATAACAACACAAGATTGATTTGTCTTTATTAATATATTTGTAATTGTATCAATAGAGTTGCTTGTTGAAGTCTTATCAAAACATTGTCCTGCAGTAAAGAAAAATAAAATAAATAAAGATGCAAGGGAAATAAATTTAATGTTGAGATGCATAATATATTTTCGGAAACAATGCACATAGACTGTATCAAAATTATGCAGAATTTGTTTATTAGCTGTGTTTAAAAAAACGATTAAACGCAAATCTCTAAAAAATCCTGAAAATTGTTCGCTATGTGTGAAATATAACATAGTTAAAGAACAGGTTCCGTACAATAAAAAAGAGATGGAACCTGATGTCGGATAGAAAGTTAAAGCTTGATAAGTTTAAAAATAAGAGTTACTATTATATAATACTAAATAGGTGTAATTAAATGGAAAATATAAGAAAAATAATAGAAAAAACCGAATCTGAAAATTCTTCCCCCTTCTCATCTTTAAGTATATCATCAAAAGGTAGGAAATTAAAAGAGGAACCTGATTGGATAAGGACAGAGTACATGAGGGACAGGGATAGAATAATTCATTCAGAGTCATTCAGACGATTAAAGCATAAAACACAGGTGTTTTTATCTCCTTCAAACGATTCTTTTCGGACAAGACTAACGCATACTCTTGAGGTTTCCCAGATTGCAAGGACTATTTCAAGGGCACTTAAACTAAATGAAGACCTTACTGAGGCTATTGCTCTTGGTCATGATGTAGGTCATACACCTTTCGGCCATTCGGGAGAACAGGTAATAAGAGAAGAAGCCTATCCGGATTTTAAACATTCGGAACAAAGTGTTAGAGTCCTTGATTATCTTGAAAAAAATAGAAATGGATTGAATTTGACTATTGAAGTTCTTGACGGGATTCAAAAACATTCAAAAACCGGAAGATCTTCTATAATCTTTCTTAAAAAAGATGAATATCCAATGACGTTGGAAGGAGAGGTAGTTAGATTTTCAGATACAATCGCTTATGTAAACCATGATGTAGATGATGCTGTAAAATCAGGAATTCTTAAAATTGAAGATTTACCCAGAGACACCATAACATTCCTTGGTAAAAAACATTCTGAAAGGATAAATTCCCTTGTAAAAGATGTTATTTCAAATAGTATAGATAAAAATCATATTTATATGAGCAAAGAAATTTTAGAGGTCACTGAAAATTTAAGGGATTTTTTATTTAATAATGTATATAAACATCCTTCGCTTATTCAAGAGATGGATAAGGCAAAAAAAATACTGCATGAACTTTATTATTATTTATCAAACAATATGGAGATAGTATATGAAAAATTAAATCAGGCAAACTGTAATCCTGATGAAGATGAAAAAAGATCTCTTGTTGATTTTTTAGCATTGATGACTGATACTGAAGCAATAAATTTATTTTACAAATATTTTGTACCAAAATCATTTTTATTTGTTTGAAAGAGGAGATATGGTTTTTTCCCAATATTTAATTATCTTTTTTCTTTTTGTAATAGTAATAATTTTTGTTGATTATATTAAAAACGCATATAAATTTGAGCTTTTAATTGAAAGATTGTTTAGAAATTTTCTGAGGATTGAAAAAACAGCGATTGATTTTTCCAAGAATTTTTTTAATGCTTTATGCGATGAGATGAGAAAAGTTTTTTTATCCGATTTAACTTTATTTTTTTCAATTTCAAACGGAAAATTATTTCTAAGGGCATCATCAGTTTCAAACAAAAGACAGCATTTTAAAATTAAAACAGATATTTTAAATGAGGTGAATTTATTTTTTTTAAGTAAATCCGATTACAAATCCCTTCAGATCCTTAAAAATAAAATAAATGCGATTATTTTTCGAAAACCCCCGATGACGATTCTGGTACCGACTATCCGTAATAATAAGTTAACCGCTTTTTTTATTTTATGTTATTTTAACTTATTTTCTTATATGCGTGCCGCAATTTCACTGTTAATAAATTCGAAAAAACTTAATGAAGTTATTTATGATCTCATCAATGTTTTAAAAAACAGGGAACAGGATATTGGTAGCCAGATGCTGCTTAGTGTTAAGGATTACGCTTTTATTACCGTAGATGTTGACCTTAATATAACAACCTGGAATAAGGGCGCGGAAATAATGTTCGGGTTTTCAATGGCTGAGGCAATAAATAAAAATTTTAATGTTTTAATTGAAAATGAATCACAATCCTCTTTTAACAAAGCTATCGAGATATCGGAAAAAACCGAAGAGGTGAAAAGCGAAATTTTAATGAAAGACAACAATGAAACGACAATTGTTTCTGAAATATTAATAAAAAGGATCTTCCTTGAAGATGTATGTACCGGTTATTATATTCTTGTAAAAGATATAACAAAGGAAGATATCTGGAAAAAAAGCATTCGCCGGCAAGCGGTCATCAATAAAAGTATTGTTGAAAATGCTCGTGATGGGATGCTGCTTCTTAATGAAGAAAACAGGATCACTTTTTTAAACGAAAAGGTAAAGAATATTGTTGATTCAGGGATAACTTATCTGGGAATGGAAATAAACCAGATATTTTCCAGGGAATACGGTGAGAAATTCAAGAGCAAAATCAACGAGTTGAAAAACAGTGAAACAGAACTTACTTTCCTTAATCTTAAATTCGGTGATTTATGGTATAATATAAGATTTTTCCCTATTAAAAGCGTTAAAGCATTTGAAGGAGTTGTCATTTTTTTTATTGACAACACATACATTATGAAAACCAGGGAAAAACTTGAAGAAATGAATAGAAATCTGATTGAAGATTTACAGGCGGCAAAATTAATGCACCTAAATCTTATTCCCGCCCAGCTTCCCAGGAGCAAAAAGATCAAGTTTCAGGCTATATTTATGCCGTCGGATGAAGTTGGGGGCGATTTTTATTATGTAGATGAGGTTGATATTAAAAAAAGAAAGTATTATATAACTCTTCTGGCTGATGTGTCCGGGCATGGAGTAGGGGCATCTATGCTGACCGTCCTTGTTAAAGATGTTTATACCGATTTTAAAATTAACCTTGAATACGAAGGGAATATAAAGCTTTCAGATTTCATTGTTATGCTTAATAAAAAAATAATTAATTTAAATATGGAAGGAAGCAGGTTTGTAACGGTCTTTATACTTATGCTGGATTTATACGAAAACAAGATTAAATACAGCTCGGCGGGACATCCGCATGCGGTAATATTGAGGGAGAACACCGACGTAAAAACTTTTGGAATAAAAAACTCTCCTCCAGCCGGTATAATAGCTGATTTTGTTTATACAGAAGAAGAAGGGAATGTACTTCCAAGGGATAAAATCTTCGTTTATAGCGACGGTATTCTCGATGTCTTTTCATATGAAGCTGAAAATCTGATAAATTTCTTAAAAAGTAATAAGGAACTCGATATAAAAAAAATGCGGAAGGAGATTGAAAAAACAATTCAGATGAGGAAGGAAGAACGATATGAAGCGGGAAGAGACAGGCCTATTCGGATTGACGATATTACGATGGTTTTATCTGAATTATTTTGAGGTATCAAATGGAATTATCTCCAAAATTATTAAACCTTCTATCCGGAAGTATCTTTGAAGTCTCCCCGGAGGATTTTAAAGAATTAAAACATTATTTTAACACGGAGAATAAAAGTTTCATCAAACTTGTCGACAGGATAATTAGCGAATATAAAAAAAAAGAGGATATTGACAAATTTCTTTACCTCCTGGGATATATGCATGCTGAAGTAAAAGATATCTCGCCTTTCGTTTCCTCTAATATTAATAAAGTCTTTATAATGATGATAAAAAACAATTATTATAAACAGATCGCGGAATATTGCGATATTCTTGACGCCTGTGCCAATATCAAAGTACTTGATCTGCTTAACTCTTTTACAAAAGGTCAAAAAATGGGGAAATTTCTGACCAATGTGGAAATTTATAAATTAAAAAAACTTGTGTTCGATCTGTCGAAGAAATATAAAAAAGACGATATAGCATATCAAATCGCAATAGAACTGGAAAAGGAAGACAATGAATGGCTGGAGAACATTGAAAAATAAAATCTCCAGCTATATTAATAATAATATATCATAATTGATAGGCCCCAACCAAGATACAAATTTTAATCGAGTATGAATAAACATACATCGGCTGACAGTAGTAGATAATCCTGAACTGGCAAGGTTTTAAGTACCGGAAAAACATCATCCTTCCCCTGTTATTTTTATGGCATAATAATTGCCATTTAATTATCAGGGGGATATTATGAAAGATATCACATTACTCCGGCAATACATCAAAAGTATTTCAAAGTTTTCCCGTATTACCCGTGATGAGGAAAAAGAACTTTCTCTAAAGATAAAAGTGGGTGACCGATCTGCGCTTGAAAAATTAATTAACTCAAATCTTAAGCTGGTTGTAAAAATTGCAGCGGAATATTGCAAGGGAAGATCTTCTATAATGGATATCATTCAAAACGGAAATTTAGGCCTTATTAAGGCGGCGGACAAATTTAACCCCGCCCGGGACGTAAAATTTTCAACCTACGCAGCCTTCTGGATAAAGCAGTCAATATTGAGGGGTTTTATTAAGCCTGCTCTCAGTGTGAGCATTTCTTACAGGAAGGATGAGATCAATAAAAAAATAAAGAATTATATCAGGGAACACTTTTCCAAAAACGAAAAATTGCCGGATATCGCAAAGATAATCAGTGAACTCAAGGTAAAGCGAAGGGATGTGATCGATATTGTAATGCTTTACAGGGGCAATGGAGAATTTCAATACAGCGGCGGCGGCCTCGACCCGAATGATGAATTGGTAGATATGGTGCAGGACAACAGTTATAACCCCGAATCAATTTTTGAAAAGAAAAAGTTAAAAGAGGATGTTATGTCAGCAATCGATTCATTTCCAAACAGGGAAAGGGATATAATAAAAAACAGGTATGGACTGACAGAGGATAAAAAACAAACTCTTAATAACCTTGGCAGTAAATATTCTATATCCGCTGAGGCTACAAGGCAGATAGAAAAAAAGGTCCTTACAAATATAAAGCTCCGGTTTCCCCATCTCGCATATTATTATTATGCTTGCTAAACTCGACAAATCTATGCCCTCTTATTGATAAAAATGAACTGAAACTTTATAATAGTTAATTCAACCATCCTTTTATTAAAAAGAGGGGAGAATGGTCAAATACTTAAAATACCTATACCTGCAGGGTTTCAAATCTTTTCCCGTTAAAACACAGTTAGAACTTGTTGACGGCATAACCGGCATTGTCGGCGCAAACGGTTCGGGCAAATCAAATATTGTTGAAGCTATCAGATGGGTGATGGGAGAGCAAAGCGCAAAAAGCCTTCGCGGCGATAGGATGGAAGACGTAATATTTAACGGCACCAAAGACCGTGCGGCCATGAGTATGGCTGAAGTGGGGCTTATTTTTGATAATGACAATCATTGGCTCCCGATTGATTTTTCCGAAGTATCTGTATCCAGGAGAATGTTCCGGTCGGGAGAAGGCCAGTATTCTATAAATAAATCCAGGGTGCGCTTAAAGGATGTTGTAGAACTTTTCCTGGATACAGGGGTCGGGAGGGATAGTTATTCTATATTCGAACAGGGTAAAATAGACAGGCTTCTCAGCGAGAGCCCTATTGAAAGAAGAGCTCTTTTTGAGGATTTCGCCGGCATTTCAAAATTTAAATATAGAAAAGAAGAAGCAGAAAAAAAGCTTGAAAATTCAAGAACAAATCTTGAAAGATTGAATGATATAATAATGGAACTTGATAGAGAAGTGATCAGCTTGAAAGAACAGGCGGATAATGCAAACCGGTACCAGGAATTTAAAGCAGGATTACAGAGGGAGGAATTGAAATTTGAAGCGCTGCGAAAGGCAAATTGTGAAGCTGAAATAGAGAATAAAACAGCGCAAAAGGCGGCTAATGAGGAAAAGATGAAGCCCCTGATAGACCAGCTTGTTTTTAATGAAAATAAAATTATCGAACTGGAAGAAAATATTCAAAAGGATGAAGGCTATTTTAACAATCTGCGCGATGAATATACCCGGGCTGAGAGAGAGTTTGGAGAACTTAACTCAAGGCTGATAAATAACATAGAAAGAAAAAAAGCCATGGAACGGCAGATACTGAACCTGGAAAGCAGGCTTAAAGACGGTGAAGACAGAGGAAATGCCCTTAAAAACGAATTTGCAGGAAAAAAGAATGAACTAAACTCTGCTTCTGAAGATAAAGAAGCCGTTTCAGAGAGTTTGAGAAACATTGAAGCCAAGATCGACGAAATTCATCTTTCAATTAAACATCTGGACGAGAGGGCGCTGGGCCTGTCCAAGGGAATCGGTTTTGAAAAGATAATCAGCAAGGATAATGTGGAAAAAAACAAGCAGGAGATTATAGCGCTGCAAACCCGGTTAGAAAATTTTCGCACCACACTTGAGGAAAAATGGAACCTGATGAAAACAATCGAACAACAGATAAATGAAAAAAAAGAACAAGCTGAGATAACCGGACAGAATATTTCTTTTTTGACGGAAGAATTAACTAAAGCTGTTAAAGAAATTGAAACCCTGCATGACAGGGAAAAAAAACTTAAAGATGAAAATCATCAATTAAACGACGAAGTAAGTTTCATCCAGGAAGAATCAAGGAAAATGGATCGTCTCATTATTGAATCCCTTGAAAAACAGGCTAAATTAATGAAAGATTTTACGGGGAAAAAGCCTGAAATTGAAGTTGAAATAGATTTAATTTTTTCGGATCTTATAGGTATTATCCGGAATAATTCGCCATTGGATCAGATCAAGGACAGAATGAATACGCTAAAAAATCAGTTCTACCGGTACAAGGAGTATTATGAAAGTATATTGAACGTCCTTTACAGCGATGACGGTACGTATACTAAAAAAGAATCCCTTCTCGGGAAGATCGAACAAACAGAGGCCATGATTGCCGGGAATAGTGATGAAATCGAAAAGACCAGGGAACTTTTAAAGGACATGCAGGAAATAAGGGAAGGAATACAGAATAATTATAACAAGAGTCAGTATGACGCTGTCAGCATGAAAAATGAAATAAATAAATTCAATTCCGAATTACTTTCAGCCCAGGAATCCTTGAAAACGATTGAGAACCAGATCAATGACATATCCGAAAAAATCAAAACAAGGCAGACCATCACTGAAGAAATGATAAAAATCATAGACGATTATGAAGACAAGATGATAAGGATAAAATCGGACAGGAATAACTATTTTGATGAACTAAACAAGAAAAAAATTGATTTTGCGAGAATAGATGAAAAGTATTTATCCCTGTCTAACGAAATACTTAGAATAAAAAACCAGATTGCAGATATCGATAAAATGAAAGAAAGTTACTTGCACGATAGAGATAACACCGGGTTATCGATTAAGGACATAAGCGATAGGATTACAATTGATGAAGACGGTAAATCGAAGCTAGAAGGGCGTATTGAGGAATACAAAAATAATATTGAAAATAAAAAAAAGCTAATAGAAGGCATGCAAAAAGCGAAAAAAAACCTCGATAATCAAAGAAAAAACACCGAAGAAAACGCTCAAAAAATCGAAAAAATAATTTCCGGCCTTGATAATTCGATTTCGGAACGAAAGGGCTTTTTATCGTCAATCATCGATAACGTTCAAAAAAATTACAATGTGGATATAAAAACTATACAAATTGACAAGGGTGATAATATTGAAAAAACTTACGGATTGATCAACAGCTTCAGGGCTGAATTGCAAAAGATCGGAGATGTGAATCTATTGGCGATCGAGCAGTACCGGAATGCAAAAGAAAGGCTTGAATTCCTGTCGATTCAGAAACAGGATAGTGAAAAGGCCATGATCGATATAATAGCCCTGATAGATGAAACAAATAAAAAATGCATCGAGCAGTTCACTTCGTCTTTTGAAGATATCCGGAAGGGATTTAAAAAAATATTCGCAAGGCTGTTTGACGGAGGAAGGGCGGATTTGTTATTGGAGGATGAAAAAGATGTCCTTAACAGCGGTGTAAATATTTTCGCGGAACCTCCCGGGAAAAAATTTCAGAGTATATCTTTATTATCCGGAGGAGAAAGGGCTCTTGTTGCTATCGCTGTAATATTTTCTATACTTTATCTGAAACCTACGCCGTTCGTCGTACTTGATGAGATAGACGCTTCTCTTGATGATGATAACATCGAACGATTTAAATCGCTTCTGCATGATTTTAAGGAAACAAGCCAGTTTGTAATTGTATCACATTCAAAATCTACATTAGAGATCTGTGACGCCCTTTACGGCGTTACAATGGAAGAGATGGGCGTTTCCAAGATAATTAACGTGGAATTTGACGACGCCGAGATCCTGTTCAAGGCTATAGGAGACGCTCCGCAACATTAAACCGGAGGATTAAAATGCTTTATTTGTTCGATTGGACTTTTCTTTTAATAATTCCGCCTTTGATTTTCGCAATGTGGGCGCAGGCAAAAACTAAAGGAACTTACCGTAAATATTCCCGGGTAACTACTGAGAGAAATATTACAGGGGCAGAGGCTGCCGAAAAAATATTAACGGCTTATGGAATTCATGACATCAAAATCCGGATGATTAATGGAGAATTGACGGAGCATTATGATCCGGTCCATAAGGTTTTGAACCTCTCCGGACCTGTCTACAGCCAGGCGTCGATCGCGGCTTTGGGGATCGCCGCTCATGAAAGCGGGCATGCAATTCAGCATGCAAGGGGATATACGCCGGTTTTTATCAGGAACTCTTTAGTCCCGGTAGCCGGGATAACATCATGGCTGGCTTTTCCGCTGTTTATTGTAGGGATCCTATTTAGTTATCCTTTATTAATTCATATCGGTATATTTTTATTCACAGGTGTCGTTATTTTCCATTTTATCACATTGCCGGTTGAATTCGATGCAAGCGGAAGGGCATTAAAGATATTAAAGCAGGGTTCTTATCTGACTGTTATAGAGCTTGAAGGCGCCGGGAAAGTCCTTTCTGCCGCAGCCCTTACTTATGTCGCCGCTGCATTGATGGCATTAATGCAATTACTGAGACTCATTTTAATCTCGAGAGGAAGAAACTGAGGTATCCGGCCGCTAACGTTCGCTCATTTCTCTGTCCATATCCCTCTTAATATCCCTTTCTTTTAAGGCCGCCTTTTTCTCATGAAGTTTTTTCCCCTTTGCGATGCCTATCATCACCTTTGCATATTTACCTTTTATGTAAATTTTTGTAGGGACAAGAGTAACACCTTTTTGTGATGAAAGCCCGGATAATTTTAATATCTCCTTTTTATGCAGCAGAAGCTTTCTTACCCGAAGAACATCATGATTAAATATATTCCCGAAACCGTAAGGGCTGATATGAAGGTTATAAATGATAGCTTCTCCATTCCTGATGATCACAAAACTGTCTTTCAGGTTGACTGAATGATCACGGATCGATTTAATCTCGGTTCCCTTTAATTCTATCCCGGCTTCGATAGTATTTAAAATTTCGTAATCATGAAAGGCTTTTTTGTTTTGAGAGATTTCAATTATCTTTTTTTTCTCCATGAATTTTTCTCGAATTACTGGACTTCATGGAATTTATCTGGCGGCTTGACAGGGATGATTATTTCCCCGAACTGTCTTTCATAATTGGATATGTTATTGCCTATCGCCGCCAGGAAATTTTTTGCGTTTTTCGGTGTCATTATTATCCTGGTAATAATCTTGGCTTCTTCTTTTCCCGGCAAAATATGAGCAAAGTCGATAACAAATTCTTCCTGCGAATGAGAAACAATAGCAAAATTCGAATATTTTACTATGTTTTCATCGCTTGCGATTTCTATTTTTAAATTCTGGTCTTTAAGAGTGGTTTTTTCCGTCATCGGAAACTCCTGTCGTTACTAAGTAAAATGTATTTCAATGCTGAAAGGATTAATCTTTTTTATAGTATATTGTTCCTTGTAGTAGGCGCCGATACCGCGCAAAAGCCCGATAATATCAACAAGGCTCTTTTCGTTTCCATAAACAGCGGTTAATGTCTGCTTATCGTTTTCCTTTAAGTCTATTTTAAATATATAACTGTTATTGGGTATAAACTGGCACAGTTCATTATTCAATTTTACATAATTAAATAAAAATTCTTTAACAGAACCTGCGCTCCTTGCCAGAGATTGGAAAAGCCTGGGCGCAAAATCCGTTAGCCAGTACTGCAGGAATTCCACACTGAGGTCAAATTCTGATTTCTTAATCTTTTTTGCCGAAATATTAAGCAATAATTTTAAACGCTGAAAAGAGATATAATTGTCCTGGTTATTAAAAGAATCAACCCCGATTCCCAATTCTTCGGCTATTTCTTTCCATAACTTCAAACCGTCGTTATATTTATTTGTTATCCACTCCTTGATGGCTGTCAGGTAAATAACCCTCATAATCTTTTTCCTTTTGATTCTAATGCTATTCAGGATGCACTAAGGTTATACTTGTGCCCGTTAGGGTACATCTAATATCATTCAGGTGTACCCTATGGGCACAAGCGCCTATAAATTATAATTTATATTCCAATAATATCAATTAATCGGTCCCCAAAATATTGAATAATATTGTAAAAGAAAGCATTTGATTATAAAATAAATAAATTGTATAAACCGGGAGATAATATGGCATTGACAAAAAAGGCCAGGGACATTTCCAGTATCAGGCCGGTATTTTTCAGTATAAAATGGAAGGCAACTCTGCTGGTTTTCGTTCTTTTTATAATCGGCGTAGTCATACTTTTCAGATTTATAGTTAATTATCAAAATGATATTCTTAAGAAAAGACTTGAAGATACCATGAATGTCTATCTTGAAACCTTCAGGAAGGACGTGGAAGTAATATTGATAGAAAAACATGACCGGGTGAGCCTTACAGATATACTCCAGTCTTATAAAAATATTACGAATTTTGAAATGGCAATGTTTATAGACAACGCTGGAAATATCATTGTTCATTCTGATGAAAATTCTGTAAACAAGAAGATCGGAGTTATGTACAGCGAATTTAAAAAAGCATTCGAAAGCAAGGTTTATTATGAAGAGTATGAGGATAAATCCAAAGGTATCCATTGGTTTAACGGATTCATGCCTTTTTACCATCCGCATTTATCTAAAACAGAATTTATTAAGATAGACGAATTTATTGATATGTATAATAATGGAAAACTGTTTAAGGGAGAAATCTATCCTGAAGAAATGATAAACGATTTTCGTTTTATAAAGGATTTTGAAGAAACTGCCGGGCCTTATATTAAAAATCCCGGAAGTACAAAAAATACCGGACAAAATTTAACAAAAATCACTTTTATTGAAATTAACCGGCTGGCGTTATGGAAAATGAAATGGGATTCCTTAAAGGCGGGCGGGCTTATAACATTGACGGATAGGGATTTTTCAGAACTTATCAGTACGATGATGAGATTGGGTTGGGCGGGAAATAAAGCCGACGAATATATATCTTTACGGAGCAGGAAAAAACTATTCAATAATAAAATCACCTTTGACGAGGAGTTGAAAAACGATAATCAGTTTATTAATTATCTGGGCAATTATCTCTCCGGTTATATTGACAGCAAAAATAATTTTACCAGGAATTTCGACAATCTTGTCGGTAAGCTGACCTCCATAGACTATAAATTATCCAATAGCCTCAAGAAGGACCAGAAGATCGGTGATACTTTATTGAACAAGGATAATTTTTCTTCATCAATGAAACAACTCTACAGTGATTGGAAAAATCTTGAAAATTTCCGTTACAGTGGAGTCAGCTTCTCCGGGGAAAAAATTGAGAAAATCTTCAGCGATTTCAAAAATATCTACCGGATAGGGACCGTTAGAATAGTGCTGGATCTAAATCAGATCAGGCTGGATCAGATAGCGATCAATAACGATATAATAAATATTGCCGTTATGATAATTCTTCGGTTATTTGCCCTGACTTATTTTTTTGTTTCTTTCATGATCAGACCGCTCAGAGTGCTTTCGGATGGAACAGATGAAATAGCCCGGGGTAATCTTGATAGAAAGATAAATATGAAAGCAAAGGATGAAATCGGCCAGCTCGCTGATAAATTCAATATTATGACCGTCAGCCTGAAAAAGGCGTTTGAGGAAGTGAAGGATAAAGCCAGGATGGAAGCCGAACTTAAAAATGCAAGCGCAATTCAGGAAGCCATACTTCCTAAATCATTCCCGAATACCGAGAAATATAAATTTTCAGCCTATTACAAGCCGCAGACCGAATCCGGCGGGGATTATTACGATTTTATCGATGTAGATTATAATCATTTCGGTATAGTGATCGCCGATGTAACTGGTCATGGAGTAGGTGCCGGCATTGTCATGTCTATGCTTAGATCTCACCTGAGAACTTACGCCGCCGGGGAAAAGGACACTTCCACGGTGTTGAAGGGAATAAATCCTATTCTTAAAAGGGATACTCTTCCCAATATGTTTGCTACTATACTTTATTCTGTTGTTGACATATCTTCCGGCATACTTTACTATACGAACGCAGGGCATCATCCGGCAATAATTTACAATTCAAAAGATGAAAAGATCAAGCAGCTGGAAACCGGTGGAATGCCTATCGGTATGGTTGACAGCGTTGTCTTCAACCCTGAAATAATCCTTCATCAGGTTCAACTTAAAAAAGGTGATTATATGGTTGCTTTTACAGATGGGATTATTGAGGCGAAATCGATAAAAGACGAGGAATATGGAGAAGAAAGACTGATATCAGCTATAAAAAAATTCGCTGCTGGCGACCTGGACCGCATGAGAGACAACCTTATTGGGGATTTAAGGGAATTTACAGAGGGTGCGGAACCAAGCGACGATATAACGCTTATAATCATGAGGGTTGTTTTATGAAAACTTACACATGCCCTTCTGAAAGGGACCTGATTTTTTCGGCTGTCATGGAAATTATGCAGAACGGTAAAAATGATAACGAGGGAAATATTACAAAGATTGTTAAGGCTATAGCTGCAAGCGGCTCATACTGGCTTTCGTTTCTAAATATTATCTATTCCAGGCTTTTTAATATGAAAAAATCACTTAAAGAAAAGGATTATGAAAGAATAGAAAAGGATATCGATATATTGACCAAAGCAATTTCAGATATAAGGAAAAAAATCTAGCCTATGGAAAGAGGGATAATCATCCTGGATTTCGGGTCTCAATATACCCAGCTTATTGCACGCCGTATAAGGGAACTTGGCGTTTATTCCGAGATCCATCCGTATTCAATGGACCTGGAAATTCTAAAGAAACTGAACCCGTATGGGATTATTCTTTCCGGAGGCCCTTCCAGCATACTGGATAAAGATGCGCCGATCACGTCATCCGATATATTTAATATAAGGATCCCTATCCTCGGCGTTTGTTACGGCATGCAGCTTATGACTAAGCTTCTTGGCGGAAAAGTGGAACGTTCAACCCGCAGGGAATACGGAAAAGCGATTTTGAATCTGGAGAAATTGTCACCCTTATTTGAAAATGTTAAAACCCGATCCGTTATCTGGATGAGCCATGGCGATTCTGTCATTAATATTCCCGACGGTTTTCAGACTGTAGCCAAAACCTTGGACGGAGTGACTACTGCCATAGAAAACAGGGAAAGGGGATTATTTGCCGTCCAATTTCATCCGGAAGTGGTTCATACCGAGGAAGGCAAAAAAATTATTTCAAACTTTATTTTCAAATTATGCGGCGCCAAGGCTAATTGGAGCATGCAGGATTTTGTTGCAAAGGAAATTGATTTTCTGCAAGAAAAATGCGGAGGGAAAAAGGTCGTACTTGGGGTCAGCGGGGGTGTGGATTCCACCACTCTGGCGGTTTTAGTCCAGATGGCATTAGGCGATAATGTCAAATCGATTTTTGTCAATAATGGTCTTCTCAGATTGAACGAGCCGGTTGAGGTGCTTCAAAATTTGAGGGATAGGCTTTGTTTAAATGTGGAATACTCCGACGCCTCTGAAATTTTCCTTTCGAATTTGAAGGGAGTCGAATCTCCGGAAGAAAAAAGGAAAATAATCGGGAAAACCTTTATCGATGTCTTTTACCATGGTTTGAAGGATTTTGACTTTCTGGTCCAGGGGACCCTTTATCCTGATGTAATCGAAACCAGCCCTGTGAAGGGACCGTCCCAGACAATCAAAACCCATCATAACCGGGTTCCTGAGGTCCAGAAACTTGAAAAGGAGGGTAAAATCATTGAGCCGTTCCGTTTTCTGTTTAAGGACGAGGTCAGGGAAGTAGCCAGGATTTTAAGTATTCCCGAGGATATTCTCGGCAGGCATCCCTTTCCAGGGCCGGGGCTTGCGGTAAGGACCCTGGGCGAAATCACGAAAGAAAAGCTTGACATATTGAGGACAGCGGATGATATTTTCATAAGCGAATTGAAAAAAAGCGGGTGGTACGATAAAATATGGCAGGCATTTGCAGTATTGCTTCCGGTAAGGAGTGTGGGCGTCATGGGAGACGAAAGGGCTTACGGACAGGTAATAGCTTTAAGGGCTGTTGAAAGTCTTGACGGTATGACAGCCAATTGGTCGCGTCTTCCCTATGAAGTCCTTGACGAGGCGGCAAACAGGATCATAAGGCGGATCAGAGAGGTCAACAGGGTTGTCTATGATATTACCTCAAAACCCCCCGCTACGATCGAGTGGGAGTGACCCCGCGACGAAACCAGACGACCAGGCCCATTGAAGATTATAACCTCCAGAAATACCGTCAATATCCAGTATTTCACCACAGAAATAAAGGCCCCCTGTCAATTTAGATTCAAGGGTCCTTGCGTTTACCTCGCTGCAGTCGATACCTCCTGCTGTCACCTGGGCATTTGCCCAACCATTATCTCCCGTCACTTTAAATCTACATCCGTTTAAAACTTCGGCCAAACGGATTATTTCACTTTCAGAAATTTCAGAGACCATGGCCCCGAGTTTTATACCGGATGATTTGATTAATGTCTGGCCGATACGTTTATTAATCACTCCGGTTAAATAATTCTCCATCAAACGGCCGGGATGGAGAGCCTTTCTCCGGCGAAGGGAATCGATTTTTTCATTGAAGGAAAATTTCGGGAGAAAATTAATCTCAATTTCCACTGTTTTGTTATTTGCAAGGCCGTATACCGCATCCCTGCTTAAATCCAGGATAGCAAGGCCTGAAATGCCGTAATTGGTAAAAATAATATCCCCTGATATTGTCCTCAATTTTTGATTGTTCAGTAAAAGGGAAACTTCCGCATTCCAGAACATTTTTTCCATCGCTTTGTGAAGATCGCCTGACAATTTAAGGGCTACCAGGGCCGGCAGGGGTGAAACAACAGAGTGGCCCATCATTCCAGCAAGTTTATAACCGTAACCGTCGCTTCCGGTTTGCGGCGCAGCTTTACCGCCGCAAGCCAGGATAACTCTTCCGCTCTTATGTGTTATTCCGGTTTTATCGGTAAGCTCAAAAATTCCCGCTTTATCGCGGATAATAGTTTTTATTTCCGAACCTGTGACTATCTCAACACCCGAACTTTCCGCTTCAAGGCGCAGGAGATCGAGTACACTTGAGGCCTGCATACTCTGGGGAAATATCTTCCCGTTTTCTTCGACGGATAGTTCAAGCCCCAATTCTTTAAAAAAATTCATAGAGGCGTTATTATCGAACTGTTTTATGACCGTCATCGCAAAATCGGCTGTCCCGCCATGATAATCCGAAGATGATAAATTTTCATTTGAAAGGTTACATCTTCCGTTACCGGTAGCCAGGAGCTTTTTACCTACCCGGTCATTCTTTTCAATGAGTTTGACCCTGTTTCCTTTTTTCGACGCGCATATAGAGGCCATCAGGCCTGAAGCACCTCCGCCTACTATAATGACCCGGCTTATTTCAGAGGTCATTTTAATTTATTTACTAGATCTTCAAGACCATTCTTAAGTTCTTTCATATCTTTTGCGCCAATTATAACATCCTTTCTTCTATTATCGATCGACTTACGGGCGAGTTTCCGGCCCCAGCCCTCCGCGAATTCACAGGCGATTATAGGCTTGTTATAGGCCCATGCATAAGCTATCTCGGAAAGAGTCCCGGAACCTCCGCCGACAACAACGACGACATCGGCTGATAAAACATTCATGGAGTTGCGTGCATAACCGATTCCTGTAGCGATTGTAACTGTCGAATAGGGATTGCCGGCATCGATGTTTTCGCCGGGGAGAAGCGATATTGCGAGTCCTCCATTATTCATTGAGCCCTCGGAAGAGGCGGTCATAACCCCCTCTCTCCCGCCGGTTATAAGTATCCAGCCCTTGCTTGCTATAAAACTTCCTATATCGTAAGCTATTTTATTGTTTTCATCGATCTCTTCACTATCTCCAATTAGGGTTATCTGAACCTTTCTGTTCATTCTACCTGTCCTTCACTTTTCTTAGAATTACAAAATCATTATCATACAGGGTAAAGACCTTTTTTCTTTTGAGAGTATGGTCCTTCGATATATCTACGAAATCTCCGTTACCAAGAATCATTGTCAGATCGATTTGAAAGTTGCCTCCCGAATTATTTATGAAAATTGAAAGCCTGTCGGAAGGGGTAAACCGTTCGAACCCTATGATCCCATCCCGGGCGTAAAAAAATCTAATGTCCCCTTCGGATAACACGGGATTTTCTCTTCTGATGCGGATCAACATTGAATAAAGCGAGTAAATATCCATATTCCACTTAACCTTGTCCCATTCCATGGGCCTACGGTTATCCGGATCTTTTCCTCCCTCCATGCCTATTTCCTCTCCGTAATAAATCATAGGTATTCCCAGATATGTAAATTGGAAAGCGGCTGCCAATTTCAGGGAATTAATGTCCCTGCCGGCCAGGGTATAAAAACGGGGGGTATCATGACTGGATAACAGGTTTAATAAAACAAAATTTGACTGCATAGGGTAGTCTTCAAGCAGCTTTCCAAGCTCAATAACAAAATTTTCCGCTGACATTTTTTTCCTTGCGAAGAATTCAACACAGGCGTCCCTGAAGCTATAGTTCATTATTGAATCGAATTCATCCCCCCTTAACCAAGCTCTTCCATTATGCCATATTTCACCAATTAAAAAGGAATCGGGATAACCTGATTTCATAGCTTCCCTGAATTTCTTCCAGAAAGAATGATGGATTTCGTTAGGAACATCCAGCCTCCAACCCGAAGCGCCCCTTGAAAGCCAGTATCCGGCGGTTTCGAATAAATATGCCTTAACATCTTCATTTTGAACATTCAGCTTCGGAAGAGAAGGAAAATTCCACCAGCATTGATAATTTGGTTTGCCGTTTTCGAGCAGGGGGAATTTTTTTATAAAATACCAATCTTTATAAACTGACGCTTCACCCTTTTCCTCTAAATCCTTAAATGCGAAAAAACCTGTTCCAGTGTGGTTGAATACCCCGTCTAAAATAAACCGGATGGAATTTTCATCGAGTAATTTTACTAAAGAGGAAAAGTTTTCATCCGTCCCGAAATGTTTATCGATTTGCCTGTAATCGGAAGTGTCGTACTTATGCGGCGACGGCGCTTCAAAAAGCGGATTGAAATAAATTGCTGTTATTTTCAATTCCTTTAAATATTCAATTTTTTTAAATATGCCTTCCAGGTTGCCTCCATAAAAAGCATTCGAGACCGGCGGCAAACCTGTCCCGCTTTTATTGAAACTGTCCGGGAAAATCTGATAGAAAACAGCTTTTTTAGCCCATTCCGGGGTTAAAAGGGGCGGGGTGTTCCACTGTTTATAATCAAAATTTTCAACCTCCCATTCCAGATCGACAATTCCATTCCGGCCGTAATAAACTGTTCCGCCTTCTGTTTTTTCAATCTCGAAATAGTAAAAAATACCGTCATTTTTTAAGCCTTTTTGAAATTTAAACATGTAGTGGGAATAGATAAAGTCGTTGTATAAGATATATCCCGGTACGGATTGTGTTACATCATCGATCATAATTATCAGTTTTGAATTTTTATATATATTTTTGTTCAGCATTATCTTGAGGTAAACCGTATTTGCTGAAAAAACATCTATGTCGCAATCGTCATGCAAGGCGTCTTTTTTTATTTGGGCAAGTCCGACGACAAGTTTCGAATAGGATTTCCCTTCCCGGTTTACCTGGAGCGGATTGTAAGGGTCAAGATGGAAGCAATCGCCGTCCGTAAGGAAATGATATGCGTATTCGCCCGAAGGAAGTTCCATATAGGTCTTCCAAATATTGCCGTCGTCCGTCTTTTCGAGATAGATTTTATCCTTATTCCAGCCGGTAAAATCCCCGACTACCGCGACACTTTCCGTCATGTAATGCGCGTTGAATTTAAGCAGGACCTGGTACCTTTCTTCCATGAAAAAATACTCCAATCAGATGCAGATTAATTATACAAAAAATCGAGCAGAATATCAAATAAGGGGATTAGGCGACTCCTGTATTTCCGTGGTGAGGCCTATATTATTTAAAAGGCCGATAAATGGATCGGGATCGAGTTCTTCAACGTTTACCATAGTTTTTACATCCCAAACTCCCTTTGCGACAAGAATTGCCCCGGCAACGGGCGGTACGCCGGCAGTATAGCTGATCGCCTGGGCTTCGACTTCCTTATAGCACTCCTGGTGGTCGCAGATATTATAGATAAATATCATTTTTTCACGGCCATCCTTTATTCCCCTGATAAGATTTCCGATGCAAGTTTTACCGGTATAATCCTTGGCAAGCGAAGAGGGGTCGGGTAAAAGGGCTTTTAGAACTTTAAGGGGAACTACTTCGAGGCCCTCGGCGGTTTTAATCGGTTTTTCTGAAGTGAGCCCGATTTTTGCAAGGACTGTAAAAACATTAATGTAGTGATCGCTGAAACCCATCCAGAACCTTATGCTGTTCGCTTCAATGTTTTTTGAAAGGGAATGGAGCTCGTCATGGCCGTTGAGGTATACCGGCATACTGCCTACAACGGGGAAATCATAGGTTTTTTTTATGGAATGGACCTTTTCCAGGACCCATTTCCTATCGATCCAGGTCCAGACTTTTTTAAATTCCCTGAAATTGATTTCGGGATCGAAATTTGTGGCAAAATACCTGCCATGGCTTCCGGCGTTGACATCCATTATATCTATTGTATCGATCCTGTCGAAATGATGCTTGACGGCAAGGGCGCAATAAGCGTTTACTACGCCGGGATCGAACCCGCAGCCCAGGATCGCGGTAATGCCTTTTTCCCTGCAGCGGTCCTTGCGCTTCCATTCATAATTAGCGTACCAGGGCGGGTCCTCCGCGACCTTATCGGGCTCTTCATGAATCGCGGTATCCATGTATACAACACCGGTCTCGATGCAGGCCTCAAGGACAGACATATTGACGAATGCCTGGGCGAGATTGATAACGATCTCTGAACCGGTTTCCTTTATCAATTTAATAACGGCGGGAATGTCGAGGGCGTCGATCTGCCTTGAATAAAGCCTCCTGCTTTTATCCTTGATATTGTTTTTTCTGATAACGCTTTCTATTATCGCTTCGCATTTTTTCTGAGTCCTCGAGGCAATACAGATATCTCCCAGTACATCGTTATTCTGGGCTGCCTTATGCGCCGCCACCTGGGCTACTCCGCCGGCTCCTATAATCAGAACGTTGCTTCTCATGAAAAATGGCCTCCTATGACAGATTATTCAAATAATCGATATAATCGAATTTTCTGACCACATCTAAAGAGCCGTCAAGTCTTTTAATCGCAATGGACGGCATTTTCAAGCCGTTGAACCAGTTCTTTTTAACCATCGAATAACCGGCCGCATCGGCAATGCGGATAATGCCGCCTATCTTAATTCTTGATTTAAAGCCGTATGTGCCGAACACATCCCCTGCAAGGCATGAACAACCTGCAATAATATATTCATAAGCTCCCGGGGCCGGGTTCTCAATTTTAGCTTCAGACCTGTAGATCAGCAGGTCCAACAGATGAGCTTCCGTCGAAGCGTCGACAATAGCGATATCCTTTTCATTATGGACAATGTCAATAACCCTTGTAATGAGTTCGCATGACCTTGTCACGGCGGTTTCACCCGGTTCAAGGTAAATTTGAACGGAAAATTTTTCTCCGAATTCCCTGAGTTTTAAACAAAAATCGTCAAGAGGATAACCTTCTTTAGTAAAATAGATCCCTCCGCCCAGGCTGACCCAATCCAGATCCTTTAATACATTTCCATATTCCTGGCCTATACGGTCCAGATTGGACGAAAAATTTTCGAAATCGTCATTTTCGCAGTTAAAATGGAACATTACACCTGAAATCATTGAGCGGACTTTCTCAAGCTCTTCCCTATTGCAAACTCCCAGCCTTGAAAACTGCCTGGCTGGGTCGGCAAGATCAAAATGTGAATAACTTATATTCGGGTTTACTCTTAATCCTATTTTCAAGCTTTTTGCATCTTTGTAAAACATTTTTAACTGGGATATGGAATTAAAAATTACCTTATCTGCATACTTCTTTAATTCCCTTATATCCTCTTTCGAATAAGCCACACTGTAGCCATGGACCTCTTTTCCGAATTTTTCCCTGCCGAGCCTTGCCTCATAAACAGAACTGCTGGTGGTACCGTCCATGTACTCTTTCATCAGGCTGAAGACGGCCCATGTCGAAAAACATTTCAGCGCAAGGACCGATCTTGCTCCGGATATGTCCCTGACATACTTTATTTTTTTTAGGTTTTTTAATAATTTTTTTTCGTCGAGCAAATAATACGGCGTTTTTAACTCAGTCATTTTTAGCCCTTATTCTTTAATAAACCGATACAGAATCATTATAGGCGGGAATTTTTAATTTATCAAAAAACGGCCTTATTATGACTGCTTTTCAAGGGGGGGGGGATTATAATATTTTTCACAGGCTATTTGGCTACCATTTTTTAATGGCCAACCTCCCTAAACTAACCAAAATATCTTTATTTCCGCTTCCACGTGTTTAAATTTCGGGTCCCCGGTTATCAGCTCCGCTTTTTCATACTTAGCCAATGCTGCGGCAAAACAGTCGGCGTAGGACATTTTATGCTTTGATTTATAAAAAGCGGCAGTCCTGCAAAGTTCCCAATCGATGCCTGTTAAATTTATGCCAAGTTCCTGAATCAAAATGCAGATATCCGCTTCCGTTCACCCAGACATCGCTATTCTGTGCCGAAAAATAATTCGGTCCCGGCCCTGTTACGGTATCGGATTCTTTTATATGCCAGACATAGCCTGAAAAAAGAAGCTCATTGTTTCCCGGGGACGATCCGCTGCTCCCGGTACTCGGGGTATTGGAACAGCCATATATTAATGCAGACAGCGTTAAAACAAAGATTTTTATTTTCATTATTTATCCCTATTGTAAAATCTAAATATACTACATTCTAATATAATCATTCTTAATTTGAATTTAAATTTCAAAAAAAATACCATTCGTGCGACATTGCGGATTTGCCGGGTGGAAGACAGGCAAGCCGGACGGTACGAAATCCCAGCCTGGCGGCAGGCAAATACTTATCGACGACCCTTCGGGAACCGAAAATCGACGAGGCCAGGTTAAGCTCTGTAAAATGAATAAACCTTTGACAATTATTTCAGATTTATTTTATAATTGAAAAGGTCCATTTATAATCATTTTCATCAATTTGACTGGATTAAAGCTGTTAACAGGGTTTAAATATAAAATCCTATTGTTAAAGGCGGCTTTGATGGCATTTTTATTTAAAACCGGAACAAAAAAAGATATTAAAATTGGGAAAAAAATAAAATGGATTGTGATTTTTGTTTTCATTATTTTTGCTTTAGCCGGTGCTTTTATTTTTATAAGTTATGCGAGCTGGTCGCCTTTGATGCGGGCAGCCAGTAACGGCAGAATGGATCAGGTTAGAGCATTGATGGATAAGGGCGCCGATGTCAACGCGAAAGATGCGCTTGGCGATACCCCGCTGTTAAAGGCATCCTTTAATGGGCACAAAGATATCGTGGAACTTCTCATATCAAAGGGTGCTGCAGTCAATGCAAAAAATAATTTTGGCTATACCCCATTGTTAGTGGTTTCACGCTATGGGTACAAAGATATCGCGGAACTTCTTATATCTAATGGCGCTGACGTTAATTCGAAAAGTAAATCCGGAAACACTCCAATAATAGAGGCTTCACTATATGGGAATAAAGATATCCTGGAGCTTCTAATTTCAAGAGGCGCCGACATCAATGCTAAAGATAAAAATGGCAATACCCCTCTGCTTCAGGCATCGTTTCGCGGTCACAAGGATATTGTAAAACTTCTCATTTCCAATGGTGCAGACATCAATGCGAAAGATGCTGACGGTTATACCCCGCTGCACAGGGCATCGATCAAAGGATTTAAAGATATAGCGGAACTTCTCATTTCCAAGGGCGCCGATGTGAATGCTAAAGATAAGTATGGCGAAACGCCGGAGGACGAGGCTTTGAGATATGGACACAAAGATATCGCCGAACTAATCAAAAATGGTCAATGATGGGACCGACCTATTCCAAAAGGGAGGCTATATGAAGCATATCGTTCTTTTCATTGTTTTTTCTTTTGCTTTTTACGTCCATGCCTTTTCAGGGCTTTATTGCTTGTATCATTGGCAAGCCGGCGCGAATAAGTTTGCAGGGGAGTATCTCAACATCGGCGGAAAAACCTACAGCGGGTACAATAAATTACATGCCCCGTATTTTTCCGCCGACGGCACGAAGTGGGGTTTTAATTATAAATCCGGAGATAAGTGGTATGTAATAATAAACGGGCAGACATTCGGAGGGTATGATGACGCATGGGATCCTGTTATTTCCTCCGACGGCTTGAAATGGGGGTTTAATTATGAATCCGGTAAAACATGGTTTATTAATATTAATGGAGAAACTTTCGGGGGGGGGTGATAATGTGAAGTCCCCCGGTATTTGCGTTCCTGACGGCTTAGAGGTGAACCCGGTTCCGATTCTTCAAATGAAATTCGACATTCGCCATTCACCCTATTATAATAATTAAAAAAAGGATGCAGGTTTAAAATGCCGGGTATATTATCAACAATCTTTAACCGCAAGGTCGGGCTGGTCCTCGGCAGCGGCGGGGCGAAGGGTATTTCCCATATTTCGGTTATCGAATATCTGAACGAACTTGAAATTCCCATCGATATGATTTTCGGTTCAAGCATAGGAGCCCTTGTAGGGGCTTTATTCAGTGCCGGAACAATGGATAAATTTAAAAAGGACCTGCTGGCGCTTCCTGTTTCGAAATATTCCGAGTTTTTCGAACCGATCCTCCCCGTTTCGGGACTTTTAAACGACAGCAAGATCATGAAATTTATATCCAATTACATACCCGAAAGTATGAAACTTGAAGATATGAAGATACCTGTATGGATAGTCGCCACTGATTACTACACCGGAATGCCTCTTGTTTTCAATCAGGGTAATGCCCTCGAAGCCGTCAGGGCAAGCATCTCTATTCCGGGCATATTCAAGCCTGTAAGATATGAAGATTCGATCCTCGTCGACGGAGGGGTAGCGGACCCTCTGCCAATAGATATCGCCGACGAGATGGGCGCCGGATTGACCATTGCAGTCAACCTGCATCCCATGGTAAAGATAAGGAGTAAAGAAAAGATAGCGGAGCAGAAAGCTAAGAGGGAAGAAGTGAAAAAAAGCCGCATCGATTTGTTCATTGAAAAGGCAAAAACTATTTCAACTATGAAAAAAAACGAATGGCTCAACATGTTCGTCGGAGTAGTCATGAACAGAATCAAGGGAGAAGAAAAACTTCCTTATATCTTTGATATTATATCGCAGTCCATAGATATCATGGGTTTTACCAACACAAAACAGATGCTTGAGTATAATCCTCCTACGGTTCTTATCGAGCCCAACCTCGTCCATTTCAATTCTCTTGATTTTAACCGTGTCGAAGAAGCACTTGCCGAAGGAAAAAGGGCCTGTGAAATTGAAAGGGACAATCTTATCCATAAAGTCAGGGCGCTGACGAAACATCCTTCTTGATTTTATTAACGCCTTTCCTTATCATATACGATTCCGGTTAATATTGTATGTATATGGAGTATCTTAGATGAATTCTTCCGAGATCAGAAAAGGTTTTCTTGATTTTTTCAGGGACAAGGGCCATTTTATCGTACAGAGCGCATCGCTTGTCCCGGATAACGACCCCACTCTTTTATTTACCAATGCGGGGATGAACCAGTTCAAGGATATTTTTCTCGGGACCGGGAAAAGGGATTACAAGAGGGCTGCGGACACCCAGAAATGCATGCGTGTTTCCGGGAAACATAACGACCTTGAGGATGTCGGAAAAGACTGCTACCACCATACTTTTTTCGAGATGCTCGGCAACTGGTCCTTTGGAGATTATTATAAAAATGAAGCCATTTCCTGGGCTTGGGAACTCCTGACAGGCGTCTGGAAGCTTCCAAAAGAAAGGCTTTATGTCACTGTTCACGATACCGACGACGAAGCCTTTTCCCTATGGAAAAGCCGGACCGATATTTCCGGAAGCCATATCCTTAAATTCGGGGATAAAGATAATTTCTGGGAAATGGGAGCGATCGGACCATGCGGCCCATGTTCGGAGATTCATATAGACCGGGGGGAATCGGCTTGCGATAAAAAGGATGTAAAAGGGCATAAATGTGCCGTAAATTCAGGCTGCGCCCGTTACATTGAATTATGGAACCTTGTTTTTATACAATATAACCGCGGCGAGGATGGAAAACTTTATCCGTTGCCTAATAAACATGTCGATACGGGAATGGGTTTTGAGAGGATCGTTTCGGTAATACAAAATGAATCTTCCAATTATGATACGGACTTATTCGTCCCAATCATCAGTAAAATCGAGGAATTATGCGGGTGCAAATACGATGTGAAGACAGGAATGCCGTTCAGGGTTATCTCGGATCATATCAGGGCCCTTACTTTCGCAATGGCCGACGGTGTAATGCCCTCCAATGAAGGCAGGGGATATGTCATCAGGAAAATACTCAGGAGAGCTATACGGTACGGCAGAAAGCTGTCGTTTTCGGAACCCTTTTTAAACAGGATTGCCGGCACTATCATATCGGTTATGGGCAGCGCTTTTCCGGAAATCGTAGAAAGAGGGGAAATGATCAAGTCCCTCATATATTCGGAGGAAGAATCCTTTTTGAAAGCGGTCAACAGGGGCCTTGATAAACTCAACGACATCGTCGAAGGTGTTAAAAGAACTAAAAAGAAACAGATAAACGGGCAGGATCTCTTCATGCTTTACGATTCCCTTGGCCTTCCCGTAGATTTCATACAACAAGTGGCTGAGGACGAGAAACTCTCCCTGGATATGAAAGGTTTTGAACAATTGATGGAAAGGCAGAAGGAGAGGGCGAGGGCAAGCTGGAAGGGGGAAGCTTTCGATTTCAGCGTCATTTCGGGGATTGCAGAAGAAACGGAATACACCGGAGAAAAATCTTACGAGGGGAAAGGCGCCGTTCAGATCATAGTTAAAGACGGCGTGATAGTAAAAGATTCATCGGCAGGGGACGATATAGTTTTTGCTGCCGACCGCAGCCCGTTTTATCCTGAGAAGGGCGGCCAGGTGGGCGATACCGGGACGGCAGAATCGGGAGAAACACGGATTGAAATTAGAAATACAAGAGTATATGAAAATACAGTGCTTCATTATGCCCGTATTAAAAATGGTATTCTGAGAACAGGGGATGAAATCCTTTTCAAGGTCGATAAAGAAAAAAAGGAATCCACAGCCAGAAACCACACGGCGACGCATATCATTCACAAAGCGCTAAGGAATCATGTCGGCGAACATGCCGCTCAAGCCGGTTCTCTTGTAGGGCCGGACCGGCTTCGTTTTGACTTTACACATTCCAGGCCACTGACAAAGGAAGAAATTGAAAAGATCGAGAACGAGGCCAATATGATCGTCCTTCAAAACCTTCCTGTGAAGCTGACTAAAATGAGTAAACAGGAGGCTGTAAAAAGCGGGGCGGTCGCTATATTCGAGGAAAAATACGGCGATGTGGTAAGGGTAGTCGAAGTTCTGGGGTATTCAAAGGAGCTTTGCGGCGGTACGCATGTCGGCAGGAGCGGCGATATAGGATTGATCAAGATCCTATCCGAGACCTCTATTTCAGCAGGGACGAGGAGGCTTGAGGCTGTAACAGGCCAGAATTCCCTTGAATCTTACCGCGAATATTACTATAGGGTTAAGGAAATATCGGCGGCCTTGAATACCGATGAATTAAAGCTTTACGACAGGATTAAAGCAATGGTCGACACGCTTCGGGATAGGGAAAGAGAAATAGAGCTTTTAAAACTAAAAATTGCAAAGTCTTCCGCTCAGGAATTAATGGGCCATGCCGTCAAAATAGGAGGGGCGGAAGTTGTTATCGCAAGGACGGAGATGGAATCTGAAGCCATGATGAAGGTTTCGGATGATTATAAGTCGAAAGACCTCGGAGTAATGTTCCTTATTTCGGCCGTTTCGAAAGACAAAGTAGTTATAACGGTAAGCGTCTCGAAATCTTATTCAGGCAGGATCAAGGCCGGGGACATCGCCAGGGAAACCGCCAAAATTGTCGGAGGGGGCGGAGGCGGCAGGCAGGACTTCGCGCAGGCGGGAGGGAAAGACCCGTCCAGGATTGACGAAGCGCTGAAAACAGCAAGGGAAATGATAGAAAAGGCCCTCAAACCCTAAATTTTTCTTAAGATCAGGATGCAGTTTTCAATAAACGCAAGGCTCAGGTAAAAACTGCAGAAATAAATTACTACCTGCCGGGCAAATTCAAAGCTTCCGGGCAAAAACACCCTGCTTATACATAGGATAGCCAGGGCAAGCATGCACAAAAAACCGGATGCCGATCCTAATTTTGTATAAACGATCTTTTTATTTAAAAGGCAGTTGATAGAATAAATAGAAAAAGACAACAGGACCATCGCCGGAACGATGAAAGGCAGGACTTTCTCAATACTGAAATAAGTAAACAGAGTAAAAACCACCATAAAATCTGCGAGGCTGTCAAAAATCCCGCCCGGCATGCTCACGGCATCGAGAAGCCTTGCTAAAAATCCGTCCGCTATATCGGTTGCGAATATTACAACGACCAGCGCCAGCGACAAGAAGTAATTATGCCCTGACTCGCTGAATATGAAAAAAGGGATCAGGACGACCCTGAGTCCCGTTATACAATTTACAAAAATGATTCTTGAAATTTTTATTTTATCTATTCGGGTTTTCATTAATATAGGGTTTGTTTACTTTAACTTACTCTCGATTTCATTAGCGAATTTCTCAAGTTTTGAATCGATGATTCCAGGTTTTTCCATTGCTCCAATCGCTTCTGTTCCGATAATCTCAGCCCCTTGTGTTACAACCTCTCTGCCGGCTTTATCCAGGGCATCGCCGGGATTTGACCCGCAAGTTACCAGCATAAAAGTCCTAATGCCCTTCATATCGGTGTTTTTAATATAATTTTCAACGGGCGGACGGATTTCGGCTGTGTAAACCGGGGATGAAAAACCAACAGCGTCAGCTTTCTTCAAGTCAAGTTTGAGGTTTTTATTTGCACAGTAAAGGACGGTTTTATAACCGGCTTTTCCGGTCAGCATTGCGAATTTTGTGATAACATTAGTAAGGATAGGGGAACCGCCCGGATGATAAATTATATAAATTGTTTTTTTCATGGACTCATTCCCGATTGTGATTGCGGGAATATTTTTTTCCCTGTCGTTTATCATGCCGATCCATACCCATGAAGCCACTGGAACGGAAACGACAATCATAATATAAAAAAGTATAAGAAGCAGGATCCCTGAAATCCCTGTTTTACCTGTGGATTTGCGGATATAAATCACCACCCAATAAACTGCTGCCGCCAGCAGCGGTATTATTCTAAAACCGGCGGGAAACAGTCTTCCTGTATGAGTTACATACATGGTCATGGAACATAAAATCAGGAATACCGTTACTGCTAATTGTAAAATCATATTATCCCCTTAATGTTTATTTTTAAAATCGAATATATGACCGATTACTTTTTTCCCGGCCTTTAAAAAATATTTCAGGTCTCCTGTGCCCTTTATGCTTAATAATTTTCTGGCCAGGAATTCAGGATTGAAGGATACGCTGTAAAGGCCCTGGACAAGCTTCATGAGTTTGTCGTTTCCGACCGGGGACTTCATAACAGGCTCACGCATGTCAAACCTGTCCCAATCCTCGGTGGTTAGCCATCCCTTTTCAACACATTCGGCGTAAAGGGGCGTCCCCGGATAGGGAATGACAATAGTAGCCTGCATCGTGTAAGCATAATTTTTTATAAGAAGACGCCGTCCCATTTTCAGCGTATTGAGGGCATCCTCTTCAGTTTCCCATGGATACCCGAACATTATAGTTATGTGCGGGTAAAGGCCTGCAAGGCGGAGCATTTTGACGTTATCTATCATTTCTTCTATGCTCTCGCCCTTATTGATCCTGTCAAGGGTTTTCTGGTTGCCTGATTCGATCCCTACGAGTATCAGGCGGAAACCGGCCTTTTTCATAAGTTTCGCGTCTTCAGGAGATATGGAAGAGCCCAGGCGCATATTGCAGTCGAAATATATTTTTTTATTGTAACCCCGGCTGATCATCCCCTCGCAGAATTCTCTCAGCCAGTCTCCGACAGGAAATGTGCCGGTGTCATCCATGACCTCGCGTATGGAATTTTTCTCGATCAGGGTCCCAATCTCGTCCAGCAGGCTGGAGGGTTTTCTTTTATTGAAATAAGGGAAAAGAGTAGTCCAGGAACAGAAAGAACACTGATGATACCAGCAGTCTCTGCCGGCCATCGTGTAGGCGCCCGGAGTTTTTTTATAGTTCCCGTTATTATACGCATAAAGCTCCCACTTTGTAAGCTCCCTGTCGATCAATGGAAGCATGTCCAGGTCGTATTTCCTTTCAAATTTACCGCTGTCTAAAACAGTTCCTTCACGGCTTTTCCAGTATATTCCCGGTTCCAGCGGGCTTTTCTTTGTTAAATGATCAGCCAGGGAAAGCAGGAGAAAATCGTAGTCGCCGCCTGTAATTATATAGTCGATGTCTGAATTTTTAAATGATTCAAGGGGGTTTGCCGTAACATGGTCGCCCATCAATGCAACCTTCAATTCCGGAAAAAGCTTTTTCAAATTGTTAATTATTCCCCAATGTTTTTTTACCACCGGTGTCTTGGTTTCAAAAACAATAAGGCCGGGCTTGTCACGGCTTATCCCGTTTATCCATTCATTGAAATTCAAGCCTTGTGCAATTGCGTCATCCCATATTACTTCGTACCCCCTGCTTTTAAGTAATGTTGCCGCGGAGGCCGGAACAACAGGGTATATAAATGTAGGTTCGTTGAACCACTGAAATTGCCTGTTTTGCGACAACAGAGGGATCCCCTTGCCGCTGTCCATCGGGGGATATGATATTGATATTTTCATGGTTTTACCTCTTCAACTCTGCAGTAAAAATAAAACCTTTAATAAAGTTAAACCCGTAAATCATATGGGTTAAAAAAACGCCTGCCACTGTCCAGAAGGTTTCCAGTATACCGGGTTTTAAAGCGAAAATTATGTTAATAAGAAAATATACGCCCATTACAGGCCAGTAAAATAATGCCGCGATAAGGGAAAACGGTGATATAAGAAAACCTGCTACTGTGAATATTAAAATACATGAAGGGCCGAAATATGAAATTTTGAGGGATGTTTCGGGATATTTCCTTGCGAAATAACCCCTGTGAAGGGCATAGTTTGCTACCTGCCTGAAATGATTGGGGAAGAGGTCCCTCCTGTGATGATAAACCAGAACCTGCGGAGAGTAAATGATCTTATAGCCCAATTTTTTAATTTCCAGGCATAATTTTGTATCCTCACCGGGATAAAATGTTGAATCAAACCCCCCTGCTTTGTCGAAAATATCTTTTCTTACTATAAGGTTTACTGACGGCAGGTCGTATTCTTCGTGGGTTTTCCCGACAGGAATATATCTTTTCCTGTTGTTATAGCTTGCGAGGAATGATTCGAAAACATTACCGGACAATCTCTTCCAGAAAGGTTCGTCAGCCGGAGTAACGGCCGGGCCGCCTACAGCTGCCACATCTTTGTCGTCAAAAAGGGGCAGAGCGTTAGCCAGCCAGTCTTCGCGGGGATAAGCGTCGTCGTCTATGAAAGCGAGAATCCGGCCCTCTGCTATTTTTGCCCCGAGGTCCCGTTTCTCCGCCGGGCCGACTTTCCCGCTGGCTAAAACCCTGATATGCAGAACGCTTGACAATTCCTCTTTTTCTTCAAAATCAGGTAAAATTATTATTTCAAAATTTTCCCCATTAAGTTTTTCATAATGAGTTATACTTTCACGGATGTAATCGTTAAAACTCGGAAGCGGGATTATAATCGAGAATTTAATTTTTTTTCTTCTCCCGGGCAAGCAAACTCTCCTGTAAATAAGACGCGTTCCAATATTCTATCATAAAACGCCCCAGAAAACAATCAATCGAATTTATCTCCTGTGTAAAAAATAAACCCCGCCTTTTAAGAGGCGGGGCTTCTGAAGATTATTAGAAGCGCCCTAAGCGACTTTGACGTTGATTTTTTTAGATGCCGATTCGGCATTTTTAGGGATGGTAAGGCTGAGTACGCCTTTTTTGTATTCGGCTTCGATGTTTTCAGTATTGATATTATCCGGAAGCTCAATAGTCCTGCTGAACGAGCCGCTTGTTCTTTCAAACATGCTGTAGCCATTACCCTTCTCTTCATGCTCCTCTTCCTTTGAACCCTTGATGGTCAGGTAAGAACCCTCGAGTTCAATATCGAGGTTTTTTTCATCAACGCCGGGTAAATCGGCTTTCACTATGATGTTGTTGTCCTTCTCAAAAATGTCCACCCTGGGATTCCAGTCATTTTCCATCAGGTTTCCCGGCATGAATTCATTGTCGAAGAAATGCCTGAATAAATCTGAAAATGGGTCTCCCGCTCTTCTTGCCCTGAGGGCGAATCTTTCGGGTTTTTTTTGAAGTATATACATATTGTCCTCCTTTTATATACTATATAATAATATTCGCATATTTTATGCCAAATATTATGCTACTGGTCTAAAGATTTATAGGACAAGGAAATAATGCTTTATTTGAATTGGGAGAGAGGATTTTTATTCCAGGATATGTGTGTAATAATGATACAGAATTATTCAATGTATCGTATTGACCAGGCCTATTTTGTCATAGCCTTTTTTTAAAAAGAAAGGTTAATCCGACCAGTATGCGTAAAAAGTACATACCGAATGTCAGCAGCGGGTGCCTTATCAGATTCGTCCATTTCCCTTTTTCAACAAATACAGTGATATACCTGTATAAAAATCCGAATTGTTTTTTAATATCGGGATCGGATTTTCCCCATTTGGTTATATAAGGTTTGAAACTTTTTGTATAATATCCTTTTTTTGAAAGATACTTTTTTAAATCGAATTCGGATTCGTTATGGAAAATAACATCCCCGCAGGATAAGTATGATACACCCCTGTCTAAAAGGAATCCGGATAATTCCCATTGCCGTTCCGCCGCCTCATTTTTATTATAAATAGTTTCGAGAAGGCCTATAAGGCCTGTTTTTTTGATTTTCTTATCGAGGTCCCAGTCTTCAGGGCCGCTCATATTCTCATCGAATCCGCCTGCTGAAACGAATGCCTTTTTCAGAAAAAATCTCGCCCCGTCGATGCATGTGCCGTTATAAAAAACCCTCTCGAACCTTCTTACTTTGCTGAAATACGTTTTTCCGAGGACTATTTCAGGTATATGAAGCGCCGATAATCCCTTACTTTTTATTTCATTCAGGCATGACTCGATTAAATGCGGGGAAAGCAGCATATCGGCGTCAACATACATTACGTATTTTCCCCTGGATTTTTCAATCATGCCGTAATTTCTTTGTGCTGAACGTTCCGGCCCTTTATCGTAAACATTCCCGGTATAATTTAATGCCAGTTCTTTTGTGCCGTCTGACGATCCGTTGTCTACTACAATAACTTCAATATTTTTATAAGTCTGGGCCATGATGCTTCTTAAACATGTTTCGATATTGCTTTTCTCGTTCTTAGTAGTGATTGTGACGGATACAAGGTCGTCCATATTCTTCCCCTTGAATAAATGTTAAGCATAATTATAAGATGAGTCTGTTGATAATTTCAACATCGATGCTGATAGCGAGTAACATAATTGACTTTTAGCCGTAACCCGGATAAGATTTTCTTTTAAAAAAAGGAGACAGGTTATGGGATCGGATATTAAAAAATATGCATTGCTGGTCTTTATCGTTTTATCAGTAGTTTTCTTTTACAGGGCGTTTATCGGAGATACAATCCAGGGCAATAGTCTTGTCAGCGACAGCCCGCTTGGAGTTACCCAGCATTATTCCCGGATGATCGGCAATACTACGGGAAACTGGATCGATTATGAATTAATGGGTAAATCGCAGGGCAACGTACAGATAAATCTTTATACATTGTATTCGTATTTACTTCCTATCGGTATGGTTCTCGGAGCCTCTTATTTTTCCGCCCTGCTGTTTTCCCTCATATTCGGATATCTTTTTTTAAGAAAGTTGAAGCTAGAGGCCCTTCCTTCTATTTTTGGATCGTCAGCCTTCGCTTTTTCACCTGCGGTTTTGAGTTTCATTTACGCAGGTCATGTCCAGGTAGTATGTTCCCTGGCCTATGTTCCGGCCATTTTTTATTTCCTTGTTTCGGCTTTTGATCCTGAGAATAAGGACGTTTTAAAAAGTGCATTGATGCTTTTTTTATGCGGCATATTTTTGGGGATCATGTGTTCTGATGAAGTCCAGCGCGGGTTATATTTTGCGATCCTGGGAGCTTGTTTTGCCCTTTACCGGATTTTTGTCAGGAACAAAATCGGCATAAAGAGCCTCAAAGGCGCCGATATCCGGGGAGCTCTGATCGATGTATCGAGGGGGCTTCTTATTCCGCTTGTATTTTTTGTGGTTATTTTCAGCGGGTCTTCATTTTTATTTCAAGCTTTAAAGGGAAGGATGGCCCTTCAAAATGTATCCTCAGAGACAGTACAGAGCAGCGAAAACGCATGGAATTTTGCGGTAAGCTATTCGATGCACCCTTTTGAACTTATCGATAGCCTGGCCTTTGGATTTCATGGAAACAGTTCACTCGAATCGGCAAATCCGTATTGGGGCAGCAAGGAATTTTCATCTTCAAGCGATAGCCTGGGCTTTTTCGTCATAATTTTTGCCCTGCTCGGAATAATTGTTTATTACAAAAAGAGCGGGCTGGTTAAATTTTTCTTTTTCGGGGCTTTATTCTCGCTCCTGTTATCGTTCGGCAGGTTCTGGCCCGGCCTTCCCTTTTTCTGGATTTTTTACCATCTGCCGTATATGTCGAATTTCAGAGACCCGATAAAAATACTATGTGTCACCGCTTTCTGCCTTGCGGTCCTATCCGCTTTCGGCTTGAAATTTTTTATGGACCTCCTGTCCCAAAAAAATGAAGCTTCAAGAAAAATGTTTGGACAGATCGAGAAGTCCCTTATATTTGCTCTAAGCACCGGGATGCTGGCTTTATTTATCGTTCTCGTTACATCGAGCGATATAGCCCTCGGGTTCAGTCTCAAAAATAACGACCCGGCTATGGCTCAAGTAATCGTCAATAACATCATTCTGTCGCTGCTTAGAATGGATATATTTCTTGCCGTAACCCTGGCCCTGGTGATAATTTCCTTCAGGATGAAAAAACTGCCCGGCGTGTTTAAGGGAATCGTAATCCCCCTCTCGTTTTTTGTAATGATGATCATCGATCTCTGGACTATCGATCTATACTATGTGGATAAATCCTATATTAAATTGAATGAGTTTTACAGGCAGGACAAGCCGGTCGCTTTTATGCATGAAGAGGGCAAAAATGAACCCTTCCGTGTATTATCGTCATTAATGCTTCCTGGCCAGAATGGAGGAAACTTGCCCCTTACCCCGATGAGAGGTTTGTATCTGACCTTTTACTTCTCGTTCTTCGACATACAGGCGATGGAAAAGGTTGCATCATCGGACAGGGATGTGGAAATTAACAATTTTTTTAACAGCGTGTTTCAAAGGTCTCCATCAAGGCAAATCAAGAGCCTTGATGAACTTCTGGATTTGAATCTCCCGCTGCTCCGTCTATCGGGGGTAAAATACCTTGTAACAGACGGCTATTTATACAGTGCAAACAGGCCGGTAGCTTTGATGTATGGAAGCCTGACTAATAATACAAATTTTATACTTTCATCGGTAGGCGCCGGATATGACGGCAGGCAGGAAGCAGTCTTCGAGGTGAAAAATTATATTCCCCGCCTGGCTTTATTTGAAAATTTCCAGGCGGTTGAAGATAATGGAGAAGCCCTTAAATATCTCTCCGATCCGAAATTCGACTTTACGGGGACTGTTATTGTAAACATAAAGATCCACGGCAGAAGCGGTGGTAAAGGCCTGCTGCATCCGCAGGCAGTTACTTCCTATAAGGATTGGGATGTTAAAGCCGATATCGATTCGCCTGCCCCGGGAGGGGGAGTTCTCCTTTTTAATACAAGGTTCGATCCCGGCTGGAAGGCGTTTATTGATGGAAAACCCGTCCAGGTATATAAAGCCAATTATCTCCAGATGGCGGTTTTTGTCGATGGCGGGAAGCATGCCGCCGAATTCAGGTATGAGCCCGGCAATACCTCGTTTTTTGTATCATTTATAACAGTGATTGCAGGAATCGCCGGCGCTTTATGCTACGGGGTGTTATGCCTTTTTTTTAAAAAGAAAGGGCCGCTGAAGCAATAAAGAGGAAATAAATTTCCAAATGGTTGAAAAAATCGTTATTAAAGGCGCAAAAGAACATAATTTAAAGAACCTTTCAATTGAAATACCTAGAAATAAACTAGTGGTCTTTACCGGGGTTTCAGGAAGCGGTAAATCATCCCTCGTTTTCGACACAATTTATGCTGAGGGTGAACGGCGTTACCTGGAATCGCTTTCAACATACGCCAGGCAGTTTCTTGGCGAGATGAAAAAACCGGATGTCGAGTATATCGGCGGCTTGTCTCCGGCCATTTCAATTCAGCAGCAAAGCGTTCATGCCAACCCGAGATCTATAGTGGGAACAGTTACTGAAATATACGATTATTTCAGGCTATTATGGGGTACGATCGGTACGCCAACCTGTCCGGTATGCGGAAGAATATTGACCTCGACGACCAGCGATGAAATTGTAGATTCGATCATGAAAACACAGGAAGGGACGAAGTTTATGATCATGGCCCCGGTTGTAAAGGGTAAAAAGGGCACGCATGCTGATATTCTGGAAGAATTAAGAAAGGAGGGTTTTGCCAGGGTCAGGGTAAACGGCGAGATTATCGAGCTGGAGTCCGATATCAAGCTCGATAAAAACAAAAAGCATAATATAGATATAGTGATCACAAGGCTTTCTATAAATGAAAAATACAGGACCCAGATTACCGATTCGGTTGAAACGGCACTCCATTACGGCGATGGACTCTTAACCCTGTCTTTCATAGATACAAAAGAGGAAAAGATATATTCTGAACGCTATTATTGCCCTGACCATAATATAAGCTTCAGTGAAATTTCACCGAGGATGTTTTCCTTCAATGCTCCGTATGGGGCATGTCCTGAATGCAGCGGACTTGGAGAAAAGCTTGAGTTTGACGAGGAACTGCTTGTTGATTTTGATAAAAGCCTTAACGACGGGGCGCTTAAAAGCCACCCCCCTACTCAGGGCCACTGGTTAAGTTTTTTAAACGCCCTTTCGAGAAAATACGGTTTTTCCATGGATAAACCCTATAGAGAGCTCCCGAAAACCATAAGGAATTTGATCATGAATGGGGACACCGATAGGGTAGAAATTCATTATACCAGCGACAGGTTTGATTTCAAAACAATGTCGCAATATGAGGGCGTAATACCCAACCTTAAAAGGCGGTATTTTGAAACCCAGTCTATGGACATGAGGGAATGGCTGGAACAGTATATGGAATCTATAAAATGCCCGGTCTGCAATGGTGAAAGGCTTAAAAAAGAAAGCCTGTCGGTGATCGTATCGGCTAAAAATATCATGGAAGTTACAAGAATGAATGTAGCTTCATCCTTTCAATTCATTTCCGGACTTTCGAAAACCCTGGGTAAAAGCGAGATAATAATAGCTGAAAGGATCCTGAAAGAGATAGAAAAAAGATTACAATTCATTATAGATGTCGGACTTGATTATATAACCCTTGACAGGAAAGTGAGTACGATTTCCGGCGGAGAATTTCAGAGAATAAGACTGGCCTCACAGATCGGATCGGGATTGATGGGGGTGTTGTATGTCCTTGATGAACCCACTATTGGCCTTCATGCGAGAGACACCGACCGTTTGATACTGAGCCTTGAAAAACTCAGGGATGCCGGAAATACCGTTCTTGTAGTCGAACACGACGAGGAAACTATTTCAAGATCGGATTGGGTGGTCGATATCGGCCCGGGAGCAGGGATTTACGGGGGTAATCTTGTCGCCGAAGGCACATTCAGCCAGATTAAAAAGAATAAAAATTCCCTGACGGGAAGGTATCTTTCCGGAGATTTGTTTGTCGAAATGCCCCCGGCGAGAAGGGAGGGCAGCGGTCAATTCATAAGGATAGTAGGCGCAGAGGAGCACAATCTGAAAAAAATCGATGTGGATTTTCCCCTCGGAAAGTTTATCGCTATAACCGGGGTCAGCGGATCGGGAAAATCAACCCTTGTCAACGACATTTTATATATGGCCCTTGCCAAATGCGTCAACAGAGCTAAATGCATACCGGGTATATATAAAGAGATCCATGGGGCCGAGAATATCGATAAAATTATAGACATCGATCAAAGCCCTATAGGGAGGACGCCGCGCAGCAACCCGGCTACTTATACAGGTGTTTTTACAGAGATCAGGGACCTTTTTACAGGTCTTCCAGAAGCAAAGGCAAGGGGTTATAAAGCCGGCAGGTTCAGCTTCAATGTAAAAGGGGGGCGGTGTGAAGCATGTCAGGGAGACGGTTTAATACAGGTGGAAATGCATTTTCTGCCGGATGTATACCTGACTTGCGATGTCTGCGGGGGCAGAAGATATAACAGGGAAACACTTCAAATCAAATATAAAGGGAAATCTATCGCCGATGTTCTTGCATTGACAGTTGATGAAGCCCTTTCATTTTTCGAGCATATCCCGAATATAAAGAGAAAAATAGAAGTATTGAAAAATGTAGGCCTGGGCTATGTTCACCTCGGCCAGGCCGCAACTACGCTTTCCGGAGGCGAAGCTCAAAGAATAAAACTTGCCAAGGAACTGTCAAAGATAGGGACAGGCAAAACTCTTTATATTCTCGATGAACCTACAGTCGGACTCCATTTCGATGATGTAAAAAAACTTATAAATGTTCTTCAGTCGCTGGTCGACAGGGGGAACTCAGTTATAGTCATCGAGCACAACATGGATGTAATAAAAGTGTCTGACTGGATTATAGATCTTGGGCCGGAAGGCGGCGACAAGGGCGGGTTTATAGTTTTTGAAGGAAAACCGGAAGATATATTGAAAGACAAGAAATCTTATACAGGGATCTTTTTAAAAAAATACCTGCAGGAGATAAAGAAACCGGACTCTTCTTCCTGAGGAAAGGGAATTTAAACATTCATTTTTTAAAAATTATAGATATTTAATGTGAAATAAAATATAATTAGTTATAAAATCCTATTTCTTTAAAAATTAAAAAATTTGTTAAGGGGAGTGTTTTTTAATGAGGGGAAGATCGGTCAGCAGCCGTGATTCATATTATACCTTTTCATTTTCGCCATTTATGCTGACCCTTTATAAAGAAGATATAGTTGAATTTATTAAAATCACAAAATCTTATTTTCCCGGAATTGTATATCAGATAGGGGGTTATAGCCTTGAGGATGAAATTAATAATTCGGAAGATCTTGAAATTCTGATTAAAAATGATAATTTTAAGAAAAAGGAATATCATTCGTTTTATTTTAACGTTCAGGAAGAAACAGGAAAAGAACAGCCCTATTTGATACTTGATATATCTCCTTCGAGTTGCAACATTTATTTATCAGATTCCAGCTCTCAGAAACTAAAAAAAATGTATACCGAGATCAAAAAAATAATAGAATTAAGAAATATTTTCCGCTTTTTCAGGAAAAAGATTTTTAATTACATTATTTCGATCTGCGATATTTTTTTTATTATTTACATGTTTTTTTTGAAGGATATAATAGAAAAGGCATTTAACCGGCGGATACCTGATATTGTCCTTCTATTGTCTGTTCTTTTAATCAATATTATATTCATCATTCCTCATGGCAAGAACAAAATCTATCTTTTCGAAAAGAAAAATGTTAATTATTTAATCAGGAACAGAGAAAACCTGATTCTAACAGGCGCGCTTGTAACAATAATCATATTCATTGTCATATCGGTGGTAAATATTATGAAAATTTAGAAAAAGCCGTTTTATATTATCGGGAGGGGTGAAGATGGAGCAGCTTGTTAAAGACCTGGTCCAGTCAAAAAAATCAAATAATCAAAGCGCTTTCGTAAAGAAGAGGGACGGCAGAATAGCCGACTTCGATGTCTCAAAAATAGCAGTAGCAGTCAGCAAGGCCTTTGAAGCGACGGGTGAAGGCAATTATAACCAGGCTTGGGAAATTACCGCAATGGTAATAAGCAAGCTTGATGATAAAGTTGTGGAGATAGAACATATACAGGATATGGTAGAAGATACTCTTATGAATATGGGCTTCAGAAAGACGGCGAAATCATATATTCTTTACCGTGCGAAAAGGAGCGAAATAAGGAATATAACGAAAACTCTCAATGAAAGTCTTAACATGATTGAAGATTATGTTCATCTGAGGGACTGGAGGGTAAACGAAAATTCTAATATGTTCTATTCCCTCCAGGGCCTGAATTCACATGTATCGTCAACAATAACCGCTAATTACTGGCTTACAAAAATATATACACCGGATATCGGTGAAGCGCATAGAAGCGGGGCCGTACATATTCATGATCTTGGGTCCCTTTCCGCTTATTGTGTCGGATGGGATCTTGAACAGCTCCTGATCCAGGGTTTCGGTGGGGTTGCCGGCAAAGTGGAAAGTAAACCGGCAAAGCATTTTCGATCGGCGCTGGGTCAGATAGTCAATTTTTTCTATACTCTCCAGGGTGAGGCGGCAGGAGCTCAAGCTTTTGCCAATATAGACACCCTTCTTGCGCCGCTTGTAAAGTATGACGGTTTGACAATGTCAGAGGTTAAGCAGGCTATACAGGAATTCGTCTTTAACCTCAACGTGCCGACACGGACCGGATTTCAAACCCCTTTCACGAATTTAACCTTCGACCTTGTCTGCCCTTCTTATCTCAGAGATAAGGGAGTAATAATCGGCGGAGAAATAAGGGATGAATCATATTCGGAATTTAAACTTGAAATGGACTGGATAAATCAGGCTTTTGCAGAGGTAATGCTTGAAGGAGACGCAAAAAACAGGCCATTCACCTTTCCGATCCCAACTTATAATATTACCAAGACATTTGATTGGGAAAATCCGGCTTATAGAAAGATATGGGAAATGACGGCGAAGTACGGAACCCCCTATTTCAGCAATTTTATCAATTCTGATATGAATGAGGAAGATACAAGGAGTATGTGCTGCAGGCTTAAGCTGGATAATAGAGAAGTAAGGGCTCAGCTTGACAGAATGAGCCTGACCGGGAGCGATGAGAACCCCCTGGGTAAACGCGGAGGGTTATTTGCCGCCAATCCAATGACGGGTTCTATCGGGGTTGTGACTATCAATCTTCCCAGGATTGCTTATTCGGCTTCTAATGAAGAAGAATTTTTCGTTTTATTCAGACAGATGATGGTGATATCGAAAAATTCCCTGGAGATGAAAAGGAAAGTAATAGAGGACCTGACGGACAGAGGCCTCTATCCATATACGCGTATTTATTTGAACGATATAAAAAAAAGAAGCGGAAGATACTGGACCAATCATTTTTCTACAATAGGTATGATCGGCATGAATGAAGCAGTCATGAATTTTCTAAAAAAACCTTATAACACCCAGGAGAGCAGGACTTTTGCCATGAAAGTCCTTGATTTTGCCCTCGAGGTCCTTGAGGAATTCAAACGGGAAACGGGTAATCTTTATAACCTGGAAGCATCTCCCGCTGAAGGTGCGAGTTTCCGTCTTGCAAAAGCCGATAAACGGATACACCCGGATATCATTTCTTCAGGAACGCAGGATGCCCCTTATTATACCAATTCCGTCCACCTTCCGGTTAATGCCACTGACGATATTTTTGAGCTGCTTGACCACCAGGATCCTTTACAGGCTAAGTTTACCGGAGGAACGGTAATACATATTTTTCTCGGTGAAAAAGTCGAAAACCCGGATATAATAGCGAAAATGGTTAAAACGGTAGCAAGCCAGTATCGATTGCCGTATTTTTCCATTACCCCGACTTTCTCGGTTTGCCCGGTCCATGGCTATCTTTCCGGGGAAAAGTGGATCTGTCCCCTGCCCCATACGGATGAAGAATTACTTAAATATGGAAAATATATGTAATCATAGTTTTAAAGCAGATTTTAAGGAGAGGAGAAGCAAACACATGGAACAAGAGGAAAAAAAGCGGTTGGTTATACCGACAGAGGTTTATTCCAGGATAGTCGGGTATTACAGGCCGGTCCAGCATTGGAACATCGGTAAGCAGCAGGAATTTTCCGAGAGAAATACTTACGAAGATAAGCTCCTTTTCAAATAATTTTAGAGATGTTCAGGGGAATTCAGAAAATTTCATTAATAGATTTTCCGGGACAGATTGCCGCCACTGTTTTTACCGCGGGTTGTAATTTCCGCTGCCCATGGTGTCAAAACAGGGACCTTATTGTTCCGGAATTGTACGAAAAAATCCCTGAAATTGCTGAAGAGGATATCGAGGCTTTCCTGATATCGAAAAAGGGAAAAATCAGTGGGATATGTGTGAGCGGCGGGGAACCCACTATCTGGGGGGAAAGACTTGCCGGTTTCTTTGAATGGTGTTTAAAAAACGGGTTTTTAACAAAACTTGATACTAACGGTTATCTGCCCGGTATATTGAAGAGATATTTAAATAGGGGCCTGCTCTCTTTCGTGGCAATGGATATTAAAAACATTTTCAGCAAATATGGTAAAACAGTCGGCCTTGATTCGGTCGATCTTGAAAAAATAAAGGATTCCATCGGGCTCATCCTGAAAAGCGGAATTCCGCACCAGTTTAGGACAACCCTTGTAACAGGGATCGTAGAAAGATATGAAATTACCCGTCTTTCGAATGAAATTGGGGAACAGATTGTGATCCAGGAATACCGCCCTCCGAAAATTTAAGCTGGGACTGGATAAAATAATGCCTCAGGGCTTCTTTCAATTCTTTATCTTCTAAATTTTTCAGGGTTTCATCGATCTTTTTCAGAGTATTTGGGTCGACCCTGCCGGTGAATTTGATTTTCTTGACAGGAAGATGACCTTTTATCTCACCGTTCTGAAACCTGATGGAATCGAAAACTCCTGTCAAGGATTTATCCCCGAAGAAATTTATTATATTATTCCTGATTTCATCTTTATTTAAAGTAAATTCCTGGATCCAGATCGGGTCGTCAACGTTTACTGTCAATACTTTATTATATACACCCATTGGCGTTGAATGTGAGGCCATTGCCTTTCCGACAATTTCATGCCAATTCTTCCTGAGAAGCGCTGAAAAATAATGCACGGAGGGGATTGAATCCCTCAAAAATGTTCTGACCCCTTCGTTAAGCCATGTGTAATTGTATTTTCGTTTCATAATGTACTATTTTATGTTAATATTAAACTTGATGCAATAAATTGAAAAAAAGCATTGGAGTTCCTATGTGGGATATAATAGAAAAAGAAATATTGCCTTTCGTAGATAAACCTGCCCGGTATGTAGGCGGGGAGTTAAATTCTATCGTCAAGGATAATAAAGGAAAAACGACGATAGCCCTTATATATCCGGATATTTACGAGATCGGTATTTCAAATGTCGGGCTTAAAATCCTCTACGACATCCTGAACAGGAAAAATTATATCGCTTGTGAAAGGGTTTATTCTCCATGGATAGATATGGAACAGTTTTTACGGGAAAAGAAGATCTCCCTTTTTTCTCTTGAATCCAAGACCCCTTTAGCCCGGTTTGATATTCTGGGATTTACATTTCAATATGAACTTCTGTATACAAATTTTCTCAATATCCTTGACCTTTCGGGAGTCCCTCTTTATTCAAAAGAAAGGAATGGTTCTCATCCTTTTGTCATTGCCGGAGGGCCCGTTTCAGGAAATCTTGAACCGGTGGCTCATTTTCTTGATGCCGTTTGCATTGGTGACGGGGAGAGCAGGATTATTGAAATGGTGGAAGTAATAACCAGGGGTAAAGAAAAAGGCAGAGCAAGGTCTGCAATACTGTATGATCTTTCCATGATAGAGGGGGTGTATGTACCCCCGTTATATGTTGAAAAAGAGGAAAATGGATATATTATTCCTGTAGGGAAAAGTATTAGAAGATACAGCGAACCCGACCTGGGAAAAATTCCTTATGTTACTGCTCAAATTCTGCCGCATATACAGGCGGTCCAGGATAGGGCCGTGCTTGAAGTTGCAAGGGGATGCGGAAGGGGATGCAGGTTTTGCCAGGCTGGAGTTTATTACAGGCCGCCGAGGGAAAGGACTGTAAAAAACTTAATGAAACTTTCCACGGAAATAATTAAAAAAACCGGGTACAGGGAAATTTCCCTGATATCGCTTTCTATAAGCGATTACTCCGATCTTCAAGCCCTTATCCGGGCAATGGATAGCCAGTTATCCAGCCATGGAGTTTCTTTTTCACTTCCGAGCCTAAGGATAGATTCCTTTACCCTCGAACTTGCCCGGAAAGTAAAAGAGATCAGGAAGAGCGGACTTACTTTTGCTGTCGAAGGAGGGACACAGGCTGTCAGGGATGCAATAAATAAAAATGTGACGGAAGAAGAGCTTATTAAGGTCATAAAAATAGCTTATGAACTCGGATGGAAAAGCGTCAAACTTTATTTTATGATAGGGTTATGTTCCCATGAAAGGGGTGTAGAGATTTCTGAAATAGAGAATCTTGCAATGAGAATAGATTCGGCTGTAAGGGGGATTAAAATAACCCTTTCAGTAGCCTTATTTATACCGAGGCCTCATACTCCGTTCCAGTGGTATGGTCAGATGGCGGCCGGTCACGCCCGGGAAGATTTTCATGATATGATCGGATTTTTTAAAAATAAAAGGAATATTAATATAAGATATAATGATCCGGAAATGAGTGAATTGGAAGGAGTTCTATGTAAAGGCGATCGAAGATTGTCTCTGGTAATTGAAAAGGCTTTCAGAAAGGGGGCCAGGTTCGACGGCTGGGGGGATAAGTTCGATCTTCGTTTATGGAAATCAGCTTTCGAGGAAACCGGTATAGATCCCTTGTTTTATCTTAAAGAGAAGGGAACGGATGCGGTATTGCCATGGGATTTCATTATTCCGGGGGTCACAAAAAGATATTTAATAAAAGAAAAGGAAAAAGCCGCATCAAGGATTGCGACCGGAAACTGCTCTCCGGATTGTACAAATTACTGTGGAAATTGCAATTTCAAATCTGAAAAGCCAAGGTTTGTAAAAAAAACTCTCGGAGAAAAGTATAAAACTGATAAAAGATTCTTAAACCGCGTTCTGATAGATAGCAAACCCCGTTTTGTCTGTAGATTTTTATATACGAAGACAAACAATATGAGATATTTAGGGCCTATAGATCTGGAAGAGGTTTTTGAGAGGGCTTTTATTCGCGCGAATATACCGATTGTTTATACCAGGGGATTTAATCCGCATCTAAGGGTAGAAATGGGTTGGGCCCTGCCAGTAGGACTTTCAAGCAATTATGAAATTGCTGAAATTGAGCTTTCGGAGAAAATTCGAAAAAAAAGGCTGAAAACTCTCTTAAATATGGAATTGCCTGCAGGGCTAAAAATTATTAAAATTGATTTGAAAGCCCTGCCTTCCCCTAAATTTACAAGGATCTGCAGAGAGCATTTTGTCAGGTTTTCCTTTAATAGTGAATTTTCCGAACCGGTTTTATTGGCAAAAGTGAAAACAATGGGTGAATATATGAAAGCGGGTATGAAAGGTGAAAAGTCGATTAATCTCAATGATTATTTTAAAAGCATTGAGTTTTCAGGGAAAAGGGTATTTTTCACATTTATACAGAAAGAAGGGGGAGCCCGCATCAGGGATTTTATCACTTATTTTACGGGGATGGATGCAAGGCAATCTATGACGCTGGAACCGTTAGTCGAGAGAAGGTTCGCTGTCGTTGATGGGATTGAAAAAGAAATATTTTATTTAATTTAACAACAATAAAAAATATTTCAAGATTTCATAGGAATTTTGCCGATTTATTTGTATATATTATATCACAGGAATAAATCCAGGAAAAGGCGCATAGCTATAAATCAAAACTAATCAAAAGAAGCATGTAACATATCTATAAGTTATTAAATAGTCCTGGCATTGCGGCAGAGCTTTTGTTAATTGGTCTGGAGTCTCTATATTTATTCCTGTAATTTGCAAAATGGAGAAAACGTATTGATACCGCCGGAAGTCATCGGGAATATTCTCGATCGGGTTTCTATAGTCGAAGTAATTGGAAAATATACTGAAGTTAAAAAGAGCGGGAGAAATTACCTGGCTTTATGCCCTTTCCATCAGGAAAAAACACCTTCATTTTCTATCAGCGAAGAAAAACGGCTTTATCATTGCTTCGGTTGCGGAGCCTCGGGAAACACGTTGCATTTTTTAATGGAATTCCGGAAGTTAAGTTTTATTGAAGCTCTTCAGGAACTCGCAAAAACGGCTTCAATAGATTTATCCGGATATTCCAGTGAAAAGGATTTTGTGTCAGTAAAGGAAAAAGATTTGCTTCTAAAAATAAATAAAGAATCTATGCTCTATTTTCACAAATTACTTGAATCTAACGAAGCGGAGGGAGCCAGGGAATATTTAAAAAAAAGAAGGCTTACAGAAGAAACAATAAAGGATTTTCGTATAGGTTTCGGAGGAAATAATTGGAACAAGTTGACCGGGTTTTTAAAGGGTAAGGGTTTTGGGGATGATCTTATCCTGAAATCCGGAGTGGCATGCCAGGGGAATGACGGTCTTTTTGACAGGTTCAAGGACAGGATTATTTTTCCGATTTTCGACAGGGATGGGAATACAGTCGGTTTCGGCGGCCGTATCCTGTCGGAGGATAAGAGCCAGGCAAAATACCTCAATAGTCCTGAAAATCCGGTGTTTCATAAAGGGGGGCTTCTTTTTTCTTTAAATTTTGCAAAGGATGAAATAATTAAAAAGAAAGAAGCGCTTATAGTTGAAGGGTATATGGATGTCATAGCCCTTAATCAGAACGGTATAAAGAACGCTGTAGCCCCTCTCGGCACGGCTCTCACCATTAACCAGCTTGCCATTTTAAAAAGGTTCGCGGAAAGCGTGGTTTTCATATTTGACGGAGATGAAGCGGGAATTAACGCGGCAAATAGGGCGCTGGATGTATCCGCTGACAGCGAATTAAATCAAACTGTAGTGATTTTACCCGGGAAAAAGGACCCGTATGATTTCGTAATGGAAAAAGGCAAAAATGCTTTTTTAAAATACAAGACGGATAAAAGGCTTCTCCCGATTGATTTCAAGATCAAATATTTTGCCAGAAAAGTTGATGCGGCGAAAAATAAGGTTAAATTTGTTCTCTCCATTTTCCCATTTGTAAAAAAGGTAAAGAGTTCTATCGTCAGGGAGGAATATTTAAAAAAAATCGGTGATTTTATCAGGGAAGATTATACTGTCATTTTATCGGAATACCAGAATTATTTAAGGGACGAAAAAAGTACAGGAATAATTATTAATGACGCCGCTTTAAAAATGCCGGCAATGAATAATCTCGAATCCGAGATTATCGGTATGCTGTTAAATAAACCGGAATTGATAACTGAAATAGGGAGTATATTAAAGGATGATATGTTTTTAGATAATGAGGCCCGCAAGATTTTTTCAATTTTACGGGATAACACCCCGATCAATACAGGAGAAATTATAGCGTCCCTGGAGAAAGGAGAAATCTTTGACAGAGTTTCTGAATACGCGCAAAGCGAAAAAATATCCTCTTCAATTATAAGGGAATCCGCCTACAGGTTAAAAGCGCAATATTTGAGCAGAGAGATCGCGAATTTATCGAAAATGATTATAAAATACCAGGGTGAATCTAAATTATCGGATATGCAAAAATATAATAAAATGCAGGAAGAACTTAAAATGGAAAGTTTCATCGTAATTGAAAAAATTAAAGACTGTGCCAGGGAAATGGAACTGTCTGATTAATCGTTTTTATATATATGGCGATTTTCCCTGCCGTTAAAAAGGGAAAATAAACGATCACAGGAGGATATATAGATTATGTTCGATGATTTACTTGAGAATGAAGATGTAAATCGGCTGATAAAATTTGGAAAAGAGAAAGGGATGCTGACTTACGATGAAATATTAGACCGCCTGCCTGAATCCGTTATCTCATCGCCTGAAGGCATCGACAATGTCCTTCGCCTGCTTGAAGAAAACGAAGTTAATATAGCTGATGCTTTTCTTGAGGAATTTGACGAATTTATTGAGGATTCATACGATGATATCGACTCGATTATCATAGAAAGCGAAGACGAGCAATCGGATAATCCCCTGAGGATTTACTTGAAAAAAATTGGTAAAATTCCACTCCTTGCACAGCCGCAGGAAATTGAAATAGCTAAAAAGATAGAGGAAGGACAGCTCAAGATAAATAGTTCTGTTTATAATGCCGGATTCCTTGTCCCTGAAATTAACCGTATTATCGAAGATATTCTTAAGGGAAAGGGTAAATTATATAATTTTTTCAATCTCCCAAAGATATATAATATCACAGCGAAAGAAAGAAAAGAGAGGATGAAAGTAATTGCCAGGGTTGCCTCTTACCTGAAAGATTTCTATAACGAAATGGAAAAAATCGACAGGGAATGGGAAAATTCGAATGAAAGAAAAAAAGCGGAATTAAAAGAGGATATTCGAATCATCAGGAGAAAATTCGTTGATGATATAAAAACCATAGATATAAACCAAAAGATCCTTCTTAATGCTGCTGAAAAATTGATCTATGTAGCCGAGGATCTTGAAAAATTCCTGGATTATTTCAAGAAGGTGGAAGAAGTCAATAATATCGTGATTAGCGATCTCTATAAACTTCAAAAGCAGAACCCTGCCAACGATTCTATAAAAACACTTATTCAGAGCATTGAAGAGAAAGAAGGGAAAATAGGAGAGATCGAGAATACATATAAGGTTTCAACCATTGAATTGATCCACTGGTCACATGAAATAAAAGAAGGGAAGAATATAGTTGAAGAAAGGAAAAAAGAACTTGTCCAGGCCAATTTAAGACTGGTTGTCAGCATTGGAAAAAGATATATAAACAGGGGTGTTCATCTATTCGATCTTATCCAGGAAGGCAATATAGGACTGATAAGGGCTGTTGAGAAATTTGAATACAGGAAAGGTTATAAATTTTCAACTTATGCTACCTGGTGGATAAGGCAGGCAATAACTCGCTCGATTTCCGAGCAGTCCCGGACTATCCGTGTGCCTATACATATGATAGAACAAATAAACAAGGTAAAAAAAGCCGAAATGGATCTTACCCAGGACCTTGGGAGGCTGCCTTCCGTTGAAGAAATATCCACCCGTGTAGGCTGGGGTATTTCTAAGGTTAAGAATATTAAAAGTGTAGCTAATGACCCTGTTTCTCTTGAAACACCGGTGGGCAGGGATGAGGATTCCGCCCTGGGTGATTTTATCGAGGATATTAAAGCTGCAAGTCCGCTTAATTCAACCATGAATAATATGCTCAGAGAAAAATTAGGCGAGATTATAGACCAGCTTCCTCTGAGGGAACAGAAGGTTTTGAGAATGCGGTTCGGGCTGGAAGACGGTTATTCCCACACACTTGAAGAGGTGGGGTATCTTTTCCAGGTAACAAGGGAGAGGATTCGCCAGATCGAGGCAAAAGCCCTCAGGAAGCTGAGAAATCCGAAACGTGTAAAGGAATTGATGGATTTCATCGATTGAATTAAAATTAACCGTAACATAATTTATAATGTTCAGGAGAAAAGGATGGAAGTAAAGCCCTTGAAAAAGCTTAAGCTTTTCGGGTTTAACAATCTGACAAAAACTCTTAGTTTCAATATGTATGATATATGCTATGCGAAAACGACAGAACACAGGCATGCTTATATAGAGTACATAGATGAGGAGTATAATGCAGAACGGCTGACTCATATTCTAAGCGATGTTGTAAAAATCATCGGGGCCAGGATCTTGAATATAGCGAAGCAGGATTTTGATCCCCAGGGATCAAGCGTGACTATTCTGATTTCCGATAAAGCGGATGTTCCGGAAGACTTCCCAAACGCGGAACTTCCGGGGCCTATTCCAAATGCTGTTGTCGGACATCTCGATAAAAGCCATATTACAGTCCATACCTTTCCTGAAAGTCACCCGGATAATGGGATAAGCACTTTCAGAGCGGATATTGATGTGTCGACATGCGGTCTCGTTTCTCCCCTGAAAGCCCTGAACTATCTGATTCATAGCTTCAACCCTGATATAATGATGCTGGATTACAGGGTACGCGGGTTTACCAGGGATGTCGACGGTAAAAAATTTTTTATCGATCATAAGATAAATTCAATTCAAAACTTTATATCTGAAGAGTCCCTTGACACGTTTCATGCAGTCGATGTTAACGTTTATCAGGAAAATATATTCCATACAAAATTAATACTCAAGGAATTTGACCTTGATAATTATTTATTCGGAACCGGAAAAAAGAACCTCCTGCAGGGAGAAAAGAAAAAGATAAAACAGCGCCTGAAGAAAGAAATGTCGGAAATATTTTATGGGCGGAATATTCCGAAAGTCCCGAAGCTGAAGATGAATAGCCATGAGGACGATTTCGGCGATTTCAATCCTGAATAGAAACGGAAGGAATCACCCTCCGCCTACAAAACTTACAATTTCAAGCTTATCACCCTCTTTTAAAACTGTGCTCTTCCAATATTCCCGTTTTAGTATTTTCTGATTATACTCGACTACAACTTGCGAAGGTTCCAGTTTTTTATCGAATTTTATCAAATCCCAGATATTCCGGTTTTCCGCGGTTATGATCTCCCCGTTGATTGTTACATTGATCATATGAAAAAACCTCCCGGTAATAGAACAGATAATTATATCACATATAATTATAATACCTTTTTAACGATTAATTAAAGTAATTGTACGCTTGACAATTGAACCTACCCCCCTTAAAATTTGGTATATATTCATATATTTAAAAAGCGGGGGTTTTTTGATGAATCCGGCATTGGAAAGTGCTTATAATCCATCTGAATTCGAGGGGGAAATATATGAATATTGGCTCCGTGAAGGTTACTTTAAAAGTTCTGTTAATCCGGATAAAAAACCTTATACAATAGTGATTCCTCCTCCTAATGTTACCGGCGTGCTTCATATGGGACATATCCTGAACAATACTATCCAGGATATATTAATACGTTATCACAGGATGAACGGTTTTGAGGTATGCTGGATCCCCGGCACCGATCATGCCTCGATAGCGACTGAAGCAAAAGTTGCTAAGTATCTTGAGGATAAAGGGATCGATAAATTTGAAATAGGGCGTGAAAAATTCCTTGAATATGCGTGGGAATGGAAAAGAAAATATGGTGGGATAATTATAAGCCAGCTGAAAAAAATGGGGGCCAGCTGCGACTGGGATCGGGAAAGATTCACTATGGATGATGGATATTATAAGGCTGTTATTCATAGCTTTGTTTATTTATATAAAAAAGGATATATTTATAAGGGTTATAGGCTTGTTAACTGGTGCCCCGTTTCCAAATCGGCAATTTCGGATGAGGAAGTGTATTATCAAGAGGTCGAAGGTAAACTCTGGCACTTCAAATACCCCTTGAAAGATTCGGATAAATGTCTCGAAATTGCAACCACAAGACCCGAGACTATGTTTGGCGATACCGCTGTTGCAGTCAATCCCGGGGACAATCGATACCGGGAATATGTTGGAAAGTATGTAATACTTCCCATCGTTGACAAGGAAATACCGGTAATTGCGGATGAGTATGTCGATAGGGAGTTCGGTACAGGCGTTGTAAAGATCACTCCCGCTCATGACCCTAATGATTACATTATCGGTAATAATCATGAATTGGAATTTTTAAATATTTTGAACAAAGATGCAACATTAAATGAAAATGTACCGGAAGATTTTCGCGGAATGGACAGGTATGAAGCCAGGGAAGCTGTTGTTGAGAAAATGAAGGAACTAAAACTGCTTTCAAAGGTCGAGAATTATACCCATAAGGTCGGTTATAGCGAACGGGGGCATGTTCCTATTGAGCCTTACCTTTCGGAACAGTGGTTTATGAAGATGGATGAACTTGTCAAACCTGCAATGAAAGCGGTTAAAAACGGCAAGATAACCTTCTATCCTGAAAGGTGGACGAAAACGTATTTTCACTGGCTTGAAAATGTTAAAGATTGGTGTATATCGAGGCAGTTATGGTGGGGCCATCGAATACCGGTATATTACTGTGATGAATGCGGCCATTATGACGCTTTTGAACAAGTTCCTGAAAAATGCGATGAATGCGGCAACACGGTATTGAGGCAGGATGAGGATGTTCTGGATACTTGGGCTTCTTCTTGGCTTTGGCCTTTCGCAGTTCACAGTTGGCCTGTGGTCGATAAAAACCTGAAATATTATTACCCTACAGACACGCTGGTTACTGCTCCTGAAATTATCTTTTTCTGGGTGGCCAGAATGATAGTTGCCGGTCTGGAATTTTTGAAAAAAATACCATTCAGCAAAGTTTATTTTACCGGGATAGTAAGAGACGATTTGGGAAGAAAAATGAGCAAATCGCTTGGTAATTCGCCTGATCCGATAGATGTAATAAAGGAATACGGGGCCGATGCTCTTCGTTTCACCATAACGAGGTTGGCGCCTTTGGGAAATGATATTTATTACACTAAAGAGAATTGTGAATTAGGAAGAAATTTCGCGAATAAAATTTGGAATGCTTCACGGTTCATTCTGCAAAACTCTTCAATAACCGTGATTAAAAACCCGTGGAATATCCGGCTTGACGATTTTGATAAATGGATACTATCGAAGTTCAATAAAACAGTTAAGAAAGTCAGGGACGAGATAGAGAATTTTAATTTCAACGATGCGGCAATAAGTCTCTATGACTTTATTTGGAGCGAATTCTGCGATTGGTACATTGAGATTTCAAAGGTTGCGATTTATAAAGGGGAACAGGAGGATAAGGATTCTAAAATCTCTGTATTATTATATACTCTTGAAGGAAGCCTCAAGCTTTTACACCCCTTTATGCCTTTTATTACAGAAATGATACATCGGAGCCTTCCACAGCATAAGGTTTCGCTGGTTATTGATAATTATCCTGAATTTAACGAAGCACTGATTTATGAAGAAGAGGAAAATCTTGTTTCCATGGTTCAAAATTTTATCAGAACTATTCGCAACATACGTGGAGAGAATAAGATACTGCCAAATGTTATGGTTGAAGCGGTGATGAAAGCCGGAGATAAAAACTTTGCTGATTTTATGCTTAAACATTTAAATGTAATAAAAAAGCTGTCTAAAGTTGAAAAACTGGTTTTAGACGGAGAGCATGATAAAGAAAAGGATGAGGTACTGGGTGTCGGAAAAGGGTTTGAAGTGTATATTTCCCTTAAAGGGATTGTCGATATTAAAAAAGAAAAAGATAAACTAATAGCGGAACTAAAGAGACTTGAAACCTCAATTGAATCGGCAATGAAAAAGCTGTCAAATTCAAGTTTTTTAAGCAGGGCCCCGGAAGCAGTGATTAATAAAGAAAAAGAGAAGATATCATTTATGGAGGGTGAAAGAAATAAAATTAGAAATAACCTCGGGCTTAAATAATAATATTATTAGTAATAAAAAATTTTGATTATCCGGGGATCATTAAAGGCATAATATGCTTGAAAAAGAAAAGTTAGAAATTATTGATGTCAAATTTTTAAGAGAAGGTGTGCTTCTTTGCGGTATAGTTTACGATGAATACGGGAATATGCTATGGCCGGCCCGTAAGCCTCTCACATCGAGCTTTATAGATAAATTAAAAGAAAGGGGCGTTAAAAATATTTACTATTCAGCCCCGAAATTTAAAGACATCTTCAGTAAACCGCCGGTCTTCTCAAACTCCACCCGTGAATTTGCACTGGATACAATAGAAGAGGTTGGACATCAGATAAGATATGGAAAACTGAAAGATCTGAAAGCGGCTAAAAAAACAGTTGAGAGATTCCTTGAAGAAGTCAAATCTCATCCCGATAATTTTCTAAACCTTATGGTGCTGAAGGATTATGATTCTTATACCTATTATCATTCGATCAATGTAGGGATATTATCCGTTTTTCTCACAAAAAAACTGGGTTTTAATGATCTTTTTGCACTGGATGTAGGGCTTGGAGGATTTCTTCATGATATTGGTAAAATCCTGGTTCCCAGCAAAATTGTAAATAAAAATGGGATGCTTACGGCTGAAGAATTTCGTGAAATGAAAAAGCACCCTATTTATGGCTATAATCTGATAAGGGAAGATAATAGTCTGAGCAGTTATATTAAAAAAATAATTATATATCATCATGAAAAATGGGACGGATCCGGATATCCTCTAGGATTGAAAGAAGAAGCGATTGGAAACTTCGCGGGGATTGTATCGGTTAGCGATGTTTATGACGCACTGACGACGGAAAGGCCCTATAAACAGGCATATTGCGTGAACGATGCTCTGCTTTACATTATGAGAAATACAATGAAGCATTTCAATCCCTTTGTTACTCAGAGGTTTGTAAACGAGCTTTCAAAAATGTTTGAACTGGGTTCTTATTATCCTGTAGGAAGTTATGTATACCTGAATACAGGTGAAATTGGATATGTTTTAGACAAGGAAGACGAATATACTATGAGGCCCAGTATTGTCATATTGAAGAATTTTCAGGGGTTTCCGCTCAGAAACCCGATAGAGTCTGATCTCAGGCAGGATTCTTCACGGATTATTTATAAAACCATTGATGATCCCGATGAGATTGATAAATTGTCAACTTTGTTAAAATATTGAAGTATTCCTTATTATTCCTCTTTTAATTCAAGGTCGGTATCTATTTTAAGCTCTTTGATTTTTCTATGCAGATACGTTCTTTCAATTTCAAGTGATTCGGCAGTTTTTGTGATGTTGTTATTCATGCGGATCAGTCTGTTTATTATCAATTTTTTTTCAAAATCATGCTTCGCTTCTTTTAGATTCATTTTTTCATACTTCAAATTTATATTATTTTCTTCAGAATATAATAATTTCATGACATCTTCAGCTTCGATGTTAGGCTTGTTATTTAAGATGATAAGCCTTTCTATGAAATTACGGAGTTCTCTGACATTTCCGGGCCAATTCCTGTTTTCAAGTATGTGAATGGCGGCCCTTGAAAGAGAAACACATTTACCCCTCTTTGTAGCTAGTTCATCAATATAATAAAGAATAAGAGGTTCTATATCATCATTCCTTTCACGAAGGGGCGGTATTAAAATCGGGATAACATTCAGCCTGTAAAAAAGATCCTGTCTGAAATTACCCTGCCTTATTTCATCCGAAAGTTCTTTATTAGTAGCCGTGATAAGCCTGACATCTACCTTTATTATTTCATTGCCTCCGACTCTTTGTATCTCTTTTTCTTGAATTGCTCTTAGGACTTTTGCCTGTGCGGTCAGGCTCAAGTCCCCGATTTCATCAAGAAACAGCGTACCTCTATGAGCAGTTTCAAATTTTCCCTTTTTTTGGCGGATCGCGCCTGTAAAAGCGCCTTTTTCATATCCGAAAAGTTCAGACTCTATTAAAGTTTCGGGAATAGCTGCGCAGTTGATGCTAATAAAAGGAAAATTTTTTCTCAGGGAGTTGCTATGGATCATTCTGGCAATAAGTTCTTTCCCGGTACCGTTTTCTCCAGTTATCAGAACTGAAGCATCGCTTTGAGCTATTTGGGGGAGTTTTGCCATTATTTCCTGTATTCCCCGGCTATTTCCGATAAATTGGACAGGTTCGATTTTTGACTTTAGATTCAGATTTTCCATCTGAAGTTCTTTTAATTTAACTGCGTTCCGGATTGAATTAAGAATTCTTTCAAATGAAAGCGGTTTTTCCAGAAAATCATATGCGCCTTTTTTCATAGCCTCAACTGCCATTTTGATATCGCCATGTCCAGATATTATAAGAGCTGGGATAAGTGGGAATTCATTGTGGATATAATCGAGAACATCCATTCCGCCTTTTTTCGGCAACATTACATCAAGTAAAACTGCATCTAAATCCTCGAATAATATTTTTTTAATCGCGTCTTCCCCATCATTTGAGCAAATAACCTCATAACCTTCATCCATAAGAATATCTGAAATGGTTTCCCGGATTTTTTCCTCATCGTCAACAACTAAAACCCTATATTTCATTGAATCCTCTTATAAATTATTATCATTCGGCAATTTCAATATTGGATTTATTTCAAGCGGTATTTGGATTATAAAAGTAGTTCCTTCCTTCCTGCTTTCAAACCATATATTACCGTTATGCTCAGAAATAATCCTTTCGGCTATCGCCAATCCGATACCGTTACCCTGTTTTTTTGTCGTAAAATATGGTTCGAATATTTTATTCTGGATTTCCTGAGGAATTCCTATCCCCTTATCATATACTGATAATAACAAATAATCTTCATTGGTCTCAGCTTTGATTTCAACATATTTTTCAGTATTTTCACATGCTTCTATGGCGTTATTTACAAGATTAATAATAACCTGCTTCAGTTGGCTTTCGTCATAAAAGATGAATAATTCCTTGAAAGAGATATTTTTAATAATATTAAAAGTAGGATAGGCCCCCTGGAAAAAGTCTATCAATTCGTTCAGGGTTAAAGCGATATTTTTGTTTTCAAGCTTTACATTTGGCAGCCTGGCAAACCTGGAAAATTCATTAACGAGCTTTTCAAGCCTTTTAGTTTCACTTATTATTGTAGCTGTCGTTTTATTAAGGATATCTCCAAAGTCCTGAGGTTTGAACTCATAGGTATAAAGAAGCCTTTCTGTAGATAATTTAATAGGAGTAAGAGGGTTTTTTACCTCATGCGCCAGTCTGCGGGCCATTTCCTGCCAGGCTTCTATTCTTTCCATTCTTTTTATTTGCTGATATGCAAATTTTAACCGTGTTGCCATGGAATTGAAGTGATAGGCTAGATCTCCGATCTCGTCTTGTGATTTTATTTTTACCTTATAGTCAAGATTTTTTTCAGAAATTATTTTTATTCCCTTGGCGATTTCTTCGATTGGAACGGTAATATTTTTGGCTACCGATAAACTGACAAAAAACACTCCGATCAGTATTGGAACTGCGAGTATAAAAATAGATAGTATGGAAACAGGGAGAATAAATTTCTTTGTTTGTTTTAGCCTTATAATAGAGTCAAGGTTATTATTTAGTGTTTGAATGGCATCGGTCAGAACCTTCTCGGTATATCCGGCATAATAGAATCCATTATGACGCACAATGTTAATATTGTACGAATCGCTGGAATAATATATATTTGCGGAACCTTCCGAAAAGAATTTTATTATGGTACCCGGATAAGATTCAATGGCCCTGGAAAGTTGTAAATCATTATTTTTAATAAATAACAAATGTTTTCCGTCAATTTTAAAAATTATCGGGAAGTAGGATGGATCTTTAACAGAGGCCGTAAGAATTTCAGACTCGTATTTATTTTTATGGGCCCATATAATGTTTTTATAATTTTTTAGAAGGCTGTCTGCTATTGTACTATCCCTGTCGATAAAAGTGTTTTCGATAATAAATATGAGTGAAAACATTAAGCTGCCGAAAACCAGAATAAAACTGAGAGTTGATAATAGAAAATATGAAGTTATTTTTCCTCTAAGTTTATATCCCCTGACGCCCTTACTCTGGAAAAAAAAGAGCATAATGAAATTATAAAATAACCAGAGTCCTGAAAAAAGCGATAAAAAAAACACTGATGGTACAACTATTTTCAGTGTTAAATTTGCATGAATTGAGACAAGCCAGCGAAAAATCAGGTAGGAAATAATCCATGCGATAATCACTACTATAGATAGGATTATATAATCCCTTCTTTTTTGCATTTAACATTCCATTGCTGAATTGATTAAGGTAGGATAGGTATTAGAGTTAATCTAATCCTCGTCGAATTTTCTGTTTTCAATGAGATCTCTAAGTGCATTAAGCGCTTTTTCTTCATCTTCGCCAACGGCTATAATGGTTAAAACGACTCCCTTGCCCGCAGCTAACAAAAGCAGATTCATAATACTCTTGCAATTTACTTCACTATCTTCTTTAACAACTGTGATATCACTCTTGAATTGGCTCGCGAGGTTGGCCATTAGGGAAGATGGACGGGCATGAAGGCCGTATTCATTTTTGATTTCAACTTTTATTTCTTTCATTCTTAAATTTACCCTCGGAGAAAACTTATTAATTTTATATCATTTTAAAAATTTATACAACTTCTTTTTCCTTTTTCATTAAACTCCTGATTTTATCATCTAATTCTTGAGCTGAATTATAGCCGAGCTTTCTCATAACATCCCTATATGCAGCCACTTCAATTAACAAGGGAATATTGCGACCCGGGCTGACAGGTATTTCTTTTCTCGGTACTTGAATATCAAGTATTGTGTCGTATTTTTCTTCAAAACCAAGTCTGTCATAACCATATGTACCATCCCATTCATGCAAATCAATAATTAAATCCAGTTTTTCAGATTTGAGTATTCGTCCCTCTCCGAAATATTGCGATACGTTAATAATTCCTATACCCCTGATTTCCAGATAAGGTCCGTAATTCAGATTTGGTTCTCCCTTTAATTCGAATCCATGTGCGGTTCTGACTTTTTTTATCTTTACAATGTCGTCACAGATAAATTTATGTCCCCTTTCAACAAGTCCGAGAACACTTTCGCTTTTTCCAATACCGCTTTTCCCGATAATCAAGACTCCTACATTATAAATAGACATAAAATTTCCATGTACTGTAACAAAAGGTGCGAAAACATCTTCCAGGATTGTTGAGATCAATGATATAAGCCGTCTTGAACTTAATTTTGTTCTAAAAATAGGAATTGATTTTTCGTTACTTTTATTAATTATGAAACGTGGAAGAGGGGAATTATGGGTTACGATGCAAAGCGGGATATCATAATTAAAAAATTTCTCGAGGTTCTCCGTTTTATTTTCTTTTACCAGCTTTTCTACAAAGGCCACTTCACCTCTTCCGAATATCTGAATCCTGCGGCTCGCGAAGCAGTCGAAAAACCCTGCCAGGGGCAGTCCGGGCCTGTTAAACTCTTCGCTTATAATTTTTTTCTCAATGCCTTCTTTACCGCCAATTATAGAAAACCCGAGTAAATGGTCCTGTTCTTTATCGATTTCCAATAATCTTGAAACAGGTATGCTGGATACACTGGATTTTTCATCCATATTATTACCGCATTTTATTAACTATGATGATCGGTTAATTTATCTTTTTTTTTCTTAATCTCTTTTTCAACTTTATCTGTTACAACATCGAAAGATTCCTGCCATGTCGATCCGGAATCTTTAGCAAAATAAAAATCACGGTTTGCTGTAACTTTAAGTTCTGTAAAATATTGTCCTCTCTGCAGGGCAACCACTGTATTAATGTTCATTATCTGATGATAATAAAATTTGAATTTTTGAAGTCTTTTTTCTAAATAATCTTTCATTTCGTCGTTAATTTCAAGATTTTTACCGGTATAAGTCACAACCATAAATTCCTCCAGATAATAAAAACGGTGTCTTAAAAATGTTTTTAGAATATTGAATGTAACACGGATAAAGATGCGCCGATTATTTATTTATAAAGCCCTCTTTTATTTTTTCCAATTTTACTCTTAGAATCATAATAGCTTTAGTGTGTAATTGCGATACTCTTGATTCTGTTACATTTAATATAGTACCTATTTCTTTAAGGGTCAATCCTTCATAATAATACAATATAAGAACCTGTTTTTCTCTATCGGGTAAATCCATGAGACAGCGTGCGATCATTTTTTTTATTTCTTCTTTTTCAGCAGCGGCATCCGGATTATATGTGTCCGAACTTTCAAGTGTGTCTTCAATAGACATGGGGGCATTGTCTCCGCCGTCATTTATATACCAATTTTCATCCATTGATACTAATGAATTACCACTTACACGGAGCAGAAGATTATGAAACTCTTGAATTGAAATACCAAGTGCGTCGGCAATTTCTTCATCGTTAGCGGAACGGCCCAGTTTTGCTTCAAGATCAGCAATTGTCCGTTCAATTTCTTTGGCTTTCTGCCTCACTGAGCGTGGAAGCCAGTCGATAGCTCTTAATTGGTCGAAGATTGATCCTCTGATACGGGTTACTGCATATGTTTTGAATTTTATTTCTCTTTTTGGGTCGAATTTATCAATTGCGTCGATCAGCCCAAGAACCCCATAACTTACTAAATCGTAGAATTCTACTGAACTGGGGACATTCATTGCGACTCTTCCGGCAACATATTTAACTAAAGGCGCATATTTCTCTATAAAAAAATTTCTTAGCTTTTGGTTATGAGATTTTGAATAATCATCCCATAGTTCTTCTTCAGAGAGCTGGTCAAACTCTTCGTAACCTCTCATAAACTTCTCCCTCTGTTTAAGAAACTAATTTTAATTAATGTAATAAAATAGCATACAATTATATATTATTTTTTTTTTTATTACAAAAATCCTCCTTTATAATGTCAACTCATTAACCAAAGGAAGATAACTAAAACAAACCCAAGACCTGCCGCGATTATTAGTATTATGGCATAAATATTTATCTTTTTTTCACTTTCGAACAGGTTATTATTTGTTTCGGCTTCTTTTTTCTGTGATAATTCGTCTTGATAATCGGTGGTCAAATATGATAACTCTTCAACCTGCTTAATATCCATTGGCTTTTCGGGAGGTATTTTTTGTGTATTTTTTCTAACCTGTATTCTTATTTTTTCTCCTAATATAAAGCGGCCGTAAATTCCTGGAGCAAACTCAATTATTAATAGATGCCCTTGTGATGTTTGAGACTTTTGGTTAAAAACTAATCTTCCATATAGGTTACCCGGTGCTAAATTTGTAGTGTCGAAATAGCCCATAATAAAATGTACAATTTCCCGGTCATCATTAATTTTAACAAGGAGCTCATCATAAATTTCCATTTTGTCTACGTCATAACCCCCAAGCGGTGCTAAAATAGGTTCAACCCTTATATTGAGAAGGGTTATAAAATCGACTTTTAACTGCTGTTGTATTTTATATCCGACCTGAACTGTTTTTAAAAAAGAGGAAAAGTGGAAGATATTTGTCTGCTCGGTGGAAATTTTCAGGACTATACCGGTGTCCGTAAAGACTTTGGATAGTTCACTCATTAAATATCTTTTTAAATTTACAAGATCGATATTATAATGATCCGAGAAAAAGCTGGCTAGATAATTGATATTATCAGGTGTTACTATTTGTGATTCGGCCTTTGAGGATAATTCCAGATTACATTGCGGATCAGTCAGGTAATCTAGCAATATCTGGAAATTACTTTGCCACCCCGATTCAACACTTACTTTTGTAAGGTTTGCATTATTTGAAATTACGGCAAAAATATACTCGGGAAGGCGTGTCTGGAAATTAAAAAAAATCATTAAAGCGCCATAGAACATCTTTTTATTTGCAATAAATTTAGCTTTTAAAACTATTATGTCTTTTTCCGAAGCTTCTACTATCTTTATAGCGGCTTCAAGATCGCTATGCATGAAACCAAGTAAATTTCTTGCAAAATCAGGAGGTATGCCATAGTTGTTTGTTAAAATTTCACTTTCTAAGGCCATTAAATTACCCTTATTCTTTATGTAATATAGTTTTGATAGCCTTTGCAACTATGCCTGGATCAGCATTTATGACCTTATTTTTCAATTTGAATGTGACTTTATTGTCATGTACCATCGAGTTTAAATGATTTTCATTCTTTATTTTCTCTTCTTTACTAACTGTATTTAATTTTGATATATTTTCGTTTATCGCGCCTGCCGGTTTAGATTCAAATTTAGAAACAGCATCCGGTATCGAATTATCTTCAGGAGAAATGTCATAGTCGTTATAAGATATTTTTGATTCGGTATTTGCTTTTTTAGAGCTTTCAGGATCAGCTGATTCGTTATTGATGTTATTTTTATATAGGTCCTGATATATAGCTTCAGTGTTTTGTTCAGCATTTTCGGTGACATCAAACTTATGGTCCTGTTTAAGTTCTGTGTCGTTTGATTCCTTAATCGCAGATCCGCTTACCTTAAACAGGGAATTATAATCTTCCTGGGAAAGCGTTCGTTGAAAGAAGTAATCGATACCAAACCCGATAGAGCCCAGGATTATTCCTCCGGCAATAGATTTTATAACAATAGAGAAAAATGAAGTGCCGCTTATGAGACATAAGATCATTGTAAAAAAAAATCCAAAAAGCCCAAAAAAGATAATTATTTTACTTTTTAAAATAATCTGCATAAAATATCCTGTCCTGAACACAGCAACATTGGGCTTCTGTCAGAATAGACTTTACTATAATTATATTAAACATTAGAAAAAAGTCAATATTTGATACTTTGGGAGATGTCTAAACCGATAAAATATATGTTTGGAGGATTGATGAAATTATATGGTTTTATTATTCCAATTTTGTTAATTTATTTTATTCCAAAGGCTTTTTTTGCGGAGGATATTTCAAATTATTCGAACAATTATACTAATAAGATAACTAAAAATGCTTTAAATATTAGTGCTTTGTATGGAGAAATGTCGATAAACAGCAACAATTTCAACACAATAAGATTGTTACCGGAAATCAATTTCTGGATTATAAGTCTTGGTTTGCAGTTGAATTATGATTTTGATACAAATGGAAATTTCAGAACAACCGAATGGAACTCTTGGCGGGCAATCTTGTTTAAAATTCAATATTTATCTCTGGGAAGCAGTCAGGATCCTGTGTTTATTAAACTCGGAGATATTGATGAATTTTCATTGGGAGACGGGTTTATTTTTAACCGGTATTCTGACAAGTTGAACTATCCTGATGTAAATATGCTTGGTTTAGCTTTTGATCTTAATTTTGGTTATTTCGGTCTTGAATCTATGGCAGAAAACGTCATTCTTTGGGATATCCTTGGTATAAGAGCTTATATAAAGCCGTTTATCGATATTAACGATTCTATCTTTTCAAATCTGGAAATAGGTTTTACTTTTGGGGCTGATTTAAATAATCAGGACCAGTTTCCACCGGCAGATAATCCCTATTTATTCACTTATAATACTAATAGTCAAGGCAAGGTCGTAATCTATGGCGCTGATATTGGAACATTTCTTGTCGATATTTCGGATTTTTCTTTGAAGGGTTTTGCCGACATTGCTGCGATTCAAAATGAGGGGTCGGGAGAAATGGTCGGGATCAGCGGTATTATTGTTCAGACTGTTCCTTATTCTCTTGCTTTAAGGATATTGCAGCCCGATTTCCTCCCATCTTATTTTGATACGTTTTATGAAGTAACACGGTCTTACAAATATGAAAGCCTAGGCGTTCTTTCAAATAATTCCTTGGGGTGGGTTGGTTCTACTGGCATTATTCTTGTCAGTAACAAGCTTTCATTAAACTTTCAGTATGAAGGATACTTTTCTGATGAAATTAATCCCTCGCTTCTTGTTACATTTGAATTATCAAAAGATTTATTAAAATTGATAGGACTAAAATTATCTTTTTTAAGGCAGAATTTCAATGGGTTTGATGATTTATTTGCAAATACTAATGGAAATATATCAACAATAGTCACAATTGATTTCTATGTATCGGATAACATTAAACTCAGTATCAACGTCGAAGGCAATTATGAATCATCTGAAAATCAAAATTATTCATACATCTATACTTTTGTTAATACACTAATTAAATTTTAATGCGTATAATATCTCCTTTCACCCTGCATTAGCAGGGTGAAAGGAACCGCGTTACTCTTCCTTTTTGTGAAAAGGCATGAATTTGACATCATGCGCCACAATCTGGACAGCGCTGCGGTTCTTGCCTTCCTCGGTTTTCCAGCGGGATTGTCTTAGCTTGCCTGAAACAATGATTTTTCTTCCCTTTTTCAGGTAAGTCGTACAGATCTCCGCCAATTTTCCCCATACGCTGATGTCAAAATAATTGACATCCTCTGACTTCTCTCCATCTTTAAAGGATAAGCTTGAGTTAGCAACAGCGAATTTCGAGTAAGCCAGCCCGTCCGAAGTATATTTCAACTCCGGGTCTTTTACAACTCCTCCCTCAACCACGATAACATTCACACCAGCCTGCATTCTGAACCTCCTATAAATCTTATATTAACCTTAATACCCTAAAATTGTTAATTTGTATCAATAAATTATTAAATAATAATAAATATTTGCAGGCAATAATATAACATAATTATTTATAACTACTTATATTAAAAGAGAATACATTTTTAATGTTTCTTCCATTAATCCAAAAAATAGTTAATAATACTCTCATTCCTCAATTTTTTGTGTCATTTGGCTTTTCAAGATAAAATTATTGTAAAATATAAAGAGTGAACTGAATTCTTTAGTAAATATGGAGGAAATTATGAAACCAGAAAAAAAACCTGTTATTCCTAATTTTTCATCAGGTCCCTGCGCTAAAAGGCCGGGATATAAACTGGATAATCTTAAAAACGCGCCTCTAGGCAGGTCGCACAGAAGTTCTCTGGGTAAAGCCAGGCTTCAAAAGTCTATTGAGGAAACAAAGCGAATGCTTGGAATTCCTGCGGATTATCTCGTAGGAATAGTTCCCGCATCAGATACTGGAGCAATGGAAATGGCCCTCTGGTCTCTTCTTGGGCCTAGAGGCATTGATGTGCTTTACTGGGAATCTTTCGGCAAAGAATGGGCGGATGATATACAGAAGCAGCTTAAATTACCGAATGTCAGGGTTTTTCAGGCTGATTACGGTAAAATTCCCGACCTGAAAATGGCCAGCCCTTCAAATGATATAGTATTTGTCTGGAACGGTACAACCAGCGGTGTGAAAGTGCCTGACGGCGACTGGATATCGGATAGCAGGGATGGGCTTACAATTTGCGATGCGACTTCGGCTGTTTTTGCTATGAATATTCCCTGGAATAAACTCGATGTAGTCACATTTTCCTGGCAGAAAGTCCTGGGCGGAGAAGCAGGGCATGGAATGCTTGTTTTATCTCCCAGGGCTGTTAAACGGCTTGAAACTTTTACGCCTGCATGGCCTCTGCCAAAAATATTCCGTATGACGAAAAAAGGCGAGGTTATGAAGGAAATTTTTGAGGGATCGACTATTAATACGCCTTCAATGCTCTGTAATGAAGATTATCTTGACGCGCTTGCCTGGGCCGACGGTGTCGGCGGTTTAAAAGGACTTATTGACAGATCGAACGATAATTTAAAAACTTTTGAAGAATTTGTTAAAACGCATGATTGGATACATTTTCTCGCTGAAACGAAAGAGATCAGGTCGAATACCAGCGTCTGTTTTAAAATCGACCTCGCGGAAGATCAGATAAAAGTCCTTGTAAAGATGCTTGAAAAAGAAGGCGTTGCTAATGATTGCGGTGCATATCGTGAAGCTCCCGCAGGTCTTCGGTTTTGGTGCGGAGCCACAGTTGAAAGATCGGATATTGAAATGCTTCTTCCCTGGCTTGAATGGGCTTATGAAGAAGTTAAGGCTTCGAAATAATTCGAGGGCATATTGTCTGTAAAAGGGAAAAAGATCATTCTTCTTGATGGAACTGGCCTTGTCTATAGAGCGTATTTTGCTTTTTTAAGCCGTCCGCTTACGACTTCAAGAGGCGAAAATACTTCCGCTTTGTTCGGTTTCCTGAAAATGCTCTTTATGATAATTAAGGATATCAAACCCGATTCCATAATAACTGCATTTGACCTTTCCAGAAAAACATTCAGGCAGAGGATTTATCCTGATTACAAGGCTCAGCGTGAAGAAACCCCTCCCGATCTGAAAACCCAGATTCCTATAGTCCTTGAAACCCTTAAAATTATGAAAATTCCGGTAATTGAACTTGAGGATTATGAGGCGGATGATATTATCGGTACCCTGACTGAAAAATTAAAAATGGATAATGATATTTATATAGTATCGAGTGATAAAGACTTATTGCAGCTTGTAGGAGGGAATGTTAAAGCAATCAGGCCCCAGCATGGTGTAAGTGAGGTTAATCTTCTTGGAAGCGATGAAGTCCTGGAAAGTATCGGGATATTTCCTGACCAGATACCTGATTTTCTGGCATTGGTTGGAGATGCTTCAGATAATATTCCGGGTGTAAAAGGCATAGGGGAAAAGGGCGCAGCGGCGCTTCTGTCAAAATATCACACGCTCGAAGATATATACTTGCATCTTGAGGAGATTAAAGAGGCCTCGAGATTAAAATTGACAGCATGCAGGGATAACGCTTTTCTAAGTAAAAAACTGGCCCTTTTAAAACTCGATCTTCCTCTTGACGAGACTAAAATGACTCACAACCTGGATTTTGGCGATTTTCTTAAGCCTGAAGTTATCAAGAGGCTTGAATATTATCAGCTTTCATCCTTGATACAGGACATTAAAAAAATGAATATTTCTGGTCCGTTTGAGGTTGGCGGCTCAGAAGTTAAAGAATTCAGCGGGAATTACTCGCTGATAACAAAAAAAGATGAGATGATATCACTTATCAGGAAAATAAAATTAATAAATTATATTTCCCTGGATACTGAAACAACCTCCCCAAACCCTAATGAAGCTTCGATCATAGGAATTTCTATTTCACTGGAGGAGGGAAACGGAGTTTTTATCCCTATGCTTTACCCGGCAGGGCAGGACTTTGATTGTAAATTTGTAATTGACACATTGAAACCTGTGCTTGAAGATTCTGCTATACAGAAAATTGGACAGAATATTAAATATGAGATCGAAGTGTTCAGGCAGATCGGTATTTTTATCGTAGGCGTCGGCTTTGATACCATGATCGCCGCTTATCTGATTAATCCCACAAGAACTCATAATAACCTTGAAAGTCTTGTTTTTGAATACCTGGGTTTTAAAAAGAAACAATATAAGGATGTCCTTAAGGATGTGGTAAAACGGGACAAAACGCTTTTGGATGTTCCTATAGAAAATCTTGTACAATATGCTTGTTCCGATTCCGATTCGACTTTGAGGCTTAAAAATATTCTAAAGCCTCTGATTGAAACTTTAAGCCTGGATAATGTTTTTTACAGAATTGAAATACCGCTCCTTAGTGTTCTTGCGGAAATGGAAATAACCGGAGTCAAAATAGACACTGAAATATTGAAGGGCCTGTCTGTCAAATTACAAGACTTGATGAAAACCGTTGAAAGTAATATCTATCATTTGGCGGGGCATAAGTTCAACATTAATTCTCCTCCTCAGTTGAGCAAGGTTCTTTTTGAGGAACTCGGACTCGGGACAGTAAAAAAAACGATAGGCGGTAAAGCCTCAACAGATGAAGAGGTATTGACCTTGCTTGCTGCTATTCATCCTTTGCCGGCTGAGATCCTTCTATACAGGACGTATTCAAAGTTAAAAGGAACATACTTAGATGCCCTTCCCTTATTGATCCTCGAAAGGACCGGACGTATACATACAAGTTTTAATCAAACAATAACAGCAACAGGAAGGCTTTCATCAAGTGATCCAAATCTCCAGAATATTCCGGTAAGGGATCAGATAGGTAAGGAGATCAGGAAAGCCTTTATAGCGGATAAAGGCAGGGTTTTAATCAGTGCTGATTATTCCCAAATTGAATTGAGGGTACTGGCCCATTTTTGCAGGGATGAAAATATGCTTAAGGCATTTAAAGAACATCTCGATATACACAGGCATACTGCCTCTTTAATTTTTAATGTTGATGAAAAAGATGTGACGGAAGAAATGCGGAGAAAAGCAAAAAGTGTAAATTTTGGGATAATTTATGGTCTCCAGGCGTACGGACTGTCAAAACAGATAGGAATTCCTCTGACGGAAGCCAGGGATTTCATCAAGGATTATTTCAAAAATTTTCCCGGGGTAAAAGCTTTTGTTGATAGGGTTCTTCTTGAAGCAAAAGAAACAGGGGAAGTGAGGACTTTATCAGGTCGGTATAGGAAATTTCCCGATCTGTTGGGTAAGGATTTTAAACAGAGTTTTCTGAATTCATCACAGAGAATGGCATTAAATACCAAGATGCAGGGAAGCGCTGCAGATATAATAAAAATTGCAATGATAGAGTTGCAGAAATTTCTTTCTGCTCAAAAATCAAATGCGCGATTGATTCTTCAAATTCATGATGAACTTGTTTTGGAAGCCGATGAAGCCGAAGCTGATAATTTGAAATATAAACTCAAACAAATTATGGAGAGTGCTTATAAACTTGAAGTTCCTCTTGTGGCTGATGTGGGTGTAGGTGTGAATTGGGGTGAAGCTCACTGAAGTCAAGTTTTTGATTTCATTTTATATATTCTTCCGGGATATTGAATCACAAGTCCGTTCATTTCCATTATAGTTAACAGATGGTTAAGCTTTATCAGTTCAATTCCTGTTGATTCCTTAAGATCGTCAATTGATGTTTCCCGGTATAAATATTTGAGGATTGATTTTTGTTCTCCTGAAGATTCCCTGGAAATTGAAACATGTGTTTTATTTTGAGCGACGGGACCTATGATATCGTTAACAATGTTCATCGGATCAAGGGCGATTTTTGCTCCATTAAGAATAAGGGTGTTTGATCCTTTATTTATTGCTTCCGCAGGGTTACCGGGGATGACATAAAGTTTCCGCCCCTGAATTTTCGCATATTTTGCAGTAATTAATGAACCTGATTTTTCAGGGGCCTGAACGATCAATACCACTTCCGAAAGTCCGCTGATAATCCTGTTCCTTAAGGGAAAGTGTGCTTTTAAAGGAGCCGAGCCTGGGGAATATTCGGAAATGACAACTCCCTTACCGCAAATTTCATTATAAATAGCTCTGTGCTCATCCGGATATATTTCATCGATCCCGCAACCCAAGACAGCCACGGTAAAACCATTCCCCTCCAGGGCGGTTTTATGAGCAATGGAGTCATGCCCTCTAGCCATGCCGCTTACTATGCCAATGTTATAAGTTATAAGTTCTTTTGTGAAATATTCATTTATAGAAGCAGATTCTGCGCTGACCTCCCTTGTGCCTATTACAGCGGCCAATTTTTTGCTGTAATCCATAAGTCCTTTTTGATAATAAAGGTAAGGGGGATCGGGAATATCCTTTAATCGATGATGGTAAAGAGGATCGTCTCTGGTTATAAGCTGTATATTTTTATATTCACATATTTTAAGGATTTTTTCCCCCCGGCTGAGCATTTTATCAAAAGTATTCTTTGTATTTTTATTTTTTATTCTTAAAAATTCCATCATTTCTTTTGTATTAAGATTGAAAAAATCTTTAATATTTTCAAATTGCGATTTTATTTTAGCGAATCTCCTTGGGCCTATCGCCACATTTGAACTTAAAGCGGCATAATAGATTAGATTGTCCATGCGAAATTCTCCCATAATTGTTTGTTAATTATAGCAAGGATTGAAATATTATTAAAGTTATCTGCTCCAGTCTTAGTTCTTGATTTTGGCCAGGGCAGCTGTTAAAATAATATAAAAGAAAAATTATGGAGAAGTCATGATTGTAAATCGTTATTTCACTGAAAAATATTATACAAATTGTTATTTGATTCAAAGCAGTGGCAGTAATAAAGCTTTGATCGTTGATCCTATCGATGATTCAGATGAATTAAAGGCGGCGGTTCGTAATCTTAATGTCCTCTATATTATTAATACTCATGGTCATTTCGATCATATAACAGGTAATTCCTATTTTAAGGAAGAAACGGACGCAAAGATAGTTACAAGTAAAGAGGACGCATCGATGCTGGCCGATCCTGATTTGAATTTATCGACAGTCTTCAGCATTCCTGTCATTTCTCCTCCTCCTGACTTATTGATTGAATCTGAAACCGAAACATTGGCGTTAGGAAATGATGTATTTTCAATAATTTATTACCCTGGCCACACTTCGGGAGGAATAGCTTTATATCAAAAAGAAAACAAAATGCTGTTCTCAGGCGATTTTATTTTCCGGGATTCAATAGGAAGGATGGATTCGACTTCCGGCAGTATTGAACAAATGAAGCAATCGCTTAAAAAGGTTATTTTATTGCCTTCTGAAACCACTGTTTATCCTGGACATGGTCTTCCATTTCAACTGGGAGAATTCATAAAAACTATATATCCTGAAATATTAAAAGAACTATAAATGATCACCTTAAATGATATTAATTATAAATTGCCGGAAGATTTGATAGCAACACATCCTTCCTCTGAAATAGGCGGTTCGAGATTACTGCTGGTGTCAAGAAAAGAAAAAAGTATTATCGATTCTAAATTTCAGCAAATTGAGAACATGATCAAACCCGGCGACTGTCTGGTAATGAATAACACAAAGGTTTTTAAAGCGCGGCTCTACGGTAGAACCCGGGAAGATAAAGTTGTCGAGATTCTTCTGGTAGAGCATGTGGATGATATGCGTTGGCTGGCAATGGTCAAAAACTCGAAAAAGATTGAAGAAGGTACTAATGTCCATTTTAAAGATGTAGAGGCTGAAATTCTTGAAAAATTTGAAGATATGCGGATAATTCGCTTTTTGGAACCGCAAACGTTTGAACAAATTAACAATATTGGTGAAGTTCCTCTCCCTCCATACATAATAAAAAAAAGAAAAAAGAATTCAGAAAGCATTTATTCAAAAGAAGATGAATTAAGATACCAGAGCTTGGTCGCAAAGTACTATGGTTCCGTGGCTGCTCCGACTGCTTCCCTGCATTTTACAAACGATCTGCTTAAAAATCTGAAAAACAGGGGTATTGAGGTGGTTTATATCACTCTGCATGTGGGGCCGGGAACCTTTAAGCCTATTGATACTGAAATTATAGATGATTACAGGATCCATAAGGAGTTTATGGAAGTTCCTGATGAAACAATCAATATTCTTCAAAAAACAAGAAGGTCGGGGGGGAGGATAATTGCCGTTGGTACTACTGTTGTAAGGGCTTTAGAGACAATGGCATTGCCATATGGTGATTATACTCTCTGGAAATCCTTTAAAGGTACAACCGGTTTATTTATAAGAAATGAATTCAATTTCAAAGTAACAAATGCGCTTATTACGAATTTTCACATACCGAAATCTTCGCTGTTATTACTCATTTTATCTTTTGGAGGAAAGGAGCTGATCAGGAAATCCTATGATCATGCGATTCTTAACAAATATTGTTTTTTGAGTTATGGGGACGCAATGTTTATTTATTGATATAACAAATAAAATTATTATTATTGATGCTTATTGAATTCATTTTCATTATACTTTATTATAATAATTATTAAATATTTAGTTTCCAGGCGATCCTTGAAGGAGGTAGTATGGAGGAAATTAGAAAACCGGCTGTTGCCAGTATGTTCTATCCTGATGATACTATTAACCTGAAAAGAATGATTAATCAGTTCATTTCCAACGTTCCGGCCGATAGTACCGATTTTTTTAAAAAAAATGCGTTTGATAATATTTTCAGCATTATCGTACCTCACGCGGGTTATATCTATTCAGGCCAGGTTGCGGCATATTCTTATTCTCTTTTAAAGCAGAAAGAATACGATACAATTGTGTTGATAGGGCCGAGTCATTTCACTTATTTTGAAGGATTTGCACTCCCCTATTATAAATGCTTTGAAACTCCTTTGGGCAAGATAAATCTTGATCAGGATTTGTTAAATCAACTTGTAAAGAAAAGCAATTCTTTTTTTGATTATATAAACACGGCTCATATAAAAGAGCATAGCCTTGAGGTTCAGCTCCCTTTTCTGCAATCAATCTTAACCAATGATTTTCAAATTGTACCCATCCTGATGGGAGAACAGTCGTATAAGAACGCACTGGAAGCTGCCGAAACATTATATGAAGTATTTAAAAATTACGATAAACATTTTCTATTTGTGATATCCACTGACCTGTCGCATTATCATTCGGACGAAGAAGCAAGGTCTATGGATAATGAATTAATAACGACACTTTCCAGGATGGATGCAAAAAAATTATTAGAAGAATCGAAAGAAGGAAAATTGGAGGCATGCGGTATAGGGCCCATAGCTGTCGTTCTTGAATTGGCGAGATTATTTAATCGAACTAAAATTAAGGTGCTTGTTTATAAAAATTCAGGTGAAACCTCGAATGATTATGAAAGGGTTGTAGGATATCTATCAGCGGCAGTCTGGTAAACTATTTTTAGGAAATAATATGGAAGCCTTATTCCGAACAGATTTCTCTCTCTGGGTTAAGATCTTTCTCAGCATTGTGGATATAGTTTGTGTGGCCTATCTTTTCTATTTTATTTATAAGCTTTTTGAGGATACGAATTCAATAAGTATAATAAAAGGTTTCATTGCTGTCATTGTTCTATATGCGATTGCTCATTTTATTGAATTAAAAACGGTTGAATGGATAATAAATTATCTGTTGCCCTATATTGTTATTATGATTGTAGTTCTTTTTCAACCCGAAATCAGGAAATTCCTGACCCGGGTCGGGCAGAGCGGTTTATCAGGCTTGAGAGGAATGTCAGCGGAAACTATGAATGAAATAACAAAAGCGATAACAATAATGTCTCAAACAAAAACAGGGGGCCTAATAATCATAGAGAAGAAAGTGGGTTTAAAACAGCTTCTGGAAGAATCTATCCCGCTTGATGCCGCGGTTAAAGCAGAACTGCTGATCTCTATTTTTCATAAAGGCGGAATTCTGCATGACGGAGCTGTATTGATTACAGGCGAAAAGATTCGCGCCGCCAGGATTATCATTCCTTCGGTTAAAATTGACGCCCACCCAAAAAAAAGAACAGGTTTAGGTACGAGGCATCTTGCCGGAATTTCAGTGACTTCCGATAGTGATGCTCTTAGTATCATAGTTTCCGAAGAAAGCGGTTCAATATCAATCGCCTATAAAGGAAAAATAGAAACCGAGTTATCTGAGGAATATTTTGTCAGGAGAATCAATGAAATGGTCGAAGCGGAATAAGTTCATCGGGTTTTTTGTCGTGGATTGGCAGAAAAAGTTGATCTCTTTGATTGCGGCCGCCATCCTTTGGTATTGGGTTAATTTCCCGGAATATGAAGAACTTACATTTTCATCGCCGATCAATTATAAAAATCTTCCAAAAGATTATGAGATAATAGAAATTTATGATACGATAGTTCATGTCAAAGTAAGGGGTCTTAAAGAAAAGATCAAGAATCTTGATTTTGATAAAATGGTGCATTTCATAGTAGATCTGGAAAAAGCGGCTCCAGGTGTGAACTATTATATGCTTGAGATTCAGCTTTCCGAGCCCCAGCCGGATATCATATTCACTCCTTTACAGGATAGGGTAAAATTGAAAATTGATAGAATCTCATCTAAAATTGTATTTATTCAGCCTATCACGACCGGTAATCCAGGTGATGGTTATATCCTTGATGACATTTTGCTGCCTGCCGATAGAAGGATGGTCACGATAACCGGGCCGGTTTCAATCCTTACCCAGTACAATTATATTGAGACAATCCCTCTTTCGATTGAAGGCGCCACGAATGATATTACTCAATCAGTTCCTCTGAATTTGCCTAAATTGGTAAAAATCGACGGGCCAAACAACCTGCTTGTAACAGCCCGGATAGTGAAAAAAATTCAGGATGATGGCAGCGGAACAAAATAAGGCTCTCCTTGATTATTAAGCTTCTTTTCCTTATACTGATTGTAACTTGATATAAGGAGTTCCTATGGATTCATCAAATATAAACATAACGGATGAAAGGGAAAGCCGTCTAAAAAAATTAATGGCTTTAAAAGAAGCTAATGTTAATCCATACCCTAATTTCTATAGGGCTGAGAGCTATTCAGAAGATATTAAAAAAAATTTTATTGAAAATAACGAGGCTGAATTTAAGACGGATATTGCCGGCAGAGTAATGCTTCTCAGGGATTTCGGCAAAGCCGTATTTGCAACTGTTAAAGATGGGAAGGGACAGATCCAGATTTATGCCCGCCAGGATATTCTTGGAGATAAAAAGTTTTCGCTATTTAAACTTGTAGACCCGGGGGATATGATAGGTGTAAAGGGAAAAGTATTTAAAACTCATAAAGGGGAGATTACTGTCATTGTTGAAGATTTCAAAATACTTGCAAAATCTCTCAACGCTTTACCTGAAAAATGGCATGGCCTTACTGATGTCGAGGTCAGGTACAGGCAGAGATACCTTGATTTAATTGTAAATGACAAGGTTAAATCCGATTTTTTTACCCGTTTCAAAATTATTTCCTGTTTGAGGCAGATACTTACTGAAAAGGGTTTTCTTGAAGTTGAAACCCCAATGATGCAGACAATCCCCGGAGGAGCGGCCGCGAAACCCTTTATTACACATCATAATGCCCTGGATATGGACCTCTTCCTCAGAATAGCTCCTGAGTTATATCTTAAAAGACTTATTGTAGGAGGGTTTGAAAAGGTTTTTGAACTTAACCGGAATTTCAGGAACGAAGGGATTGATACGCGGCATAATCCAGAATTTACTATGCTGGAACTATATCAGGCTTATGCGGATTACCGGGATATGATTTCCTTGTTTGAAGAATTAATGATGAAACTGGCTGTTACGATAAAAGGCGGACCTGTTTTTGAATATCAGGGCATGAGCCTTGATTTCTCGAAGTGGGAAAAGATAAAATATGTTGACGCCCTGAAAAATATTGCCAATATTAATGTTAAAGATATAAGGGACCAGAAAGACGCCCTTGAATTAGCGCTTTCACGAGGATTCGATAATATAAAAGAGTATGAAGAAAAGTGGGGAATATTGAATGTCCTTTTTGAAGAATATGTAGAGCCTAACCTTATATCTCCAACAATTATCTATGAATATCCCGCTGAAATTTCCCCTCTTTCCAAAAACAAGGAAGATGACATTGATTTTGTTGAAAGATTCGAACCGTATGTCGTCGGAAGGGAATTGGGTAATGCCTTTTCTGAACTTAATGATCCCATCGTCCAGGCCGATCGATTTTTTAGCCAGGCCAGGAAAAAGGCCCAGGGTGACGATGAGGCGATGTTTGTGGATGAGGATTATATTAATGCCCTCGAATTCGGAATGCCTCCTACAGGGGGTATGGGTATCGGTATAGACAGGCTTATAATGTTATTTATCGATACTAATTCAATAAGGGATACGATACTGTTCCCCACATTAAAATCAAGATGAGCGAAGAAATTTATGAAAAGGAACTTGGAGATTATCAGTAAGCTTTATTCGGGTTTTATTAAAAGAATAGAAAATGCCAGGCTAATAACTGAAAGGCCTCTTACATACGCTGAAAAAATCCTTTATTCCCACCTTTCGAATAAACCGCTTAAACCGCTGGTCCGTGGTATCGATTATGCCGATCTCTGTCCTGACAGAGTAGCGATGCAGGATGCGACAGCTCAGATGGCATTATTGCAGTTTATCCATGCCGGAATGAAAAAAACCGCGGTACCCGCGACAGTCCACTGCGATCATCTGATCATTGCCGAATGCGGTGTAAAGACTGACCTTCCCGCAGCTTTAAAGATAAATAAGGAAGTCTACGATTTCCTTTCAAGTATTTCTCTTAAATACGGAATTGAATGCTGGAAACCCGGTTCCGGAATTATTCACCAGCTTATTTTAGAAAATTATTCTTTTCCGGCAGGGCTCTTGATCGGCACTGATTCCCATTCTCCTAATGCTGGCGGAACAGGTATGCTGGGGATCGGAGTCGGCGGTGCCGATGCCGTTGATGTTATGGCCGGTATGACCTGGGAGTTGAAATGGCCCCTTTTGCTGGGAGTAAAGCTTACAGGAAAATTAAGCGGTTGGGCTTCGCCTAAAGATATTATTTTAAAATTGCTTGGCATCCTGACTGTGAATGGCGGCACCGGATCGATTATCGAATACTTCGGTGAAGGCGTTTCTTCATTATCGGCTACAGGTAAAGCGACGATTTGTAATATGGGAGCGGAATTGGGCGCTACTTCATCTATTTTCCCTTATGATGATAAAATCAGCGATTATTTAACTGCTGTAGGGAGGAATGATGAAGTATTAATGGCCCAGCCTTTAAAAAAAAATCTTTGCGCAGATCCGGAGGTCCTTATCGAACCGGAAAAATATTACGACAGGGTCATTGAGATAGATCTTAACAAACTTGAACCCCAAATGAATGGTCCTTTTTCTCCCGATATCGCTAATCCGGTATCCATTATGAGAGATATTTCCAGGGAAAAAGGATTCCCTGATAAAATCAGCGCCTGTTTGATCGGAAGTTGCACCAATTCAAGTTTCGAGGACATGGATAGGGCCGCCGGTATTGCGAGACAGGCGCTTAAGCATGGATTGAGGCCTAAGACGCGTTTATACCTTAGCCCCGGTTCGGAGAAAGTAAGGGCGACATTGGAAAGGAACGGTATTCTTACAGTTTTTAAAAAGCTTGGCGTAATCATTCTCGCAAATGCATGCGGTCCCTGCATCGGTATGTGGAAAAGGAATGATATACCGATGGGAGATGAAAATGTAATAATTACATCCTTCAACAGGAATTTTTCAAAAAGAGCTGACGGCAATCCTAAAACATTAGCTTTTGTAGCAAGTCCGGAAATGGTTATGGCCCTTTCACTCGGAGGAAGTCTTTCTTTTAATCCCGCTGCCGATGAATTGATCGGGAACAAGGGTGAAAAGATAAAATTAACTCCTCCTTCAGGCAGGGAAATCCCCGATTTCTTTTATGACAATCCTCGTATTGGAATAGTTAAAACAAAACCCGGCCATGATCAGAAGATCATTATTAGGAAAAATAGCGAAAGACTTCAGCTTCTGCAGAAGTTTAAACCCTGGAACGGTAAAGATATCGTTAATGTGCCGATTTTAATTAAAATTAAAGGTAAATGCACAACTGACCAGATATCAATGGCAGGCGAATGGCTTAAATACAGGGGGCATCTTGACAATATTTCAAACAACCTTCTTTTAGGGGCTGTCAATGCTTTTACCGGAAAAACCGGGATTACGAAAAATGAAATTACCGGAGATGAGGGGTCTATACCCTGGGTTGCAAGGGAATATAAAAAAGAGGGGATTAATTGGGTAATAATCGGGGATGAAAATTATGGAGAAGGTTCGAGCAGGGAGCATGCAGCTATGGAAGTGCGTTATTTAGGCGGCCTGGCGGTTATAGTGAAAAGTTTTGCCCGTATTCATGAAACAAATCTGAAAAAACAGGGTATTCTTGCATTAACTTTTGCTGATCCCTCTGATTATAACAGGATCAGGGAAGGAGATTTTATCGATATTCTCGGGTTGGAAAACTTTTCACCGGGTAAGGATTTATTAATGGTTATACAGCACAGAATAAAAGGCCGGGAAGAAATAAACCTAAAGCATACTTATAATGAAATACAGATCAAATGGTTCAATGCCGGGAGCGCGCTTAATTTAATAGCCGGTTCTGAAAAACGGGATGATGGTTAATTTCTGGGCTTCATTTTTAACATTTCTTCCCGTGCCATTTCCTCGACTACTTCATGGGCCATATTTATCTTATCTTTTTCAATAAGTTCTTTACGCAGCAATTCTTCAACTATTTCATGAGCATGATTGAAAAGATCCTTTTCCTTGAGTTCTTCCTGCATCATTTCCTCGACAACTTCGTAAGCCCTGTTGATCTTGTCTTCTTCAATCAAGGCTTTCCTGTTCAATTCTTCAACTATTTCATAAGCTCCGATGATTTTGTCTTTATCGATTAACTCCTGACGGGTTAAATCCTGGAGTAATTCATGAGCTTTATTTATCTTATCCATTTCGATAAGTTCCTGGCGTACAAAATCTTCGACAATCTCATGAGCTCGGTTAATTTCATCTCTTTCGATCAATTCTTTTCTAGCCAGCTCTTCTACTACTTCATGGGCCTTATTGATCCTGTCAAGATTTAATAGTTCTTTGCGGGACATTTCCTCTACTCTCTGGTATGCCTGGATTATTTTATCATCCTGGATTCTCTCATGCCTGTTATAATCCTGTACGGATTCATAAGCCTTTATTATATTGAAGAGGTCCTGCATTTTCACCCGGGTATAATCGTCGAGCACCTCGTAAGCCTGCAGGATCTTCTCGTCGGCGATTCTTTCCTGCCTGTGAAATTCTACGATCTTTTCATAAGCGTCCAATAGATTGAGCAGTTCGCGGATTGTCAATTCCCTTTTATGGCCCTTTTTAAAGATATTAAAAGTATGCGCGGCTGCCGATTTTTTTTCTTTTACAGCCTTGTAATTGGGTTTAACAGGCAGTCCGCCAATAAGTCTGTTAATTTTGTTTATTTCCCTGACTTCCTGCTTTGCAATCTTTTGAGCCGTCTCATGAGCCTTCAGGAGGTTATTTCTATCGACTAATTCCTCATTATTGAGCTGAGTGACTTCTTCAAACATGCGCACCATTTTATTAGCCGCTGAAAGTTCCTTCTTTAATTTTTCAATTTCATGTTTTAATTTAATTATATCTTCATTTTCATGAATATCCGGATGTTTAATATTGTTATTGCTTTTGCGGTCCATGCCAGAACCTCCTTGCGGAAATTTTATATATGTTCTAAAATATTCCTCTAATTCTATTATAATACATTTTTAAGATAAAGCAACAAAATATTTCCTGCTTGCCCGTCCTTATAGGGCCGTCGATTATTTGACGAAAGAGGGATATTAATTTAAAATTTACTTCTTCTATGGGGCGTTGTCTAATGGTAGGACGACAGACTCTGGATCTGTTTGTGAGGGTTCGACTCCTTCCGCCCCAGCATATTGAACCACACCCCGGGGGTGTGGTTTGTTCTTTTTTAACGGCCCTATCGTCTAGCCTGGTCTAGGACACCGCCCTCTCACGGCGGTGACTCGGGTTCGAATCCCGATAGGGCTAATTAAACCTCCTTTACATCGAAGGAGGTTTTTTATTGAGAACTTCAGTCCGGAACCACCGATTTTACAGATTTAGAAGACTTTTCCCCATTTAATACTACTGTAGATGTTCTAATAGCTAAAAGTAGTCTAACTAAAGTTCAAAAGATAATTTACTGCATAGCTTCATCCCAGCCGTTGCATAAATCGGCTGAAATTCCTTTAATTTATAAATATTGTTGATTTCCTTCATAATTTGGTTTAAACCGCTCATTGTAAAAGAATTTAGAATCTCGTAAGTATAATATGACATCGAAGCGATCCTTCGCCGGTAACTGGATGTCAGACTCAATATCCTTTTTGTTTAAGCTAAGCCATGCTTAAAACACCACTAATAATTGTTTATGTAATGAAGTGTAATATAAAAATTTGACTAACCGCTGAGAATATTCCACCATATCATTATTCTTTGTTTTGATAACCACTATGGTATCAGAACCATTTTGATAAGAAGAAAACTCGCTTATATCGGAACTTTTTATATTTAATCCACCAAAACCGATGATGTCTACCTGTTTTCCATGATACATTAAACCGCCTTTCTCAAAACTGATAGCAGCAAACGTATTTGCATCCTGGGCATACGTCATACCGCAAAACAGAACTAAAAGGACCAGAGTTAACATGATCTTTGTTTTCATAGTACCCTCCTAAGAATTTATTGAAAACCCCGTTCAGGGTTTATAGTAAATTCCTCAATATAAACCTTTGATCAGTATCGGTTTTTGTCAAGGGAGTTGTCGCTTTTATTTTACGCCGCAACCAACGATTCCTTGTTAGTCTTACTCGGGTTTAAAAATACCGATTCTATCCGTTCCCATTTTTTAGATTCTCCTGACCATCTTTCAGGATGTCTGCTTTTTGCAGCCGCATAAGTTTCCGCTCTCTTCAGGAGTATCGCCTTATCTTTACCTTCATGTCTCTGTGCTGGTGTGACATATCCGATCCCTGAATGAAGATGTTTATTATTATACCAGTCTACAAAATTTTGCATCCATATTTCTACCGATTCCATTGTCTCGAAATTGCCTGGGTATTTCACATTATATTTCAATGTTTTAAACAATGATTCTGAGTAAGGGTTATCGTTACTTACACTCGGCCTTGAAAACGACGGCATAACCTGTAACCTCTGCAAGGTCGCTAACATCGTAGCCCCTTTCATAGGAGAACCATTATCAGAATGTAAATACAAGCCTTTCAAATCAATGGTTTCTCCGATCTCTGCCACCATTCTTGCGGCATGATCAGAGCTTTCCTCCTCGTGCATTTTCCAGCCGACTATCTTACGGCTCCAGACATCTTCGATCATATAGAGGTAGAAATACTTACCTTTTATATGACTGGATATATATGTAATATCCCAACTCCATACCTGATTAGGACCCGTCGCTTCCAGTTCTCTTGGCGTTTTCCTTGCCGTTTTCGGCTTCGTTTCGTATCTATGGTGCAGCAAATCATTGTCCTTTAAAACGCGGTAAAAAGATGATTCTGATGCTATATACCGACCTTCCTCTGCCAGCATGGGCACTATTTCATTCGGCGTCATATCTCTAAATCTCTCGCTGCAACAGCAGGAGATGATCTCCTCCCTTTCTTCGGCCGACAGGGCATTTGAAGGCATTACATTTCTCAATTTTCTTCTGTCTCCCTCAAGATTTTTATTCCAGCGCTGTATGGTCCTTATATCATAGCCAGATTCTTCACAAGCCTTATCCCTGCTGGCCCCTGTCGTAACAGCCTCATTAATCAAGGCACAGATATCTATGCGTATATCCAATGGAGTTAATCTTCCTCGATCCCGAACAGCTTGTTCAGTTTTTTTTTAAGCACCAGCAGAGAAGTAACCTCGGCTATAGTTTTATCCTTACGGTTAATTTCTTTTTCTAACTCTATGATTTTTGCTTTCAAACCCTTGTTTTCTTCTCTGTATGAGTTATTAGATATCACTGATAAACACTCCTGTTTCCAGAGTTCGATATGAGTCGACTGGAGACCATTTTTTCTCAACCACTGTCCTAACTCTTCTCCCGATTGGCTTGCTGCGTCTACTACCGCCTGATATTTATCAGATAATTTCCAGCCTCTCGGGCTTCTATCCTGGAATCCTCTGGATACATTATTCTGGATCATTTTCCTCCAGTTGTAAAGGGTTTGTTCACATACTCCTATTTCCTGGCTCAGTTCAGATACTGTTTTTCCTCCTGGCATACACATCTTTTGAACGATAGATTTCCTGAATTCCTCTGAACGAATTTGACTATTCATTTTTTGTCTCCTAATATTTTAGGCGACAACTATCCTAACACACGGGGGTATAACCAGAAGTCAACCGACAATCATGGCTGTACCAAAACCCCCCTGTTCATGTAAAATTAGTATAAAAGGAGTTAAAATTATAGTCAAAAACCGGAAAAATGATCAGAATGGGGGGTTTTAGCATTATGCGCCCTGAACTGTCTTATTCAACATGGATGCAATATTATATCTTCCATGTCACTGAAAAAAATGTCGTTTCCTGATGTAACAGAATGGGAGTAGATATATTTTTCCTTTTCAGGCGGTAAATAATTCCTCTTAGTTTTTCCATTAGCCGGATCGGGGCAGAATAAGCGCAATTGCCCGCTTGATCCGTATTTTTTCAAATATTTGCTGTCCCCGGACCAGAGTTTAAGCATGGGTTCTATTTAAAAATTGCAGTTATAGTCTGGTTAGACTGAACATTTGTAAAAGTATAAGATGTTATCACTCCCTGGTCTACCCCGTTGACCAGAACGGAAAGTGTAAACGGCTTTCCCCGTACTTCGGTTATCGTGAAATCCTGGTTGTCCCCCTGGTTCACCTTTATAATGCCTGATGGGCTGATAGATCCGGCGCCTTCGCACACCCGCACAATATTAAAACGGCCAATGATATAATCAGTTTTAATTTCAAAATGCACCCCATGCTATTATTTAATTTCTCCCAATTATTTTACTAAAATAATTTCAATAATCGGAAATAAGGTGAAAATTTTTTATTTATTTGTAATAACCGGCCCTGCGTCCTATAAGAAATAAGATTATGCAGATGTGGATATGACAAACTGGCCTGTCGACAATTCCAATGTTCTGGTTTTCATTTGTTCTTTTTCATACAACTGTTTATTATATTAATAATCCTTTACTAAGGATGCGCTCATGGATAAAGCGGCATTATACGACAGGCTGATTGCGACGATTCCGGCTATCGAACGGAAAGGCGACAAGAACCCTTATACATCCCTGAACGGAAATATGCTCACCCTGCTTTCAAATTCCGAAACGCTTGCCATTAGACTGACTGAAGCGGACAGGAAGGATTTCATAAAAAAGTATAACACGAAGCTCTTTGAAGCTTACGGCGCTGTTATGAAGGAATATGTCAGGGTGCCTGATGAGCTCCTCGAAAATTTTCTTATTTTATGGGAATGATACGGATAAATAGGAAGGTAATTAATTATGAAGAAAATTATAAGGAATATTTTGATCGCAGTTATTTCTATCATCTCGATTTTAATTTTAACCTTAGTGATAATATTTTTTAATTTCCCGGGCGTAATGATCTATTTTAATAATCAAATGAACCGAAGCGGCGCGGATTTAAAATTACATGAACTAAAGATCGGGGATCAAAAATGGGTTTATCTCGATAACTCTTTGCAGAATAAAGAAATCCTGGTTTTTATACATGGATTCGGCCTGAATAAGGATTTCTGGGGAAAACTTCCGAAGAGTTTCAGTGGCGACTACAGGATCATAATTCCCGATATACCTGGATTCGGCGAAAGCGGTAAACCCGATGGCGATTACGATCTGTTAACCCAGGTGGGCAGGTTTGAAAAATTTATCGGCGCTCTGAATTTAAACCGGTTCAGTTTGATCGGTTTTTCCATGGGAGGTGCGATATCCTGCGAATATTGCGCGAATAACCCTGAAAAAGTGGCTAAGCTCATATTGATCGACTCTTACGGCGCCGCTAATGTTGAAAGCGAATTCGATAAATATTTCAGGCAAACCGGTACGAATCTGTTGTTATTCAGGACCCCTGAAGAATATAGGCAATTATTGAAGTATTCAATGTTTAAGCCTCAAAACGTACCGGGGCAATTTCTGAAATTCTATTCGGATTATAATACTGGAAATTATGAATTAAATAAAAAACTTTTTACCGGTTTGACGAAATACGGAAATGATATTTTGATTAAGGATTTATCGAAAATAACGGCGCCAGCTTTGATCATATGGGGCAGGGACGATAAATTGATCGACCCTGCGGCGGCTGAAAATTTTCACCGGGACATTAAAAACAGCAAAATTATCATTGTCGATGAAGCCGGTCATATGGTTTATGCCGAAAAGCCGGAGAATGTAATTGAAGCGATAAAGAAATTTTTGTGAATCCAAAGTTTCTTTCCAAAATTCTTTAGTCTGTGCCCCCCGTTGCAAATGGGAGGATCTGAGTCCATTTGTACCGCAAGAAATTCGGAGTGGAATATAAGGAGCATTCGTCAATTCATTCAGCCCTGGCTTCCCACTATAGATGGTTAAGAAGGATTTGGTATTATTTCATATATCCAAGGATTTTATAGTGAAGTTGTTCTATTTGATTCCTGTTTTTTTTTCGTGGTTTTTCAGCCTTGATTTATACGCCGAGGGGATTACGGTATCGTCAATAAACGTGGTCAGCAATACTAGGACAAAAGATTTTATTATCATCCAGGAATTGGATTTTACTAATGGGAAAACTTACGAAAGAAAAGTATTTGAAGAAGAAATCTCGAATAGTGTTCAAAACCTTAAAAATTTAGGCATATTCGGCGATGTCAATATCGATTATAAAATGACTAATGGGATGTCGGCAGATGTTGTTGTGACTGCAAATGACAAATGGACTCTTTTTCCCATCCCTTTTTATTATTATGACAACAAGATAGGATCGAGCATAATGGTCAGTGTTAGTGAGGAAAATCTGGTCGGATTGAATCAAACCCTTGAAATTGATTATAATTACGAAAGCATACCCGATTATCAGGATGTTTCCATTCAGTATAGTTACCCCAGGGTCTTTGGTTCATATTTTAATACAGCGTTCTCAATTTCATACCTTCAATATTACGATACCATTTATGATTCGAATGGGGATCTTTCATACAAAGCCCTTCATACTTCTTTCAGTAATTATATAAGGGTTGATAGAAAATTCAGGGAAAGCAATTCGCAATGGACTGTCTTTATCGATTCAGGTCTTCAATTTGAAACAAACGAGGTTATGATAAATAATGAAGGTCAGAATGTTATTAATGGTTTATCCTTTTACCCCGGGATCGGGGTAGAGGAAGGAATCGTAAATTATGATCTCGGGGCGATATGGGGGCATTTTTACAGGCTTAAGGTGGCTGTTTCCCCTCTGTCATCCGGCTTCCAGACGGAACTTCGCGCCGATGAGTATTTTCGTTTCTGGGAAAAGAGCGGAATTGCTATACGCGCCGACTTTCAATCTAGTTCGATTGAAGAACTCCTCCTTACTTCTGATGAAGCCAGGGGCGTAAGTCTCGGTCAAATCCGCGGGAATTATCTAATGTATGGAAATTTTGAATTCCGGCCTTACCTGTTTACAATAACCTGGCCGACTGATCTGGATTTTTACCTGCCCCTTTTCATTGATGCCGGGGATGGTATTTTATCGAACCAGGGCTTAGAGAATGGTTCGTCAATTATTACAGCGGGGTTCGGGCTGCGTTTTTATCCGAAATATTTCGGAGGGTCTGACTCCTGCATAAGGCTGGATTTCGGAGCAATTCTACCGTATTTATTGGCTGGAGAGTCTTTTGACCGCTATTTTTATTTTGCATTTAATTTTCAGGACGAGTTCGATTAGGTTAGAAGTTATTTCCCGAGCAATAACACTATTGATCTGGAGGCCGATAGATACTCGTCCTGCTTTTCCAGCGGGATTTCCCTCCCTTTTTCAATAAAATCATTTCCGGCGGATAAGCTTGTATCCGCTATTTTATGCCACTTCATCCCTTTGCCAAGCACGGGTAAGCGGCTTTTAATATTTCTGTCGTCGGCGTTAAGTATAAAAAAAATAAAATATTCTCCAATATCCGATTTTTCTTCGCTCCCGTCAAGTTCGTAGCTTAAAAACTTCAGGTCCTGATTATTCCAGTCCGGTGTTTTTAAATCCTGGTCGTACCATGCACAATCGGGTTTATCATTGCGGTTATTGTCAAGGCCGTTGAAAAATTTTTTTCTCTGCAGTATAGTATACATTCTCCTGAATGCGACTGCTTTTCTGAAAAATTCAATCATTTTAATGTTATGTTCGGCCAATCTCCAATCGATCCAGCTTATTGCATTATCCTGGCAATAAGCGTTGTTATTTCCCCCCTGTGTTCTCAAAAATTCATCCCCCGCCATGATCATAGGAGTGCCAAGTGAAAAACAAACGAGAGACAAATAATTTTTTATCATTTTATTACGTAAATTATTGACTGTAGGGTCTTTTGTTTCACCTTCAAAGCCGCAATTCCATGAATTGTTTTCATTTGCACCGTCTTTGTTGTTGTCCAGATTATCTTCATTATGTTTGCTGTTATATGAAACAAGATCGAAAAGTGTAAAACCGTCATGACAGGATATGAAATTAATACTATTGTATGCCGATCTTCCGTCATCTCCATAAAGATCGGCGGAACCTGTGATGCGCTTAGCCATATCTCCCACCTGCCCCCTGTCCCCTTTCATAAATTTTCTTGCCGTATCCCGGTATTTACCGTTCCATTCCGCCCAATCTATAGGAAAATTGCCAACCTGGTAGGTTCCAAGGTCCCAGGGTTCGGCTATCAATTTGACATGAGAGAGAACGGGGTCTTGGGATATAGCATCGAAAAAGGAGGCCGATTTTTGGAACATTCCTCCTTCCCTTCCGAGAACCGAAGCCAGATCGAATCGGAAACCGTCTATATGCATCATTTCGGCCCAGTATCGAAGGGAATCCATAACCAGGCGGATTACAGGAGGTTTTGTAAGGTTTACCGTATTGCCGCAGCCTGTAAGATTGACATATGAACGTTTTGGGCCGGCGGAATCTCCTGTTAGGTAATAATAAGTTGGATTATCTATTCCCCTGAAAGAAATAGTCGGACCTAACTCGTTGCTTTCAGCAGTATGATTATATACCACGTCCAGGATGATCTCTATTCCGGCTTTATGCAGTTCCCTGATCAAGGTCTTGAATTCGTTCACCTGGCATCCCGGATGTTTTTGTGATCCGTAAGTCAGTTCCGGTGCGAAAAATCCTGATGTGTTATAACCCCAGTAATTTGTAAGTTTTTTATCCACAAGGAAATCTTCAGTGTAAAATTCCTGGATAGGCAATAATTCCACAGCGTTTATACCGAGCCCTTTAAGGTAAGTAATTTTTTCTATGAATGACAGGAACGTTCCGGGGTTTTTAACTGCTGATGAAGAATGGGCTGTAAAACCCCTGATGTGAGCTTCATAAATGATCAGTTTATCGAATGGTATTTCCAGGAGTTTATCGCCATGCCAGTCAAAAGAATCGTCTATTACTATGCCCTTGGGGACAATATCGGTATTATCGCGGCAGTCGAACGAGAGGTCCTTGCCGCTTGAATTCGGATCGTAGGCCAGGAGCAGATTATCTTTATTGCAAAACTTATGTGTGAATGCCTTTGCGTAAGGGTCTATCAGGAGTTTATTAGAATTAAACCTCAAACCTGCCTGAGGGTTATAATCGCCTGTGACTTTATAAGCGTAAAGCTGATCGGCTTTAATCCCATGAACAAAGCAGTGCCTGATATTTTTAGTTTTTTCTTCTATGCGTATTATATCGGTCGGCATTCCCGAGGGTTTATCGAATAATAATAGATATACCTCATGGGCATGCTCTGAATATATTGCAAAATTAACACCTTCAGGAGTAAGATTAGCGCCCATAGGGTAAAACATACCCTTTGATATTTTCTTTTTTGTTTTATGTTCCAAACGGTACATGCAAAGCTCCCGGGCTGAAATTAATTCATACATTGATATTCAGGGTTTAATGATAGAATAATAAATGATTTTCTTCAAAAAATATTCTATTTTCAAGATGAAATACAATGGAAAGCAAGAGTTTTGTATGACCCTCAGTATTCCTTCAAGATCTCAAATTATAATGCTTTTGTTCGAAGTTAAATTTACTTCACACATAAAATATTATAATTGAGTCGACCCTCCGGAATTGCCAATATATAAAATTAATGATATAATTTTTCGCTTTAATTATGAGGCAATAACTGGAAGGAGTGTGATAATGACATATCCTACGCGGAATATAAAACTGATTGAATGGGTTAAAGAGATTGTTACCCTTTGTCAGCCTGATGAGATATACTGGTGCGATGGTACTGATGAAGAATATAACCGTCTTGCAGACATTCTTGTCAAAAACGGGACCTTTATTAAGTTAAATTCAGAGAAAAGGCCTAATAGTTATTATGCCAGATCTGATGTTAGTGATGTCGCGAGGGTTGAAGACAGGACCTTTATCTGTTCCCGAAATCAAATTGACGCTGGTCCTACGAATAACTGGAAAGATCCCTCTCATATGAAAATAATTATGCAAAACCTTTACAGGGGCTGCATGAAGGGAAGGATCATGTATATAATACCATATAGCATGGGTCCTGTAGGCTCACCTATCTCCCATATAGGTATTGAAATTACAGATTCGGCTTATGTTGTCTGCAACATGAGAATTATGACAAGGATGGGTAAAAAGGTACTTGAAGCCCTCGGCGACGGGGATTTTGTGCCATGCCTGCATTCGGTCGGGAAACCACTCAAACCGGGGGAAAAAGATGTACCATGGCCCTGCAACTCTGAAAATAAATATATTGTTCATTTTCCCGAAGAAAAGACGGTCTGGTCTTACGGTTCCGGCTATGGAGGCAATGCCCTTCTGGGCAAGAAATGCTTTTCTCTAAGAATAGCATCAGTTATGGCTAGAAATGACGGCTGGTTAGCCGAGCATATGCTTATTCTGGGTATTACACCTCCCGGAGGCGAAAAAAAATATATAGCCGCGGCATTTCCAAGCTCTTGCGGGAAAACAAACCTCGCGATGCTTATACCGACTCTACCGGGCTGGAAAGTCGAATGCGTGGGTGACGATATCGCCTGGATGAAATTCGGTATAGATGGACGCCTTTATGCAATAAATCCCGAAGCCGGTTTCTTCGGGGTGGCCCCGGGAACTTCAATGAGGTCTAATCCAAACGCGATGCTTACTCTCGCAAAGAATTCTATTTTTACGAATACGGCCTTAACCCCGGACGGTGATGTCTGGTGGGAGGATATGAACGATGAAATTCCCTCAAGCCTTACAGATTGGAACGGGAATTCATGGACCCCTTCCGGTAATAAAAAAGCGGCTCACCCTAATGCGAGATTTACGGCCCCAGCTTCTCAATGTCCTGTGATAGATCCGGAATGGGAAAATCCGGAAGGTGTACCGATATCGGCTTTCCTTTTCGGAGGCAGGCGTTCATCGGTCGTTCCCCTTATTCATGAATCTTTCAATTGGAATCATGGTGTTTTTCTCGGTTCGATTATGGGAAGTGAGACTACAGCGGCGGCAGCCGGGGCTGTGGGCCAGTTCAGGAGGGACCCTTTTGCAATGCTTCCTTTCTGCGGATACAATATGGGGGATTATTTCAAACATTGGATAGAAATCGGCAAGAAATCCGAAGCCGTCAAACTCCCTAAAATATTTACAGTCAACTGGTTCAGAAAGAATAATGAAGGGAAATGGCTCTGGCCGGGTTACGGAGATAACAGCCGGGTACTGAAGTGGGTTTATGAAAGGGTCACCGGGGATGGGGAAGGTAAAGCAGTAAAGACACCTATCGGTTATATACCTTCAAGCGACGCTCTGGATTTAAGTTCACTCAATATGACCACCAAAGATATAAAAGAACTATTGACAGTTGACCCGGAAGAATGGAAGAATGAGATACCTGATATTAAAACTCATTTTTCCCGTTTCGGCGACAGGCTTCCCGTTGAACTTTCAAAAGAACTGGATGCCCTTGAAAAAAGGCTTTATTCCAGGGAATAGACAACAAGTCCGTCCCTTAGTTTAGGCTCAAACCAGGTGGATTTTGGGGGCATCAAGCGGGAAGATTTGGTAATTTTTATTAAATCGTCAATTTTTACCGGAAATAATGAAAAAGCGGCCATAGCCTCACCCTTATTCACTTTGTTAACAAGATATTCCGATTCCCTGTTTCCTCCTGTAAAAATCAACCTGCCGGAGGTACGCGGATCGTCGATGCCGAAAATCGGGGCGAGGATAAATTTCTGGAGGATGGAAACATCAAGCGATTCCAGGGGGTCATCCTGGATTAAATTATCTTTAAGGGTTAAAAGATAATTTGTTTTATTGAAGTAAATTCCGATAATTCCTTTTCTTTCGGGATTTATCGTATCGTCCCGATTGATATTGAAACTTTTCCTGATTTTATCAAGAAGTTCTCCCGGTTTAAAACCGTTAAGATCCACCGCCAATCTGTTATATGGCAGTATATTCAATTGCGAGGCAGGAAAAATAACAGCCATAAAATAACTGGAAGTCTCATTTTTCCCTTCTTTATCCTCTTTCCAGGCATTAACAGCGGATGCGGCCCTGTGGTGACCATCGGCGATATAAAAAGAGCCTATCTTTTGGAAATAATCCTGCAGTTCTTTAATATCATGTTTGTTTTTGACAACCCAGAGCTTGTTTTCAACGTTGTTCTCATCTATAAAATCATAAACCGGCAGTTTCTCAAAAATAAGCTTTAACAGGTTTAAATAACCGCTCTTTTCCTCAGCATTATCTTCAAAAGCGAGAAAAACAGGGCCTGTATCGGCTTTAACGGTCTTTATATGGTTTGTTCTGTCTATTTCCTTTTCCATCCTGGTAAGTTCATGTTTTTTTATCAGGTTATCCTCGTATTCTTTGCAGGATACGGCTGCGTAAAGGCCGATTTGCGTTTTTCCTTTCCAGGTCTGTGAAAGAAGATAAAAAAAATCATCAGGATCTTTGATCAGAATATTTTTCCTGATAAAAGACTCGAAATTCTCTCTTGCTTTAGAATAAACCATAGCAGAGTATTCGTTATCCAGACCTTTAATATCAACTTCAGCCCGTGTCACATGAAAAAATGAAAAGGGGTTGTCCTTCACGGCATTCCTTACTTCGGAGAGAGATACTACGTCATAAGGAGGCACATTAAGGAGAGTCGCATATTTTTTATCGGGGCGCAATCCCGGGAAAGGTTTTATTGTCATTGTCTTCCTCAAAAGTATAATTAATAAACATAATAAATTAATTTAAAATTATTTTCCACTTTCGGCAGTTTGTAGTCGAAGGTCTTGATATCATATAAATTAATATTTTTCATAAAAATGTAGATAATATATAATAAAGAAAGAAGTATTAAATTGGAGTAAAAAAGTGCGCTGTATATATATCATTTCTATTTTTATCTTTTTTTTTACATACAGAGCGGCGGGGTTTGATCTTGATGAAGCCAGTTTCAACCTTGCCGAAAAGTTACTCACCCAAAAAAAATATTCCGCTGCCATAGAGGAATTCAATAGTTTTACCGGGAAATTTCCGGATTCAGTTTATTATAATAACGCCGTAATCGATAAAGCCAGGATATACTTTATCCTGAAAGATTATGATAACTCTATTGCCTGTTATACGATACTGGAAAATAATGCCAGGAATGAAAATGACAGGAAGACTGCCCTGTTCGGGAAAGGGGAAATTTATTATAAGCAGAAACTCTGGGACAAGGCGGCTGAAAGTTTTAAAATATTTTCTATTCAATATAAAAACTCCCCTGCGCGTCATGCCGCTCTGTATTATGCGGGAAAATCTTACGGATTTTTAAAACGGCTTCCTGAAGCCTCGGTATTTTTTGAATGTCTTGTATCGAATTATCCCTTGAGTCCATATTATGCCGATGCGAAAAATGAATTGATGAAATACAGCCGGTTGTTAACCAGACCTCCGGTTTCCGAAGTGAAGCACGGTCAGGAGAAATTAACCAATATTGTAGATCTGACAAATGTTATTATCTATTCGAATACTGAAAACGGCCCATTCACGAACTTTATCACTAATATTTTAACCAATAATGTCATAAACAGTAATATCTTGACCTCTGATACGAACGCGGAAATAATCAAACGTTTATCCGATGAGAATAAAAAGAAAAAGGAAGAGATCCAGAGATATATGGAATTAATCGATTTAAAAGCAAAGCTCCTGGATTTAAAAGAAAAGGCTATTGATGAAAAAGAGTATATCCTTTATGAAACTAATTACATAAGTAATTCAAGCCAGGTCATCGGCACAAACGGAACTAACCGCTAGGGGAATCGGATGAAATTTCTTACCGGATTATTTATTCTTGTGTTTTCAATAAATATTTCTTTTTGTACAATTCAGAGCCTGTCGGGCAAACTTATTTCTTTTTTTCTTGATGATGATTCCGGATGTTTTTATTCGGAAAACCCCACTCCTCCGTCAGAAGAATTAAGAGAACTTTTATTCAAAGACCATCCCCCGACATCCTATATTACACTGATAGTTAATGGAAAACCTTATCATATGAGCGATATCGGCAAATTATCCTTTTTGAAACCTGAAAGGATAGGCGATTATGCCATTTCTTATAATTTAAAGATAAATTCGATCGCATTCTCGATTATTTACCTTATTACCAATCTGGAAAGTCAAAGCAATAATTCGGTTATCTGCCTTGTTAAAGCGACGAATGAGGGAAAGTCCAGGGCAAATGTCGGAGCGAAGTTTCTCTTTGACACAGTTTATGGGGAGAATAATAAAAAGCCGGCATTATATCTCTCAGATAAGGAAAAGATTGAGTATGACAGGCTGTTTAATAGTGAGAATTTGCCGGATTTCGTATTTTCAGGATATTATGATCAGGACCTGCCTTTTTTCGGGATCGGTCTGTTTATATATCCATACCTCAATGAACAAAAACCCGAAAAACTTATCATAGGGAACTGGAAAAAACTAAATGAGAATGATTTGTGGTATCAAATAGACCCTCAGGCTCATTTTAAATACTATGTATACTCAAATCCTGACGCCGCTGTTGCCGTATATTTTAATAATATCAGAATAGATGAGGGAGAAGGATCTGTTTTCGGGACAGTTTTATCAGTGAACAAAGTTTCACCTATTTTTCTTAATTCAAATCAGGTAAGTATGGAAATTAAAAACGTTTTTGCTTCAAATTCAAATACAGCTTCTTTATACCCGGTGATTCCCGCATCGCCGGAAAATGTTTCTCTTAAGAACGAAATTGACTTACTTGAAAAACTAAATGCGGTAATAGATAAATTAAATATCCTGGTCTCTAACGGGTTAGTGCCTGTAAACGGTATTCAGGAAAAATCGGGACTGGAAAAAGGACTGGAAAAATCAGCCCCTGAATCGGCTTATCCCTATGGGGATCCGTTTCAAAATTCGAATGAGATAGTGATTCCGCAAATAAATAACAATATATATAATATCACAAATAATATAAATACAGTTAAAACGAATACTGTCGATACAGAAGAGTTAAACCGTTTAAAAACTGATGCCGGCAGGCTTGAACAGCAGTATAATGATAAAATTGCAAAACTAAAGTCTTTTTATGAGGATTTAATCAGGAAACAGCAGAATGAATTCAAGGAAATTTCCGGAGCTTATAAACAGCATACTGAAAAGGTTGAAAACAGGAAAGACAAGGCTAAGAAAATCGGAGATGTAAATGAGACAATAACCCGGATAGATAAAAAAATTGCTGTAATAGAAGAATTGCTGAATTTGAATCTCGATTTCGAAACTATGCCGGTGGAAAAAATGAATGAGATCGAATTGAAAATCAAGGATATAGAAAAAAAGCTTGGCAATGACTGAGAAACCCAAAATTGTTTTATAAAAAATTATTATGATATAAAAGGAATTATGGTTAGATTTTAGGTAGGATAGTTTGAAATCATTAAACTGGAGATAATTTTTGAAGTATCAATTTAAATTGATATCGAAAAATTCATTTTTAGCCGTATTGTTTTTAACGGCTGCCTTTACAATAATATACAGTCAAGCAAACGATAATTATATAAAAGGGACGCAATATTATTCGGATAAGAAATTCCTTTTAGCAATCGGAAGCTTTAAAAAGGCTATCGAGGATGGTTTTAAGGATCCGAAGGTTTATTTTCTGCTTGGAAATTCTTATGCCAATGCCGAAGATTATGACGGTGCTATTGAACAGTATAATGAGTCCTATAAATTGACAAGCGATCAGGAGTTTCAGTCAGTTATTACGCATAATATTGGTTATGTTTATTTTTTAAAAAAGGATTATAAATCGTCTATAGATTATCTATCAAGGTCGTACCAGATGAATACAAACCTTGTACAGGCTTTCTGGTTTAAAGGGATGGCCTATTATAGGCTTAAAGATAAACCTGATACTATAAAAGAATGGGAAGATTATCTTGACAGGGCTCCCCAGGGCCCTCAAAGTGACAATATTCGCAGGGCGCTGGCCATTCTAAAATCCGGTTCTTTCGATTTTGAAAAGAATAAATTATTTCCCTCGGAAAACACGAATTCAGGAACGAACAAAACCCCTGGCATCGAACCTCTGATCGATATTGAAGGTGTACTCGATCAGATAAAACCTGTTGATAAGGGTAAAACGCCGGATACCCAGGTTGAGGAAATTGAATAATATTAGGAGTTTTATATGCCGGATACTAAAAACCAGAAAATGAGAAGAGCCGTAGGAACACCGGCTAAAAAAAAGGTGCGTAATTATAAAGTTCTGATCTGGGCCTGTTTAATAGGTTTTGCCCTTATTGCTATCCCTGCCGGATATTATATGATGAAGAAGATCAATCTGGAAAAGTATATCACTCTAGCGGATAAATATATGAATGACGAATCGTACCAGAGGGCGCTGGATAATCTTGACAAAGCGTATATGGAAGATCCCTCCGATCCACGGATAGAACAGATGAGGAAAAAGGTCCTTGTCCTCCAGAAGAACAGTGAAAATAAGGAAAAACCGAATATTGTGAATAATTATATTAATAAAATTCCCGATCAAAATTCATCACAAAATTCATCAATAGGTAAGGAAAAGCCGATTTTAACCAATCAAATAAAAAATAATTTTCCTAAGGAAGACCTGGCCAAACAGCATATTGAGAACGGAAAGAAATACCTGAACGCAGGAAATTATAATGAAGCCCTTAAGGAGTTCGTGACCGCCGGAAATATTGATCCGTCAAACGCTGACGCTGACGCATACCAGGGGCTTACTTACTACAAAATGAACAACATTCAGAATGCGATAAATAAAACAAGGGATGCTTTAAATAAAGACCCCAATAATGGCGTAGCCCATAATACTAACGGTAAGATCCTTTATGATAAACAATCATATGATGATTCTCTCGAACAATTCAAGGCCGCGATTGCCGATAATTACGATAATGCTGAAGCTCATTTCCTTATGGGTAAAATATATTTGATGAAAATGATGAATAGCCTGGCAGAGATCGAGTTCCAGAAATGCATCGCTCTTGACGCGGATTATACGAAAGCTTATAATGACCTGGGTATTGCTTTTATCAGACTTGGGGATGACAACAGCGCATTGAGGACATTTCAGGATGCGGTCAAGAAAAACCCGGAAGACCCTAAACCGCTTATTATGATAGGGCAAATTTACGCCAATCATAAAGACTATGAAAAATCTGTAAGATTTCTTGAAAAAAGCGTAGAAATAGATCCGAAAAACGATGGAGCGTATGTCAAGTTGGGCAAATCTTACGAAGAACTTGGAAGGTTCGGGGACGCCATGAAGGTTTATAAAAAAGCAAACGATATCAATAAGGATAATATCGATTCCTCCTATAATTACGGGAGAATGCTTGCTATGAATAAGGATTATGGAAACGCAATAAAAGTTTACTCAGAGGTTATTGATAAAGATATTTCATATACGAATGCGTTTATTAACATGGGAAACAGTTATATTGAATTAAAACAATATTCTGAGGCTGAAAATTCTTATAATAAAGCCCTCCAGCTGAACCCGAATGATCCCGAAATATATAAATATCTCGGATCAATATACCTGAAAGAGGAAAATTATGATAATGCTCTGAAATATTTCAAAAAGGCCCTGGACCTTGACTCAAATTCAGATATCGCATACAAGGGCATGGGAGCTGCATATATGAAAAGCGGTTTATATGATGAAGCTGCTTCTGCTTTTGATAAGGGAAGAAAATTGAAAGAAGATCCCGATACCGATCTGCAGCTTGCGGAATCCTATATCAAACTGAACAAATCTGATGATGCGAAAGCTGTTTTACAGGAAATTAAAGCAAAATTTCCAAACTACAAAAATATGTCAACTGTTGATAATTATTTATCTCAATTATAAAATATATCCTCGGATAAAAGGGGAAGCAAAGCATGTTTGAAAGTTTAATAATCATATCCCTGATTCTGCTTATAGCCAGCCTCGGGATTCTTTATTTATTCCAGAATTTGATAGGTCCCCATAAGCTGGATTCTGTAAAAGCCCTTCTTGAGGCCGGGAAATATGAACAGGCTGTGAACAATTTAAATACGATGATGAAAAAGGACGACAGGAACCCTCTTGCCCACCTTTATCTGGCTGAAGCCTATTATTTTACTAACAATAATGAAATGGCGATGGTCGAATATAAACAGGTTATTACAACAGGTCATTTCAACGGATCGGCAACAGAAAAGATAATAAGAAAACGTCTGGCCGATATTTATATGAAATTCGGCCAGCTTGAGGAAGCGCAAAAAGAATTTGTAATTCTTTCAAAACTTGAGCCCCATAATTTTGAGTATCTTTACCAGATCGGAAATATATTTTACGACAGGGGAATGAAAGAGCAGGCCCTTTCCTATCTTGACAAGGCATTAAAATCCGGTAAGAGCTCTTCTGATGTTTTTTTTCTGATCGGGAAAATCTATTATGAAATGAGCCGGACTAACGAGGCCCTGAATGCTTTTACAAACTGTGTAAGGCTTGACCCTAAAAACCCCGAAGCCCATTATTATATTGGAATAATTCTAAAAGTCATGAATACATTTGGAAAAGCGGTTCAGGAACTGGACATAGCCGAACAGACGAAAGACAATCAGCTTAAAGTTAAGGCTATATATCAGAAAGGCCTCTGCAAGCTTGAGGTAGGTGAATTGGAGGGAGCAAAGGCAGATTTTGAAAGGGCCCTGAAATATTCCAACGAGGAGAACAACACAACGATAGCCATACATTATACTCTGGGAATAACTTATGAAAAAGAGCGCCGTCTTGTTGAAGCGGTGGAACAATGGGAAAAAGTCGCCCAGCTCAGGCCTAATTATCAGGATGTTCAGGCCAAACTTGCCGAATATGAAGACCTCAGGGTTGATGATAAGTTGAAAGATCTCCTGACGTCGACCCCGACCACATTCGAGATCATCAGTCAGAATCTTTTAAAATCAATGGGGTACGAAACTCTGGAGAGTTCTATGATTGATGATGATCACCTCGAGATCGTGGGAATGGAAAGAAGCATGAGATTTCGCGACGTCAGGGGTGGAAAGGTGCTTATAAGAATTTCCAGGGATAATGATGATGTAAATGAGGATCAGGTTGCAAAACTTGTCGAAAATCTCAAGCTTGTCCATGGCATAAGGGCTATTTTTATTACAACAGGTAAATTCACTCCTCAGGCAATCAGATATTCGGAGAACAGGCCTGTAGACCTATATGACAGGCAGAAACTGACCGCTGTTTTTAAGCAGGCAGGCATATAAGGATGAGATTAAGTGCTCCGAAAATAATTTCAATCCTTTTTTCTGCAATTGTTGGTTTTTTTGTAATTCACCAGCTAATTTTAGGTAATCCATTCCGGGATGAAATACCGCCTGCAATCACACTTTTATTATTTTTTTTAATCGGCGGGTTTTGTCTTTACTATGTGTTCTCTCATGCTAAATAGAGGGAATTTCAATCCGGAATTCAGATCCGTTACTGTAATTATATTTTATATTACCGCCCAGATGTGATGTTATAAGAGAGATTATCTCCAGGCCCAGCCCGTGATGGTTTTCTAAATTAGTCATCCCCTCGGGCAGGCCTTTACCGTTGTCAGATACTATCAAGGTAATCATAGGATCGATTTTTTTAAGAAAGATTTTAATATTCCCCTTTTGGCCCTGTGTGAAAGCGAATTTCAGGGAATTAATAAGCAATTCATTTAATATTAAACCCAAATGTATTGCTTTACTGATATCAATTGATATTTCATCCAGATCGAAATTAAGGTCTATGAGCCCCCTTTCTGAAGTATATACATCAATTGTGGAACGGCATAAATTTTCAATATATTCTTTCAATTGGATTTGTGCTATCTCCTGGCTCTGATAAAGCAGATCGTATAATTTTGCCAGTGAATTTATTCTGCTCCTAAGGTCTTTGAGAATTACTTGTGTGGACGGGAAAGTCTGACTGTTTAATTCCATACCTATCATAGCGTTGATTATAGACAGACTGTTTTTAACACGATGCTGCAGTTCCTTTAATAGTACTTCCTTCCCCTCCAGTGCTTTTTTTGCGTTTATTTCATTTGAAAGGTATTTATTCAATCGTATTTCACTGAAATTCAGGGCCGCATTAATAGTTGAAAGCAAAACGGCGTCGGCATTCTCTTTCATTACATAACCATAACAGTAGAGTCCGGCTGTGCTTTCGAATATATTATCTTGAAACCGGTCCAATAAGAAAATAACCGGAATATCATGCTCGCTAAGTATTTCCCTGACAGATTCGGTCCACTTAAGCCCTATATCCTGATTTATAGTTAATAATATTAAATTGATTTTCCCGGGCCCGCCGAGGATTTCTTTTGTATTTTCTCCGCTTACTGTCTTTATTACATCGTAACCATTTTCTTGAAGGGATTTTGTTATGAACTGAAATGATTCATTTTTGTCATCAATCAGCAGTATAGATTTCTTTTGACCTGACATAACCGGCCCCCCAAACATGAAAACTGTAATAAAATGTTAATTAATTCCGATATGAATTATTAGATGTAGCTTACCCTGATTTCACATATTAAAAGCTCCCGAAATTGATTTTCCATCCCTTATACATTAAAATACCAGCCGAAGAGGTTAAATGATGAAAGGAAAATTAAATATTTTTTTTATTTTTTTATTGATCCTTTTACCGGTTACTTTTATTTTCCCTGACAATGAAGGAGCTTTGAAGATAGTCATTGTAAAACATGAGTACAAACTTTATCTTTATAAAGGGGCTGATCTAATAAAGGAATATCAGGTAGCGGTAGGTAAAAATCCTGGGGATAAAGTTAAGACTGGTGATAAAAGGACCCCGGAAGGCAATTTTTATATAATTCAGATACAGGATTCCAGAACCTGGACCCATGACTTCGGTGATGGAAAAGGTCCGATTAAGGGTGCATATGGGCCATGGTTTCTAAGGTTATATACCGGGAAGGACAGTACAAAAAGCGGTAAAGGATGGATCGGTTATGGAATTCATGGTACGCATGATGATTCTTCCATCGGAACGATGGCTTCTGAAGGATGCATTCGCCTGCATAATAATGATATACGGGATCTTAAAGGGTTTATTAAAGTCAAAACTCCGGTCGAAATTCTTCCTTGACCTTATTGCGGTATCCTTTTAATATCGACCCCCAGGTTTCTCAGCTTTTCCTCTAATCTTTCGTAACCCCTGTCTAAATGATATATCCTTAAAATTTCGCTTTGCCCATTAGCGCAAAGAGCGCCAACTACAAGTCCGGCTCCTGCCCTTAAATCGGAAGCCATAACCGATGCACCTGAAAGACTCTTTACTCCCTTGATTACGGCGATTGCTCCGTCAACTTTAATATCGGCTCCCATACGGCTTAATTCGGCGGCGTGCATAAACCTGTCGGGAAATATTTTTTCAGTTATTATACTGATACCTTCACTCACACAGAGAAGTGCCATCAATTGTGCCTGGAGATCTGTCGGGAAGAAAGGATAAGGTCTTGTGTCCACTTCCACTGGTTTTATTGATTTGCCTCTTGCGATAATATGATCATTGGAAAGAATCTCGATTTCTACACCGGCAAGAGATAAAATTTCGATAGGTTTTTCTATGTGAGCCGCATTCACATTTCTTAAATGTATTTCGCTGCCGGAAATACCGGCGGCCGCGATAAACGTGCCGGCTTCTATGCGGTCTGGTATTATCCTGTGCCGGGCACCATGCAATTCACGAACACCCTCGATTACGATTGTAGTTGTTCCGGCGCCGCTTATTTTTGCACCCATTGCAGTTAAAAAAGCAGCGAGATCTTCCACCTCGGGTTCACAAGCTGCCCCTTCTATTATAGTCATACCTTTAGCCAAAACGGCGGCTGACATTACATTTTCGGTTGCGCCGACACTGGGTCCGTTATTGCCTAAAAGATTTATTTTTTTACCGATCAGTTCGTCGGATTGTGCCCAGATGTATCCATGCTCAATACGAAGGTCGGCGCCGAGCGATCTCATCCCCTGGATATGGAGGTCTATAGGCCTTGGACCAATAGCGCACCCGCCGGGAAATGATATTTTTGCTTTTCTTTTTCTTGCAAGAAGAGGGCCCATAACTGCAATTGAGGCTCTCATTTTCCTGAAGATCTCATATGGGGCTTCGAAAGGGGAAGGGTCAGTTTCTTCAATGATTATTGAACCGTCACCGTAGCTGATTTTCTTTCCGAGGAGTGTCAGAAGTTCCTTCATTGTAGCTATATCCATCAAATCAGGTACGTTTTGCAGGGTTATCATTTCAGAAGTCAGAAGGGAGGCTGCCATTATAGGAAGCGACGCGTTTTTGGAGCCGCTTATGAAAACTTCACCGGACAGTTTGCATTTGCCATTGATAACGTATTTATTCATGCCGGCTCCTTGTAATAATTAACTGCGATGTAAATTATAAGATAATCTATAGAAAAAATACAATCCCATTGTTATGGGAAGTTAGGGCATTATTTCATAAGTTCGATAAACTCTTCGATTATCGGGGGTACCAGCCCGGTGATTTTTCGCCCTGAATTGATATTTTTTCTGATTAATGATGAAGAAATATCGATTTTTGGGAATGGGAAAAATTCTATAAAGGGGAAACGCTTTTTAACTTCTTCAGTTTTAATGCCTTCCCTGTCTGCAGCGCAAAACCTGGCCAGAGAAGAAAGTTCAAGGTAATCTTTCCAGGAATCCAGAATTTTTGCCTGGTCCATCCCGATAATAATAAACAGGACCCAATCGGGATTTGAACCTAATAAATTTTTTATCGTATCTATTGTATATGAGACATGATCACTTTTAATTTCCAAATCCGACACAGAAATTTCATCCCTGTGGAACCTGTGATATAAATCTTCGTACAGGGAAAAAAAGGTACCGATTTTTTCTTCAGAAACCGTTAATAATTTAATGGAGTTAAGGGCTTCAGCAGGGGTTATATGAAATACAGCCAGTTTGATCATAAGCGACCTGATAGGGCCGCTCCAGCCATCTTTAATAGTTTTGTGAGAGGGAATGTGGGTCGGTATATATATAAGCGATTGAAGTTTTAAATATTTAAATGCGGAATTTCCCAGTAAAATATGTGCATTATGAGGAGGGTTAAAAGAGCCGCCCAAGATACCGACCTTGCGCTTCATTGACTATTCCCTGACCTGCCCGTCCCCGTAAACCACCCATTTTTCCGTAGTAAGCCCTTCAAGCCCCATAGGGCCCCTCCCATGGATTTTCTGAGTAGAAATTCCAACCTCTGCACCCAGTCCGAATTCGCCGCCATCGGTAAACCTGGTTGAAGCGTTAGCGTAAACAGCTGCACTGTCAACCCTGTCCAAAAACTTCTGTATGTTTTTGTAACTTTCACTGACAATTGCATCGGAATGATGAGATCCGTAGTGATTAATATGGTTAATCGCTTCATCAACGTCATTTACTATTTTAGCTGAAATTTTAAGGTCAAGATACTCAGTATACCAATCTGCATCCGTCGCCGGTTTCAATTGTGGGAATAATTTAAGAATACCGCTGTCTCCTACGATTTCGACTCCGCTATCGATCAGGGCCTGGATCAGGCTTTTCGTATACGGATATTTTTCATGGATCAATAATGTTTCAGCAGAGTTGCAGACGGAGGGTTTCTGGACCTTAGCGTTAATAATGATTTTTTCCGCTTTATTTTTCTCGGCGCTTTCATCAATGTAAACATGGCAGATACCTTTATCATGCTTTATTACAGGAATCATTGAATGTTCATCTACAAATTTAATCAGATTTTCTCCGCCCCTGGGTATGACAACATCTAAATAATTGTTCATCCTTAATAATTCAGCTAAAATTTCATAATCGGTTTTTTCAAGCAACTGAACGGAATCAGTCGGAAAACCGTTTTTTTTCATTACGGTATGAACTGACCCCACAATAGCGCAATTCGACTGAAGCGATTCTTTACCTCCCCTGAGAATCACCGAATTTCCTGATTTAATAGCCATAGCGGCGATATCGCTTGTCACATTAGGCCTTGATTCATATATTATAGCGACAACCCCGATCGGGACTCTTATTTTCATTATTTTAAGTCCGTTCGGCCTTGTAATTATGTAGCCTCCTCCTGTTGGATCAGGTTGCAAGGCGATTTCTCTGACCGTGTTAGCCATCGCTTCGATTCGTTTTTTGTTCAGGGTCAGGCGGTCTATAAAAGCTTTGCTCTTTTCGTTTTTGGTTGCGAAGGATATGTCTTTTTTATTTTCTTCAATAATGAATTCATGGTTTTTTGTCAATTCATCGGCAAAACTATAAAGAAGCGCATTTTTTTCATTTGTTCCTTTTAAAGCTATCTCGTAAGATGTTTCTTTTGCCTTCCTGGCAATTTCTTCAATATATGATTTTTGAACCGTCATTAACCGCTCCTTTTAAACTTTACAACTGAAGCACCCATTAAATATATTCTATGGCTGAAAAAGTTTCAATATTTTGCATTCTCTTTGACAATACTTATTAATATCACTAAAATAATAAGGAACTTTTAATAATAATCGCCGGGTAATAGAGGTCTTTATGGAATCAAGCGCCTCCATTCAAAAAGAATACAGGGATATTCCAGGTTGGGTCTCATATGATGAGAGGCAGAAATTGGAAATTTCCAATGACCTTGGTATTATGGATAAAAACGAGCTTGCGGTTTTTCTGGCGATTGCGGAATACTCCGATAAGTATAAGACAGCATATATACCGCTGCAGGAATTTTATAAATATCTTTATGAATACGGATTGCGTACAAATACAAACGCGCTTAAAGTTGAAGACAATATAGTCTCTCTGCTAAGGAAGGTTTATTATTATCTTCATAAAAAAAATTACTGCAGATCGGATGTTAAAGATAATAAAATTACAGCATTGATCCTGTTCGATCCTCAAACCTTGAAACCTGAGGAAGTTCAGGCATTAATAAACAAATTGAAAAACGAATATATAATTATCAAAAAGGACGCTGAGAAACCATTTATAACCGGTGATTTTATTCCCAAGACCGGGTTGTCGAGCAAAGTTCTCTCGGTTATTTCTATTCGTGAATTGACCCAGCAGAAGATAAATGAACTATCCAAAGGTGCGCCGCTTGTTAAAATCATATTTCCATCAAATAACGACATCATAGTTCTTTCCGAAGACCTGCCTTTTCTGGTAGAATTAGCTTTCGATAAGCTAAGGAAGCACCTTACAAGAAACCATGATATGGCTATGCTGCTTCTTTCAAAATTGAAACAGCAATTCCAGAGCCTTGCCTCGGTAAATAAAATGGATGCGATATTGAAATCCAATACCGTCGATCCGAATTTATGGGCTGCCCTGGCGGCTGAAATAATGAATATGTCGCTATTCAATGAAAAGACATCAACCATTTTCGAGTCGAGTGAAATCATTAAATATATGTCCATTATCAAAAGCGATGAAATACAAAAGAAAACCCATTCCGACAAGTCACTGGAAGTTTTATTAAAGATAATGGAATCATACCCTCTTTTGTTCAGCAAGGCGCAACTACTTCAGTTGCGTGAAAAGCATGCATATTTAAGACTTCATTCGGAAAGGGATTATATCGATTTGGTAAATGATCTTATTAAAAAATATACAGTTTCGGAAAGCATCGATGTGCCGCCGAGAATTGTCAAAGTTAAAGAAGGCGAAGAACAAAAGTTTATTTACAGATCTCATATATTACCTAATTTCTTTGAAAAACTTGACAGTATTGCATATGATTTGAAAAAACAGCTGAATGACAGGATGGATAAGGAAAAAGAGGCTATTTTGAAAGATCCATTAATAAGGAATCCGGATCTTTTTGATAATTTCGTAAATGATTATTTTCACAAGAAAGACCCTGTTGTGGTTCAGGTAGTTGAAGAACCAGAACTGCTTTATTCTCTGTTGAAATTCTATGGCAAAAATGATCCTAAAGTTTTATCAAGGATCGATAGGTTCTTTTATTCTCCGACACGCGATGATGAAGTCCCGCATATGAAAAGTCTTGGCGACATCCTCTTGATCAGCTGGGATAAGATATTGAGGGATGTCAACAACAGGATACCTTTTATTTACAGGATTCCAATTTTGGGCTTCATTTTGAAATTATTGAGCGGGTTCGGGAAATATATGGATAAAGCTGTTGAAAATCAACTGTATGAAAAAAAGAACCAGCCTAAACTTTCACAGCTACTGGCAGCTAAAAAGGATAAACCGAAAAATATTGAAAAGAAGGAAGCCCCGGATCAGGGCTCAATTAAGGAAAAACAGAAAATTAAGATGATCAAGGAACAGATGTTGACGCTGCAGCAGAAGCTTATAGGCGGGAAAAATCTGGATGATATGCTGACTTATTTTGAAAGCAAATGGAACCATACGATTAATCCGGAAGCCAGGCAGGAAAATATTAACATGGTGAAGACAAAAATACAGCATAGGCTGGGGTTTATTAAACAGGTTACGGCCGATATAGTTAAAAGGGAGACAAATGATATGATGAAAACCGAATCGACTTTCAAAAAAGTCGCCGACATCGAATCCCTTAAAAATTATATTTCACTATTTATGATAAAATATTACCTTTCAAAATAATATGGTTTAGTCAAGCCAGGGTTTCTAGATCTTTTTTAATCATATCGATAGTTTTCATCTGTTGAGAAATGATGAGATCCTTCTGGGGGAGCTTGGAGTTATCCAGCTGGGCTACCCTTTCTTCGCATTCCTCGATTTTATTCAGCAGGGCGATCTTGGATTCATGCGAAAGCTTGTTCGGAACACTTTCGTTTTCAAGGGCTTTAATAGCGATAGTTGCTGTTTTTCTTACATATTCAGGCTTTTCGGTGTCCGTTATAACCTGTTTAAAATATTCGATCACTGCCGCGGTATGCTGTTCTTCAGTGATTACTCCATTTCTCAGAAATATCAACCCTATAGGCTCGGAAAAACCGATAGAGTTTAATGTAAATTCCTGTTCCTGTAAGGCTATGTCAAGCTTTTGTTCCGTTGTGAAACCAAGTTTGATAAGAACTTCTCCAAACTTCATAACCGTACCTCCGATTATTATAGGGCGCTTTATATTTTCGGATATAGCCTACCGATAAGTAAAGCAGCCGGTTGGTTTTGAATTATTAGATTATTTGCTTTATTGCCTGGACGGTTTGCAGGATTTCTTCTTCATTATTGAAACAGCCTATGCTTAACCTTACAGTTCCTTTCGGGAAAGTCCGGAGGTGCTTATGCATATATGGAGCACATTGCAGACCCGGACGAACTGCAATGCCGAACTCTCCATCAAGGATCGTCGCCGCGTCGGCGGGTGAAATGTTATCCAGTGTGATGCTTATTAAACCCAGTCCTGAATTAACTCCGGAACTGGTATAAATCTTTATTCTGTCGATGCTGCGAAGGCCATCGAGTAAAATGTCGCGAAGCAGCAATTCTCTTGTTCTTATTATATCAATTCCCCTGTCTAGTATGAATTCAAGTCCTTCTCCAAGGCCGACTATGCCCGGCAGGTTTTCTGTTCCTGCTTCCAGCCTGTATGGCAATTCTCTTGGATGGGACTCGTTTTCAGAATCGTAGCCGCTTCCTCCTACCCTGAAAGGGGGAAGATCGACCCTGTCCGATAGGGCCAGGCCTCCTGTCCCCATCGGGCCGTAAAGGGCTTTATGCCCTGTAAAAGCAAGAATATCTATCGAACTTTCTCTCATATCTATAGGCAATATGCCCGCGGTCTGTGCCGCATCCAGTAGAAAGTAAGCATCAGAGTTTTCTCTGACTATTTTTCCAATAAGATCTGCATCCTGTACCCATCCTGTAACATTTGAGGCATGGGTCAGCGCGACTATTTTTGTTTTTTTTGTCAGGAAACCCCTGATTTCATCAGGGTCTATTTGTTCGCCGCGGGGAACTGCCCTAATTATCTTTACACCCCTCTCTTTTGCCAGGAGGTTTATTGGGCGTGAAAGTGAGTTATGATCCAATACAGTAGTGATCGCTTCATCCCCAGGTCTCAGCAAGCCTGAAAGCGCCATATTCAGGGCATCCGTGGCGTTAAGTGTGAAAATTACATGTTCCGGCCCCGGTGAATGGAAAAAGCCGGCTAATTCGCTGCGTACGTTTTCGATAGCCTGAGAAGCCGTCATAGCCATTTTATGTCCGGAACGGCCCGGATTTGCACCATATTTTCTGTAAAATTCATCCATTTTTTTATAAACACGCTCGGGCTTGGGAAAACTTGTGGCGGCGTTATCCAGATAGATCATCTTGTCACTCCATTTTAAATTTTAGCTTTAATGTTGTTATTTATCAAATAATTAACTATAGCTCCGCACTAAGCTCCGCTTAAGCCTCTTGATATTATTGCTTTCTTGCATTATCATAAAATTATGGACATATTCATATCGCTAATTGTTTTTGGAATGGCAGTTTTCCTTTTTTTTATGACCACTAATAAAATTAAAAATATAAAAGATAATATCATCATTGATGATGCCAGGAAAGAGCTCGAAGGTTTGATAACCGAATTTAACGGGGCGGCAGCCCGTAACATTGAACTTCTCGAATCGAGAATTGCTCAGCTTCAGGAGATACTTAAAAAAGCAAACGTCAAGATGATTACTATGGATGAAAGGATCGAGAGGATGAATAAACCGATTGTCATTGAAAAAATAGTTGAAAAGCGTCCTGCTACCCCCGTAAAAGAAAAAAAGAATTCGGTTAAACAAGCGGCCGAAATTATTCCTGATAAACCTTTTCTAACAACGTTAAACGAAATGACAAGAAGCGAAAAGCTTAAGTATTACCTGCGAACAGGCAAGACCAGGGAAGAGCTTCTCAACTTAGGTTATCTTGAGAACGAGATCAATCTCATTTCATTTTTATTGCGTAAAGGGGGCTCTTAATCAGCGCCGTTATGGTTTTCGGAAAAGTATATTTTTTCCATGATCATTTTCTGGGCTGTAGAAACGCTCTTCCCGGCTTCAAAAATGTATCCCAGGTCTTTCAGGGTCAATTCCATAGCCTGCAGTACTATCAGTATATCAGACTTATCCACATAGCCAAGATGACCAAGGCGGAAAATATTACCCTTGAGAGAACCCTGCCCTCCGGATATAGTTACACCATACTTATCTCTCATGATCCCGGGAATTTTAGCCCCGTTTATATTCTTTGGAACTATAACTGCCGTTAAGGCGTCGGAAGGGCAAATGTCATTATCCCCGGCGAGAAGTTCCAGGCCGATGGATTTGACCGAACTCCTTATGATTTCCGCGATTTTATGGTGCCTCTGAATTATATTATCGATACCCTCTTTCTCCATCATCTTCAAGGCCCTGTTAAGACCAATGAAAAGTGTAATGGCCGGCGTCCATGAGGTCGTCGATTTTTCAAGGCTCCTCAACTCCCTTGCAAGATCGAAGTAAAATTTGGGCAGGCCTGAGTTCTTCATTTTCCGGGAGGCTTTTTCCGATACCGCAATAAAGGCTAACCCCGGCGGTATCATGAATGACTTTTGAGATCCTGCGATAGCAACATCGATGCCCCATTCGTCCATCTTGAATTCCATAGCTCCTATTGCTGTAATACCGTCGACGGCCAATATTGCTTCGGTATTACGGACTAATTCCGCCAAGCCCTTTATATCGAATGCCACCCCTGTCGAAGTCTCGCTGTATTCGGTATAAACAGCTTCAATATCCGGATTATTCCCGAGGACTTCTTCAACTTCCCTGACCTTGACATCCCGGCCGTAAGGCGCCTTGAGTTCGATCACTTGAGTCCCGTAAGACCTCCCAATCTCTCCGAATCTTTCTCCGAATTTTCCGGCAGATAAGACAAGGATCTTGCTTTCCCTGGAAAGAAAGTTTGTTATAGAGGCTTCCATAGCCCCGGTGCCGGAAGATGTAAGTGTTATTATGGGGTTTTTAGTTTTAAAGATGTATTTTAATAAAGTGAGGTTTTCTTTTACTATATTTGAAAACATCGGAGTCCTGTGATGTATGAGGGGAAGCGACATATCCGACAGGACTTCAGCCGGGACTGCGGTCGGGCCCGGGGAACTTAAAAAGCTTTTTATCAATGCAGACCCCCTTTTCCCCTTTCCGGAACATAAATAATGTTTATTATCGTCCCGGTTCTATCGCTGTATTGATTAAGATTGTTTGGATCGGCTTTCCACTCGTCGTCAACGACAAAGCAGTATGAATGTATTCCCGGTTTGAGTCTGACTTTAACAAAAAACTCGCCTGCTCCCATATTTGTAAGAATAGTCAAATAAGGATTCCAGTTATTAAAATCGCCGACTAGCGAGACGCTCTTAGCCGAGATATTTTCATATTTAAATTGATACAAGTCCTTTTCAAGCCATAAAGGGTATGTAGCTCCAGGGATAAAATCTTCTTTCAGCTCAAAATATGACACGGGCTGTCCGCTGTCATCGGTAATGACATTCGTATTATTAGGATCATTTATCCAGATATCATCAACCATAAGTTTATACTTGTATATGCCTTTCGGGAGGCGTGTTTCCCATGAATATTGCCAGAAATTCGTTTCTGTCTCCCGCATCAGGAGTTCAGGCTTCCAATCGTTAAAATCACCACCGACAAGAATTTTGGAGGCTTTGCTCTTATAAAAGAAGATTATTGAATCGGGCGTTATGAAAGGCGAGTTGACAAAAAAATCTTCATTATTTGTAAGCTTTTCAAATTCCGCTTCCCTGCTCAAGCGTTCATTATCAAGGGAAAATACGAGCAAGGGAGTGAAAATTAAAACTATTGGAATAAATTTAATGATTTTCATTGCCGCTCCTTCAAATCAATAAACTGGTTATACCGTCCTCTCTTCATATATACGGTATGAAGAAGTTCATGGGCCTTATGACTGAGAGGTTCTTTCAAAAATTCATCATAAAGGGTTTTTATAAAAGGGTTTTCATGTGATTTTCTTATGGGTTTTCCTTCATCTTCCCTGTAAATTGCCTGAAGCCTTTTTTCTCTGAACGATTCATTTATTGGCCTTGGCTGGCCCCCTCCGCTTATACACCCTCCGGGGCACCCCATAACTTCTATAAAGTGATAAGGTGAATTTCCATCCTGTATTTGATTAAGCAGGATCCTGGCTCCGGCAAGGCCGCTCGTAACGGCTACATTTATGGAAACTCCTTCAAGATAATCAAATTCTTTTACAGGATTTTCAATTTTTATTTTTGCTTCTTTAATTCTTTCGAAGCCCTCAATTGGCTTGATATGCAGATTTCTAAACGGCAGTTCGCGTCCGGTAACAACTTCATAAACAGTCCTGAGAGCCGCTTCCATAACTCCGCCGCTGACTCCGAAGATATCTGCTGCACCGGTCGAAAACCCCAAAGGGCTATTAAACTGCCCGTCGGAAAGGGCCTTAAAATCTATGCCGGATTCTTTGATCATCCTGGCAATTTCCCGGGTTGTAAGAACAGCGTCAACATCGGGATATCCGCTGGAGCGCATTTCAGGCCTTGTAATCTCGAATTTCTTAGCCGTGCAGGGCATAATAGAAACTACAAACATATCTTTCGGGTCTATGTTGATTTTTGAAGCGTAATAAGTTTTAATGAGTGTTCCGAGCATCATATGGGGAGATTTACAGCTTGATAGATGGGAAAGAAATTCCGGATATTCATGTTCGACGAATTTTATCCATCCGGGGCTGCAGCTTGTAATCATCGGCAAAGCAGGTTTTGTTTTCCGGTTTCGAGGGTTGAATTCAGCCGTCAATCTGCCGAGAAATTCATATCCCTCTTCAATAATAGTCAGGTCGGCCGCGAAGTTTGTGTCGAAAATATCCGTAAAACCGATTTCTCTTAAAGCGCTTACCATTTTACCCGTAACAAGAGTTCCAGGATCATAGCCGAATTCTTCGCCGAGAGCGGCGCGAATTGCGGGAGCTGTCTGAACGATCATCCTTTTCGATTTATTAAAAAGAGCGCTCCAGACGTATCCGGTTGAATCATGTTCTTTCAATGCATCTACAGGGCAAACGATTGTGCACTGGCCGCAATTTGAACAATTTACCGAATTTAACGGAAGTTCGGCGGCGGGGGCTATCACTGCATTGAAACCTCTATGCTGAAGGCTTAAAACGCCTACCCCCTGGATTTCGTTGCATACAGTTACACATCTCCTGCATGATATGCATTTTGAAGAATTCCTGACTATCGATGCGCTGGAATCATCAATAAAATCCTTTGATCTCTGGCCCTCGAAGCGGGAATCTTCAATCTGGATAATCTCCCCGAGTTTTTGTAATTCGCAGTTTTGATTCCTGATGCAATTAAGACAGTTTTTCGGATGATCCGACAAAAGGAGTTCATATATGATCCTGGCGGCCTTCCTGGCTTTTTCAGAATTGGTATGAACGATCATACCCTCTTTTACCTTTGTAACACAGGACGCCATAAGGTTTTTGGCCCCCTCAACTTCCACAACACAGATACGGCATGCTCCGGGACTGTGCTCAATCCCTGTATGACACAAAGTCGGTATCAGAATATTATTAAGCCTCGCAGCCTCAAGGATCGTTATTCCGTCGCTCACATTAATTTTTTTTCTATTTATAGTCAGACTGGTCATGTCAAGCCCTCCTGTCGCAGCGCAGGCAGCGCATGGATTCTGCTATTGCATTCAATTTATGAAAACCCAGCGCTACTTCATTGAAATTGTTTTTACGGTTTTCAGGATCTAAATACTTCATGTCAAATCTTTCATGTTCGATAATTGCTTTCTCTTCCTGGGCCTTGGGAATATCGATCGGCCCTCCTGTATTTAGAATACCCTTTCCGCCTAAAAATCTATCGATGGCTTTGGCTGTGTTTTTACCGTCTGCAATTGCCGTAATGACAATGTCCGAGCCTCTTACGACGTCGCCTCCGGCAAAGACTCCCTGCATACTGGTCATATGGGTATTTTTATCTGTAACAAAGGTTCCCCATTCGGTGATTTCCACTTCATCCTTATTAATGAAGGGGAGGTCCGAAGACTGGCTGACTGCAAGTATGGCCGAATTACAGTCGATAAAGAATTCCGAACCTTCCATCGGTGATGGCTTCCTTCTTCCGCTTTTATCAAAATCCTTTAATTCCATTTTTATACATTCGACTTTTTCCAGCTTGGAGTTTCCTATAAATCTTACCGGAGTTGCATTGGATAAGACCTTTATTCCTTCCTCGAGGGTCTCTTTAACCTCCCGTCTGTCTGCAGGCATCGATTCAATTTCACGCCTGTAAATAACGGTAACTTCCTTTGCACCGATGCGGAGAGCTACCCTGGCCGCATCTATTGCAGTATTTCCGCCCCCGACGACAACTACTTTTTCGCCAATGATATCGAATCCTTTAAGGTTTACATCCTTCAAAAAATCCAGTCCATGAAATACACCGGCCATATCCTCGCCCTGTACTCCGATCTTTTTTGAGAATTGTGTCCCTGTGGCTATGAATACGGCTTCATGATTTTTACGGAGATTTTCGAATTCTTTGTCGGAGCTTATATGGATATTAAGGTGTATTTTAACACCTACATGTTCGATCGCTGCGATCTCCTTTTCCAGTATTTTCTTGGGCAGCCTGTATTCCGGTATTCCGAAAGCCAGAACTCCGCCCGCTTCCGATGAGCTTTCATATATATCAACATCGTATCCAAGCCTGGCAAGATAATATCCGCAGGTCAAACCAGCAGGCCCTGCGCCTATAATACCCACTTTTTTGTTTTTTTTAGGAAAGACAATATCAAAATACGGTTCATCTACAGAAAGGACCATGTCGGCTATATATCTTTTAAGGTCCATGATCGCGATCGGTTCATCCAGCTGGGCCCTCCTGCACCTGCTTTCACATGGGTGAGTACAGACCCTTCCGCAGACCGCAGGGAAGGGATTATCTTTTCTGATAAGATTATATGCGTCCCGGATCCTTCCGGCCGACAGAAGGGCTATATAACCGGGTATATTTACTTCAGCGGGGCATGCGTTCTGGCAGGGCGATAGAAAAAGATCACTGCATACGCCGGCGCGGCAGTATTTATTTTTAATATGTTCTTCATATTCTTCCCTGAAATTATTTATAGTGCTTAGAACCGGGTTAGGTCCCGATTGGCCGAGGCCGCAAACGGAGGTGATCTGGATCATTCTTCCGAGTTCTTTCAGCAATTCAATATCTCCCTCTTTTCCCTGGCCCTTTGTGATCCTTTCGAGTATTTCCAGCATTCTTTTTGTTCCAATTCTGCAAGGGGTACATTTACTGCAGGATTCATCCTGGACGAAATCCATAAAGAATCTTGCCATATCTACCATGCACGTGTCTTCATCCATTATTATCAAACCGCCTGAACCCATTATTGTTCCGAGCTTTGATAAGTTATCATAATCAAGGGGAATATTAAGATTTTCCGATGTTATACAGCCCCCCGAAGGGCCTCCCGTTTGGGCTGCCTTGAATTTCTTGTTTTTAGGTATGCCTCCGCCTATATCAAAAACTATTTCCCCTAATGATAAGCCGATCGGGACTTCGACCAGCCCGGTATTCTGGATATTGCCTGCAAGGGCATATACCTTTGTGCCCCTGCTGTTTCCTTTGCCGAAAGTAGAATACCAGGTGCTTCCCTTTAACAAAATCGGCGGTATATTAGCGAATGTTTCAACATTATTAATAATAGTCGGCTTTGAAAAAAGGCCTATTTCAAACGGAAAGGGCGGTTTTTGATGAGGTTCCCCGCGTTTGCCTTCGATAGAGGCCATTAGAGCGGTTTCTTCTCCGCAAACAAAAGAGCCTGCACCGATCCTGATCTCCAGGTCGAAATTAAAACCACTCCCGAGAATTTTTCTGCCTAAGAGTCCATGCTTACGGGCCTGCTCAATCGCTTTTTCAAGTCTTTCGACAGCAAGCGGATATTCTGCGCGTACATAGATAAAACCCTTTGATGCTCCAATTGCGTAACCCCCGATGATCATTCCCTCTATGACGGAATGCGGGTCTCCTTCTATTACGCTCCTGTCCATAAAGGCTCCGGGGTCGCCTTCATCAGCATTGCAAACTATATATTTTTGCCCTTTGGGCGCCTTTCTTCCCGCTTCCCATTTAAGGCCTGTAGAAAACCCTCCCCCTCCCCTTCCTCGAAGTCCTGAATCTTTAACTGTCTCTATTACTTCTTCAGGCGTCATGTGGTTCAAAGCCTTTTCTGCGGAGAAATAACCGTCGCTTGCTATATATTGCGGGAGTGATGAAAAATCTATCTTACCGCAATTCCTTAGAACAATTTTGATCTGTTTCTTAAAAAAATCTATATCCTCGATGTAAGGGATATATTTATTAGTTTTTTTGTCGAAATATGTTTTTTCACGGATCACAGTATTTGATAAGAAATGACTCGCAACAATTTTAGGAATTACGGCCGGCTTAAGTTTGGTATAGAAAACGCTGTCGGGCTCCACTATCATTACAGGCCCTATTGCGCAAGTTCCTATGCAGCCTGTAAGCTTTATCAGGATGCTGTCCTGGAGTTTTTTTTCCTTGAGGGATTTTTCCAGCGCTTCCTTGACGGCAAGACAGTCGGAAGAAACACATCCTGCTCCTCCGCAAAGAAGTATCGTATATTTATACTTTTTTATTTCATTGACAGTATCATTTTTTATTTTAATGAGGTCATTTCCAGTTTCGATCTTTTTATTCATTAAGTTACTCCCTTTATAGAAAATTGACAAGCAGAGCTTTCAATTTATCCGGATTGACCTGCTTATAGACCTTATCGTTAATAGTGATGGCCGGGGCCAGCCCGCAGGCGCCAATGCATCTCATGACTTCAAAAGAGAATTTCCCATCAGCAGTGGTGTCGCCGGGTTCAATTTCAAGAATTTCTTTAAGTTTTTCAATAATCTTTTTACCTCCGCGGACATAGCAGGCAGTTCCCATGCAGACGCGGATAATGTATTTGCCTCTTTTTTTTGTTGAAAAAAATGAATAGAATGTTGCTACTCCGTAAACTTCGGAGAGGGGCATGTTGAGGTGTTCGGCTATAAATTGCTGGAGTTCCAGGGGCAGATAGCCGAATATTCCCTGCGCCAGATGAAGGATCTGTATGAGGCTTCCATCTCTGTTCTTATACAGCTTGATCACTTCTGCGATTCTTTCGTATTTTTCTTTTTCAGTTTCTTTTAAACAGTCACAGGACTGATTATTTTCTTTCATGATCACCCCCGTCTTTTCTGATTATGTAATTATGAATCCCAATTCCCTTTTTGGAAATATTCATGGATGGATTTTGCTGCGAGTCTGCCTGTTCCCATAGCGGTTACAACTGTAGCCGATCCCGTGACTATGTCCCCTCCGGCAAAAACGCCTTTAACAGATGTTCTGCATTTGTCATCGATAATTATTTCGCCGTTCTTTTTTAAGTTCAGGCTATGAGTTGTCCGGGCAATTATCGGATTCGGCGTTGAACCGATTGCCACTATCACTTCATCGACTGCCATTGAAAACTCAGAACCTTTTAAAGGTTTAGGGCTTCTTCGGCCGGATGCATCGGGTTCTCCCAGTTCCATTTTTTGGCAGACCATGTTTTTAACGAAACCGTTTTCATCACCCTTATAAAGGACCGGAGCAGTCAAAGTTAAAAATTCAATGCCCTCTTCGAGGGCATGATGCATTTCCTCAATTCTTGCAGGCATTTCGTTTTCCGTTCTACGGTATACTATATAAACATGCTCGGCCCCGAGCCTTATAGCTGTTCTTGCAGCGTCCATTGCCACATTTCCCCCGCCGATTACAGCCACATTTTTCCCATGCCTCACGGGTGTGTCATATTCTTCGGCAAGATATGCCTTCATAAGATTAACCCGGGTAAGGAACTCATTTGCCGAATATATGGCGTTAAGATTCTCCCCGGGAATATTCATAAATTTGGGAAGCCCAGCGCCGGTCCCTATGAATATTGCCTCATACCCTTCGTTGAATAAATCCTCTATAGTGAGCGCCCTTCCAATCAGAATGTTAGTCATAAAAGTGACGCCAAGGTTTATCAGAAAATCGATTTCGCTTTTGACAATTAACTTGGGAAGCCTGAATTCTGGAATTCCATAAACAAGAACACCTCCCGGTTTATGATAACCTTCGAAAACAGTTACCTGATAACCGTTTCTTGCAAGATCTGCTGCGCAGCTTAAACCTGCCGGCCCGGAGCCTACGACCGCTACTCGCTTTTCCCCAGGAGAAACACCGATGCCGTCGATTCCGTTAGTTAAAAAGATTCTGTTATTTAAATCCCAATCTGCCGAGAATCGTTCAAGACGTCCGATGGAAATGGGATCGCCGGTTTTGCCTGCTATGCATAAAAGCTGGCATTGATCTTCCTGAGGGCAAACTCTTCCTGTTACCGCAGGTAGCGCATCGCTTTTGTGTATTATATCGATCGCTTCCTGGAAATTGTTTTCCACGATAGCTTTAATAAATTCCGGTATTTCTATTAAAACCGGGCAACCCTTTATACATGGCTTATTTCGGCATTGAAGACACCTTTGGCTTTCTAAAATGGCCTCATCGGCGGAATAGCCTAAAGGAACTTCGTTCCAATTGTTTATCCTTTCAAGAGGGCTCTGCTCCCTCATTTTAACCTGTTTTTTAGCCGGGGACATTAATGCACTCTCTATTCCATCTCTCAAGGCAGGTTTTCTCCTCATGTCTATAAGAATCCAATCTCATCATTAACTCTTTAAAATCGACAAGATGTCCGTCGAAATCAGGGCCGTCCATGCAGGTGAAATTAGTTTTCCCCCCGATTGTAACCCGGCAAGCGCCGCACATACCCATACCGCAGACCATAAGTGAATTAAGGCTTACGATAGTTTTAATATTATAATTTCTCGTTAAATCTGCTACTGATTTCATCATTATCGCCGGTCCTATAGCTATAACCCTGTCGATTTTATCGCCGCTGTCCAGGATTTCTTTTAAAATATCCGTTACAAAACCTTTTTTTCCATGAGAACCGTCATTTGTCGATATTAGAAGCCTGTCTGAAACCTTTTCCATCTTTTCAATCCAGAATAAGTTATCCTTGGAGCGGAAACCTGCTACCGTTATGACATTGTTAAGAGATTTTTTTAAGCTTTTAGCTACAGGATAAGCTGCGGCCACGCCAACCCCTCCTCCAATTACGGCAACCCGGCCGAAATTACTTATCTCGGATGGATTACCCTGAGGGCCTAAGAGATCGGGAAGCGTATCGTTTTTCTTAAGATTTGCAAGTTGTGTTGTAGATTTTCCCAATACCTGGAAAACGATAGATATGGTTCCATTAGCCCTGTCATAATCCGCGATGGTTAATGGTATCCTTTCGCCTTTCTCGGAACCTCTGATTATTACAAATTGTCCCGCTTGAGCCTTTTTCGCTATAAAAGGGGCGTCTATAAGAGCGTGAAGGGTCCCCGGCGCCAGACTGTATATTTCCTTTATCTTAAACATATTATATTCCAATATTTTCTATTATAGCCCAATTTATTTTTAAAATAAAGTTTTTGAGGCATCATAAAAAAAGCCGGCTGCAAAATTACAGCCGGCTATTGGAGATGATGGGAATTGAACCCACGGCCCCTACAATGCCATTGTAGTGCTCTCCCAACTGAGCTACATCCCCGTAAAAACAGATAAATATAGAATAGTAATTATATTGCCAGGCTTTTAAAAAAACAAATAATTTCCTGGATTTTAAAATCAGTTGTTTAATATTGTCTGTTTTTACCCGCTATGTCATTTCGAGGAGCATAGCGTTTAACCCCGTAGGGGGACGAGAAATCTTCCCTTGGAGAGATTTCTCCCTTACAGGATAAACGCTTCGCTCGAAATGACGCTTCAGGCCATTAAAAAACGACAATCAAATTCTCGGTCCTATTCCTCCGAATTAATGACAATATGAAGGTTATTTGAAGTTAAATTTTTTACGCGCGTTATGAGCAAGCGTAAGAACTGCCGCTGAAAAACTGGAGCAAGCGCTTAACTGAGGCCGCACGTTATATTTTAATAATCTCATATTGATAAAATAATTTTTTATTAAAAAAGAATTCCATCAGCGCTTGCGACAGTTTTAAAGCATTGCAGTTCAAGCTTGTGAACTCAGCGCGGTAAAAAAATTTACTTCATAAAGTAATCTGCATATTGATCAGTTCGGCCCCCAGCGCTTGCCGCCGTTTTGAGATGATGCAGTTCAAGTTTTCGAATCCAGCGGGATAAAAATTGACTCCATAAAAGAGATTTGCATATTAATCGATTCGACCATAAAAAATCCCCCACAAAGCGGGCAGCGGTCTTGTCTCCGCTTCCCTTTCATGGGGGTGTGTCTAGGGGGTCTTTTTGTAATAATTCATTTGAGGATTTTCTTTTGCGCAAGTTAACTTTTTTCGCAGTGATATTTTAATTTATCCTGCGAAAAATAAAATATCCCGAAGGTCGGATTATTACCAGACCATAGGGGGGGATTATAGCCGACTATAGGTAGGGACTAAAGAAAATTAATGTGAAATGATCATTCTTTCATCATTTTACTAAGAAGAGTGAATACGAAGGACTGATATCCGAATCGGTTTAACTGGTAATCTTTCATCTTTTCAAAAAATTCTTCCCTGCTGCTTACGCCAATTTTTGAAAAAATACTTGTGATATGGTCCTTAACCGATCCGGTCTGGATAAAAAGCTTTCCTGCAATCTCCCTGTTTTTATAACCCTGCATTACAAAGTCAAGGACTTCTTTTTCCCTCTGTGTGAAGTGGAAATCGCGGTAGAAAGATTCTTCGGGTTTGAATGCCGATGATATCATAGGCTTAATATCAATGGCATTCCAGCGAATTCCCTCTATTACATTATTGATATATACAGGGTCGGCCTTTGAGAGGAAAGTAATTTTCGACATATCTTTCTTTATAAGCCTGAAGGCAATAAAATTCATAATCTGTCCTGTTATTACCTGAGAGGCGTATTCCTCGATTTTCGGCCTGTCCTCTCCCATAATAAATTCCAGGAAAGACCGCCTGCTTTTCAAGGATTCCTCGTTCATTTCCAGGATTTCCATCCCCGCCCTGTTTAGAAATATAATATTAAGGTTCATATCCGTTTCTACTATCACCGTAGGCAGAAGAAGAGCCATTTCACGGAAACGCTCCTCGCTTTTCTTCAGCTTTTCTTCAGCCTTCTGCTTTTCTTGCATTTCGAGATGGAGTTGGGCGTTTGCCCTGTAAAGTTCAGATGTCCTTTCAATAACCTGCTTTTCAAGGTCCTTTGCCTGGTTCTGGATTTTCTGGAACATAAGAGTCCCGATCAGGCCGTCGTTGATTTTTGCCCTCAATATTTCATATATCTGGGCGTTCTTAGGGCCGTATTCGAATATAACAAATCCAAGCTGGGACTTTCCCTGGAAAAGATTTTCGGTAATAAGTGTGAAGGGTTTTTCATAAGGAAAAATATCATCGGGAATGATATCGTTTGTAGGATATGATTTCCCTTCTTCAGGCAGTTTTATCCGTCCCCCGTTGTTAAAGGCGAACATCAGTTTTGAAGTTAGGATCGGGTCTTCAGGGTTTTCATAAAGTGAAATATAGCAGCTTTTGATTCCAAGGGTTGGAAGGTTTGAAAAAAGCACGCAGAACTGGTCTTCAAGAGTATACGTATTTGAAAGCCTTGCAGCGAAATCGCTGATATCTTCCATTTTCGAATCGTCCATAATCTTTTCGATCAATTCGCCCCTCTGGATTATGTCTCCTATCATGATCCTGGCTTCCTGAAAGAGATCTTCCGCCTCTATCAGAATCCTCCTGTCAGGCATATATGAAATAATATAATTTCTGAATAAAGACAATAAGATATGAAGAAAGGGAAAACCTATATCTTTCGAGGATGTCTCCCTGATGATCCTGTTCCAGGTCAAAAAGAAGTCAGCAGATTTTTCACCTTTGATGACCCTTACAAGGCTGTCGAACAATAGTCCGAGGGAATCTGAAACCCAGTCTTCATTAAGATTGCCGATGCCCAGATCGCGGCCGGTTATTCTTGATATCAGGTCTTCCCTTATTTCGGATGAACTCTGGGAAAATATATCGCCGAGTACATTGGTACTTCCGGTATTTGGTTCGGTTAAGCTTTCGGAGAAACAGCCGCATGACTCCCTTAATACGAGTTCTGTGGGAAAGAGAGTGTCCTCGGGGACTTTTTCACCGTTCATACATCTTGTGATTAGGCCTGCGGCAAAAAGGCCAAGATCGTAAATCGGCTGCCTGACTGTTGTGAGCTTTGTCTTGCGGCTTTCCATTATATCATCAAATCCGGTGACGGGTATCACGTCAGCTGCAAAGCGGCCCCGGAACTGCATTTCATCTATCATCCCAAGGGCCATGTAATCGTTTGCCGAAACAATAGCGTCAAACGGAACTTTCCTTTCATCCATCAAAATTCTAACAGCTTCTTTACCGGAGCTGAACGCGAAATTACCGCTCACAATCAGTTTTTCTTCAAAAGTCAGCCCATGTTCATTCAGCATATCGCGATAAGCTTTAAACCGTTTTTCAGAGTCAGTGCTTCCGGGAGGGCCGGATACATAGGCTATTTTTTTATAGCCATGATGTTCGATAAGGTGTTTCATTAAATCCCTCATACCCTTTGTATTATCAGTCAGGACAGAGGGTTTACCTAATATTTTTTCACCAATGCAGACCATGGGGTAGTTCCTGTAACGTTCAAGAAAAGTTTCCAGGCGGTCGCGCCCCGAGAAATTAGCCAGCGGCGGCGCCACCACGATCAGTCCGTCCATCCTGCGGCGGCTTATAATACCGAATAAAATATTCCTGTTCTTTTCCCATTCATATGGAGCGTCAAGCCTTCCGGTTGCTATGCAGATCAAATTCAAACCGTTTTTTTCAGTGAAATCGGATATACCTGATAGAATTTCGTTATGGTAGGCAGTATTGAGCCAGTCAATCAAAAGACAGATCGTCCGCCTTTTATCTATTGACAAAACTCACCTCTAGAAAGTGAGCCGAACATGAAACGCATGGGTCATAGGCCCGGACTAACATTTCCAGTGCAAGAGTTATCTCTTCTTCGCTTTTATCAAGAATTTCAGGGACGAATTTGCGCATGTCGCTCTCGATATTGCCGGTGTTCTGAGACGTAGGGATAACGCAATCGGCATTTATTATCGTTCCGTTTTCATCAACTTCGTAATAATGATACAGGGTGCCGCGGGGGACTTCAACTGCCCCGACTCCTTTTCCTGCCCTGACCGGTATTCTGCGCTGTTCGTTGATTCCGACCACTATTTCCTCATCCCGATTTGTCCCGGTTTTTTTCAGGTCTTCAATAATTTTTATGGAATCTTCAAGACATTCTACGCATTCCACAAGCTGGGCTACAGTATTCAGGAAAGGATTAATCACCTTTTTCTTTAGTCCAAGTTTTTTTGCCGTATCAAGGGCTTTACCGGATAATTTATCGCCGTTTAGGTTAAAACGGGCAAGCGCACCTACGAGATAGGATTCCCGGGAGAGCCTGGCCCGCTTGGCGCTGGAATGATGGACCATATATTCATTGGTGACCTTTTTATAATCATTTTTATCCATTCTTATACCGTCTGTAGATCCGATATCGCCTTCAAGAAGAGGGTAACCCGGGCCGTCGCTAACGAGAGCGACATATTCTGTTTCCCTTTCAAAGGAAGGGAAGGAAAGGGTTGAACATAGTTCCACAGTCGCATCTATATCAGGCCGCATTCCGTTCAAGAGTGAATGAATAAGATCGAGTTCTCTTTCTCCGGGAATTTTAGTAAAACCGCCTACAATACAGGAAATAGGGTGGACATGCCGGCCGACAAGAATTTCACAGATATCGTTGCAGGTTTTTTTCATACGCAGGGCCCGGCGGACTACTGAATTATGCAAATCAATAAGCGGGATGAAACTTTTAACGCCAAGAAGATCAGGGGCTACAAGAAGATATATATGAAGAATATGGCTGTCCAGAATTTCCATGTTCAGGAGCAGGCGCCTTAGTATTTTTGTCTGGTCCGAAGGGGTGAATCCTATGGCGTCTTCCGCCGCCTGGATCGAGGCCAGGGTATGCCCGCAGGCGCAAATCCCGCAGATGCGGGAGGTAATATGCTGGGCTTCAAAAATTGACCGGCCCAGAAGCATCCCCTCGAAAAAACGGGGCGCTTCGACAATATTGAGTTCGCACTTTTCCAGCCTTCCATCCTTCACATCAACCACAATGTTTCCATGGCCTTCAACACGCGTCAGGTATTCGACTTTTATTTTAATGTTTTTTTCACTCATTTCTTGTCATTCTCCCTGCATTTATTGTACATATCCATTTTTTTCATGATAAAGTCAAGGGAAATGTTATAACTATCAAGCACTTCCTGGAATCCGTTCTTGTTGGGATTGGAAACCATTCCCCTGCATCCGTAGCATATGTTTCCGTTGTTAATGCACCATGAATTGCAGCCTGCACGTGTTATGGGGCCCAGGCAGGTGACTCCCTTGTCGTACATGCAAACGTTTTCGTTCAATTTACATTCAACGCAGACCGCTTTATCCGGAACATGATAAGGCAGGCCGGCCAGAGCGGCTTTTAAAACTTCCAGGAATTCCGGGGGATAAATAGGACAGTTATGGACGAAGTAATCAACCTGGATAACCTGGTGGACGGGCTTAGTGGGGATTGTATCAATATATTTGTAATCGTCGCCGTATACGTATTTACGTATTTCCTCGAGTTTATAGTTGTTTTTCATACCGTTTACGCCGGCGATTGTGGCGCAAGAGCCGTAGGCTATTATTATCTTTGAACGGCGGCGGATTTCTTTTATCAATTCAACTGCATGAGGGGTTGTTATGCTGCCCTCGATTATGGCGATGTCGTAACTCTGGTCCCATTTTTCCGACATGACTTCCCTGAATTCAACTACCTCGACGGAATCGAGTAAGTCCAGCAATTTCTCACCCATGTTGGCTATTTGAAGCTGGCATCCCTCGCAGCAGGCGAAGTCGAAGAAAGCCACCTTTGGTTTTTTCATATTAAATCGCCCCTTTTAAATTCTTGATCATGTCATAGGGGAAAACAGGCCCGTCCTGACAACAGTATATGCTGTGGATCTGGCAGTGGCCGCATTTACCCAGACCGCATTTCATATGTCTTTCAAGGGAAATGAGTATCTGATTTTCAGGAATATTTTTTGCTATCAATTCTTTAATAACGAATTTATACATGACAGGTGGGCCGACTACTACCGCGAAGGTCCTGTCCGGCACGATAGTTACGCCCGGGATCAATGAAGTGATAAGACCGACATTACCGGCCCATTCGGGGGATGCCTGGTCGACAGAGCAGTTGAAGTTCACGTCCATCCTTTGGGACCATTTTTCAACTTCGTCTCCGAACAGCATATTCTGGGGAGTTTTGCAGCCAAGAAGCATATCGACTTTTCCGAAATCACGGCGGTTATCCATTACAAAATTTATCAAAGATCTGAGAGGGGCTATTCCCAGCCCCCCGGCTATAAGAACTAAATCTTTACCGAAAAGAAGACGGATAGGGAACCCCTTTCCGAAAGGCCCTCTGATTCCTATTTCATCCCCGGCGTCAAGACGGTGCATTGCTGTAGTGAATTTCCCTATGGCCCTTACACAAAGTTCAAAAGAATCTCTCTTTGTCGGCGAGGAAGCGATCGATATTGGAGCTTCTCCTGCCCCGAAAAGGGACGCTTCGATAAACTGTCCTGGCTCATGATCGAGGCTTTCGCCGTTAAACAGGCTTACTTCAAAAAGCTTTTCTGTATCTGTCATATTCTTTGATTTTATGATTTTTGCACGTTTAATCTCATAGCTTGAATTATTAATCGTTATTTTATTCATATATTCCGGCACTCCTGATATAACTGGCGGATTGTTTCTTTTAAATTGATCTTGGCCATGCATGTCCTGCTGCATCTGCCACAGCCCGTACAGAAGAAATGATTATAACGGTCGACCGGATATTTAAATTTACGGTTGAATCTGTGCCGTTTCCTATCGCTTCTTTCTTTTCTGAAACTTTCACCGCCCGCAACTTTCGCGAAAGGTTCGCTCTGGCAGGAATCCCATACCCGGACCCGCTTTCCGGTTTTCAAATCAAGGTTAGGTATATCGTCGACGTCGAAGCAGTAACAGGTCGGGCAGACATTCGTGCAGTTTCCGCAGGCCAGGCAGCGATTACCGATATCATTCCAGACATGGGATTCGAATCCCTTGACAAAAAGATCCGGCAACTCGTTCCTGTTTATGTCAACCTCATTTCTGAATATCTCTCTTTTTTTTGATCTCATCGCTTCAAGATCTTTAATATGCGGCGGACCAGTTTCATCGAAAAGGCTTGTCTCGTTGATCAGGTCCTCCCCGGCCTGTGTGTGTATGTTTACCATAAAATAATTCCCCAGGTCGGTAAAGAAAAGGTCATATCCGCCGCTCGGCATGTGCGTATCCATCATGGCGCAGTTCGCGAAAGAATCGCAGTATTCATTGCATTCTATCCCGATAATGAAAATTTCTTTACGATGCGTTTGATAATTGAGGTCGCGTGGCCTGTCCGAGAAGACTATGTCAAGGCATTGAATGCCTGCTAAATCGCATGTATGGACCCCGAAAAGGGCCATTTTATCGAATTCCACGACCGCCTGCATTTTCTGGCCTGCTTTCGTGTCATATTCTATAAGGGTTTCGTGCTGCGGCATAAAATATTTTTTCGGAGGAAGCACTGTCGGAATATATTTAAGAGAAATCTCGCTTGAATTTTTAACCTCTTCAAAACTGTAATTGTTGAATCCTCTTTTTACCGGGGCAACCACCTTCATTTTAACATTCAGAGCTGTTATGAAATTATCCAGGTTGCTTTTTTGGAGTATCTTGTTATCCATTTTCATTTATCCTTAATGAGGGTATGTTTTTATTTAAAGTTGTTTAGAGTATAATATATTTAGAAAAAATGTCAAAAAGCGGAAGAATAAGATATTTGGGCGCTTCGCCATTAGAATAAATTTTCAATCCGGTTGAGTGCACGCACGCTGCAGAATTCCCCGCACATAGTACAGTAATCCTTGGAAACTGCACCGCTCATTTCCCTTCTTTTACGGGCATTTTCAGGATCTATTGACAGGCGGTACATTGTTTCCCAATCAAGCTTTTTCCTTGCAAGCGACATTTCATTGTCTATTTTTTTAAATTTATTTCCGTATTTAACCATATCCGCGGCATGGGCGGCTATGCGGCTTGCTATAACCCCCTGCTTCACATCATCAAGATCGGGTAGCGAGAGGTGTTCAGCCGGGGTAACATAGCAGAGAAAATCGGCGCCTGCTGAAGCGGCCAGGGCTCCGCCTATGGCCCCTGAAATGTGATCGTAACCGGATGCGATATCGGTGACCAGGGGGCCAAGAATATAGAATGGCGCACCGCTGCACAGGGATTTTTGGAGCAAAATATTCGAGACAACCTGATCCAGAGCTACATGACCGGGACCTTCTATTATAACCTGTACATTGGCTTCGTGCGCCCTGCGGGCAAGGTTTCCAAGTGTTATTAATTCTTCCATCTGAGCGCTGTCCGACGCGTCCGATGTCGCGCCGGGCCTCATTCCATCCCCAAGGCTTATTGTCATATCGTACCTATACGCTATTTCGAGGATTTTATCGAAATGAGTATATAATGGATTTTCTTTGCCATTATGTTCCATCCATACACAGAGCATTGATCCTCCCCTGCTCACGACATCGAGCAGGCGGCTTTTCTGCTTTATATAATCCCAGGATTTTAATGTCACCCCTGAATGTATTGTAACGAAATCAACACCTTCCTCACCCTGGGATTCTAAAACTGCACAAAAGTCATCAATTGTCAATTCCTGGATCTTCTTTTTTTTCATTGAAATTTCGAAGCCGGCCTGGTAAATCGGCACAGTTCCTACCGGGATGGAAGATTTTTCAATCACCTTCTTCCTGACTTCGTTAATTATAACCCCGAGGCTTAAATCCATTACAGTATCGGCGCCGTACTTCTCCGATACGGCCAGTTTAGCCAATTCAAAATCCAGTTCCATCTTTTCAGGCGAACTGCCAATATTGGCATTGACCTTGGTTCTTAAGCCGGAGCCGACGCCGACCGGTTTGATATCATGGATTGAATTCTTTAGTATTACTATCTGACCGGCCGCAATTTTTTCAATAAGCAGATCGCGGTTAAAATTTTCTTCCTCGGATATGACTTTCATTTCAGGCGTAAAAATTCCTTTTTTTGCAGATTCTATTTGAGTCATATTATCCCCCCTTAATTGCCGCAGCCTTTATTCAGCATGAAATGAGGGAGCGGCCCGTTTCCTTTGCCTAACTTGATTCCGGAAGCAAGTTTTATCAATTTATGAACGTAATTGGATGCCAATTGAACAGATTGTGTTATACTCTTCCCCATTGCGAGATATGCTGTAAGAGCGGAAGAAAAAGTGCAGCCCGTTCCATGAGTATTGTCTGTTTTGATACGGGGATGGGAGAAATCGTGCCTGGATACAGACAGCCCGTCTTTTAACAGGAGAATATCGACAGAGGAGGAAGAGTTTATGTTTATATGCCCCCCTTTTAGTACCAGGGCTTTAAGTTTACCAAACTTATTGAGAACAGCTTCACCCGCTTTTACAGGGTCATCTTCTCCGGAACCGGATAAAATCATGAGTTCATTGTAATTGGGAGTTAAAACAGTACTTTCTGAAGCAATGTAATTCTCAAAAATTTCCAGGGAATCATTTTCAAGAAGGCTCATCCCGGCTTTTGAAAAAAATACAGGATCACAGATCAAAAACCTGTTTTTGACAGATTCGCCGACCGCCTTAGCGATAGATGAATTTCCGAGCATACCGATCTTTATAAAGGATATATCGATATCTTCAAACACCGCAATAAGTTGCGCCTTTACAAAATCGGGATCCAGACAGACGATTTTCTTTACCCCTGTCGAGTTCTGGACAGTCAGGCTTGTTATTACAGCGCCTCCATAAACACCCAGGGATGTGAATGTCTTTAAATCCGCCTGGATACCGGCTCCACCGGAGGGATCGGAACCGGCTATGGACAGGACTTTTTTATTTATCATTCAAAAGACCTATTTTGTGAATATAATCTCCGAATCAGGACCGACATTAAACTCCTTGGGGGCTTCAGATAAAAATGAATTATCGCCGATAAGGGAACTGTCAAGTATTGTATTTTCAACAACCGTCTCAATACCCAAAATGGAATTTGTTATCAGAGCGTTTTTTACGCAGGAATTCTCCGATATGGATACATATGGGCCTATAATAGAATTTTCAATCTTAGAATCATGGCCGATAAAAACCGGGGGATTGATAATACAGCCGGGGATTTTATCATTTGTTGCATGCCTTTCCAGCATTACCTTATTTGTCTGGAGGAGAGACTCTTTTTCACCGCAATCATACCATTCGGACATATTAAATGTTTTAAATTTCTCACCCTTATCAAGCATGATTCTCATTGCGTCGGTAAGCTGATACTCATCCCTGGTCTTAATTTTTTCATCGATAAGGAATTTTATAGATTTGAAGAGATTGAAAGCGCTTGTAAAATAATATATTCCGCCGATCGCCAGGTCGCATGGAGGATTTTCAGGTTTTTCGATCATGCTTGTCACATAGCCCTCTTCATTAACCGTTACTATGCCGTATTTCTTCGGATCTTCCGGTTTCATAATACCTATCATGTTATGAGTAGAGCCTACAATTTCTGCTATGTCGGACGTAAATATGATATCGCCCAATACTATCAATACGGATTCATCCTGGGAAAATTCATTTTTAGCCTGGTCGATGGCATGGCCAAGTCCTATATAATCCGTTTGTCTGATGAATTTCATCTGAAAGTGATACGTTGTTCGAAGGTAAGTTTTAATCTGGTCCCCTAGATGGCCGATTATAAAAATTATCTCTGAAAAATTTATATTCTGAATTTGTTCCATTATGTATCCAATAATCGGTTTGCCGGCTACGCGAATCAATGATTTCGGGATCATATGAGTTTGGGGTCGAAGCCTTGTACCAATACCGGCAATCGGCATTATTATTTTCATTAATTTCCTCCTTATTTCATTATAAAGGATAAATGGAGAGTTGTAAACATAGAGGGAAAAACAAAGACATGATTTTCATTTGACGAATAGTTGTCTTCCTTTTAAAATAAATATCTTTTTCCAGTGGTCCATGAGAGGGGTTATGGAAGATAACAAGGTAATAACTATACAATCAGATAAATCTATATTGCTCGATGCCCATCATCCCAGGTTCGAAGAGGTCAGGAAGAGGCTTGTTAATTTCTCCGAATTGATCAAAACTCCCGAACACATTCATTTTTACAGGATAACGCCTATTTCTCTCTGGAATTCTGCGGCTAACGGAGTATCTCTTGAAGAAATCATGGAAACTCTTGAAATATATAAGAAATATGATATCCCGAAGAATGTCGTAGAGTATATAAAGAAACATTTTTCCATTTATGGAAAGGTGATTTTTGGAAGAGCCGAAGATCCGATGATGGCAATCCGTGTCGAAGACCAGAAGTTGACCGATAAAGTAAAATCTCTGATTGAAAAGTACATTGTTGAAGAAAAGAATAGTTCCGAGTTTATTGTCGAAAAAAGATGGCGCGGAACTATTAAAACTGAATTGATAAAGCATTTGATCCCTGTTAAGGATATTGCGGGATTTGAAAGCGGGAATAAAATAGACATGGATTTCAGGAAAATCAGCCTTGAGGAAAAAGATTTTGCATTAAGATATTATCAGTCTGAAGCCGTATATAGTTTTTCCAAATGGCGGGAAGGGAGCGGCATTATTGTGCTCCCCTGCGGGGCCGGGAAAACAATTGTAGGAATCGGTATCATGAGAGATATCGGCGAATATACCCTCATTATTACAACAAGCGTGGAAGCTATCAGACAATGGAAAAGAGAAATCCTGGATAAAACGAACCTGACGGGAGATGAGGTTGGAGAATTCACAGCCCAGGTAAAAGATATCAAACCTATAACGATTACGACATATAATATGTTAATACATAAAAACAATAAAAGCGAAGAGATGCGAAATATAAACATATTTACCGATAAAAACTGGGGCCTTATTATTTATGATGAGGTCCATATTCTTCCGGCCCCTATTTTCCGGATGACTACAGTCATTCAATCCAAAAGAAGGCTGGGATTAACAGCCACTCTTGTCCGCGAGGACAACCTTGAGAGCGAAGTATTCACTCTTATAGGTCCTAAAATATATGAGTATCCATGGAAAGCTCTTGAAAAAGAGGGCTGGATAGCTCAGGCCATTTGTTTCGAGATCAAGGTTCCTTTAGGTGAAAAAGAATACAATGAATACCTTAATTCTAACCAGAGATATAAATTTCGTATTGCATCGGAAAATACTCATAAATATGGCATTGTTAAAAAACTGGTGGATAAATTCAAATATAATCATGTCTTGATAATAGGCCATTATATTACCCAGCTTGAAGAAATTTCACATATGCTTAATATCCCTTTGATTACGGGTGAAACCTCCAATCAGGAAAGGGAAATAATGTACAGGGAATTCAGAAAAGGAAATATCACGGCCCTGGCTATTTCCAGGGTTGGTAATTTTTCAATAGATCTTCCTGTAGCAGATGTGGCCATTCAGGTATCAGGAATATTCGGGTCCAGGCAGGAAGAAGCTCAAAGATTGGGTAGGATACTGAGGCCGCAATCCGGCAAATCTTATTTCTATACGCTCGTATCAAAAGATACGATTGAAGAAGAATTTGCAAAAAAAAGGCAGTTATTTCTGCTTGAGCAAGGATACCAGTACAATATCATATATCCAAACGAAAAAGATTATATTGCCAATTTCAAAGCAATGGCTGCACATTAAAGGGGGAGTAAATGTTCCAGGGGCAATCCAGTGTATTGTCGAGCAAGTCGGTATCGGACTGGCTTATCAAAGAAGAGCCGATGCTTGTCAAAAAAATATACGATTACTTTTTTAACACGGATAGCGAATTATCTTTCGATAGTGTGGAAAACACAAGAAGGCTTGCAGAGGTCTCCGTATTTCTTTCGAAGAACGCTCCGAAAATATATTCGGGGCTCAATAAATATGAGAAGCTACTTCTTTATATAATGAAAAGCGGCTTCGGATGGATCGTATATGAAAATATCGAATCTAACCTTAAAATAATCTCCAAAATTTTTCATTACGATTACGAAGAACTGGGAAAAGCAGTTGAATCTCTATTTAAAAAATATCTCCTCTTCAAGTTTGAAAGATTGAAAAATTACAACTTTTTTTTCTCTCCGCCGGTATTTTTAAGAAACATTACCAACGCAGTGAAAAAAGACGAGATTTTCGGAGAGGAAGACTGCCCTATTATTTCAAGGGACCTTTTAAGCCGCCAGTATATTCCCTTGATAGCCGGTTTGATTTCATATGTTGTTACTTTTTCACCCAGAAGTTCTGAAAATAATGAGATCCATAAAATAGATCTCTCAAAAATGCTTGAATTTTTTTCTGATTTTGCTGAAAGAGAATACCTGGAACATGTAATTAAAAAGCTTACGCGTTTCGGCTTTTTTCAAAAATTCAACAACAGGATTATTATAAACAAATCGCTGTTTGACGCTATAATAAGCCTTTCCATTAATGAACAGCTTTTTATTATTTTCCTTTACGAATTCATGAATAAATTCGATTTCAGAAAAAGCGCATTTATGACATTGAAAATACTGGCTGTTCAAACTTTTCATCAGAAAACCGGAATGCCGCTGCGCGAACTCTTCTTCCATTATTTAAATAATGAGATTTATATCTCCTTAAAGAATGAACCTAAAAATCTCAGGTTTATGCTTAAACAGGAAGAACTTAAATTCATGTTTTTTGTTAAAAACCTGGAATCTGAAAATATTGTAGTATTACACCGGCAATATCCCGATGTGATATCAATAGCGACGGATTATATTATAATGAACGAACCTCAGGCCTCTCTTCTTAATAATAAGGATTTCACCGACCAATTTATGGATGATAAATTTGTAGTGGAGACCAATTTCGAAATAATTGTTGAGCCTTATGTCCGTCCGGATATCATATTCCGCCTTGCGCTGATCGCAGAGCCTCTTACAATCCAGACAATATCCATATTTCGAATAACCAAGGAGTCCATATACAGGTCCTTTGCTTACGGTATAAAAAAAGATGAAATCCTTGAATTTTTAAATTCCTATTCCCGGCATCCTGTGCCCGACATAGTAAGTGAAGGTATAAAAAGTTTTATTAACAGCCTTTCTCTTGAAAACATGAATAATTATAAGATCATTCAGGTCAGCGCTCATTTTTCTTCGAAGATAAAGGACCACTTCATGAATGAGGTGATCGAGGTGGAACCCCATACATTTCTGGTATTTGAAAGCGAACTGAGGAAAAAGATTGAGGATTTCTGCAAGAAGGAGCGTATTCCAATCCGATATATAAATGATTTTTTAAATGAAAAATATAATTCATCGCTTATCCAGAGGATGTTATCTCATAATATTAAGCATCTTCACACCATGAAAGACTTTTTTGATTATTATGGAAATGAGCCTATTGGGGTTAATTTAAAAATTGATAATGGGATATAATACTTTAGTCAACAGTTGAAAGTCGAATGTCAATAGTATAATCAAAACTCAATGAATGATATAATGAGTATGGACTTTTGACTGCCGACTGAAGTAATGTAGGCAAAAAATTTGTTATTTGAGTTTTATTTCTTTATAATAAGGATTATTTTCGAAATAAAACCTTTTCCCCTGTAAAGGAGGGTTGATTATGAGATTGTCAGAGTTATTAAAACCTGAATTTGTTAAATTAAACTTGAATGGAAAAACAAAGGATGAGCTCCTTCAGGAAATAGCGGATTTTATTTCGGCAGCCCATACATCGATCGATAAAAAGGACGCATATAAAGCTATTTCAGAGAGGGAGAAGAAGGGTTCGACAGGCCTGGGGAACGGGCTGGCTATTCCGCATGGCAGGAGCGCAAGAGTAAATGGAATGCATCTTGTCGTAATATATGATGAAAAAGGGAAGGATTTTGAAGCATACGATAAAAAATTATCCCATCTTTTTTTTGCCGCTGTGACCTCAGAAGATTACAGTCCGCATGAACAGCTTGAAGTCCTCAGAATAATAGCGGAAATATATGAAAAAACAGATATAGGCATGTCGATTTCAGGTGTTAAGAATTCCATGGATGTTTATAATCTTCTTATGAAGAAGGAAGAAGAAATATCATAAAGAGTCTATTTAATGCCTCAAAATAAAAGAAGAAGAAAGAGCGGTAAATATGCCCCGCTTGTATGGATAATTACCGCGGCGGTTATAGCTTTTTTTATCGGTTATTCCAATACTTTTAAAAACCTGCCCTTTTCGCAAAAAAATCCTCAAACTAATACCCAGAATAATTCGTTTAATTTGACAAATTTATTTCCCGTTCAGCCCCGATCGCAGGGAAGCGCTTCGATGTCTTTGTCTTCGGTTTCAAATGAAGCCGGGTCCTCTTCCAGCCAGATGAACACAAACGAACAGTATATAAAGGTTAAAATCTATCTCGCTAAACGCGGCGATAAAGAATTAAGTCTTGTTGAAAAGACAGTTCTGATGCCGAGGACCCAATCCATGTTGAAAGATACTTTGCAATTGCTTGTCGGCTATAACGATGATAACTTGATCAATCTTGTACCGCTGAAAACAAGAATAAGGAAAGTTACGATCAGGGATGGGATTGCATTAATAGACCTTAGCGATGACTTTTCATACAATTCAAGCGGAGTTATCGGGTATAAGCTCCAGGTTTACCAGATAGTTTATACCGCGACCCAATTTAGTAAAGTAAAGGCAGTGGCTTTCTATATAAACGGCAAACTTGCAGATTATCTTGGCGGGGATGGTTATCCTATCCATAATCCGGTTTACCCCTATTCGTACCTGCCTAAGTTTCCCTTAGAATAGTTCTTTAAAATGGAGGTTTATACCTGATGAAAAAGTTTTTGATTTTTATTTTGATCTCAATGCCCGCATATGCCCTGATTAATTCATGCGAAAGCCATATAGCCGATGCTGCCGTTAAAGGGGATGTCGCATCAATTAAGACTTTTAAAGGCGATATCAACGCCAGGGTCAAAAACGGAAAGACCGCTTTAATTGTCGCGGCTGAAAATGGTCAAACGGATTTTGTAAAAGCTTTGATACAGGATGGAGCTGATGTCGAAGCCAGGGATTTGGATGGCAAGACAGCTTTGATGTGGGCGGCAGAATTAGGCCACACTGAAACCGTGAAGGCTTTGATTGATGCAAAAGCGTTCGTTAACGCGGTAGATAAAGATAGCAATACGGTTTTGATGTGGGCGGTCATAAGTGGAAACCTGGACACGCTCGAATTATTGATTGAATCAAAGGGCGATGTCAACGGCAGGGATGAAGGCGGTACGACGGTTATGATGAATGCGGCAAGGTTGGGGCGGACTGACGCCGTTAAATTATTGATCAAATCTAAGGCAAGCGTCAATACCGTGAATGATACGGGTTCAACGGCCTTAATGTTTGCGGCCCAATGGGGGCACGCCGACACAGTTAAAGCATTGATCGAAGCGAAGGCTGATATCAATAAAACCGATAATAACGGAAAAACAGCTTTAATACTGGCGACTAACTACGGAAGGGATGAAGCGGTTAAAGCCTTGAAAGAAGCCGGAGCTAAATAGGTTCTTTATGTCTTGATCGTGACTATGCTGTTTCTTACAACCTTCTCTTTATAAATTTCCGGAAAATGCATTTTAACCTTTTCTATAAGTTCTTCATCTGAAATCGGGGTTATTCTTCCATCTTCATATTCTTTTTGCACCCAGGAGTATATGTCTTTTACAGCCGGATTGTCTTTCTGGATCTCTTCGGGCTTTCCGAGGTTGAAATAAATATTGATCCATTTACAAATGCCCGCCGTCCCTGTTTTATCGGTAATTGTGACCTCTGGGGGCCTGCCGAGGATTTTTTTTGTATCGAATATATTATATATTTCTTCGTCTTTCAATAAACCATCTGCATGAATGCCGGCTTTAGTCGTATTGAAATCTTTTCCGACAAAGGGCATATTAGCGGGTATTATTGTGTTGGTATGCGCTTCCAGAAAATTCCGTATTTTTGTAATAACTGAAAGGTCCATCCCGTTAGTACTGCCGAAAAGCTGGGCGTATTCGATGGCCATAGCTTCCAGGGGAGTATTACCGGTCCTCTCTCCGAAACCGAGAACAGTAGTGTTGACGGCACAGCAACCGTAAAGCCAGGCAGTAGCCGCGTTTACAGTCGCCTTGTAAAAGTCGTTATGCCCATGCCATTCAAGCTGTTCCGAAGGAACGCCTGCGTATTCTTTAAGAGCATAAATTATTCCCTGAACGGTCCGGGGAAGAGCCGTACCGGGATAGTTCACACCAAGCCCCAGAGTATCGCAGGCGCGAATTTTAATCGGCATTTTCGAGTCCTGGGAAAGCTTCATAAGTTCGGCGGCGAAAGGTACCACAAAGCCATAAAAATCGGCCCTTGTAATATCCTCAAAATGACAGCGCGGGAGTATGCCCGCGTTCAGGGCATCCTTTACAATGCCGAGGTATTGATCCAGGACCTGCCTGCGTGTAAGCTTCATTTTTTTAAAGATATGATAATCGGATACGGAGGTCAAAATTCCGGTTTCCTTTACACCGATTTTTTTTACAAGCTCCCAGTCGGATTTGCTCGCCCTGACCCAGGTAGTTACCTCCGGATATTTATAATCGAGCGCCATGCATTTTTCTAAAGCATCCCTGTCCCTCTTGCTGTATATAAAAAATTCCGTCTGGCGGATCATTCCGTTCTCTCCGCCGAGTTCACTTAGATATTTGAAAATCTGGACAATATGGCCAACCTCGTATGGGGGGCGGGCCTGCTGGCCGTCCCTGAAAGATGTGTCCGTGATCCATACATCCTTTGGTGTCTGCATAGGTACAAATCTTTCGTTAAACGGGATCTTGGGTATTTCATAGTATGGAAAGATATTGCGATAATACTGCCCTTCTGCCACATCCGAGAGTTTATAAACATCCGGTACAGAGCGCAGCCTTCCTGTCGCCGATCTATAAAGAGGTTTTTCAAGACCAAGTTCCATAATAGCCTCCTCTTTCGAAGTGCAAAGAATGATAGTATATCACTTTTTGGAATTGTTTTCAATTCTGGAAGAATGGGGGTAATTGTTATATAATTATATATAATACTTATAAGACTTAATTTTGTTTTTATTAGCGTGCCTTAGCGGATAACCTTAACAGTTCAAAAAATCTTCCTCGAAGCAACGCTAATTTTCGCTAAATTAATTAAGGTAAAACGATGAACGCCATTCTTTTCGATATCGATGGAACACTGCTGAATTCGCATGGGGTAGGCCGTCCTGCCTTTGAAAAAGCTGTCAGGGAGGCCTCCGGCCTTGGGATAGATCTCAGCCTTATCGACTGGTTCGGGCGGACGGATTACGATATCTGCGCTTCCGCCCTTGAAGCGGCCGGTTACACCGGTGATATAATAAAAATCATGCCCCTCATATTTCAGTTATTTACCTCCTATTTTAAAGAATATGCCTGGTCTCACAAAGAAATGATCGAACCTATAAGATACGCGGACCGTCTTCTGGAGGCCCTTCACGGATGTTGTTTGGGTCTTCTTACCGGCAATGTTAAGGAGACGGCTTTTATAAAGTTGAAGATCGCAGGGTTTGAAAGATTTTTTCCTTACGGAGTGGGAGGTTTCGGCAACGATGCGAGGAACAGGTGTGCGCTTTTTAACCCCGCCCTTGATAGGATGAAAAAACATTACGGATTGTACACTTTCGATAAGGTAATAATAATAGGCGATTCACCCAGGGACATTGAATGCGCTTTAAAAAACGGGGCAATCTCACTGGCCGTAGCGACAGGAAGGATGAATTGCGATCAACTTGCCATGTTCAGACCCAACTTTCTTTTTAACAACTTCAAAGATATAGATGATATAATAAGCCTATTGATATAAACTGCTATGCCTTAACCTGTGTGGTCAGGAAAACAGGGAGCCCCATATGTTCGATCTGGTCCTGCAGATTTTCTATTTCGTCTATATGCCTGTCCTCGTCATTCAGGATCTTTTCAAGAATTTCCCTGGTCGCGTAATCGGCAACATCGCCCGCCTGCTTTATTGCAATATTATAAGCCTTGACGGCACCATCTTCAAGGGAATGATCGTTTTCAAGCTGTTTGGGTATTTCGGCACCGATCCTGATCTCCCTGTAGTTTGATACAACAGGCATGCCTTCAAGAAATATTATCCTGCCGATCAGTTTTTCGGCATGTTTCATTTCATCGATTGCGCGCATTTGAAAATGATTCCCGAGTTTTTCATAGCCCCAATTTTCGGAGATTTCTGCATGGACCATATACTGATTTACGGCCGTAAGTTCATCGGCCAGTAGCGAATTCAGCGTAGCTATAAGGTCTTTGTTCCCCTTCATTGTATCCTCCTATCTCCAGATACTCATGATTATACCTATGACAAGAGCCCCAATGGATTGATATCCCCATTCAATAAAGAACAATACCGGTTTGCCCTTAAAAAACCATGTGCTCGAATTCGCAGGGAGAATAAAAAATACAATAGTTATCAGAGCTGCCTTGATGCCGGTCATGAATCCCATTTTTGATCCGACGCTTCCTAGAAGCGATACTATAATCGCAACCCCCGCAGCGTATATTACCGCGGCTATGAACTGGCCGATCATTGGCATGACGGGCATTGCCGAACCGCTTCTTTTGATGTCAACTTCTTTTGCCCAGATATTGCCTAGAAGCATCGGGCTATACCAGAAAAATCCAATAATAAAATAGACTATTGCCGCGACAATTACCGCTAAATAATTAAGATGCATAATTATAGGCATGTTTACCTCCTTTTATTTCTTATTATGTAAAAAACGCATTATTAAATATATTTAAACCCTTCTTTATAGGCAAGTAAAATATAATAAATATTTTTTCAGCGCATGTTAATGATTAATGGGTTTTTAAAGGAAAAATGACAGTGAATAGAGGCCCCATCAGGAATTCATCAGCTTGATGAACATCCTCACCCGGCGTGCGTTGGTGCCCATGTCGCCTAACCCTACCCTGGAAAGGGACCGGATATCTACAATTGCTCCTTTATTTTCATGCGCTATCCTTATTACTATATCATCCTTGAAGCCGAACCAGAGGGTTGTGTCAAAGGCTTCAATCCTGCCCTCATCCTTATTTTGATCGACTATTTTCCATTTCAATTTGAGAGCGGCGCTTAAAGCTTTATTAAACGCTTCATCCGGGGAAAGTTCAAGGTGGATTGATTTTATGTCAGGAAAAGCCGAGATCTGTTTCTTCGCCACGTCAGGACCGCCGTATTCGACGGGATTAAGGGCGTTTTTTCTCAGCGGCAGGACTTTAAAAAACTTGGGTGGATTTATTGTATCTGTGGAAATGTCATGGATAGCGGGAGCGTTTCTGGCATTCCATAAACTTATAGCGATTATTCCGAATGATATTACTCCGAATATAAGCCCGGCTACTGTTACGACTGGATCTTTGGGGCCTGAAAATATTCTTATAATTGAGGCGATTATAGCCGCCAGCCCGGTCAAAGACCCGATGAAGATGATAAGAAGCCCGGCCGTAAAAGGATATAATCCTATCCTTGTTCCGGGTCCTGAGACAAGAACCAGGATAACCGATAATAACCCCAGGATAAATCCTGCTTCCATTAATGGAATCTTCATATTTTTCTCCTCATGTCTGCTATTCATAATTCAACCTAATCAAAATTTTATTAATTGACAAGGTGAAAAAAAGAAATAAATTAAATAGTATATTGACATGAGCCGAAACTTAATATATACTTAATATACTTAATTGAGGATTAATTATTTTTCAGGGGTATCGATATGAAATATCCGTTCGGTGATAAAATCAGAGAAGTAAGGGAAAGAAAGGGCATTACAATGAAAGAGGTAGCGCATCGCGCCGGTTTAAGCGAAAGCCTGATCTCCCAGATCGAGCGGAACAGGATATCCCCGGCTCTGGACACCCTGCTCTCAATAGTTGATATATTAAATATCGACCTGGAATATCTGTTCATCGATTATAAAAAAGAAAGGAACGTTAATATTGTAAGAAAACAGGAACGCAGAATGACAATAATTGAGGGCACAAAATACGAGCAATTATCACATACCGCAGGCATAGGCGAGGAACATGCTATTGAGGCGTATTATCTTGAAATTGAACCCGGCGGTGAAAAGGGCAGTCCGGAATATGGCCACATAGGCCATGAACTTGGGGTAATAATCGAGGGGAAAGGGGAGTTTGAAATCGGGAAAAAATCTTTCCCGCTTAACGAGGGTGACAGCATATCTTTTTCATCCGATTCGCCTCATGTATTAAAAAATTCGGGAAATGGAACCCTGAAGGCTTTCTGGGTGGCAACTCCGCCTAAAATGATATTTGGAAAATAAGGAGGATTGATATGGGAAGAACAATTGCCGAAAAGATTTTTGATGCGCATCTTCTCGACAAGCCGTTTGAAGAAATCTTTATTCTTAAACTTGACGTTGTCTTCTGCCATGAAATAACAACGCCGATAGCTATAACGGACTTGATGGCCAGGGGTAAAGACAGGGTATTCGATCCGGACAGGATTAAGGCTGTGATCGATCATGTCACTCCGGCTAAGGACTCTAAAACAGCCGAACAGGGGAAAATTTTACGAGACTGGGCGAGAAGAAACGGCATAAAGGATTTCTTCGACATAGGCTCCAATGGAGTCTGCCATGCCCTGTTTCCCGAGAAAGGTTTTGTAAGACCGGGTTATACCGTTATAATGGGGGATTCTCATACCTGTACTCATGGCGCATTCGGGGCTTTTGCCGCCGGGGTCGGCACAACGGATCTCGAAGTGGGTATTCTGAAGGGGATTAGCGCGTTTAAATATCCCAAAACTATACGGTTTTCGTTGAATGGAAATCTCCGGGAAGGAGTGTTTGCGAAAGATGTTATTCTTTATATTATTTCACAGATAGGGGTCAGCGGAGCTACGGATATGGTTATGGAATTCACCGGTCCTATAGTGGATAGAATGTCAATGGAATCGAGAATGACTCTCTGCAATATGGCTGTCGAAGCGGGGGGTACAAGCGGGATATGTAATCCTGATATGACCACTGTTGAATATTTATGGGAGTTTATAAAGGATTCTTATCCGACAAAGGAAAAAGCCCTGAAGGAATATTCGGGATGGATTTCCGACAAAGATGCGGAATATGAAAAATCGATCGAGTTTGATCTTGGAAAGCTCGAGCCGATGGTGACTTACGGTTATAAGCCCGATCAGGTCAAAACGGTCGGGGAAATGGAAGGGACCCCGGTTGACCAGGTCTATATCGGCAGTTGTACAAACGGCAGGCTCGAAGATTTAATCGAAGCTGCGAAAATCCTTAAGGGCAATAAGATCGCAAAGGGATTGAGGGGAATCCTCTCTCCTGCGACGCCGCGGGTATATACGGAAGCTTTAAAACATGGTATTATTGAAATCTTTGCCGAAGCGGGTTTCTGTATAACGAATCCGACCTGCGGAGCATGTCTGGGCATGTCCAATGGCGTACTCGCAAGCGGGGAAGTCTGTGCATCGACAACTAACCGTAATTTCTATGGGCGGATGGGAAAGGGGGGAATGGTGCATTTAATGAGCCCGGCAACGGCAGCCGCAACGGCGTTGAGCGGCAGTATTACGAATTCTCCCCTGTATAAGGGATAAAAAATTTTAGGAGTAAATATGAAAACATTCGGCGGAAAAATCCTCTTTTTAAATAAAAATGACATTAATACAGACGAGATTATCCCTGCGAAATATCTTTCTGAGATTACAAAGGAAGCTTTAAAACCTTTCTGTCTTGAAGACTTAAAACTTGAGGGCTTTGATCAGAAAAAAGATCTGCCGGGGAAAGGGGTTATCATTGCCAGGTCCGACTTCGGCTGCGGTTCATCCAGGGAACATGCTCCATGGGCCCTTGAAGTCAACGGCATAACCGCAGTGATTGCTGAAAGCTTCGCCCGCATATTCAGGCAGAATATGTTTAACTGCGGAATGCTGGCGATCGAACTTCCCGGATCGGCCATAGATAAGATTTTCGATAGATACTATTCGAAAGAAGCTTCGGTAAAGATAGATATCGATAAACACGTTTTAACGGTTGAGAGCGGCGGGTCTTCAGATACCATACAATTCGAGCTTGACCCTTTCGATGCCGAACTTGTCAAAGCAGGCGGCTGGCTGGAGTATGCCGATAAGAAGTATTAGGGGCCGTTCAAGCAATATTCATATTGCATGGAGTCAATTTTTAGCTCGCCTGATTCAGAAAACTTGAACTGCATCATCTCAAAACGGCTGCAAGCGTTTGATTGAATGCTTTTTTGATAAAGAAATATGGCGCTAAAAAATGTTGGTAAGAAAATCCCCGTCCTTTTCTACTGATTCAAAACAAAATACTTAATGGATGAAGCAATTTTTATCGAGTCTTACGAAGAGAGTGTAAAACCGTCTGTGAAAAACAGCGTTAGCAAGTGCTTTACCAGGCCTCTCTTTTTCTAGTTGATTCATATAGATAATAATAGATTTTCATTATAAAAAAGTATTCAATCAGCACTTGTAGCTGTTTTGAACTCCCCATCAGTTTGTCATCTGTGGGGGCTTGAACTCTTGAGTCCTGCTCGATAAAAATTGACTTCATCCAGAAGAATGTTGTTTGAACAGACCCAAAATGGCCTCCTTTTCTGACGATCGTTCCTTATTGTAATAATTCCTTTTTTAACTTAAAATGATTCATGTTTTTTTATGGAGATATTGGATATGAAGGACGAATTACTCAGGATCAGGGATGAGGCGAACCGGGAATTGACGGGAGTGACCGATCCTAAGACAATTGATGAACTCAGAATAAAATATCTCGGAAAAAAGGGTATTCTGAAAGATATCCTTTCCAGACTGGGAGATTTAAGCGGTGAAGAAAGGAAGGAATTCGGTAAAATCGCTAATGAGGTAAAGGACGAGATAGGCCGGCTGCTGGATATTTCACAAGCATTGATAGAAAAGAAAGACAGGGAAGAAAGGCTCAAGACCGGAGTCCTGGATGTCTCTTTGCCTAAAAGCGTGCCGGCCCAGGGATACTATCATCCGCTTACAATTGTCCTTGACAGGATGGTCAATATTTTTAAAAGTATGGGATATAGCGTGGCAGACGGCCCCGAGATGGAAGAAGAGTATTATAATTTTGATGCGTTGAACATGCCGGCCCATCATCCGGCGAGGGACAGTCATGATTCTTTCTATTTCAGCACGTCTAAGCTTTTAAGGACCCATACGTCCCCTGTACAGATAAGGACAATGAAATCCAAAAAGCCCCCGATCGCCATAGTAGTTCCCGGGAGGTGCTACAGGAGAGATTCGGTCGACGCTACCCATTCCCCGAATTTTTACCAGATGGAGGGGCTTGTTGTAGATAAAGGGATAACTTTTGCCGATCTCAAGGGGACGCTGCTTCTCTGGGCGAAGCTCATGTTTGGAGAAACGACAAATATCCGCTTAAGACCCGATTATTTTCCATTTACCGAACCTTCAGCCGAACTTGCGGTCACCTGCCCTGTCTGTCATGGGAAAAAATGCGGCGTCTGCAAACAAACAGGTTGGGTTGAATTGATGGGATGCGGGCTGGTAGACCCCATAGTCCTCGAAAACTGCGGTATTAACCCGGATATTTATTCCGGATTTGCGTTCGGGCTTGGAATCGAAAGGGTTGCAATGACTGTTTATGGTATTAAGGACATCCGCCAGTTTTATGAAAACGATATGCGGCTTTTATCTCAGTTTGTTAAATAGGGGGAAATATGAGAGTTACATATAACTGGCTGAAAGAATTTGTGACAATAGATATTCCAGCCGAGGAATTAGCCCAGAAATTGACAGCGGTCGGTCCTGAGGTCACAGGAATTAAAAGGGTCGGAATAAGTCCTGATAATATAAATAATATTCTCCTGGCGCGTGTCATGGATTTGAAGGCCCATCCCCAGGCGGAAAACCTGGTTATAGCGACGGTAAGCGCCGCCAGGAATACATATGACATTATTACAAACAGCAAAGTCCTTGAAAAGGGGCATTATATAGTGATCTCACTCCCCGGTACAACGCTGCCTAACGGCCTTGTTATCAAAGACGCCCTGATAAAGGGTGAAAAATCGGAAGGAATGATCATTGCAAGGGAACACCTGGCCCTGGAAGAAAAAAGCCAGGATATATGGATTTTAGGAAAGGATGAAAAAAAGGCCAGAACACTCTTTGAAATTTATTCCGAGGAAGATTATCTTTTTGAAATTGAACTTACATCTAACCGTTCGGATTGTCTTTCAGTCATTGGCATAGCGAGGGAGGTCGCGGCGATGCTTGATAAGGATCTGCGAATTCCAAGTAAGGCCATACCCGAAAATATTAAAGAAATTCCTGATATTACTATAGAAGAGAAGAACCTCTGCCCAAGATATTCCGCCAGGATTCTTAAGGGGATCAAGGTCAAAGAATCTCCGGATTGGTTGAAAAGAAAGCTTGAACTCTGCGGCATCAGGGCTATAAACAATATTGTAGATGCCACCAATTACGTACTCCTTGAAATCGGCCATCCGATGCATGCCTTTGATATCGAAAGGCTTGAAGAGCATCGAATCATCGTAAGGAGGGCTGAAAAGGACGAAAAGATTAAAACACTTGATGGAATACCGCGTGAAATTGACGATTCCATGCTAATCATAGCCGATGGGAGAAAGCCTGTCGCGATTGCAGGGATTATGGGCGGCGAGAACAGCCATGTACTTCCTGAAAGCGTTGATATTCTTCTTGAAAGCGCATATTTTGACCCTGTTTCGATCCGTAAGACTGCGAAAAAATTGGGCCTGCGGACAGAGGCTTCCTATCGTTTTGAAAGAACCGCAGATTGGGGAATTACAGTCGGTGCCATCGAAAGAGCGACGGAAATAATCATGATGACCTGCGCCCCGGAGATATCGCCTGTCAGGGATGAATATGTCAATATCTTTAAGGACAAAATTATTAATGTAAGGGCTGATTATGTTTCATCAAAACTTGGAATAAAGATGGCGCTGCGGACTATTGAATCAATATTGAAAAGATTGAGGTTTACCATACTGGCAAAGAGGGAAGACGCTCTCGAAGTAAAGGTCCCTACATACCGTTCTGATATCTCAAGGGTTATCGATATCGTGGAGGAAGCGGCAAGGATCCATGGATATAATAATATTCCGCAGAATATGTTCAGGCCCCCGATCGATATAGAAGGGCTTATAAACCGGAAGGACGAAGAGAATTTTTTAAGGGAGATATTACGGGGCCAGGGTTTTACCGAAGCGTATAATTTCAGTTTTACAAATGAAAATGAAATTTCTTCATTTATGGGCACAGAGGACAATCTTCTGAAACTGCAGAACCCTCTCTCCGGCGATGCGACTTTAATGAGAAATTATATCTTCCCCGGGCTTCTTAAAACCGTGGAGTATAATGCGAAAAGTGCTTATGTCGAGGAAGCCCGCTTTTATGAGATAGGAAGGACTTTTCATAGGAAAAAAAATAATTATACGGAAACAAAAAAAGCGGGATTTGTTCTTTTCGGCGAAAATTATGATTATTATAAAGCATCCGGCATATTGGAATATATAATGCTGAAAGCAGGTGCAGACAGGATTGATTTTAAGCAGGTAAAACTGCCTTTTCTCCACCCTGTAAACTCGTCTGAAGCCTTAGCCGATGGAAAAGCGATAGGATTTGCGGGGGAAGTCCATCCGGATATCATCAATAAATTGGGATTGAGGTTTCCAGCCTTTATATGCGAAATAGATACTTCAATATTAAAAGAATTTTTGAACAGGGAAATTACTTTAAAGGAAATAAGCAAATTTCCTCCAAACGGCCGTGATATTTCCCTTGTTGTAAAGGATGAAATACTTTCGCGGGGTCTGATGCTGGAAATAGAGAACTTCAATGAATTGATAAGAAATGTGAAATTTGTCGACCTTTTCAAAGGGCCTCAGATAGGGGAGAATAAAAAAAGCGTTACATTTTCTATAATTTTCCAGAGTTCTGAGGGGACTCTTAATGATGAGGAAGTGAACGGAATAATGGCAAAACTTATTATTATGCTTAAAGAAAAGTACGGCGCAGAGTTGAGGGAATAAAACCGGAGGTATTTCTTATGAAATTTCGTATGCTGGGTAAGACCGGGTTCAGGGTTTCTGAAATATCCCTAGGGACATGGCAATTGGGCGGCAGGTGGGGAGAACGGTTTAATTTCGAACTCGCAGAAAAAACAGTCAATGCCGCTATCGATAGCGGGATCAATTTTATTGATACTGCGGATGTTTACAGCGACGGGCAGAGCGAGGCTGCGGCGGCAAAGATTGTAAAAAAAAGAACGGAAAGGATATATATAGCAACCAAATGCGGAAGAAGGATATCACCCCATGTCATTCAGAATTTCAGTCCTGAAATACTGACAAAACATCTTGAAGACAGCCTTAAAAATATGGGGTTGGATACAATCGATCTTATCCAGCTTCATTGCCCCCCGACGGAAATTTATTATCGTCCCGAATATTTTGTAATGTTCGATAAATTAAAACAGCAGGGCAAGATATTAAATCTGGGAGTAAGCGTTGAAAAGGTCGAGGAAGCCCTGAAGGCTATAGAATACCCTAACGTGACTGCTGTCCAGATAATTTTCAACATGTTCAGGCACAGGCCTTCCGAATTGTTTTTTAAAGAAGCGGGGAAAAGAAATGTAGGAATTCTGGCAAGAGTGCCGCTTGCAAGCGGGCTTTTATCGGGGAAATTCAATAAAAATTCGGTATTCAGTTCCGGGGATCACAGGAATTTTAACAGGGAAGGGGCTTCTTTTGACAGGGGTGAAACTTTTTCAGGAGTCGATTATGAAACCGGCCTTCAGGCCGTCGAAGAACTGAAAAAAATATTTAATCAAGGTAAACTCTCAAACTGGGCGATCAGGTGGATACTCATGTTTAAAGAAATTTCCTGCGTAATACCCGGGGCGTCAAAACCCGAACAGGTTTTTGAGAATATAAGGGCTGCGGATTTGAAAGCCATTCCGCCCTCGCGGATGAAAGAAGTCTTGAAAGTATATGAAAAGTATATAAAACCTTCAGTACACCAGCTTTGGTAATTTAAGATTTACAGGTTAAACCACAGATTTCACAGATCCACCATTTGAAATGGGGGGCGCAGAATTAAATTATCCACAGAACCTATGGCGAGGATTTCCGCAGATTAAAATTTGGTTATGAAAGTTCTGATCAGGAATTACAAGGTTCCGGCCAATCGACTGAATAACTTATAAAACGATTTCGGTTACTACCCCATAGGCCCCTTTTTTTGTTTTGTGCCCAATAAAATAGAAATCACCCAAATTTAAATTTTCACTCTCTAAGAATGTTTTTAGAACATTTTCATGGTTTACAGAAAAATCTAAACCAAATCCAAATTTTTCATTGGTAGCTTTTACACCTTGTAATGCGACCAATCTTTTTGAATAAAAATCGACGAGCAGTGCACTGCCTGATGCGGCATGCCCTTGTATCTCTTTTATCATCTTTCTAATATTATTTTCAGACAGATAGATAGTTACACCCTCCCATAAAAAAATAGATTTTTTGCTCGGATCATAACCTGCTTTTTCAAGTTTCTCATACCACTTTTCTGTAGAAAAATCCACATCAATAAAAGTAACATGGGATGCATCGATGCCAGCCTTTTTTAAGCATTCTATTTTTAGTTTCTGTGTCTTTACTTGATCAAGTTCGAAAAACCGAAAATTATTATCTTTCAGATCGCCGTAGCATCTTGTATCATACCCGGCGCCAATGATGATAAACTGCTCGACCTTATTCTTTAATTTATCGATAATTTTATCAAAATAAAGCGTCCTGGCAACAGCAACATTGCTGATGCTTTCCTTTCCCGCTTCTTCCTGCGCAGGATATATTTTGTAACGGAGAAAGCTGGGGAAAAGAAGCAGCCACAATCCCATTTCAGAACCGTTCGGAAGAGAACGATATAGTTTTGCCGCTGCCGGATCTTTTCTAATGCCATATGCATTCAAGAGCCACCTTGCAGCGATTGCAGAAATAGCTGTGCCTGAAACACCTAACTTTTTACTTACAAGCAATTGGTTGATGGTAGCGAGAATTCCTCCAATAATAAATAGGGGAATAAAAATAATTTGCACAACGATGAAAACTATTAAAGAAATAAATTTCATTTAATTACCCCCATAATGATTTAACCGATATTTCCCAAATGACTCGCAGTATTCTCTATTTTGATAGATTCTCTTATTATAAAATCGCAAAATAACCATGTCAATGGCAATTTCAGGTTTTCTTTTCATGGCATTATAAACGTGTCCACTTTACCGCATTCTTACCCTTAACAGGGATAAACCCTCCTTAATCCATTGCAGGACGGGCACTGATCCTCTCATATTGTAAAAATGGACAACCTATTCCTTTATTATAAATCCGGATAAAATATCCGATAATGTTTCAAAAGAACCGTTCTATAATAATTTATTAAGACCAGGGTTATGAAGAAATCTTTATCAAGGTCTGTTGTAATGATCGTTTTATTTTTCATTTCAATTGTCTTATTCAGCTGCTGCAGCCCGGATGCAAAGGCTTCAAAAAAATACGGCGTTAATATATTTGATGCAGCCGTGAACGGAGATACAACCTATATTGCTTCCTACATAAAAACCGGATGCGATGTCGACTTGAAAAATAAGGACGGTGTAACGGCTTTAATGCTGGCGGCTTATTTCGGCCAGATTGACGCAATGAGGCTCCTGATCGGCGCTAAAGCCGATATAAATGCACAGGACAATAATTATGGGGAGACCGCTCTGATGATGGCGGCCTCCAGAGGACAGACTGAAGCGGTAAAACTCCTGGTTTACTCGGGAGCGGATTTAAAACTTAAAAATAAGGAAAGAAAAACGGCTTTAATTTATGCAAATGAAAAAGGGTTTACTGACATAGTCGGTATATTGAAAAAAGCCGGAGTTGAATAATAACACATTCAATCGCTATTCAAAAACAATTTCAAATTTGCCTTATCTATTGACTTTTATTAATTTTTAGTTAAAATGAGCTTTAGTTGCAGTTGGCATTTATTATCGAAATGTATTTTAAGGAGAGTGATATATGAAAAAGAAAATCTTGATGATTTCGTCTTTTCTTTTAATAATTGGATTAAGCCGGCAGGCCATGGGCGCTACCGCCGAGGAATTGGGAGTGTTCTTAAGTCCGGACGTCCCTATCAATCAAATCCCGAAAGATATAAAACTGCCTGATGCGGTTATACCGTATCTTAAATCTGAATTTAGCGATACAATCGGGAAACAGGGAAGCTTTGACATGCAGTTCAAGATAGTGTTTCTTGCCGCAAGAATTACAAACGTCCCGTCAGAAAAATACGGTTTCCTTCAGAGCGTAGTGGAGTGGGATATTAAAGGCGGCAACACTTCAAGTAAAATGACGATAGTATCTCCGGATGCCCGTGTCGTCGCTATCCAGGCTATAGGGGAAAGTTCGAATTCTTTATTTATTCCAGTACTCCTTAATGTCGTTGAAAGGGACAACTCTTTAAAAACCAGGGTGGCTGCAGCTAAAATCCTTCCTTCGCTGGGCAATTCGGGAATGATTGTACCGAAATTGGTTGATCTTCTGAAAAATCAATATGGCGTAACAAGGGGTAAATTTACAGAGGCGGATGAAAAGAGGTTTGAAGACGACAAGGTGGCCCAGGCTATAATAGAGACCCTGGGAGACCTTGGGGACCCCAGGGCTTTTTCAGTCCTTCTGCGGACTGTAATGAGCCCGGAAACTCATAGGGACGAGACTATAAATGCCGCATGGGAAGCGATGAAAAAACTCAAATGGTAAATTAGTCATGAAAATAATCCTTGTATTATCGATGGTTTTTAGCTGTTCATTATGTTTCGCCCAGCAGGCCGTTGATAATGCGACGCCCGAAGAAAATTATAAAAGGGCTTACCTTACCTTTTCGAAAAAAGGCAATTATGAAGAAAAGGAAAAAATGCTGAAAGTTTTCAGGGACAATTACACTAACGATTCGGTTATCGATATGATGGTTGATCTGCTGGATCATTTTTATGATAATGATCAATTTGCAGAAAACGACCAGGTAATGTATTATGACGACGTAATAGCGGAGAATCTGGAAATATTATTGGAAAAAAGCGGCAGCAAAAAGGGCTTTCCCGCCCTTTTGAAAATCGCCCTTAATTCGTCAAAGCATAGGGAACAGACCGTAAAAGAGGCCTGGCATGCTATCGGGGCAATTAAATGGTAATTTAAGAAAAAATCCGGGAGGTAAGATTATGAAGAGGATTATGATTTTTATTATATCCGCATGTGCGGCGATCGGTTTAACGGCGTCCTGTGCAGGGACCTCTGCTGCAAAACAGGAAGTAAAACCGGCAGTAAAACCCGAGGTCATTACAAATTCCAATCCGGATAAAATGAAAGATACCTCGTTTGAAAATGTTATGTCAGTTCTTAAAAGCGCTTTAGACGCAGAAAAGGCCAACTCAACTTCAAGTTCGAAATTGAATACCGCCGAAGCTTACATGTTATTGATAAAGTTTATCCGGACCGACAGGGACAAGGTTGTAAAATCCGGCATGACTACGGATGATATTACATTCCTTATCAACGACGCCAGGGATAAGGCCCAGACGAGACTCAAGGATGTTATTAATGAACCTACTTCCCCGCAATCGGTCAAGGATGAGGCGAATTCTAAATTGAAAGAACTGGGGATGCAGTAAATTTTCTGATTAATCCCTTCTTCCCTGTATTCCTTGACATTCGTGAGATTGTTTTTTAATATCTTATGGCGCCACTAATAACGGAAGCCCCGGTGCACATGTCCTGAAGAAAAGAGGTATTGAAAATGGTCTTTTCGGATATGGAAAGGACGATTAAGGAAATATGTTCATCAATACGCAAGGGCGATATAATTTCTGTCTATTCGGAATCCAGGCCGGTAGACTTTGAAATGGATCAGTTAAAATCAATAGAAGACATAAGCCGATTCAGTATCGGACTCCGTGTATTCGAAGGCGGGAGGGTCGGAAATTCGCACATAAACTCCCTCGAAGATAAAGACATTTTAATAAAAAATGCCATGGACAGTTCAAACCTTGGCGATGCTGTAGATTTCGAACTGCCTGGGGCCGGCGATAACGTTCCGATGCATATGTTTTTCCCAGGCGTTAAGAACTACAGGGAGGAAAACGCCATATTTATCGGCGAAGAAATAATAAAAAGGCTTAAAGACGTTGATAAAGAAGCTAAAATTAACGCCGGTGTTTCAACTTCATATTCACGTCATTATCTTTCGAATACTAACGGATTCTGTGGTTGCTACGATGTTACTTATTTTAGCGTATCCGCCGGGATGCTTCTTGTCGATGAAGCTGGAGGACTCTTATCAGTCGATGATGGAGATGCTTCATACTCGGATGATGTAAACATTGAGAATATTTGCTCAACGATAGAGTGGCGTTACAAGAACGCTTTGAACAAGGTTTCGATGAATACGGGGTATTTTCCCGTTATATTCAGCCCCGAAGCCCTGAGTCTGTTATTGGAGTCCATAGAAATTGCTGCAAATGCCAAGACCCTTTATAAGGGAATTTCAGTTCTTTCTGATAAACTTGGAAAGGCTATAGCGGCCCCTGCATTTACCCTGATCGATAACCCGGTGCTTGAAAATGGATTGGGGAGCTATCCTTTTGACGACGAAGGGGTTATACCCGATAAGCTTCCCATAATCGAAGATGGTATATTTAAAAATTTTATTTACGATCTTACGACAGCAAAAAGATTGAACGGCAAAAGCACAGGACATGGCTCGAGAAGCACCGCTTCAATGCCTTCTCCCTCATTTTCCAACCTTATTATCGGGACAGGCGATTCCAGTTTTGACGAGATGATCGGTTCGATGAAATACGGCCTTTATGTCTGTGAATTTCTTGGAAGCGGAATGTCAAACATGCTGGCCGGGGATTTTTCAGTAAATGTAGAATTAGGCTATCTTGTAGAGAACGGCCGGGTAAAGGGACGGGTCAAGGATACCATGCTGACGGGCAATGTTTACGATCTTCTGAAATCAATCGATTCTATTGAATCCAGGACTTATAAAAAAGGTTCTCTTTATGCTCCGCATATCATGTTCAGGAAAGCCTCGATAACCGGATAAGATATGAAAAAAGCTGCGGCATTTATTTTATTGATTGTTCTTCTTTCAAATTTCAATTCCTGCGCTACGAGAGGTGACCTTATCAGGAACAATTCAGCAGATCTTGTGTATTTTAATTTTTTTTTATTTTTGAAAAATTCGAGCCATGACCTGAACGGGAGCGGAGATGCGGTACTAAAAAGGGACCGAATACTTAAATTAAGGATTTTCGACAATGTTTTAAACAGGCATATATTCGATTTCCTTTCGGATTCCAGCGGCAGAAATTCAGTGATCGTTCCGGATGAAAAGTTAGTATATGAAAAAAATGACAACGTTTTTTCAATTCTGATGACCCATTATCTTTACACCGTGATAGTCCTGAATAAATACGATATAAACAAGGATCCCGGGGTCAGGGAAATACTTATGGACGGCCCTTATATTAAACAAATAATATTTACATATTTCAATCGAAACATTAAAATAGAAATAGAGAAAAGATTTGAGGACGGTAAACCTGAGAGGATCAAATGCCTAATGGATGGAGATACTCTTATTTTTGATGTGACTGCATACGACAACTATGATTTTAATATAGATACTGCCGGTTACAAAGAGATTTACGATAATTCGGGAAAATCCCTTTTTGAGTGGTTTGGAGATTTCTATGCGCAAAGATAAGCTCGATGAGATGAGGGAAAAACTTAAACTCGATTCTCTTGATGAAAAGATAAAGAAGGATATGTTCAATAAATTTGTCGAGGCAGGCGGACAGGTAGTCGATTTTAACAAGAAAGATAAAAAATCCCAGAAAAAAAAAGAAGAATTGAAGAAAGAAAAAGCAAAAAAAGAAAGGGATCTAAATTTATCAGGTACCGGGGAAAAGACGCAATATCAGCCCCGCGAACTAAAGAAATCCGCATTTAATCCTATAGATCCTCAGGACAATCCGATTAATAAGTGGATCGAAAGATTTTCAGCGAAACTTGGGTGCTATATAAGCGGGATCCTGTCGCTGAACGGTGAGCATTTCAAAAGTTCTTTCAGGGAACTTATCATCTACCAATTTCAAAATGTACTTCTGAATTCGAGGATGATCCTGGCTTCCGTACTTTACCAGGATAAATTAGTAGCAAACGAAATCAAGAAATCATCATTCCTTGACAGTGTTTTCCCTTATAATTATGAATTGATCTACCGTTACGATAATCTCTACAATCCTGAATTATTCGACCAGTTAGGTGTTTTAAGAAATTCTCAGCACCTGGTCAGGGATATAAAGAGTATCCTGCTCCAGATATTTAAATCCATTCTGGTTATTCAGCCCTACCATGCTTATTTAAAGAGTGCGATTGAAAAAGCCCTTATTGCTGAAAAAAATATCCGCGGTCTGGATCCGGCAATTTCCTATGATAATTTAAAAAAACTTTATTCAAATGTGGATTTTATCTTTCTGAAGATATACCCGAAACTATTTATGCTGATTGACTGGTATTATAAGAAAGATTCAATTGAAGCGATTTTAAATTTTAAGGATTACCTTAAATTTAATGAAGAAGATGTTATCGGTTATTATACAAATAAATGGAAATCTGAAATTGCGGCAACCGCCAGAAAAGATAAGAAGGAAAATGAGGAAAATCAATTTACTGAGGATAAAGGCCCGGCAGACATAAGTTCCGGACAAATTAGTATGGAAGAAAACGACCCTATCAAAAAAGGTCTGCAAATAATTGAAAATAATATTAAGCTCAGGACGATATTAAATTCTTTCAGCGAACAGCATGATATCAGGTCACTTTTCCAGCTTAGGGATAGAGTGTTTATAACGCTTTGCCTGATCGATTTTTTTGATAAGGAATTTTCATTGTTATTCAATTCCAACAAGATCGGACTTAATATAACTTTTGTCGATGGAAAGAGAAGCGATATGAAGAGGGATCTCCTGGATTCTTATTATAAACTCAACAATATTCTTGAAAGAGTGAACGAGTATCTGAAAATTATTAAGGAAATTAAAAAAATGGAAAGCGATGCCTTTGTAAGCTTTCAGGAGAGAACTTCGCGGTCAAACCAATATTCTCTCCAGAGAAGCCAGATTTCAAGATCAATGCGTAAAGAAGCGAAGGAATTTTTTGAAGAATTCTCCAAGAAACTTCTATATCTGATATGCGATTATCAGCGCGGAGGGAAGATCATTATTAATCCTGATATACCGCTGGAATTTGACAAAAAGCTTGACGGATCAAGGTACGCTGACGGGAAAAAACCCTTGGAGATAATTGAAGATGCGTATTATTTCACCTGCGCCTCCCATTTTCTCCTTACAGATGGAGATTTAAGCCCTTTAGGATTGATATTAGAGAAAAATTTATATCTCCATCTTGACCTGGACCAATTTAATGGTTAATGACTATGATTTTATAAAAAAGATATATTTAATTCGGGGAGGAATTTGATGTTTAAAATGTGGAAACTGGTCGTTATAATCCTTTTGTTTTTTGTTATTAAGGGCTATTCTTATGATATTACTGAATACCCCTATAAGAGCAAATACGATGCGGACTTCGCGGAAATCAAAGACGGCAATATGCTTATCTCCAGTCTTTATGATAAAGAACTGGATGTAGAGTTTTCAGCTTTGAAAAGGATCGGAATGCTTAAAATAACGGCAGCCAAGAAGAGGGTGGAGGAAATAGTTGCCGAATCGGATCCTGTCGCTAACCAGGGCAAGACAGAACAGAGGGCGGATTTCAAATATCTGTTCGATATGGGGGTTCTGGTACTTGGAAAGATCGGGGATAATGCCGACGCGGTCACCCTGTCAAAGCTGCTTAAAGAGACTGCCGACAATGTGAGTCTTGTATGCATTTTACAGGCCCTGGGCGACATTTCGACATCCGATACGGCTCTTCTATACCTTCACCAATTTTGCGTGGTAGTGAATAATTATTCCGATGCAAGGGTGGTAAAAGCTCTGGTCGATTCAATAGCCGCACATAAATCGAGAACTTCCGTTTCGATTCTTCTTACTATGATCAACAACGCCCCCCAGAATATGCGTGGTTATATAAACGACGCTATAAAGGAGATTGAAAAGACCCCCCTCGAAACTAAGGATACTAATAAAGGGAGTAATTAGTGAGCATTTCTTTAGATGCGATTTTTGATAAGAAAAAGGACATCAGGAAAAAATATCTTGAAATGAGAAGAGCGCTGAAAAAACAGGAGGCGGAAATAATGTCGGGAAGGATCATAAATAGGCTTAAAATGATCATTAGCGACAAAATTGATTCAGTCCTGCTGTATGTTCCTATTAATAACGAGGTGGACCTGATCCCCCTGGCCAGGGATTTGTATCTGGATAAAAAAAAGGTGCTGTTCCCAAAGTTAATAGCTTATAAATCAATAACACCTTATATAATAGACGACCTTTTTTTTGATTTCAGGCCCGGGGCTTACAACATCCCTGAGCCGGATACAAGACCTTTCAATGACGAGATAGACCTTGCTCTTATTCCCGGTATTGCATTCGGAAAAGACGGCAGCAGGATCGGTTACGGTAAAAGTTATTTTGACAGGTTCCTGAAAGAGGCAAGGATAAAAAAAACCATCGGGGTATGTTATGATTTTCAGATCTTGGATGAACTGCCTCATACCGCCAGCGACTATCCGATGGATGCGGTCGTATCTGAGAAAATTCTGATAGAGATCTCAAAAGATCGCCTGAATGAGAGCCTGTAATGAAAAGATTATTATTTTATCTTTTCCTTATAATAATTATTTTTGTTGTAATTTTTATTGCCTGCTGGCTTTTTATATTTCAAGGGTTGGTCAATTGGCTCTGGCTTAAGAATACCGGTTTCGCCGGAGTATTTTCCGGCGTCTTTATTCTTAAAACAGTTGCCATGCTTTGCCCGTTAATTTTATCGCTTATTTATTGCTTTTTCTGGTTTTATTTTTTCAGAAATTTAAAAAATAATATTCTTCTTAACATATCTATAATAACCCTGGCGGTATTATGCGGTATTTACGGGCTCATTAACTGGAAGCTTTTGATGATAGATCCGTTCTTGAAGATGAACGATTACACGGATCCATTTTTCCATCTGGACGCTTATTTTTACATAGCGGTTCTGCCCTTATTAAGGTCTGTTTTATTTATAGTCAATATAATTATTACCTTCACTTTATTATTCGATATAATTCTTTATAGAAACGGTAGAGAATTTTTCATGGAGGGTTCTTTCAGGTTTCAATTTTCTAGGGCGGGCCTATTTTTTTTAAACATTATTTTATGGATTTCACTCTACAGCCTTAATACAATGGAATTTCTCATCAGCCAGCCCAACCTGAAGCTTGGCATCGGTTATTCAGAATTTTATGCCCTGATCCTGGGATCGGCAATATGGGGGATAATAGTCATCCTGACGGTATTATTTATCATCATCAGGTCGTTTAAGGGCCTTCGTCCGGTCGAGCTATTAGCCTGCACGGCGGTTCTTGTTATTCTTTATTTCGGCCTGACAGGTCTTTATCCGGTTATTATGGAAAATTATTTTGTAAAACCGAATGAGCTGATGCTGCAAAGGTCTTTTGTGAAATACCGTATTGACTCTACAAGGACTTCTTTCGGGTTGATCTTTACAAAGGTTTATTACCCGAATTTGGATAACACGGAGAAAGGCCTTGAGACAGCCGTTAATTCGCTCCGTATATGGGACAGCGACCCCTATAAAAAAGTCGTCGACCAGATCCAGTCTCTTAAAACTTATTTCGATTTTGCGGATGTTGATGTAGACGCTTATCCGATACCGTTGCATCCGCCGGGTTCAAATCTTGTTCAGGTCCTTATTGCAGTGAGGGAACTTAATATTTCAAATCTTCCTTCTGAAGCGCTTAATTGGGATAACATACATCTGAGATATACCCATGGACATGGCGTCGTTGTTTCTCCATCCCAGCTTGTCGACAACGACGGAAGCCCTGTTTTCTGGGTCGGGGGTATTGACAGGCCGGCTTTATACTCGAACCTGGAACTGGATGTCCCGCAGATTTATTTCGGCGAACTTACTTCACAGTATATTATAGTCAATACCAAAGCGGACGAATTCGAATACACAACTGAAACTAACAGGATCACCAACCGTTATTCGCTCGAACGAGGGGTGCCGGTCGGGGATTTGTTTTCAAAAATACTTTTCAGCATTACCTTAAAAGAGAAGAATATATTGCTTTCAAGTTATCTCACGAAAGATTCCAGGATCATATTCCATAATAACATCATTGAACGTTTAAAAACGGCTTTTCCTTTTCTCAAATACGATACCGATCCTTATCCGGTTATATTAAACGGAAGGCTTGTCTGGATTATCGACGCATATACCGTTACAGACAGGTTCCCTCTGGCTGAAAAATTCGATACACCTTACGGGAAGATCAACTATATACGGAATTCTGTGAAGGTTACCGTTGACGCTTATTCCGGCGATATAACATATTATCTGGTCGATGACAAAGACCCGATCGCATTATCTTTTAAATCGATATTTCCGGGATTGTTCAGGACGGAAATACCCGGTGAACTGGAATCACATTTCCGCTATCCCCATTCCCTTTTCCAGCTTCAGGCAAGGGTAATGTGCCGTTATCATACCGATAACGAGGATAGCTTCTATAATGGAGACAATGTCTGGGAAATACCCAAGCATATTTACGGCGATCATATCACTAATTTTGATCCTTATTATATGCTAAGCGACTTTAAAACAGATAAGGATATAAATTCTTCAAATTATACCATGCATTTTTCAATTATTGAACCATTTACACCGAGGGGCAGGGAAAATATCTCGGGCTGGATGATGTCATATTATTCCAGGGGAATGAACGTTTCTCTTTATTATCCGGATGAATCCACTGCAGCTTACGGTCCTATGCAGATCGAGACAAAAATAAACCAGGATGACAGGATGTCCAGTTTTTTTACCCTTTGGAGCCAGAAGGGTTCAAAGGTTTTCCGGGGTAATATTAAATTTATTCCATTAGGAATGGACATACTTTATGTTGAACCGATATTCCTGGAATCGGAACAAATGAGCATGCCACAGCTTGTTAAAATAGTGGCTATCTACAAGGGAACTGTATTCATAGGCAACAATTACAATGACCTGATAAACAGTATGACTGTCCCTGGAAGGGCACATAAATGAGAAACTCGACCCCGCTTTCTGAACGGTTAAGGATAGTGCTTATCGGGCTCAGAAATACCGGAAAATCTTCTCTGATGAATAATATATTCGAAAGGCCTGTATCCATAGTATCGGAGGTTGCCGGAACTACAACAGATCCTGTTACTAAAAGCATGGAACTTATCGGGCTGGGCCCGGTAGCTGTTACGGATACTGCAGGCCTTGACGATACAGGAGAATTAGGCCAGCTAAGGATCATGAGAAGCCTGGAAAGTCTCAACGAGGCTGATATTCCGGTGCTTATTACACGGAGCGACCGTCCCCCCGACAGATATGAAGAGAATGTAATTGAAAAACTGAAAATTAATAATAAGAAATGCGTTATAGCTGTCACTTTCTCCGACATTGCTATGGATGTGCAAAAGAAAGATTGGCTTAAAAATAGGGCTCTGCCTTATATATTAATCGACAATATCAATAAAACCGGTATAACGGAATTAAGGAATAAGATCATCCGGCAGGCAGGAAGGTCAGAAAGGGAAATCACGCCGGTCGAGGGATTGGTATCTGAAAATGAATTTGTCATCCTGGTTACCCCGATAGATCTTGCCGCTCCAAAAGGCCGCCTGATCCTTCCGCAGGTTGAGACCATCAGGGACATTCTTGACAGGGACTCAGCCGCACTTATTGTCAAGGAAAGGGAGCTGAAATATTTTTATGATTCGCTCACGATAAAACCCAGGCTCCTGATAACTGACAGCCAGGTTTTCAATAAAGTCGCGGCCGATATCCCCCAGGACCAGCCAATGACATCTTTTTCCATTTTATTTGCAAGAAAAAAATGGGACCTTTCTTATTTTGTGAAAAGCCTGGCAGCCCTGAAGGAATTTCCTCCGGATAGTAAAATTCTCATTTTTGAAGCCTGCGCTCATCACAGGCAGGCTGATGATATTGGATCGGTGAAAATACCGCGGTTATTCCGGCAGATGATTCAATCGAAGGTTGATTTTGAATTCGTGCATACATTTCCCGAAGAGGCCGTATTAAAAAAATATTCGCTGGTAATAGCCTGTGGAGGATGCATGGCCACAAGAAACAGTTTAATGCTGCAGCTTGATATTTTGAAAAATAACGGTATTTACGCCGTCAATTACGGCTTATTTCTTGCTTTCGTGAACGGCCTGCTTCCAAGGGCGCTGGAACCTTTTCCCTATGAACTCGGACTGTTCATGGAAGAAGCGCATTAAGGGCGGTTCAGGGGCACTACCTTGCTGCCCCAAAGGGCTACAGCCCTTGTAAGGGGGGCAGTTATTAGAAGTGCCCTTAATTTAATTCCAACACCAATATTTTCTTTTCGATTTCGTCGTAAAAAATTACTCCGTTTGCCCTGAATACAAAACTATAAGCTATAAGCTGCTTCAGGTATTCCTTTTCTTCAAAAACAGGAGTGAATAAACCTACATATTTTTTTGATTTCTTCACCACTAAAAAATCGGCCTTTAAAGATATGCTCTTCGATTGGCCGTTGATGGTGTAATCTAATTCTTTTAACTCGTTCTGAGAAATGACATTGTAACCCTGAGTTCGAAGCCTGTACCAGAAAAATCTTTTTTTCTTGGGTTGATTAAGAAGGCTGTAGAGGAGCCTTTTCTTTTTTACAATATTCAGATAAAGCCATAATGAAGGCCCTCCGACAACGATCATGAAACCGAGGAGGGCTAAAAGCAGCCGGAAATTCATTACCTTGTTACTAAATTGACCGCTTCATCAACAGAATTTATTATTTCGAAGAGACCGTCAAGTTCGACAATTTTAAGGGTTTTAATTACATTAGAGCTTAAATTTGAAAGGATCATCCGTCCTTTAAGGTCTTTAAGCTGCCTTAGAGTTGCTATGCAAACCCGGATACCGCTGCTTGACAGGTAATGAACATCCCCGAGATCGAAAACGAAGTATATACTGCCGTTATTGATCTGTGAATTGATAATTTCTTCCAATTCCAGAGCCTGATTTATTTCAAGCCTTCCCGATACCTTTAAAACGACAACATCGCCCTTTTTTTCAACATTAACCATAGCATACCTCCATAAGGCAAGTCTCAATTTAATAAAAGCTATATAGGGTTTTTATTGTACTTTTAAAGATTGATTCTGTCAAATCTGATGAGTTATTTTTGGATCATTTCACACTGACCTTCAAAAACAACTCCGTCGGCTATTTTTAATTTAGCCGTTTTAATATCGCCGTAAAGTTTAGCAGATTCCAGGAGTTCCAGCCGTTTTCTAGCAATTACATTCCCCCTGACTTCTCCCCCGATAATTACTTCATCACAGACGACATCCCCTTTCAGTTTTGATTGCGGGCCAAGGACAAGGAGACCTTCTGCATCGACTTTTCCCGTATAATCTCCGTCAATCCTGAGTGAATTTTTAAAATGGATCACTCCGTTAAATAGAGAAGTGTTGCTTAAGGTAGTCGTTGTCGGATAGTCCCTGTACGGATCTATACTTTGAGGCATAACGATTCCTCCTTATTTTGTAGTCATAACGAACACGCCGTCCCAGTCCGGCGGAGGGGGGGTTTTTATAAAAGCATCGCACCTCTCGACATAAATCCGCGACGGTCCGTCACCCGGCAGGATTTCCAGGCATTTTTTAAAAAGCTCCCTGGATTCTCCAAACTTTCTCTGACGGTATAATTCCAATCCTTTATTATAAAATTGAAGCATTTCCAGCTTTTCCTTGCTGATCATACCTCCCCCTTTTTATCTTTTTGAGACAGAACTTCTTTCAAATCGCCGACCTTTCCGGCAGCATTTGCTGCGGCGATGTTAGCGCTCTGTATTTCATCATAAATTTCTTTTCTGAATATTTTTACATTTTTAGGGGCTACGATTCCGATTTTAACCTGATCCTGTTTGACGCCGATGACTTTAATTTCAATATCATCATTTATGATTATAGACTCGTCTTCGCGTCTAGATAAAACCAGCACTCTTTTCCCCTCTTTAAATATTTTCGGCTTTTACCCTGTCTTCATTTGTTTGAGATATATTTTCATCTTCAGAATTAAAAATCCTGACTTTGGTGCCATAGTCGTTATTCAGGGAAATACCTTGAATCGCGATCCTTTTATTTACATTAATCACAATAGGTCCAAGAAGGTTCATAGTCATTTTATTAATATCCTCGGGTATGTTGACAATTACAAAATCGATTAAATCATTCCCTTCGTCAATTTCCAGAAGGTTTTTATCGATGTCGTCGATTTCCAGCTTATAATCCGGCTTGAATAGCCTGGGATTGACAACAATAAAAGCAAGTTCGGATTCTTCTTTGGATTGAAGCCAGTAAAAATTGGGCAGATCGCCCATTTCTATAAGATAATAAAAGCTGTAATTTTCAAAACCAAGGATCTCGCGCTTAAAATGAATCGAGGAATCTTCCGCAACCTGAATCTCTCCATATGCCTTAGTTTTAATAGTTTCCACGGCACCCTCCGTTTTTAACCAATATACTGTATAACTGTTGACAATATTTTTCAAATATTTTGTAGATAACAAACAGGTAAATTAACCCATATCATTTAAATTTTCTACCTCAGAAAGTCAAGCAACGTTCGCGGTAATATCCTGGCCCCTATGTTGAGGGCCACATCATGTGAAAATTCCAGCATTTTCATTTCCATCATTGTGCTGGAAATATCCGTCCCGATAGACTTGTCTTTCGCGTCTGTAAGATAAACCTCGTCGCTTCCGAATCTGTCATTGATAGCGTCAAGCCTTTGAGATACGGCCCCTATATGAGCGCGGAATTTGAGTATATTGGCCAGCGAACTGTCTATCTGGCCAAGTGCCGTACCGCCTATTTGAAAAATATTGTCGCCCTGAAGAGATTTTCGGAACTGGATCATCGCGTCGAAAATACTGCCGGTGAACACCCTGGCTGCCGGGGAATAATTATTCGGTGGATTCATTCCATGATCGATAAAACCAAGGTCCTGGAGAACGGTTCCTCCGTCTGAATCAATAAGAGAAATCTGGTGCGGCGATGTGCTTTCAAGTGCGAAATAACTCTGGTCCCCTTTAGTCTGGATCGATGCCCTGACGGCCGAGCCGGAGTTGTTAATCTTATCGGCTATTATATTCAAATTGTCGCCTGTTTTAATTTCCACTGAGTTTCCGTCTATTAATATTTTAGAATCTTTTGCGGCAGTATAGCCGGATACCGAAACGGTTGAATAGATCTGCATATTATCGGACCAGAATATCTGGTTTCCCGGTTGATTGATATCGATCTTTTCCCCCCTTTCCGCTTCAATTTCCTGGGTTTGATTGTTGCCTATATATCTGACTTCCTGAAGAAATTCTTCCCCGGTTTCAGGGTCTGTCCCGAATTTAGCCTTGAAGGGGGACTCGTCGGTCATAGTTCCTCCGAAAAGAGCATTGTCCTTATAGTTTGAATTAGACTGCTGGAGAATTTCCCTGAGGAGCTGATCTACTTCGACAGCCATATTCTGACGTTCTTCCTTGGTATATATTCCGTTAGCGCCCTGAACGGCAAGTTCCCTGAGTCTCTGGATAATCGAGGTAACGCTGTCCAGGGACGAATCGATCAGATTTATCTTGGCCTTGGTGCTGCCTATTATCGATTGATAAGTTCCTATCTCTTTCAGGCGGCTGTCGAAGTCCATATAATTTATAGTTGCGACCGGATCTTCGCCAGGCAGGTTTACCCTGTATCCGGTTGACAGCTGGTTCTGTGATTTCTGAAGTTCTTCCTCCCTCACATGAAGGTTAGCGTTGAAATCGCTTACCATGTATCCCTGTGTAACTCTTCCGATCATAGTTAACTCCTTCCAAGACCTTTTTTAAGCTCCCATATGAAGCAATGTATCAATCATCCTGTCAACTGTACTCACAAATCTTGCCGAAGCGTTGTAACCATGCTGGAACATGAGCATTTTTGTCATTTCCTCGTCAATGTTCACACCGCTTATTTCCTGTCTGAGGTTGACAAGGCTGTCCACAACGGCGCCGTTTTTGTCCATATTAATTTTGGCCGATTCGGAACGGGTTCCTATGTCCCCGATCATTCCTTTTATAAAATCGCCCATAGTCGAATGCGTCTCGAACATCAGGGGCTTCTGCCTGAGATCTGCAATGGCGAGGGCTGTCCTGTTGTCGCTGATGCCGTTCATCTTATCCGGTTTGCCGCTTCCGGTTGTATCCAATCCTGATGAGGCCGCTATACTGTCAGGGTTGGCTATGATTTTATCGTCAAGATCAAGCCATGCCGACGGATGCTTTTCAGGTGTTAAGGATATATTGAATGACGGGACATTAAATTTGACGATATCTCCGACAGTGCGATAATCGAAGGCACCCTGAGCGCCTGAAGACGCTAATAACCCGGTTATACCCACGAGAAAATTTCCGCTGTCCTCAATATGACGGATCGTGAAAGCGGGGTAATTGTCTGAAAGAGGGTATTTAGCCTTAAAAGATAGTTCGTCCCTGTGGTTTATATAGGCAACAACCCCTGAATCGGATTGGTTGATCCGGTCCATTACATCTTTGATTTTATCGCTTGCGTTATAATTGATAACAATATCCTGTCCGTTGACTGCGGAAGGGCCGAAATTGAGAGTTCCGGAACCGCCAATTACTGCTTCAGTATCGATTTTTTCCGTTCCGCTTACTTTAAACAGTGCAGTTCCATTGACCTGCCCGGTGTTATTAAAATCATAGTTGCCGTTAGCAAAAGGGGTGATAGGCAGGGTCTTGAAAAAATTATTGTTTGTAGTAAGATTCAGCCCGAAACCATCCCTGTGAATTTCATTGGTTGCATCGGTCAGATTTACTGCGAGAGAGTCAAGGTTTTGAATTGCGCTTTTCAGATCGTCGTCGCGTGCCGAGAAAAGGCCTGCGAGCTCCCCCATTCCGAGCTTAACCTTTCTACCATCATCCCAGACAGCGTCAAGGTATCCTTCGTTATTGGGGTTGCCTACGCCGAGGATTTTATTTGCAAGTTCTCCCTGAACAAGGTTTTCGCTCCCGATGTAAACGATAAGTTCATGCTTATTGTTTCTCTCGACCCTGATATCGACTGATTTGGCTAATTTTTCAATTAAAAGGTCTCTTTTATCGTACAGATCGTTCGGCTTGTCTCCCATTGTCTCCGACTTGACGATCTGAACGTTCAATGAAGCTATTTCCGAGGCCATATGATTGATCTCATTGATTCTCTGATCTATAAGATCGTTAGCGTTTTTTCTCAGGTCGGAAAGAGATTGGTAAGTGTGTTTGAAAGTCTCCGCAAGCACCTTGCTTCTCTGGACCAATTCTTCTCTTGAAGCTCTTTCCGTCGGATCTGAAGCCACTTTCTGCCAGCTTTCCCAGTATTCGTCAAGAACGGTGCGGATATTCGGTTTGTTGGGTTCATTGTGAACCATTTCCATGAGGTGGAGGAATTGCTGCTTCATTTCCCAGAATCCGAAACCCCCTTTCTCGAAATTGATCCTGTCGTCGATGGCCTGGTCCCTTACCCGCTGGATATCTTCAACTACAACTCCGGTACCATACTGACCGGGAGTTTCAACGCGGTTAGCGCTAGGCTCATAGATCGGTACAAAAGTGGTCAGATTGACTTTCTGTCGGGAATACCCTTCGGTTTCAACATTAGACAGATTATGACCTGTTACCTCAAGACCGGTGTTATTAGCTTCAAGGCCTTTTTTCCCGAGTTCGATACCGAAAAATGTTCCCAGCATACTTTACTCCTATGCCAACTGATTGATCAAATAAATGCTTTCCCTGCTTTCCTTTCTATTCCTGTAGTCGTAGGTTTCCTTTTGTGCGTTTCTGTTTGCGAAATTTAATGTGAGGCTGATAATTTCCAGGTTGGCCTGTATTATATGAGAATTTTCCTGCAGGGAAACCCGGAGTTTTTCAATCTCTTCTTTAATTAACGTCCTTAATTCCATCAATTCTTTTTTTATGACCATGTCGTTGCTGTCGCAAATATAATTAAACATTTCAGAAAGTGATAAATTCTGGTCGAAGTTGAAGTTTTTTGAAAGGGTCTGGATCAATTCCTTTCTTTTCCTTTCAATTGAATCAAGCTTGTGAAGAATCTCTTCCTCCTCGTTATTGATCCTCATGAGACTCACAACATCGACCTGTTTTAAAGCCTCATACTTATCCTCTTCCTGGGATACCAGATTCGATAAATAGTTCGATTCGAGCTTAAGAAGCTCTTTGAAAGATTTGAGATAGTCCATTGCCGGTCCCATATTAACCCTCCTTGGTTATTATTTTCAACATCCTTGTTAACCGCCGGGGACCAAAATATTTTCCGGCCTGCTTTTATTTATATCGGATGATTAGAAAAAAATTAAACTAAACCGGGAAGTATTTAACGAAGTGCGAAGTCCGAGGTGTGAGGTACAAGGTAACAAAGGGTATCCGCGAAGACACGCGAAGGAGGGTTCGGGGAAAAAAATCTACGGACAGTTTTCAGTTTAAAATTCCAACCCGATATAAAGGTTAATAAAGGCTGCGGCGGGGCCGAAATCGAATGTCTGGGAGTTTGTCGTATTAACCGTCGAATACGATGTAGGGACCGCAGGTAGCCCCTGAACTCCAGGGCATAAAAACCGTAACTGTATAGTATATACAATGTGCTAAATTAATTTTTCCAATTTTCCGGCATTCAAATTTATCATTGATTCGGTAATGTTCATTTTTTTGTATTTTTCAAGATCCGCTTTCAATGATTTTACTGCATGTCCGGACATGTTCCTGAACACGCAATCCCTGGCTTCATCATCTGTCCCAAGCAGGGAATAAACTAGTGTTTTTACGCCCGTCTTTTCTACTTTTCGAAGCCAATTCTGAATTTCAGCATCCGTCATTGTTTTCAATTTGCTTAAAGTGCCCATATTTTTCCTCCGCTGCTCTTTTATATCACAAAATTTCATAAGAATGTAATTACAATAAGTATACTATATAATTACTACGATTGCAAGATATTTTTAAAATATTTTTTTAAAACTAATGAAATAATTCATTCCGGCAAATATATTCCATTGGATGAACTTTTTACTGATGATATACTTCGTCAGAAATCCCATTTTTGCAATATTTTTTTTTTTGCGTCATAATTTATCAGTTTTATCGTCTGATAGATTAAGGCTTAGCGATGAATCGACTCTGGGGAAAGATGAAAAATTTCATAATATTGTTCTCTATATTTTTTATTTGTCTGAGTTTATCTGCTTTTATACCGGCTTATTCCGCAGACCTCCCTCAGGAGCCCGAAGAACCTGCTGTAAGCGAACCTGTTTTTTCAAACTTTTCATTTACCGATCTCACCCCGGTCGAAAAACCTCCCTATCTTTTGATGATCAAAGCCGCAATTACTTTTGGGGACGGAACCCGGTTGAACGGAATGTTATACCTGACAAATACTCTCAAACTGACCCTGACAAATGGAAATATTAAAGTAAAAGATAGTAAAAAGATCACTCTATACGACATCTCGAAAATAGATATAATTCACTGGCAGGCGCAGGATAATGGAGACAACACTTATATCTTTATGCCTGTTTTATACAGGATATATACGAACATGGACTTTACTAACGGGATAAATTATAGCGGCAATATAGAAATATTCAACAGTTTCGACTTCAGTACTGAAAACGGAACCAATAGCGTGCATTCGTATTTTTCAGATACCTGGATCGAAGGTAAAAATAGTGATTTTCACTGGCAAAATTCAAAAGCGACTATTTTCGGCTACAATTTTACTCATCCCGCTGATGACGTAGCCGTTAGCCTTCAGTTTGAAAAAAATTAGGCAGGGAAGTGAAATGAAGAATGTTCTTGTCACTGGCGGCGCCGGATTTCTCGGCAGTTTTCTATGTGAAAAGCTGCTTCAGGCCGGCAATAATGTTATATGCGCCGATAACTTCTTTACAGGGAGGAACAGAAATATAGTTCACCTGATGGATAATAAAAATTTTGAGGTTATAAGGCACGATATAGTCGAACCTTTGCTTGTGGAAGTAGACTGGATTTTTAACCTTGCCTGCCCTGCATCGCCTGTACATTACCAGGCAAATCCTATAAAAACGATAAAAACTAATTTCATGGGGGCTTACAATATGCTCGGGCTGGCCAAGAGGCTATGCGCAAGGATTTTTCAGGCCTCGACCAGCGAGGTTTATGGCGATCCGCTTGAGCATCCGCAGAAGGAAAATTACTGGGGGCATGTCAATCCAGTCGGCTACAGAAGCTGTTACGACGAGGGAAAAAGGATTGCAGAGTCCCTCTTCATGGATTATCATCGCCAGAATAAGATCGATATAAGGATAGTCAGGATATTCAACACTTACGGGCCGAGGATGCTTTTGAACGACGGAAGGGTGGTTTCAAATTTTATTATTCGGGCGCTGACAAATCAGGACCTTACTATTTACGGCGACGGCGAACAGACCCGCAGTTTCTGCTATGTAGACGATTTGATCGACGGATTTTTAAAGATGATGAACAATGACGGTTTCATCGGTCCGGTAAACCTTGGAAACCCCGAGGAATTCAGGATTATCGAGCTGGCAAAAATAATCCTTGAACTTACCAATTCACGCTCTAAAATAGTGAGGATGAAATCGCTCTCCGACGACCCTATGAAGAGGAAGCCCGATATAACCCTTGCCAGGGAAAAACTAGGCTGGGAGCCGAAAATCCGGCTTTTAGAAGGTTTGAAAAACACGATCCCTTATTTTGAGGATGAGATAAAAAAGGGGTGACGAGGATCACCGCAAAGACGCAAAGTGCACAGTGTGGATAAAGGCGCAAAGAATGCAAAGACCGCAGTGGTGTGTTTGTTTAAAAACATGTCCTCACTATTTAGTTTAAAATGTTAAAAATTTTTAAAATTAAATAAAAATGGATATGAAATATATCTTGAAGAATTATTATTCCACCTTAAAGCGCTATAACCATTTTCCAAAGAATACCCAACCCATCTAAAATCCACATATGGCTCAAGTTTATAGTCGAAAGGATTAAATAAAAGAAGTTTTCCTAAAAATTTTTCCCAATCATTTTTATTGAGAAGTTTATAATAATAACCATGATAAGACCTACCTGATTTATATAAATGTAATAATTCCGGATTTAATTTTAGATCTTTTATTGCATTCAAAAAATCTTCCCCCCAAAAATCAATCAGAGGAAAAAATAAATATTCATTATCTTTTAATATACAGGAATGAAAGGCCAATTCCTCATTTTTTTCTAACGAATTTAATATGGTTTTAAGCCAACGAATATTGATTTGTTCTCCTTTTTGTCCGGGGCCACCCAGATTCCCCAGTAAAAAGGCAAAATAGGGCCATGAGATTCCCCACCCACCTTTTCCTGTTCAGAATCTAAAAAATCAAACATACTCTCCGGAAAAAACCGGAGGGGAATGGATGGGGTACAGATTTATGAACGAACAGGATTACTATGACATTTACAGACGATGGAAAGCCGATCAAAGCATAAGTGAAATTTCCGAACAGGAAAACAGGGATAGGAAAACAGTCCGACTAGCGATTCAAAAAATTATCGATTACGGCTTTGAAAAGGCGGGAGAAACAATAAGCCGGGAAGAATTCCATCTGAAACGCCCCTTTGTAGGGCCTCCAAAAAATGAAAATAAGGCAAGCATACTTGAACGATATAAAGATGAGCTGTACGGGCTCATAAATGACCCGAAAAACGGAATGAAACCCAAGACAGCCTTTGAAGTTGTCTGTATAAGGCATAATCTGGACATAAGCTATACAAGTTTCAAGAGATTCTCGATAAAGAGCGGCCTTACAGCTAAAGAATTAAAGGAAACCATCCGGATTGAAACTAACCCTGGTCAGGAGATCCAGCTTGACTACGGCAGGGCCGGCACAATGGAATACCTGGGGCACAACAAGATCGTGCAGTCTTTTATCGGAATAATGTCGAGTTCAAGGCTGCCATTTGTTCAATATGTCTATTCACAAAACCAGGAATCATTCGTTGAAAGCAATGTGGATATGCTGGAGTTTTACGGCGGTGTGCCTGTAAGAATATCCCTGGACAATCTGAAAACCGGCATCATATCACCGGACCTTTACGATCCTAAATATAATCAGGCATATGCTGATTATGCGGAGTATTACAATACTTTTCTTGATCCTTGCAGGGTAAGGAAACCAAAGGATAAAGCCAAGATAGAGAGAATGGTCCCTGTTGCCAGAGAGCTTTTCAGAAAACTTAAAGCCCTTAATCCCGGAGCCTCGTTAAAGGAATTAAACATCAAAGCTCTGGAATGGTGCAGGTATGAATACGGGATGAGGAACCATGGAACAACAGGTTTGAAACCAATAGAGGTATTTGAAACGATAGAGAAGCCCCTGCTTAAGAAGCTTCCTGAAGAAAGGTTTAAGACTCCCGTATGGAAAAAGGCCAAGGTACACCCGGACCAATTTGTCCAGTTCGAGAAAAAGAGGTATTCCCTGCCTCCCAGGTATCGTGGAGAGGAAGTCTTTGTCAGGAGAACCGGCAATTTAGTGAAGATCTTCTTCCAGTACAAACTTATCCGGGAATTTGTCGTACCAAGAGGACATGCAGCATATGAAAAGACTGATTTTCCGGAGAATACAAGGGAGATGCTATCCGGGGGATACCCCAAGTATTTATTAGACCAGTCGAGGAAATACGGAGAAGCCGCATACCAGTTGATCTTTCAAATCCTTGCTGTTCATGCTAATCTGAATTGCCGGAGGGCCCTGGGGTTCTTAAGTGTAATGGAAACATTCTCGAAAGAAGAATACTTTAATAAAGTCTGTGAAAGAGCAATATCGGCAAAAATAACCGATCCCAAACTATTCAAAAGCTGGATGGAAAATGAAGGAAAGGATAAACAGGACACCCTGTTTGAAATTTCAGAAGAAGGGTCTGAAATGACCAGGGACGGCAGCTATTACTTTCAATAGAGATAATGAGGAGGAAATATGGAACATCAGAATCAGCTTGAGGCAAACTTAAGGAGGTTAAAGCTTCCTGGGATGCTATTCAACCTTCCTATGCGGATCAGGGAGGCTCAAGAATCAAACCTGGACTATGGAGAATTTTTCTCTTTGTTAGTTCAGGATGAATTATGCCAGAGGGATAATAACATGCTCAAAAAGAGGCTGAGAGAAGCGAAGTTCGGCCAGGAAAACACTTTCGAGGGGTTTGATTTTAATTTCAATGAGAGCGCTATCCCTTCAAGGCTTATTCGTGAAATCGCGTCCTGCCGTTTCATGGATATGAGACAGTTTGTTGTCATCGCCGGGCCTCCCGGCATAGGTAAAACATGCATTGCAAAATCAGTCGGCCATGAGGCCTGCAGAAGAGGAAACACAGTTCTTTTCAAGAAAGCCGCGGTTCTTCTTGAAGACTTGAAAAGCGAAAAGCTTATGTTTAAGAATACTCTATTCAGAAAGTGTATTAAAACAGACCTCCTGATAATAGACGATTTCGGATTTAAAAAACTCGACAATGAAGAAACGGAATACCTATACCGGATTGTCGATGAAAGGCTTGGAAACAGGTCCATTATTCTGACAAGCAACCGGCCTCCGGAGGACTGGCTGGCAATCTTCCCTGATCCTGTGATTGGAGGGGCTATGCTTGACCGCCTTGTTTCAGGCTCAATTAAAATCCTGGTAAAATCCAAAGATGGAAAATCTTTCCGGAAGGAAGGGAAAACTATTTGAAAGTTTTATGATTTCTCTCTAAAATCAAGAACGGTATTTTTCAGGAAAAGGTGGGGAATCTCATGGCCCTGCCACTGGGGAATCTACCCGGTCCTCGACACCTTTTAAATTAAATATTCTTCTTTTTATTGTTTTCCTCTCACCACCAATATAACAACTAAATTCAAAATCTGCTTGCTGTAAAGAAAAGTTTTTTATATATTCAATAAGCAAGGTGATAGGATGAGTATTGTAAGAGTCCATTAAAAGTCAACTCCTTGAAGTAAATGATAAATTTCTAAGGCTTTATTGTCAGTCATTCCTGCTATATAATCAACAATAAGATGTGCTCTTAAAAACAATTCTAATGCATGCTTTCCTTCCATACTAATGTTTTGATCAACATTTTTCTCATAAGCCGAGAGATATTTTGCGGGTAATTTATTAAATAGGCGCCACTCATAATCCAATCCTTTTTTGCCAATCACTTCTGATTTTATTTTTGCATCGTTCAAAATTTTAAAATCATTGTATTTCATACTTAGTAAAGGTTTATATGCAGCAAGAATTCCGGAAATAATTTTATGTCCGGCTAATTCTTTATTTTCCGCTTCTGGTGATCTGAATAAATTAATTCTTGAAAATTTTTTTAATAAATCAAGAATCTTTGATTCACAAGAACTTTCTTCAAAAAAATTCGGTCTTTTGCCGTTATAAAATTCTTCATGATTATGATAATATAGATTTGCTGAATTTTCTATTAAAGATTTAACTAAAGATGTTTTGAAATTAAAAAATTTCTCAGGATTACTAAGTTTTTTTATTAAGATTCTCATAAACATTAAGCTCTTTCAAAATTTCAGTATTCTCTGTTTTTAACAAAAGGTTATAAAAAGCTTCAAAATTCACAAGATCTTTTTCAATACCATCTTCAATATCACTCAAGCAGTAAGAAATATCATCAGCAGCCTCTATTATATATGATAATGGAAAACGCCTATCAGATCCGAAATTCAATTTTTTCCTTGCCAAATCAATTTTTTCTTTTTCGGTTATAAAATAACCATATTTTTTTAAATTTTTTTATCTTCAAATTCTTCATCTGTTGATCGTAAATATTTAAGAGATGCTAATAATTGTGTGCAAGTTAAATTAAATCCTAAATCATCATGATTTGGATATGCTTCTTGTAAATGAATTACTATTCTCATTCCTTGAGGATTACCATCAAAATATAGAAAATCATTTAAGAAATTTTTGTTTTTAAAATAAGTTAATTCCTCTGAATTCAATGGAATGTCATATTTTCCCCAGTTATCTTCAAACCATTTTTTTATTGCGGTTTCACCAAAGTGACCGAAGGGAGGATTTCCAATATCATGTATTAAACATGAATTTTCTACTATATTTACAAAAGGAATCAAATATTTATTATCCATTAATTTGTTAGTCACTTTTAAAGCAATCTTTCTTCCAATGTTTTAGACTTCTAAAGAATGTGTTAACCTTGAACGAACGTCAGGATTATCTTCAAGCGAAAAAACCTGAGCTTTATTTTGTAAATGTCTGAATGGACTTGAATAGAGTATTCTAACACGGTCACTTTCGGTTTCTTCAAAAAATATATCATGAATTGTTGTTGGATCTCGCAAATTATTTGGTTCTCTTAATCTTGTTTCTTTAAATAAATTTTCATACATTGTTTTCTCCTATTACATTCATTCTATTCTAATTGCTATAGTTGACTGTGATTTAGTATAAACAAATTAACAAAATATTAAAATATAATAAAGAAAATGAAAAAAATATTCAAGCGATAAGGATTTTATTTCGAAGTCTTGAAATTTTTTGCGACCTCCGCACACTTTGCGTTCTGTTCCTCTTTGCGATCTTTGCGCCTCTGTGGTGATCCCTAAACGGTTATTTCATAACCTTTTGTCCTAATAAACTGCACCGACACGAGGTTGATCGCCGCAATGCAGCTTCCGATCAGGAATATATACTGGTAGCCCAGGAATTGCCAGATTATCCCGCCCGATACGGCTATGATGATCGAGAACATATGATCAATTGAAACTCCCATCGTGAGTGTCTGGGAGACGTCTTCTTCTTTTAATGCTATCTTTTTCAGATATGTGGCCCTTGCCATTGTGACGGACATCAATAAATAGTCGATAACATAGCAGGCGAAAGAGATATACATCGCGGTTTCAAGTTTGAATAGTATTTTTGAAAACCCGTAAAAAAAACACACGAAAATCAGGATCACCGCCTCTCCAGCAAGCACGAACCTTTCTCCGCGCCTGTCGATCAGGGTGCCTAGCAAGGGTTTAAAAAGGATGCCGATCAAGCCGCCTATAGTAAGTAAAATTCCGATGACGTATGTTTTCTGGAAAAATACCGATACCAGGACCCAGGGCGCGAATGTAAGGAATATCTGTTTTCTGGTTCCGTATAATATATTAAGCCAGTAAAATAGCGTATATTCCTTTCTCAGCCTGAATTTTGTTTTTACCGGAAGGGGTTTATTCCGCTTCATCAAATAGATGAAGGATCCGGCGCATATAAAACCGATGGATGCGATTAGAAATGAAACCTTGAAATCGAAATGAAAATATTTGAAACCGATAAAAATAACGAAACTTCCGAATATGCCGAACAGATTTCCCGCGCCGTTAAGCTGCCCGAGACGTCTTCCCGTTCTTCCCTCGAGGGCCAGTTCCATTCCAATTCCGGAATTAAGGGGAAGGAAAATATGCTGTCCCACACTGAAGATAAATAAAAAAACAAGCATGGAGTTGAAACTGCGGGTAAAATAACCGATTAACAATATACCAAGGCCGGCGATCAGGTTTGCAAGGGCTGCAAGCCTCCTGTTGCATAAAAAAAACAGGAGGGCGGATAAAAATACGACGAGAAATCCAGGCGTTTCCCTGGGCAGTTCGATCATGCCCCTCTGGAAAAATGATATTTTGAATGTCTCATATAGAAAATTATTAAGAGTTGAATCGACAATGCCCTGTGCGAAGCTGAATACCGAAATGGCGAAGATAAATAATAAAAAATCCCTGGGGAGGCTGGTAAATCTATTTATAATGGTTTTAAACAATTAGTTAACCCCCGGAGCTTTCCTCGACCTTTTTTGCCTTTCCGGCCGTTTCTTCTTTTAATTTATTCTTGTATTCCCTTATTCCGGCGCGAATAATTTCATTTCCGACGCCGAGTATTTGTACGGCGAGTATTCCAGCGTTAGCGGCGCCGTTAACCGCCATTGTCGCGACGGGTATTCCCCTGGGCATCTGCACGATAGATAACAGCGAGTCCATTCCGGAGAGACTTTTAGACATGATGGGTACTCCTATCACGGGTATGGGTGTAAGAGCCGCAATAATCCCCGGGAGATGGGCCGATCCGCCAGCTCCTGCGATTATTACCGACAGGCCCCTGGCTTCAGCTGAACCCGCGTATTCAAATGCCCTTTCAGGGGTCCTGTGCGCCGATATGACTGTTATTTCAAAAGGAATGCCGAAATATTCAAGCATTTCTGCGCTTTCCCTCATGACCGGCAGGTCCGAATCGCTGCCCATTATTATGCCTACCATAGCTTTATCCATAACCTGCTCCTTACCTTATTTTTTCCAATATCAGTTCTTGCGACGTTCATCAAATTAGCGAATAACACCAGTTATATTCTATAAAAAACGATGCAATAGGTCAATAAAAGTAAAAAATTTCCTGAAAAGGAGGCTATTTAGAGCCTGTTCAAACAACATCCCGCAAAAAACAGCATAATGTTTTGAAATCAGTGGGAAGGATGGAAGATTTTTAAGCAATAAGCTAAGCTGCTTGAAGTAAATTTTTTGCACTCCTTATGAAGATAGCGTAGAGTTGCAAGACGAAAAACGGCGTAAAGCAAGCGCTTAAACATCGTCTCTCATTGTATTTAATCAATTCATATAGTACAAATATAAAATTCTTTATTAAAAAGCATACCATCAGCGCTTGTAGCCGTATTGAGTCTTAGCAACTCAAGCTATCGAATCCAGGTGCAAAAAATTTACTTCATAACAGATATGCATATTGATCGAATCGGCCCCCTTCATCTAAAATTATCTCAAAATTCATCGTAGCTTAACATTCCAAATCTAAAATATATAATGAAATAAACAGTAAAAGGTGAAGGGGTTGCTATGTCCAAAGCAGATTTACATGTTCATTCCAAATTCTCGAAACATCCTTCCGAATGGTTCCTTCAGAGGATAGGGGCTGCGGAATCATACACGGAGCCTGCGGCCATTTACGCGAAGGCTAAGGAGAACGGGATGAATTTTATAACCATTACGGATCATAATGCGGTGGAAGGATCCTTTCAGTTAAAAGCGAAGCATCCCAATGAAATAATAATTGGAATGGAGGCAACCACGTATTTTCCCGAAGACGGATGTAAAATTCATATATTGATCTACGGGATGAACCAGGCCCAGTATGAAGAGATAAATAACATCAGGCAGGATATTTACAGGCTCAGGGATTATATTCAAAAAGAGAACCTGGCATATTCAGTAGCCCATGCGAATTATTCGGTAAACAGGAAACTTAAGCAGGAACACCTTGAAAAACTGATCCTCCTTTTCGATGTTTTCGAAGTCCAGAATGGTGCTAGAAATAAACGCATGAATTTAGACTGGTCGGGACTTTTAACATCGTTGACGAAAGCGGACATAGATATCATATATGAAAAGCATAAAATCGAACCATACAGCCGGGATCCATGGATCAAAGGTTTTACCGGCGGATCCGACGATCATGCCGGATTATTCATTGGCAAAACCTATACCAGTGCCGAGGCCGAAACAGCGGATGAGTTTTTAAACCAGTTGAGATTAAAAAAAACATTGTCCGGCGGCAGGCATAATAATTTTCATGCGCTTGTTTTCGCTATATATAAGATAGCTTTCGAGTTTTCGAAAACAAAAAGCAGGGCGATTGCAAATAACTTCTTCAGCCAGCTGACTGAATTTATTTTTGAAAAAAAGGAGCTTGACCTTAAAGGAAAATTGATCTTCTCGCATCTTAAGAAAAGAAAGAAACAGATTTTGCCTTACCACATGATAGACGATCTTATCAAGAATTTAAAATTCAATAATTACAGCAATATTGACGACACTTTAACACTGGTTTATGAAAAACTTGCAATGATTTCAGACCATTTTATAAGATACTGCATCGAAGCTATAAGAAAAGACCTGTTGAAGGGTAATATAGTCTCTCTGTTCAGGGATTTCTCGATTTCACTTCCGGGGATTTTCCTGTCGGTACCCTTTGTAACGGCGTTTATGCATTTATTTAACGACCGCAACCTTTCACGGGAACTTTCCGAATCTCTTGGGAAAGGCTCAGGTGGAATAGGTTCGGATAAAAAAATTCTATGGTTCACCGATACGCTTATAGATATGAACGGGGTATCGGTTGTCTTAAAAAAAATTGCCCATCAAAGCATTGTAAGCCGGAAGAACATGAAGTTAATGACCTGCCTGTGCGATGATGAAAGGGATGATAAGCTGCCTCCCAATGCGGCGATATTCGAATCGATCTATTCGTTTAAAATGCCGTATTATGAAAATCTACTGGTAAGGATACCCTCGTTTTTACGCATTTTACAAGAGGTCTATAAATATGACCCGGACGAGATATACATTTCGACACCAGGCGCGATGGGTCTTACCGGGCTGTTGATTTCTAAGATGCTTAACGTCAAATCCGTAAGCGTTTTCCACACTGATTTCACTCTTCAGGCTGAAAGATTGACAAAGGACGCCGACACATCTTCCATGGTGGAAAATTATATAAGATGGTTTTATAACAATTGCGACGAGATCAAGGCGCCCACGGCTGAATATGCCTCGATTCTTGAAAAAAGGGGTTATTTAAAACAGAAGATCGGTTTATTCAGAAGGGGCTTTGATTCCACCTCCTTTAAGCCCAGGCCTCAGAAAAGCCATTATTTTAAAACGCGCCATTCCCTGAAAAAGGGGTTCAACATTCTCTATTCCGGGCGAATATCCAAGGATAAAAATCTTGATATTGTTGCTGAGGCATATGAAAAAGTTTTAAAAAAGAATAAAGATATTAACCTTATTTTTGTAGGTGACGGCCCTTATTTAGACGAGTTGAGTAAGAACCTTTCAGGGGAAGACAGGGTCTTATTTACAGGCAAGGTCCCCCATGAGGAGCTTCCGGAAATATATTCCGACGCAGACCTGTTCGTTTTTCCCAGCACGACCGACACCTTCGGAATGGCGGTTCTCGAGGCCCAGGCATGCGGGCTCCCGGCGATTGTTTCGGATAAGGGAGGGCCGAAGGAAATAATCCAGGAAGGGCTGACAGGGTTTATCGCCCGTTCCAATGACAGGAAAGACTGGGTTGAAAAAATAGAAATGATGTATGATCTGATGAAAAACAAACCTAGGCGTTATGGGGAAATGTGCCTGGCGTCATGGATGAGAATGCTTGAAAATCATAACTGGGACAATCTTATAAGTGATATGTACGATGTAAAACCTGAAGCTGAAAATAAGCCTCAGCATGTGAGAAAAGGCAGGAAAACAAGCGAAGTATTCATACAGACGGGATTATAAAAGGAACTTTTGTGGAAACAGAAAATTTTCTGGAAAAAAAGAGAACTGACCAGGCATCAGACATCGAAAACACCGGCTACAGGGTCTTAAAGAAAATCCGGAACCCTCAGGCCCAGAGGGAAAACATTGGAAAAATAATTTCAAGCCTTTATTATGTAAATGATGATGAAAAAGTCATAGATCTTGCTTTCGACCTGGATAAAAATATAGAGATTCAGGCGGTAGGGGTTGTTGACGGCAAGGAAAATATAAAAGGGATAGTAATAAGAAAAGAACTGTTCAATATCCTCGGCAAACCTTACGGGCAGGATATTTTGAAACATAAAACAGTGGACAAATTCAAAACATTACCGCGAATGTTCGGTTTTGACAGGAATATACTATCTGTGGCTGAGGAGATACAGGATACTCTCAGCAGTACTTTTTCGGAAAGTTTTGCTGTAAGCAGGGAGGGGAACAAATTCGCGGGAATATTCACTTCGATCGATATGATGATGTATTTATCCATGATAACGCAGCGGGACATGCAGCTGGCGAGGGATCTCCAGAGCAAGATAGTAAAAAGGGATTTTTCCATTGATAAAGAACATTTCAAAATGAGCTGTGCTTCATATATGGCTAAGGGTATCGGCGGGGATTATTACAGCATAACAAACTTTGAAAAAAGTAAATGGTTTATAACAATCTGCGATGTATGCGGAAAAGGGCTGGCGGCTTCGCTTGTATCGACCAGTATATCGGGTATGCTCAATATTTATGATTTTAAAAACGGCCCTGAAGGCTTCATATCCAAATTAAATTATTATATCTGCAATACCTTTGAATTTGTAACAGCTGCTTTTATCGATTTCAACGATACAAACGGTTCCCTGAGGATTTTCGACATGGGCCATTCATATATATACCTTTTCAAATCGGATAGGCTTTACAGGCTAAGGGCTTCGAGCGGGAACATGCCGCTCGGGATCCAGGAAGATATCCTTCCAAAATGCGACATCTTCAATATTCTTCCGGATGATCTTTTTATTATGATTACCGACGGCGTAGTCGAGCAGATAAATCCGAAAGGAGAGGAATTTGGAGAAAAACGCCTTTACAAGGTGATTAAAAATAATAAATCCGCCGAAATCGGCAAGCTCAAGGATAAAATACTGGAAGAAATTACTTCATTCAGGGCTTCACAGCCTCAAAACGACGATATTACCATTGTAATATTAAGCTATAAAGGGATCTCTCCCACTTCTTCGAAATAGGGTTCATGTTTTTTAAACGGAAATTCTTCCCCGTCATCCAGGTTATATGTCAAGCCTATCTTGCCATAGGGATATTCATCTATATCGATTTCAAACAGCGAAGGCTTTTTCAGATAGGGTACCCTCTTTTTATCCCTGACCATTTCGTAAATTATATTTGAAAGGTCAGGATTATGCCCGACCAGAAAAATCATGTCGGTACCGGCCGGAAGTTTGTTTATTAGCTTCTGTAATTTACAAAAGTCAAATCCGGGATTCAGGTCGCTGTCAACAATATAGTTTCGGGGTTTAAGCTCCTTTTTAATAAACTCTGCCGTTTCGACATTTTTAACGAAGTCTGAGGTGATTAAAAAATCAATATTGTGCTTATATAATTTTAAAAGATGTTTTGCGAAACGATTGGCCCTGAATTTCCCAACCTTGCTTAAAGGGCGAAGGGAATTGTCTTTTTCCCAAAATTCCTTTTCAACGGCTTTTGAGTGCCTTATTAAAGCAATTTTCACAAATCACCCCCTTATACTCAAGGTTTTACATCATAAAATCACAGAAGTTATTATAATCAGAATTTGTTAAGAGCCGGTTAATTTCGGGTAAATTTTTCTCTCTTCCAGACCCTTTTCAGCCGGATTCAAAACAATATTCATCCGGAAGGATGTTGTTTGAACGGCCCCCTCGTTAAGCCCCTTCCAGGACCCTCATGCTGAATGTAATGAAATCGGGGATGGGAGCGAGAACAAGGAGCCTGTCCCTTGGTTTTATTACTGTTTTCCCGTTCACAGGGAAAAAGACGCCCTCCCTGTAAATGAGAATTATCAATATTTTTTCGGACAGGGCAAGGTCCATAACAGCTTTATTGACAATAACTGAGTTTTCCGGAACTTCGACCTCATTTAATTCCCCTTCGATATTATCGGTTTTTTCAAATTCGATAGGGTATTTGATATTTGAAATTCCAATGTCATAAAGATTCAGGAACCTGGCCAGGAATGGAATGGAGGTGCCCTGCATAAGCACAGACGCTATAACTATGAAAAAGACGATATAAAACATATCGTAAGAACCGGGCACTCCTGCGAGCAGGGGAAAAGTCGAAAGAATGATCGGGGCCGCTCCCCTTAAACCGACCCAGGAGATCAGCAGTTTTTCTTTGACGGAAAAATTTTTCGTGAAGGCCATGCTTAAAAAAACGCTTGCCGGCCTCGCTAGAAAAATCAGGAAGAGTGTGGCGGAGATCCCTGTGAACGATGCCGGAAGTATGCGGGAGGGATAAATGAGCAGGCCGAGGCATAAAAACATGACGATTTGAGAGAGCCATGATATGTTATCATGGTATCTCAGGAGGTTTCTTTTATATAATAAGTCGCTGTTGCCCAGGTACAGGCCGAGAATATATACCGAGAGAAAAGGGTTTCCTCCAAGCGTATCGGCCAATCCGTATGTAAACAAAACAAGGCCGACAGTCAATACTGTATAAACCCCTTCATAATCAAGTTTGATGAATCTCTTAAGAATATAAACAGATATAATTGATACTCCGAACCCGGCCGCGCCGCCGACCAGGAATTGCCTGAAAAGGAACGCCAATAAGCCTGTAAAGTCCATAGAGGGTTTGCTGATGAACATAATCAGGGCCAATGTCAGGGTCACGGACATCGGATCGTTTGACGCCGATTCGAATTCGAGCATGGGCCTGAGATTACCCTTCAGCAGTACGTTTTTAGAGCTTAATACTGAGAAAACAGACGCTGCATCCGTTGCCGATACTATTGCCCCTATCAATAATCCGCTGACAAGTGAAAAGCCCAGCACCAGATGAAGAAAAACCCCTACCAGCAGACAGGAAATAATTACTCCAAGGGAGGAAAGGAGAACCCCTTCGAAAATTACAGTCTTTATAACCCTGAATTGTGTTCTGAAGCCGCCCGAAAATATAATGAAAGCAAGAGCGATGACGCCGATCCTTTGGGCCAGTTCCGGGCTGTCCATTTTGATCCTTCCGAAACCTTCAGGCCCGGCGAGGACCCCGATGATTAAAAATAAAACTAGGGATGGAACACCGAGCTTATCGGAGGCGAGGCTGCCGGCTATGCTTAAAAACAACAGGATTGAAAGGATTAATAATAAAGCATCCATACAATAATATCGGGCCCTTTGGTTGCTTTATTAATTTAAAATTTTACTTGTGCCATGCCTCGACTTTATTTGTCCATTCATTGATATGCTTGGAGTGCATAACTATTTTTCCTTCTTTGATATAAATGACTTCCTCGCAGATATTCGATGTAACATCTGCGATCTTTTCGAGGTTTTCTGCGATCCTTATCAACTGGATTGAGGCTTCAATCAGGGTTGCATTAGAGAGCATGTAAGTTATTAACTCTCTCAGGATCTGGTCCCTGTAATCGTCGACAACGTCGTCATGGGGCAGGACCTCGTAGGCCAGTTTCGAATCCTCGTTTAAAAAAGAAATAATACTGTCGTCGAGCATTTTAATTGTTTCAGACAGCATATGCGGAAGATCGATCAAAGGCTTTATAGGAGGACGGTCTATAAGGAAGATTGAACTCTCGGCTATATTTACTGCGTGGTCTCCCATTCTTTCGAGGTCTGTAACCATCTTCGATATCATCATTACGATCCTCAGCTGCTTTCCTTCAGGCTGGAAGCGGGCAATAAGATTAATGCACTCCTCGTCCACATCTATCTCCGCCTGGTTGACAAGCGGTTCGAGTTCGTTTATGACCCGCTTTGCCTTCTGGGCGTTTCGGTTTAACAAAGCCTGAATTGAATTTTCGATCATTTCCCGTACTATCGATGATGTTTTAACGATTTTTTGTTTTAATTCATTGATCTGCTGCTCATGCATAAGCGTCTCCTATCCGAATTTTCCACTCAGGTATTCTTCTGTTCTTTTGTCCCGGGGGACTGTAAATAATTTTTCCGTAGTTCCATATTCTATCAAATCTCCGAGATACATAAAAGCAGTATATTCGGAAACACGGCCTGCCTGCGCAATATTATGAGTTACAAGAATAATAGCGACGGTATTTTTCAATTCTACAATCAATTCTTCTATATGAGAGGTCGCTTTCGGGTCAAGGGCGGAAGTAGGTTCGTCCAGTAGAAGTACGTCCGGTTTCATAGCGAGCGCCCTTGCGATACAAAGCCTCTGCTGCTGGCCGCCCGAAAGGAAGGTTCCCCTTTTATTCAGCTTGTCTTTGACCTCCATCCAGAGTGAACTCTTGGTAAGGGATTCCTCGACTATTTTATCGGCATCTGATTTATGTAAATGAATACTGTTCAGTTTATAACCCGCAATGACATTATCATAAATTGTCATTGTAGGGAAAGGGTTCGGACGCTGGAAAACCATCCCTATCCGCCTCCTGACAAGGATTGGATCGATTTGAAGAAGGTCTTCGCCGTTCAATAATATTCTGCCTTCCACCCTAGCCTCGGGAGTAAGTTCATGGAGCCTGTTAAAACACCTTATAAGGGTGGATTTTCCGCATCCGGAGGGACCCATTATAGCATGGACGGTGTTTTCATAAAAATTCATAACTATATTGTTCAATGCCTTCAGATCACCGTAATAAACGCTGAGGTCTTGTACATCAAGGATCGGTTTTAGAATTTTACCTTCCATTTGCTTGCCACCACCTTTGCTATTAAATTCAAAATTAAAACGAAAGACACGAGTATGAAAGAAGCGCCCCAGGCTATATTCTGCCAATCCGTGTAAGGGCTCGTAGCGTATGTGAAAATTATATGGGGTATGGTTTCCATAGGTTTTAAGGGATTTAACTCGGTAAACGGGTTTCCGAATGCTGTAAATAGCAATGGTGCGGTCTCCCCGGTTATCCTTGCTATTCCAATGAGGACGCCGGTAAGAATTCCCGATAGCCCGGCCGGCAGAACAACCTTCAGGACGACTTTATAATATGGGACCCCTAGAGAATATGCGGCTTCTTTAACGGAATAGGGTATGAGCCTCAATGTTTCCTCCGTGTTTTTTATTATCAGGGGAAGCATCATCATTGACAGGGCTATGCTTCCCGAAATAGCTGAAAAACCGCCCATCGGTATTACTAACCATACATAGGCTATGATGCCGAGTATGATCGAAGGGACTCCCTGGAGAACGTCCACGGCTACCCGCGCGAATTGCCCCAGCCGGCTTTCAGTATGCTCGGAAAGATATATCCCCGAAAGTATCCCGATCGGAATCGCTATCAATGCTGAAAAAAAAACGATTATAACCGAACCTATTATTGCGTTGGCAATCCCTCCGCCCGCCTCCCCCGTGGCTTTCGGAAGTTTTGTCAATAAGTCGATGCTGAGGAACGATACCCCGTTTACCGTAATGTAATACAGGATTAAAATAAGAGGAATTAATGTGATAACAGACAGGGCGATGATAATTATAAAAAATACCCTGTCTTTAAAAATGTTGAACAAGACATTTCTTTTTTTTCTTTCTTTAATGTCCATTTCTTAATCCTTGATGCTGACTTTTGTAATGATATATCTGCCGGCTATACCGAAAATTATTGTTATAATAAAAAGGACCAGGCCCATTTCTATCAATGCGGAAACATAAAGGGGATCAGCCGCTTCGGTAAATTCATTGGCTATTATGCTGGCGATAGTATCGCCGGGGCCGAAGATATTGGTCGGCAAAAAATATGAATTTCCGATGACCATGGTTACCGCCATTGTTTCTCCGAGGGCCCTGCCGAAAGAGAGAAGGATTCCGGCGATTATCCCTGAACCCGCGTATGGAATAACGACTTTTTTTATGACTTCATACCGGGTCGCACCTAGTGAATAAGCCGCTTCTTTGAGATCGTTCGGAACCATGCCGATTACCTCTCTTGAAATGGAAGCCGCAAACGGAATGATCATGATCGATAAAAGGATTGCCGCGGCGAAAATACCCACGCCAAGAGGTATCGCTCCTATTGTTGCTTCAAATCCCCTTATAACCGGGACGAGAGCGAATAGCCCCCACATGCCGTATATGATCGAGGGTATGCCGGCAAGAAGTTCCATAGCGGAATTGAGAACTGCCGCAACAGCCCCGGAAGAGAAATATTCACCGAGGATCAAAGCTACCGACATAGAAAATGGTATACAGACTATCAAAGCTATAATTGATGTAAGGAGGGTTCCCAGCGCAAAGGGAAGAGCCCCGAACTGCCCGTTCAACGGGTCCCAGATCGATGAACCGAAGAACAAAAACCCGAATCTTCGCAGGGACGGCTGGGCCGCTATAAAAAGGCTTATAAATATTGCCATGAGAAGTATGCAGACAATTATGACGCAAAACATGACAGTCGTTTTAAATGAACTGTTAAAAATAAATAACATGGGATGGGAACTAATTCCCACCCCGTTTGTTGTAAAATGTTTACTTGTGGACTTGCTTACCATGATAGACCACCGAATTCAATAAATCTTCGTCAAGTTTGACTGCTTTTTCGGGAAGCTTTCCATATAATAATGCTTCATTATACTGCTGTCCTTCGTGTATCATCCACCATATAAGTTTTACTGTTTCCTGAACCCTGTTCAACGGTCTTCCGCCGTAAGACTGCTCCTTGTAAAGGATGATCCAGGTAAAGGTGCAGATGGGATATCCCTGCGCCGATGCTGTATCGAGAATTGAAGCCTGGCCGTCAGCAGGGAGATCTACATTGGCTGCCAGCATTACCGATTCCAAGCTCGGGGTAATAAAATTTCCGCTCTTGTTCTGAAGCTCTCCCATGGGCATCTTGTTCTGTTCGGCGTAAGCCTGTTCGATATAGCCGAAACCGCCGGGGATCTGCTTTATATAAGCTGTAACGCCGGGGTTGCCCTTGCCGCCGATACCTACCGGCCAGTTGAGGGACTTGCCCTGCCCGACCTTGCTTTTCCATTCGGGGCTGACGGCGGTAAGATAACCGCTGAACGTATAGGTCGTTCCGCTGCCGTCCGAACGGTGAACTACAGTTATGGCGGTATCGGGAAGGTTCGCTTCCTTATTGACCGCGACTATCATTGGATCGTTCCACTTGGTGATCTTGCCAAGATAAATGTCGGCAACGATTTCAGGGGTAAATTTAAGCTGAGGATTACCGGGCAGATTGTAGGTCAGAACGACAGCGCCGAGGCATGTGGGTATATGGATGACCTCATCCTTCGCCGCCTTTTTCTCTTTGTCGCTCATAGGGGCGTCGGAAGCGCCGAAGTCGACTGTTTTGCTGATAAGCTGCTGTATTCCGCCGCCTGAACCGATCGCCTGGTAATTTATTTTCATCTTTGTCGAATTAAAATATTCCTCGAACATCTTGGAATAAAGAGGGTAGGGGAATGTAGCCCCCGCTCCCAATAAGCTCTCAACTTTCTGTGAAAAGCCCGCAGAAGCGAAAAGGATGAAAGCCGCAGCCGATAATATAATCTTTTTCATGAATTTTCCTCCGTTTTAATGCAAGGGCAGACCGGGATTAAGCCGGTCCGCCCTTTATTATACCATATAATTAATAATAATGTCTTACTGCCAGATCGTAAAGTTGAGCTTGTACGCGAATTCAAGCCAGACGAGATAGTTCTGGCTGGGCTTTCCGTTTTCTGTCATATACATCCCGTACATAGGTTTTATTGTAAGGTTGGGGTCGGGTTTGAAGGACGCGCCGATGTAGAGGATAGAACCCGATACGTCTGTACCGTTCTGGCCGTTGGATACCGTCGTGTCCGGGTTGTAATAATCGTACCTGATCATAGGTTCGATCGCCCAGTCTAAGAACCCGTATCCGAGAGAGATGGAATAGACGACGCCTGTGAAATCATATCCGTAAGGGGTTGTATTATTTTTGGCGACGCTATAAGGGAGCCAGTCGTTGGTGCTGGTCTCGCTGATATACTGGGCGGTGAAGTCAACAGGTATGTTCATAACATTTCTTGCGGATAGCAATAAAGCATAAGAGGTTTCGGTGTTATGCACTCCGGTGCCTATTGTGGCATCGTCGTAGGAATCTATCCTGTAAGTTCCGCCGATCATAGTCCCGTCGATGGGAGAAACGAACGCTGAAGCCTGGTAAGCGAAGTCGCTGCCGTTGGTAGAGGCGTTAATATAAGGAGCCCCGTTATTATTAACAAACGTCTTGTAGCCTTCGCCGTTGAGAAATTGCAGGTAATAACTAATAAGGGATGAGGTTAAACCCTCGATTGGAAGGAACTTGCCGGAGAGCATCAGGCCGAAATCCGCCGAAGCTGTTGGTGCAATACCGGTATAGTTGGTCGGTTTGGAAGTGGAAGGAATATAACCATAGGTGTAACTGACCCCTTTGTAGAGTTCGGTTGCGTCCTTTATAGGAAGGACATACTGCCAGAACTGGATATTGCCGAAATATACCGGAATAAGACCTGCTGAAAAAACAAGAAACTTCTGGCCGCCGTTCGGATCCCAGAAATTTTTGAGAAGGGTATAATCGAAGTAAGCGTACTTGATTATTCCTGCTGCTCCTGAAGACGTGGCGTTGGCGAAATCGAAGGTCACCCTTTCCTTGATCGGGTCGCCGTAAAAATCTGTTCCAAGGTCTCCGATCAGAGTCAGATAAGCCCTGCCTAGGAAGAATGACCCGCCGGGGTTTAATTCTGGTGAGGAGCTGGTAGACACCTGAACTGTGTTAGCGTCGAGCCATGTTTCAGTTTCAACCTTGATCGTCGCACCGGCGAAAGACGCGATCGAAACGAGAACCAGACATAAGGTCAGGATTCTTTTCATAAATCTATACCTCCAAAATTGAATATAATCCCAAACAAAAAACCGCGATTATTTTAGGGCAGGGGTATGAATACCCCGTGAAGGAAATGTTAATTTTGGGTTAATTATGGAGATAAGGAAGCGGATGTCTAATATAAAAGTTTAAGCGCTTATTCAACCCTGTCGTCAAGTTTGTATCCTACGCCCCTTACGGTTTTGATATAAGAGCCGTAAGGCTCCAGTTTTTCTCTCAAATGCTTGATATGGACATCTATCGTTCTTCCGGTGATTATTTTTTCACCGCTCCATATCTGGTCCATAAGTTTGTTCCTGTCGAATACCCAGCCTTTTCTTTTCGATAGAATAACGAGGATTTTGAACTCTACCGATGTCAGAGAAATTTCCCTGCCTTCGATAAAAACCTGGAATTTATCCTCGTTGATTTCAATACAGCCGATGCGTATTATTTTCTTCATGGTCAGGCCTGAAGGTGTTTCCTGGAATACACCGGTGGAACGCCTGAGAAGTGCCCTGGTCCTCGCTATCAATTCCCTTGGGCTGAATGGTTTGGAGATATAGTCGTCCGCACCGAATTCAAGCCCCAGAACTTTGTCTAACTCGGTGTTCCTGGCAGATACTATTATTACCGGCGTATTTTTATAAGCCTCGAATGAGTGATTGTTTTTTATGAGTTTCAGTATTTCAGTTCCGCTCATTTCAGGGAGCATAAGGTCAAGAATGATCATAATATAATTATCGCCGTGCTCGAGGCTGCCCAGAAAATCGGTGCCTGTCTTGAATATTCTTGTATTATAGCCCTCTCTCGTAAGCGACAGTGATTCAAGTTCGGCTATGTCTTCTTCGTCTTCCACTATGGCGATAAGAGGTTTCATGGGATTTTCCTTATCAAACTTGAAAAAGTATATAATAATGTAATTAAATATTCAAATTAAACATTCTTTAATACTGTCATTTCAAGTGTAGCACTCATCCTGTTCCTCGAAATGACATAATAGGCTCTTCTTTCTTTAATATTTTTGGACTTTATTATATAATTACTCAAGGGTGCTTCTACCTACGGCCCTACGGGCATAAAAGTCCCACCCTTAATTATTTTAACAGGAGGTCGTTGTGGGCAAGCGCCTATTTTTTATTCTTATGATTCTTAACGGGCTTTCTTTTTTGCTAGCCTCTCTATTTGTCATATTTTTTTTCAGGCTTTATCCTGACAGGATTTTTACCATGTTCCCTTTATCCTGCCTGCTGGGAATGATAGTCGGAATACTGGTGTATTTGCCTATAAAGGCGATGCTCGAAAAAAAGTAAGGCGGTCTTTATGAAAATATTACGTACTTTATCAATAGGTTTTTTGTGCTTAATCGCTTTATTACTAATCGCCGGCAATATTTTTTATACGCCTATCCGTCATTTCCTGGAAGAAAACTATATCGGCATAGAATTGAACGGCGAGGAATCAGCTGGATTCAATGAGCAGAACAATACCGATTATCGATTAAAAATTGAAACCGATAAAAAAGTATATCGTAAATTTGAAAAGATAAAATTGTTTGCCCGGATACAGGCAAAAGAAGACCAGAAAATTCCTGAGAATGCAGTCATACAGGTAGAGTTTTATAATGACGGGATTAAAATCAGGAATATTGACGGCAATGACAAAATAACTCTTGTTTATTTCAGTGATCAGAAAGCCTGGATTGGCTATTATTTTCCTGAAAATCCGGGGATCGAAGGCAAAGTCGATATCAAGGCTTCGGGTTTTATCGACACCCCTGAAGCTCCGGTAGTTTCTAAAAACAGTTTTGTAATCGAAGAAGCCGGCCCGAAGTTCGTTCTGAATAAGGGGCAGGTTTTTATGGGGATTGATTCTCTTGAAAGGGTCTCCAAGAGAAGTATTTTATCCGCCGAGGGAAAGGAAGTCGACTGGAATTATATACCTGAATGGGTCAATTTTATATCGGCCGACGGTATAATTATGCTTTCGGGTATAACGAAAACCTTCCAGGAGGATGTAACCCTAGATTCACCCTGGGACATGGACAAGCTCAACGAATCGATCGCCCTGGCGGACAAGATAGGTAAAAGGGACAAGCATTTCGGGGTTTATGCCCGGTGTCTGAATGTCGAGGGAGTCGATACAAAAAAAATAGGTTATAAGACAGTCCTTTATTTTAAGGGAGAAGGTTACGGCGAAGATCCGACATATATATCCCTCTTAGATGATAACAGGAAAAAGAGCATTATAAAACTCCTCTCCTCTTTCATGGACAACGAAAACATTTCATATGTCGGGATGTCGGATATATTTATGTCGAGCAATTACGGAGCGGAACTTATCGATAATTACATCAGGGATTGCAGCATCAGTGTTCCTGCCAATTGGAACGACCTGGATTATAATGGTAAATTTGCACTATTCAAAAATAAATTTAAAGACAGCGCTAATCTGAACAGATTCTCAATGTGGAAGCTTTATTTCATTTCTGATTATATAAGAGAAATCGTGGAAAAAACGGGACATAAGAAACCCTTATTTTACCGGATGGATTACAAATTACTGATGGAAAATCCCTCAATACTATCCGCGCTGATATCGGCCGGCATAGATTTTGTTATAATCGATTTTAATATCGGCTATGATAAAATACCCGAAAACCTCGCAGGCCTGAGTAAAAATCCAATCATTTCGCGTTATATTAACAATTTGATCATATCTTATTATTTCGATTATCAGAATGTGGATGTAAACGGTTTCGACATCAGTGCAATAGAAAATTATGTCGGGGCGAACCTTCAGTTAGTAAAAAATATTTCGAGTACACGGATAGCCAATGGAATTTTAATAAACGACCTTTATAAGATAATGTTCGGCAGGAGGGGACCTTACACTCCAAATGAATGGATGCTGGGTGTGGGAGAGATCATATATCAATTAAAACAGGCATATAATACTGAACCGCTTGTCATAAAAATTACATCGTCAAGCATCAATCCCGAAAAAAAGGAAATTTTAATAACTTTCAATCTGGAAAATACGGCATCGGAAAAACTCGATAATTTTAAAATCGAATATCTTACCGATGTCGGGAAGTTAATTTCCAGGAATGATACAATCAAAGAGATACTGCCTGGAAAGGATTTGAGTATGAATGTCGCTTTACAAATGGACACCAATAACACCTTATTCCTTCGCAAGAAAAATTTTCTCGGGTTCAGGGTAAGCTGGGATGAAAATTTCAAAAAATCTTCCGGCAGATCCGAATTTTTATTCTTTGAACCGTTAAATTTGGGACAGCCGGTTGATGAAAAGGGCAGAAAAGATAACGAAGTCCATTAAAGGGTTCTTATCTCCGGCCGATAATAAAGCTGGAGATTAATATGCAGATCGGGAGCGAGAGCCTGTTTTCCGCCAGGGAAAGCATGGAAAACGGAAGGATTGATACCCTTGGAAAAAGAAATTATAAGGGTATGGATGAGAAAAAAATCAGAGAAACTTCCAGTCAATTTGAATCGCTTTTTATTGAACAGCTTTTCAAATCTATGAGGAATACAGTCCCCAAAGACGAATGGCTTAACGGCGGGCTCAAACAGGATATTTTTGAAGACATGCTTTATAGTGAATACTCGAAGTTAATATCGAAATCGGGCGGCATAGGCCTTGGCGATATGGTATATAAATTCCTCTTATCGAACAGATAACCAGATAGTCATCAAGGTTAAATTTTTTAATCAGGGAACAATGATTTAGCGGCTTTCGATTATTTTTCTCGCGAAGAGCCTGGCTTCCATATCTTTTTCAAGGATAACTTCAAGGGTAAGTTCCTTTTTATTTGTATTTTCAGCTGAAAAGGCATCGATAGTACGCTTTACTATTACAGGAATTTCAGGAAAACCTATAGCCCCTTTCAGGAAAAACTCGACCGCTGTTTCATTGGCTGCGTTCAGAACAGCCGGTATGATGCCGCCTTCAATACCGGCATCGTATGCTAATTTAAGAAGGGGGAATTTTTCATAGTCCGGATTTGAAAATTCAAGCTTTCTTCCGGCAAGATCGAGGGATGGAAACTTTTGTTCCGGTATTTCAGGATAAAAAAGCGATAAGGCTATGGGGTAACGCATATCACTCGGAGAACAGGCCATAAATTGCGATCCGTCAATAGTTTCGACGATTCCATGCACAAGGGATTGGGGATGAATAAGAACTTTTATCCTCTCATATTCCATGTTGAAAAGGTGATGAGCTTCAATGACTTCAAAGCCCTTATTGATCAAAGTGGCGCTGTTGACAGTGATAGTCTTGCCCATATCCCAGACAGGGTGATTAAGAACATCCTCAGGTGTTACATCAGGAGTTATCGTTTTACGAAGGAACGGCCCGCCTGAAGCAGTGAGGCAGATGGTTTTAATAAATTTTTTTTGGATCCTTGAAAAAATATTGAATATTGCGTTATGTTCGCTGTCTAAGGGAATAATACCAACCCCGGCGCCGGCAAGGACCCTGTTCAGGATATCCCCTGCCGCGACAATTGATTCCTTGTTTGCAGAGAGTATCCTTTTCCTTTCTTCTGCGGCAGCGAGAGAGGGGGAAAGGCCGGCTATACCTGCGATTCCTATAATCACGGTTCCTGCGGAAGGCAGTTTCGCCGACTCAATAAGCCCTTTTTTACCGAAACCGAAAGAAAGGTGTGGAAACTGCTTTATAAAATCCTTGTTTTCTTCCGTCAGGCAGATAAATTCAGGGGAAAATTCCCTGACGATTTTTCCGAGCCTGGCGAGATTTTTATGGCCGCTTACTCCGACAAGTTTAAATTCCGACGGATAACTTCTAAGCACCTCAAGAACTGAAGATCCAATAGAACCGGTTGCACCCAGAAGAACAACATTTTCCATTTCTAAACCGTTCCATTGAATTTGTTAAAGAACAGCCCGGCGATTTCATTGCATATCTCTTCTTTTTCCCGATCGCCGTTTATTACGGCTATTGTACTGTCGGTATGGGACATCCTAATATAAGCTTCCCGTATAGAGCGATGGAACTCCAGATCCTCTTTTTCTATCCTATCGAGGGAATGGCTGGCGGCCCGCTTCCTGGAAAGACCGGTTTCAGGCGGAATATCGATATAAAATGTGAGATCGGGCCTGACGGTATTTACCGCCAGATCATTAAGATTGTTAATTAATTCTCCATCAATGCCCCTTCCCCCCGCCTGGTATGCGAAGGTGGAGTGATAGAATCTATCGGAAACGACTATGGCTCCTCTGGCGAGAGCCGGCTTGATCAGTTCCTCGACATGCTGGCTCCTGTCCGCCATAAATAGAAAAAGTTCACAATAAGGCGTCAGGGACTTTGAATTCAGCAGGATATCGCGAATCATAGCACCAGTGTCGGTGCCCCCGGGTTCATGTGTCAGAATAGCGTCGAATCCCATACTGATGAGATAATTGTAAAGGCAACGCGCCTGCGTCGATTTTCCGCTGCCCTCGATGCCTTCCATTGTAATAAAGAATCCTCCGGCCATTAGACTTTCCATCCTATCCATTTGTCGGGTCAATTGAAAGTAGTTTAGTTTATAACAGGTCGATAGGTATGTCAAGGGCGATTCAATCACAATAATTCGTAATTCGATATTCGTAATTTACGTTTCTTTTAAAAATATAGATTTTATTGTATAATAACGGCAGTATTTTCGCAGGTGGAGGATTATTGTGGCGCTGATCGTACAAAAATTCGGGGGCACCTCAGTCGGCGATGTTGACAGGATCAGGAATGTGGCTGAAAAAGTTATAGGTACAAAAAATAAAGGCAACGAGGTCGTTGTTGTAGTTTCCGCTATGAGCGGAACAACGGATTACCTGATCAGCCTTGGAAAGCAGGTGACAAAAAATCCTTCGAAAAGGGAAATGGATATGCTTATATCGACAGGCGAACAGGTTTCGATAGCCCTGCTGTCGATGGCTATACATAACCTGGGTATTGACGCGATTTCATATAATGCGGCTCAGATCGGGATCAAAACGACCGCTGATTTCACAAAAGCGAGGATACTCGACATAAACACGGAAAAATTGCTTAAATCTCTAAAAGAGGGGAAAATTGTAGTAGTTGCCGGTTTCCAGGGAATAGATGAAGACGGGAACATCACCACTCTCGGCCGGGGCGGTTCAGATACTACCGCCGTCGCAATCGCTGCGGCTTTAAAAGCGGACAGGTGCGATATATATACCGACGTTGACGGGATTTATACTGCGGATCCGAGGATTGTGAAAAACGCAAAAAAGCTTTCATTCATCACTCATGACGAGATGCTCGAACTGGCATCGATGGGGGCGAAAGTCCTCCATGACCGCTCGGTTATATTTGCCATGAAATACGGAGTTCCCCTCAGAGTTGTATCCACCTTTATTGAAAACGAGGGTACCCTGGTAGTTAAGGAGTATTATATGGAAGATATGGTAATAACGGGCATCGCAAAAAAGGACGATGAGACGCAGGTCAATATTTCGGGAATTCAGGATATGCCGGGGGTTGCTTCGGTAATTTTCAAAAAACTGGGAGAATCCAATATCAACGTAAATATGATCGTACAAAGCGTCGGAAGGGATTCAAAAAGCCAGATTTCCTTTACTGTCCTATCGACAGATATCGATGAAACGGAAAAAATAATGGACAGGCTTAAAAAAGACCTGAATGCGGAGGATGTAAGCTATAATAAAAATATTGCAATAGTGTCGGTTGTAGGAATAGGTATGAAAAGCCATTCCGGGGTCGCCGCGTCCGTTTTTGACGAGCTTGCGAAGGCCGGGATCAATATACAGATGATATCTACGTCTGAAATTAAAATATCGGTCGTGATCATGAAAGACAGGGCCGATGATACCGTACGTCTTCTTCACAAGCGTTTTTTCGGCGATTAAAGAGCAGGTCTCTCCTTTTTAAGGCTTAATCGGATTTTCCTTTCCGGGCTGAGGATGCCGGCGATCGTTTCACGGGCTTTTGCAATTTCTATCACTCTCCGGGGCCGGATTTCCAGATTCTCAAGTTCTTCAATCGATTTGGGGAGGGGAGTGCCTGTCTTTCCCATTAATTTCTTTAATATGATGAATTCGTCGGTTAGCGATGAATCCCCCGTAATAGCGGAATAAACCGAGGAATTGAATTTATAGGGCGAAGCCGTCCCGCATATAATAGCGGGCTTGACGTTCTTCCGGGAATTCCTGTAGGTATCGAGCGCTTTTATTCCCACAGAGGTGTGGGTATCGATCAGATAGCCCTTTTTATTGAAAATCTTTTTTATGAAAGAGTATGTCTCTTCTTCCGTAGCGAAATCGCCGAAAAGAATATTGCCTATCCTCTGCCGGGTCGTGTCATCGACTTTGAACTCGCCGGTCTGGTTTAGTTCATTGTACCACCTGACGATTTTTATGGGGTTGCCGCCTGATACGGCGAATAAAAATCGCTCGAGATTGGAAGAAATAAGGATGTCCATCGAGGGGCTGCTCGTTTTAAAAAAGTCCCTGTTTTTATTGTAAACTCCCGTCCTGATGAATTCAGTGAGAACGTTGTTTTTGTTTGAGGCGCAGATGAGTTTTGAGACCGGCAGGCCCATTTCCCGTGCGTAAAATGCCGCGAGAATGTTCCCGAAATTACCTGTGGGAACACAGATGTCGATCTCGTCCCCGATCAGAATAGTCTTGTTTTCAACCATCTGGAAATATGCACTGAAATAATAAACTATCTGAGGCGCGAGCCTTCCCCAGTTTATAGAGTTGGCGCTTGACAGTTTAACCCCCTTTTTGTTTAGGAGCATATTATAATCGCTGTCGGCAAAAATCTCCTTTACGATATTCTGGCAGTCGTCGAAATTTCCTTTAATGCCTATGGCATGAGTGTTTGCGCCCCCGGTCGTAAGCATCTGCGCTTCCTGAATCGGGCTGACGCCGTTCTCCGGATAAAAGACAATTATTCTCGTGCCCGGAACGTTTTTAAATCCTTCAAGAGCGGCTTTTCCGGTATCGCCCGACGTCGCGACAAGTATTACGATTTCTTTGTCGATATTGAGGATCTGCAGGCCGCCTGTTATCAGGTACGGCATGATCTGCAGCGCAAGATCCTTGAAAGCAGCTGTAGGGCCATGCCATAATTCCAGAACCGCGGTATTTTCATCGAGGAAACGGAGCGGAGTTATTTTTTCCGAGTCGAACTTGGCTGAGTTGTAGGCTTTGCCGATGTATTCTGCAAGCCCTGCCTCCGAATAATTTTCTTCGGAGCAGAGAAAGAGCTTGAGGATTTCGAAAGCAGTATCCCGGTAGGATTTTCCTGAAAGCCTTCCTATATCTACTTCGGGTATTTCATCCGGCACGAAAAGCCCGCCCTCCGGGACCATGCCTGTCATGATGGCTTCCGCGCTTCCTACCGGGGTGTGATTGCCCCTTGTGCTGATATAGTTCATTATGCAACAGTCTCCTTGACGATAAAAAAAACAACTGTTTAATTATATTGAGAAAAAGGGGATTAATCAAATTCGTCCTATAATGGGACAAAGACGACCGAGGCAAAGGTGTAAATCAGCGTGTTTTTCCGTTCTTCCCCTGCGGCAGGTACGTATTAACGATGTTATATGTTACGACTAAGCCTATACCATTACCACCGGTATCGAGGATATATTCGCTTGTGCCGATCCAGTAAACCGGTTGACTATTGTCAATTCCGGCGGAAAAGACGGTATTGTTTGTTACAATCATAAACTTGACCTCTCCGGTGGAAACATGATCAAGTATTACCTGGCTCGTATTTCCATAGCTGTCTAAAGTCCAGTAACATGGATAAGAGGAAGCCGAAATGCCGGGCAAATAAAGGTAAGAACCGAAATAGCATGGATATGCGCAATCATTAACTGTCCCGTTCAACGGGATGGTGTTGAATGTAGCGCCGCTGTTCGAAGATATCCATACAGATGAATTTCCAACGGAACTCATTGTACCGCTTACATATATGACGCCGTTATTTACGACCAATCCGCCGAGATACCACCCTGCGCCCGGTATTGATATTTGAACAGGGTTATTTATGCATAGCCACGAAGTCGTGCTGCCGTTGTTGTACCCTACGGTATAGTAATTGCCGCCTGAAAATACGAGATTGTACGGCATCCCCCACATTGCACTATTTTCAGTATATTTGATGCCGTTCAGCCAATAGCACTGATAATCGTTTTCATCATCGCCGGTGCAGCAAAGGTTTCCATTGGGGTCGAACCCGATCCAAAAAAGAGAACAACCGTAACCGCCGGTTATATCTACCGGAGTTACATCGTTTTCAACCGGAGTGCCTCCGTTTGTCTTAACCGTCCAGTAACAGCCGTAATAGTTCGGCGAGACCCCGCTTCTCCCTGCGATATAGAGAGTATCTCCGTTAAGAGCCACCCAGCTTGCCGAAACCGAATTCGGCATGACGGTTTTAACGATATTCGTAACCGTTCCATTCATGGTTACCGTCCAGAGGGCTCCACCCGCAGGATCCTGGCCAGCGATATACAATGTCACGTTCGTAACCGAGTTGGTTATGACAGGAGATGAAGATGAGGATGAGGATGAGGACGAGTTCAGCTTGTCGTAAGCCCCCGGGGCGTAGAAGAGCTCGCATGAAAATAAAGCGGGTATTAACAGCGCCGGGATAAATCTCATGTATGATAAAATAATTTTTTTAAACATATTTCCTCATTTTTCTTTAAGTAATGCAAACCGGTCGAGAATAATATTCTTAATAAAATTATAATTCATTATTATTTTATTATCAAATGGATTTTAATCAAATTCGTCCTATAATGGGACAAAGACGACCGACGCAAAGGAGTAAATCAGCGTGTTTTTCCGTTCTTCCCCTGCGGCAGGTACGTATTAACGATATTATATGTTACGACTAAGCCTATCATATCATATATGGCACCGGTATCGAGGATATATTCGCTTGTGCCGATCCAGTAAACCGGTTGACTATTGTCATATCCGGCGGAAAAGACGGTGTTGTTTGTTACAATTATAAACTGGACCTCTCCGGTGGAAACATGATCAAGTATTATCTGACTCGTATTTCCATGGCTGTCTAAAGTCCAGTAACATGGATAAGAGGAAGCCGAAATGCCGGGCGAATACAGATAAGAACCGGAATAGCATGGATATGAGAAACTATTAACTGTCCCGTTCAACGGGATGGTGTTGAATGTAGCGCCGCTGTTCGAAGATATCCATACAGATGAATTTCCAACGGAACTCATTGTACCGCTTACATATATGACGCCGTTATTTACGACCAATCCGCCGAGATACCACCCTGCGCCCGGTATTGATATTTGAACAGGGTTATTTATGCATAGCCACGAAGTCGTGCTGCCGTTGTTGTACCCTACGGTATAGTAATTGCCGCCTGAAAATACGAGATTGTACGGCATCCCCCACATTGCACTATTTTCAGTATATTTGATGCCGTTCAGCCAATAGCACTGATAATCGTTTTCATCATCGCCGGTGCAGCAAAGGTTTCCATTAGGGTCGAACCCGATCCAAAAAAGATCGCAACCGTAACCGCCGGTTATATCTACCGGAGTTACATCGTTTTCAACCGGAGTGCCTCCGTTTGTCTTAACCGTCCAGTAACAGCCGTAATAGTTCGGCGAGACCCCGCTTCTCCCTGCGATATAGAGAGTATCTCCGTTAAGAGCCACCCAGCTTGCCGAAACCGAATTCGGCATGACGGTTTTAACGATATTCGTAACCGTTCCATTCATGGTTACCGTCCAGAGGGCTCCACCCGCAGGATCCTGGCCAGCGATATACAATGTCACGTTCGTAACCGAGTTGGTTATGACAGGAGATGAAGATGAGGATGAGGACGAGGACGTGTTCAGCTTGTCGTAAGCCCCCGGAGCGTAGAAGAGCTGGCATGATAATAAAGCGGGTATTAACAGCACCGGGATATTATGGACTATTATTAAAGCGATTTTATTAAACATATGCCGCTCCATTCTACTAAAAATGCAGGCCGACCGCGGCTGTATATGAGAAAGTGAACTGCCCGCTGTCGTTCCGGTAAACATAACACTCGGGGCGTAAAGTCAGGAAATAGAAATCGATGCTGATAAAAAGCCCGATATTGAACAGAGCCGGGGTTACGCTGCCGGGAACCGGGTCTGCACCCAGGGGCAGGGCAAGATTGGCCCTGCCGATAATCCCCGTCCCGATACGGAAATTATATGCCATATCTCCTATCCAGTAATAGCCTATTTCTAAAAGGGGGGATATATCGTAGTAATAACCGGCAGCGTAATAAAAGCCCCCCCCGGCTCCGACAAAGAAATAGCGGTCGAAAGGGAAAAACTCAAATATAAGGCTTGCCATATCGAAATCCAGGCTTAACAGTTCTGCATGGAGGCTCCCGTAAGCCCCGGCCGCGGGCGTGACTGCAGTGATCTGATTATCGTACACGTCGATATTAGTTGTGTAGTTTGTGTTTGTAAGGTTTTCAGCAAGGGTTAAATTATGTGCATAAGCGGTGGGAACATTTGAAAGATAGCTGTTCTCGGAAACTTGTCCGCTGTCAAAAAAGAGGCCGTAGGTTTTTAACCGGTCTTTCAAATAGATCCCCCCGATCCTGACGGACCCGTACCCCGAATAGCCTATATTGGTCGAGCCGTTGAGGGCAAGTCTTACATCGGTTTTAAGAACGGTCCTGCCCCCCGGCTGTTTTAGTAAAATTGAATAGTTTGTTTGAGGCATGACCCTCAAAACAAGTGAAAAGTTGGTGTTGGACGGGGATGCAATCAGGCGGCCGTTCACATAAAGCTGGTATGTTTCGTTGGCGATCCTGAAATTCATGAAGTTTATGGCGGCGATGTTTTTCACGTCGATATTCAGGGAACTTTTCATGACTTCGGAGATCATATTTTCTATATCCTCGAAAACATCGGGTCCGGTCGTTGTTTCATAAATTTTACTGAAAATATTGGTCCTCCCGGCGCCGTCATAAGCCGTAAGTTCCGCGATGATTTTGGGATTTGCTTTCGGACCCGATAAACGGTAGCGTCCGTAAATGACGATCCTCGCCTTTTCACTGTCGGAAAAAGCCTGGATATTGGAGAATGAAACAGCTATGTCGTTAGTCCTGCCCATGTCGGGAACGTCGATGACCGGCAGGATGCTTATGAATGTAAAAAAAGTTCTGGAAAATATTTTCCTGAAAACACCGGAGTTTTTGAACTGTTTAGTATCCGTATCATTTTGAAACGGCAGTATGACGACCTTTTCCCGTTTTCCGCTATCTTCGGCATAAACTGCGGCCGTGAAAATAAAAATTAGCGCCGCATAAAAAAAGGCTTTTAAAAACATAAATCTTATTATCCTCTATGATTTCATGTTATTTTAAGCGATAAATACGGGTTTGTCGTCCGGCTGTATTCATTCGGACTATTGCTTGTATTATTTTTTTCTTAACGCTATAATTTTTTAAATCATAGAAATTTTATTTTTCAGAGGGTCAGATGATACCCTGGATCTACATTTTCATATTATTGATTCTTTCCACTATGATGTTATTATCACTGGGGTTATACGGCGCTTTAAGCGGATTCTTAATAGGCAGGAAGGCTTTTTCATTTCTGATGTTCAGCCTGGCGGTTTACTCTTCCGGTCATGCGTTCCAAATGATCACCCCTTCTTTAGCGGGCAAAATATTCTGGGTGGATTTCTACTGTATAGGGGCATGGTTTTTCGGCCCCTGCTTTATAATCCTTGCTTTAATATACAGCGGTAAAAGCCGCTATCTTAATAAATGGACTGTTATTTCCCTTATAATAATTCCTTTAATCGGAATATTTCTGAAGCTTACCGACGAATATTTTCACCTTACCTATAAAACCACCTTCATCGATCCCGCCAATCCTTATCCGGTAGTTACATTTACTAAAGGCATGTTTTACTGGCTTTTTGTCATTTACCTAAGCCTTTGTGTATTAGCAGGAAACATCCTTATTATAACCGTTTATTTCCAATCGGCCGAAATTTTCAGAAAGCAGGCCGGTATTATGATGGTCGCTTCCCTCATACCCTGGGTTGGGTATGTTTTTTCTCAAGTCAGCTATATCTTTATATTAAAGGGGCTGGATTATAATCCGATTGTCCTGGCCATAGTCGGGCCCCTTTTCGCTTTAGGACTGGTCAGGTACCGATTGTTCGAAAGTCAACCGTTAAAATGGAAAACTATTCTGGAAACCGTTACCAACGATATGATAATCCTCGATAACAATGACGATATTGTCGATTTTACCCCCGGAACTCAAAAAATATTAAAGGGATTGAATAAAAAAAGTATCGGGAAACCATTTGGGCAAATCGCGTCTGTTTTTCCTGAAATCCTGAAATCAGCCGGGTCGTCCGACCGGTTTCAAACGGATATCAGGATCGAATCACCCGACGGCCCGCATTTACTCAAAACCCAGGTGTTTTATTTACGCGATTATAAGGATCATGTCACAGGAAAAACTATAGTGATAACAAACCTTCAGGTTAAAGATAAAAATCAGATAGATCCGGAATTAATTGCAAGCGATATCCTTGAGATAGAAAAAATAATGGAAACCGAGAAGCCCTATTTAAGACCCGATCTGACCCTCCCGGGCCTCTCCGAAATGCTATCTATCCCCCGGACGCGCCTTTCCATTATCCTGAATGAATATATAAAACAAAAATTTTATGATTTTCTCAGCACCTACCGTATCAAGGAAGCAAAAAGGCTGATGAATTCAAATTCACATAACGGCAATATTCTCCAGATCGCATACGATTCGGGTTTCAATTCCAAATCCACTTTTTACACGGCGTTCAAAAAGATCACGGGTATGACCCCGACGGAGTATCTATCAAAGTCTTCCCATAAGTAAAAACAACGGGGATCACCGCAAATGTTCCTGCTGCCGCATTGACAAATTACGGGTAAAACAATACAATAACTCCTTGAATAAATAAAGCGGAGCCGGGTGATGAAATTAATCCCAAGACTGATAATCCTGTTCAGCATTCTCGCGGCTGGTACCGCGCTGGACCGCGTTACAAAGGCCATCGCAAAAGAAAAGCTTTCGGGAGGACAAACTTATTCATACCTGTTCGACACTTTGAGGATACAGTACTCTGAAAATTCGGGCGCCTTCCTCTCCATGGGAGAGAACCTCCCTCCGGTTGCCGGGTTTATCCTCCTGGGATTGTTGCCTGCAGCTTTTCTTATAATACTTTTTATTTATATAATCTTATCGAAAAAGATTACCGCCGGCCAGGCAACCGCGTTCTCCCTGATCTTAACGGGGGGGATGAATAATGTAGTTATCGACAGATTCTTTAACAACCGCCGGGTTATCGATTTCCTGAACATGGGGATCGGTCCGGTTTTCAGGACCGGGATTTTGAATTTTGCCGATATGTATGTGACCGCCGGGTTTATTATCATAGTCCTGCTTGTTTATATCGACAGCAGGAAGAAAGCCCCGATGGGGGGCTAATACCTCCAGATCTCAATGCCTTTATAGCTTGATTTGAAGCCGAACTTGATAAGTGGGTCGCGGTAAGGGCTTTCATCCGCAGCAATTCCGTTTATTTTTTCCACTCTTACGGAAGAATAGGGTTTGAATTCCCTGGTCAGCAGCACTTTAATAACCTCAAGGTATCTTTCTATATTTGGATGACCGGGCCCGACTTTGAATTCAAGGTATTTTCCCGACCTTCCGATTGTCATTACCAGCTTATCTCCGTGAAAGACCATAAAATTTGCATGTATCCTGGCGGGATAATAAGCGCTTATCCCTTCAAGCCCGGTTCCGCAAAGGGATGCCGGATCGATAGCTGAAAGCCAGTAAACATGGTCATAAGGAAGTTTCCTGAGAAGCTCGCGGTAAGCCTCATGCGAGGCGAATTGGGCTCCCGGTATCCCTTTAAAAAAATAACCCGACAGGATCTCTCCCGAAAGTTCCATAAGGCGGAATGTCTTCAAGAGGCTTGCCCATCGGAGTAAGGGCATTTCATTCATTAATATTTCCCTGAAAACGATGCCGTACCTGTCGAATAGGACCCTGGCCATGTTTTTCTGATTTTCAGCGGCAGTGATCAGGTCGTCGGCATCGGTGGATTTTGGAAGGGCGTACCACTTGCCGGCCAGAGGCCTGCCGGATTCCCATCTGCTCCGGAGGGACCTTTGACCTTTATTGCCCTGCTCCAGAACAACTTCAGCGGTGAATTTGTTCCGGATCCCCTTTCTGACCGCCTCGAATGATTCGTTGGAGATCAGCCCCTTCCATACCATGCTCCATATCTTTCCGGCCGCTTTCGCTGTAGTCGTATTCATGATCGAAGTTAGCTCAAAAAAATCGTAATGCCTTTCCCTGTCAGGCAGCTCTTCCGCTTCGCCGGATTCCCCTGGGCCGGTAAATATCCCGATATCTTCCGGGAAAGCGAAAGACAGCTTCTTTTTACCGCAGCCGAACCATAATAATCCCGTGTTTTGAAGAAGGCTGTCCAGCCATGCCGGATAATACGGCGAGAGCCTTGCCGGGAATATCGATTCCTCCCAGGCCTGAGCGTCCAGCGGATAACCAAACAATCTTTCAAGGTCCTTTTTCAAACCCTCGATCGACTGGTCCCTGTTCGTCAGACCCTGGTGGCTTGCAAGAAAAAGCTGCAGCGTTTCCAGGGGAAGAGCCTTGAAAGCCGGCCTTCTTTCTTTTCTCAAGATCCTTAGAAGGGTCTCGAGGTTAGTCCTCTCGGCCGCATAGATCTCTTGCGACCCTTCGATCAATTCATCGATAATAATTTCTCCCGATTCGGATAAATCGCCCAGGATTTCAGCGATATCTGTTTTTGAAAGCCCTAACATACCGGGTATAAGCGCGGTATCGACAGCCGGGTAATATGAAATCCATTGAAGGAAAAACCTGCCCCGGTCCTGCAGGACAGATTCCGGAACCTCTCCCGATAGCGTTTTAAAGATATTTCTTATGAAAGCGCTATCCGGCCTGCCTTCAGGCATTAAACATATATCGAGTTCGTCCGGTTGAAGATTGTAGAATGAAGAAATAAGTGGAAGATTTTCAGCGGCGCAGACAAGGCGGTATTTAGACAACGGAGGCTTTAATGATAAAATCCGGCTTTCATACCGGTCAGGAAATACAGTCCTGATCCCGGGATCGATAGAATTCGCCAATTCATCCCATTCATTACAATTAATCAGCAGCCTTTCTTTAACCCATTCGAGAAGGTCCCCGTAATTTTGCGGCGAATATCCGGGATAGGTTCTTTTTAATTTTTGATTCATCAGGGAAACCGTCTCCCGGGGTATAAGGGGCCGCAGGCCTGCTTCGCCGAGAATTTCACGGAAGAGGTCGTCTGAAAGGCTGGAAACACCTGAAGGTGATGGCGTATCGTCTTCATAGACATATTTATTCTTCTGACGCCAGATGATATTTCCGCAAAACGGGGACGGGGACGGAGTGTATATTTCGCTGATTTTTATATCGCCGGTATGGATCTCGTCGATGAGTTTTTTAAGATTTTCAAGATCGAATTCATCCAGCAGGCATTCCCTCCAGGTTTCGATCGTTACAGGGAAGTCCTGATAAGAATGGACCGCTTCAAGCAGTTTTTTAGATCTCAGGCGGTTCAGCCACAAAGGGACCCTGCTGTTGAAGCCTCTTTTCGGCAGGAGCAAGGCCCTGCCGGCATTCTCACGGAAATGGGCCCCGAAATATCCTGTATTTTCCAGGCTCTTTTTAAGCAGACTTTCAAGGTCGGCTGAATAAAGAAGCTCCAATACATCGTCAATTTTAAAACTATGAGGGAGCATTATAAGGATACTGTCATCGTTAGCCATGACTTCGATCGGATAACCGAATTTATCCTGCCAGGCGGCGGAAAGAATAAATGAAAAGGGGCGGTTTATCCTCCCTCCCCAGAGAGTATGCAGGACTATCTCGCTGTTATCGCCGGGGACCGGGTTCTTAACATGTTCGGCCAGAACAAGATGGCGGCCCGGGAGAGGGGAATTTGTAAATTTTATCTGAGATTCCAGAAAGAGAGCAAGTTCTTCCGAGGATGCTTCATCCATCGAGTATTCCGACATTAATAAATTTCTGAACGAATTATTTTCGCCAAGCATTTCCGTGGCTTTTTCAAGGAACAAGCCGACTTTTTCAAAGAAAAAGAATCCGCGGTCGGAATCTTCAGCTTTCCAGAAGGGAATAATGTTTGGAGCGCTATCTACAGGGTTTACAAGGACATCGGTATTTGTAATATTACGTATCCTCCAGACGGCAGGGCCCAGAGAGAAAGTATCTCCTATTTTTCTTTCCCAGACAAATTCCTCGTCAAGTTCGCCTATTTTCGAATGCGTATCCTGCATTCGCAGGTCATAATAACCCCTGTCCGGTATCGTACCCCCTGAAAGATAGACAAGGGAAGCGGCTCCGTCCATAGCTTTAATAGTATTGTTTAATTTATCGATAGATATACGAGGTTTAAGCTCTTTTATCCGGCTGCCTGAGTACCTTCCCGAGAGCATGTTTAAAACAAGGATAAACTGCTTATGAGAAAGGTTCCTGTAAGGATATATAGTTTTTATAAAACCGAATAAATCGTCAACTTTCCAATCCTCTACTGCGCTCATCGATAACACAATCTGAGATAAAAGGTCAAGGGGGTTTTCAACCGGTTTTACCGGTTCTATCTCATAATCCTCCACCGCCCTTGCGAGCACCGCCGCATCGATAAAGTCCCTGCCATGGGTAGGAAAGAGGCAACCCCTGCTTACAAGGCCTACTCTATGCCCCGCCCTGCCTATCCTTTGAAGGGCGGAAGAGACGGAGCGGGGGGTCTGGATAAGTATGACCTGGTCAAGTTCGCCGATATCGATCCCCAATTCAAGAGAGCTTGTGGCGACTATCGCCTTCAATTTCCCCTGTTTAAGTTTGTCCTCCACTTCGAGCCTTAATTCTTTAGAAATGGAACCATGGTGCGAATAGGCTATGATTTCAGGTTCATTCTCGTTAATAAGCCGTGAGGTTTTTTCAGTCAATCGCCTGCTGTTAGTGAAAAGGAGCGTGGAATTGCGGCTTTTTATAAGTTTCCTGAATTCTTCGATCAGGGGAGGCCATATGGAGTTGTCAATCATCTTCTTTCCGGCGTCCGCCGGGAATTTTATATTTATCTCGTATTTTTTTGACTTTGAGGCTTCGACGATCCGCATATCCCTTTTTCCGCCGGCCCAACCGGCAATAACTTCTATAGGCCGGATCGTAGCCGAGAGCACGATCCTTTGAAATTCTCCGGAAATCCTTGTAAGGCGTTCCACCGAACTTATTAATAGGGTTCCCCTTTTGCTGCCGGCAATTGCATGTATTTCATCGAGAATTACCGTCTTTAAATTCTCGAAAAGGTAAAAACTGTTTTTTGATGTTAAAAGTATATTGAGGCTTTCAGGGGTCGTAATGAGAATTTCAGGCGGCCTTATGAGCATTCTGCGCCTTTCGCCTGAGGGAGTGTCTCCGCTTCTTACAAAAACATTTATCCCGGCCCCGATCTGTTCGACCGGTATGAGAAGATTTTTCCTGATATCGTTGTTTAACGCCTTCATGGGCGATATATAGAGGATGGAAGTCTTTCCTTTTTCCCATTTTCCGGCAATAAGCTGATTGATCGCCCAGAGAAAAGCAGCAAGGGTTTTGCCTGTGCCTGTAGGCGCGCTCATCAGGACATGGCTGCCTCCGGCTATCAAAGGCCATGCCTTTTGCTGGATCTCGGTCGGGGAACCGATCTTTTCTTCGAACCACTTTTTAACGGAGGGATGGAACAGGGATAGCGGGTCCATTGGTGATACCTCGATTATTTATACCTCAATTATTTATAGAATAGTCAGAAGGGAATAAAAAAACAAATTTTTGGGGGGACGGTCCGCGAAGACACGTCCCCCCGGTTTCAATTTTACTTTACTCCTGCTTTTTGACTTTTATTTTTTTAAGGCCTATCATAAATAGTTATTGTCATATCGATACTGTGACAAATATGATTAAAATAATAATTGGAGGGAATTATGTCTACTATAGTTGATGTACACGCAAGGGAAATTTTCGACTCGAGGGGAAATCCCACGGTAGAAGTGGAAGTGGCCCTGGAGGACGGAACTGTTGGAAGGGCTGCTGTTCCGAGCGGGGCTTCGACAGGTGAAAGGGAAGCGGTGGAATTAAGGGACGGCGATAAAAAGCGCCTTGAAGGCAAGGGTGTGGAAAAAGCTGTTGAAAATGTGAACAGTATAATTTCAGAAGAGGTAGTCGGCCTTGACAGCTTGAACCAGGTGGAAGTCGACCAGGTCATGATCGAACTTGACGGCACTCCGAATAAAGGCAAGCTTGGGGCTAACGCGATACTGGGGGTATCTCTGGCCGTGGCGCGCGCGGCGGCTGAATATATCGGCCTCCCTCTTTACCGCTATATCGGGGGGACGAATACCAAAATTATGCCTGTGCCTATGGCAAATGTTTTAAACGGGGGTAAACATTCGGACAATACTGTTGACCTTCAGGAATTCATGATAATGCCTATCGGGGCGCCTTCATTTAAAGAATCGATTGTATACCTGGCTGAAACTTTTCATGCGTTGAAATCGATCCTCAAAGGGAAAGGCTATTCCACGGCTGTAGGTGACGAGGGCGGTTTCGCGCCCGATCTTAAAAATAATGAAGAACCTCTGGAACTTTTAGTCGAGGCTATCAAGAAGGCCGGTTATAAACCCGGTGAACAGATATCCATAGCCCTGGACCCTGCGGCGAGTGAATTATGGGGTGAAGCGGAGAAAGACGGGAAAAAAGGCTACAAATTCTGGAAATCGTCAAAAGAAATATTCAGCTCTGAAAAAATGGTCGATTTTTATGTGAATCTTGTAAAAAATTATCCTATCATTTCCTTAGAGGACGGACTTGGCGAAAACGACTGGGACGGCTGGAAAATGCTGACTGAAAAATTGGGTAAAAAAATACAGCTTGTCGGAGATGATATATTCGTCACTAACCCTGCAATCCTCAAGGAAGGCATAAAGAAAGGGATTGCAAATTCAATACTGATAAAACTCAATCAGATAGGCACCCTGACGGAAACTATCGACGCTGTTGAAATGGCGAAAAGAGCCGGTTATACGTCAGTAGTATCTCACAGGAGCGGTGAAACAGAAGACACTACTATCGCGGACCTTGTTGTAGCTCTTAATACAGGCCAGATCAAGACCGGATCGATATCAAGGACCGACAGGGTTGCGAAATACAACCAGCTTATCAGGATCGAGGAAGAGCTTGGAGATTATGCGCAGTATCTGGGCAAAGGGGTATTTTATAATATCAAATAGCTTGATCGTAAGAAATAAAAAACCCCGCTCCTTTAAAAGGGCGGGGTTTCTTTCGAGCTATTCGCGCCTTAACGATTATTTATCTTTATTTTTGATTTTTTCTATGGCATTTTCAGTATCGTCGCTCTGGTTTTGATCGCCGGAAGAAGAATCTCCATATTTTTCAAGCTCATCCAATACACGATTGACATTTTTCTTCATTATCTTTAACTTTTTCAGTGTAGCATCGTGAGAATTTTTCAGCGCCGACAAAACCTCTGCCTTGTTGCCCTTGACCCTATCGATCGACTGTTCAAGCTCCAGGTTTTCATCCTTGGTTAAAGTAATGGTCTGGTTTGATTGCGCATCTACAGTAAGAAGATTCTGGACCTCTTCATCATCCTGGTATTCTTTGGGAATGGCGATATTTCTTTTGATTCTGACATTTCCGGTTGTCACGGACACGGCAAGGTTATTATCATCGGAATCGATTTCAAACTTAGTTCCTCTTACGGCAGCATTGGCCACAGATGTTTCAACAGTAAAACTTTCGTCAGGTCCCAGCTTTTTTGCAATGTTAAAGATAGCTTTTCCCTGGCGGATCTTTATCTGCTCGACCTGTTTCTTCAGTTCTTTTATCTGGATCGTAGTATTGTCCATAACACGAAATACTCCACGTTCCGGCATAAATATATCGCAATATGAATTGATCCCGGTCTTAACCAGGGATTTTTCAATAAGTTCCAGTTCGGGAAATACTTTCATCCAGTTCGAACCGTTGTTTTGTGAATATTTAACAATGCCTACGGTCACGCTTACGGAATAAGTCTTATTGGTATCCGGGAAAATACTCCCGGGCATTGCAAATAAAAAGCCGATAAGGCAGAGAGATAATAATCTATACATTGATAATCCTCCTCTATGGATTTTAAATAAATGAACTTATTATATATTACACTCATTTTCATTAAAAATAAAGGTAAAATTATAACTCTATCTGAAAAACAGCGCCGATTTTTCCGGGAGCTTTCCCGGTATTCCTGGCTGTAAGTTTTCCGCCCATATTTTTTTCTATGATCACCTTCGACATATAAAGCCCTATGCCGGTGCCGAATTCTTTAGTGGTGAAATAAGGGTCGAATATTCTATCAAGGATATTGTCCGCAATACCGCCCGCGTCATCCTGGATGGTAAGGACTGACCTGCCGTATTTTTCCTGCAGTGTAATCACTACAGAAGACTGCATGATATTTCTTTCAAGAACAGCATCTTTAACATTACTGAGCAGATTCATAACAGCCTGGCAGTATTCATTCGGAAACCCCTTCCTGATGATATCCTTTTCGGGTGTAAAGCTTATCACAATGTTATGTTCCTTAAAACTTGATTCAATAAAAGAAATTGTTTTTCTTATAGCGTTGCTGATGCTGAAATCTTCCATTTCCTTGTCGGGTCTAAAGAAATTTCTGAAATCGTCAATGGTTCTGGACATGTATGTAATTATTGACATAGCCTTGAAAACGGTATCTTCAAGGTATTTTTTTGTAAGCTTTTTGTAATCGAAGGTTTGTTCTATATTTTGTATTATTATACCAAGGGCGTTAATAGGCTGTCTCCATTGATGGGCTATATTTCCGATCATTTCCCCCATTGCGGCAAGCCTTGACTGCTGGATAAGCATTTGATCCATTTCCCTGTTTTTTTCCACCTCTTCTCTTATCTTATTGTCAAGATTCTTGTTAAGTTCTGCGAATTCGGTCAGCGTTTTCTGCAGTGTTTCTTCGGCCAGCTTTTTATATGTGATGTCCTCTTTCAAACCGATATAATGGGTTATCACCCCCTTGCTGTTTTTAAGCGGCGATATGGACGCGGATTCCCAGTACAATTCTCCGTTTTTTTTCTTATTGTGAAACAAACCTCGCCAGGTTCCTCCCTCCCTGATGGTATTCCATAATTTAATGTAATCCTCACGGGGCATATCTCCCGATTTCAAAATCCGGGGGTTCCTGCCGTAGAGCTCCTCTCTCGAATATCCGGTAAGTTCCATAAACCTGGGGTTGAAATATTCTATATTCCCGTCAACGTCGGTAATGACTATACTGGTAGGGCTTTGTTCTACCGCATATGATAGTTTCCTTATCTCGTCCTGCTCTTTTTTTATGTCGGTAATGTCGGTTACGACAAAAATATAACCTGAAGTTATTCTTTCCTCTCTCGTTACGGGGGAACCTGCCATGCGTACAAAAATAGACGATCTGTCTTTTTTTATCAATCGGGCTTCTATACTATTGCTGTTTTTTGGTTTTTTTCTTCCGCCGTTCTTGGGGAAATTTTTGATCTCATCAGGACTAAAAAAGGAATAGAATGATTTTCCCTTCATTTCGGAAACTGTATAACCTGCCATCGCGGCCATCCTTGGATTTGCGAATGTCGTCTCGAATTTATTATCGATGGACCAGATGCCCTCTTCAGCAAGCTCTACAAGCTGTCTGTATTGTTTTTCACTTTTCTGAAGCGCTTCCTCCAGTTTGTTCCTTTCGGTTATATCGTGTACGAAGACAAGTTCCATCGATTTATTGTCGATTTCTACACTGGAAAGGTTGATTTCAGCCTCGATAAGAGATCCGTCGGCCTTTCTCATCATGAATTCGCCTTTGTGGATATTATTCCTTAGCATTTTAACGAATGCTTCTCTGGCGGGCAATTCCGGCGGCTCCATGCGGATATAAGGGTAAAGCTTCTCGACCGGGAAGTTTATTATATCCTCTTTTTTGAAGCCGAAAAGCTTCCTGGCTTTATCGTTGCAGTCCCTTAATATATCTTTTTCAAAGAGAAAAATACCGTCGTTGGCCTGGTTGAATATATGACGGAATTTTTTTTCGGAATCCAGTATTCTCTGCTGGAGCGTCCTTTTTTCGCTTACATCCCTGAATATCAGGACGACTCCCAGTATCCTTCCGTTTTCATCTTTGATAGGTTCAGCGTTTTTATCTATATATATTTTTTCGCCGGTCCTGGAAATGAGGATCTGGGTATTGAGCAGGCTGTCGCTTAATTTTCTCTCAATATTTTTTAAAAGGCTGTTTGTGAGGTCTTCACCTGTTTTTTCATCGATTGTCTGAAAAACCTCTGAAATTTTTTTACCGATCGCCTCGTCTTTGCCCCATCCGGTTAATTTTTCTGAAAGCGGGTTCATCTTGAGTATGATGCTATTCCTGTCCGTGGCAATGACGGCATCGCCCATACTGTCAAAAGTCGAAGTGAGCCAGTCTCCCCTATCGATAAACTGCATCTCAAGCTTGTGCCTTAAAAGCGCAATCTCAATATTTGTCTGAAGTTCTCTGTCTGTATATGGTTTAATAATGAAGCCGTAGGGGGCTCCTTTTTCGGCTTTTTTAATCGTGGCTTCATCGGAAGTGGCTGTAAGGTAAATAACGGGTATGTTTTGAGTTTTCCTGATGACCTCTGCCGCATCTATACCTGTCATAAGCCCCTGCAGGGATATGTCCATCAGGATGATATCCGGCTTTTTTTTAAGGGCTTCTTCTACTGCTTCTTCGCCGGACGTTACTACTCCGGCGATGGCGTATCCCGTACTCCTGAGTTTGGATTCAAGTTCTTTCGCGATAATGATTTCATCTTCTACTATCAGAATTTTGGGTTTATCCATAATATATATCCTGTGCTTAGGGCGCTTTATTTTTTTACAAAGGGTTGAAAAAGTCAAGTATTACGAATAGCGATTAACGATTTGAGTAAATCCTCCGTCAATTTTTGACATTTGTGTAAAGATTATTTTATTTTTCCGCTTAATGCTTTATAATTAGTAATGGCAAAAGGTGGTAGAAAGGGGCTTATTCGATGAGAGTTTTTTTCGGATATTCTTTTATTGCCCTGTCAGCCGTCCTGGTCCTGGCTCTCCTCAGTTTTAATCCTATGGACTCTGCATTTCTCGTGTCAAAGGTGAATCGGCCGGCTATGAACATGGCTGGAACATTCGGCGTATGGATTTCTTCGCCCCTGGTATTACTTTACGGAAAATATGCCTCGCTGGCTGTTGCATTCGGTATGTTCGTTATAGGCATAAACATAATGGTCGGGTCAAAGATAGGAAGGATCTTCATCAAGGCAGCCCTGTTCATTTTTGTGACGATAAGCATTTCAGTTATAATTGCGGAAGTCTATCCTAAAACGACTTATATAGAAGCAGGCCTGCTGGGGCTGGCAATATCGAAAAGTCTTTCGGAATTGATTAATAGTTATATCATTATCGGGATTTTCTCACTCCTTCTCCTTTTTTCCCTGACCTCTGCAATGAAGCTGTTCAGAAGTATGACTTACGGATTGGCAAGGATAGTCGGCCTGTTCATCCTCGCTCCTTTTCAGCTATTCGGCCTATTGTTCAACAAAGAGGAAATCATCGAAAGGGGGCTTGCCCTCGAAAGGGGGGACGTCCTGTCGATTCGCAGGGACGGAGAAGGTGAAGAGAAATCGCATCCTGAGGGTGTGGAACCCGCGTTTTTAAAGCAAAAGCCTGCAAAAGAGGCACATATAATTGAGGATAATGCAGCAGCTCCCGCATGGCTTTTGGACGAAAAAGGGCCCGGAGGGGTATTGGCTGAAATAGACAGGCATTTTGACGGGGAGTTTGATGAACAGCCGTCTTTACAAGCCAGCTTCCCGCAGGGGCGGGATGAACCCCTTCCCGGCAAGGCTTTACAGGATGAAATTGTTCCGATCCTTAGTGACGGCATTGTTCTGGAAGAGACGGATCGGGACGGAGAAAATATTGAAAAGGAAATTGTGCATGAAATTATCGATAATGATGGATTGGAAGTGGAAGAAATAGTCGGAGAAGCCGATTATGCCGAGGTAGCGCAATCGAGGAAGGTCGAAGAGATTTCTCCTGTTGAGGAGCTCTTTCCGGTCGAGGAGTTGAACGGGCCGTATATATTTCCTGATAAAAATAAACTGGAAAAGGGGCTCGAGACTTTTTCACGGGCTGAGGAGAATGAGGAAATTGACAGGGTTTCCAGGATCATAGAAAATACCTTTGCCAGTTTTAAAATAGAAATCAGGGTTTCCGGCCATTCGAGGGGTCCCGCGATCACCCGGTACGAAATAGTTCCTCCTTCGGGCCTTAAATTGAAAAATATTGTCAATCTTACAGACGATCTGGCCCTTAATCTTGGGACGCGCAATATACGCATCGTTGCCCCGATCGGCAACAAAAGCATTATCGGTGTCGAGGTACCAAACAAGTTCAGGAGGACAGTCGTTTTAAGGGAGATAATTGAAAGTGAAGAGTTCGGCAAAACTAAGGCAAAACTGCCGCTTATCCTTGGAAAGGACATCGCAGGCAACATAGTTATCGAGGATCTGACTGAAATGCCTCACTTGCTTATAGCCGGAACGACCGGAAGCGGGAAAAGCGTTTATATAAATTCCCTGATCGGAGGGATAACTTTCAAAAAGACAGCCGATGAAGTGAAATTTATTTTTATAGACCCGAAAATGGTCGAACTTGAACTTTATAACGGCATTCCCCATTTACTTGCCCCGGTGATAACTAAACCGGAAGAGGCGATTGCCGTTCTTGAATGGACCTCCGCTGAAATGGATAAAAGGTACAAACTCTTAAGTGATTTCGGGGTCAGGAATATGGAAGATTATAACAGGGAGGTTAAGAAATTAAATCCGGCGGAAAGAGATAAAAAAGAAATAGCCTTCGAGTATTTTCCATATATAGTCATAGTAATCGACGAATTTGCCAATTTAATGCTCAGGCTTCCCAAGGAAACCGAAAAAGTGATTTCAAGGATCGCGGCTATGGCAAGGGCTGTAGGAATCCATCTTGTCGTCGCTACACAGAGGCCAAGCGTCGATGTAGTCACAGGAATAATAAAAGCGAATTTTCCTTCCCGGATAGCCTTTCGAGTCAGTTCCCAGACAGATTCGAGGACCATCCTCGATAAAAGCGGGGCGGAAAAGCTCCTCGGGAAAGGTGACATGCTTTTTATGACGCCGAGCTTTACCGATATGCTGCGTATCCAGTCTCCGAATGTTTCGAATAATGATGTTGAAAACCTTGTCAAAGAGCTGAAGAGGAACGGGAACGCCGATTATATTATCGATGTTGAAAATCTGATGTCTGTTCCGGTCCAGGAAGTTGAAGCTGCGTACAACGTGGATTACCGCGACGACCCTCTCTTCGCGGATTCGCTCAGGGCGGCGGTTGAAAACGGAGAGATTTCTGCATCATATCTTCAGCGCCGATTTCGGATCGGTTATAACCGGGCTTCCCGTCTTATCGAGGCGATGGATAAAATGAGGATAATCGGGCCCTCCACGACTTCCAGCAAACCAAGGGAAGTTCTTATTGGAACTGATGAAATGAACAATTTATTGAACGGAAAGCAGCAGGAGCAGTGACAACAAGGAGCCTTAATTGAAAAAACTTGCATCTGAGTGTTTTACACCCGAAGCGATAGATTTTATCAGGAACGAAATCCTGTCTAATTCAGGCCAGGAGGTTTCTTTCGTCGGCAGCGTAGACCGGAACGGAATTGTAAATGAGGCGCAGGCAATGGCCTATGGAAACGAGGTTTCTGCCCCGGTGGTACTCATGGATACACTACAGGGCGATGTCCTTATTCATAACCACCCGGGAGAAGACCCGGGTGGAAACCTTCTAAGGGCTTCCGAAAATGATATACAGCTCGCCGCAGAATTAGCCAATAAAAAAATAGGTTTTTATATTGTCGATAATACCCTTACCTTTGTAAATGTTGTTTTTAAACCGGAGGGCAGGGTTTACCTGAAGGCGGGAGAAGTCGCCGACATTTTCGAGGATGGGGGCATACTTTCGGAGAACATCGGGAATTTTGAACCAAGGGAGGAGCAGATCAGGCTCGTCAAATCGGTAATAGAAGCTGTTAACGAATCCAGGATACTGATATCCGAGGCAGGAACAGGGACCGGGAAATCATTGTCGTATCTGATCCCCGCCGCTGTCTGGGCCCTGGAGAACAAGAAAAGGGTGATAGTTTCCACCCATACTATCAATCTCCAGCAGCAGATAGCCGGTAAAGACATGCTTATAGTGGAGAAAGTCATTAAAGCCTACCTAAAGAAAAAAATAAATTATGCGGTGCTTATCGGCAAAGGCAATTATCTCTGTAAAAAGAAGTTATATGACCTGATAAAAGATAAGGAAAAGCAGGACTCGCTTTTCGGAGATGAAGGGCGGACGAGCGTGATCTTTGATATTGAGGAATGGTGCAGAAGGTGCGAGGAGGGAACGATCGGCGAATTCGGCGATTATGTCAGTGAAGAGATCTGGGAAGAGGTGGCTTGCGACTCAGCCGGGTGTCCGCGGAGAAAATGTGAATATTACAGGGATTGTTTTTATTACAGGGCAAGGCTCCAGGCTGAAAAATCCAATATAATAATAGCCAACCATTCGCTTGTCTTCAGCGCGATCGATGAAGAAAGCCGGAGGATCATGCTGCCGTTCTTTTCGGGTATAGTTTTTGATGAAGCGCATCATCTCGAGGATGTTTCACTCAAGACCCTTTCAAAGGACTTCTCAGTCCAGTCCCTTCTATACCAGCTACGGAAACTTTACAGCGAGAAGAAGGGAAAGGGACTGGGACTGTTCACCCTGCTTAAAAAAAGGAGTGATATCGATTCCCATCCTGAAACGGCGCTTGCCTTTGAAGAAATGATGAAAATGCAGCGGGAGCTTACCCGGGTACTCTCGGAATTTTTATTAGACATGCAGGACGTTTTGAGTAAATGGACAAGGGAGACGAATTCAATAGGAATTGACGAAGACTTTATCAAAAGTCCCGATTTTTCCGAACTTTCCGGTGCGCTTGGCGGGATATTTAAAAGGTTAAACCAGTTTACGGTACATTTTGAAAGGCTTTCGGAGAGGCTTAAGGATATGGCTGTTAGAAGGGAGGCCCTGGATATTATTCAAACGATAGGGTACAGGATGTCGAGTTTGTCCGAATCGAATATTATTTACAACCTTATTTTCAACACTGAAAATGAGATAAACTTTGTTAAATGGATCGAGATCACTAAGAAAAATATCCGCTTTTATTACAGCCCTCTTGAAGTCGGCGACTTCCTTGCAAATTCTATTTTTTCAAAAAAGGATTTCACGATCTTTACATCTGCCACCCTCATGATAAATAACAGGTTCGATTATTTTACTCTCGGCGTGGGCCTTCAAATCGCTAAAAACAAGGAAAAGGACGAGGTCAGCCTCTCATCCCCCTTCGATTACAGCAGGCAGGCCGAGATATATATCCTGGAAGACGATCTGGATCATGGCAACGTGACGAAAGAAAAGACCATGCTTGTAAAAGAACTGTCACTGATGAGCGAGGGCGGGGTCCTTGCCCTTTTTACATCTTATGTCAGGCTTAACCAGATGCATGAAATTTTGAAGGATGAATTGTCGAAAGAGGGTTTGTACCCTTTAAAACAGGGAGAAGCTCCGAGGGGAGAACTCCTGGCCAGGATGTCCGAACATCCTAATGTTGTGCTATTCGCAACCTCAAGTTTTTGGGAAGGTATCGATATACAGGGCGATAATCTCAGGTGCGTGATAATCGAAAAACTGCCCTTCGATTCCCCGGCCGATCCTATCTATAAAGCCAAGGTTAAATTGATGGAATATAAAGATATCAATCCGTTTATGAGCTACAGCCTGCCGCGGGCTGTCCTCAGGCTCAAGCAGGGGATGGGAAGGCTGATCCGCAGCAAAAGCGATAAAGGCGTGATAGCAATCCTCGATAACAGGATAAAAACAAAAAAATACGGCCAGGTTTTTTTATCGTCGCTCCCTCCGGCAAGGATCATCAGCGGTAGTTTGAATTCAATCATCCGCGAGGTCGAGAGTTTCTTTTCGACGAGGTTTTAATCACGGGTTTTTTTATGCCATATTTTAAATCTGCAACCCCCTGCCGGAGTTCGTCGATACCGTCTTTCAGGTCATCTGCATTAAGCCCGGCGATCAATTCTTTTTGAAAGGCTTCCGCCTGTTCCCGGTATTTGCTCAAAGACCCTAAGAATTTTCCTATTGCCCGCAATATTTTTGGAATATCCCGCGGGCAGATAAAGAATATCAGAAGCATTATAAGGAGGATCTCGCCAATCCAGTTATCGAGCATCACCGGGCCCCTATTCTGAAAAATGAAGCGGCCATTAATGTCAAAAGATAAAGGATAACCATAGGCAAGGCAAGGGTTATCTGGGAGATCACGTCAGGGGCCAGAACGGCCGCAAGAATGAAAATGACTACAATCACATATTTTAAATTTTTTACAAGGATCGCTGTAGTGAGTATATTGAACTGGAGAAGCACTATAAGGACTACAGGAAATTCAAAACAGAGCCCGCAGGCCAGCATGAACTTAAAAATAAACTCGATGAACTTTGAATAATTAATCATCATCCCTACATTACCCGGGAAAATTCCCTCCGCTTTAAAAAATCTCAGCGAGGCCGGAAGTACGGATTGAAAGGTAAAAAATATGCCTGTCGAGAAAAGAGCGAATGCGGCGATAATCGACCATAGCACGATTTTTTTTTCATGCCCCGTAAGTCCTGGAAAAGTGAAAAGACAAACCTGGATAATAAATAATGGAAGCGCGCAGATGCAGCCGAATATTAAAGAAACATCCATCCTTGTGAAAAACCCCTCGGCTATGGTATTGATATAAAGCTTTTCACCCAGGATCCCCGATATAAACTGAACAAAATAAGGAAAAATAATATAACCTGCTATAGAAAATACTACAACAGCCGCGACAACCCAGAGCATTCGATTTCGTAATTCCACCACATGGTCCCAGAAAGGCGCCTCGGTTTTTGTTTTCTTCATACCCTTTTCTTGGATGAAGTTTTTTTGGCGCTTCTTTTAGCGGAACTCACGGCCTTTGGTTTAACCGGTTCTTCATCGCGGGCGGTTTTTTCCTCTTCCTCGGCTTCACGCAATCCCCTCTTTAATTCTTTAAAGCCTTCGCCGATGGCCTTGCCTAGCTGCGGAAGCCTGGATGCGCCGAAAACAAGAACTATGACCAGGATTACAACTAATATTTCAGATAATTTCATTAAGCAGCCTCTTAACTATTATTCTCAGTCATCCCCTTGTCATTTCGAGCGGAGCGAGAAATGACATACTAAGTATCTAAAATTCCCGATTATTTATAACTTGATTTTCAATTTACGTCAAATAGATATCGATCAATCAGATAGAAATATTTTCATAAAAAGTATTGCAATTTTTATTTACGTATGTAATAATATAATTTAGTAGTAAAAAAAATACTAATGTTCTTCGCATAGCGCACATTTAAGCACTGCCTGTGCATTTTGGGTTTGCAGGATTGGGAGGGGTTCCGTGAATAAATACGGGATATTATTGCTATTCTCCTTTTTTTTATTCACATCACCTGTAAACGCTCAGCAGACCGGGGGTCAAAATGTTCCTATACCGACCCTCAATTTTAATGTTCAGGAAGCCAGGACGCCCAGGCAGGTTGCTTTATCTCTCCAGATACTTTTTCTTGTAACTATAATAAGCCTCGCCCCGACCCTTCTCATCGTACTTACAAGTTTTGTGAGAATATTCATAGTTCTTTCCTTTGTCAGCAGGGGTCTCGCTACTCAGAATATACCCCCAAACCAGATCATAATCAGCCTGTCGCTTTTCATAAGCCTTTTCGTTATGTTCCCTGTATTCAGCAAGTCTTACAACGATGGGGTAAGGCCTTATCTTGACGGTAAGATAACGCTTGAGGCCGGTTATACAAAGGCCATCCAGCCGGTCAGGGAATTCATGTTCAGGCAGACCGCCGAGAGATATATTTACAGGTTTATACAGATATCAAAGGTGGAAAGGCCGAAAAGCCCGGAGGATGTTCCGACTTATGTCCTGATCCCCGCTTTTATTCTTAATGAACTTACCCTCTCTTTTTATATGGGTATGCTTATTTTGATCCCTTTCGTAATCATAGACGTTGTAGTCGCCAGCGTCCTCATGTCAATGGGCATGATGATGCTTCCGCCTATTATGATATCCTTCCCCCTGAAGATACTTTTGTTTTATGTTGTCGACGGGTGGGACCTGCTTGTCGAAAAATTGATCTTAAGTTTCAGGATGTAGGGTTAAATTATGAGTCAGGGATTAATTTTATCGATTATGAACCAGTCAATGTACGAGATGCTCGTTCTGTCGGTTCCCCTGCTCGGGGCGGCCATGGTTGTGGGGCTTATTATCAGTATTTTCCAGGCGACGACCTCGATCCAGGAGCAGACCCTTACCTTTGTCCCGAAAGTTGTTGTTATTATAATTATGTTAATGATCGCCGGATCTTTTTTTGGAAATAATCTTATTGATTTCACTAAAAATCTGTTCAGCCTGATAGGAACGGCGAAAATATAGAAGGACATGCAATGGAGACTCTTTACGATGGATTTGTAAGATATTTCCAGGTATTTTTATTAATCCTGCTCAGGCTTATCGGCCTTTTTATTACGGCTCCGTTTTTTTCAGGCCAGGCCTTGCCGATGCGGTTTAAACTTGCCCTCGGTTTTTTTATGAGCCTTATTGCCGTCCCTCTCGTAGTGCAGATGGGTTTTAAAGAAGGGTCAGACCTGCTTGCATTCGGATTAAATTGCCTCACCAGTTTCGTTTTCGGCACAGGGGTGGGGATGTTCATTTATATCATAGTCTCGGCTTTCCAGGTTTCAGCGCAGATCTTCAGCATCCAGATGGGGCTTGGAATGAACGAGGTATTCGATCCGGTATCGGAGACCCAGGTTCCGGCTATTGGAAATCTTTTCGGCGTCCTTATACTTCTCCTCCTGCTTCGGGCTGACGCGCATTTTTTTATGATGCAGCTTATTATCGATAGTTTTAGAAACGTACAGGCTTTGGGGGCGACTTCCATCGGCGCGATGATCAAGGGTTTTATTTCGGCTGTTATGACGATGTTCGACATCGGCCTTAAAATATCCTTGCCGATAATAGGGGTTTCAATCCTTCTCGATATGGCAATGGCTATCATCGCAAGGGTTGCTCCGCAGTTTAACGTGATGATAATGGGCTTTAATATCAAGCTTCTCGTAGGGTTTTTTGTGATCTGGCTGATACTGCCGTCGATCGTAGACCTGGGAGGGAATGTAATAAACGGCATGCTCAGGGATACCGGCGAATTGATCCGGTTTTTTAAGCCGGCTTAGGTAATATATGGAAAATTACGAATTCATCGATTTATCGGATTTGCTTCTCAGTGGCGAATTTCCTTTGTTCAGATTCGACCTGCAGTTTTTCGCAGCGGAAGACGAGGGAAGGACTGAAGAGCCGACAGAGTATAAACGGAGGAAGGCCCGCGAAGAAGGCAACATTCCGAGATCGCAGGAACTGACGGCGATTATAGTATTTCTGATGGGTTTCTGGACTATAGCGCTTATCGGGGGCTTCATATATAATTCGTTAGTAAGGATTATGAGATATTATGTGGAGAACCTTCTCACAATACACCTCAGCAAGAACAGTATAGTCCCGTTTTTCCTGGATATGCTCTGGCTTTCATCGTCCAGCGTGCTCCCGCTTATGATAGTGGGGATCATTGCCGCGGTCGCGGCGAGCTTTATCCAGGGGGGCATAGTATTTTCCACGAAAAAGATATCATTAAATTTTGGGAAGATTATATCCAATATGGGACAGAATTTCATGAAGATGTTCTGGTCCAGGGAAGCGATGTTCAACCTCGTTAAGTCATTAGCGAAGGTTGTCGGTGTTTTCGCCGTGGCTTTTATAATTATTAATCAAAGGCTGGCTGAAATGATCGCTATTTCCAGGATGGATCTGGTAGATGCTTTCAGTCTTATCTGGTCTATACTTTTTCAGTTTGTGAGCATTTCCGGTGTGCTTCTGATGATATTCGCTATAGGGGATTATGCTTTTCAGCGCTGGGTCTATACAGAATCCCTGAAAATGACAAAGCAGGAGATCAAAGAGGAATTTAAAGAAAATGAAGGCAACCCCGAGATAAAGGCAAAGATCAGGGAAATGGAAAGAAGGCTCCTTTCCAGGAGAATGATCCAGGAGATACCAAAAGCCGACGTCGTTATTACGAACCCGACACACATTGCCGTCGCTCTTAAATACGATCCTGTCTTTATGTTAGCGCCGAAAGTGGTAGCTAAAGGCGAAGGGCCTTTCGCTGAAAGGATCAAAAGCATAGCAAGGGAGTATAAAGTATTTATTCTGGAAAATAAACCGCTGGCGCGCGAACTGTACAGGAAAGTCGAAGTGGGACAGGAGATACCGCAGGAGCTTTTCATAGCGGTGGCGAATATCTTTAAACTTATTTATAATATGAAAGAGAGCGTCGTGGCCTGACGGAGGAGAAATTTATGGCGGCTTCACCAAAAAAGGGTTTATTAGGGCTTACGGATAATATCGATATTTTAGTTGCCGTTTCTCTTATAGTCGTTGTCCTCATGCTGATCATACCTATTCCCACGTTCCTTCTCGACATTCTTATTATAATCAATCTCGCACTTTCAATAATGATCATTTTAAGCACACTGTATGTAAAGAAACCTTCGGATTTTTCTGCGTTTCCCTCGCTCATTCTTCTTACCACTGTTTTCGGACTGGGCCTGAATGTCTCTGCAACAAGGCTCATCCTGACCCTTGGGCCTGCATTCGACGGAAAGGTTATCAAGGCATTCGGCGATTTTGTAGTAACGGGCAATTATATAGTAGGGATAACGATATTCATAGTTATCCTGGCCATACAATTCCTCGTAATTACAAAAGGGGCCTCAAGGGTTTCCGAGGTAGCAGCCCGTTTCACCCTGGACGCCCTTCCCGGTAAACAGCTTTCAATAAACGAAGACCTCAATGCGGGCCTGATATCTGAGGATGAGGCCAGGAGAAGAAGGGATGAACTCAGGCTGGAAGCTGATTTTTACGGGGCCATGGACGGTTCTTCAAAATTCGTGTCGGGCAATGTGAAGGTTGCTTTCGTTATTACGCTTGTAAATATTGTCGTAGGCCTCATCACCGGAGTGCTTGTCCATAACCTTCCAGTCGGGGAGGCCGCCCAGACATATACGCTTCTTACGATCGGGGAAGGCCTCGTATCGCAGATACCCGCTCTTATGATCTCTACCGCGACGGGCCTGATCGTGACGAGGACAGCGTCCCGCGAAAAATTCGGAAAGGATGTCGTTACCCAGATCGGAGCTACTCCGAAAGTCTTATACATAGCCGGAGCGGCTATCTTCCTGATGGGATTCGTACCTGGTTTCCCGACGATTTTCAACCTGGTCATCGGGGCAGCGATTGTAGCGATCGGGTATTCAATGACCCGTTCGATTGAATTGAGTATGAAGAAAAAGGAAGAAGAAAGTTCGAAATCGAAACAGGCTACCGATCAGGTTACCACTGTCGAGGATATTATCAGGATAGATCCTATGAACCTCGAAATAGGATATAACCTGATACCTCTTGTGGATAAAGAGCAGGGGGGTGATCTGCTGGACAGGATCAAGCTGATCCGGAGGCGTATAGGGCTGGATATGGGAATCCTGGTGCCTCCGATAAGGATAATTGACAATGTAGGCATTGACGCTTCGGAATATATTTTGAAAATCAGGGGTTCGGAGGCCAGCAGGGGCAAAATCTACGTGAACAGGTTCCTTGCCATGAACCCTAAACTTGAGCTTAAATCTATCGAAGGGATAGAAGTCAAGGAACCGGCTTTCGGGCTTGACGCGAAATGGATTTCAAATGAGGAAAGGGCGAAGGCGGAAAGCCTGGGGTTCGATATATTCGATCCTCCGTCGGTAATTGCGACGCATATAACTGAAGTTATCAAGAAGAACGCAGGAGAACTTCTGACAAGGCAGGACGTCAAAGCAATGATCGACGCACTGCAAAAAGAGTATCCGGTTGTCACCGAGGAGGCTCTGAAAAACTCGAGCGTGGGAGATATCCAGAAAGTGCTCCAGAACCTTCTCAAGGAAGGGGTAAAGATAAGAAATATGCTTTCAATCCTTGAAACTATTTCTGATTATGGATCGAAAAATATTGACCTGATCACCGAATATGTCAGGCAATCACTGGGCAAACAGATTGCTTCAAGTTATGCCGACGAGGCGAACACCCTTAAAGCGATAGTTATAGATCCTGAAGTCGAGCAGATTTTTACAGATTCTATCCATGAGACCCAGCAGGGCCTTGTATCCACGCTTGAACCGGATCTGGTAAACAAATTCATTACAGGAGCGAGCCAGGTTATCGAGGGTGTTGTAAAAACCGGCCGCCAGCCTGTAATACTGTCGAGCCAGAAAATACGAAGGCTTGTAAGGGAACTGATCGAAAGGCATTTTCCCGGGATCGGAGTGCTTTCCTATTCGGAGATTCCTGCAAATTATTCCCTGGACCAGATTGGGATAATAAGTATTAATCCTTAAAAATTAAAAAGGAGATCGAGTTATGAGATATGCTATTTATGAGGGGAAATCGAAGCAGGAAGCCGTCGATAAAATGTTTATGGCGGCAAGAATGGAAAACCGTATAAAAGAGACGATGCTGATCAGGACATACCCCGAGGAAAGAAAAAAATTTCTGGGCCTGCGAAAAGAAACTGTCTGGATAGCGACGGCCTGCATAGATGAAGCCAGGATACTTGAAAAAGAAAAGAAGAACATGAGGAAGGGCGACAGCCAGCCGAATCTTTTCAAAGACGATACGCCTGAACCTTTAAGCCGGGACGGAACATATCAAAGGACGGTAAATTCATCTGCACTTTACGGAGTAAAGCCTCCAATAGCGCCGGGAGCCGAAAGGAATAAAAAACTGGAGGAAGAGGTCAAAAATCTCAAAAGTTCGCTCGAGGATATCCAGAATTATATTAAAAGCGAGTTCGATGAGATCAAAGAGGGGTTGATGAAAACCAGCCGGAATGCTTCTCTTGAAAATAAAAAAAAGATCATGCAGGATCTTGAAATTTCCCAGAAGAACATACAATGGGCTGAGGAATTTCTTAGGGAAAGAGAATTCCATCCCGGTGTTATTCATGAAATTCTTGAGTATCTTAAGACCCAGAAAAATGACATCCTGATCGATAAAGCCCAGATAGTTACTACAATCCGGGATTATTTAAGGACTAACATAAACAGGGAAGACATTCTGATGGAAAATTACTCCAACGGCAAGAATATATTATTTGTCGGGCCTACAGGGGTCGGTAAAACTGTGAGTATTATAAAAATGGCCGCCCATATCGCGGTAATCCGCCAGAAATCCCTGCGTTTCATATCGATTGACAGATATAAGGTTGGAGCCGATTCACAATTGAAAACCTATTCCGACCTGATGAAAGCCCCATTTTACCCGATCAACAAGGAAGACCAGTTTTATAATATACTTGAAAATGACGAAACCCATTACACCTTTATAGATACGGCCGGGAAAAGTCCGAAAGACACGATTGTTATCAGGGAACTTTCAGATTGGCTGAAAAAAACAAAATTAAAATTCGATATACACCTGGTCGTCAGCGCTACAACTAAACCAAGAGACCTAGACCTCGTGGTCGAAAGTTATTCATGCCTTGATTTTTCACATATAATCGCCACTAAACTGGATGAAACAATGTATCTGGGGTCGGTAGTTTCATCCCTGTACCAGACAAAAAAACCGCTTTCATTTATTACAAACGGGCAGGGAGTGCCTGAAGATTTTGAAATAGCTAATGTCGATCGATTAATTGCCGATTCTTTAAAATAAACGCCGAGTTAGAGGTATCTTTATGTCTACTCTTCTTGGACCCGACCAGGCAGAGGGCCTTCGCAGGATGATGGGCGATTTTCCCAGGACTAATACTCAGATCATTGCTATCACTTCCGGCAAGGGAGGTGTAGGAAAGACCAGCTTTGCGCTAAACCTGGGGATCAGCCTTGCCAACATGAAAGACAATCCGAAAAAGGTCATAGTCTTTGACGCTGATCTGGGCCTGGCAAATATTCATGTGCTCATGGGGCTGATCCCGAAGTATAATCTTTATCATGTAATCAAGGGCCAGAAAAAGATGATCGAAATAATTTATAAAACGGAACTGGGGGTGGATATTATCGGAGGAGCTTCAGGTTTTACTCAGCTTGCCAACTTAAGCGATGAAGAAAAACAGAATTTGATCGACGCCATGAAAGAGATAAGCTACGCCGATTACATAATAATCGATACTTCGGCGGGCATATCGAAAAATGTACTTAGTTTTGTGATCGCTGCGCATGAAACTATTGTAATAACGACACCCGAACCGACATCGATGACCGACGCGTACGGCATTATAAAAGCAATAGTAACTGAATCTGAAAACCCGAATATAAAACTAATCCTCAACAGGGTGAGGACCACAGTCGAGGCAAACAAGGTCTCCAGAAAGATCATTGACATCTGCGCCCAGTTTCTTAACATTAAAATCGATAATTTCGGCTTTATTTTTGAAGACCCGCTGATCGGGGAAGCGGTAAGAAAACAGACGCCGTTTATCATATACAGCCCTCATTCTAATGTTTCAGTTTGTATAAACCATATAGCACGGAGGGTGTTGAACATGGAATTTTCAGAAGAACATTCCGGATGGCAGAAATTTATAAACGTATTTTTTAAGAGCAGGGATTGAGATATCAGGATATTCTAACAAAATAAGCCTGCAATACCTTGACAGTAATTAAAATTGATTTTAAATTATAGTGTTAATTTTTTTGAATATTTTGCAGGGGAAATGTATGTTGATCATTTTATTGTCGGCTCTCCCCTCTCTTTTGGCCGGAGGCATTGCCGGCTACTTCGTGAGAAAGCTGATCGCGAAGTTTCGATTGGAATCTGCTGAAGAAAAAGTTAAAGAAATTCTGGCCGCTGCTGATAAAGAAGCTGATGCAAAGAAAAGGGAAATTATTCTTGAAGCTAAAGACAAATTAATTGAGGAAAGAAAGCAGTTAGACAGAGAATTTAAAGAAAGGAATTTTGAACTTCAGCAAGCACAGAGACGACTGGTGCAGAAAGAGGACGCGCTTGATAAAAGATTCGAATCTCTGGAAAAAAAAGAAAGAGAGCTGGAGAACGAAGAAAAAGAGTTTAAAAAAACCGCTGAAGAGTTAAAAAAAGCCTATGAACGGCATCTCCGCGAACTGGAAAGAGTAGCCCAAATGACAGCCGCTGAAGCGAAGCAGCAGCTTATAATCGAAATGACCGAAGAGGCTAAAAGGGATTCCATCAATATCATCAAGAAAATCGAGGACGAGGCCCGGGACCAGGGTGAGGTCAAGGCCCGGGAGATTATCGTCTCCGCAATCCAGAGGAACGCAGCGGAAGTCACCGCTGAGAGAACAATCTCAACTGTTACTCTTCCAAACGACGAAATGAAGGGCAGGATAATCGGCAGGGAAGGCAGGAATATCAGGGCCTTCGAATCTATCGCCGGCGTCGACCTTATCATCGACGACACGCCGGAAGTGGTTATCATATCCTCATTCGATCCCTATCGCAGAGAGGTTGCCAAGCAATCTCTTGAAAAATTGATAATAGACGGAAGGATACATCCTGCGAGGATTGAAGAGATCGCCGCTAAAGTAGAAAAGGATATGAACCTCGAGATAATAGAAGTTGGAAAACAGGCCTGCCTCGATCTCAAAGTAAGCCTTCCCAGGGAGCTTTATCCTTATATCGGAAGGCTAAAATACAGGACGAGTTACGGTCAGAGCGTTTATTTCCATTCGATCGAGGTTGCTAATATAGCCGGCATGATTGCCGGAGAGCTCCGGACTAATGTCGATCAGGCCAAAATTGCGGGGCTTCTCCATGACATAGGGAAAGGGATAAGAACTACGGGCGAAGGTGTCCATTCGCTTGTCGGGGCTGAGGTCGCTCATAAATACGGTATGCCTGACAACATAGTGAACGCTATTGCGGCTCATCATGGCGAAGCGGAGTTAAAGTATGTCGAAGCCTCTATCGTTATGGCGGCCGATGCCATTTCAGCGTCAAGGCCCGGCGCCCGGCGCGAGTCGTTCGAAGAGTATCTGAAAAGATTGCAGAACCTCGAGAACATTGCTACTTCCTTCCAGGGAATTGAAAAAGCGTACGCCATACAGGCCGGACGTGAAGTAAGGGTATTTGTTTCCAGCGAAGCCGTCACCGATGAGAACGCCTACCTTCTTGCGAAGGATATAGCTAAAAAGATTGAAAATGAAATGAAGTACCCCGGACAGATTAAAATTACCCTGATCAGGGAAACAAGGGTAGTCGAGTATGCCAAGTAGGTGATAGGATGTCCGACTTTCCCAACGCTCTAAGCTTCTCGACAAGTATTTCAGAAGCCCGGATCCGTTCATTAAAGAATTGCCTGCCCGTTGCAGGCATACCGGTTGTGGTGAAAAGGGAGAAAGACCAGTATATCTATGATATCGATGGAAATAAGTATGCCGATTTTTCACTTTACAACGGGGCTGTAATTTATGGACATAATTTTAAAACTTTAACCCGCTATATAAAAAACGGCATTTCCACAGGCACTTCATCAGGCCTGATCGATAAGTTCCGCTATCCTCTGGTCAGACTCTTTAAGTCCGTTATCGATTTCGGTTATATTTCCTTTTACGGAAGCACCGTTTCTGCAATCGTTTCACTTGTAAAATCCCTTGGGGCCGGCAGCATAGGCGTCAGTTCCTCATATCTTCTGGACCTGGCATTTAATGCTCTGCCGGGCATATCCGTGGAAATGGCTGCTGCCGGAAAGCATTACGACCTGTTTCTTTTCGAACCTCTTGACTTTGATCTTGATTTAAAGGAATACGGCCATGAGAATTTTAAAGCCGTGTGGAAATGCTCCGTAGAAACCAGGACGGCCTTTCGCCTGCAAAGGTGTTTTTCAAATAACCTCGATAAAGTTCCTTTTATACTCTGCGGCCCTTCGATCGCAAACGGCCTGGACTGCGCGGTTATCTTTTCAAAAAGGGGGATAGAGGGCGAGAATATTCCCGCTTTTAAATCGGTCGCCGTCCTTGAAACAATGAAGGTGTATTTAAGAAATAACGATCTATATAAAAAAAAGATTTCAATCGGTTCCGCCGCCGTATCCTGTCAAAAAGGAAGCATTTTCAAGATAAAAAACTCGATTGAACCGGCAGGCCTGCTTAAATACGGCGTAATGATGGAGAGCGGCACGGGGTTTTTGTGCATGATGCATACGGAGAACGATATTAAGCGTCTTGAAAGGGCGCTGGAAGGGAAGGACTTCGCCGCAGAGACGCGGCTTTACGGTGATCCCCGATGTACCTAGCTTACCTTAGACCCGCTCTCGATATCGGATTCGGGCGTGAGGAAAATCACCTTCGTATGCCCCTCGTCCGAGGCTGCGAGAAGCATTCCCTCCGATTTTTCCCCCATCAGTGTTGCAGGTTCAAGGTTATTTATAATAACTATTTTTCTTCCCACAAGTTTTTCGGCTTCATAATAGGGTTTTATGCCTGCCAGGATCTGCTTTTCATTCCGGCCGACACGGACTTTCAGTTTCAAAAGTTTTTTAGATTTCTCCAATGGGACGGCCTCTAATATTTCGGCGACTCTCAGGTCGAATTTTTTGAATTCATCTATGGAGACGGACCTGTCCCGGCCCTCTTCCCTGTTCGACTTTTTCATAAGGCGGTCAATCTGAGCCTGGATGATTTTATCGTCGTATTTTACAAAAAGAATTTCAGGTTCGTTTATTTTCAGGCCGGTTTTTATACGTGTCAGCTTAAGATTATCCCATCTCTGGTTGACAATATCGCTCTCTTCGCCGATCATTTTCCAGAGTCTGGCCGCCGAGTCGGGGATAACCGGATACATAGAGACCGCAAGGACTCTTAAAATATTCATACAGACGTTTATAGAGGTGTCCATTCTTTCCGGGTTTTCTTTTTTCTGCACCCATGGCTTGGAGTCGTCAAAATATTTGTTGCCCAGGCGGGCTATATCCATTATTGTCTTCACGGCTTCCCTTACATGGAACTTTTCAAAATTACTTACGATTTCGCCTATAAGCCTTTCAAGAGATTTGAAAACAGCAAGGTCTTCTTTTTTATAATCTCCGGCCGGGATAAGGCCTCTGCAGTTATTTTTAAGGAATGAAAGGGTCCTGTTCGCAAAATTCCCCAGGATATTGGAAAGCTCCTCGTTATTCCTCGTCTGGAAGCCTTTCCAGGAAAAATCCGAGTCCTTGGTTTCAGGGGCGTTTGCTGCAAGGAAGTAACGGAGAGGATCGGGAGGAAAAACCTCCAGATATTCGTCGACCCAAACAGCCCAATTCTGCGATGTTGAAAGTTTTTCACCCTCGAGGGTCAGGTATTCATTGGCCGGTATTTCATAGGGGAGCTGATATTCGGTTTTCTGACCCATCAGTATGGCAGGCCATATAATTGCATGAAACGGTATATTATCTTTTCCGATAAAATGGATGATCTTTGAATCCGGCGAAAGCCAGTACTCCTTCCATTTTTCGGGCTGGCCTATCTTTTCCGCCCATTCCACTGTTGAAGAAATATATCCTATAGGAGCATCGAACCAGACATAAAGGACCTTCCCCTCCGCTTCGACGCTCTTAATCGGGACAGGGATCCCCCAATCTATATCCCGCGTTATCGACCTTTCCCTTAAGCCTTCCTTGTCTATCCAGCCCAGGACGAAATTTCGCACATTGTCTTTCCAGTTCTCTTTCGATTTAATCCAGTCAATCAGCCTTTCTTCGAAATCCTGGAGCTTTAGATACCAATGCATTGTCTTTTTAATAACCGGTTTTTCTCCGGATAATATGCTCAATGGATTTATAAGGTCCATAGAGTTAAGAAGGCGGCCGCAATTGTCGCATTGATCGCCCCTTGCCTTTTCATAACCGCAATGGGGGCATTTCCCTTCTATATAACGGTCCGGGAGAAATCTTTTTTTTCTGCCGTCGAAAAACTGCTCCTCTGTTTTGGTAACAAGGTGATTGTTTTCATAGAGGTCCAAAAAAAATCGCTGTGAAATCTCGTAATGCCTGGGCCTTGCAGTTCCTGAAAAATTATCGAAATCTATCCGCATTTTTTTAAAGCTTTCGACCATTTCGGCATGATATTTATCCACTACGGCCCTTGGGCTCACTCCTTCCTTTTCTGCCCGTATCGTAATCGGTACGCCATGCTCGTCGCTGCCGCATATATAAACGACATCTTCTCCGCATAGCCTTTTAAAACGGACAAATATATCCGCAGGCAGGTAAGCGCCGGCCAGGTGGCCGAGGTGCAGGGGACCATTGGCATACGGCAGGGCTGATGTGACAAGATATTTACGCATAGAATCTCCCGAAGAAAAGCTATAATTTTTCTTTAACGAACTTGGCTACATCCGAAAGGCTGACTTTACCGATAAGATTATCGCCTTCGTCAAGGATAGGCAGGGCGCTGACCGATTTTTCAATCATCAGATTAAGCGCGTCCCTGACGCTGACCTCGGTATAGACGAACAAAAGCTTCTGCCCTTCAATAAGCTTGGATACCTGCATTTCTCTCGCGCTGTCGGCTAAAAAGGTGATCTTCAATATATCCCATGAGGATACTATTCCGACAGGCTTGGCTGTCTTATCGACTACAATTACGCTATGCTCCTTTTCACGAAGCATCTTTTCAGCGGCCTTAGAAACCGGCATATCGAGGGTGACGGTAAGAGGTTTTTGAATGCCGATTTTACCTACCTTAACTTCATCTAATTCGTTTGCCATAGTTTAAACCTCCAGAATTATTTTTATCAATGTGCGATCTTTGAAAACAGCCAGAGAAGCGAGAACGCTCCGAACAGGGTTGCCACGAAATCGACGGATAAAAAGTTCTTTACAAGAAATTGGGTGATTTCAGTAAGGCTGCCCAGGAAAAACCCGCCCAGAATACCGCCGACAACCCCGAAAACTACCGCTCCCCAGAGCTGTCCGAACATGGGCTTCTTCATAATTCTTATGTAATAAAGGCCGGCGAGAGCCCCTACTACCATTTGAATCGGCAATGTAACCCAAAGAGGCATTCTTCCCTCCTATTTTTAATTTTATTTCATTAGGGTGGTTCCAAAAACTCACCTCTTCAAAAATTTAAAAAAATTGAAGCTAATAATTCCGCCCTATGGGCCCTACCTTGCTGCCCCAAAGGGGCAGTTTTTAGAAGGGCCCATTAATTATTTAAAATCCGCAAGAGTAATCTTAACAATTTCGTATTTTTTCAATTCACCGTTGTATTCAAAATCAATATTGTCGCCTATTTTCCTATCAAGCAGGGCCTTGCCCAAAGGGGAATGATAAGAAATAGTTTTCGTGTTAAAATCCACGTCCCATTGGCCAAGTATCCGGTATTCCTCCATAGTGCCGTCATCCGCTTTGACAGTAACTTTTACGCCGACGTCAACAATTGACGTATTGACCTTATTTTTATCAAGGACCTTAGCCTGGTTGATTTCCGTTTCAAGTTTGGAAGCGGAGGCTTTGAGCTGGTCCTGTTTTTCCAGAGCCGCTTTATATTCCGCGTTCTCCCGTAGATCTCCCTTTTCCATAGCTTCGCCGATCGCACGGCTGTTTTCGGGAATATCGGCCGACATTATCCGGGCAAGCTCCCGCTTCTTAGTTTCAAGCGATATAGCGGTAACCAGGAAGGGATGCCTGATAAAGATCTTTTCCTGCTTGCTTATCTTTTTCAAAGACGGATAAAGAGCAATTATCTGATTTACGTATTCCTCCCTGAGATCAGCTTCAAGCGTAAGAGTAGAGTATAGAAGGGAAAGGATAGATTTCGCCGTTGCCTCATCGGATTTCGTGATCAATTCTTTTAACATATTCTTTTTAAACAGGATATCGTATATTCCCTGGATGATCTTTTTATTCCTGGCTATGTTGGTTTTAGATTCGATCTCGTCGTTAAGGATATCGATAAGAGAAAGCAGTCTGAACATGACTTCGCTTTCCTTGACGCCGATTTTGCCCTTAAGGTTAGTAGTGCTTTCTTCGAACAGGACCTTGGATATCCAGAGGAACAATTCCGGGTTTTCATGAAAAGCGTTCATGGAGGCTACGAAGATACTGTTAATAACGTCAAATTTTTCAAACATTTCAAGCTCATTCAGCATAAACCGGTTCAGCTTGACAACAGCCGAATGAGCGATTATATCCGCGAACTTCAGGTCCCAGTCTTTTAGTTTTTTCATTAAAAGCATGAGAAAAGTCTTCTTGAGTTCCGGGTCAAGCTTGTCGTACAGATCGTATAAATTCTTTATTTCGAAAAAGTTAGAACTATCTACATCGCTGTCGCTGTATTTTTCATAGTTCGAGTATTTCAGCGCCACAAGGGATACAAGCTGTTTTTCGTTGGATTCGCTCGAAGCTTTGATAATTTCAGTAAAGTAATCTACAAGGGCTGCTGCAGGAGCGGAATTCACACTCCCCCCCCTCAGGACGAAATCTATGAATAGTTTGACCTTGTTTTCGAAGGTTGTTGTTTTCTTAAATTTGCTGATTATTTCATCGACAATACTCTGTTCGTTGTCACGGAGTTCGATCATATTCCTTTTTGTCGGGTTCTGAATGACGGTTTCGCTCGTTTCGAGAAGTTTCTTAGAACTGAGCCACCACTTGTTCCATTCGCTCTCTTTCATTATATCGGGAACGAAATAACTTTTGATTTCGGAGGATGAAATCTCTCCCCTGTTGCTTCGAAGCACTATCTCTATGACCTTAAGGGGATCGCTCTTGATAAGGCCGCGAAGTTCCTCCGTTTTATGTTTTTTCCAGATGATGATGTTGTCGGGGTCAAGGATATCGAGGGCCCTGAGCGCGATTTCGAGCGACATTTCGTGGTTTTTCTTCTCTTCAAAATCAATAATTACCTTATCGTTCTGAATTTCCTTAACCAGGCCGATCCCCCAGCTTTTATGAGAAACATAGATTCCCTGATCGAAAGCGATATGAGTCTCGAAGATCCTTATTGCCTCTTTATGCGGTTTCCAGCTCTGACCGATTGCCGAAAGCTTCAGATATTTTTCCAATTGGCTGTGGTCTTTGTAAATATTCCTGTAGCAATCCTCAATCGCCTTACGAAACTGTTTTTCAGACTGTTTGAAATCGATAATTACTTTAAGCACTTTCAGGGCTTCCCTGAACTTTTCATTTTTAATGGCCTGTCTTATAAAATCATTGAAAACCATATCTGCCGTTCTCTCTTCGCCCAGAACTTCGGTAATTTTTTTTGACATGCTGATGACAAGGCCGGCGTCTTCAGGGTAGAGTTTTATGACTTTGTTCCATAAATCTTCAACCATCTTGACGCTTCTTGCTTTTATATAGCGTTCCATAGCCAGGCGGTAATAAAACATCGCCTGGTCCTTATCGCCCTCTTTCTCGTAGTATTCGCCGAGATACTTGGCGTTGGCGGCATCCTTACTGTCTATAAGTACAAGCCTTTTTTTGATATTGAATAATTCGTCCTGGTTCCCGTAATCCTCGTAAACGGTTTCAAGGGTTTTAAGCGCAAATTTATTCTCGCGGTATGAAAGTATCTTTTCAGCCAGGAATTCGGCTATTTTAAGCTTTTTATTGTCCATGAAAAGTTTTATGATCTGAGGAATATGGGTGTCGTCAACCGAGGATTCCTCCAGGGAAAGTACCCCGATTATATATAAACCGACAACGCTGTTCTGGTAGTGCTTGAGGTTCTCCCTGCAAAGGTTTTTAAGATCGTCCTTAAAGTTGTCGTCGATGGACATGCGGATTATGCTGTCGAGTTCGATAAAGTTCCTTACGCTGTAGCTCTCGATAGCCGCCCTGGTCCATTTTTCTTCTTTAAGCTTTTCTTCTATATCGAGCAATATATCTTCTTTCTTTTTAATAATTGTTTCTGTCATTTCTGTTTCACTCCCTGTTATTTATTTGAAAGACGTTATGTTACGGAATTCGCGCAGGCGCTTATTTATATCATTTTTTGAAATCCCTTTAAGCCCGTCGACCCCGAAATCCTCTACAGTGAATGATGCAACTACAGTCGCATAAGCGGCCGCATTTTTAAGACTTCGACGGTCATAAAACCTCGTCCCAAGGCGGTCAAGGTAGCTTATAAAAGCTCCTGCGAAACTGTCTCCGGCGCCGGTAGGATCGGTGATATCCCGCAGGGGATATGAAGGGAGCGATATAATAAAATCCTTACCGAAAACCATGACCCCGTTGGAGCCTTTTTTTACAATGATCATTTTGAAATTAGGCCTGAACAATTTTTCAGCAGCCCTTACAATGTTCTTCTGGCCTGTCAGGAGGAACGCTTCCTCTTCATTAACTATGATACCGTCAACCAGGCCGAGAACAAGGGAGAGGTTGTCATAGTTATTGAGTATCCAGAAATTCATTGTGTCGAGGATCTTTAAAGTGCTTTTCTTACTTTGCAGAACGACCTTTTTCTGTATTAACGGGTCTATATTGGCTAAAAAAAGGATGAAAGGCCTGTTTGTATAGGAATCCGGAACGATCGGGTCGAATTTGGCGAAGGCGTTAAGTTCTGTTGTAATTGTTTCCCGTTTTTCGTAATCCTCAGAGTATACGCCCTCCCAGAAGAAACACTTTTCATCTTTTAACAGGCTTATCCCTTCGGTACTGTTTGCTTTTGATTTTAAAAAATTCCAGTGATCTTCGTTGAAATCTCCGCCGACAACGCCTACCAGGTCCGGTTTTGATAAAAAACTGGCGGCGTTTGCGAAATGGGTCAGGGAACCGCCGAGAATTCTATCCCTCTTTCCCTTTGCCGTATTAATACTGTCGAATGCTAGACTTCCTACAGCCACGATTGACATAAACCGTCCTTATTAGGGGTTTGCCTTTTCGGCGCTTTTTTTTACATCCTGTCTGGCCAGGAGGCTTTTAAATAAAACCGACACCCGTCCGGAAAGTTTGTTTTTCGTTTCCGGGCGGCAATTAGCGATACTTATCAAGTCCTGTATTCTCTTTAAGACATTTTCAGCCGTCTGGTATGCCCCAAGCTGGTAAATATAATAATCAAGGATCCACAGGTAAAAATTAATCAGCCTGGGAACTATAATATTCCTGACCTTTTTATCGATTTTCAACGACTTTTCATAATCCAGTATTTTTTCTTTCATTTCCATGTAGTCGTTGTATTCCATCTTTTTTCTGGCCGTCAAACCCTCGTAAAGGTATCCGTAAACGGAGATCCACTCGAGGACCTCATTATCCGAAAAGCCGTCTTCGGAAACCGAGGCATGAAGCTTTTTAATGGCGGGATATTCTATTGTCTCAATATTCACAAGCTGGGGGAACCTCAAAAAAGCCTCATTGAACATGACCATAGCCGAATCGTTTTCACCGATTTCGAAATAGATATCGCCGAGGAGCATGTAAATCCTTATATCGTCATCCCCTCGCGCCAACGACAGGGCATACTCAAGAGTTTCAACAGCCCTGTCGAGAATACCAATCTCGTAAAAAGTCTGGCCCAGAAGGATAAGGGTGTCCCTTTCCGGGACCGGGGAGAGCCTGTAACTCTCGACAAGGAATTCCACGGCTCTGCTGTAAACATAATTCTTTATCGATAAAACGGCTTTTTTATTATCAATACTCTGGTCTTTGCAAAATTCAAGGAACTTGTCCCATTCCCCTATAAGGACTTCGCCTCCTCCCCCCTCGAAATTGAAAAGTTCCCTGCGGTTTTGCCAGAATTTTATAACTTTTAATAATTTTTCATAGTCCGGATTGTGAATATCCTCTTCCATGCCTTTGAGGACCAACTCTTCCGCCGGCCCCAATTCTCCATTCCGGAGGCTTTGATAGACATCCTTTTTTAATTCGATATTTTCCATGTCCTCCTATCACCTCCGTCCGGGGCCGATAGGGCAAATATTCAACAGCATTATATTTTAACAGATTTTCAGAAATAAATCAATTGTACCGTGTTTGATAAATGTGAAAGCGGTATAAGGTTACTTTTTATCCCATCCTATGATGGCAGTTATGGATTTTTCGGGAATCAGGATAAAACTGTCCTGACGACAGGTAACCCCGATCTTATCGGCTTCGAGAAGCTTGAGGATAAGAGGCTGTATATCCGTTTTAAGGTCTCCGTAACCGGGGCTGAATCTCATTGCCGGTTTCAGATTCATCAGGATCTTTTCCCGTGCGAGTATATCCGTTATATATCCGGCAAAAGCCTCTACAGATTCGCTGGCAACCGCATCCAGGACCACCGCACTGGACATTTCTCCCTTTGAAGATAACCCGGCGATCTCGCCCGCCAGTTCAGGGCCGACAGTGCAAACCATCAGCGTGGCGGATAAAGAATTTTTCATTATCAGGGAAAGTTTCCTGGAATGAAAACCTAACCCGCAGTCGAGCATGACTGTTTCATTGACGTTTTCTGAAACAGCGCAGTCGATGCTGATGCCTGCCGGTTTCATCAAGCGCAATGCGCGATCGATTTCATATTTCACCAGATTGAGAGTCCTGTCGTCGAGCTTGGATTTCTTCGGGTTGTATCCAAGACGGCCGAAGACGTCCCCGATCCCGGGTTTTATGAATGGGAGGGAGAAATTCCTTCTAATCATGCGGTCAGGGCTAAACTCTTTTTCAATAGAGGAAAGCCGAGCTTCTCCCTTTTCTTTAAAAATGCCGCGGCGCATGCCGAAGCTAGTTTTCTCACCCGGAGGATGTAGCTCTCTCTCTGGGTTACCGAAATAGCGCCTCTCGCGTCAAGAATGTTGAAAACATGGGAACATTTCATCGTGAGATCGTAAGCCGGGAGGACGGCGTCTTTTCCAAGCGTCTTGAAACACTCGGCTTCGTAATCGTCGAAAAGTCTCCGGTAAAGATCTATGTCGGCTATCTCGAAATTATACTTTGAAAATTCCTGTTCAAGTTCCTCATGAAGGTCGCCGTAGGTGAATTCCGAATTCCACCGGATGTTCTTATAATGATTGACGTTCTGCAGGTACATTGCGATCCTCTCCGTCCCGTATGTGATCTCCACGGGGATAGGGGAAAGATCGATCCCCCCCACCTGCTGAAAATATGTAAACTGGGTTATCTCCATTCCGTCGAGCCAGACCTCCCAGCCGAGCCCCCAGGCTCCGAGAGTGGGGGATTCCCAGTCGTCATGCACGAAACGTATGTCATGTTCCTGTAAAACTATCCCCAGGAATTCCAGGCTTTTGAGATAGAGGTCCTGGATATTGTCGGGAGACGGTTTTATTATTACCTGGAACTGGAAATAATATCCAAGGCGGTTGGGGTTTTCTCCGTACCTTCCGTCGGCAGGCCGGCGGGACGGTTCTACATAGGCCACTTTCCATGGCTCGGGCCCGAGCGAGCGAAGAAAGGTGTCGGGATTGAATGTCCCGGCTCCCTTTTCAAGGTCGTAAGGTTCCCTGATAAGGCAGCCCTCTTTTCCCCAGTATTCTTTTAATTTAAATATTAAATCCTGAAAAGTCAGCATAAACACTCCCGATTAATGAATATGATATTATAAGAAACGACGGGATATTTATCAATTCAATTGGGGGTGCCCGCGAAGGCGGGTAAGGGGAAGAATATTTTTTCAAATTATTTCATTTTTTTGTAAACCGGCGCGTATTATATAAGGTATAGTAATAATTTCATTATTATTACCGTATAAATAAATAATTTGCCCTTTTTTTTCGCCCGATTTATAATCAGGCGATTAGATGGGGCTTCCGTTTTTAAGGGGCAGCTTCGCATAAGCGGTGTTCGCCCTGCTAATTAAAAATCAACAATTATTTCAAACTCAAATCTTTTGTAACGTGTCTATTTCAATTCGCAATTGCGCGGTAATTCCAGGGGGCCGGAGTCTCCGCGATGAGCATCTTAAGAATTTTATGGAGGTTTTTCATAATGAAAAATTTAGCCTTGTATAGCCTATTATTTGCATCATCAATATTCTTTTCAGGCCCAGCCTGGAGCGACGCACTCACTAATTCGACGCTTCCCATCAAGCAGGCGTCGAAGTTCTATATACTTCCCATCGAGGACACCAAGAGCTCGAAATCGAACTCTTTCCAGCTTGTCGTATTCAGGTCCATTTACAACTTTATGAGGATCATTCCCTCGCTCGACGTCCCCGACGATAAGCTGATGAACGACCTTTTCTGGCTTTCTCCGGTCCTGGCAAAATGGGAGAGGATCAAAGCCGAAACCGCCCCCAAGGTGGTGTACGACGCCGATTATATCCTTTACGGGGATTACGACCTGATCCAGAAAAATCCCGAAAAAGTGACGATCAAGATCGGCGTGTGGTCCAAGTCTGAAAATAAAAACATTTTCTCCAGGTCCTATGTAACGACAACCGATATCGATATCTTCGACAGCATCGATATGATCCTTAAAAATGTCATAGAAGACGTGCTGAAAATAGATTATTCGCTTGCGAGGATCGACTTCGACGTCAAGGCCGGTGCAGGGAAATACGATATCTATATAAATAATAAATTTATCGATACCGCCAATAAGCAGGATTATAGAAAGAGCATGAGCGTGCTGGGCGGCCAGTCCTATACTATAAGCGTAATAAGGGCGCAGGATGGAAAGACCGTCTACAATACCGCCAGGGTCCTCGGCCCGAAGGAGAATTTCGGGGTGACATATTTCGCGACGGGCAATGTGATAATCGATCCGGTGAGTTACGGCATATCGGGCAGGAAATACAGCTATTTTGTCGACGGCAGCCCCGCATATGAAAATGAGGAATTTACCAATATGAACGCGCTTTCGAATCATACCCTGACCGTGCTGGACCAGAATTCAAACATTATTTACAAGTCCCCTTTCAATGTTCTGGACGGGGCTACAACCCATGTGTCGCCTTCGGAGAAATGGGGAGGGCCTATCCATGTGAGGGCCTACTTCCTGGGAAGCAGCTTCGGCGGCCTCGGCGTGGAGTATTTCCCCTGGCGGTATTTATGGCTCGAAGCGGGGAGCGGATATTCCTCTTATTATTCAGAGGCCCTTGCGGCCACCCTGTCCGAATTATCGCCGTATCTTGACATTGGCTATTATTTTTACGGGGACATGTCCACCGATTTCAGGTTCGGGGCGGGCGTCACCGGTTCATATTACATTTACCTTCCCTCGGACGCATTTAACAATATAAACCCCGCTTACCTGAACATGACCTCTATCAGTACATACAGCTACTCCGCAGGAGTTTTTGTCGTAGGCGAGTGGAAATGGTTTAATTTAAAGGTCGCTTTAAGCTACGATTTCGGGGCGAATGAGTTCTTCGTGTCGCCCTCGATAGGCCTCAAGTTCTAGGAGTAAATTATGAAAAAAATATATAGTTTAATAATGGTTTTAGCCGCTGCGGCGCTCATGTCGTCCTGCCAGCTCTTCTATAACCCGGACTTCACCAATAAGACTTTAGCGGGTAGCAGCCCCACGAACAATATAACGCCGATGAGTGAAATAATCGGTCCGGGAGTCACCAACTTCACCGGGACCTACACGTCTTATGTAAAAGGATACAATGTCTATGTATCTATAGACGGCGGGACTTCCATGCTGGCAACTATGAACTATCCTACCTGGACGACCGGCAGCCTGAATCTGTCATGCGGCCCCCACAAGGTCACCGTCCAGCTCGAGGATTCAAGCGGGAACGTGAAGGATTCGAAGAATTTTATTTACAACGTGCCGGCGTACGTGGCGACTAGCGGAAGCGATACTGCTAATAAAGGAAATACCCCTGCAAGCCCTTTTCTCTCATTGCAGGCGGGAGCGGATTCTGTAACCAATTTAATGAAGGTCAATGCATGCCCGGGTTATGTTTACGTGGCGGCGGGAACATATACACCGGGATCAGGTCTTAATAATGCACCTCTAAATGGACTTATTTTAAATGCTCCGCATTCGTATATTAACATCCTGGGCGGATTTGTCAATAATTATCAAAGCAGGAGTGGAATATGTGTTCTTGATGAGGGAAATGTATCAGCTTCCCGCAATGTTATACAAATATCAGGAAGTACCGCTGTTATAATCGATAGTTTTATTTTATGTAGGGCAGGTAATTGTTTAGGTATGTTCATTAACAATGCTTACAATAATATATTGACCAACCTGATAATTTCGAATAATCTGGGTGGTATATATATTAATAATTCATCCGGTAATATCATATCCGCCGGCATTTATAACAATTCCCCTAAAAATCCCGGCGGCGGAATATATATGACCGGGAGTTTTAACAATACAATCAACGGAATAATAAGTAATAATTATTCACAACATTGTAGCGGCGGCGGAATATATATAAGCGGAGGTTATAATAATACGATCAATACAACGATAACCTGTAACTATGTTTATACCGCCGACGGCGGCGGCGGGCTTTTATTGACTAATGAATATAACGACATCATTAACGGCAATATAATTTCAAATAGTTCGAGCGGTGTAAACGGCGGAGGGATTGCGATAGAAAACGGCTCTAATATAACCGTTAACGGAATTATAAGCAACAATTATTCAAGCGTTGACGGCGGAGGCATTTATTTAACGAACAGCTACGGCAACATTATTAACGCGCTTGTAACCTGCAATTCCGCAAATTATGGCGGTGGGATTTATGCTATAGACGAATTAAAAGATATTTTAAATGCAAGCGTTATTTCTAATGCGACGGCGGGGCAGGCAGGGGGAGGTTATTGTATATTCAGTTCAACAAATGTGACTATAAATGGTTCTATAATCAGCAATAGTTCAGCACAAAACGGCGGTGGACTATTTATATCAATTGGTTACGGAAACATAATTAGCGCTATTGTGGCCGAAAATTTCAGCCTAAATATTGGCGGTGGCGGGATTTATCTTAATAATGAAACTAACGACGTTATTAACGGCCCTGTTACAAATAATTCGGCAAACGGCAATAATGGAGGCGGTATTTATTCTTATAAAAGTGCCTATATTAATAACGCAATAGTCACCGGAAACTCGCCGGATAACATTGTTAATCAATAATATTAAATTGGTTAGTTTGGAGTTATTTATGAAATACTTAAAAATTTTAATGTCTGTTCTAGCAGCAGTTCTCATGTCTTCCTGCCAGCTCTTCTACAACCCCGACTTCAATAACAAGGCCGCAGTGGGAGGCAGCCCCACGAACGGGATCACGCCGATGAGCGAAATAATCGGCCCGGGCGTCACCAACTTCACCGGGACTTATACGTCTTATGTAAAAGGGTACAATGTCTATGTTTCGATAGACGGCGGGACTTCCATGCTGGCCACTATGAACTATCCGGCATGGTCGACCGGCATGCTTAATCTCTCATGCGGACCTCATAAGGTATCAGTCCAGCTCGAAGATTCAAGCGGGAACGTGAAGGACTCGAAGAATTTTATTTACAATGTGCCGGCGTACGTGGCGACTAGCGGGAGCGACACGGCTAATAAAGGAAATACCCCTGCAAGCCCGTTTAAATCTATACAGCAAGGAGCTAATTCATTAAGCAATATAATTAAATTAAACGGCCAGCCCGGATATGTTTATGTAGCGGCGGGGACTTATACAACAGCTGGTGGTGAACTCAACCCTTTTAATGACAGTGCCGGACTCTACTTGAATGTTGATCATTCAAATATTAATATCCTGGGCGGATGGGATAGTAATTTCCAAGTCCGGAACACTAGTGGAACTAGTGTTATTAATATGAATGGCGCCGCTAGTTGTAATTATGCAATTCAAATAGCCAATTGTGGTTTTTCTTTAATCGACGGCTTTACGGTAGAAAATAGTTATAATACAGGTATTGGATTCATTAATTCAACTAATAATGTATTAACAAATTTAATAATAAGTAATAATCCTGGAGGGGGGGTATATATTTATTATTCTCCTTGGAATATCATTTCGGCTATTATTATCGGCAATGTCAACTCTGCAAGTGATGGAGGAGGTATTTCCATATTGAATTCTCATAATATAACTTTAAATGGTTTAATAAGTAATAATAGTACTCAAATCGGTTATAATGGCGGTGGAATAAGTTTAGAAGGCGGCTATAATAATACAATAAATGCTAATATCAGCTTTAACATGGCTGTTTGTGACGGCGGCGGTATTTTTATATACTCTGAAAGCAATGATTTTATTAACAGTCCTGTCATAAATAATAGTGGCAATCAATCTGATACTGCAAATGGAGGCGGGGGCATTGCCATTGAAGGAAGCTCATTTATTACTGTTAACGGTGTAATAAGTAATAATTATGCTTCTGGTGGTTTAACATCTGTTAGTTTAGGAGGAGGCATATATTTATTCGGAAGCCACAACAATACTATAACTGCTAATATCATATCTAATAAAGCAAATAATAATGGCGGAGGAATTTGTTTTAACAATGAGGCTAATGATAATATTACTGGTTTGGTTAGTAACAATGCGGGCGGTGGCATTTGTATTACCAATCATTCTATTAATATTAAAACAAACGGTCAGATTATTACCGATAACTCTCCATATAATTATATTAATGTTCCTTGATATTATATAAACATAGCTTGATCCGGTGACGGGGAAAGGTAAAGTTACTGTACTGGAAATAAAACCATTTTACAGTTTTGAATTATTTCGATATTTAAAGTATACTACTGATGATATGTTCCTCAATTTTTTAGCGATGAAAAAAATTAATCTGATTATTTTCTTCACAATTATTATTACGGGCATCGCTTTTTCAAGTTCGAACCCGGTATTAATGGAATATTATGCATATTATATGTCCTGCAGTAAATGCCAGAAGACAATTGGTGATATTAAACAATGGTCTAATAAGAACAGCAAAAATATAGTTATAAAAGTTTATGATTTAACTGATGAGAAGAACTGGAATAAACTCGAAGAATTAAATAAAAAGTTTAATATCTTTTCTCAATTCCCCGAACTCCCTATTTTATTTTATAATGATAAATTTTATGTGGGTAACGATCAAATTTATACCTTTTTAGCGAATAATAATGCACAGGGCATTGAGCACAGCAATTTTAGCTTGGGAATAATTATTTTAGCTGGAATATTGGACGGTATGAATCCATGCGTTTTTACAGTAATAATATTATTGATTTCATATCTGTTTATTAATTTAAAAAGTAGGAAATTGGTCTTGATCTCAGGAATTTTCTATATAGTGACGGTTTTTATCACATATTTTTTTATCGGCCTTGGTATATTTGGTTTTGTAAGAATGCTGAACATCTTCCCTTTGTTCTCTAAAATTTTTAAATATGCCCTGACAATATTTTTATTTGTACTTGCTGTATTGAATTTATCTGATTTTGTAAAATTGATGAGATCAAAGGATAACAGGGGGAAATTATTCCTAAAGCTTCCCGATTTTTTTCAGAATAAAATAAGAGAAGCTATAAGGTTTGAAATGAAAAATTACAGGATTATATTAAGTTCGATAGTCCTTGGCTTTTTGGTTTCTTTATTTGAAATATTATGCACCGGCCAAATATATTTTCCGATTATAGGGTATATTTCCGATATGAAGGTAAAAATAATCGGTTTTATTTATTTAACTTTGTATAATTTAGCCTTCATAATTCCATTAGCCGTAATTTTCATTCTTGTATATTTCGGAATATCTTCAAAAAAGATCGGGGATTTCCTTGGAAACAAACTGGGTTTTATAAAATTGATTTTCTTTTGTTTATTCCTGGCATTCGGGGTTATTAATTTGATCTCCTGATTCGATCGATCTATTTTTCAACTGTCCCGGTAACTGTGAACAGGGTCCTTTCCAATCCTTTTATATCGCTTTTAATGACGAAATACTTTTCGATTTTTCCATCGTCTTCGGACGAATTATATGCTAGTTTTATCTGTATCTTTTTTTCGTTATCCAGTTTTATTGTTTCAGGAGTTGCGCTTAAACAGTCGCAGGTTTTAATAACCTGTATTTCCGCAGGATAGCCGCAGTGATTTTCAAGCGTTATTATGTATTCGACGGTCGAGTCCTTTTTCACAGTTCCGAAATTCCAGGCCTTGTCCGAAAACGATAAGAGATCCTCATTCTTTTTCAGATCATTTTTGGCTGCTGTTCCTGTAATTTGGTCTTTGAAGTTTTTATATAAAGCCATCGGATATAAACTTATAGCGTTGTCAATCATTTCAAGAGCTTTCTTATTATTGTTTTTTTTCTTGTATGCCCTGGACAGTTCGAAATATAATTCAGCCTTTTGATCATTTGTCGCCTTTATTAAAGTTCCTTTCAAAGCAGTATTTATTGAATTATCCAGGTCGATGTTGTATATATATGACTGTTGAATGATGGAGACATAGGATGAATTATCCTCCGGATCCAACTCCAATATCTTATAATAAGTGTCAAGGGCCCGCTTATAATTTTCCATTTTGTTATAACACCCGGCTATGAAATAATATTTTGATTTTATGTCCTTGACCTGGCCGGATTGTATCAATTCTTTTGTATTGTCTATAGCACCGGGATAATCTTTTAAATAAAAATAAGCGTCGGCAAGTGTTGAAAGGATATTTTCTTCATTAGCGTTATAAAAACCGGTATCATTCGCTTTAATACGGCTTTTAAAATTCTCGGCATTCCCGATATCCCTCCTTTTTATATAAAGGGAAAATAGAGTGTACAATATCTGTGTATTACCCGGTAACGCCTTTAATTTAATGAGGTTTTCGCTTATAGAAGTCCTATCGACTTTTATTTCTTTTATTAATTCAAGGAAATTGGTTTTTTCAGCCCGGCCGACAAACCTTGCGATCTCTACGGCATTGGATGCAATAAAGAGGAATGTAGGAAATGCCGTAACATCGTATTTGTTCATTATTTTTTTGGTTTCAGGATTTATATCTTCAGCCTTGTATGGGATGAAATTAGAATCAATGAAATTACCTATTTCAGGAATTGTAAGTATGTTATCGTTCATGTATTCACATTGCTTGCACCATTTCGCATAGATGAAAACAATGATATCTTTGTTTTCTGCCTTGGACTGTTCGAGTGTTTTATCGAAATTACTCTCATGCCATTTAATTATACCTTTGTGAGTTTCCTGCGAGTAGGAAAGACATGTTATGTATAAAAGCAAAACCGCCCCGTGTGTTATCAATTTTATTCTCACAAAATAACTATTGACAGCCTGGGAACTGGACGCCGATACTAGCACCTGTAGTGTTATCACTTGTAGGCACCGTACCGGTTACAGAGCGGCCCAGTATATCCGTTAACACCAATGTCACTCCCCTCAAATCATTAATGGCGGAAGAATTCCAATATCCGTATTGAGAAAGTGAGCAAGTATGACCATTCGCTGTAACCGACTGTATTGGGGTAATCGTATTTTGGATATAAATATCACCTGTATATCCATTATTGAAACGAATAACAATATTTCCGGAGACCGGGCAAGGAACATATTTCCATGACCCCTTGCTAGGATCTCCTCCTGCCGGTAATCCTAAAGCACTCCAGGCGGATGTACTGAGATCAAGATCTCCTCCTGTTCCTAAAATTGAGTTATCAATAATAGTTGCTATAATTGTATTATTCCCATAAGTGATTTGAACACATTCTCCGCAATTTGTAGCCCAATTTGCCCCCGATCCTAATTCATGGATCGCAACAAAATAATTAGGATAAGAAATATTATAAACCGAATCAATATTATTCAACCAATTGGTTTGATTCAAACTAATATTTTCGGTTCCATAATAACCGCAAGCTGTATTATAATAGCTATTTTGTTTTTGAGTTCCCTGACCGAAATAATAATAGGTAAATGTCGATCCAGGAGGAGAAGAACCGGTTATATTGCATGCAGTAACTGATGAACTGGATGAACTACTCGACGAAGAACTCGACGATGAACTGCTGCTAATTGATGAAGAAGAACTGCTCGAAGATGAAATACTGCTTGATGATGAACTCGACGAAGAACTGCTTGATGTTGAACTGCTCGATGATATGGAAGTCGAGCTTGAAGAAGAACTACTCGAAGATGAACTAGAGCTTGAACTGCTGGCCGATGAAGACGAGCTAAGAGTCCAGACTGCATAAAGTGTGACATTTGCCGGACCGATCGTAAAACTTGCCCCTATAGGGTAATTGATCCCGGTCCCGTCGCTTATTGTGTTCCAGCCGGTCAATGAGTATCCGGATTTAAGGAGGTTTCCGGTGTTGCCTGAAACGGTTACGGTTGATCCCGGCAGGTAGTTATTGCTATCTATAGGCACGCTACCTCCGGTAGCTCCGTTGGCGTTATATGTAACTGTATATGTCGGATTTTGAATTACATAGCTGTTAGTCACCGCGTCCGAATCGTCCATTCCCGTAAAGACTGCCTTTGCGATAACGGTCATACTCGAAGAGATCAAAATAGAGTTATTCTGGTTCCAGTTCCAGGTCGTTCCCCCATCGATAGACCATAAAATCGCCGCTCCTGTCGTGGGACAGGAAAGTGTAAGGTTGAATGGCGACTGGTAAGTTCCCCCTGCCGTACCAAATACAGGACTGGCGGCCTTTCCGGAAGTTGTATAGTTATAGCTTACCATATGTGACGCGGTCCATCCGGTTTCAAAAGCCATGGCGTTTATAGTGCTCGCACCCGGCAGTTGTATCACACCCGAATAAAATGTCGAAGCCGCCGTAGGTTCCGTTCCGTCGAGGGTGTAATAAATGCCAGACCCCGGAGTCGTGTTCGCTATCGTTATATATTTTCCGGTCGGGTTGTCGGCCAGAGTAATAACCGGATCGGTGACAATCCCGGTTACCGTGAATGTCTGAGATATGACTATTGAGGATGTCAAACCTGCCTTGAAGGCGAATGCGTTTATCGTCAACGTCGAGCCCGGCGCAAGCGGTATCGCGGCGCTATATACCTTCGACGATGTATTAGGGGTCGATCCGTCGGTAGTATAATAAATTTTAGCCCCTGTTGTCTGGCTCTTTATCTTGATGTTTATATTAGAAAAGTAAGTCCCCTGGACCGGGCTGAAAGCCGGCGCTCCGACTGTTCCCCCTGGGACCGCCGGCTGGAAATAATATGTACACTGGACGACCCTCGAGTCCCCCATTCCGCTTGTAACCGCGATAGCACTGACTGTCGTGGTGCCGCTGGAAAGTTTCAGGGTGCCCAGCACCGGCGATGCCGCCGTAGGCGTGCTGCCGTCTGTTGTATAATGGACTACCGAACCCGAAGTAGTGCTCTTTATCTGTATCGTTTTTGCAGTAGTATAAGTCCCGCCGACCGGGTTGAATATCGGGTCGACCGTGTATTGTACGGGCGGCAGGGCCGCTGCCCTGACTGCGCCGAAACTTCCGCTCGCCGTTGTTTTAACAGGCGATTTTGCCCGGGACTGGCCCGGCACGTCAGGCGTTTCCGGCGGCCCCCAGTAAAACACCTCGCCGACCCAGTTTGCAGAGTCGTCCGCCCAGAACGACGATGCTGAAGAAGAAGAAGTATGAGAAGTGGAAGAAGAAGTGCTCCCGCCCGATGAATTATTTCCCCCTCCCCCTCCTCCTCCGCCCCCGCCCGGGGTTATAAGAGAACATGCATAAATAAGGATAATGAATGCAATTAATGAACAGCCTGACAAAATAATTTTTTTTAACATATCAGGACTCCTTTTATCGGTTTTTAATTTTATAAATAAATTATAACAAATATTTAATATATAAATGTTATTTTGTTAAACTTTTATTGTCAAGGAAAAATGGGAATTTTTATATGGGCAGTTTAATTCGGCCTTCATTATTACGAACTTCTACCCATGTGTAGCTGTCTGAAAGGATAAGTTAAAAAAGCTATAAAGACCGGGACAGTGTCCATCCGGCTGACTGATCCGGAAGCTCCCACCAGCTCTGCGATTTCGTAATAGTCAGAAAGGTGGCTGTTATTGCGTTATTGGATTGGAGTAAAAATAAAATTTGAAAACCTGACAAGTACATAAATAGTATGTATAATATATGAAAGGATTATGTAATACCCAAAAAAAGGTGTCAATTTCAAAGAAAGGCCGGTGATTGCAGCGGAGAAGATAATGGATATTAAATATTACCCGGATAAGACCACTGTAGAAAAGGCAATGAGTCTTGATTATCCATTAATCATGATGGTTTCTTATGATAAAAAAGAAATGCTGCTGGCAAATATGGATGATGCTCCTGAACACAATATTCTTTTAAAAAAACTTGATTATAATGAACTTGATGTTGATAAATATTTCAGGGTTGTTTTGAGTAAGACAGGCGCCGACTGGACCTTCGTTTGCCCTACCGGCTATAAGAACATCGAAAACAGGGAAAGAAGAATTGATCAGTTCTATAATGACGGGATTGATGCCATTAAAGAAGCTCTAAGAATTACTGGTTACAATGTTGAAATTGATATTCCAAAAAGATTTAGAAGGCATCTTGGCATATATAAAGATAATGGGTTTAGTTTGTAAAAAGTTGAAGACGGAAGCGAGGGCGCCGTTTATTCCCCTTCGAATATCGGGATAGTTTCACTTTCAGGCCCTCGATAACGGCCGATTCGACAATACTTTCGGTTTCATGCATCTTCACCAGGCCGAACCGGTTATTCTTATTTGCGTACTGGTGAATGACCCGGCTGCCCGGATCGACTATCCAGTATTCTTTTACGCCGGCTTTTTCGTACAACTGCAGCATTTAACACCAATCATGGTTTACCGCAAAAAATATCGGCTTCGGCTTTAATTTTATTGCTGAACAATACTCTTGCGTTTTTTCCTTCCCGGTATTAAATTATATAGGGAGAATTTATATGATAATTTTGCATGGCATTTACGACCACGGTAAAGTCAGGATTACCGATAAAGATTTGCCCAATATAAGGGCATGTGTGGAAATCAGGCTGGATTCTCAGCAGCCGGGCGCCCCTGATCCCGGTATAAAGGATATCCTGGGTAAATATCATTTCGGAAAAGACCTGGATCAAAAAAAATTGCGGGATATCGTATATGAGTGACGTACTTCTCGATACGAATGTCTTGATATGCGCGTTAAATTCGGATTCCGTTTATTGTGAAAAAGCAAAATCCCTACTGTTAAATAAGGAATTTAATTTTTTCCTGACTAATAAAAATATCAGCGAGTTCATTTCTGTCGCTTCAAAATTACAGCTCATGCCTTATAAGGATATTATCCAGACACTCCGAGTTTTCTGTTCGACTGTGAAATTAATCTATCCAGATAAAAGGTCAAATTCAATATTCAATGATCTGATAACAAAATATCAGCCTGCCGGCATTAAGGTTTTCGATATTGAAATTATATCGATTATGATAGCGAACGGACTCTCGATAATAGCCACTTATAATGAAAACGATTTTAACATGATACCGGGGATTGAAATAATTCAATGACTCCCTGCTTTTGTGAAATCTAATCGCGATCTGTGTAATCTTTGTTTCCGTTCCTTCTCCCGGTCTTCCAAAATCTATCCCGGCATGCTATAATAACGTCTAAAATCAAATCAGGAGCCTCTCATGAACGTAGCTGTGATCGGCAGCGGGGGAAGGGAAAGCGCTCTCGCATGGGCGCTTTCAAAAAGCCCGAGATGCGACAATCTCTTCGTAATGCCGGGCAACGGCGGAACTTCGAAATACGGGAGGAACGTGCCCGTTGATATAGCCAGCCCCTTTACCGAAATCGAGGAATTCATAGAAATCGCGAAGATCGACCTGGTTGTAGTTGGGCCCGAAAAGCCCCTCACGGACGGGATAGCCGACATTCTTAAGAAAACGAAGGCCGCGGTTTTCGGGCCTTCCGCCGGTGCCGCGAGGCTTGAGGGCAGCAAGGCATATTTGAAGGAGTTCCTGGCAAGGTATAGTATACCAACCGCTAAATTCAGGATTTTTGAAGACCCGGACAAAGCTATCGAATTCGTGAATAAAACAGACAAGCGCTATGTTGTTAAGACAGACGGCCTTGCCTCCGGTAAAGGGGCCATAGTCTGCAGTACGCCGGAAGAAACAATCGCGGCCGTTAAAAGGGTAATGATCGATAGGGAATTCGGGAGCGCGGGTGACAGGGTCGTACTTGAAGAATTCCTGGAAGGCGAAGAGGTAAGCGTTTTCATAGCGACCGACGGGCATGATTTTAAATGGCTCGCGCCTGCACAGGACCATAAAAGGATTTACGATAACGATCTTGGGCCCAACACCGGCGGTATGGGGGCGTTCGCGCCTGTTCCGTTTCTGGACGATACCCTGAAGGGAATTATCACGGACAATATAATAAGGCCTACTCTGGCCGGCATGCTCAGGGACGAATGCCCATACACTGGCTTTCTATATCTCGGCCTTATGCTGACGGCTAACGGACCGTCGGTGATCGAGTACAATATAAGGCTGGGCGATCCGGAGGCCCAGGTTGTCCTGCCTCTTTTAAAAACAGACCTGCTTGATATAATTACGGCATCGGTGCATGGCAGCCTCCGGCAGCTCATAGTCGAACAGGTTCCGGGGTACTGTGCGGGCGTCGTGCTTGCTTCGCAGGGATATCCGGGTAATTATTCGAAGGGTTACGAGATAACGGGAGATATCGGGGACGAACCCGGGGTATATGTTTTTCATGCAGGAACCAAAAAAGACCCGGACGGCACTCTTTTGACGGACGGGGGGCGGGTAATATGCGTATCGGCCCTCGGGCGCGACTTGAGGGAAGCGGTAATGAGAGCATATGATAAGGCGACCAGGATCGATTTCCAGGGCGTCACTTACAGGAAGGACATAGGCAGGAAGGGTTTGAAATACCTTGAAAAAACCGCACCTCAAGTGTAATATTTTCTCAGAAGCTGCCGTCTCTGCACGTAAATATAAAGGAAGCCCGAGATAATGCCTCCGAAGTGGACGAAATAAGCTACATTATTTCCGTTATCCCCGAAAACGCTTGAAACCAGCCCCAGAAACTGCCCGCCGATCCATATGGTTATATAGACAAAGGCCGGTATCCTTACCGGCATAATGAAAAACCCGAGAAAGACCAGCGTCAGTATCCTTCTGTACGGGAACAGCAGGATGTAGGCCGTCAACACCCCGGAAATTGCGCCGCTTGCGCCGATTATCGGCCCTGAAGTATGCATTGTAAGGGCTGCCTGGAAAAGACCGCCGCAGATCCCTACGGCGAGGTAATAAAATAAATAGCGTGTATGTCCCAGGATATCCTCGATATTGCCGCCGAAAATATACAAAAAAAGCATGTTCCCGATTATATGGACGAATCCCCCATGCAGGAACAGGTAAGTGACCGGCCGGAACCAGTTTGCGGCCGGGTCGTTAAAAAATAAAGAGGGTATAAGAGAAAACCTGTAAATAAGTTCCCTGTTTAAGTTTTCAGAGGTTACCTGCACAATAAATACTAAAACGTTGAGGACTAAGAGACAAACGTTGATTATAGGGAAACTTTTAGGCGGGTTCTCATCTCTTAAAGGAATCATGCTTCGTCCTTACTTGCTTCCGAAAATAAGGGCTGACGGGTTCGAGCTGATTTTTTGGCTGAATATTTCAAAATTTTTCAGCGTTGTATCGAGCCTCGTTTTAGTTTCTTTATCCCTCATAAGATAAAGCGGGCTTGTTTTATCATAAGAAAGCTTATTTATATCCTCCGAAAGGTTTTTCAATTCGAGACTCAGGCTTGTTACATTGCTGATAAGATCGCCGATCTCATTCGGAGTGAGCGAATTCATGCTGTTATTGATTTTCTTCGTAAAAGACTCCAGGTTCTCTATCGTGTGATTGACGCGTCCCATGACCTCGGCTGAATTTTTCAGGCCCTGGTTGAGATTGTAGATGCTCTGCCTCAAGTCGCCTTCGTTCTCCTTTACGACCCGGTTGAGGCCCGCGATGAGATCCATAGTGTTCTGGAACGTGTCTTTGAGTTTATTGACTACATCGGAGTTATTGGAGGATGATATGAGGCTGTTCACGATCGACCCTGCCAGTTCGATAGTACGGGAGAAACCGATCGGTGAATTTCCTATTATATATTCGTTGTTTGTAAAAAATTCCGAGGCTGTCGGGTCGTAATCCGATACGTTGATATATTTCTGGCCTACGAGACTTGTGGAATATATATAAAACTTTGCGTTCCTGTTTATCCTGAAGTTGTTCTGGATGAGGGCTCTCACGACGATCTTGCCGCCCTCGAAGGATATTTTATCGATGTAGCCGACCGACGGGCCTCCCGAAACGCGAATCTTAGACCCCGTTTGCAGATTATCGAGAAAATCATACTGAATTGAAAGAGTGTAGCCGCCCCCGATGAGAAAGCTGAGTTTTCCGGCGAAGTAGATGAATACGAACATGAGAACGATTCCGGCGAATATGAAAGCGCCCAGATTTACCCTGTTGATTTTTTTACCCCTTTCCATACTATCCACCTCTTTTTTTCGATATTATATTATTTTTCAGCATGCCCTCGAAGGCCGCATTATAATCGTCAGTTATGGGCCCTTCATACCTTCCCTCGATAAACTGCCTGACATAGGGATTGTCGGTCTTTTCCAATTCGCCGGGAGTGCCGATGAATATAATTTTTCCGCCGTAAAGCATGCCTACACGGTCTGAAAAATATTTTGCGCTTTTGATATCATGGGTGACAATGACAAAAGTTGTATTGAGCTTTTGCTTAAGGTGTATTATCAGTTCGTTGACGTTGGCTGCGGTAATTGGATCGAGGCCTGTAGTAGGTTCGTCGAAAAGAATGATGGACGGCTCGGCTACTATCGCTCTTGCCAGGGCGACTCTTTTCATCATTCCCCCGGACAGGGAGGAAATCATCAGTTTTTCGATCCCTGGAAGTTCGACCAGTTCGAGAGCCCTTTCCATCAGTTCCTGTTTTACAACTTCCATAAGTTCAGGACGGAGGTGGTCAAGAGCAAAAAGTATATTATCGCTTACAGATAAGGAATCGAAAAGGGCCCCTCCCTGAAAAAGCATTCCGAATTTTGTACGGTATTTATCGGCTTCCTGGGGATTGCTGTAATCAATCTTTTCCCCGTCAATATAAATTTCACCGCTGTCCGGCGTTAAAAGTCCGATAATATGTTTCAACAGCACGCTCTTACCCACCCCGCTCTGGCCGAGTATAGTAAAAGTTTCCGTTTCCTTGATCTTAAGATCCATATTATCCAGGACCTTTTTACCGTTCATTATTTTACACAAAGAGAATATTTCGATCTTATACTCCATCTGAGTTATACTCCTGAAAATAAGAGAAATACGGTCCCAAGTATATAGTCCAGCAGTATGACGAGGAAGCTGCTGACCACGACGGAACGAATTGTAGATTCTCCGACCCCGGCGGCCCCGTTCTTCGTTTCGAATCCGCAGTAAGTGCTTACCAGCAGCAGCACTCCTCCGATTACCATCATTTTAAAGAAAGACTCTATTACATATCTGATCTGCAGAGTGGATTGGGCGACGTCTAAGAACGTTTCAGTAGGTATGTCGAAAAAAATTGTAACCATCAGCCAGGATCCGATCATTGAAGCTAAAATAGAAATAAATCCAAGGATAGGAAGAGAGATAATCCCGGCGATAAGCCTTGGTGTAACAAGGTATTCAACCGGATTAACCGCAAGGGTTTTAAGCGCGTCTATCTGCTCTGTAACCTTCATGGTCCCTAACTGGGCCGTCACGGAAGAACAGATCCTGCTTACGACTATAAGCGAAGCGAACACAGGTCCGATCTCCTTGACAAGGCTGACTGACAAGGCGCCGCTGATATACAGAGAAGTACCGGCTATTATAGCTTCCATAGCATCGCTTAACTGCAGTCCGAGTATCAATCCCAGGAAAAAGCCCGTAGCGCTGACAATCGACACAGACTGGACGCCGATTTCCGAAATGTTCCTTATTATTTCAAAGGGTTTGACAATACTTTTCGGTATAAGACGTATAGCTTCGAAAGAAAACAAAGTGAATTTGGCGAGGTCGAGGAAAAAATTCCTGAGCCTATCCATATTGAATACCCTAAAATTGTTCTTCTGCCGGAACGTTTTGGGCTTCCAGGTATACTGAAAATTTATCAAGGTTATCGAAACGGACACTTTCCTTGCTGAAAGCCATTTGAATGTCTCCAATAGGGCCATTCCTCTGTTTCTGAAGAAGGAGATCGGCTCTGTTTTTCTTGTCGCTGTCTTTATTGTAATATTCTTCCCGGTAAAGGAAAGCTACTATATCAGCGTCCTGTTCGATCGCCCCCGATTCCCTGAGATCGGAAAGGATGGGCCTATGGTCCTTGCCCCTTTCATCGACCTTCCTTGAAAGCTGGGACAATACTATTATCGGTATTTCGAGCTCTTTTGCTAAAGCTTTGAGGCTCCTGGATATGTACGAAATTTCATTGTTCCTGTTTATTATCATTTTATTCGAATCTACAGTGGTAACAAGCTGAAGATGATCTATAAAAAGAGCCTTTATCCCGAATCTGGCCTTTACCCTTCTTGATTTTGCCCTTATCTCGTTCAAAGTTATCGCGGGGGTGTCGTCGATCAGGATTTTCATCCGTGAAAGGGTTCCCGCCGCATTAACCAGCCTTTCCCATTCATCCTCCTCTTTTATGGACGATGTTCTGAGCTGCCCTTTTCTCAGTTTCTGCATATCGAGGCGCGATTCGCTTGAGAGCATCCTGAAGACCAGTTCCTGGTACGACATTTCGAGGGAGAAAATCATCACTGAATTATTCTCGTTCATTTTCGCTATATTGGAGGCTATGTTGAGTGCGAAAGCTGTTTTTCCCATAGATGGCCTTGCCGCTATAACTATCAGGTCGCCGTTCTGGAAACCGCTCGTCTTGTCGTCCAATTCCGTGAAACCTGTCGGCAGACCTGTATAAACATGTTTGGATTTGGAAATTCGCTCGATCCCTTTAAGGGTGTCCGGGATTATATCCTTGATCAATTGGTAATTTGAACGGAGTTTACGGTTAGTAACATTGAAGATCAGTCTCTCCGCTTCGTCCGATAGCTTTTCGACATCGGACTGGTCCTCGTAAACATTATCAATAATGGTCCTGGCGGAGTTAATCAGTTCCCTTAACATGGATTTTTCAAGAACGATCCGTGCGTGCGCCTGGACATTTGAAAGGGATGGTACGTTTTCTATTAATCTTGCAATGTAAGCGTTTCCTCCGGCCTTCTGCAGCAGGCCGGACGATTCCAGCTTGTTCGTGAGGCTTACCGTGTCCACAGGCTGGTTTTTTTCACTGAGATCGTTAATCGCTTTAAAAATTATCCTGTTTTTTTCATCGAAAAAATCATCATCTCTTATTATTTCCTGAATGGCTGATATGGCGTTTTTAGACATGAGCATCGCGCCGATACAGGATTCCTCAGCTTCCATGCTGTGGGGCGGGGTCCTTTTTAAGAGATCATCGAAGGCCATAATTAATCGGCCGTTACCTTGATCTTTACTGATGCTATGACGCCCTCATCAAGCTTGATCCTCGCGATGTGGTCGCCGATCACTTTGATATGGTCGAGGAGGATTTTCTTTTTATCGATATCGAACCCCTTTTCCATAAATAATTTCGACAGGTCTGTGTTGGTAATAGAACCGAAGAGCTTCCCCTCTTCTCCCGCTTTTGCGTGTATCTCTATTTCCTGGGCTTCTACCCTTTCCTTCATAGATACGGCTTGTTCATAGTATTGCTTTGCTTTTTCAGACAATGCCGATGCAATCCGCTGAAGGTGCTTTTCTTTCCCTTTTGTCGCAACTTCAACAAGCTTTTTGGGTATCAGGAAATTTCTTGCGAAGCCGTCTTTTACGATTTTTATATCGCCGGCCCTGCCAAGCCCGACGACGTTATCAAGTAAAATGACTTTCATGAAGACCTCCTCAAATATTTCAGGGCTATGCCCCGGAGAATTTTATTTTCTTTTTAGTATAATCCATCCATGCATCGGTTATTCCAAAACCCATAAGAATGATCATTATATATATTATAAAATCTCCTGAAACAATAATTGCTCCATAAACTACCATAGTAGTTATAGTATATGGAATGCCTCTTTTTTTCATCAGGTAATTTATAATCAAAAAACCATAAATAATATAAAAAAAAGAAAAATACAGGCAGCAATTCATAAGTGTTTCAACAAAAAAAGAGGCAAATATTCCGGTACCGATATAATCGCCCAGGACCTCGAAGATCCAGAAAAAAGTCCAAAATATCACAAGCGGCATAAGCTGCTTGTGGCTGAACCTGAGCAAGAACCTGTGCCAGAAATATGCAAGGTGCCTGTCTGAAGAAATCATTAATAAAAGGGCCGCCCCGAAAGCTATTCCGGCGGGGTAAAAAAAACGGAAAAATCTGGCCGTCTGGAATACAACATCAACTTTATCCGCCGATAGCAACGACTTTTTAATTAAGCCTGTATATAAACCCTTCAGATTGAACCAAATTTTATCGGCCGAAGGTATATAAAAAAAGCAGAAAGCCACCAGTCCGATAAAAAAAAGGATTTTCAAAAAGGTATAAAAATACCTGCGGCCCCTTTTAATAACTTTCCTTAATAAAAAAAACACAGGTTTGAGGAGGAAAATTCCCGAGTAAAAAGTTGAGTAAACGAACAGAGTGAGCAAAACCCAAAAAAAGGAAAGTTCCACTCGTTATCCTTATATTTTTTACCTGTCGAGAAAAGGAAGCAGCGCTATTATCCTGGCTTTTTTTATCTCCCTGACAATCTTTCTCTGGTGTTTTGCGCAGTTGCCGCTGATCCTGCGCGGCAGTATCTTTCCGCTGGGCATAACATAACGTTTAAGGGTATCGATATTCTTATAATCGATCATTTTTTCGTCTATCTGACGGGTGCAGTATTTGCAGACCTTTTTTGTATAGAAAAATTTTTTTCTATCGGACATCTGTGAGCCGCGTCCAGGTCCGAAATCTCTGCCCTGCCTGACCGGCGCCTCTTCAGCTACAGCAGGTGCGGCAGCCGCTAAAGGCATTTGGATATCTACTTCCGGCTTTTCCTCTAAGATTTCTTCCTTATCAGGGATTACGTCCTTATCAGGGCTTATGTCTTTTTCGATTTTTACTTCTTCAGGCATATTAGAATCTCCTTTTATTAGCGATTAAAAATTGGGTTCATCTCCGCCGTTGTCCTGGCCGTTTACCGGCTCTACGGGCGCCGGGTTAAAGTCAGTATTGTCATAAAAATTATCTTCGATCGGGGCTTCCTGTGGTTTAGCTTGAGGGGTTGCTTCCCTGCCGCCTCCCTGAGATTTCCCGCCGGACGGAGAACCGAGAAATTCCACCCGGTCAGCGATGATCTCCACTACGCTTCTCTTCGAGCCGTCCTGCGTTACCCAGCTCCTCTGTTCAAGCCTTCCGTCAAGCGCTACCTGTTTCCCTTTTGAAAGATAATTGCTGCAGTTTTCAGCCGCCTTTCCCCAAACAACCACATTAAAGAAAGAAACACTGTCTGAACCATCGTTTTTAGGCTTACCGCCTACGGCAATTCCGAATCTTGCCACGGCGGTTCCGCTTGGGGTATATTTTAATTCCACATCACCGGAAAGCCTTCCGACAACTATGACTTTATTAATATCCCAGCTCATTTTTATTCTCCGGTCAGGAGCATGTGGCGAATGATATCTTCGTCGAATTTCATCAGGCGCTCGAATTCCGGGATATTTTTTGTGTCCATTTCGATTTTAGCAATGTGGTAATACGCCCTTCTAAAATCTTCCCGGTTGCGATGGATAGGGTATGCAAGCTGGCGGGTTCCCATATCGCTTTCATTAACGACGCCGGCTTTGATCTTTTTGAAATACTCGTGGATCCTTTCGATCGCTGCTTTGGCGATCTCGCCTTCTTTGATGAGAAAAGCGATCTCATACTTCCTTATCATTTCTCCTCCTTATGGACTAATTGTCCCGGAAAGCCCTGCTTTCCGGGACACGCCTGCCTTTCGGCAGGAAGGATAGCAAGAAATTTTAAGGAAAAGGGGCCGTTTTGTCAAGAAAAGGAGGCTATTTATGGAGGGCCGACCAGATCAATATGCAGTTTTATCTTTGAAGTAATTTTTTTCTACGCGGTATTCGATAGCGCCTGTGCCCGAAGGGTATGAGCCACAAGGGCTCAAAATGGATGTAAGCGCTTCCTTTATCCGTTTTTCGCCCGGTGGCTCTACGCCATCTTCATAAGAGCGCAGAAAAAAATTACTTCAAATAGAGCCGCATATTGTCTTAATTCGGCAGGAAAGGGACTGTCGACTGCTAACTATTGACTGCAGACTAGCCGATCACCGTTTTTCTGTTGGTTTAAAATGAAGTTGTGACCCGGTCCATCCTCGAATTCAAGACAATATACAATTTATTAGGAAACAATTTTTTTAGCGAGCCTTACGAAGAATACGTCGGAGCTGCCGGCGAAAAACAGCGAAAGCAAGTGTTTTTCAGGGACCGCTTATTCTATTTCTATATTAATATAAATAATAAAAATATTCTTTCATTAAAAAAAAATTCCATCAACGCTTGTTGCTGTTTTGAGCCGTTGCAGCTCAAGCATTCGAGTCCCGCTCGATAAAAAAATTGTTTCATAAAGAAGTTAGTATGTTGTTTGAACGGCCCTAAACCAGAAACTCCTTCGGCTCGCCGAAATAAAACCCCTGGGAGTAATCGACGCCAAGTTCGACGCCTTTTTCATATACTTCGCGGGAATGTACATACTCGGATATGGTTTTCAGCTCGAGTTCCTTTGCAAAGTTTACTATGGTCCTGGTAATAATCTGAGAGTTTTTATCATATGGAAGGTTTTTAATCAAAGAGGAATCGATCTTGATGTAATCGACATCGAGTCTCATTATATGCTCGAAGTTGGAATAACCGGAACCGAAATCATCGATGGCTATCTTGCACCCGAGATCTTTGACTTCTTCAATAAATACCATGACTTCCTTGTAATTCTCAATTCCCTCCGATTCGAGAATTTCAAAAACTACGCGGCCTGCAGTATTTTTATTTTTCTTCAATTCATCCTTGATGAATTTATTGATATCCTCGTCAAGAATATCATTGACTGTCAGGTTTATTGAAAATTCATAGTTAAGATTCTCAAACATAGCGAAGGATCCTGTAATCATAGCTTTTGTAATATTATCGTAAAGATGTGATTTTTTGGCCAGGTCCAGGAAGTTATTGGGATGGATAATGGTTCCCTGCTTGTCAATGAGGCGTACGAGGGTTTCGTACTTTTCAATTTTCCCGTTAAAATTATTAACTATCGGCTGGAAAAACGGTATTATCCTCTGATTATGGATGGCGTCCTTGAGTTTTTGTTTCCACATGATATTATTTTCGTATTCTTTTGTGATCTCCATGGATTCATCGAAAATTATGAAATTTTTTTGCAGCCTTTTTGCGCGTTTCAAGGCCATATCCGCATTAGTTGCAAGTTTTCTCCATTTACCCTCTGTGATCTCATCATTACATATATCGTCGCCAAGCGCAATTCCGAAAGTCACCCTGACGTTGATCTCATGCCCGTTCATAATGAAAGGCCGTTCGTTTATGATATTTGAAAGAAGCTTGACGATATCTATCAGGCTTTCACGGCAGATGTCACAGTCGAATAGGAGAGCGAATTCGTCGGCAGGCATCCTGTAAAGGCGGTAATCAAGTTCTTCCTGCATCTTTTTAAGACGGTGGGACGTCTCTTTAAGGATCAGGTCCCCGATCTTATTACCGTAGCAATCGTTAATCTCTTTAAAGAAGTCGATATTGGCGAGTATAAGCGATGGTTTTTCAGTCCTTTCAATATCGATCAGGATCCTGTCGCGGTTGGGAAGATTTGTTATTATGTCGGTCCAGATTACCGAGGACGATTCCTCGATAAAATTTTTAAGCGTGTCAGCCATCTGGTTGAAATTTCTATATAAAATCGCCATTTCGCCCACAGGATTGTAATGGTTGGCCCTGGCGTAAAGGTTTTTATTTGAAATGCTGATAATGGCATCGTTCAGGCTTGAGAGCGGGTGCCAGATCTTATCCCGCAGGATTTTCAGCATCGCAGCGATTAAAACAGCGCTGCCAAGAACAATTTCTGTTATGATAAGAGCAATAGAAAGAAGCGGCGAATGGTCTTGAATCCGGTTATAGACAATAAAAGTGACCGCAATTACTAGAGACAGGATTATATAAACCCCAAAAATTAAAAGGACTATCCTTTTACTCAGGCTTTTAAACGAAGACAGTCCCATCAACTGTCTTTTAAGCGAGTGATTATCCATAACGCTCCGATTAGTTGAAAAATTCCCCCGAAAAAGCCTCTTAAAAAACTAAAATATCGGTTTTTGATGTAAGGTACTTAACCCCTTTTTCGGTAAAATTCCCACATTGCTATAGCCCCTGACACGGAGGCGTTCAGACTATTGAACTTTTGAGTAGTGGGTATTAAAACTAACTTATCACATAATTTTTTCACTGATCTTCGAATTCCTTTTCTCTCCGCCCCAATAATATAACAGATTTTATTTTTTATATCAAGTTCTTTTATCGATTCCTGCGCTTCGTTCGCAAGACCGATAATGGTAAAACCGGATTCCCTGGCCTCAAGTAAAAAATTGTTCAGGCTGTTTACATAGATAATTTTCTGATGGTATATTGCCCCCGCTGAAGCCTTTATTGTCTGGGGTGTTATTCTGGCGCTGTTGTCCCTGGGCAGCACAACGGCTTTAAAACCGAATAAAAGGGCTGATCTTACAATGGCCCCTAAATTTCCCGTGTCGGTTATTCCATCGAGGGCTATAATGGAGTCCATTACCGACCAGTCGGTAATTATTTTATCGTCATCTATTATATTTTCAGGCAATTCCATTTCCCCGATTATACCCTGGTGCTTGAAGGTCCCGGCAAGATCAGAAAGTGTTTTATCCATTTGATAAGACACAGGCGATCCGGCTTGTTTGAGTCTCCGTATCAGATTTTCATACTTTTCTTCTTTACCGCGCTCAACAATTACTCTTTTAAGGGTAATATTTCCTTCAAGGGCTTCTTCGATCGAATTCCTTCCATAAACAAACAATGCCTTCTCCTCGATATTTCTTCTTCAATTTTCAACAACTTTTTTTTCAGCGTTGTTCCTCCGGCAAATCCGCCAGGATTTTCTATTCCTGAATTTTTAGGCAGGACCCTGTGGCAGGGGATTGCAAGGGGAAAAGGATTTTTTGAAAGAGCCGTACCGACAGCCCTGGCATATTTTTTACCGCCGATTTTTTCGGCTAATTCCTGATAAGTAGTCACACTGCCGTAAGGGATCGAGGCCGCGGCTACGTAAACTGATTTTTGAAAAGGTGTCAGTTTGCGCCATTCAAGTTCAAGTCCAAAAACCTCCGTATCTCCATTGATAAAATCCCTGAAATAGGTGTATAACCATGTATGCGGCCTGTCAATCGCTGCCTGCCCTGTTAAGGCATGACCTGCTAAAGATATCCCGATTCCCTGAATAACATTGTTCAGGGCGGTCACTTTAATATTTATTCCATTTATATTAAACCCGCAGGTCCCGTCTTCTATTTTCATTATATACTACCTCTTACTGCTAATTATGATATAAAAACTAAAAAATTTCAAAAATTGTCATTTCGGACGAAGGGTTTATCCTGTAAGGGTTTATCCCGCCCCAGGGGGGTGGGATGAAATCTTCAAAGTTTAATATTCTTTTGCAATTATAAATCAAATAATACCCTTTGCTAAATTTAAACGATAGTTCTATAATTTAATATGATTCTATTCGATATTGAAATAACAGAAAACAGTCAAAAGCTTATTAATACCTACATCGAAGAACTGTTGAAATGGAACCGGGCCGTCAACCTTATCGGCAGATCTACCGAAAAAAATATCTGGGAAACGCATATAAAAGACAGCCTGGAACTCTTCCCTTATCTTGAAAGTAATGAATGTCCCGACATCATTGATATCGGCAGCGGAGGGGGTATCCCTGCAATCCCCCTCTCCATTCTTCTCCCAAAAAAGAAGTTTTATCTCACTGAAACAGACTCGAAAAAACTGGCTTTTCTGGAGTATACCACTAATAAGCTTCGCATAAACACTCTCGTGATCGACATCAATCGCGGATTTATTTTCGAGGGAATGAGCTTGATCATCTCAAGGGCGTATTCTTCGATTGCAAATATAATCAAATGGGGCGACAAGCATGCCCCGGGGTGCTTATCCTATTATCTGTTGAAGGGAAGAGAAAATGTACTCAAGGAAGAACTGGTTCAGTCGGGAATAAAGAATTATAAAATTATGCCGCTGGAAAAAGGCACTTTATTAATAATTGAAAACTCTTAAACACAAGGAGAAAAAATGGAATGCCTCCTCTGTCATAAAGATTCAAGCAGAAAGCTTTTCGATGGCTCGTTCTATACGCTTCATTTATGCCTTCACTGCGGTTCGAATTTTCAAAACCGGCATGGAAATCCGCCGGTCAGGTATGAAGAGGATTATTTTAATACGGGCCATCAAAAAGCCTACGGGAAGACGTATATAGAGGACGAGTCGAACATCAGGGTAATTTCAAGGCGCAGGCTCCTGCGTCTTGCTAAAATGCTCCCTGAAGGGGGAAGGATCCTGGACATCGGTTCAGCTATGGGTTTGTTCTGCGATGAGGCAATGAAAATGGGTTTCAGGGCGGAGGGTATTGAAATATCTTCCTATGCCAGGGATTTCTCAAGAAAGGCGTTTAATTTAGTTACCTGGACGGACCTGGAAAAAAGTACGGGAAATTTTGACGCCGTTACTTTATGGTTTACTCTCGAACATATGAATGATCCTCTTTCCTGGATAAAACAGGCTAATAAGCTTCTCAAAGAAGGGGGTGTAATTGCGCTATCAATCCCCAATTCGGCGGGGGCATTTTCACGTTTTAATCCCGGGGAATATTACATGAAAAGGCCGGAGGAACACTATTTCGAGCCGATGCCTTCAGGCATGAAATCTATCCTTAAGAGTAACGGCTTTATTCCGGAGAGGCTTGAATTTTTCGGCCTCCACCCTGAGAGGATCGGGCTGCCTCCGCTTGGAATATTTAAATTTATCCAGAAACTTGCCGGAATGGGCGATACATTCGAAATCTACGCCAGGAAACCTGCCCGGCTATCCCTTTAACGCCCCTTCGGTTACTTTAGTTATGATCAGTCTGGATGTCAGAATAAAGACTATCAAAAGCGGCAATACGGCTATTACCGTCGCCACCATCGAGTCTCCCTCGAAGGTACTCATTGTCCTCAGTGTCGTCAAAGCTACCGGAACGGTATAGGTTTTTTCAGAGGAAAATATAACAAGCGGCGCCAGGTAACTGTTCCAGCTTCCCAGGAAGGTGATGATCCCGAATGAACCGATCACCGGGGCGATCAGCGGGAATACTATCTGCCAGTATATCGAAAACTCGTTTCCGCCGTCGACCCTGGCGGCGTCGACCAGGTCGATCGGTATGGACGCCTGGATGAACTGCCGCATCATGAATATCCCGAACGCGTTAGCTATGCCGGGTACATATATCGCTTTCGCGGTGTTTATCCACCCGAACGCCCTCATCATTAAGTAGTAAGGGACAAGGCCTAAAAGGGGTGGTATCATAAGTGAAAAAAGCATAAAACCGAACATCGCATTCTTGCCCTTGAAATTATACATTGCAAACCCGTATCCCCCGAGGGAGCAGAAAAATATCGAAAGGAGCGTGACCATGGAAGCTATATACACGCTGTTCCACATGTTTCTCCAGTAAGGGGTTTTAGAAAGAAGAATATGGTAATTGGCCAGGAATTGATCAACAAAGTTATGGCCTATTGTCATAGGGGGCGGATATACGAATATTTTGTCCCTCGAAAGCCCCGATACGACAATCATATACCAGAAGGGGAAGAAGGTAATTAACGCCCAGATGATAAGCGGAAGGTACAATATGAAATATTTAAGGATTACCGTGACAGGATTCGGTTTAACCTTCAGGCTGAATCCCTTATCCTTCGCTAAAACCCTTGCCTCTATAGTATTTTTATCAGCCATAATTAATTAACTCCTTTGTTATTTTTCAGTTAAAAATCTATTGTTGATCACCGAAAGGATTGCCATCAATGCGAACATGATGTATGACAGGGCTGCGCCTGAGCCGAAGCTCCTGTACATGAAGGCCTGTTGGTACATATATACCGCAAGGGTTAGCCCCTGGTTCGCGTAGATGGCTGCTGCCGCGGGATTGGCGCCCCCGAGCAGGGCCATAGGCACGTCGAAAAGCTGAACCTGGCCGATTATGGTAAGCGTTGTTGCAAAAAAGATTATAGGCCTTAAAAGAGGAAGAGTGATCCTGAAAAATACCTGCCACCAGCTTGCTCCGTCAATCCTGGCTGCTTCGTAAAGATTATCCGGTATCGCCTGAAGGCCTGCAAGGTAGATGATGGAATTCCATCCGGTCCATTGCCAGATGGAAACCAGGGAGACGCTTAACCAGGTGAAGGATTTCAGCCAGAATACCGGGTGCTCGATGGGAAAGAGATTATGGGGACCGACAATCTTGATATCGTCAAGAAACTGTAAGAACCCGTTCAATATTCCTGTCCTTTCGCTGTAGAATACGCTGAAGATAACACTTACCGCGATAGCCGATGTTATGTAAGGCATGAAAAGGACGCCCCTGAAGAAATCCTTGAATTTAACAAATCCCTGGTTCAAAATAAAAGCGAAGAACAGGGCGATTGCATGCTGGGGAAGCGCTGTAAAAATGGCTATGCCGAAGGTGTTGACGAAGGATGTCCAGAAAAGGCTGTCTTTCGGAGCCATGTAGATCAGGTGAAAATTCTTGGCCTGGTCGTACCAGAATACATGAAATTCGTCGAAGCCGACCAGGTTTATATAATTTGTCAATCCTACAAAGGTCATAGGCTGGTTGCCGACGCCGTTCCACCGGGATATGCTTAATATAAATGAATATATAACCGGAAATGTCGAGAAGATCAGGAATGATATAAAAAAAGGAGCAATAAAGACGTAAGGTGTCGCTTTTCTGGAGAATGCGCTCCAGCCGCCGCTTCTAAGAACAGCCTGGTTTTTCTGTGCCATTTTAATGTCCTCCGAGTAAATATTAAAGGAGGTTTGCGGGTTTTAAGCCCGCAAACCTCAGGTGAATATTATTCAAACCAAAATTACTGGCTCATCTTTGTAGTGAGATCTTTCTGCGCTGTTGCAAGAGCGGTATTAAGATCTTTCTTGCCGTCAAGGTAATCATACACAGCCGAAGCTATTACACCGGCAGCTATGCTGTCCTTGGGATTGACGTATACTTCGGGAATGGCCTTTGCAACTTCGATCCAGATCAATTTGGCTTTCTGTCCGCCCAGGAAGCTTACGCCGGTTGACATCGAAGGGTCGGTCCATGAAGGTTTATAAGAAGGAAAATCATGAGCCTTGTCGAAAGCTGCGAGCTGCGATTTTACCTGGGTTGCAGCAAATTTGATAAATTCCCAGGCTGCGGATTTGTTGACGTCGGGTATCTGCGAGGGTATTGTAAGGAAGGTTCCGCCGTCGGACATCATCATGGGTTTCTCGCCTTTTGCCAAAGCAGGCAGCAGTCCTATCCTGTAATTGCCCTTCTGGTCAGGGGCCCACTGCTCTTCAAGATAAGACGTAGTCCATGCTCCTCCGGGTATGAAAGCGGCTGTCCCTGAAGCCCACATTGCGAACCATTCGTTGGACCAGTCGTTTAGTTTCGCGTCAAGGCCGGCGTCTCTGAATTTTTTGGCCCACATAAATGCGTTCCTGATCCTGGGAGTGTCAAGGGCCGGCTGGCCGGATTTATCGAAATATCTCTGTTTATCGGAGAAGAAGATCATTTTGAATATTAGATATGCATGAGAAACGAGCCAGTGATCGACTTTACCGTCTTTTTGAGAATCAAATGTAAGTTTTTTACCCGCGTTTAAAAGATCATCCATTGTCTTGATGCTTTTTTCATAATTGATCTTTTTCAGGTCCCATGTCGGTTTATAAAGAAACGCTGTTGCAGGCCCGATATCGACCGGGAAGGCGAACAGTTCCGTAGGGCTGGTGGAACCCTGCGCCCAGCTGTAACCAGGTTCATCCTTTTTAAATTCGCCGGCATTATAGGGGGCTTTTAGAAGGTTATCAAAACCTCCGCCCGCGCCCAGTTCCGATACATAAACGTAATCGATAGCTGCGACGTCCGGGGCTCCCTGGCCTGCAGCTATTACAGTAATAAGGTTGTTATGATGGTCATTATACCCAAGTTTCTTGATCTCGACGGAGATATTGGGGTATTTAGCCTGGAAATCCGGTAAAAATGCCGAAAAAGCGACATCGAGCTGGGGGAAAACGGCTACTACTATGCTGACTTTCTCGTTGTTATACGGTTTTGGCGCCGTATAAGAAACACTAATGGAAGAAAGTATAGCAGCCAGAGTAAACACTGCTAAAAGACTGGTTTTCTTCATACTACCTCTCCTTTTTTATAAATTTACAAATTATTTGTAAAGACCGTTTTATCGGGAAACCTAATTAATGGCGACAAGACCCTTCCCGGAAATGACCCCCATTTCACACAGCCTCTTGCGAAGAGGTATTAATCTGGCTAAGAAGCATAGATTTTAAACCAGGTGCCATAAATTGTCAATAGTTGCTTAAAAATTTCACTTCAGGAACGAGGGAGTGTGTAACTCGCTACTAGTTACTCGCTACTAGTAACTTGCGGGATTTATCGGAGTATTATAAAATATCGAAAATAGTAATTAAAAGGGAACTTGTGTTTAAGAAAATTATTGAAAACAAGATCAGTTTCCCAATGCTTATCAACATCGGCCAAGAAGATATCCTCCTGAATGATATCCCTACGGAAAGCAGCAGGTTTATAGAGATTATCGATCATATTAAAAAAAACAGGGAGCTGAAGCTTTTATTTTACTCATCCCAGCCGCCTTTTGTTTTTGAGAGGATCCATTCGATATGTGATGCTTTCATCCCCGGGGTCTCTCAAAAAATCGATACCCTTCTCCGTGAGATTATAAAGAATGGTGAAAAAGAGAATATTACTTTAATTACAAAAAAAACAGGGCTGATCGGTGAAGAGATCCAGTGCGCGCCTCTGATGCTGATGAGAAAGATACTGAACGAAGAGTATTACCTTGAAGGGGAAAAAGTTCCTGCTCTTTACAAATTTCCCGAGATTTATATAACAGTTTATATGCAGATCAAAGAGAACGATCTTCATATTGAAATAGAGAATCATGGCTTTATTCAGAAAAAGACCCAGAATATGATCCAGAAAAGGATTGAAACGGGACAGGCACTGGCGCAATTCGATCTCCGCCAGGAATTTGAAATGAAGAAGTTTTCAGAATGCGCAAATGTAATCCGGAGCTTTTTCCCGGGCGAATATACGGACGGCGATTTCGATGAAATCTGGATGGCTGCGATTAACCAGGGCTTCGAAGATTACTGGAATGATTCTCCATATTTTAAGTGTATTGAAGCCGGTATGCACACATCTTTTTACCCTTATTTCACAATCTGCTTTGGACAGTTGAGGGCCGAGTTAAAAAAGAGGGATTGCCCGGCTGAAGAACATTTTTCGGCAGGAATGGGATATATTCAGTGCGCTTTTGTGATTGAGGCTAACAGGAGCCTGTACGGGACATACGGGAAAATATTTACGCCGAGGAACCAGGGCGACAGGACCATGGCTGGATTCAAGATAGGATTGCCGAATATTGAAATTGAAATATAACAAGCAGGTCTGGAAAAGGGAAAAGGAATTTTTATGAGGCAGAAACCTTGTTTTATTCGATTTCAGGGAGTGGACTTGTTTTATCTTGATTTCAAGAATATCGAAAGCGAGGAGGTCGCTCAATATTTGGAAGAATCCAAGGCATTAATTTCGAAATGTCCTCCCGACAGTATTTTATTTCTGGTTGACGCCACCGGAGTGAATTATAGCCCTAAAATGATAAGGGAATTCACCAACTTTTCACGCTTTAACGGTCCTTTTGCCAGGGCTACGGCCATTATCGGCATATCTAACCAGATCCGGCTTCTCTACAATGTCGCATTATCGATTGCGGGCAGGGATAAGAGCAAATTTAAGTATTTTTCAGAGAGGGATGACGGCGAGGCTAAATTATGGCTCAAGAGTATGATAAATAATAAAAAAGGGGAGAAGTAAGGCAGTCTTCAGACCGGTATTATATAGATAATTTATATTCCGGCAGGTCGAGTTGCTTGACATTTTGTGTTATGGTTTTTATATTGAGAATTAGATAATTTTAAAATATATAATAGGTATCCCTGGAGGTGATCATGCTTGCAAACATAAACTGGAGCAGATTCGCGTTATTAAATGAAGTCAACATTAAAAATCTTTACGATATGCCCGGGATATATGTATTATGGACAAAATACGCCGGAGAAAAATGGAAATGCTTTTATGTGGGGAATACTAATAAGATGAAGGAAAGCCTCCAAAACCATCTTTCTTCCGGTGAAAAAAATGAAAAAATAGCCGCTCTAATTAATAAATCGACATGTGCCTTCAATTATGCCCTGATCGGGAATAAAGCGGAGATTGATGGAGTCTTTCGTTTCCTCTATGATCATTATATGCCGGAATGCAATCTCATGAGCCCTCCTGATGTAAAGCCGATAGAGGTTAACCTTCCTTAAGCTGTCCTTTCGGTTATCTGAGGGCTGTAGATCGTGATCCTGTTTTTCCCATTTCTCTTTGAATAATATAACGCCTCGTCTGAATGGTTAAAAAGGTAGTAATTCTCTTCCCCGTCTCTGGGAAATTCGCAGATTCCAATTGAAAGGTTAAATCCGAATTCTTTATTGTCATCCGTCTGGAACTTAATCGGCCTTATCAGGTTCTGCAGCCTTTCGCATACCTTGTAAGCGCTTTCTACACCCGTATTCGGCAGGAGAAGGATGAATTCATCGCCCCCGTAACGGCAAGCCACATCGATATCTTTTCGTATGGTTTTTTCAATGGAAACGGCGAGTTTCTGCAGGGCCTTGTCGCCATAGCTGTGACCGAAGGTATCATTGATCTGCTTGAAATTATCCACATCGAAAAGGGCCAGTGAAAATACCCTCCCGTAGCGCTTGCTCCTCTCTATTTCGTCGCTGAGTTCTTTAAAAAAATAATGATTGTTGTAAAGTCCTGTAAGACTGTCATGAATTGCCCACAGAAACAATCTTGCATTTTCAAGGATCGTGGATGTAAAGTTGGCGATAATAGTTATAGTTTCCAGGTCATCGTTAGTAAAGGGCGGTTTTGATTTTGATTTCGTTATTTCAAAAACAGCGGAAATGTCGTTATTTATCTTGAGGGGCATTGCTATAATGGAACCGACATCTATTTTCATGATCTCTCCGATGATCGGTTTCTCGTAAGGGCTGTCTTCTATGGAGGATACGAGAATAGGGATCCCCTTTTCATAAGCGTTTCCGGCGACCCCTTCCCCTGGTTTTATATGAATGTCCAGGAGATTGCTGTATCCCTCGACAATATTGGAATCTAGGACAATTTTGTTATTTGAATCGTAAACGTAGGTATTCTGATATTTAAGGATTTTTTTTTCTTCATCGAAAACAATCAGGGAACCCTGGGAGGCTTCGACAGATTCTATTGCGAACCTAACGATCATTGTTTTCAGGATCTCGCTTTCCCTGAGGTCAAGTATCCTGAGGAATTCGCTCATTTCCTTAATGATTTTAATGGCCCTGTCTTTTTTTACATAAAGATACTGAAGTTCGGGAATATCCTGGCTTTGAGAACGTGTCGGCCTTTTTCTACTCATTAAACCCCCGAAAACAATAGGTCACTTAAGCAGGTTTTCAATTTTTTTAATTATTTCCCCGCTTGTGAATTTATACTGATTAAGCAGTTCTTTTCTGGTCCCTACCGAAGGAAATTCTTCAGGAATGGTTATAGAATCCAGTTTCTTTTTATTATTTTTAATTAGAATTTCACTGATCAGGTATTCCGCTACACCTCCGTTACGAATGCCTTCCTCAATGATTAGAATCGGCCTGCTGTCCCCTGACAGATGGTTTACCATATTATAACTTATAGGCTTTGCAAAACGCAAATTAATTATTTCTAATCCGATATTATTTTTTTTACAAGCCTTCTCGGCTTTTAGAGCTTCCCGGAGCAGTGTGCCGGTCGATACTATAACAGCGTCTTTACCTTCGGTTACTTTAACGCCCTCTCCGGCTATAATTGGATACTTGAGAGCGCTGTAATCGGCATAATCAAGCGCAACATCCTTTGGATACCGTATGGCTATCGGAGAATTTAAATTAGAAAGCGCGAATTCCAGCATCATACTTAATTCTGTTTTACAGGCCGGCAGCATAACAGTAAAATAAGGGATCATTCTAAGGTATGAAATATCGAAAATTCCCTGGTGCGTCTCACCGTCGCCTGGAACCAACCCGGCCCTGTCCAGGCAAAAAAGGACCCTCGCTTTTGAAATGCTGGCGTCATGGATGAGCTGATCGAATCCCCTCTGGAGAAATGTCGAGTAAATAGCAACCACCGGTTTTTTACCCTTAAGGGAAAGGCCGACAGCGTAATCTATAGCGTGCTGTTCAGCGATGCCTACATCGGTGAAACGGTCGGGATAAAGGTCGGCGAATTCTTTTAAGCCCGTACCGGTTTTCATTGCCGCTGTAATAGCGAATATTAAAGGGTCTTTCTTCGCAATTTTGACAAGCGTATTACCGAAAACCTTGGAATAACTATCTTCTTCTTTTTCAATGGGTATGCTGGTGTCACCGTTGATAGCAATACCGGATATTCCATGGTAATGTCCCGGATTATCTTCCGAGGGTTTGTAGCCCTTGCCCTTGGTAGTGACTACATGGATGATAATTGATTTGTTTATGTTTTTTATTTCCTCGAAGGTTGCTATAAGTTTTTTTATGTTATGACCATCGATAGGCCCGCAGTAGCTTATTCCCATGTCCTCGAAAAAATTTTTCCTTATCAATATGGATTTTATCCGTTCTTTAAATCCGTATAGCAGTCCGACAAGGGGGCGGCCGATTATCGGAACCCTTTTCTTCATAATAGATTCCAGGCTCCTTTTAAAACGGAGATAAGGCCGGGATGTTTGAAGTTTTTTTAAATACCTTGTTATTCCTCCGACATTGAGAGATATCGACATGCCGTTATTGTTTAAAATTATAATGACCGGAAGGTTGTCATGAGATATCGTATTTATAGCTTCGTATGCCATGCCCCCTGTGAATGAGCCGTCGCCTATAACTGCGATGGTATTCGAATTATCTCCGGCCATAAGTTTTGCCCGGGCGATCCCGGCGGCCAGAGACAGGGATGTGGAACTATGACCGGTATGAATGGGGTCATACGGGCTTTCCCCGGGGCAGGGGTAACCCTTAAGCCCGTTTTTCATTCTGAGTTTATCAAAACAGGATCTGCGGCCGGTAAGAATCTTGTGGACATAGGACTGATGTCCGACGTCCCATATTATATCGTCGGTCGGTGAATTAAAAACATAATGGAGGGCGATCGTTAATTCGACTACCCCCAGGTTCGGAGACAGGTGACCCCCTGTCCTTGTCACGCTATCGATTAAAAACTGGCGTATCTCACCGGCTAATACCGGAAGATCCATGATTTTAAGTTTTTTCAGATCTGCGGGATAATTCACGGATTCCAACATATTTTCGTTCCTTACAGAGGCAATTACCTGAACAGAAGATTGATCATACTGTTCAGATAGTTCATTAACAGGTCCTTTTTTTTATCATCCCTTATTCCCGTGAATTCCAGCTTGAATGAGGATTGATTTGTCGATACCTCGCTATTCGTCATATTGTTCGATATGACCTGATTAGTAACAATATCCGTATAATTTGTCGAAAAAACAAGGTCGTCCCGGTTAAATACGGCATTATTGGTGGGAGATTGGTTTAATACCCTGAAATCGAGATTATATATATCGGTCGACATTATCGATGAACCCGACCTAAGCGAATTTATATCGAATTCTCCGCTGATCTGAAGTTTGAAAATTTCACCGTTGATCAGCGTCGTATGAAATCCTTCAAGGGTTGCCGTGTTGTTAGATACTGCTAAAACCTTGGCGTTTATTGAAAAGCTGTTTTCATTATCGACGGACAGGTTGTTTTGATTACGGACGGTATCGTTGTCATTTACTTCGATATCGGGGAAAAAGTTGAAAATATCCCCCTTCCCCTTCACACCCTTTTTCGATTCGTAATCATTCTGCCTTTGTTCAAGTTTGTATTTCATAATGGTTTTTTCCAAAAAACTTATCTTAATGATATCACCGGGTTTAACATTAATCTTGTAAATATTCATGCCATTATCCCAGAGGGATTTTGCGTAGAGGCATTGAAAACAGGATGCGCATATCAGGGAAATAATAAAAAATATATTTTTCAATTTTTTCCTCGTTTCAATGAATTTCCAGATTTTCCTCATCCTTCTTTTCGGGTTTACCTGGAGGGCTGCCTTTGTCATCTTTTTTGGCTTCTTCTACGAAATTCATTCTCAGGGTTGAAAGGAGCATAGAAAGTGTCCTTAATTCCTCGCTGTTAAGGTTGCCTTTTGTTTTTTCTTCGATAAGCTCGAGAAGCTCAATTATACCTTTTACTTCTTCCAATTCGACACTGGTTGTTTTGGTAATCGGATTTTCAAGCTTGCCCAGAGCGATCAGACCGGATTGATAAAGCATAAATACATATGTAATAAAATTCAATTTAGGCTTTTCTTTCATATCGTTTCCATGGCTTTCTTACCGACAAGTTCCAGGAGCGGGAACCTTTTTTTATCCGGTTTTCCAAGAGCCTCATTAAGTTCTTCGTTGTTCAGCACTTCTTTTTCAAGAAGTAAATTGGCAAGTTTATCGAGCTTATCCATATTTTCCGTTAGGAGTTCTATAGCTTTTGTATACGAGGAAGAAATAATGCTCCTTACTTCCTCGTCGATTATTTCATGTATCTTTTCGCTGAAATTTTTTCTGGCGACAAGGTCTTTTCCGAGGAAAACCGGGCCTTCTTTTTCGCCATAGGTTACCGGCCCCAGCACTTCGCTCATACCCCACTCGCAAACCATCGAATTTACTATTTTTGTGGCGGTTTCTATGTCATGCGAGGCGCCTGAAGAGATCCATTTCTTACCGAATTTAATTTCCTCCGCCGCCCTTCCTCCAAGGAGCACCATGAGCTGTTGAAGGAGCTGCTCTTTAGTATTGCTTCGTCTTTCGTCTATCGGAAGATAGCTCGTGGAGCCGAGCGATCTTCCCCTTGGGATGATCGTAACCTTATGAACGGGATCCACCAGGGGAAGAAAATGGCCGAGTATCGCATGCCCCGCTTCATGATATGCGGTAGTCATTTTATCTTCCTCTGTCAGCACGGCGCTTCGTCTTTCAGGGCCCATCATAACCTTATCCTTGGCAAATTCAAAATCTTCAAGTATTACTTTCTTTCTGTTGTCCCGGGCTGCTTTTAAAGCAGCTTCGTTTACGAGGTTTTCAAGGTCCGCTCCGGTAAATCCCGGCGTGCCCCTGGCTATAACGCTGAGGTCGGTATTGTCGTCGACAGGGACTTTTCTTGTATGGATCTTTAAAATCGCTTCGCGCGCTTTGACATCCGGCTTGTCAACAACTATCTCACGGTCAAACCTTCCGGGTCTCATCAGAGCGACGTCCAGAATGTCCGGCCTGTTTGTAGCCGCGAGAATGATAAGGCCTTCGGACGAGTCAAAACCATCCATTTCCACTAGGATCTGGTTCAAAGTCTGTTCTCGTTCGTCATGCGAGCCTCCCACGCCCGTTCCTCTGGACCGGCCGACGGCATCGAGCTCATCGATGAAAATAATGCAAGGGGCGTTTTTCCTGCCCTGGGTAAAAAGGTCTCTGACCCTCGCAGCGCCTACACCGACAAACATTTCAACGAACTCAGAACCGCTGACGCTGAAAAACGGCACCTCGGCTTCCCCGGCTACTGCCTTAGCGAGAAGAGTCTTGCCCGTTCCGGGTGCGCCGACAAGAAGGACGCCTTTAGGTATCCTGGCCCCCAGCGTAGAGAATTTTTTCGGATTTTTTAAAAACTCGACGACTTCCTCCAGATCCTGTTTTGCTTCTTCGCATCCCGCCACATCCGTGAACTTTACTTTATTATTAATTTCCTTATGCAGACGCGCTTTACTTCTGCCGAAAGACATCGCCTTGCCGGGATCGCCTCCCTGCATACCGCGGATAAGGAAAATCCAGAATACGAGGAATCCGACGGAAATTATGACGATCCACCAGATGAAGCTTGAACCGTAAGGATCCTTTAATTTTTCAACCTCGATCTCGACCTTGTGCTTCTTGAGAAGAGGAAGAAGCTCGCTGTCGTCGAGGGGAATGATAGTTATAAAATTCTTGGAATCATCTATCGCTTCTTTATAGAGGCCTGAGACAGTCTGGCCTTCCATTTTTATGGATGCAATACTGTCATTTTGTATTCTGTTTAAAAATTCGGTATATTTAATAGGTTTTTCTTTCGGTGAGTTGGTTAACAGAAGAACAGCGAAAAGAGCAAGAAGGATCAGTAGAAAGACACCGAAATACCTGCCCTGTTTTTCATCTGAAAAGGGCATCATAGGGTTTTTATTTTTACCGGGTTTATTCTTATCCATTATATTCTCCTCAAATGCTAAAAAAAATAATGCGATTTAATTCATTAATATATCAATAAAAAGGGCTTTCGTCAAGATTCACGATTCCCTCTCGGTTCTTTCAACGTTCACTTTTACGGCTTCGCTCCGGCCTGTTTTAACATAAAAATCCTCAGAAACCCTGAAACCGAAACCCGGTACATAAAACGCTATTATGTGCCCTTCTTTATCTTCAAGAATAAATGTTTCTTCTCTCCGCTCAAGACTGATTTTTTCATCTATATAAAAATCTTTGATTTTCTTTGTCCCGGATCCGGGTAGCCGGAACCTGTCGCCGTCAAGTTTGCCCCTGATATAAAAACCCTCAAGGCCTTCGGCGTTGAAAATGCAAGAGTCGGGAGATAGAATCTTCAGATCGGCGCTTGTAACAGCTTCTGATATTTTATCTATTGTAAGGTTGAAATTGCCGTACTGAAAGTGCAAATAGCCTTTAAGTTTAACATATTTAGATTTTTTTGGGAATTTTTTTGAGGCTTTATCTATAATCAGATTGTTATATGATGAAACAACCCTGATAGACCCGTTATTGAAAATTGTCCTGTTTCCAGGAAGGGGGATTGAAAATTTAATTATCCTTTCAAGGAGTTCAAATTCAGGATTAAACCCGTAATCCGAGAAAGATCTCAGTTCTTTATGCAGAAAACGCCTTAAAACAGCTTTTTCGCCCCCGGATTTTACGGTAAAATATTTTTTATCTAATATTATTTTGCCCTTTTCCAATGTTTTCGAAGATTCCAGTCCTTTTATCAAGGTGTCCCAGATTACTTCTTCATCGATAATGATCCTATAGAGGTTTAACATTTTCAACCTGAAATAGGGGAAACGTTTTTCTATAAGCGGAATGATCATGTTTCTGATGAAGTTCCTGTCGAACCTGAGATCCAGATTTGACTCATCGCTACGGAATTCCAGTTTATTTTGTTTCAGATAGGATAATATATCATTCTTCTCAAAAAAGAGGATGGGGCGTATGATATTTCTTCTTAATGGCTTCATAGCCGCGAGAGAGGATACGCCGCAGCCTTTGAAAAGCCTGAACAGCATGGTCTCGATAAGATCGTCGAGATGATGCGCCGTTGCTATTTTTAAGCTGCCTGTTTCCTGAAGCGCTTCTTCGAACGCTTTATACCGCATGATTCTTGAAGCCGTTTCAAGCGATAATTTTTTTTCTTTTGAATATGATAACGGATAAATATTTTTCAAAATAAAATCAAGCCCAAGCTTAGAAGCGTAATTTCTGGTAAAAGACTCATCCTTCTTGCTTTCATCTTCTCGGAGATTATGGTTTACATGAACTAATTTTAAGCATATTTTAAGCTTTTCTCTGTATTTATGTAAAAGGTGGGTTAAAAAGACCGAATCCGGGCCGCCGGAAATAGCGGTGATCACACTTTCACCGGGTTTGATCAGGCTGTATTCGGCGATAAAGGAAAGAAAACGATTTTCCAGTATTGCGGTCAAATCGTCTTTTTTCATTTATTCGTTAAACAGAGTCATGGCGTTTTCGATATCATTCTCTATAATCATCTCTATGGCATTGCAGGCTTTTTCAATTGAAGGGTTAAGCAGCGACAATTCATCGGCAGTGAATTTATCGAGCACATAATTTTCAAGGCGCTGGTCGTCAGCAGGAGAACCTACACCAATCCTGACGCGCGGAAAATTATCCGATCTCAGGAACTGGATCAGGGATTTAATGCCGTTGTGACCCCCGCTCGAGCCGTATTTTCTTATCCTTATCTTGCCGAGAGAAAGGTTTACATCATCGCAGACAACTATAATATGTTCCGGCATGATCCTTAAAAAACTGGCCATATACAAGACAGCTTCACCGCTCAGATTGACAAAAGTCTGGGGTTTAAGTAGCATGACCCTTTCCTTGCCGAGTCTGAACCTTCCGATCATCGACTTCTTTTTCTTTACGTCAATGCCCGTTCCATGACGAACGGCAAGCCTGTCAAGTACAATAAACCCTAAATTATGCCTGGTCCCTTCGTAGGCATCGCCTGGATTTCCCAATCCTACTACCAGCTTCAAAAGCAACCTCCGCCGGAGAAATTATTTAACTTCGACTAAGGCTGTTCCTTCATGAGTCAGAATTTTATATTTGCCTTTCGGGATATCTCTTACAATCAGATATTGGTTCGTCTTCAGAGCCGAAATATCAACTTCGATAGCCGAAGGCAGATTTTCAAGATCGGTATTTATCCTTACCTGCCGGGTAAAGATGTAAAGCCCGCCGCCTTCCTTGACGCCAACAGGAGTTCCGGTATATTTCATCGGTATTTCAGTGGTAAAAGATTTTTTGGGCGAAACCGCATAAAAGTCTGCATGCAGGAAATTTCTGGAGATAGGATGTATCTTGTAATCCTTAACTATAACCATGATTTTTTTCCCGCCTATAGAAATGTTGAAAACGGCATGCCTTCCAAAATTCTTAAAAGTCTTTTCAAAATTTTTATAATCCACAGTGATATAAATATTTTCCTTTATATCAGGTCCGTAAATTACACCGGGAAGCCTTTGTGTAGTCCTTATTTTCATGGATTCGTATTTTCCGACCTTCTGCCTTGCCTCGGCTTCTAAAACAAAATTACTCTGAGTCATACTTATTACTCCTATGTTTACTTTTATTATTTTCTCCGGATATTATACTTTTTTTTCGGTAACAAAAAGGGAACTGACCGACAGATTCAGGTGTATCCTTTCTATCGCCTGTCCGAATAATTCGGAAACAGACAGAACCTCCAGTTTATCCCCCATAATCTTTTTCTTGTTCTCATCAGTAGGAATACTATCCGTCAGATAAAGCTTGTCTATTTTAGAGTCCCTTATCCTTTCAGCCGCAGGGCCGGATAAAACCGCATGAGTCGAATACACGCTGATTGATTTGGCCTTTTTTTTCCTGAGCAATTCTGCGGCTTTTACTATTGTCCCTGCTGTGTCTATCATATCGTCTATCATAAATACATTCATTCCATCGACACTGCCTATAAGATGAAGAACATCGGCTTCATTTTTCCTTGCCCGCCGTTTATCGAGTATCGCTATGGATGCCCCTATCTGCCTGGCGAAAAATCTTGATCTTTCAACCCCGCCGACGTCAGGTGAAACAACGACATAATCGGAAAAATTCTTTATACCCTTTAATGTATCAAGAAATACCGGAGTGGCATATAGATGATCAACCGGTATATCAAAAAAACCCTGGATTTGAGCCGCATGCAGGTCTAAAGTCAGGACCCTGTCCGTCCCCGCTACGGTCAGCAAATTGGCAACCAGCTTTGCCGTTATAGGAACCCTCGGTTCGGCTTTACGGTCCTGCCTGGCATATCCGAAATATGGAATAACGGTTGTGATCCTTTCAGCCGACGACCTTCTAAGAGCGTCAATAATTATGAGAAGTTCCATGATGTTTTTGTAAGCGGGGTTACACATTGATTGTATTACAAAAACGTCCTTACCCCGGACATTCTCCTGTATCCGGACGAATATCTCGCTGTCTGCGAACTCTGTTATCATTACATCTACAAGCTCTACACCGATGTAACCGGATATTTTTTTAGCCAATTCCCAATTGGCCCTGCCCGATATCAAGCGTATATTGGAAAACGGCACCTCTAGGCTCCCATATCTTTTTTTAGAAAACTAAAAAAGGGAAAATTGTACTTTACCCTGATTATGATTAACTGGAAATAATATCTTTAATACGCTGGGGCGGAAGGATTCGAACCCTCGAAATGGCGGGACCAAAACCCGCTGCCTTACCAGCTTGGCTACGCCCCAATTTATATCATTTTAAATAACTGCCTTATTGTTCAGCCTGATAGGCTTCCAATATAGCATTTTGTATTTTTTCTCTAAATTGGGAATTAATGGGGTGGGCTACATCCTTCATTTCACCGCTTCTTGTCCTTCTGGAAGGCATGGCGATAAACAGACCGTTATTGCCCTGGATAACCTTGATGTTGTGAATAACGAAACTGTCGTCAAAAGTGATCGACGCGTACGCCTTTAATTTGTTTTCCCCTTCTACTTTCTTGATTCTGATGTCTGTGATTTCCATAAAAGTTTATCCTCCTGATGAAAATTAAAAACTGTACATCTAAGCGTACGCCTAAACGCCTTAATTATCTGTAATAAGGTTCACAAAAAAAAGCATTATAGCCGAATCTTTTTTCCTCTTCAGTAAGCAAACGCCGTGCTTTTTCTTTCTCGCTATAAACGTACACCAGCGATGACCCGCTGCCGCTCATAAAAGAGAGGCGCGAATCAAGAAAGTCGTCCAGTTGTGTTTTTATGTCAGCAAGTTCCTGACACCTATTTAAAACAAAAAGCTGGAATTTATTATACACTATTTTTTTAAGAAAATCAATATCAGCTTCCGGGGGGTGAAGAATATTTTCCCTTATTCTGCTTCGGCCATATTCATTAATGAGGGAATAAGCCCATTTTGTCGAAACCGGTTTACCGGGATATATAATAATAAAACAAATTTGTTTGAGTCTGAGATCCATTTTCTGTACAATTTCTCCCTTTCCCTTTACCCGGCATAATCCGCCTTTAAAAAAAAACGGGACATCGCTCCCGATTTTTTCGCCGATCCCGATTATATCCCCCGGTTTTATTCTATATAATCCGGAAAGGGCCGTTAAAACGGCTGCTGCGTTCGAACTTCCACCGCCCAGGCCTGCCCCGGCCGGAATACTTTTTCTGATGGTTATAATGAAGGATTCTTTAATGCCGAATTTCTCTTTAAAAAGTTTTAACGCCTTATTTACAGTGTTCTCGGGGGGTATATCGGCTCCGGTGAAAACCACTTTGTCTGTTTGAGATTTTTTTAATTCGATATCGTCATGGAGGGTAACTTCCTGGAATAGACTATCCAGGTAGTGATAACCGTCTTTTACATCTATTCCGGTAATATCGAGGAAAAGGTTGATCTTGGCGTATGATTTTATTTTCATATTATTTTCCTGAAGCATAATTATCGGCAGCAGGGGACGGTTTGTGGAATATTTCTCTCAATTGTCATTTCGTGAAGTCCGGCCCCTTTAATAGGGATTGGACGGCGAGAAATCCTGATTTGGGTTGATCATACGAAAGAAGATTTCTCCCTTACAGGATAAACGCTCCGCACGGAATGACATCTTGAATAATATTACCGGATATATATTGACAACAATATATTGGTATAATATAATTTATTTTGCAGGAGTTCCTATGCTGACTATCTCCAAAATGTACAATACATTGAAGAAATATGAAATGGATAATTATTACCTTGGTGAAAACGCCCCGAAAGTTGAATTCAGCGGTGAAATATCGAATAAACTGGGCCTGAAATTTATCTCAGGGGGAGCCTTTGAAAATATTGTTGCCGGGAAAAATATAAACGGAGAAATGTTAGTGCGTCCTGGAATATCGGGTAAACATAACCCCGGACGGGATGTAGTCCTTTCACCCGATAAAAGCGTGGCCCTTTCGTGTTATTTAAGTCAAAACCCCGATGACAGGAGAAAAATTATAGAAGCCCATAGGGAAGCAGTGAAATGTGTCGCCGGTTATATTGAAAAGGATTTGATACTTGCGAGGATCGATCATGGCAGGGCCGGAATAGAACGAATCTGTACCGGCAACATGCTTTACACAGAGTTCGAACACAATACAAGCAGGGAACTCGATCCTCAATTGCATACGCATTTAATAATTTTCAATATTACAGGCCTTCCCGGGGGCTCCTTCAAGGCCATGGAAAACAGGAACGTTTATGATTGCAGAAAACTTCTCTGCCGGATTTATGAAAATCAATTATGCCGTTCCATGAGATCGCATGGTTTTGACGCCGGCATCTCGAAAGAGGGTTACGCTCAAATTGAAGGAGTGGACAATAAAATCAGGGATTTATTTTCCAAGCGGACTGTGAACATGAAAGAAAAACTGAAGAGGTATTTCGAGGCAAAGGGCATAAACCCGGCGGATGAGATCAATAAAGGGAACACAAAGGGGCTTGAAAAAGCGATTATGCTTTATACCAGAAAACCGAAAAAGGCTGTCGACCTTGATAAAATAATTTCAGAATGGAAAAAAGAACTGGCCGGTATGGGAAAATCTGAAAGGGACATACCTGAATCCAGGGGGATAGAACTCTTTAAAAATATTCATGAGAATTCTCCTGAAAAATATATACAAATGGCGCTTGACGAGGTTACTCAGGCCAGGGGTTTCTTCAGTAAAAAGGATATTTTAAGCCATTCCCTCAGTCTTTCAAAAGCGGAATTCGATATTAAAGAACTTGAAAAGGCTTTTTATAATAACAGGAACCTGATAATATTAGAAAAGCAGGCCAGGATCGGGTGCGGATACCATACGGCTTATACAACCCCCGGCATAATTGAAACCGAAAAGAACAACCTGCTGCATGCCCTGAAATGGAGGCAGGATTTCAAACCCGAATACAAAGAGGATGGGGCCTGCAAAGCTGCCGCGGATTATTTCTTCACTCCTGAACAAAATAAAACCTTCCGGGAACTTCTGATATCGGGCGACAGGATGGATTTGCTGAAAAGCGAAGGGGCAGGGAACCGTTATTTTCTGCTTCCGGCATTAATAAGAGCCTACAGGGAAAAGGGGTATGACACGGTACTGATCGCCCCTGACGGCAGGAACGCAAGGAGCCTTGAAGCGGCGGTCAATATTGAAGTATTGTCTCCCGACCGCTTTTTATCTCAAAACCGGCGGGAAAACGGTGAAAAGACTCTTTATATAGCCGACAGGCTTGACCTTATCGGACCTGTGAAAATCGGAAAGATCATGGATAGGGCCGACTTTGCGAACAGCAAGATCGTGTTTACCGGTGAATTTTATCGGACGGGAAGGGAAGCGGGAAGGGATTTCAGAAATTTTTGCCTTGCCTTGAATAAATTCGATATTGCAGGCGACGTGACCGGCCATGAAAGGCATTATAAAATTCCAGAGCATGAATTGCTGAAACTCAGGGAACACAGCTCTTTAATAACTGAAAGTGCGCTGTATAAGCTTGAAAAAAATGCATCGCTGAAAACCGGTTATAAAACTGGGGAATTGAAGTACTCGATTTGCAGGGATTATTTAAAAGACCCGCAAAACAGCGTGGTCCTTACAAGGTCCTGGAGGGAGAAGAATGAATTGAATCTTTTTATCAGGGAGAACCTGGAAAAGGCGGGAACTGTCGAAAATTCGGCAAGGATCGCTGTAAGAAGCGGAGACGTCTTTGGGGGTCAGGCTGGTCTAAAAAAGGATTCTGGAAATTACGAAAAGGGCCAACGGATAAGCGCACTTAACAATGTCAGGGGTATGAAAAAGGGTGAGACCGGCACCGTTATTGATGTCGATCCCGGAACCTCTTCGGTCAAAGTGGCGATAGATTCTTCACGCCGTCATGCGGTCATTAACCCTTCGAAGGATTATAAGAAATACAGGGTTGAAGAACTTCGTGAAACATATTTCGGCAGAGGAGACAGGATTGTTTTTTTAAAAAGCGCCGCCGAAACGGGAATAAAGAGGGGCGAATGCGCTATAGTCAAAGAAATCGGAGAAAATAAAATAAGGGCCGTTCTGGATAATCAGCGATCGATTGAATTCGACTATAAAAAGCATAACTTTTTCGATCATGCCTACGCCGCTATGAGCCTGGATTCGATCTCGGAACGAGGAAAAAACGTCCTTCTGGATCTAAGGGCCGGTGCCGGACGGCCTTATTTGGGGCCTGAAATCGAGAATTGCCTGAGATCTCTGAAACCTGGAATGAGGATCTATACAGACAATATAGAATATGTGAAAACTAAAATGGAAGAGATAAATTTTAACGATTTTAAACTCTCTTATGAAAATAACAAATTCATGGCTGTTGAAAAGATAAAAGCCGTCGAAAGAGAATGCCGGTCGATCAGATACGAAAAATCGCTTGAAAGGAGCAGGTCCATGCAGTGGGGAATTGGCATGTAAGGGGACTGGGACTTCACCGCGGAGCCGTCTCTGCGGTTATCCCCGTCATTGCCCCGGGAATATTTTTGATAATTCCACTTTCAAGCCCTCGATCGAGGGCGATTCGACAGTGCTTTTATCCTCGTGCATTTTAATCAGTTCAAAGCGGTTACTTTTAGAGACATACTGATGGATAACCCTTCCCAAGGGATCGACAATCCAGTATTCTTTGACCCCGGTTTTTTCATAAAGATTGAATTTTTCGTTCCAGTCCCTTTTAGATGTATTCGGCGAGAGGACCTCAATGACCAGATCTGGTGCGCCCCGAATGCCCCGTCTTTCTATTTTTTCCGGATCGCAAACGACAATAACATCAGGCTGTACCACATTTTCAATCATATCATCCAAATCGCCTTTCCGATCAGGCATATAAACATCAACAGGGGAAACAAAAACTTCACACTTCTTACCTTCAAGGTATGTCGCTATAATTTTACTTAATAGTACCACAATTCTTTGATGCTCGATAAACGGCGCCGGGCTCATATCGAAGGCAACCCCGTCTATCAATTCCCAGCGTTCTTCATCCGGCCAGCCCAGATAATCCGCATAAGAATACTTCTGTTTCTGTTTTTCCGCCGCCAATCCCATAATAACCTCTTTGAGACCGTCTTATTACATGTTAAACTCTAATAAAGAAATAATCAAAGTTTATTGGTTCAGGGACTCCGTGTCCTTCGTTTTTGCGGTGATCGGGGTTATTCTTCCATTTTCCCTGTAAACTCCTGCTTCAATCCGGGGGTAGCCCATTCTAATTGCATTTTAAGAATTTTTTTATCAAATTGTAATGTAAATATGCCTTTACTGCTGGAAATCCATGGCCAGTAAAATTCTATGGTGAAAGTATTTATACTTGTCCATTTGCCGCGTGAAAAATCCCTGTATTTCCCGTCTAATCCGACTGATATTTTAGAATTTTTACCCTGTGAATCAGTTTCTAAAATACATTCGTTTGTCCCGCTGAAACTAAGAATAACGGCAGTTAAATTCCCTGAGGCGTTCGTACCTATAAATCTTTTACCTGATATTTCCCAGGCGTTTTCCGGGAAAAAAAACTCCTTACCGTTTACAGGATTATTGAAATTACCGATCGCCGCCGACAATTCAACCTGTTTATCCGGGTTTTCAGGGACACTACCGTTTGAAATAATAGAACTGTTTATAAACGCTTCAGTTAAAACTTCTGGCGAATCCCCATCTTCTGAAGTAAACACTACTACCATGTCTCTTTCAGGCATGACCATGATATATTGACCGAATGCCCCTTTCGCTGAAAATCCTCCGAACGGCAGCTCCCACCACTGGTATCCGTATCCATATCCTTTGTAACTATACCCTAAAGACGGGTAACGGCTTCTTCTTGTATCGATACGGTTGGACATGGAAGCTTCAACCCAACCGGCGGGTATTAACCGGTTTCCATTCCAAATGCCTTTTTTTAAGAAAAGGTAGCCGAATTTCGCCATTTCCATAGAGGTCAAAGCCATTCCAGTTCCTCCGTTGTTAATGCCCTGCGGATCGGTTTGCCATATATAATTATTGATGCCGATCGGTTTAAATAAATGCTTTTCCGCGAATTCGGAGGTTTTCATGCCAGTGGTTTTACACAATATCGCCGATAAAAGATGAGAATCTCCGGAATTATAATTAATAACTTTGCCGGGCTTTTCTTTTAAAGGCCTGTCTATGACATATTCCACCCAGTTCTTTGAATTTTCCATTTGATTCAAATTATTGGTGCCGAAATATGATACATAATATTCAGTCCAATCCAGCCCGGATGTCATAGTCAGCAGGTTATCGATAGATATTTCCTCTTTTGACTTATCCTTGTTTTTTGCTTTAATTTCAGGTAATAAGTCCAGCACCTTTTGATCCGTATTTTTTATATAACCCTCCTTGATGGCGATACCTATCAGGGCCGATGTAATGCTTTTAGTGCACGAATAAATAACATGGGGAACGTCCCTTCCGAAAGGCGCCGCGTAAGCCTCCAGGACGACATATCCATGCCGGATGATAATAATACTGTGTATGTCCAGGTTAGTCGATTGTATGTAATTGAGCATCTTTACCAGGCGGCCCGAATCCATCCCCTGCGCTTCCGGGGTGGATGTGCGCCATATGTTGCCGGGATAGTAGTCATAACTTTTCTGCCCCGGTTTTACCGAGGAACAAGAAGCAATAAAATAAAATAAAATAATCGAAATAGCGGGGAAATAAAAGATTTTTTTCATAACACCGTCCAATATTTTATTAAAGAATTTGAAATAACAAACAATAATAAAAAATATTCTATTGGACGATGTGATAATTGTCAAAATTGAATTGATATAAAGAAATTTGAATCTCAGTGGCCTTTGCTTTCTTTGCGGACTCTTCCTCTGTGTCCATTCGCAGGCTCAGGGATAAGCCCTTTGTTTCTCTGCGGTAATGCTCGACGTTTGTTTCTTGATATTATAGTTTTGAATTATTAAAATATTGTCAGTTTTTTTAAGGATTTGCATATGGGATTATCATCGATTTTCATGGGCAATATTTCCGGCCCCTTCCAGGGCTATAACCCGGTGCAGCGTGATTTATTTGTCATGGCGCTGGTTTTCGCCGGCATTTTCCTGACCATACTCTTAATAAGTATTATTCCGGCAGTCCGTGCAGGAAGACGTTTGAAAAGCAGGCATCTGAAAGGGGCCGCGATTGGAGACAAAAATTCATATATCAAATTCATAGATAAAAATTTTAAAAGCGGCGTAATTCTTGAATTAAGCGGTATTCCTATACCGGTTTCAGAGGAGACCAAGGGGTTCTTCTTTACAGGCAAGCCCGGGGTAGGAAAGACCCTTTCTTTTTATAAAATCCTGAGTGGCCTTAAAAAGGAGAGCATGGCCTGCAGGGGTAAGCCTTGCAAAAAGATCGTTTATGATTTCAAGGGGGATTATGTCTCAAAGTTTTACAATGAAAAGGACGATCTCATCTTCAATCCCCTGGACGTAAGAAGCGTAAAATGGGATATATACAGCGAATTCAGGGGAAATGAGACGGCCCGGGTGGTAATGGCGGAACGCATAGCGGCTTCCGTAATACCGGACAATCATGGAAAAACGGGCAACAATGAAAAATTCTGGAGGGACGGCGCCCGCGAAGTGTTCGCCGCGATGCTTAATTGCCTGCGCCTTGAAAACAAGGGGTCGATCGGGGCGCTTAACGAGATGCTCTCCCTTGGCCCGGCGGAAATCGGTTCGAGAATAAATATCCATAAAATCTCCTCGAACGCTGCAAATTTTTTATCTCCCCCGGACAGCCCACAGGCAGGCGGGATTATGGCCACATTGACCCAATTCACAAAATTCTTCAAGTACATGGCTTATACTGGAGAGGCAGGGTTTTCAATAACGGATTGGCTATCTGACGGGAAGGACAATACTATTTTTGTTGTAAATAAATCCGACCTGCAGGACATTCTAAGACCTATGCTCACTCTTTTTATCGACATTATCAGCGGGGGAATACTCGCGTTTCCCGAAGACCCTGACAGGAGGATTTTCCTCCTTATAGACGAGATGGGGACTCTTCACGAGCTTCCGACCCTTGTCAATCTTTTGTCCTTCGGCCGTTCAAAAGGGGCGTCAGCCTGGCTAGCGGTCCAGGATTTTTCTCAGCTCGATTATTTATACGGGGAACACAGGAGAAAATCTATTATCAACGCCTGCACGACCCATGTCTATTTTTCGGTAGCCGACAATACGACCGCCGAAACCATATCCAGGCTTATCGGAGAAGAGGAAGCAATTGAAGAGAGCCGGACTTCAGGGCCGGGAGGAGCTATGTCGAGGACGAGGTATAAACAGAAGAAGCCTGTCCTTTTGCCCAGTGAAATTATGAGGATGAAACCCTTTGAATTTATTTACAGGGGCAATATTTATCAGCCATTTTTCGATAAGCTCGATCCCTCGGATTTCAGCTGTTATAGAGATAAATCAGAACCCTTTATTATGAGGCCTGACGGCTATTTTTAGCCTCCGGAAAAATTTAAGAAGTGAAGCCGCCCATCCATGCCTGTCTTTAAAATTCTTTAACGCAAGCTTAAGCCTTTTTTTTACAGCCGAGAATTCGTTCCTTAAGGATTTTCCAATTACAGCGTCCTCGGCCCTTTTTTCGTCCTCTATGACGCCCGGGGTTTCGCTTGCGCCGCCTTTCCTGAAGCGTATTGTTATCTCGCCGATCTCTGCCGGCTTAAAATGCCCGTTATGGTAGATTTTCAGCATGAAGTGATGGTCCGCAGATATCGGGAAAGAAAGATCGTAGGGACCGAATTCATCGTGGAGGGACTTTTTATAAAAGACAGCCTGGTGGCAGATGTGGCTCATATAAAACCGGTCGTTCCTGCCGTCGCCGAATATCGCCTGACGGCCCTCCCTTTCATAAGGAGTGCCGTCCTCCCTGTGTACGGCGGCCAGTCCGTAAGCCCAGACCGCATCAGGATGTTCGCTTAAAACCCTGTCGTAAGTTTTAAGAACCCCGGGGTGGGCGTATGAATCGCCCGAGTTAAGCATGTTTAAAAACTCGCCCGTTGCCGCCGAGGCGCCTTTATTCATGGCGTCATAAATGCCTTTGTCGCTTTCACTTGACCAGAAGGCGATATTATTTTCATATTTTTTTATAATATCGAGAGTCCCATCAGTCGATCCGCCGTCGATTATTATATACTCGTAGTTTTCAAATTCCTGTGAAATTACGCTTTTTATGGTTTGTTCGAGGGTTTTCGCGGCGTTAAAAACCACTGTAACGATGGAAAAACGTATCGGCTTCATTTTTTCCAGCCGGTTAAAATTTATTGAGGATTTCTATCACCCTGGATATATCTCTTTCGTCATGATAATAGGATACCGGGAGGCTCAGGGTCGTGGCATGAATTTCTTCGGATAACGGATAAGGCTCATGGTCTATTATTCCCTTCATGGCAGGCTGTCTGTTGGGTGAAACGGGGTAATGTATGTCGGTCAAAACCCCGTTTTTTTTAAGATATTCCCTTAAACTGTCCCTGGCTTCATGCCGGATATTGAATATATGATAGACGTCGTAAAATCCTTCGGATACTGCGGGCATTATAAAATCTTTCTTCAAGCCCTCAAGATATAACCCTGCCAGTTTTCTTTTATGGGAATTGATCGCATCGAGGCTTTTCAGCTTAATACTCAAAAAACCGGCCTGAATTTCATCCAGCCTTGAATTATAACCTGCAAGTTCGTTGCAATACCTTACACTCGAACCGTAATTACGGAGTTTCCGGACTGTGGAAGCAAGGTTTTCATCGTCGGTAGTGACAGCGCCGGCGTCGCCCAGGGCCCCTAAATTTTTCGTGGGATAAAAGCTGAATGCGTTGATGTGACCGAAAGAACCCGCCTTGCGGCCTTCAAGAGCTGCGCCATGTGCCTGGGCGCAGTCTTCGATCACTTTAAGGTCGTGCTTCTCCGCGATTTTCATGATCGGGATCATCGGGCAGATCTTTCCGTACAGATGGACGGGCATTATTACCCTGGTTTTAGGAGAAATTTTCTCTTCAATTTTAACCGGATCGATATTATATGTCCGGATATCAGGTTCGACAAGGACCGGGACAAGACCGTTATGAAGAATGGAAAGAATTGCGGCAATGTAAGCGTTCGAAGCCACAATAACTTCGTCGCCCGGGGCGAGGCCCAGGGCTTTAAGGGACAGGGAAAGTGCGTCAAGCCCCGAAGCGACGCCGACGCAGTGCTTTGCCCCGCAGTACTCCGCGAATTCATGCTCAAATTTGTCAACGTTTTTGCCCAGTATATACCATCCGCCTTCAAGCGTATCCGAAAAACTCTTTCTATATTCATCAAAAAACGGGGAATTGACCCTTCCCAGATTTTCATATTCGATCATGAATGCTCCTCGTCGATGTAATCGTCTGCTTCAAAATATTCCGAAGCGAGAACAAGCAGAACCGCGCCTTCGGTGAAATGATGCATAGTATGCCAGTCGCTTGGCTCGAGAATAAGGCATTTATCGGCGCTGTCAAGTTTAAATTCGGTTTTTTTGCCCCCGTCGTTAGTCGATATAATACAGCTTCCGCTTACGCAAATAAGGGCCTGGCGTGTTTTACGGTGATAATGACCTCCCCTGTCTATCGAGGGACTGGGCACATCGTAAATATAATATATTCTTTTTATTTCGAATGGAAGGACCTTTTCAAGGACGGTCAGTTTGCCCCTGTAATCGGAGAAAGTCGGAAGCAGGATAATTTCAGGCATTTAAATATCCTTTATAAAGTTAAGGAAATGTCTGCTTGACAAATTGCAATCCCGGGTAATATACACGGACAGCCGGGGCCATCGACACGTTGGATCATCATTCTTTTGCCCAGCCGTTCTCCCGGTAAATCGATAGTATTTCCTCTTCCGTCAATTCCCGGTTATAAATGCGGACTTCATCGATATAACCGTTAAAACTATATGTTGTAGATTGGTACGGCCAGCCGCCCAAATGATCATATCCGCAGCGAAAATACCCGCTTTCTAAGGATGACTTGTATGAGCCTCCCTTCCGGGCCGCCAACTTATCATCCAGATAAAGCTTAATAGACTTTTCAGTAAAAATGGCGGTTGCAAGATGCCAGTTATTATCGTTATAAGTCTGTTCGGTATATATGATCAATTGATCTGTCTCGAAGTTTCTCATTCCGGCAAATATCTGCCCGTCGTCGTTCATATAGATCATCTTATCCCTCAGATAGGACATTCCTTTCTTTTCATCCCCGAAGCCGGCTATTCTTCCGCCGGTAAAAGTGTCTGTCTTAAACCAGAGACTCAGAGTCAGGGAGCTCAGGTTGCTGAAGCAAAACGGCGAAGTAATATAATTAATATTTGTACCGAAATAATACGAGGAATTTGATTGATTAAAACGGTTAACGCCCAATCGGGGACCTATAACTATACCGTCGTTCTTCAGAGGGCCATAATCTTTTGCCGTTCCATTGAATGCATAATAACCTAATATTGAAGGATCGGAGGTTGTTTTAATGTCGGGAAGAACTTTCGCCGGTATTGACGAAGAGGAGGACTCCGGCAGGTCTTTAGGTTCATAAGGGCCGACTTTCTCCCCTTTAGCCCTGGCCAGGAGCCTTTCCGCCGCTTCCGGAATGGCCGAGATCAGTCCTTTTGACGTAAAAGACGATATCTGATCGGATATATCGATTTCTCCCGAAGCGACATCGACGCTTTTGATTAAAAGGACGTACCGGCCTCCGGACTTCGAGAGAGAACCGGTAATAACTTTATCGGCCTGCGATAATTTTCCTATTTTTGTCGCTTCGTTCTCTGTTAACCCGGAAAGCTCAAGTTTTTGCTCTTCGAGTATTTTTTTTAATACCGATCTTTCGACAAGCTTAAACTCGCCTATTTCAACCAGCCTTGATTCCAATGTTTCCATTATAGTTTCGGGATCGATGCCCTCATTAGTCAGCCGGGAATTTAAATTTAAAACCGCGACATGTATTTTATCCAGATTATCCCATTTTGCGTAAAGAGGTCCTGTCATTATCGCTATCGCCAGCGCCAGGCAGAATTTTAGCGCCATCCGCAGGTCCCGGCCATCATTACCCGCCAAGCGGATAATTTTATTTGTCATTGGACACCCCGAAATAATTAACAATACCTATTATATATTTAAAATAAACATAAATCAATCCCGGGCCTGAGCCGGAACTAGAGCGGCAGGGCTTTTTTTACCCCTTGATTTTGGATCTCATTTGCTTTTCCTTTTAAAGATGAAACCTTTAAAATAGATGCCCTCGCCGATATCATCATTATTATCAAAATCGGTAAGCAAATCATAATTTTTTAAAAATGCTGATTGAATTTAACCGGTCATTAGCGGGATAAAACTGAATTTTACCCTTAAAACAAATTATAAATTTGAAATAAAATTGGAGGAATGAATAACTTTAAAATAGATTTTATTTTTTTAAGCATCAAGAACTCCTATGATCCTGGTTTCAATCCGGCTCTTCCTATATTTTATATAAAAGTTGATCCGGTTTGTTAAGGGCGGTTCCAAAAACTAGATTTTTGAAAAACAATCGTAATAATGAATCTAATAATTCCGCCTAATGGTGCCCTGGTGCCTGGCCCCAGGACAGGCCACTTGTCCCCGTAAGGGGGGCAGTTATTGGAAGTGCCCTTAAATAAATTATTCAACAAATTTATTTACATTGAAAATATTATAATTCCCTTTTAATAATCTCTTTAGTTTTCTGATAAGCCTGAACGGGGTTTTCCATCCCGGTTTTTTTATAATGGTCCCAAGCGGATCGATGGAACTGTCTATCGATTTTACCAGCCTGCAGGCTTCAAAAAGCTTCCTGATATACGGTTTATAAAGAATATCGATAACCCCCGGCGGAAACCTGTAAAAACCAAGGTCCGCCAGGTTCCCCGGGAAAAATTTCAGATCATGAAAATGATAAAAAATAACTGCGAACTCTTTCCCGCTTGTTCTTTCACGGCCGGTAATCCTCTTTCCATCAGGCAATAGTATGTATTGCTGAATATTCCATGGCGCCAAGTCTCCGCCGGGTTCCTCGAGGACATGAACCCCGGGAAAGCGGCCGGGCCAGTCGTCAAGGTATTTCTGATCGCCGAATTTTCCGTCCTCGAACCTGGAGTAGCACCAATCGATGCAGGCGTTTCTCCACCAGATAAGTGCGTTCAGTCCGGACGGATCTTTTTTAAAGGTTGTGAACTGCACGCAGAATCTTCCTGATATTTCTGTCTGGTCGTATTCTCTTGTATATCTGTGCTCCGTCAGGAGTATCGAAGAATCTTTCATCTCAGCGAATATACGCTCCGGAGAACTGTAAAAATACAGATCCGCGTCAATATAAGTGCACTCGCCGGCCTGAAAATTGTTTAAAACGTAAAGTATTGTCGAGGGGGTGCAGGTCCAGCAATATTCGGCGGCGCTCCTCGATTGCTTTATTTTTAACAGGTCTTTATCTTCAAAAAGACGCAGAGGTATTATGATGACCCTATCGTAATCAAGCTCTTTTATGACTTTTTCCGCCTTATCGTCGAAAGGGAAAAAATAAAGCCGGAAATCGATCCCTGATTCCGCCAGAGAATCTATCATAGCTATACCTTTCGCAAGGTAACGGCTGTCGAAGAGGGTGCAGAAATTATACATTGTCGGCCTTCCCGGGTTTAATGATCATTCTAATCATTTTTCTCCTTATTTTACCGAAGAGCCCGGGATTAGTCTCACGGAAATAAGAGGTTATAGCCCTGCGAGCCTGCTTGTTTTCTTCCGGTATTAACTTTTCAAGTATGATCGGTGTATTAGTAAGCTCAGTTTCGTAAGAGGAGGTCTTGCCTCCATGCGTTCCTGTATTATCGAAGCCCGCGTTCTCCACAAGCGACCTGCCGGGGTAAAGGGTCAGCTTATTGCCGAGGAAAGCCGAGGCGTACCACCTTATCGCCCAGGAATCGTTCCTTCCCCCGATCTGGTCTTCGAGCATCCTGGTATAGGGATAGCTGCCGTTGAAATCGAATTCCCTGCCCAGCCTGCGGGATAATAATTCCCCGAGAAGCTTTTTTCCATCTGGTTCAAAAAGCTCCCATCCCCTTTTCCATGTCCCCCATCCCCAGCAATCGGCTCCCCGGATGAAGTAAGTTTCAGGCACATGGCCCTTTAGAGGATAGGAATAAGCATGTATGCATATTACTTCAGGGTCGGTTTCGTAGATTTCAAGAGCCTCGTTCATATAATCGAGGAAAAACGGCGAAACTATGAGATCGTCCTCCAGGACGATGACCCTGCCGTAATGCGACAGGGTCTCGGTTACCCCGGAAATGATCGACCGGGCCAGCCCGATATTTTTATCCCTGTTTACAACTGTAATTGTTTTAAATCCTGTTATGCCCCTTATGTATTTTCTGACTGCATCGACGCCTTCGGCCGGCCCGCCGCTTTTAGGCCCGTCGGAAAATATAAAAAGCTGAGAATCCGTCGCCTTCTTGTTCTTTTTAAGCGAATCGACAGTCTTTTCCAGGTGTTCCTTTCTGTTATAAGCGAAGAGCGCGATCGGAGCGAGGCCGGTTTTATCATTCATATATATTATTCCCAATAAAACGGATCATAATTATATATGGGGCGGACTTAAAACACAAATTATTCAAAATGCCCGAACCGGGATGTATCGGATCCAGACAAAACTCATAGACTTGCGATCGAAATTATGCTATGATATAGAGAAGGGAGAAATTTAAATGTCATTGTCTTTCGAAGGCCTGACCAGGCGGGATGTAAGTCTTTCCGAACATTCCTCATACAGGATCGGGGGATCGGCCGATTATTTCGCCTCGCCCTCGTCGACGGATGAACTCTTTTTTTTACTTGATCATGCGGGAAAATATTCCATGCCTTACAGCTTATTCGGGCTTGGCGCGAACATCATTTTCCCCGACAGGCCGGAGAAGGGGCGCTTATACATAACTATGAAAAACCTTCTTGAAATGAGGGCTGAAAGATACAGGCTCTATCTTTCGGCGGGAGTGCCCATGTCTTTTCTGGCGATCTGCGGGGCCGCTGTTGAAAGAGACGGACTTTCATTTACATACCTTTTGCCCGGTACGATAGGCGCGGGAGTTTATATGAACGCCAGATGCTACGACAGTGAAATGGCCCGGATTTTATCGTCCGTGTCGTACATTGACGCCTCCGGAAAATCTTTCGGGATCGGGAAGCTGCCGCCCGGAGACTGCTGTTTCGAATACAAGGGGTCTATTTTTCAGTCGAAAAATTGGATAATTTTGGGTGTGGAAATTGAGATCCCCGAAACCAGGTGGAAGAATATGGTTCCCGTCAGGAAGGTATTCGAAAAGATAAAAAGCTGCTCAGGCGGATTCTCATCCCTGAAAAAATTCCGGTCGTTTTTCCATAGTGCAGTAAAATATATCCCTGATAAAGGCTGTTTTCCTTATTTTAACAGGATCGAAAAGGACAGGAACAGCAAAAAGCATTTCGATTACCCTTCCTGCGGTTCTGTTTTCAAGAATAACCGGGCATTCGAGGTCCCAACCGGAACTATTGTCGACAGGCTGGGTTTAAAGGGGATGTCAAAGGGCGGCGCCATGGTCTCCCCTTACCATGGCAATATGATCATCAACAAAAAAAAGGCTACAGCCGGGGATGTCATCTATCTTATCAATTTCCTGACCGAGAAGATATACGAGAGCCAGGGCATAATGCCCGAAAAAGAAGTGATTATTTTGCCGTAGTGTGAATTCATACAAATGGGGTATGGTTTTCAGGCCGGAGCATGGTATAATCATGGTATTGTAATTCCCGGACGGGATAAAATACCTAGAAATCGGTATTGTTTTTATGATAATTTCGAGTTAAACTCATGCCATAATTTTTTAAAAGGGGCAAGCCGGATGGATATTAAGACCCTGTTCAGGCTATCGTTAAGAAACCTGTTCCGCCACAAGACAAAGAATCTGCTCGTTGTTCTTATGATCATGACGGGCTGTTCCCTGTTTTTTATAGCTTCCTCGCTTGAATGGAATATCAGGGATAACTGGAGGCATTACCTCTCAGATACGGTCCTGGGAGATTACTATATAACTTCGATAACGGGGATCGGCGACGATTACCGTTTTTTTAACCCTGTCCCGCCCCTGAAATTTATCAATAAGGAAATTATTGATTTTCTCGACAGGAATAAAATTCAATATTCATGCAGGATAAGGACCGGGGCAAAGTATTATGATGAGAAGCTCGGGTTTCGGGATTTCAACAAATTCCTCGGGATAGATTTTTTAAAAGAGGAAAAGATCCTCTCCAATATATTGATTTATGACGGCGCATTCGAACCTGCCTCAGATAACGGCATGGATTTTTTCTGGAATCCCTCCTGGAATTATCAGCCGCCGGTCGGGACAAACCTTGTTTATTTTTTCAGGGCCGCCGACGGGGGCAATGTCTCCTATAAGTTCAGTATTAACGGGAAATTTGATTTATATAGAAGCCTTGACAATGCTTATTTCCATTATAACTGGACCCTTGTAAAAATGTCTTTTCTTGCAAAAATTCTAGGGCTGGGTGACGGTGATTATACGGATGTAGTGATCTGGGACGGCAATGGAAAGTACAGGGAAAGTTTGAAAGAGCTGGCCGTGAAATACGGCCTCAAATTCATGAATTCGGAGGAGTCTATAGGGGGAGGGGTCGGGGGCGTGATAAGTTTTGTCAGGTTTATAGAATCCGCCATCGTTGTTTTCATTGTAATAATTTTCCTTATAACCGTTACCAACCTCAACCTCATGTCGTTCCTTGAAAGGAAAAAGGAATTTGCGGCGATGCTCGCGATGGGTTTCAGGCCTTTTAAACTCCAGATACTGCTTGTCAGCGAAATGGTCATATTTTCGGCCGCGGCGTTCGTCATATCCTGCTGCTTTTTCGCCGCGCTTCAGGCGGTGTTGTACAGGGGGATCGAATTGAATTTTATCAAATCCGCCCTCGCCGGCCGGAACTTCTATTTAAACGTTACCCCGGAAACCCTTGGGACCGCGTTTACTTTTGTTCTTTCTGCGGTGCTTGCCTCGATGGCATACCCTGTCGTGCTTATAGGGAAAATTGTGCCGGTAGAGGTTTTTAGAAATGAGAATTAAAAAGGAGAAATAATGAAAATCGCGATAAGGAATATAATAAAACATAAATGGACTTCGGCTTTAATGCTCGTGATCTTTGTCCTTATAAGCGGCGCCCTTTTTTGGACTACCGGGATCTCGAATTCCGTAAAGCGGATAGAATATCATATGTACAGGGACAGCGACGGCGACGCGACCATTTATTTATGGGGAGGTTTTTGGGGATTTTATCCCGGCGACAGGATAAAAAAAGCCCTGGAGCCGTATAAACTTGAAAAAACCGTGCTGGAAAGATGCGCCTGGGGGAGTTACATCGATAACGATAAGATCAGCGCCCAGGCGAATGTATTCGAACTGACCCCTGAAAACAGGATAAGGTCGAAGGCCTGGTATTACCTCATTAGCGGAAGGCTCCCGGAAACCTCCGGTGAGGCCGCGGTGCCGGAAGCGCGGTACAGGGGAATTATAAAAACCGGCGACGAGATCTATCTATCGGTCTATACTCCTAAAGACCGCGTTTTAAATACACTGCCGTTCAAGGTAGTCGGGATTTTAAAAATGGAGCCTTTAAAGGGTTTTGATTCCATTCTTGTAACAAAGGGGGATATGGACACTTTGCTTGACTCTACAAACATTTACAATACTGTAACGATCTATAATAATTTTCCGGAGGACGGATTCGGCAAGCCCGGCATTGAAAAAAACCTCAATCTGCTTGTATCGAATATATATATAAACCTGCATATCAACGATATCATGACCGACAACAATCCGTGGGTTTTCGACCTTGTCGATTTTATTAATAAAAATAAATCTTTTGTCGCCATCTTCCAGGGGATCAATATACTGGCTGTCATTCTCATTTTCCCGATCGCCGGGGCTGTGATCGCAATAACGATAAGAATGCTCGCAATCAAAAGGACGGCGGAATTAGCCACATATATGGCCCTGGGTTTCAGAAATTTTAAAATCGTCAGGAATTTCATACTGGAGGTATTAATTCTTGCACTTGCCGGTTATCTGATCGGTGTATTCATCGGCGCTTTGTCAGGCAGTATAATTGAAAATATGCGGATATACCTGGTGTTCCAGGATTATATGAACGGACCTGTAATGTTTATTCATTCCTTTTGGGATTTTCTCTATATACTGCTGTTCATATTATTACTGACAGCGGTATGGAGCATTCCGGTAATTAACCGGATCGTCTCGAAAGCCCCGGCGAGGGTATTCAGGGAACAATCGTATTAATTGGAGTATTTATGAAGAATTGGATTTTACTTATTACAGCGGCAGTATTAACAGCTGTCTGTTCATTATCTTATTGTATCGATCCGGGCGATGTTATTTCTAAATCCGATAAGCGATTCATACCGGATATATTCACTTATAACATGACCCTCCGGACTACTTCGGCGAACGGCAAGATAGATGTAGTGGATTATAAGGGGAAAAAGAAACACGAAAATAATATAATGATCACAATAAATCCGGTCAGCGCAAGGGGGCAGGTCAACCTGAAAAACAGGAACGTGATATGGAGTTACTTTCCTACCTCGGATACAAGTATAAAGTATAGCTACCAGGCAATAATCCTGGGGACGTCGGTAAGTTACGGCGACATCCTGGCGCTTGAGCTTTCCCGCGATTATGACGTCCGGGCGATGATCGAAACCTCGAGCCTCGAAACCAATGGCCTCGAGGATCCGGCCTCGACGAATAAATTTTATCTGCTGACGCTTGGGCCTAAAAAAGATGTCGACGGATATGCGAAAATATTTTTGTGGATAAATACGGCGAACTTTCTGCCTGTTAAGAGGCAGTACTACGCTTTATCCGGGCTCCTGGTGAAATCCTGCGAGATACAGGGTATTTCCTTCGATGATAAAGGCGTTGTAAGCGAATGTAAAGAGCTGTTTTATGAACCCCTGAAACAAAAACAAACCCTGGTAACCTTTTCCAATGTTATTATTATGAGTGATATTCGCGATAAGACATTCAATCCGAAAGCTATGAAATTTTTCAGCGGAGAATGAATTTGATAAAGGGCAGTTCTAATAACTCAAGAATATTACCATTTTTACTAACAACTTACTATTTAACTCTATATGTATGCCCTATGGTGCGCTTGTGCCCGAAGGGTGCTTCCTATCCGAAGGTTATTAGAAGCGCCCTTAAAATTTCAATCTTTATCCTTCTGCTTTTTCTTCCCATGGAGCTATTTTCATTGGATATAAGCTCAGTCATAAACACCGGTTTCGACGTTCAATCGGTTAACAGCAATTCGCTGCTTTACCCGCTGAATTTGCTTCAGAGCGGGGGTTACACGAACGAGGGCTTCGATTACTATGTCAATGCCGATGTAATAATGAAAAGCGCGATGGGCGAGATCGGGAAGGGTTATCTGGATGTCAGATTCAGTTATTATCCGAAAACATTTCTTACAAATACCCCCTGGCAGTATTTTAATATTGTTGAGGGTTATGCTGACCTGGCGACCGAGGACTTTTTGCTGCGCATAGGGAAGCATTTCATGCACTGGGGCGATGGGGTCGCTTTTAATCCCGTCGATATAGTGGATTTGAGAAAAGATCCCCTGTCATATACCGGATATGACCAGGGGAAGCCGGGGGCTGATATAACGGTTCCCATAGGTGATTTCAGTTCTTTTTCAGCTTTAAGCGTTGTCGACAGCACATTAACTACGAACATTGACAATCTGCCTGCCATATTGCAATATTTCTTATCGATAGATATGTTCGACGGGTTTATATTCGCCGATTTTCAGAAGAATTACAAGCCCGAATATGGCGGCAACATCGATTATGTCATGTCTGTAAAAAATAATATAAATTTAAAACTATATTCCCAATTAACCTACAGAGAGGACAGCTACCGTGAGTTCGCCGCCGAAACAAACGGGGTGCCGTACCTTGAAAATATGACCAACAATTACTACGCTGCCTGGGCTGTAGGCGGTAATCTTACCTTTTCTTTTACAGAGACGCCGTTGATCGACGGTATAATAATTTCCGCCGAATATTATTACGATGACGAGAACTGGAGCAAAAACGCTTATCAGAATTTCCTGTCGTATATAGATGCGCAGACAAACAATAATAATATTCCCGCATATATGAACGCTATGCTGCAGGAGCAATACCTCAGGAATTCGAAGAGCTATTTTTTTTCAGCGCTTACTTTCCAGGGGCTGTTTGATAAAGATTTCAGTCTGACCGGTTCTGCGGTCCTTAACATTGACGATCTGAGTTTTGTAGTTTATCCCTCGATGTCATATCAGATCAACCTGGATACCAGAATATCGATAGGAGCCCAGTTTTTTTGCGGAGACCGGGACAGCGAATTCGGCAGTATGTCGCAGCTTTTTTCCATAAACGCCAATTTAACGGTTTCATTTTGAAACAAAGGAGCATCACATGATTAATATCAGCGGTGTAGAGAAGACCTATTATCTTGGAAAATCTACGATAGAGGCATTGAAGGGAATAAACGCAACCTTTACTAAGGGCGAATTTACATCCGTGGTCGGGCCGTCGGGAAGCGGAAAATCCACGCTGCTTAACATTATAGGCTGCCTTGACAAGCCTGATCGGGGAGAAGTAGTAATAAGCGGTGAAAATATTACCTCTTTAAAAAGCAACAGGCTTGCCGATATCAGGGCCGAAAAGATAGGCTTTATATTTCAGTCCTTTAACCTTATACCTGTCCTGAATGTTTATGAAAATATCGAACTCCCTTTGAATAATATAAGCAAATACGGTTCAAAAAAGGAAAAAAGGGACAGGATCATAGAACTTATCGAGCATGTCGAGCTTGGCCGGTATTTAAAACACAGGCCTGAAGAACTCTCCGGGGGCCAGAGGCAGCGGGTGGCTATCGCCAGGGCCCTGGTCACGAATCCTGAAATAGTCCTTGCCGACGAACCAACGGCAAACCTTGACTCCGAAACAGGCAGGATGATAATAGAACTGATGAGAAAGATCAACAGGGACTACGGCACTACATTTATATTTTCAACGCATGACCTGAACATAATGAAATATGCCGAAAGAGTGATCAATCTCCATGACGGGCGGATAGTTGACTGAAGGCCGTTTTTTACCCGGCAATGTCATTTCGAGGAACCCGCCCCTTTTCAGGGCGGGAGACGAGAAATCTTCCAAAAGGGAGTTTATGATAAACGCTATGCTCGAAATGACAATCTTTAATATAAAATACTCTTTTTTTAAGGTTTATATTATTGCTATTTTATTTATTTTTGATTAAAATTATAAAAAGGGGTCATAATCAATCAAGCTCGTTTCTGCAATTCCGATATTTATAATAAACTACAAAAAATGAAGAGAGCCCCCGGGTAAAAAACATGTAGTTTTTATAAAAATTGAGGAGTCGACAATGGGAGAACCGGAAGAAATCCAGGTTGAAACAGAGGAACAACCGCAGGAAGGGCAACAGCCCAAAGCGGGTTTTTCAATTGGAAAATTGATAGAATGGCTATTATCCAATCTAATACCGGTTATAATAGCTGTGGTAATATCGACAATACTTGCTTATATCCTGATCCTGTCCACAAAATCGAAGAGCCAGGAAGAAATCTACCAGACCGTCACGCTAGCGCCGAAACCCGCGCCTCTCCAGATATTTTCGCTTGACGACTTCCGTGTCAATACAGCCGATGCCGATGAGCCGCATTTCATGAGGGTCAAACTAAGCCTGGCGTACGATGGCCAGAATAAAAAGCTGGCGCTTGAACTGACAGAAAGGACCCAGCAGATAAGGGATATTATTCTCACCATTTTAAACTCAAAAGAGAAACAGGATATAGATACCGAATCTGAAAAATTAGGCCTCAAGGAAGAGATAAAGAAACAGATAAATAATGTCCTTACCACAGGTGTCATTAACGATATTTATTACGATCAGTTTATAGTTTCATAGGGAGTTTATATTTATGACGGAAATCCTGTCTCAGGATGAAATAGATGCGCTTTTAACGGCAGTATCGAGCGGAGAGAGTGTTCCCACTGAACCCTCGCATACAGGGGGAGGAGGGGGAAGAACCGCTGTAACAGGACCGAAGCGTGAAAAGAAAAGGCTTAAAGTTTATGATTTCCGAAGGCCCGACAAGTTTTCCAAGGACCAGATCCGTACGCTTCAGATGATGCATGAAACTTTCGCCAGATTGACCACTACCTCCCTTTCAGCGCAGCTCAGGACCCTGGTTCATGTGCATGTAGTTTCCGTCGACCAGCTTACCTATGAAGAATTCACAAGGTCGATTCCTTCTCCTACTACGCTGGGCCTTATCAATATGGACCCTTTAAAGGGAAGTTCGGTTGTCGAGCTTGACCCTAGCATTACCTTCGCGATCATAGACCGGCTTTTCGGTGGGAAGGGGGAATCCCTCAAGACCAACAGGGAGTTGACTGATATAGAATTATCGGTAATCGAGGGCATAATTGTCAGGCTTCTCGGCAACCTCCGCGAATCATGGTCAAATGTAATCGATCTTCGCCCAAGGCTGGGAAATATCGAAACAAATCCCCAGTTCGCAGGGATCGTCCCACCCAGCAACATGGTCGTTCTTACGACTTTCGATACAAAAATCGGAGACGTCGAGGGTATGATGAACTTCTGCATACCATATATGACTATAGAGCCTATTATATCGAAATTATCGGCGCAATACTGGTATTCCAGCATCAAGCGCGGTATAACGACCGAGAACTTATCGCTGATCAAAGACCAGATAGCCGATATTCCCATAGAGGTAGTAGTTAAACTTAGCGAAACATTTTTAAATTTTAATGAAATCGCGGCTATACAGCTCGGCGATGTGATCCGCCTGAAGGATTCTACAAAATCCAAAGTCGAAGTGCTTATAGGAGATGGAGTCAAATTCAGGGGTAAACCGGGAGTAGTGAGTAAAAAGAGGGCTATACAGATAAGTGAAGTCCTTTCAACAATTACAGAGGATATGTTGCAGGATATCCTCATGAAAGAGGAAGAATAATTTTTTTTTGGAAATTTCCTCTCCACCGGTTAAAAATGTTTTATTTATTCCGATAAAAAGAAAGGTCAATCCTATAAAGGAGGCGTCACGATGAGCGATGGAACTCTTTCTCAAGATGAAATAGATGCATTATTACAGGGTACCGATGAAATGATGACGGAAAACCTGGGCACGGCCCCGGTATCCGGATTTACCGGCGGTAAGGCGCCCCAGGTTGAAGCCCTTTCTGAAAGCGATAAATCAAACCTGGGCGAATTACTCAGAGAGATCGGCATCGCTCAGGCTACCGCACTTTCGACATTAACCGGGATTACAACTACTTTTTCTTCGCCCTTCATTGACTCAGGCCCTCTTGAAAACCTGAAGAAGGACATTAAGGGCAGAGTGATCCAGGCAAAGGTCGGCTTAAGCGGGGGGGTAACCGGGGAACTGGTATATGTAATACCTGAAAAAGGCGTGCTTTTAATAACAAATATACTGATCGGCCAGGAAGACAATACCGAGATAACCGACCTGGTAAAAAACACTTTTGGGGAAGTTATTTCCCAGACAACAGGAGCGCTTGTCAATATCCTTTCAGATAAATTATCAAAATCGGTTACGCCCGGGCTTCCGGGTATAGATCTTTTACAGGACGCTTCGGCGATCAGCCCTTCGGGCGGTCAATATTTCGCCAGATTGAATTATGTATTCAACCTCCAGGATAAAGGCGCTGCCAAGTTTTATGCTTTTCTTTCGCTTTCGCTGGCAAGAAGTATTTCCGGCGCTTACTCAATGACCAAAGCGAGTATGGCAACTCAATTCGGGGGCGGTGCGGGACAGGTCCAGGCAGGAATCCCGATCAGACCGGTTGGATTTGAACCGCTGCAGGTAGGAATGGCAAGCGAGGCCATGGGTAATATTGCCCTGCTCCTTGATGTTCCTATGCGCGTGACTGTCGAACTTGGACGAACTAAAATGACCATTAAAGAGATCCTGGGACTTGGCGAAGGTTCGATAATAGAACTTGACAAACTGGCCGGAGAACCGGTCGACATTCTTGTAAACGATAAGCTCATAGCCCAGGGCGAAGTAGTTGTCATCGATGAGAACTTCGCAGTTCGTGTGACTAAGATCGTCACCCCGATGGAAAGGATCTTCGAAAACTCGGGCGAATCGAAATTTTAAAGGGCGGTTCCAAAAACCGGTCCATTGCATAATAAAACCCTATGGGCCCTGGTGCCTGTCCCGGAGCCAGTCACCAGGATAGATGCACCACTTTGCTGCCCCAGAGGGGCAGTTCTAGCGCTTCCAGCCCGAATGTATTTTCCCGATTATCTCCTTGGCGATCTTCAGCGCGCTGATGTCGGCCTCGGAATCGCGGATGGGTTCCCTCCCGTCTTTGATACATTCGATAAAATGGATTTGTTCAAGCTTGAGGGCGTTGTCCTTGTAAACAGCAACATGCTCGACAATGCTTTCCTGGGTGTACTTAAGCTCTTCCTTTAAAACGACATAATCGGTCAGGGGCTGGCGGATCACAGTTATATCCTGGGTTGCATAATCCAGAAAAATATACGAACCCTCCTGTGAAATGGCGAGGGTCCGGGATTTATTAGCCGACACGCGGCTCGCGGTGATATTGGCTATAACGCCGTTCTCAAAATATATGGTAGCGCTGGCTACATCCTCGAAACCGGTATAGATTTTCTGGCCGTAGGCCGATATGCTTAACGGCTTTGACCGGGCTATGGACATAACTATATCTATGTCATGGATCATCAGGTCGAGAACAACCCCGACATCCTTTATCCTGCTCTTGGGGCCCAGCCTCTGGGCCTGAATCAGATACGGTTTATTAACGATGTTATTCAATTCCTGGACAGCGGCGTTGAAACGTTCGACATGTCCTACCTGCAGGACAAGATTTTTATTTTCAGCAAGAGCTATCAGCTTTTCGGCAAAATAAACGGTTTTAGTCATAGGCTTTTCCAGTAAGACATGCTTTCCCGCTTCCAGGGCCGCGCTGGCGAACCTGTAATGAAGGAAAGTAGGGACCGCAATAACCACTGCGTCTATCGAGGTTAAAAACTTTTTATAGTCGGTATATCCCTTTACATCGTAGTCTTTTGAAAGTTTTTTAACAAGCTCCTCGTCGATGTCGCAAATGGAGGAAAATTCGATGCCGGGAATCGTTGATAGAATATTTATATGAAACCTGCCCATATGTCCTGCACCGGCAACGCCGATTTTTAACACAGTTCACCTCTCTTTATTTTTTATTATTGTATAGCAGTCCCTTCAATTCGGGGTGTTTTTCGAAATACATATCCGCGAAAGAACAGGTTGAGATTATTTTTTTGCCTGATTTTTCCGTATATTTAATCGCTTCCGCTATAAGCTGTTGCGCAATTCCCCTGTTCCTCAATTCGGGCGGAACATACGTATGGTAAATATCTATATAGTCGGGATTATCATCATAGTAGCTTAGAAAGCTTTTTGATCCTTCAATAAGGCAGTAAAATTCCCCGCCTTCAGGATCATGGATTATCTTGGCGTCCATCTTTTACCTCTTTAGGAAATAAAACCGGTTTTATCAAAATATAAACTATGAATAGAAGGGCGATTGCAAGAAAGGCATATGTTATCAGGGTAAAGTATTTTTCGAGTATGTCTTTTCTGGAGTAAACAAAATAACCCAGCGCAGATAGGGCAATGCTCCAGATGAAAGAACCCATGGCTGTGAAAAGGATAAAATCCGGCAGCCTCATTTTTGATATACCGGCGGGAATTGAAATCAAATGCCGGACGACAGGGATGAGACGGCCTATAAAAGTCGAGCTTTTTCCGAATTTGAGGAAATATTTCTCAGCCCTGTCAAGGGCAGCCCTATCGACCATAAATAAATGTGCGAGTTTAGTATCGGCGATTTTATTGATGACAGCCCTGCCGAGCGTTCTTGATATTGTATAATTAAAAAGAGCTCCGATTACCGACCCGAGACAGGCGAATAAAACAATAAAAATTATATTAAGTTCTCCGTTTGCCGCTTTATAAGCTGCGGGAGGGATTACAACCTCTGACGGGAGGGGTAAAAAAGAACTTTCAATTGCCATCAGGCATGTTATTGAAAGATAATTGATGCTGCCCATATACCAGGTTAAAAGCGATTTTATGATATTAGACATTTATGATGACCGGTCCTGTAAAGATTCGACGAATATTTTAGATCATTTTACCGGAAATAACAAAGATTAAGTCAGATTTTAATACGGCCCCTGATGGCGTTTCTTACTACAACGCTTTTTTCAAGACCGTAAACTTCGCGCAGGATGTTTTCAGCAACTGATTTGCGTGGATTTGCAAGCCCGTTTATGATCTCAACCTTGACTTCGTCCTGAATTCCCGTATACAGTAGCCTTAAAAGATCATGTACGGCGTAATGGGATTCTTTTGCCAGAAGGGCCCTTACAGAATGGATCTGGAGGAGCCTGTTCCTGGAATATATAATTCTCTGCAGGAGTTCATCTACAGACAGGCACTGGACAACGGGATCGGCTGCAAGGGATGCCTTTGAAACCTGTTTTCCGGAAAAGATCATTTTATATAAAGGAAAAGATGAAATCCAGTTCCTGATTTCACGGAAAGGGAAACTGATTGCAGCTAAAGCCCCCGTCATTCCATCCAGTTTAGCGTCGTAGGCTTTTCTTTTATCCTGATGGATCAGGGTATTATAAGCCGCAGTTATTTCTTCAAAATACTTCGCACCTTTTAACTTATTTCCCTTTACGACATCAGGATGGTATTTCTTTACAAGGCTCCTGTATGAAGATTTTATTGCTTTGATATTCGCCCCCCTTGAAATTTCAAGTATATCGTAAAAGGTCTTCATGCCCGGCTTTCTCCGTAGCGGAAGACACCGGAAAGTGTTTCTTCCTGCAGGAATTCCAGCCTCTGGATCAATCTTTCGATTTTTCCGCGGTCGAGTTCCCTAACCGATTCTTCAAGGTTTTTGCTAATTTCCTCAATTTCATCCTTTAAAAGAGACTTTTCATATACAGGGGGCAGGGCGTGAAATAGTTTGGCTATCATTGTTTCGGCTTTCGTCTGCATGATCAGGACACTGTTTAAGATGTCCCTTTTCTTAATTTCATGATCGAATTTACTTGAGTATTCCTCCTGCAGTTTTGCATATTCCTGCTCTGACATCCTGTTTTCATTAACTATTGTAACCTGCTGAATGTTTTTCGTATCGATGTCGAGAGCGCTTACCTGGAGAATGCCGTTGACATCGAGTTCAAAATTGACCTCTATCCTGGGTTCTCCTCTTATAGCGGACCTTATCCCCTCGAGTTTGAATTTTCCGAGGGATATGTTGTTTTTACTGTACATACTTTCGCCCTGCATTATATGAATATCCACACTCTTCTGGCTGTCGGTAACGGTAGTGAAAGTCCGCTTTGCTGCGGTTGGAATGGGGCTGTTTCTTTCAATTATCGGAACGAAAAACCCGTCTTCCACCTCGATTCCCATCGATAAGGGCGTAACGTCCACAAGCACGATACCGCCGACATCTCCTTCTATAATGCCGCCCTGTATCGCTGCGCCGCAGGCAACGACCTGTTCAGGGTCAAGAGAATCGCTTAATTCCCTGCCATAAAGCTCGGCAAGGTGTTTTCTGACCGACGGTATCCTGGATGAACCCCCGACGGGAATTATCCTGTCAATCATACTTATATTAATTTCGGAGTCGCTCGCCGCCAGCCGGCATAGTTCGATGGTCCTGTCTATATAATCCTTGATCAGTTCTTCGAAATTGTTCCTTGTCAGTTCAAAATCGATATTTTTAGGCCCGTTTTCGTCAGCGGTTATGAAAGGGACCGATATGACGGATTTCTTTTTTGAGGAAAGCTCGATTTTAGATTTCTCAACAGCGCTGCTTATTTTGACCATTGCCAGAGGGTCGTCCCTGAGATCGATGCCGTTCTCTTTTTGAAAATTGGCGCAAATGATATCGATGATCCTTGAATTGAAGTCTTCTCCACCGAGGTTATTGTCGCCTGCGGTTGCGATCACTTCATATACGCCGTCGGCCACGCTGAGAATCGATACATCGAAAGTCCCTCCTCCAAGGTCGTAAACCATGATGTTCAGATCCTCGCCCGGATTAATGCCGTAGGAGAGAGAGGCGGCTGTCGGCTCGTTTATGATCCTTTTAACGGAAAGACCCGCAAGCTTTCCCGCCGTCTTCGTCGCCTGTCTTTGATTATCGTTAAAGTATGCCGGCACCGTTATTATCGCCTCCCTGACCTGGCAGCCCAGATATTCCTCAGCCATCGATTTAAGGTGTTTCAGGATAAACGATGAGATTTCCTCAGGCGAATAATCCCGTCCGCCGTAATTGAACTTATAATCAGTGCCCATTTTTCTTTTGATCTTTTTCACAACGGAATCGGGGGATGACAATTCCCTCCCTATAGCCGCGAATCCCACAAGAACCGCTTCAGGCGTGAATGCCACTACTGAAGGGACTGTTTTATTGCCGTTCCTGTCCGGGATGATTACCGGTTTACCCTCATTATTAAGGCAGGCCACCGCCGAATAAGTTGTGCCAAGGTCTATCCCGATGATTTTTCCCATTGATTCCCTCCGTTTTTATTCTTTTTAATTTTCGGAATATTTTCTGGAATGGTTAGCTGGAAGTGTCATTTCGAGGATAACAGCCCCTAAAAGGGGCTGTATGATGTGATTTTTATATACAAATAAATATGAAAAAATACTTGCAATAATATTACCATTAATTAACATGTTATAAAAATCCGGGAGGGGGTCCTGTGATTTTAAAATTTATTTCAGCAGCCGTATTTTTGGTTGCCGTAATTGTCCCTGCCTTTGCCGACAATGATTATTACGCCCAGAAGATAGGTGTTTCTTTCGATAAAAAGGGGGAATACGCGGGCATATGCAAAATTCTTCGGGAGACATTGCTCTCACTGGCCGACAGCGATTCCAATATACAGCTGTTTTCCGGAGACAAATCCGACCTTGAAACCCTTTCGGTAAATTCGATCAACGCAAGTGTGATTATAATAATCGATACGAACGGATTGAATTACAGGGTGGGGCTTTACAAAACAGGCGAAAAAACCGGCGAAAAATTGGAACTACTCGATAACAGCATAGAGTTCGGAAGAAGGGACGTAATTGCATCGATCCAGCCTGCAGCCCGGAAAATGCTCGATATACTGAAAGCGGATTACCCGATGATGAAAAAAGAGGAGCTCAAAACCGTCGAATTAGTCAAGGTAAGGGTGAGCGAATTTGAATCCACCAACCCGTCGATAAGCGTCCGCCTGACCCCCGGTTTCACAGAGTTAAACTCGCAATTATCTTACCAGCAGCAGGGTAACTCCTCTAACGGCGGAGGCGGAGGGCTCAACGTCGGCACCAACCTGGCCGGCGGAGGGCCGTCGGTCCGGGCCGAGGGGATTTTGAGCTGGTACGCCTGGAACGCCTGGCTTGGGGGCGGCATCTTGACCACAGGGGGTTTCGGCTATACGTCATGCCTTAATGCCGGGGCGGGTTACGGAATATTCGGCAGCCTCATCATCCTGGGACTGGAATTTGATTATTTCAATACCCATTTCACTTCCGGCGGATTAATGGCCGGTACGGATTTAAATTTTCCTTCGGGCGATATCCAGAATTTTACATTATGCCCGGTTTTACAATTCAATATTACCAAGTCTTATTATATACGGTTTGCCTCGGGGCTGCCAACCCCGGGAAACGGGACCTTGAATTTCAATCAGCAGGGCATTTCGAATTATAACAGTAATTTCAGCGATTCGGCCGGTCCGCCTTACATTGATATTCTATTTAATTTCGAGGTCGTGCCGAGATTCAGGATAAGCCTTGACTATATGAGGTATGCAGTGGGGACTTCAGATAATTATCAGTTGACAAACGGGATGAATTTCAGCTCTTTTAGATATACTATTGTCCAGCTGGGCCTGGGGTTCGAATATGAATTTTAGATGTTTTATAATAGTTTTATTGATGCTATGCACCGCAAAGGCTTTTCCCGCAGAAAAGTGGAACATTTTCGTCGCTGCATGGGAAAACGAGTCCAAGAACCCCAACAGGAATATAGAGCTCATTCTGCAGAAAACGATTTCTTCGGAGCTTGGCAAGCAGGATAATTTCAGGGTGTCGCCAGGTCTGTCGACCAACACCGTAGCCGAATACAGCAATGCTGTATCGATCGGCCATGATGCAAAAGCAGATGTGATAGTTTACGGCAGTTATTATGTTGAAAACGACAGGCTTTTCGTCACCGCCGTTGTTTTCGACGTCCTTGAGAACAGGCTTAAAATGCGCCGGGTTTACACCGGTACGGTCACCGCGGATATATTCGACACTATAGACGCAATGGCCTCCGATATAGTAAGAAAGATTAAAGAGGTCCTGCCGGAGATGACCGCGGAAAGCGAGGCGAGGGTCAAAAAGATCCGCGAAACCCTTTATGAAACCGAGAAGGTAAATATTAAAAGGCAAATGTATACGCGGTTCGGCTTTGTCACCGATTTAGGCAGCAAAAACTTTATTTTAAGTGAGGATCAAAATAATACAAACAGTTATAACGGTCAATGGCCCATAACTTCAATGGAAATCGGGGTCGTCCTGCGCTACTGGGACATACGGCTCGATTTCAACATGAACGGGCTGCCCGGCCTGCCGTATTACGACTGGTACATGAGAAACTTCGGTTCTGTGGATATACCCGGCTATGTTTCTTTGACCGGTTCCTATTATCTCCCATGGTGGGAAGGGGCCTTCGCTATTGGTTTCGGGATTTATGTACAGAGCGAGTACGTCGGGACAAATGGCGACTACGGAAATAACGGGAATAGTTCGATGTACTCTTCGACCGGTTATACGGCTTTTCCAATGTCGTTCGTAGTTATCTGGAATCCGAACCATAACCTCGAATTATCTTTGCAGTTTTGCCCCTGGTTTGAAAAGACCAACCAGCTCTACACTACCAATAACAGCCGGTACATAACTTATGATTTTCCCCCCCTGATAATCGGGGCGACTTATTTCTTCGGGGATATCGGATTGTCGGCAAGATTTACCTACGATATAGGGCACTATTATGAAATATATTACTCCGGCGGCGGTCAGACCTCCTCTTTCGAGGACCTGTTTTTCAGCATCGGCATTATTTACAGGGTTGATTTCCTTTAACAATGATAGATAAGAATATCGATAGTTTCCTGACTTACCTGCGCTATGAAAAGGGCTGTTCCGGGAATACTATAATATCGTACAAAAAAGACCTCGAGGAATTCCTTTCGTTCCTGGCCGGGCAATCGATTTCAGAAGCCGGCAAGATAACCTATAAGCTTCTTCATATCTATATATCGGGCCTGGGGAAAAGCGGCCTCAAACCGGCTTCGATTGAGCGGAAGATCGCGTCGCTTAAGTCTCTCTTTAAATATCTTGTCAGGACGGACGCGGTCATAACGAACCCCGCGGCCCTTATTTCCTCCCCGAAAAAAGACAAGAGGCTTCCGGCGGTTCTCGAGAAATCCGAAATGTCGGACCTCATAGCCAGCATCCCGGAATCCGGCGCCCTCTCGATAAGGAATAAGACCGTAGTAATGCTTTTATACGCCAGCGGCCTGCGCGTTTCCGAACTCACGGGCCTGAACCTGGGGGAAATCGATTTCGGGGAGGGCGTACTCCTGGTCACCGGGAAGGGCAATAAGCAGCGGGTAGTCCCGACGGGACAACAGGCCCTGCTGATGATGAAAAAATACCTCGCCTGCAGGAGGGAACTTGCCCCCGCTACGGGGGATACCGGCGCGCTTTTCCTGACCAAGAGCGGGAAAAGGCTGCAGGACAGGATGGTGCGCTATATCATAAACCGCTATATCGGCGAACTCTCGATCCAGAAGCATGTCTCGCCCCATACGCTGCGGCATACCTTCGCCACCCACCTCCTTCAGAACGGGGCCGGGATCCGCGTCATCCAGGAAATGCTCGGCCATGAAAGCCTTTCCACAACCCAGGTTTACACCCACCTGACTATCGATAAACTAAAAAAGGATTACGATGAATTCCATCCCCATGCGTAGGGGGGCCGCTAAGGCACACGAAGGACTGCCCGCTCTCCGCTGTGCCTCCCTGTGAATTCCCATCTCGATTCTTTTCGTTTTCCCCTTTTTCCATTATAATAAAGTTAAGGAGGACAGTTAATGAAGTCTCGATTGACCGGGCTGGACATAACGGCGAAACTATACAGCGAAGGATCTCTTATTACCCGGTTGACAGTCAGGGTGGACCCCCGGGACGCATTGTCAGAGAGGCTGCTTTTAATTAACCTGGAGGGGGAATATTTCGGGTTCGATATTATCGAGGATTTCGCGTCCCTTCCCGTAGAGACCAGGAATTTTATACTCCTTTTCAAAACGTATTCATACAATGTTTCAGACAGGCAGAGCAGGGAATTGACGATCAACACGCCTGTCGATACTCTTTTTTTCAGGGAACTTCTTGCTGCCGGGTGTGTTTTTTCTCTTGAAAAAGAAAGATTTTCACTTAAAATGGAAGCAGGGTACAGGCCCCTGGAACTCGGTTTCGACGAATCTTTCGAGAACTTAAAGCTTGAGGGCATGCGGGGCCAATTCCTCATCGAGACCACTTTTGAGAATTATATCATTGACAAAAAAAGGCTCTACCCGGTGCTTTTCATGCTCAGCAGGGATACATTAAGGGAGCTTTTCATTTCAGGAAGCGTTCGCGCCGAATACAACCTTAAAAAAAGACTTTTAAACCCTGGCGAAAACGCCTTTATTGACGGGCATTTCAAACTGCCCAAAGTCATTGAGGCCAAAAATGAGAAAATCGTTTTACGGTACACGCATAATCCTCAGGATGAATATAAACTGGGCGCTTATCTGTCTTTCGGGGAGGGAGGGTCTGAGAGGGAAATTCCCCTTTCTTTCAACGAACTCAGGAAAAGCGCACTTATGCAGGAGGATATACTTTTTCCCGCCGGAAAAAACAGGGTGATCATTGTGCGGGCCGGAAGTTCAATTTATGAGAAAATACAAAAAATCAATGAATCGCTCCGGAACTCTTTTTTTGAGCTTTTAAACGAATTCAAAAATAATGAAATCACAACCTATGACAGCGAAACGCTTTTCAGAAAATTTTTGCCTTCGGTTTTACCGGATGCCGAATTATGGGGACCCTCGGGACGGATGAAATTTTTAGCCGGCGGTTTCGACTCGAAAAGCGCCGATATCCATGAAAGGACCGACTGGCTCGAAGTCAGTTTCCATTACAGGATAGAGGATATTGTCTTAACCCTCTCGGAACTTTCTCTAATCGCCGGGAAGGGTTATCTTGAGAAAGAAGGCGCGATTATAGTCCCCAAAGCTGAAGAGGTCGAAAATCTCAGAAGGCTCCTTGAAGACATTAAAGAGGACAAGGATAAAGGCTTTTTTGCAAGTCCCTATGAAATTGCTTATTTGTTTGAAGATGACCTGGCCCTCAATATAGACCCGGCACTGCCGGGAATCCGGGAATTTTCAGAGTTTTCCAGTCAGGAAAAAAAAGTCCTGAAAAAAATACCCATTCCCGACCCGCCTAGCGGAGTTTTAAGATCGTACCAGAAAACCGGCGTCTACTGGATAGCTTTTCTGAACAGGACGGGTTTCAGCGGAATTCTTGCCGATGAAATGGGGCTCGGTAAAACCGTTCAGGTCCTTTCTTTTTTTCTTGCGGTCAAGGACTCTCCCGGAAGAGGTACTTCGATAATAATTTGCCCCACTGCCCTTTTATATAATTGGGTCAACGAGATAAGAAAATTTATGGGCGAAGGGCTTTCTTACATGGTTGTCGACGGGTCTAAAAAAGAAAGGATTGAAAAAATAGATGCCCTGGATAAGTACGATGTGATAATCACTTCTTACCCGCTTCTCCATGCCGACAGTGTCGAATACAGCGGTAAGTCTTTTTATTACTGTGTTCTGGACGAAGCCCAGCATATAAAGAATAAAAAGGCGAAGAGGACGCTTTCCATAAAAAATATCAAGGCAAAGTACAGGCTCGCGCTGACAGGAACTCCGATTGAAAATTCAATATCTGAATTCTGGTCAATTTTTGATTTTCTTATGCCGGGATTTCTCGGCAGTCATTCGCATTTCAAGAAAAAGTTCCTCGATCCGATAGCAAGCCCGAACCAGTCGGAAAGTATGCCGGCCCTTAAAAAGCTTAATTCCCTTGTCAGGCCCTTTATGCTCCGGCGGACGAAAAGCGCCGTTCAAAAGGAACTTCCGGAAAAAATCGAACAGGAACTTTACCTTGAACTTACTGAAAAACAGAAGGCGCTTTACATTGAAACCCTGTCCGATGTTAAAAAAAACTATGCTTCGCTTAAAGGCTTCGACAACCCGGAAAGGAAAACGATTGACATCCTGGCGGCAATAACAAGACTGCGTCAGATCTGCCTTCATCCGGCCCTTCTCCTGCCCGATCTTAGCGATGTCAGCGATATTTCAATCAAGCTGAAGGCGCTTATGGAACTTGTTTATGAATCGATCGACAGCGGGCACAGGGTTGTTGTTTTCAGCCAGTTCGTGGAAATGCTTAAAATCATCAGGCTGGAACTGAAGAATGAGGATGTTGAATACTCCTACCTCGACGGCCAGACGAAGAACAGGTTCGCGCTTGTCGAACATTTCAACGCTTCGGATATACCGGTATTTTTGATCTCGCTTAAAGCCGGGGGTACGGGCCTCAATATTGTCGGAGCCGATTCAGTGATTATTTTCGATCCGTGGTGGAACCCGGCGGTGGAAAGCCAGGCAGTTGACCGTGTCCACCGGATGGGACAGACAAAAACAGTAAATGTTTACCGCCTGCTGACTATGGGTACCATAGAAGAAAAGATCAGGAAACTGCAGTTTCACAAAAAGGACATATTCGACAGCATTGTTACTCCCAGCAATTCATATATTTCCCGTATGACCTGGGATAATTTGAGAGATTTACTTGACTTAGGATGAATGTAGGGTACAAGTGTTTAGCGGTGTTTTGCAACTCCGATGCGGGGGCAGTATTTTTCAACCGGACACCTGGAGCATAATGGCGAGATAGGCCTGCAATATGTCTGGCCGAATGCGACAAGTATATCGTTATAGGGGATCCACCACTCCTCCGGAAGCTTTTTCCTCAATTCGGCCTCGGTTTCATCCGGTTTTTTTGTCCTGACATATCCCCAGCGGTTAGAAATCCTGTGAACGTGGGTATCTACACATATACCCGGTTTGCCGTAACCGAGAGTTAAGACAAGATTTGCGGTTTTTCTTCCCACCCCCGGAAGCTTTAACAGCTCTTCAATACTGTCCGGGACAATTGATTTATAATGATCCTTAAGTATTTTTGAAATTTCAAGGATCCTCGAGGCCTTTACTTTGTAAAAGCCTGCAGGGTAGATGAGCCCTCTTATTTTTTCTTCATCAAGCCGGGTCATTTCGATTGGTGTTTTAGCGGTGGAGAAAAGCCTCGAAACCGCCCCCGCCGTAGTTTCATCCTTGGTCCTCTGGCTGATGATGGTCGATATGAGAATCTTAAATGCAGTGCCGCGGGAATTTTTAATATATGTAACGATTGGAGCATGCCATGAGGGATATTCGCTTTTCAGGATATCGAGGATCAATAAAAGTTTTTCTGTCGGCATAAATGTTTTCATGTTCGATCCGTTAAATGCTGTTTATGATCCTGTTGAAAGCTTCTATCTGAGCCTCATCCGTAATCCTTTTTACAATAAAGCGGGTATAGTCGCCCTCGAGATCGATCTGTATGGGATGTTTCGCCAGATTATCTATGCCCCTTTCTTTCATGCCGGGGGACAGGAAAATGTTGACAATAGGTCTCAGGGAATACTGGCTTACCCTGTGGCCGACGACATAGGCGATTTCCCCTGTATTGATAAGCACAAAAGAATTTACAGGATAAATCGGTTCCTCATTCAATTTCCTCGACATATCCCTCATGAATACCTGGGCGAACGCCGGATTGAACTTTTTGCCCGAATTCTCCATGAAATAAGTAAAGGCCTCATGGAACGGTACTGGCTTTTTGTATGGCCTCTTGCTTGTCATCGCGTCGAACACGTCGGCGATCGAAACTATCTGGCAATAGGGATTCTGCTTATCATTAGTAATACCAAGGGGGTATCCGCCGCCGGTGAAATTCTCGTGGTGGCAGAGGACCGCATTTTCCACAAGAGACCCGAAGCAATTTGAAGCGTGCAGGATATTGTAACCGAAAATGGGGTGGTTTTTCATGATCTTCCATTCGTCTGCGGTCAGCGAGGATGCTTTTTCGATTATCTTTTCCGATATCAGGGTCTTGCCGACATCATGCAGGAGTCCTGAAATACCCAGGATCTTGATCTTATCCCCCTCCATTCCAAGTGAAAGGCCTAGGAGGATCGATATTGCGGACACGTTTACAGAATGCGTGAATGTATAATCGTCCATATCGTAAATGTCAAGCAGGTTAAGATAAGCGTCGCTGTTTTGCTTTATATCGGAGATAAAATTATCGACAACTTCCTCTATTTCCGGGGCAGGGAGCTGGCTTTTGGTGCCCTCGTTTTTTATGAGCCCCTGGAGATCTTCTATTACGGAGACCGCCTTTTCAAGATGCTGGTCTGCAATCATCGATTTCGTCAGGTTTTTTTTGAGCTTTAGTTTTGTCCTGGTGTAATGTATTTTCAGCACCCCTTTATTCTTTAAATCCACTATGAGGTTTCTCGGGATAGGCACTTCCTTTTCGATGATCTTGTTTTCATTTTCATCGAAACCATCGCCTTTCAGGATCATCCCGGGATACAGGAAATTAGTGTATATCTCTACCGTCATAAAATCTTTACTGAGATCCATATTTTCCCCCTAAAAAAAATCAAACAGTAGTCTTTTCCTCCCCATATTCTTCAAGCTTGCGGAGAAGGGTTTTCCTCCCTATGTTAAGGATCTTGGCCGCCCGGGATTTATTCCGGCCTGTGAAGTCAAGAGTAGCCATTATGGCGTTTTTCTCTATTTCCTCCATTGAGGAACCTATCTCGATAACCAGATTCTTCTGAGCTGCGCTGCCGGTAATATAATCCGGAAGCATTTCCTCGGATATCAGATCGTTATTGCATAGTACGACAAGATTTTCTGTCAGGTTCTGGAGTTCCCGGACATTTCCCGGCCATGTATAATTTTCCATGTATCTGAGCGCTTTCGGACTGAATCCGCGTATATTCCTGTTATGCTTGCGCGAATAAAACTTGACAAAATAATCGCAGAAAAGGGGCACGTCTCCATGCCTGTCTTTAAGCGCAGGGAGGTATATATTTACTATGTTTAGGCGGTAATAAAGGTCTTCCCTGAATTTAGATTCCGTCATCAATTTTTTTAAATTTTTATTCGTTGCGGTGATCAGCCTGATATTTACCTTTAAAGTTTCCTCGCCTCCGACCCTTTCGAATTCCTGTTCCTGGAGGACCCTCAAGAGCTTGACCTGCATATTAAGCGAAATTTCACCTATCTCGTCGAGAAAAATCGTTCCGCCGTCCGAAAGCTCGAATCTGCCCTTCTTCCTAGCGATTGCGCCGGTAAAGGCTCCCTTTTCATGCCCGAACAGTTCGCTTTCAAGAAGAGTCTCAGGGAGAGCCGCGCAGTGGACCTTGATATACGGGCCATCCCTGCGTTTGCTGTTCAAATGGATGCTGTTAGCTATGACTTCCTTTCCTGTGCCGCTGTCTCCTGTAATAAGTACCGCAGCGTCCGTAGGAGCTACCTGTTTAACGATCTGAAGGACTTTCATAAAGGGCTTTGATGTGCCTATAATATTAGGGAAGCTGTACCTTTCGTCGAGCATTTCCTCAAGCTGGTCCCGCCTGTTCTTCAAACGGGTTTCTTCAATGGAACGCTTCAGGAGAAGGGATAATTTATCAAGATTGACGGGCTTGGTAAGAAAATCGTAAGCCCCTCTCTTCATCGTTTCTACAGCCTCGTCAACTCCTCCATGGCCTGTCAATATAAGAATAGGGGCTTCTATGCCCAGGTTGTGGGCCTGTTTGAGGAAATCCAGGCCGCCGAGCCTTGGCATTTTTAAATCCAGTACAACAGCGTCGGCGCCTATTGTTTTTAGTTTTTCAAGCCCGTCCGCTCCGTCTTCAGAGGCGTAAACCTCAAACCCTTCCATCTTCAAGCCGCTTTTCAGAGCTTCCCTTATATTTTTTTCATCGTCGATTACGAGGACCAGGGGCTTTTCCATGTAAAGCCTCCCTTGCTTGTTTTTATATTATATATGGAGAAGAGAAAAATGTCATAAGAATTATGTTACTAATTTATGGTCGCTTCTAATAACCCCCGGACAAGCCCTTCGGGCACAAGCGCCCATAGGGCAAATTATAAACAATTAGAATGCTAATTGTTATCAACAATGTTAGTTATTAGAACTGCCCTTATATTATTTATTATTCGAAATTAAATGGCGATTCATGTAGCTAAAAATGTCAGAAAAAATAATGTTTCCCGGGAGCTCAATGAAATTTGTGAATAGATCCACTTCTGTAAGGGCGTTTCCATTCGAATGAACAAGGAGTACGTTCCAATTGCTGACATGTTCCCCCATCCAGACATTTGCATCGAGTGCGATGATGTTTATTGAATTAAGGCAAGCGATATCCGACGGAGTATGCCGAAGCCCTGGGAAGCGGAAAAGATAGGACGGCAATATCCCGTTTTCCAGCATTATCCGTTCGGTGTTTGTCGCTTCGGAGGTCAAAATTTCTTGAAGAAAACCGCCGCTGATTACAGGATGGCTATAAGTATGGTTCCCTGCGATAAAATCTATTGGGTATTTTTTTATTTCCTCTAAATTGAGGGGGTGCTTTTCTATCCACCTGCCCGAAAAAAAGATCACTACAGGCACAGTCTTTCCCGTACGGTTGCCGAATTTTATAAGACTTTTATAAAATTTCCTGGCAAACTGTTTTGAAGTGGGGCAGAGGTCGGAAGTCAGCACTATATTTGTGAAATTATCCGGTGGAAATCTTTCCAGGTCGGTGCCGAAGGGTTGTCTCAGTGACGCCTGCAACTTTTTGAGACCGGTAAATTTACGGTCTTTCCCATCGTCAATGTTCGTGAAATCTTCCATCTTCCATTCGTCGGTAAGTCCGAAACGCAGGGTGTCCATGTTTATATAGTAATAGAAGACTCCTGAGTGGGTCTTTATTTTCCTGGTTATAATAATGGATGGATCGTTTTTCAGATAAAAACTGACGATCTTATAAGATAAGACCGGTTTCATGGGTGGAATGACTGTATTGGTAAGCCGGACCGGAAATATAAGCTCATGAAAAAATAAAATTACGGCCGCGGCGTAAAGGAATCTCATACCGATATGCCGGCGTTCTCAAGTCCGTTTTTTATATCTTCGATTGAATTTACCAGTGTGCTTTTTATACCGAAGCTGGAAGCCTTTCTAACATTTTCCGGGTTATCGTCAAAAAAAAGAATTTCGGAAGGGGTTACTTTGAAATAGTCGATCACGGTATCGAAAGCAGCCCTTTCAGGTTTTCTTGTTCGTATCTTATGCGAGAAGAAGAGTTTGTCGAAACAGGAAAGGGCCTTGTTATATTTTTCCATAAAGAATTTTTCATGGATCTCGTTTGTGTTTGAAAGAACGGCGATCCTATAACAGGGTTTAAGCGAGTGCATCACTTTCTCTATTCCCGGCATTACTTCGATGAACATGGCGTTAAAACACTGTTCGAATTCAAGATCTGTAAATTTATAACCGACCTTTTCCGAGATATACTTTTTAAATCTTTCCTGGGATATTTCTCCCCTTTCAAACCTATGGAAAGTCTCATCGTTGAAGTCGAACCTTGAAAGTATTACCTTCGCGGGTATACCGCTCACCTTTGTCCATCTTTCCAGTGTCTTCTGAAGAGAATAAGTTATAACCACATTACCGAGATCAAAAAGAACCACTTTCGGCATTCCTGTTTTCCTCCTGAATTTTTAAGCAATTATTATAGCATTGTTATAAATTCAGGGCAAAAAAGTGTTCGATCATTTTTTTCATGTTTTCATAGTGGGAGCCGCGCCAGTATACGGTGCCGCATGAAGAACACCTGTAGAAATCCTGATAATATTTTTTTGTATTCTCAGGGATGCCGTCAATCACTGAAAGGGTCGGGACGCTAATTATATCTCCGTTGCACTTAAGACACCTGACCAGCGGATAAAGCCTGTTATAAAGATCGAAACGGTCAAGCACCTGGCGGATCTGATTATGGGGATAGATCGATCTGATAAGGCAGCCGTAGCGGGTAGCTCCGTTTTTTAAAATTCCCCTATCCCGGGTGAGAATAAACCTGAATTCGTCATTCGATATGTCAATCAGTTCCGAATCGCTCCATTCGGGGTTGAAGGCTGCATCTAAGCCCAGCATTCTTAAATATTTGCAGAGCTTTCCGAGGTGTACGTCAATTACGAATCTTCCCCTTGGATATTCAGGTTCGAGCACCCGGCTCACGCCCTCTACCTCTATATTGCTAAAGTAAGGGTAAACTGAACAGTAATCGCGATCCTTCAATCTGTATGCCCAGCCGGCAGACTCGCCGTTTGCTATGATAAGGCCCACTTCGGTATGAGGAATTCCATCCGCTTCGACAATATCCTTTATCCCGGGTGAGCCGGTGAACAATACCTCTCCCCTCTCTCTTTTTTCCCTGGACAGCAATTCTTTAAGGTCGCCGTAATAACGGATGCGACATGAATTCAACAAGGGCCTGCGGTTACATTTTCAGCGATTCGAGGACCTTATAGATAACCAGCGCAGGCCATATTAGTGCTTTCAGCACACCGAACACGCCTGACCAGAACCCGGCTGCATGTTCTATAAAATAAACTGCCGCGCCGATAATGGTCAAAAAATAAGCCCCGCCCCAGAATCCCTTGTCGCCGCCATGATGATGGTGACATTCATCTTTCTTTTCAATTTCATCGGCCATAAACGCCTCCTTTTTTTATATAATATAACCAATGATCAAAGGGAATTCAAATAATTATTCAGAAGTGCTTCGGGCAGATTGAAAATTGAAAAGCGCATAAGGTGATTTTAAGCTTGATTATTTAACTGTTTAAAGCTAACATATTTATCAAACAATTGATATTCAAGAGGTTGAATGGGACAGATTAACGCCGGGAAGCTTAGGATAGGGGACGATTGGAACGCGATCACGATAATAGCTCTGTCCCAGACAAACCCGTTAAAAGCGATAGCCGAATTCGTAGAGAACAGCATCGACGCGGGTGCTAAAAATGTAAATATTATCAAAGGACGCCTTCACGGGGAACCTTTTTTAAAGGTGATCGACAACGGCCATGGCATCGACGATTTTAAATACGTAGCTACGCATATCGGAGACTCCATAAAGCGAAAGCTGAAAAAAGACGGGATTAAAGGGATCCAGGGCGAGTTCGGCATAGGTCTATTGAGTTTTTGGACAGTAGGAAGCGCACTGACAATTAATTCCACCGGCGGGGAGGGCGTCTGCCGCCAGATGAAACTTGTAAAAAACAATCCGGCTTATTCGATAAACGAAATAGGGATGCTTTTCGAAAGAACAGGCACGGAACTTCTTATTAAGCCTATTTTGCCGGGTATCAAGCAGCTTTCCTGCGAGAAGATACAAAATTACCTGGCTTCCGAACTAAGGGACCGCATAACAAGAAGCGGCGCAGAAATAAAAATAACCGATCATACATCACGCAGGGAATACCTGGTCGAACCTAGAAAATTCAAGGGCATTCTTCTTCACAATCTGCCTGAGGTTAAAAACCCCCTTGGTGAAGTATATTACGAAATTTATCTTACTGACCCTTCCCCGGATAATAAAGTAGGATTATATAAAACAGGAACTAGGGTATTGCCTTCGATAACACAGATCGAAGAGTTCTCGGTTTTTCCCTGGACTTCCGGATACCTTGAAGGAATAGTCGATGCGTCATTTCTCCAATTGACTCCCGGTACCAGGGACGGCATCATTTACGACGAAGCTTACGAAAGCTTTTTCTGCTCGATGGAACCTTTAACCCGGGCGCTCAATGAAAGGATCGAAGCACAGAAAAACGCGGAGGAAGATAAAGCGTCAAGGACGATCCTTCAAAAGATCACGAAAGCCATTAGGGAAGCTCTTTTCTTACTTCCTGAAAATGAATACGAATGGCTCAACGTAAAAAGTTATAAAAAATCCGAAGTCGTTAAAAAAGAAGTAGAAGTATATGAAACAGAAATTCCGTCCGAGTCTTCATTCATGGAAGGGTATTATGCCGAACTTGATAATTCTCAAGAAAATTTTCAGGGAAAGATTTTCGACATTCCGGGTCCGCTTTATTTATTCATTATATCCCCGGGTTCCGCTGTAATTAATGCCGGGGAAAAGAAGCGTTTAAAAGCGGTCCCGAGTGATAAAAACGGCAAAGTCCTCGACTCCGGATTCGATATTTCCTGGAGGATAGCCGATGGGGGCGGCAGTTTAAGCGAAAGTACCGGCCTTTATGCCGAATACAAAAGCTCTATGGAACCGGGTATCGCAATGATAGAGGCTTTAATAAACACCGGGGAAATCAGTATGAAAGCCGAATGTTATATTACCGTCACGAAAGAATTATTTCGCCAGGATACGGGCAAGATCGAGTCCGGGGACCGGAAAGGGCTTCCCGGATACACCTTTCAAAGGGCTGCGGGGGAACTCTGGCGGAGCCGGTACGACGCTGATCATTATATCGTAATTATAAACAACGGGCATGCCGATTTCATCTATGCTTCAAGGAATCAAATACGCAAGCTTCGTTATATCACAAGGCTGTTCTTTAAAGAATTGGTAATAGCCAATTTTCCCGAAGCAGGCAGGGAGCAGCTTATCGAGAGGCTGATCGAACTCCAGTTGTATGCGGAAGAGAACCTGAAATAAAAAGGGGTTTAATAATGAAAATTTTTGGATTTATTATTATTCTCTGCCTGATTAAAGCAACCGCTTTTACATTGGACTCCAATGTCGAACAATTCTGGAAAAACTGGGAAAAGTCGGACTATGAAGGCGCAAAAAAGTACGGTGAAGCTGTTTGTTCAGAAAAGCCTGAATACCTGATCCCTCTTTATTATATCGATCAAATTGACCCTGAAAACGGGTATCAGGAAGTTATCGAACAATTATTGGCCCAGAGGAAGGGTTCTATCGGACATGCGGATAATTTACCGGCCGATTGTAAATTATCGATCGGCGACGACAGCTTTTTGTATTATTACATCCAGGCGGTGATTCAAAATCTTAAAAAAAGCCCCTTTAATGAATCTCTTGATAAATCCCTGAATAAAAAAGAAAGCGCCGACGCCTTGCTGTTCCGTTTTTTTAACAGTAAAGAACATTCTGTTAAAGATCTGCTGGAGGCAAAAAATATTCTTCCGGGCAATCCTTCAGTCCTATTTTATAATCTCAGGGCTAATTTAATCCAGGACAAGAATACCTCGAATTCATTAAATTATTATTATTTGCTGGTAATTTCAAACAAAACACCTCTTCTTATAAATGATTACAGGTACCTGGGACAAGTGTTCCTCGGCGCTAATTTACCCCCGGTTAAAGGCCCGGGCGGCCCTAACGGCGAGCCGTATTACGGCGAACTTTATCAAGTAACCAACTGGCCGCTTGTAAACATGATGGATCCGGTGCATAGATTGTTTTTTGCCTGTACCGTCGGTTACGGAGGGTTTCAAAACAGCGCGGATGCCGAAAGAATCCTGAAAGATATACCCGGAGATTTGCAGGATATGTATCATGACGAAATTTATATTTTAAGGATTTTTGAGAATTTTAACAGCTATAATTATGATAATATATTAAATATCGCTTCTGAGGCGGTAAGCAATAAAATGCTTTCATCGAGAATGATTTATAATGATTATTACAACATGGCTTACCAGCTGGAGATGCAGGCGATGAAATTTAAAATAAATAAATTAATGGAAGCTTCCGTTTTATTATACCGGAAGGCATTCGAAAACATACCGGATTGGGCGTCCTTTTCCAGAAATTACATTGCTTTCGAATGGTCCCGCGCCCTTTATTACACCGCCAGGTATGGGGAAGCGGCGTCGCTGCTGGAAAAGAATGTCGATCTTTCGGCTTTTCCTTTCGCAACGGTAATACTGTCATGGTCTTATTATCGCTTGAACGACAAAATCAACGGGAAAAAGTATGAAGACCTTTTTAATAAAAATTTTACGGATCAGAAAAAAATCCGGGAACAATTTTACCATGAATTGACAAATATCATCGGGAAGTAAAATTGAGGAGCAAGGGAATGGATAGGAGGGAATTTCTTAAAAATAGCGCAAAGTTCGGACTGGCAGCCGGAGCTGTTTTTCTATTAAAAGATTTCAATCCGGTCTTCGGCATCGATACCGATGCTGGTAATGGTGTTTATGATATGGTAGCCGTCAAAGGCGGCGAACCTGAGGTCATGTTCGATGCGGCGATGAAAGAAATGGGCTCGATGAAGAATTTTGTAAAATCAGGGCAGACTGTCCTGGTCAAGCCGAATATAGGCTGGGCGGTTTCTCCGGATCGAGCCGCAACGACCAATCCCGGGCTGGTGACTCAAATCATTAAACACTGCCTCGATGCAGGGGCAAAAAAGGTCTATGTTTTTGACCACTCCTGCGATTCCGTATCGGCCAGCTATAAACTAAGCGGCATAGAGGAAGCTGTTAAAAATGCCGGGGGCGAGATGGTGCCGGCTGACAATCCCGGTTATTATCATAATACAAGGATCCCTGGGGCGTCATTTTTAAAAAGCGGCGATTTTCATGAAACGTTTCTGGATGCCAACGTCTTTATCAATGTCCCCATATTAAAAAGCCATAGCATGGCTGGACTTACAATAGGCCTTAAAAATTATATGGGTGTCGTTTGGGACAGGGGTTTCTGGCACAGGACCGATCTTGATGCCTGTATAGCGGATTGCCCTTTGGTCCGAAAGCCGGATCTGACCGTAGTCGATGCATATGCAGTTCTTGCTTCGAACGGACCGCGCGGCCTGTCAAGAGGGGATGTCAAGGTTTTAAAAAACCTTCTTGTTTCAACAGATATGCTGGCGGCGGATTTTGCGGCAGCAAAAATTTTCGGGATGGACCCCATAAATATAGGTTATTTAAACCGGGCGTCAGAAAGAAAGCTTCTCGGGAACAGCGACCTCGGCCAAATCAAAATAAAGAAAATTTCTCTTTAAAGGCAAACGATTGAAAACAGCCAGGCTTGCATTATCTCTTTTCTTTTTCACTGCATACCTCCTCGTTTTTTCAGGTATTCTCAACGGCATTGTCTGGTTAATCGATTTCCTGACGGAAATGCAATTCTTCCCTGCCATTCTGAAAATGATCGGGGGCAGCACGGCGGCAGCCGCGGGCTTCGGATTTATTTTAATCTTCACTTTTGTCTGCGGAAGGTTCTACTGCTCGACGCTCTGCCCATTAGGCGCTGTTCAGGATTTATTCCTTTTTACAGGAAGGAAGATTTTTAAAAAAGGGGTTTTCCGTTTCCATAAGACGCAAAATTTATTGAGATACGGACTTCTGGGCTCTTCAGCGATCCTTTTTTTTGCAGGGAATCTTGTTTTAATTAATATGCTGGAACCTTTCAGCAATTTCGGCCGGGCGGCGGCAAACCTTGCCAGGCCGTTAGCATCGTATTTTTTTAATAATCTGTCTGTTATTTTGAGCAGTCATCATATTTATATAATTCCAAATATAACCCTTAACAGGATTGAAGGAAGTATCGTGATTCTTTCAGCCTCTTTTTTTCTTATCTTACTCTTGCTGTCAATTTTCAGGGGAAGGTTTTATTGCAATACATTCTGCCCGACCGGCTCCTTGCTGTCTTTATTCTCCCGATTTTCAATTTTGCGTCTGAGTATTAAGAAAGAGGATTGCAGCGGATGCGCTCTCTGTGAAAGGTCATGCAAGGCCGAGTGTATAGACAGCAGGAATATGGCCCTTGATTACAGCCGATGCATCAACTGTTACGACTGCCTGGAAGCATGTCCGCAGCATGCGATCGAATTTCAGTATAGATATACCCCCTGGAAAAAAGAAAAGAAAATGGATGGGACGAAGAGGGAATTCTTAACACTGCTGATGAAAGGTTTTACTGCCGCAATTTTTTTATCTTTATTAGGCAATAGATCCCTGGCGGCAGTTTTCAATTCTATTGTCCCGTTAAAAAGAAAATATCCTGTTATTCCTCCCGGCGGACTAAGTATAGAACATTTTGCCGGAAACTGTACGGCCTGCCATCTATGCGTCTCGGCCTGCCCAGCCAAAGTAATCAAACCGGCGCTGGCTCAGTTTGGAATTTCAGGAATTTTTCAGCCTGTGATGGATTATGATACAAGCTTCTGTAATTACGAATGCAATGCATGTCTTTATGTGTGCCCCACAGGGGCGCTCAAAGAACGCTCACTTGATGAGAAGAAACTTATACAGATAGGTTTTGCGAATTTAATAAAAGAAAACTGCATTGTTTATACGCAGGATAAAAAATGCGGAATTTGCGCCGAATATTGCCCGACAAAGGCAGTATTTTTAGTGCCTTATAAAAAAGACCTTCCCGGTCCTGAAACCGACAGGGAAATCTGCATCGGCTGCGGGGCATGCGAGTTTGCATGTCCGGCCAGGCCTTACAAGGCCATTTTTGTAGAGGGAAATCCCGTACATAAAAGGGCGAAAAAGAACGAGAACAAGCCTGCTGAAATAAAAAAAACCGGTCCCCAGGATTTTCCCTTTTGATATATTTGGAAAATACTTTATTTTACTGCTAAAATAGAGACTGCTTAAAGGAGCGACATATGAAATACCGAAATTTTGGAAAAATAGATTTTAAACCCTCGGCGCTTGGTTTCGGCTGCATGCGCCTTCCTATGAATAATGGAAAAATCGATGAAAAAGAAGCCATCGGCATGATCCGTTATGCCGTCGAAAAAGGGGTAAATTATATCGATACTGCATACGGCTACCATAATGGAGAAAGCGAAATTCTTGTGGGCAAGGCCTTGAATGAGGGATACAGGAATAAGGTAAAGCTGGCTACTAAATCCCCGGTATGGGAGATAAATAAACCCGGGGATTTTGACAGGCTTCTCGAAGAACAGATGAAAAAGCTCCGGTCCGGATATATAGATTTCTACCTTTTCCATGCCCTTGGCAAATCAAGCTGGGAAAAGGTCCTCCGCCTCGGCATACTTAAAAATGCGGAATCGGCCCTGAAAGACGGCCGGATAGGGCATATCGGCTTTTCTTTTCATGACAATTTCGATTCCTTTAAAGAGATAATAGAAGGCTACGACGGCTGGGAATTCTGCCAGATCCAGTATAATTACATGGACACGGAAAACCAGGCCGGGATCAAGGGCCTGAAATTAGCGGCTTCAAAGGGATTGGCGGTCATAGTAATGGAACCGATCCTGGGGGGGCGGCTGGCCAATCCTCCGGAAGCCGTTAAAGGGCTCTATGAAGGATATAGAAAACGCCGTTCTCCCGCCGACTGGGCCCTGCAATGGGTATGGAACCAGCCTGAAGTTTCTCTGGTGCTAAGCGGCATGAGTACAATGAAACAAACGGAGCAGAATGTAGATTCTGCAGACAATTCCGGTGTGAATACAATGACTGCGGAAGACCTCGAACTTATAGATCATGTAAGGAATAAATTCATGGGGAGAACGCCGATCCCATGCACGAAATGCGCTTACTGTATGCCATGCCCCTCCGGCGTGAATATACCCCGTAATTTTGAAATTTACAATGACGGAGTCGTTTATGATGCGATGGAAGGCGCGCGGTTCGCATATAAGAATTTCATAGGGGAAAGTGAAAAGGCCTCACAATGCGCCCAATGCAGGGAATGTGAAGATAAATGTCCTCAGAAAATAATGATAAGCGAACTTATGCCCCGGATTCATTCGACCCTTTCGGAGCTATTTTTATGAATGATCCTATCGAAGTATCAGGTTTATATAAGAATTTCGGTAAAGTAAAAGCAGTCGACGGGATCGGTTTCACAGTCAGGGAGGGTGAAATCTTCGGAATGCTTGGCCCTAACGGAGCCGGAAAGACTACCACGATCGAATGCACCATCGGGCTGAAAAAGCCTGCTGCAGGCAGGGTAAGGGTGCTCGATATGGAGCCCCGGGCTGAAAGGAGAAGGCTTTTCTCATCGATCGGCGTCCAGCTTCAGGAAACCTCTTATCCTGAGCGCATTCGTGTCGATGAAATATGCGGTATGTTCGGATGTTTTTACAAAAATCCCCTGCCATACAGGGGGCTTTTAGAGAGGTTCGGCCTGTCGGAAAAAATTCATACCGAAGTTTCAAAGCTTTCAGGGGGCCTGCGCCAAAAGCTCTCCATCGCCCTCGCCATGATCCCGAACCCGCGTGTTTTGTTCCTTGACGAGCTTACGACCGGTCTGGACCCGCACGCACGCCGGTCCATGTGGGATCTTATTAAAGAGCTCAGGAAAGAAGGGCGCACGATCTTTATGACCACACATTACATGGAAGAGGCTGAATTCCTTTGCGACAGGCTGTGCTTTGTCCAGAACGGCAGGATCGTGGAAATGGATACCGTACCGAATATTTTAAACAAAAGCGGGATCGATCATGTCATTATGTTCGAAGCCCCCTGGGCCGATATTGCCCGGTTAAACAATATTGAGGGCGTCAACCGGGTCGATCATGAAAACGGACGCTTTATACTCCAGGGAAAAGGGAGAAGACTGCTTGCAAATGTTGTAAACTTCCTGGAAAATGATTCGATTGACTATGTTGAACTTAATTTTAAACGTCCTAACCTGGAAGATGTGTTTTTGAAGCTGACCGGTTCACGACTTTAGCGAATGAGGAATTGGAGAGAATTTTATGATTAAAACCGCTTTCATCACGTGGATAGAAATAAAGCTATTTTTCAGGACGATTTTCAAGGTCATTTTAGCAATAGCCCTTCCTGTTATGCTCCTGCTCCTGCTTGGAGGCATCACGGGTATGATCGATATGAATATCGCCAGATATATAGGGATAGCCGTCGCCTATACGGGCCTCATGAATCTTCCGCTGGTTATTTGCCATTACCGGGAAAGCAAGGTGCTTAAACGTATGATGGCGACGCCTGTCCATCCCGGGGATTTCCTGGTCTCGCAGGTCATTGTAAATTATCTCGTCACGATCCTGGCGATGGTTATATTGATATTTGCCGGGGTCCTTGCCTACAATTTGAAAATAAGCCCGAATCTCCCTTCCGTTATAGGGGCTTTTACACTAACCGCCGTCTGCATTTTCTCCATGGGGTTCGTCATAGCCTCTATTTTCAAGGATTTTAATATCGCCAGGGACGTATCGTTCATACTCTATTTTCCGATGATGCTGCTTGCCACCATGCCCCTTGATATCATGCCCGGAATTGTAAAAGTCATCGCGAATGTCCTGCCCTTATCCTATGGGATCGACCTGATCAGGGGCGCCTGGATGGGCGGAGTTTACATAAATTTCATCAAGGACATCATTGTACTTTGTTCGGTTACTATTGTTGCGGGAACAATTAGCATGTTCACCTTCCGCTGGGAATAATCCGCGAGGCGATTTTTCGGGTAGATGACAGCAAATCTCCTTTTTCATGGAATACTTGGGCTTCAGAAAAACTGAGAGATTTTATTTGCAAGATCGGCTACCCGGCATGAATATCCCCATTCATTGTCGTACCAGGCGATTACTTTTACGAGTTTTCCGCCCATGACCATGTTCGTCGGCAGATCGATAATTGCCGAACGGTCATCGCCTTTAAAATCCATCGAAACCAGGGGATCGCCGTATTCTCCGTTTGTAAAGCCTAAAATTCCCTTTAATGTTCCGTTGGCGGCATCGATAAAGATCTTATTGAGTTCGTCTTTTGTGGTCGGCTTTTCAATGGATGCTACAAAATCAATTACTGACACTGTCGGCGTCGGCACACGCATGGAGAAACCGTCAAATTTTCCTTTTAGTTCGGGAATTACAAGCGCCAGGGCCTTGGCTGCGCCTGTCGTAGTCGGGATCAAATTTAAACCGGCGGCCCGGGACCTTCTCAATTCTCTTTTATGACCCTGATCCAGTATGACCTGGTCGTTTGTATAAGAATGAATTGTTGTCATGACTCCGTATATGATACCGAAATTATCTTGTACGATTTTTGCTACCGGTGCAAGGCAATTTGTTGTACACGAAGCGTTTGAAATGACATTATGAACTGCCGGATCATATTTATTATCATTGACGCCGAGGACAATAGTTATATCTTCATTTTTTGCCGGAGCCGATATAATTACTTTTTTAGCCCCGCCTTTCAGAATATGAATATTTGCTCCGGGTTTGCCTTTATCCTTGTCGCCGACGGCATCGGTGAATATACCAGTTGATTCAATTACAATATCCGCTCCAAAATTTTTCCATTGGATATTTCCGGGATCTTTTTCGGCAAATACCTTGATCGTTTTACCGTTAACGACAAGATCATTGCCGGAAACCCCAATTTTTGCATTATAAGCTCCATAATTTGAATCGTATTTTAATAATGAAGCGTTGGTTTTTGAATCGAAAAGATCATTGATTGCGACTACTTCAAGCTTGTTTTCATAGCGTTCATTGATCGCTTTAAAGACCTGCCTGCCTATACGCCCGAAACCGTTAATGCCGATCTTTGTCATAAAATCCCCCTTATATCAAAAATAATGTTCTATATACCTAAAATAGGAAATAATTATTTAAAAATCAAGAAAAATTATTCTCCTGCTCGTTGACTAATAATCTAATATTATGATATAATGTTAGAAAGTAAGAATGTTTTAGGGGATTTTTCATGGCTCCGGACAGGAAGAATGAAATTTTGACAGCGGCGGGAAAATGTTTTGCCAGGTTCGGCTACGATAAGACAACCCTTGACGATATTGGCGAAATGGTTGGGATGAACAAGGTTTCCCTGTATTATTATTTCAAGAATAAAGAAGCGATATTTACCGAGGTGATAAACAGGGAAGCTGAAGAATTCGGCGAATCGATAAAAAAGAAGGTGGAGGCTGTAAGCGGCTGCAGGGAAAAGCTCTTGACGTGGGTCAGGGAAGGTTTTACATACAACCGGCGCAACAGCATCTTAAACCAGGTTTCAATGGAGACATTAAATAAATTTACCCCGTATCTGGAAGATATGATGGAAAGCTCTCAAAAAAAAAGCGCCGATTACTTCGCGTCAATTCTGGCCGGATGCCTTGAACGGCATGAGATCGTTGGCTGCGATGTAAATAAAGTCGCTTCGACAATTCAGAATGTGATATATTCGATGAAAAACTCGGCCTACATGAAGTCGAAAGCCGGCATGAACTCTTCCCTGGATTTTGACGGGATGGTGAAAGATATCCTGTACGCCGTTTCGCTCATTTTAGACGGAATCATAAAAAAATAATCCGGTGAGGCTTGCCATGGCGTTTCGTTTTATTAAATTATTCTTTCTTATAATAACGGTATTTTTTATCATATCCTGCGCGATAATCGGAAAACACAATGTCCCAAAAAAATCTTTCCCCGGTGTTATAATACCTGACGGGGAGTTTCTACGCTACGGGGTTTATACAAGCGGAGAAAAGGTTTCGGATTATTATTATGTAGTAAAAAAGGTAACTAAAGAAAAAGGCGGTTTGTCATACCGTTTCTATATAAATTTAAAAGCCGTTTCTAACGGCAATAGAGGGCCCGGAAATTATACCGAATGGCCCATATCTATACTTTTTAATCCGGTTACAGGCCAGACTATCGAATCGGAAGGTCATATAAAAACCAACGATCTGAAAGAAATGGAAAATATGGGTTACGGAGGCTTGACATACTGGCATTATCAATTATTCAGGGATAAAGGTTATATCAAATATGTTTCAAAATCTGTAAAGGGTGATCAAACTTTTACAAAGACTTTCACCATAAAGGTTAAAACCGATTTTCCAATTATAGATTTATTGTCATCGGGTATTATTGCCGGCCGGTTTATCGACCCGGGAACTCCCGGAGTATACTACCTGGCTCTCCCGAATTTCCTTAAGGAACCTTTACCTGTAACGAGCAGTTATGAAAATGATAAAGAATCAATGACGACAAAGGCCGGGACATTCCGGGTTCATAAATTAAACGCGGTCATGGCGGATCCATTCATCGCAGGACTGACGGGAGAAATGATGAAATCTTTAAGCATCTTTATCGAGGATTCGGATAGAAGGCTAATGATAAAATCACGGGAATTAAAAACAGAGATTATACTTGAGGAAATATCAAACGTCAAAACAGATTGACAAAGATTCTTCGGATAAGGACTAAATCGGCATGGGTTATCTCGGAAAATATTTTCAAAAATAGGGCTTTGCTTTTTTCATCACGCTTATAATTTTAGCAAGCGAAGCGGCCTGCGACCTCTCCCTGCCGACTTTAATGGCCCATATTATAGATACAGGCATCGCCGGGCGCGATTTATCCGTTGTCCTGACATTCTGCGGATTAATGCTGCTACTGACAGCTCTTGGAGCCGGAGCCGCTTCTTTAAGAAATATTTTTTCAAACAACATATCCCAAAGGTTCGGAAGGGATATAAGGTCCGACCTCTTCAGGAAAATCATGAATTTTTCCTTTGAAAATGCCGACCGTTTCGAAACCGGTTCTCTCATAACGCGTACAACCAATGACGTAACCCAGCTTCAAAATTTTTTCAACGGTATTATGAGGGTATTCGTTAAGGCCCCCCTGCTTATAATAGGGAGCCTTATCATGGCCTTATCGGTTAATCCGGGCATGGCCGCTGTCCCTGCTGTCATAATACCCGTTGTAATAATTATTATCATCTTCAATCTGCGTGCTGCATATCCCCGCTTTGGAAAGGTTCAGACTGCGATAGACCGGGTGAACGCAGCAATGAGGGAATTTCTTTCCGGTATACGGGTAGTTAAGGCTTTCAACCGTTCCGAATATGAGGAAGCCCGTTTTTCCGGTTTTAACAGGGAGCTTGCCGATGCCTCGGCAAGCGTGATGCGCGTAATGGCAGGTTTTACACCTTCGATCCTTCTTGCTGTAAATTTGGGCATACTTGCCGTTTTATGGTATGGAGGTATCAGGGTTAACACAGGTTCCATGAGTACGGGGCAAATCCTCGCATTTGTGAATTATATGACTCAGATCCTTTTTGCTTTAATAATGCTGTCCTTTATTTTCAATATGCTGGTCCGGGCAAGAGCGTCCGCAGAAAGGATCGGCAAAGTATTTAATTCCACCGACCGGATGGTTTACAGCATGCAGCCGGTAATTTTCAGGAAAGAGAGCGTCATGATTGAATTCGATAATGTAACTTTTTCATCTTTTTCAAAGGATGGGAAATCCAGGCGGGAACCTGTACTTAAGGATATTTCTTTTTCCTGCAGGCCCGGTATGACTGTAGGTGTAATAGGTGCTACAGGATCGGGCAAAAGCACTCTTGTCAGCCTTATACCCCGGTTTTACGACCCTTCCTCGGGCCGGGTGCTGGCTAACGGTATCGATATCCGTGATGCAGATATCCGGTCCCTGCGTGATATGATCGCGTTCGTTCCCCAGAAAACCATCCTTTTCACAGGTACAATCCTGGAAAATATCCGCTTGGGAAATCCCGGAGCGTCGCCCGATGAAGTTCTGGAGGCTTCGAAGACAGCTCAGGCGCACACTTTCATCTCGGAATTTCCGGAGGGTTACGATTCGCTCCTCGGACGCGGCGGAGTCAACCTTTCCGGCGGGCAGAAACAGCGCCTTGCAATAGCCAGGGCGCTGGTCAGGAAACCTCAAATCCTGATCATGGACGACAGCACAAGCGCCCTTGACGCCGGAACTGAAACACGCCTCTTAGAAGCGCTTAGCGGATCTATCCATGAAATGACCCGCTTTATCATCAGCCAGCGTTTGACATCCGTCCTGGAAGCCGATGCAATCCTCCTCCTGGACGGCGGTCAGGTTGCAGGCTTTGGGCCCCATCATAATTTGCTGAAATCGTCCCTGCTGTATGCCGAACTTTATCATTCCCAGATCGGACATGAGGTGATAGAAGATGCCTGAGCGTAAACATGAAGACCGGTTTTTCTCAAGGCATCCCGGCAGGCCGGGTGGACCGATGGGGACGCTTCCTGAAAAGCCTAAAAGCTTCTGGCTTTCGCTGGGGAGGCTATGGGAATTTTTTTCAGCCGAATACCGCCTTCTTTTTTTGGTTTTTTTACTTGTTATCTCAAGCGCCCTGATAGGGCTTCTGGTTCCCTTCCTGATCGGCAGGGCAATAGACGCTATTTCACCGGGTATTGGGAATGTCAGATTGAATATCCTGGTTCTGATAGCCGTACTTCTGGGAACCTTTTACCTTGCCGACGCCTGTTTCAATATTATCCAGGGTCTTTTAATGTCCGGTATTTCCCAGAGGATTGTCAGGGGAATGCGGGCCTCTTTATTCGGTAAAATGCAGAAACTGCCGATTTCATTTTTTGACATGCACTCCCATGGCGATCTCTTAAGCCGACTGACAAACGACATAGACAATATAAGTACCGCTGTTTCCCAATCTACGGCCCAGCTTTTCTCAAGCATTGCGGTTATTTCAGGATCCCTTATAATGATGCTTATAATGAATCCCCTGCTGACTCTGGCCGCTCTGATCACGGCCCCGATGGTCCTTACCCTTTCAAATGTCATCGCCTCGAAAACAGGTTTGCTCTTCAAGGAGCAGCAGGCTTTATTGGGAAAATTGAACGGACATATAGAAGAATCGATTTCCGGGATCGGCATAGTAAAAGCCTTCGGACGTGAGGAAAATACAATTAATGAATTCGAACTCTTAAATCGAAAATTATGCAATATAGGTATACAGGCGCAGATCTGGTCAGGTTATATTATGCCCCTTATGAACGTCATCGGCAACATAGGTTTTACTGCGGTTGTCGGCGCAGGAAGCATTCTTGTACTGAGGAACCTGGTTACCATCGGGACTATAGCAAGCTTTATCGGCTATTCCAGGCAATTCGGCAGGCCTTTAAATGAAATCGCCGGAATTTTCAACATGCTGCAGACCGCAATAGCCGGCGCGGAAAGGGTTTTCGAAATACTTGACGAACCTGAAGAGGAAGGGGATCCGGCTGAAAATATCGACCTGGCCAAACCTTTGGGGCATATCGAATTCAATGATGTGTCTTTCGGCTACCGAAGTGATGTACGGGTCCTTAAAAACATAAGTTTTGAGGCCGTGCCTGGAAGCCGTGTCGCATTAGTCGGACCGACCGGCGCCGGTAAAACAACCATTGTCAACCTGTTGTCCCGGTTTTACGATGTTTCCTCGGGAAGCATTATTATCGACGGGATCGATATCCGGAAATACAGCCGGGAAAGCCTGAGGGACTGTTTCGGAACAGTACTTCAGGATACCTATCTTTTTACAGGAACTATTCTCGAAAATATCCGCTATGGAAAACTTGACGCCTCTGAAGCGGAAATAGAAGAAGCGGCAAAACTGGCTTATGCTGACGGTTTTATACGGCGCCTGCCGGAGAGTTACGAAACCGTCCTTACCGAAAGCGGTTCCAACCTGAGCCAGGGGCAGCGCCAGCTTATCGCCATTGCGCGCGCAGTTCTTGCAGACGCCTCCATACTGATTCTTGATGAAGCCACAAGCAGCGTAGATACTCTTACCGAACAGCATATCCAGCAGGCTATGCAGACACTGATGAAAGGGCGGACGAGTTTCATTATTGCACACCGCCTCCAGACCATACGCAACGCCGATTTGATCCTTGTAATAGAAAACGGATCGATCGCGGAAGCGGGCAATCACAAGAGCCTTCTAAGGAAAAAAGGCGTTTATTACAGGTTTTACCACCCTAAATTTCTTTATGACCCCCAGCCCTGAAATTCCCGTGCGCCATTTTAATTTGAAAATTCCATTATCCTACCGATATTAATACAAAAGTCAGAATACGCTTAATCGTAAGGCAGGGCGGCAATGAAAAAAATATTGTTGATTTTATTTATCTCCTTAATTGAGGTGAGCCCCTCTTTTTCAGACTATTCTCCCCTTTCCGTCGGCATCATCCTGAACGGAATAAAAACTAACGAAGCCTGGTTCTCTCCGAACTACGACGGTTCGCAGGACACTGTTTCTATCGGCTTTGATATAAAGGGAGGTAACCTACTCCAGGGCTGGTCTGTATCGATATATAACTCTCTTCATCAGGCGGTATGGGTACGTATTGGAGAGAGGAATAGGGATGTCCCGCTTGATCCGGGCGTATTCTGGAAAAAATTGTGGGCAAAAAAAGAAAATGTTTCAATTCCGGATGCCATTGTATGGGACGGCAGGGCCGATAACGGCGTAATACTCCCCGAGGGAAGTTATTTCCTTGTCGCTTCAGCATGGGATGAAATGAAAAACATCGCGGTTTCTGAAACTGACAAAATAATCCTGGATATAACCCCTCCCCAGGGTTCCCTATCGATTTATGACACGATTTTTTATCCGAACACCGGAGGGAAAAGGGGGCTTTTTTTTATCCGTCAGAACCTTTCCACAAATGGTTTCTGGAGATCTGAAATGAGGAACAGGGAGGGCCGAATTATTAAAAACTGGGATTGGGGCCGCAACCCTCCGGCAACTCTCGAGTGGGACGGCGGAGGAAATGACGGGACAATCCAGCCGGAAGGCACTTATGATTACATAGTTTATGGATGGGACCAAGCCGGTAATAGGACCGTTATGCCCTTACCGGGTATCAACCTGTCCCAAAAAGTGTGTTCGGTTTTCCTGTCTTCAGAAAGGCCGGGATTTTCACCAACAGCTCCAAACCCCCTGAACGAGATCAGGTTTATACCTTCAGTATCGATGACGAATGACCTGCTTTCCTGGAATTTGAAAATCAGGGACAAAAATTTTAAATTATATAAAGAATTAAAAGGAGAAGTACTTCCCGCCTTTATAATCTGGGACGGCAGGGATGACGGCCTTAAAATCGCACCGGACGGATTATACAATTGTTCCCTCTCCTGTGTTTATACTTCCGGGGACACGGTATTTTCAGCAGTGAACACCATATTGATAGGTTCTTCCAGTCCTGAATTGTCTATTTCGGCAGAACCCCTTCCCTTTTCACCCGATATAGATGGCATAAATGATCCGTTAAAAATTCATTTCAATGCGAAGAGCCCTGTCGGGATAAAAAAATGGAGAATACTGATCTATGACCCGGACAACAAACCGTTTAAAACTTTTGAGGGTTATGGTGGTGCTGAGCCGGCGCAGGTATTAACGTGGGACGGCCGCTCTGACAATGGGGAACTTGTTGAAAGCGCCGAGAATTACAGGATAATTGCCACCGCTGTTGATTCTCTGGGTAACGGGGCTGAAAAAGAAATAGACGGGGGTATAAATATAGATGTGCTTGCTGAAAAAACAGAGAGGGGATACAGGATACGGATCAATAATATCGAATTCGATTTCGCAAAGGCTGGATTGAAGCAAAAGAAGACTTTTATCCTTGACAGAGTAGCAGAGATACTTAAAAAATATTCGAATTACAAGGTTGAAATCCAGGGACATACAGACAATATCGGATCGATAAAGAAAAATATCGCTCTGTCCGGTGAAAGGGCGAAGAATGTTTATAATTATCTTGTAATGAAAGGGATTTCAAAAAAGAGACTTTCCTATAAGGGCTTTGCTTACAGTTTTCCAATTGCCGAAAACTCTACTGATGAAGGGAGGAGAAAGAACAGGAGGGTCGAATTTATTTTACTCAAGGAATAAAAATTTCTTGATTTTATTGACCCATTCAAGCGTATTTCCATCTTCAAAAAAATGGCGGCCGATAACCAGGAAATCCGCCCCGCATTCGAGGACATTTTCATAATTTTCACGTGTAACGCCGCCGTCGACCTGGATTAAAATTTCCCTTTTCCCGATCATATCCTTAAGGCTTTGAAGCCTTTCGAGAGATTCGGGCAGGAAGGCCTGGCCGGAATAACCCGGTTCGACGCTCATAAGGAGGACCAGGTCTATCATATCGAGATAAGGCGATATTTCTTTCGTGTCTGTTTTCGGGCGGATCGATAAGCCTACAGTTTTGCCGCTTTTTTTTACAGCTTCTATGAATCCGGGTATTGAATCGTTCATGGATTCAAGGTGCAGAGTTATATGCTGAACCGGAAGGCTTGTAAACGGGGATAATCTTTCAATGTTTTCGAGAGTGATCATAAGGTGAATATCGGCGGGAAGGCAGGTTCTTGAAACTATGTCTTCTATCACTTTAGGCCCGAAAGATATATTCGAAGTAAAATGGTTGTCCATTACATCGTAATGTATCATATCTACCCGCGATAATTCGCAGATGGTTATCGCCCTTGACAGGTCGAAGAAATCAGCCGCGAATAACGAGGGAGCTACCATAGGTTCGTTTTTATTCATATGGTATTTCCTTAATAAAATTATTGTCTACGAACAGGCCGAGCTTGGCCTTGCCCACCGTTTTGAAGCAGAGTATGATATAATTTCCATAATTCTGGGTCTGATTGTATATTTCTTTTTGGTCGTTCGCTTCATCGGTAAGCATGATTTTAATGCTTGCCTGGCTTTTGTTTAAAGATTCGTCCTGAGAACCCCCGGTTTCATTGGATGAAATGGTTGACATATTTTCCAGCTTGAAACTGAATATCCTGTACCTGGTTTTTTCCCTTTTTACAGGGTCTTCCTCATAAATCCCGACCTGAAGGCGGACCTCTGAATTTTTTGGTACGATCGTATTTGATATTATATTTTGATTAATTATCAATCCGTCTTCATCAGGATTCTGGACCGGTTCTTCCTGAATAACAGGCTGTATCGAGTTCGCTATAAGGGTTTTAGCCACCAGTTCAAGCGATTGCCTCGAGTAATCGCCGATCCTGAATTGGCCTTCCGCAATATCGGAATTTACAAGCAGTTTCATCTTCACATTCCTGTCCACTTCCTGGTTGGATGAAATATCCTGGCTTATCACCGTATCGACCGGGTAATCCGGACTCTGGATGATAGTCACATCATAGCTTATATTAAGCTTTGTCAGGAGCTGTTCGGCATCTTCCCTCTTTAACCCTGCCAATGATGGAACCGTATAAACATCCTTTCCCATGCTGACGATCAGGGTAACAGTTCGTCCCTTCCTTACAGCAAGACCCTGCTGAGGAAATTGATCTATGACCATAAATTTTTGAGTATTCGTATCGAATTTACTGTCTATTTCAACCGACAGCCCCTTTTCCTGGAGCGCTATTGCAGCGTTTATGACGTTCATACCGGTTACCGAGGGGACTTTAACGACAGGACCGGCAATACTGGAAATAAATAATACCGCAAATGCAACAACAGCGGCCGTCAGACATGCGAGGATAAATACAAAAAACATTCTTCTGACAAATCTTGTATAAATATCCGCTCCCTGGGCGCTGAAATAATCCCTGGTTTTCTTTTCGAATTTGAATATAGTGACCTTGAGGCTCTGGAACAATTTCAAGGGAGCCTTTGCATCATTCATTATAATTCTCCTTAAAATTCCTTCCGGTTACAGGTTTATAACCGTTAATAAAGCTGAGGTAGTCCATTTCTTTTTTACCCCATGGTTTAAGTCTTAAAAGGGACAGAAACCCTTCCCGGCACTCTATAACGAGACCTTTTCTATCGGCTTCCCTTATCATACCTGCCCGTCCCTTCGGTCCGTCATATTCAATATTCCTGATCTCAACAAGGCATATGTTCATCTTTCCCGAAGGCCCCGCGTACTCTGCAAAGATCCCGGGCCATGAAGAGTAAGCCCTCCACTTATTATATATTTCAATGGAAGAATGCCCGGCAAAATCGACCAGTCCGTCTTTTTTTTTCAACATCCTTGTAAAAGTTGCTGCAGAATCCTCCTGCCTGACAGCTTTTACATTTCCTTTTTCAATAGCCCGGATAACTTCTTCCAGCCTTTTAGCTCCCTCAGCGGCCAGGCGTGCGCTAAGAGTTTGATAATTATCATCGGGCATGATTTCGAGCCTGCTTTGAAGTATGATATCCCCCTTGTCCAGTTCTTTAACCATGTACTGGATCGTGATCCCCGTGAAATTGTCCCCGTGTTCCAGCGCGGCCTGTATAGGCGACGCGCCGCGGTAAGAGGGGAGGAGTGAAGCATGGAGGTTGATCGAGGAGAATCTTGGGATTCTAAGTATTTTTTCAGGGAGGATCATTCCGAAAGAGACTACGACGGAAAGATCCGGTTTTAGACGGGTTAATTTTTCAATAAAGCCTTCGTCATTGAGTTTCACCGGCTGAATGACCGGAATATTATGAGAAACGGAGAAAGACTTTACGGTGGTTTCACAGACATTTTTCATGCCCCGGCCGCATATGGAATCGGGGTTAGTAATTACTGCTGCTATATCGTTTTTGAGGCTTAATGCTTCAAGAGAAGGAATTGAAAAATCGGAACTTCCCCAAAAAAGCATCCTCATAGACAGATTTTCCCGAATTTCTTCCTGTTTTTGTCAAGTATATCCTCGATCTTTTCCTTGTTCTTTTCCCTGTCTGAGAACGAAAGGTAATCGATGAAAAGCCTTCCCTCGAGATGGTCCATTTCGTGCTGGAGAACCCTGGCAAAATATTCGTCGGCGTCAATGAGGATGGTTTTTCCTCCCGGCAGGGTTCCTTTTAATTTTATCGACTTAGGCCGGCTGACGACTCCCCAGACATCCGGGACCGAAAGGCACCCCTCTTCATATTCGACTTCCTCGAAGGACCTGTATATTATCGCCGGATTTATAAGCGTAATTTTTTTTTCTTCGCTTGTTTTTGAAAGGTCTATCAGCATGATCTTTTTCGGGACCCCGATCTGGGTTGCAGCCAGGCCTACGCCTCCCTCGTCAAGGGTGTCGATCATGTCATGAACGATCCTTATTATATCTTTATCTACCGATTTTATTTCTTCCGCCCTATGTCTTAAAACCGGATTTCCATATGTGACAATTTCCATTTTTGCCATTATTAAACGACCTCTCGTGTTTTCAGAAACATTATTTTAAAGAATAACTTCCTTAAAGCCAATATTTCAGTCTATATTTTTTATATGTCATTTCGAGCGATGGTTTATTCCGCCCCATTAGGGCAGGAAGAAATCTTCCCCATGACATTATGCAGAGCCCTATGGGGGCTACCTATCCGAAGGGCCGAAGGTGCCCGTAGGGTACATTAGAAGCCTCCAAATAAAAAAAAATTTAAAAAATGTAAGGCAATTTCTAATTCTGCCGATTTTTAATTTAAGATCATTGAAAGTTGTAATTTTAGGAAAAATCTGTAGGAGCGTCATATGAAAACAAAATCAGCCATATACGGTGTTATTTTTTTATTTTTTTGTATGGCTACTTCAAGCGCTGTTATTACAAGAACCCTCATCGATTTCTCGAAATACGATGATAATATTAAAGCAGAATTTCCGGTTCCAGCTGAAAGTTATATAACTAATGTCGACGGCTTTCCCAAAGTCGTCATTGGATATAAGGATTACATGCTCGAGAACTGGAAAGTGGAAATGAATGAATCAGCCGACATGATAAATAACAGGATCAACAGCTACTGCAAACCGGTAGTCAGCCAGCGGTTTGCCACCACCCTGGGCGTAAGGGTGCATTTCCCGAGCTGGAACAACAACAGCTACGCGATTATAAAACCCCCGTTCCCGGTAAAGATCTACGATACAAACGGCCAGTTCGCCAATGCGGAAAACGGCGTTATGCCTAACGTCTCGGAGATAAAAAGCCTTTCTATATGGGTAAACGGGAGAAATTACCGGCATGGGGCTGGCAATACGCTTGAAAGACCGCTTTGATAATATTCATGAGTATTTTTTCGGATGGCTGTTTTTCGACGGATGGAGGAAACTCGTATTCGAAAACCCGAATTTTACCGAGAGAGTTTCATCCAAGACACTTTCAAGGGAACCGCTTTATCCCTTCGATATTCCTTATTATTCCGTGGACTCGATAGTCGTTTACAGGCCGTCCGACCAGCTTGGCGGAGATTTTGTCACATATATAAAGTCTGTTGAAATGGAATATACCCCGTATATAATCGACGACGAGGTCACCCAGGATATCAAGGACGAGCAGGTATGGGGAATTATCACCGCAAGGACCAAGTATAGAATGGATATTGAGAACAAGAAGTTCTCGGAAGATCTCTACCTCTATCAGCAGGAGAAAAAGAGGATGAATATTAATAACTCGACTAATATGAATCCGGCTCCAACGAGTACAACGAATTCCACGAGTACCTCTTCTGCGGCTTCCACCAACAAATAGATTTCACAATATTGCATATAAAAGCGGCCCCGTTTCTTTATAAAGGACGGGGCCGCCGCTTTTAGCGGGCATTTCTTGATTATCCCCCGCGCCGGAATTATAATTTTCCCGAAGGGGATTAATCTATGAAATGGCTTCATTTAAGGTATATTTTGCTGTTAATGCTGGCGCCCCTGTCCTGCGCGGCGTTTTCCGGGGATCCCGACGCTGTAAGGGGAGGGACCCTTGTAGTAAATAAATCTGAATTCCCCGAATCGTTCAACCTCTATGTCAACCCTTCGGTCGACGCCTCCGATGTTTTCTATCTTGTTTACGATACCCTTCTCGACATAGATCCGGATACGCTCGAATTCGAACCCCTGATCGCGAAGTCATGGACGATCTCGGCCGATAAAAAAAACTATACGTTCATGCTCGACCGAAGGGCCAGGTGGTCCGACGGGGAGCCTTTAACGGCACGGGATGTAAAATTTACCTACGATGTTATCATGGATACCGGCAACAGGACTTCAATCCAGAGGATTTTCTTTTCCCGGTTCGAGGAACCTGTAATCCGCGACGATTACACTGTCGAATTCAGGGCAAGGTTCGTCCATTACCTGAATTTTGCGAATCTCGCAGAGATGAATATTCTTCCCATGCATGTTTATAAAGGGAAGGACTTTAACAAAAGCTTCAACATGGAACTGCCCTGCTCCAGCGGCCCTTACAGCCTCGCTGAGGTTAACGGGACCCGTTCCTATGTTTTATCCAGGTCCCGTAATTACTGGGGGGAACATCTGCCGAACAGGTATCATATGTTCAATTTCGACAGGATAGAATATAAGATCATAAGGGACAACAATGTTTCCTTCGAGGCATTCAAACGTGGAGATTTCGATGTTTATACGAGCGCCGGCCCGAGGCAGATCACTCCTAAAAGGTGGTTTACGGAGACGGACGGCGAGAAATTTAAAAAGAACTGGGTAGTAAAACAGAAAATATACAATCATTTTCCCAGGGGTTTCAGGGGGCTCGCGCTCAACATGAGAATTCCCCTTTTCGCGGATATAAGGATCAGGCGCGCGCTTGCCATGCTTCTCGACAGGAAGACGATAATCGACAAATTAATGTACGGATTTGAAACGCCTATTAATTCTTACTGGCCGAGCTTAAGCGAAAATCCGCCCATCCCGTACGACCCTGCCGGGGCAAAGCAATTATTAATTCTTGCGGGCTACGATAAACTCGACAGCGGCGGCTACCTTGTCGATAAAAATGGCCGTAGGCTTGAATTCACCATACTGGCGCGCCAGGACGACGAAGACTCGGTAAAATGCCTTACCCTCTATATACAATCCTGCAGGCAGGCAGGAGTAAAAATTGATCTTGAACTCACATCCTGGGCTACGCTGATAAAAAAAATCGACGAGTATAAATTCGACGCTGTTAACATCGGCCTGGCTTTCTCGATTTTCGACGACCCCGAGCAGACCTGGCATTCGAAACATGCGGACGAACTGGTTGGCGGGAACCTGCCCGGATATAAGAACCCGCGCGTGGACAGGCTTATCGATTCACTTGCGGGAAATTTCAGCATAGAGGCCAGGAATGATGTATTAAAAGCGATGGACAGGATAATATATCCCGGGGTGCCTTATATACTCTTCTGGGATTATGATTTTTATCCGGTATTTTATAAAAACGAGTTCGGCAAACCTAAAACGGTTGTCTCCAAAATAGGCAAATTTTATTACTTTAATATCGATATGCAGATTATCAGCTACTGGTGGTACGATCCGGTAAAGGCTAAAATGTTGAGGGACGCGGAAAGATCCGGAACGGCCCTGCCGGGAGAACCGGTCGAGGTCCGTTACGACGACCTGGCGAAAGAATAGATGTCATTTCGAGGAGCGTAGTGACGAGAAATCTTCCCCTGGGCAGGATAAACGTTATGCTCGAAAGGAAGATTTCTCGCTACGCTCGAAATGACAGTGTATAATTATATAATAACATCTCGGGGAGGAAATTTGGCCGTGAAAAAAATTTTAATATCGATAATACCGTTTATCCTGGCGGTTTCATTGTGGGCCGAAGGGGGCGATCCGGCTGCGGTCAGGGGAGGAGTTCTCACACTGCATACGCCGGAGTTTCCCGAATCGTTCAATTCTTTTATTAACAACGAAGTCGATGTCGACCAGGTGACGCAGCTTATTTACGATTCCTTGCTGGACCTGAATCCCGATACCCTTGAATTCGAGCCGTTGATAGCGGATTCCTGGAATATATCGCCCGATAAAAAGACCTTTACCTTCACGATCGATCCGAGGGCAAAGTGGTCCGACGGACAGCCCATAACGGCGGAAGACGTCAGTTTTACCTATGATGTTATAATGGATCCCCATAACCTTACATCGGTCCAGAGGCTCTTTTTCATACGCTTTGACGAACCGGTAATTACAGGTAAAAATACTATCCGGTTTAAGTCGAAAAACGTAAATTACCTTAATTTCGTAACCCTTGCAGGAATGAATATATTGCCCAGGCACCTTTACCAAGGAAAGGATTTTAATAAAAGCTTCAACATGGAGCTTCCCGGGTCAAGCGGCCCTTACGCCCTTACGGATGTAAAGGACGGGAGGGGTTATGTCCTGACGCGAAGAAAGGATTACTGGGCGGATGTTCTTCCCAACAGGGCCCATATGTTCAATTTCGATAAAATAATCTTTAAAGTCATCAGAGAAAACGATGTGGCCTTCGAGGCATTCAAAAAAGGCGATTTCGACATTTTTTCCGGTAATAATCAGTTGACCCCGAGACACTGGGTAACCGAGACCGGTTCGGATAAATTCGTAAAAAACTGGATAGTAAAACAGAAGATATACAACCATAAGCCGAAAATTTTCGTCGGACTGGCTCTTAATATAAGAAAACCTGTTTTCAGGGATGTCAGGGTCCGGAAGGCCCTTTTTATGCTCCTGGACAGGAAAACCATTATCGACAAGCTGCTTTACGGCATGGCTGAGCCGCTTAATTCATATTTCCCGGATATAAGCCAAAATCCCGCCGTACTGTACGATCCTGAAGGGGCCAAGAAACTTCTTGCGGAAGCAGGGTACAATAAGCTCGACAAGGACGGCTATCTTGTAAACAGCCGGGGTGAAAGGCTGGAATTTTCTATACTTTCAGTTATAAACGAGGATATTGAAAAATATCTTACGATATACGCCCAGTCCTGCAAAGAGGCGGGAGTAAAGGTCGATCTCGACCTTACATCGGTTGCAACTATGACAAAAAGGATGGACGAATACAAGTTCGACGCGGTCAGGATGGGATTTTCAGGCGTGGTTTTTGAAGATCCCGAGCAGTTGTGGCACTCGCGGCATGCGGATGAACTCAACGGGAACAACTATCCCGGATATAAAAATCCCAGGGTCGATGCGCTTATAGACTCCCTTCCGTCTATTTTTGACACGGGTGAAAGAACAAAAATAATCAGGCGGATAGATTCGATAATATACTCCGACGTCCCATGGATACTTTTCTGGCGGCCGAACTTTGACATGGTGTTCTATAAAAACGTTTTCGGCCACCCTAAAACCTATGTCTCGAAGTATGGAACCTTCGCAGGAGTTTTCTATGTAGACAGCGAAATCATATGCTACTGGTGGTATGATCCGGCAAAAGTTAAAAAGCTGGATGAGGCCGAGAAAAGCGGCGCTGCTCTTCCCTCTGAACCTACTGATGTGTATTACGATAAGTTTACTGGAAAATAATGAGGACGGATTCAAATGGGTTCATATTTTATCAAGCGCTTCCTGCTGATCTTCCCGACACTTTTCGGCATAACCGTCGCCTGTTTCTTTATAATGCAGGCTGTACCGGGAGGGCCGATCGAACAGGCCCTTCAAAAAATAAAAAAGGCCCAGCAGGAATCGGGACAGGGCAGCCTGCAGTCCACGATGACTCAGGAGGAGCTGGAAAATATAAAGAGATATTACGGCTTCGACAAGCCTGTCCTTGTCCGCTATATCAACTGGCTTGGAAAGCTTGTTCAGTTCGACCTTGGCGTGTCTTACACATATGAAAAACCCGTAACCGATGTGATTTTCAGCCGCCTGCCGGTCAGCCTGACTTTCGGAATTACCAGCATCCTGCTTACATACCTCATCTGCATTCCCCTGGGCATAAAAAAGGCCCTTTCGAACAGGCAGACGTTCGACCAGGTTTCAAGCGTCCTGATTTTCACAGGATATTCCATCCCTCCTTTTGCACTGGGTGTAGTTCTCATAGTACTTTTCGGGGGAGGGAGTTTCCTTAATATATTTCCGATAAGCGGTTTCGTTTCCGACAATTTTGACCAGCTTCCGTTTTTTTCAAAGATCTGGGATTTTATTTCCCATATGTTCCTGCCGGTCCTGTGCTATACTATCGGGAACTTCGCCGCGCTTTCGCTTCTCATGAAGAATTCAATGATGGAGCAATTGAGCCAGGATTATATGAGGACGGCGCTTGCAAAAGGATTGTCCTACGATCAGGCCGTATTAAAACATGCGCTGCGGAATGCACTGATCCCTATAGCGACAAATATCGGGACTATTATAGGCGTCGTGCTGTCCGGTTCGATATTCATTGAAACAATTTTCACGATTGACGGGATGGGCCTTCTGGGGTATGAGTCCATTGTCAACAGGGACTATCCTGTTGCTCTTGGAATAATAGTTATATCGAGCCTTCTTTTCCTGGTCGGGAGGATCATATCGGATTTCTGCCTGGTGCTTGTCGACCCCAGAATAAGGTTCGGCGGGAGGTCCGCATGACCCTGTCGCCGATAACAAAAAAAAGACTTAAGAATTTTGTCAGGATGAAGCGTGCTTATTATTCATTTATAATCCTCTCGGTGCTTTTTATTATATCGCTGTTTGCCGATTTTATAGCCAATGACCAGCCCCTGGCTGTTTCCTACAAGGGCAAATTGTTTTTCCCTGTATTCAGGTTTTACAGGGGGGATAATTTCGGACTTAAAGCGACCGATGTCCCCGATTATAAATCTATAAACTCGAGCCAGGAATTTAAAAAAGATAAAGGCAACTTTATTATTTTCCCCTTGATACCTTACGGATACAACGAATCTCTTCTTACTTTGCCCGGCAACCCGCCGACTCCCCCCACCTGGCAAAACATAATGGGGACCGACGACCGGGGAAGGGACATTCTTACACGCCTTCTCTACGGTTTCAGGATCAGTTTCAGTTTTGCCCTCCTTATCACATTCTCGAGTATGGCGCTTGGTACTGTAATCGGATCGATCCAGGGGTTTTACGGGGGGATTTTCGACCTTGCGATGCAGAGGTTCATTGAAATAATCTCAGCCCTGCCTTTTCTCTACATAGTCATAATTCTGGGGAGCTCGCTCGGTCAGAGTTTTGTGATACTGCTTATAGTGTTCACTATTTTCGAGTGGATAGATATATCTTATTATCTCAGATCGGAATTTTTTAAATTGCGTGAAATGCCGTTTGTAGAAGCATCGAAGGCGCTGGGTGCGGGAAACGTAGTTATAATGTTCAGGCATATACTTCCCAACGCGCTGACGCCCATTGTCACGTTTTTTCCTTTCACGCTGATCGGCGCTATTTTTTCACTTTCAGCCCTCGATTTTCTCGGGTTCGGCCTTCCGGCTCCGACCCCCAGCATTGGAGAGCTTCTTCACCAGGGCCTGGGCAATCTTTTCTCTTACTGGCTGTCCATCTTCCCGGCGGTGTTTTTGTTTTTAATCCTTCTGCTCACAGCATTTGTCGGCGAGGGAGTAAGGGACGCCTTCGATCCCAAGGAATACTATAAAATCGAGTAATAATAATGGTGGTAATTAATGGCAGATAATATACTTCAAATCAAGAACCTTTCCGTTACCTTCGAAACGGGCGGTTTTCCGGTCAGGGCTGTCAGCGAAGTAACGCTCTCAATATCAAAAGGCGAAGTTCTCGGCCTTGTCGGAGAATCGGGCTGCGGAAAGAGCACTACCGCCCTATCGATATTGAGGCTGATTCCTTCGCCGCCCGGGGCGATTTCAGGCGATGGTATTTTCTGGAAGGGAAGGGACCTTCTCGGGCTTCCAATCGAAGAAATGAGGAATATAAGGGGGTCTCAGATCAGCATGATCTTCCAGGAACCTCTGACAAGCTTCAACCCTGTTCAGCGGATCGGAAAACAGGTTGAAGAAGTGTTATTAATACACGATAAGAAGGGCGGCATTAATGAAATGCATGATAAGGCTGCAGGTATTTTCGGCCATGTAGGCCTGAAAGATCCTGAAAGGGTGATCGAGTCTTTTCCGCATGAATTGTCGGGGGGCATGAGGCAGCGCGCTATGATCGCGATGGCTCTGATCCTGTCTCCGGAGCTCCTGATAGCCGATGAACCCACGACAGCCCTCGATGTAACGATTCAGGCGCAGATCCTCGATCTTCTTAAAGACCTGCAGGAAGAACTGGGAATGTCGATGCTCCTGATCACTCATAATTTAGGCATCGTAGCCCAGGTCTGCGGGAGAGTAGCCGTCATGTACACCGGTAAGATCATCGAACAATCTCCCGTGCTGGATCTTTTTGAAAAACCCCTTCATCCTTATACAATGGGCCTGATAAAATCAGTGCCCAACCCTAAAGCCAAAGGGAGGCTTTATGCAATACCGGGTAATATTCCGGACCCCTCAGATCTTCCTGCCGGATGCACTTTTCACCCGCGCTGTCCCTATGTAATGCCGGTCTGCAGGGAAAAATTTCCTGAAACGAGGGAAGTCGGGGCCGGCTGTTCTACAGCCTGCTGGCTATATTAGGAGGCGGCATGAACAAACTGGTCGATGTAAGAAATCTTAAAAAATATTTTAAAATCAGTCCGGATAAATTAACCGGTAGAAAAAGGTATTTAGCCGCTGTTGACGATGTTTCTTTCAGTATTGAAAAGGGCATGACTCTCGGCCTTGTCGGCGAGTCGGGATGCGGCAAAACTACCGTGTCAAGATGCGTATTAAGACTGCTGGAAGCGACCTCGGGCAGCGTCCTGTTCGAGGGCAGGGATATTTTCGGTTTAAAAGCCGGCGATTTGAGGGCAATAAGGCAAAATATGCAGATAGTCTTCCAGGATCCGTATTCCTCGCTAAACCCCCGGCGCGTAGTTCTGGATATCGTCGGTGAGGGCCTTGCCATTCACAGGATGGTGAAATCAAGGCAGGAGATGGCCGGCAGGGTGAGTGCGCTCATTCAAAAAGTGGGGCTCGCACCGGATATTATTTACAGGTATCCCCATGAGTTTTCCGGAGGCCAGAGGCAGAGGATAGCTATTGCGAGGGCGCTGGCCCTTTCCCCATCTTTTATAATATGCGACGAGCCTGTTTCATCCCTGGATGTTTCCATCCAGGCGCAGATAATGAACCTTCTGATGGATTTTCAGAAAGAAATGAATTTGACGTATCTTTTTATTGCCCATGACCTGGCAGTAGTTAAACTCATCTCTCATATCATAGCGGTCATGTATTCGGGTCAGATCGTTGAAATGGCGCCGACGGATGAACTTTTTCAAAACCCGGTCCATCCTTATACGATTTCACTTTTATCCGCCATCCCGATCCCCGATCCAAAAATCAAACGCAAAAGGATAGTTTTTGAGGACGAAATAGATAGACGGCCTCTGTTAAAAGGCTGCGCTTTTTCCCAATCCTGTGAAAAATTTGAAAAAGAATGTCTGGAAAATGCAAGCCCGGAAGTTTATATTAATAACTCTCACATGGTTAAATGCCTGAAAGCCGTTAAATAACTATAAGTTTAAGCGCCTTGCCGATCTCGTCCTCAAGGGTCTGTTTGGGCTGCGCCCCGAGGAGTGAAGAGGATATTATCCCGTTATTGAAAATGAGAATTGTAGGGATGGATGTAATCTGGTACTCGGCGGATATTTGAGGGTTTTCATCGACATTTAACTTGGCGTAAACCACCCTGCCTGAATATTCCCGCGAAAGTTCTTTTATTACCGGTTCCATGATCTTGCATGGGGCGCACCACTCGGCCCAGCAGTCTACCACGAGCTTCGGATATCTTTTTACAGCCTCATTAAAATTGGAATCCCCAAGCATAACTATGCCTTCAGGATTGTCATGCAGCACCATTGCCTCTTTTCTTATCCTTTCCCGGGCTTCGAATATTTCCTGATAAGAATTCGATCCATGCTTGAGCACTTCCATTAATAATTTCGATTCGGGCTGCACTCCGAGCATGCCTGCCGCCCTGTCGTCATTAATGACCTGCACGGGGACTGACGATATGTTGAGGTCCTGGGAAATACCCATGTTTTCCTCGGCTTCTATCACCTCCGAGGTTACAAGTCCGGCGTTCGCGACTGCGAACCTGTTAGCGAGAGTTGCCGCCTGCGGGCAGAAGGGACAGGTTGTCGTTACAAAAGTCTGGAGCTTGACAGGTTTGTCAAGCATCTTTACTGCCTCCAGGGTATCGCTTGAAAGACCGGGTTCCCCTGTCGATACCATTTTTAATATTTCGATCAGCGTGTTGGCTTCATGGCCTGCCGGTGTTCCGTTAAAAAATATGCGGTAGCCCAGACCCTCTCCGAATACCAGGTACGGATCGGTGGAATGACCCTTCTTCCTGCCTTCCTCGGCGCTGTAAATATCAACCTTTACCTTGTCGGAGATCAGTGCCAATTCCCTTAAAAATTCAGCGGTAAATTCCGCGAACTGTCCCTGCTGGGAAGAGTACATCTTGATATCCACGTCCCTTGTGAGGGTTTTCTCGAACGAATCCTTTAATATCGCCGTAGTAGCTTCATCAATCAATCTTTCCATGAACATCTCCTCTAAAGCTAATACAAATATAGCAAAGAATAGAATTTTCGTAAATAGACCCTAAAAGAATTCTGTTTTGATGAGGATATGAAAAAAAAGGGCCGCCCTTTCGGGACAGCCCTTTTATCCTGGAAGGTTAAAATGCGAATGAAAATTGGGCCGTGAAATCCCAGTCCTGGTTAATGACTCCGTATTCAGCCGCAAAATTAATGATAAATATCTTTACTCCGGCGATAAGCCTCATATCGAAAAGATTATAATTTTGTGGAGCGCTCCCTACTAGCGGGGGCAGGCTATAATTTCCCCCTCCGTCGACCACCAGAGTGTCGTTCAGGGTCATGGATGTTGTAACCCTTCCGAAGTTTAAATTAAACCCTACACCTGCGAAAGGGCTGAAATAGGGAATATTGAGCCCGGCAATTACCTTGGTGCCGATGGAAACGCCGCCCCACTGGTAATTGAAATCCATGTTATAATTGTTAGTCCCTATCTGAGAGCCGTTAGTCGAAGCTACATCGGAGTTTGTGGCCGCATATTCGATGTCGCCCCCGTCGTAATCGACCGACAGGCGCCCGTCGATTTTGAGCAGGTTCATGAAATCAAAGAGCACGTACCTGGCCTCGCCGCCTATATGAAATTCTTGGAAAGTAATAGTCGAACCGGTCCCGAGGGGTATTTTGGTCAGAGGTATAACGCCCAGCCTCAGGCCGACATCCATCGGCATCCCCGGGATCCCGAGTTTGAAATAACCGTCGTCATAGGGGAAAGGGACGGCCGCAAAAGCGGAATCTAAAGAAGTATAGATATCGTCCATAGAGTTCGGGGTGGAATTTGTAAATATATTCGTACCTTTAAACATATCGAAAAATACCTGCGCGAGATTGACTCCGCCGCCCAGGCCGAATTTGATGCTTAAATCCCCGGACGTATCGGCGGGGCAAACGTTGCCGTCGCCCGTATAGTAACCCATATGCTTGGCCATCTCGGTAGATATCGGATATATGGTATTTGAAATAACCTGGCTCAATTCGTTGGTAAGTTCGTTAATAAGAGCTTGTGGAACAGTAGCGAAAACACCGGCCGAGCAAGATAGTAAAATAATCAGGGCGACGATAATTCTCTTCATAGGACCCTCCTTTACTTGAGCTACTTAAAGAGAATTATACACATTTTTTTAGAAAAATCAAGTGAATTTTATAACTATTAAACCGGGGTTACAATATAGGAGTCCCTTCTGACTGGACCCTGACTTTGAATTTTTTCACAAGGTCCCTGGTGAGCGGGCCGGGTTTGCCGTCACCTATCGTTCTCCCGTCGATCATTATCACCGGAACGATTTCAGCCCCGGTTCCGCTCAGGAAAACCTCGTCGGCGACAAACATCTCCATCCTTGAAAAGAATTTTTCGATTAATGATAGCCCCGAATCCATGGCTATTTCGGCTATAGTGTCCCTGGTAATTCCGGGCAGGGCTCCCGCTACGATGGGGGGCATGTAAATTTTACCCTGCTTTACCATATATATATTGTCCCCGGAACATTCCGCGACATAGCCTTCGTTGTTCAGTAAAATAACTTCCTCAACCCCGGAGTTTTTACCCTCGATCTTTGCCATAATATTGTTCAGATAATTCAGTGATTTAATCATGGGGCTTACCGCTTCGTTTAAGTTTCTCCTGGTAGGCACGGTTACGACAGGCATTCCCTTTTCATAAAGCTCCTTGGGATATAATTGAATTTTATCGGCTATTATTATTATCGAAGGGTCTTTACATTTCCAGGGATCAAGCCCCAGGTCGCCTATTCCCCTTGTTACGATCGGCCTGATATATCCGTCGCTGATTTTATTGGCCTTGCAGATACCGATCACTGCTTTTTTAAAATCATCCATTGAGACAGGTATCGTAAGCATGATAATTTTCGCGGAATTATAGAGCCTACCGATGTGCTCATCCAGTTTGAAGATTTTACCGCTGTAAGCGCGGATCCCTTCGAAAACGCCATCCCCATATAAGAGGCCATGATCGAATACCGATATAGAGGCCTTTTCACTTTCAACGATTTTCCCGTTGACATAAACAAAATTGCCCATTTCCATCTCCCCCTTCTTACGATTAGATCAATTATCCCAGATCTATGACCCTGTCGCATTTGGCGGCTATTTCCATGTTATGGGTCGCTATAATAAAAGTCTTGTTGAATTTCCCCTTCAGGTCCCAAAGAAGGCCTTCGATATTTTCCGCGTTCCGCTTGTCCAGGCTTCCTGTCGGTTCGTCTGCAAAAACAACGAGAGGTTCATGGATCAAAGCCCTGACAATTGCGACCCTCTGCCTTTCGCCCCCGCTGAGCTGGTCTGGATAATGGTTCTGCCTGTTGAGAAGCCCGACGCTGTCCAGAAGGTCCCTTGCATATGTCTTAACCCTTTCATCAATGTTGACGCCCTTGATCCTGAGCGGGATAAGTATGTTATCCAGTGCCGAGAAATCCTCAAGTAAATAATGGTGCTGAAAAATAAAACCTACATTTTTATTCCTGAATTCGGATAATCTTTCCTCATCGATGTTATCAATCCTGCTGTTATTGAATATTACTTCCCCGGAGGTCGGACTGTCAAGCCCGCTTAAAATATTGAGCATAGTGGTTTTTCCGCGTCCGCTCTGGCCTATAATCGCGATGGCCGAACCTTCCATAATTTCGATGTTCATATTTTCAAAAACAGTAATATTATCAAATAATGTCCTGTATATCTTGGTTATGTTCTTTGCGGCGATGATGGTCCTAGTCATTTCTCAGCACCTCGACAGGCCTGAATCTTGAAGCGTTCATGGCCGGCATTATTACCGCTATCGTCGATAAGGTTACCGATAGAAGCATGACAAAAATAATGTCTCCGAAGAGTATCTTTATCGGGAATTTATCAATATAGTAAACATTCGAATTAAAAAATTGGAACTCGACCGGCGGTTCGACCGGTTTAATCAGCCTGGCAAGAGAATAGCCGGACGATGTTATAAAATTTATTACAATTTCAATCAGCTTTAATATATCATTCAGTGTGACGGTGACTAAAAGCCCCGCTATAATGCCTACCAGGCTGCCCCCGACTCCAAGGAGAAATCCGTCGAACAGGAAGACCTGGAGCGTTCCGCTGGGCTTTAAACCCATCGCTTTTAAAATTCCTATTTCCTCCTTCTTATCGATTACCATAGCGATCATTGTGCTTAAAATATTGAAAGCTACTACGAAGAAAAAGAAGAAAAGAATAATATTGATGAGCATTTTTTCGTCCTGAAGCGCTGCCAGATCGTTGTGGTGCAGATCTTTCCAGCTATAAACGTAGTATGGGGCGGTTTTTCTCAGCTGGGGCATGTATTTTTCGATGTTGTACGGGTCTGCGACTTTCAGCCTGATCCCGTTAACATAATTGCCCGCATTGAAAATCTCCCGGGCGTCGTCAAATGAGATAAAAGCCAGGGACGAATCAAAATCTTTCTGGCCTGCTGTAAAAACCGAAGCGATCCTGAAACGGTATTCGACAGGGATGAAATCGTCGCCGTAAACCATCATTCCGACCGTGTCTCCTATCCCGACGCCAAGGTTTATGGCAAGATTATAGCCGATTCCGACAGATTTACTCCTCCTGAAGGAATAATCACCCTCGTTGAGTTTAAATTGCTTGCTGAAATCCGTGTCTTTCGTGTAAATGTCAACAGGCATGCCTTCGACCATTGCGCCCCATGGGCTGTAATCGCCTTTAAAAAGTACCTGTTTTTCAAAATATGGGAAAACTTCCGTGACCCCTTTTATTTTAAGCAGGTTTTTTATGATATTTTCATAATTCGGAATCCCCCGCCCGGGCCCGATAATTTCCGCATGAAAATCCCTTGCCATGAGTTTCTGCATAAAGTTGTCATGGATGCCGTTAGCCGCGGATAGAATAACTATAGCGGCGGCGCAACTGATTACGATAGTTAGTAAAGCAATTACTGATATGACGGATAAGCCCCTGTCGCTTGCCTTGAATTTCAAATATTTTGATGAAAGATATAATATGATGTCCATTCAAGATAATACCTGTCCTTTCCGATATCATTACCAAAGATTATAAAGAATATTACTATTTAAGTAAATATAAAGCATATGAAGCAGCAGTAATAGAAGCAAAAATTGCTGTTTCAAACATTAATAATTATAATTATGCTTCGAGTTAAAAAACAGGTCCGATTTGAGTTGAGGTTGTTATGAATCCGGAAATAAGAATGGAAAACACCTTTATAGTGATAAAAGGGAGATTCAGGGCTCCCGCTACAAGTTCCTTCGGCGTGTTTATTATCTTTCTTGATAACGTGACCAAAAACGTAGAAAAATACGACATAGTTTCATCTCATTTCAGCACCTTATATGAAAATAATGTTAATATGCCCTGGCATGAATTCGAAGAAATCATTGCAAAGCTGAAATGGAAGGGAGAATATGCTACAAGTCTGACGCATGATATTCAGGCGAGTTTTGACGATATTTTCCAGGCCGGCACCGGAAGGACCCAGGATATCTGGTCTAATGTAAAAAAAGCTCAGATAAGCAAGGTAAGCGATATTTTTGACGAGGTCCTTGCGCGGCCGACGACTGATAAGGCGGTAAAATGCGAAATCGCTGTTGAAAATATTTTGAAGAGCGAGGTTGAGGAAGCTAAAAAATATCGCAACGAAAGGGAAGCCAAGGAAATGCTTTCTACTCCGGATAAAGAAGGCCAGCCCCTTCCGAGTTCGATGCCGACCCTTGAAGAATCGGCAGTAATTCTCGAGGTTTCGTTAATCCTCTCCCCTATTTCAGGGATACCCCTCTATGACCTTAAAGAAGGCGACAAGATCTTTATAAAAATAACCGAACAGACCAGCAGGGGCCAATACTTTATCGATCTTCTGAATGCCTCGGAAAATAACGAGATCATCCCCATACCGGCCACAGTTGTCAAGATGACAAAGGAAGGTAAGATATATACCGTCCTTGTAAGCGTCGGGCCCGGCATTTACGGAAAATCGCTCGACGAGGACACGGTTAAGGTAAAAAAATACGATCCCGCGGATGATAAAAGAAAGAAAAAAAGCCCGGTTGAAGAAGCGGGCTTTATGCAGCCTGCCGCGCCCCCCCAGCCCAAAGAAGAGAAAAAAAAGGGCGCCGGTTCGATGAATATCATTTTCATACTGATCGGGATCACAGCCTTTATCGTTATTATCATATTGATCTGGCTTTTATTCTAGGCTGGCAGTAATTCATTCGAATTTATAAGCTTGACGCCGACCCTTTTCATTTCTTCCAGGGCTTTTACAGAATCATCCGGCGATATATTTACCGCCTTGCAGGCGTCCTCTATCACATAAGTCTCGAAACCCAGGGAACGTGAATCCAGGGCAGTGTATTTTACGCAGTAATCGGTTGCAAGGCCGGCTATATAAACCTCGCTTACCCCCTTTGATTTAAGATAATCGCCGAGCCCGGTGGATTTTTTATGGCCGTTATCGAAAAATCCGCTGTAACTGTCTATGTTTTTGTCAGTACCTTTCTTGAAAACTTTTTCTATTTTATCCTTTTTGAGATCCGGATGGAATTCGGCGCCGTTCGTTCCCTGAACACAATGATCGGGCCAGAGGGTCTGATCCAGGCCCGACAGCTTTATTTTTTCATAAACAGGTTTTCCTATCATGCTGGCAAAACTGCCATGTTCCCTTGGATGCCAGTCCTGCGTAGCCAGAATAAGGTCGAATTTTTCCTGCAACCTGTTAATGACAGGCACTACCTGTTCGCCGTCTTTAACGGCCAGAGAACCCCCCTGGCAAAAATCATTCTGCACGTCGATGATTAGAAAAGCTTTCATAATTTACCTCCTTTAAGCCCCCTCCTGTTGGATAGGATCATGGCAGTCCTGATATCGAAAAGGGATTTTTCAAGGCCGACCGGATACCTGTGAGGATTGATGAACCTTTTAATACCAGGATGGAACTTTATAAGATTCGCCTGCGTGTTATTCCGGATAGTATTGATATCGATTTTGGGATATACTCTTAAGCCCTTTCTGAAAACCGGCTGAAGCAGGTCTGTAAATCCGGTATTTTTTTCAATTGCCTTTCTTCTCGTATGGTCCTGCGGGTCGACTATTTCACAGCGGTCTCCGAGGTCCGAATTTATATCATAAATACAGTCGGCAATGTATTCCCCTCCGTTTTCAAAACGCCGGGTCTGAAGGATGCCCGGATTGGTGGTCTTAATCGCCTGTTCTGACAGCTTGATCTTAAACTTCCAATCCTTATCAGGCTCCCTGACAGCGGATAATTTGTATACGCCGTCAAGAGCGGGTTCGTCATAAGCGGTCACAAGTTTCGTTCCTACGCCCCATATATCGATCCTGGCCCCCTGGTCTTTCAGGCTTGTTATTATATTCTCATCAAGCTGGTTCGAGGCTAAAATCTTTGCATTATTAAAACCGTTCTCATCGAGTATTTTTCTTGCCTCTATCGAAAGGTAAGCGAGATCGCCTGAATCAAGCCTTATCCCTATCATTTCAGAACCGTGCTCCCTTAGCCAGAAGCCGGCTTTAACGGCCTTTCTTACGCCTTCAAGGCTGTTATACGTGTCAACCAGGAAGATACAGTTGTTTGGAAGAGCTTTGGCGTATTCCATGAAAGACTCTTCTTCATCGTCAAACGACATTACCCAGCTATGGGCATGAGTCCCCCTCACAGGGATGCCAAGCAGCTTTCCAGCCATCATGTTTGAAGTTGCGGCACAGCCTCCTATATAAGCCGCCCTGCTGGCCGCCAGGGCTCCGTCAACTCCCTGCGCTCTCCTCAGTCCGAATTCGATAACAGGATCGCCTTTAGCCGCAAGAACGATCCTGGCCGCTTTGGTTGCCACAAGGGTCTGAAAATTAATTATATTAAGAAAAATAGTTTCCAGGAGCTGGCATTGAATGATGGGGCCCCGCGTACGAATGATCGGTTCGTTAGGGAAAACAACGCTGCCTTCGGGCAGGGCGTCGACATCGCATTCAAAACGGAAATTCATGAGATAATCTATAAAATCTTCCTCGAAAATCGGTTTGCCGTTGTTCCCTTTTAAAGACGATACATATTCAAGATCGGATTTGTCAAAATAGAAATTTTCAAGGAAATCAGCCACATACTCCAGGCCGGCGGCTATCGTAAAACCGCCGCCGAAGGGATTTTTCCTGAAAAACAGGTGAAAAACAGATTCTTTATTGTATGTACCGCTCTTCCAGTAAGCGTAGGACATGGTCATCTGATAAAAATCGGTAAGAAGTGTCAGCGATTGATTATAAGCCAGGGTTTTGAAATCCATAAGGCCTCCGGTTTGTTATATAAATTAATAAATATAACAGGATTAATCAAGGGGGGCCGATTAAACAATATATCGATATTTTATGAAATCAAATTTTATTGTGCTGTACTCGTAAGCTTGAGTTGCGGCGTTTCAAAACGTCGGCAAGCACTGATTGAATGCCTTTTTTAATAAAAAATTATTTTATCTATATGAAATAGTTTAAATACTATGAGCGGCTCAAATAAGCGCTTGCTTTCGCCGTTTTTCAACGGCAACTACTACGCTTACTTCGACAACGCGCAATAAAATTTGTTTTATAACATCAATATATCAATTTAAATTCGGCTGTAAATATACCGGGGTTTTCGAAATGACCTTTTTTCGATGGCAGTAATGTCATTTCGAGCGTCATGCCTCCTCAATGTTAAAAATTAGTATCATAAAGGAGTTTGAATGCTGTTTAAACTGATAATATTGATTTAACCGGTGTTTTAGTTTACAATAACACGCGGTATTATATTGAAAAAAGACTGTATTATTCTATAATATTATATTGTGTAATTAATTAAGTGTTTATAAGTTAAAAATTCTTTTTAAACACGGGACGTTTTTTTATGAATTATGCCGGAATGGTGAAGATCAACCCTGAAATTCCATCAAATATAGAAAGGATTAAAGAACTTGCTTATAACCTGTGGTGGTCCTGGAACCCTTCCGCGTTGAAAATATACCAGTCTCTTGATGAAGAACTCTGGGAAAAAGTTTATCACAATCCCGTGAAATTACTTCTCTATGTCACACAGGAGAAACTCGAAAAATCTTCGAAATCCAGGGCTTACATCGATATTTATAATAAAGTCATGGAAGAGTTCGACGCTTACCTGGGCGTTACAGACACCTGGTTTCACGAAACCCATCAGGAATTTAAAGACGATCTCATAGCCTATTTCTCGGCCGAATACGGCATACATGAATCCCTGCCCATATATTCGGGGGGCCTTGGAATATTAGCCGGAGACCATGTGAAAAGCGCAAGCGATATAAACCTGCCTTTCGTGGGAATAGGGCTCCTTTACAAGCAGGGTTATTTTACACAGAAACTTTCAAACGAGGGGTGGCAGGAAGCCGTGTATTACAACCTGGATTTTTCACAGTTTCCTCTTAATAAAGCGCACGACCATAGCGGCATGCAGCTTACCGTCGACGTCGATTTACCCGGACGAAAGGTATATGCAAATATATGGTATATACAGGCCGGAAGGGTAAGGGTCTACCTTCTGGATACAAATATCGATAAAAACAAAACGGATGACAGGTGGTTCACATCGCAGCTTTACGGGGGCGACCAGGAAATGAGGATCACCCAGGAAATAATTCTCGGCATCGGCGGCGTGAAAACCTTGAGGGCCCTCGGCCTGAAACCTACAGTGTGGCATATGAACGAGGGCCATTCTGTTTTTATGGGATTGGAAAGGATTAGGGAGTATGTCTCCGAAGGCCTTTCTTTTGCAGAAGCCCTGGAATTAGTCAGGTCCAGTACGATATTCACCACCCATACCCCCGTTCCGGCAGGTAATGACGCTTTTCCTCTTCAATTAATGTCCAAGTACTTTCGATCATTTCTTGATAAGCTTAAAATCAGCGAAAACATGTTTCTTGACCTGGGAAAGGAAATAGATCCCGGCGGATCGCAAATTTTCAGCCTGACGATGCTCGCATTGAAAATTGCCGGAAGGGCAAATGGAGTGAGCGAGCTCCATGGCCATGTGTCGAGAAAACTATGGGAAAAAACGTGGGACGGCGTTCCTTTTGAAGAAAATCCTATCGATCATATAACAAACGGCGTTCATACCCGGACCTGGATGGCTGAAGAGATGAAAATTTTGTTCGGGATTCACCTGGGCGGAGACTGGGGTAGCCGCCTGAACGACGAGAAATTCTGGGAAAACATAAAGAATATTCCCGATAAGGAATTATGGAAGGCGCACCAGGCCCTGAAACTTAAAATGATCGAATATATCAGGAAAAAAGCGACCGAGGAGTGGAAGAGATACGGAGTGATGATATCGGAAATTTCAGAAGACGCCGACAGCCTGCTCAACCCTGATTACTTAACTATAGGTTTTGCCAGGCGTTTTGCGACATATAAAAGGGCAGTCCTTATATTCCGGGACATGGAAAGAATTAAAAAGATCCTTAATAATCATGATATGCCTATGCAGATTATTTTTTCGGGAAAGGCGCACCCTAAAGACAAGCCCGGTCAGGAATTTATAAAAATGATCTTCGATATAGCAAGGCAGGAAGGATTCAAGGGCAAAATATTCTTCCTGGAAGATTATGATATGAATGTTGCAAGATACCTTATCCAGGGAGTGGATGTATGGCTTAATACTCCCAGAAGGCCTTATGAAGCGAGCGGTACAAGCGGTATGAAAGGCCCGATCAACGGCGTGATCAATTTCAGCGTCCTTGACGGTTGGTGGAGAGAAGCATATAATATTAATACGGACTGCGGATGGTCCATTGGAATGGAAAGGGAGTATCCAAGTAATGATGTCCAGGATAAGGAAGACGGTCTTGATATATATTCAAAACTTGAAAAAATCATCGTTCCGCTTTATTACGACAGGGACAAGGACGGAATACCTGTCAAATGGGTAAAAAAAATGAAACAATCGATGCAGACCGTTATACCTCATTTCAGCACAGATAGAATGGTGAAGGAATACACGGAAAAGTTTTATCTGAAAGCCGCACTCCAGGGCAGGGAATTTTCATTGGACGGTTATGCAAAGGCCAGATCTGTAACTGCCTTCAAGAGCAGGGTAATATCCCAATGGCACCAGATTCGAATTGAACAGGATTCGATGACGAGATCGGGCGAGACCACGGAAGAGCTGCAGGGGAAGGGCTTCAATATCGGCATAACGATATTTCTGGGGCAGTTAAAGCCCCAGGATATAGCTGTTGAAATATATTACAGGAAAATAGACGATAGAGGAAATGTTCTTGAAGACAACCTGACTTTCAGAATGGACCAATCAGAAGACCTCGGCGGAGGCCGCTTCCTTTTTAACGGGACTTTAAACCCTGCAGACGGTGGAAACTACGAGTATACGATAAGGGTTTTCCCTTTTTATGAAGGCGCAGCGCATAAGTTTGAGATGGGTTTAATTAAGTGGCTGGATTAATCCCGTCCGAATGGGAGGAAGAAAATGATAAATATCAATGATGAGTTCGAAAAAGCGAAAAGTTTATATAAACAGCAGGAGTATGAGGAAACGGAAAAGATTTATTCCCTCATACTCAACGAATTAAGGTCATCCGGAGAAACTGACAGTCCCCGGATGCTGGAGGCGCTTCAGGGTATCGGTGACTGCCTTAGAGAGCAGCTGTATTTTGAGGAAGCGATTCCCTATTTTAAAGACATACTCAATATCGACGCAAAGAACAAGAAGGCTATGCTTGGAATGGCCGATAGTTACAGGGGATTAAAGGATTGGGATAAGGCGCTGGAATATTGGTTCACGGTCCTCACCATCGATCCGGGGGATTTCCTTGTAACAACCCGCATCGCCGACGCTTACAGGAAAAAGAACGATTTTTCCAACGCAGAAAAATATTATCTCATGTCGCTCGATCTGAATTCGAAAAACAAATTTGCCCTTATGGGGCTGGGCGATCTTTATTATAAGAACAAGAAATTCAACAAGGCGCTTGAACACTGGAAAACCCTTCTTGAAATAAACCCGAAATTTATTAACATTCTTACGATGGTGGGTAATATTTACCGGACCTGGAAGCAGTTCGATAAGGCGATAGATTACTACCAGAAAGCGCTTGAAATAGATAGAAACAATTTTTACGCGCTTTATGGAATAGCGGATTCCCTCCGAGGTAAGAAAAGGTTCAGGGACGCAATAAAGTACTGGAAAAAAATCCTGTCAAAGGAACCCAATAACGACAGGATACTTACAAGGCTTGCCGATTGTTATCTGAAGGTCGGTAAAATAGAAGATGCTGAAAAAATCTACCTGGAAGTAATGGCAACCAGTTCGAATAAGTACACTATGATCGGGCTCATACGGATCCATATCGAAAGGAAGGAATGGGACAAAGCTGTTGAAATGTGCGGCGATTACCTTAAAAAGTACCCTAATGACTCGAGGGTCGTCCTGATACTTGCCAAAATATACGAAGATACGGGCCAACGGGAAAAAACTGCGGAAGTATATGAAAAATACAGCGCAATATTCAATGATAAAAAAGAATTCACCTCGAAACTTGCATCATCAACGATCGAGAATTTTCAAAACGAGATAGAAGAGTATACAGAGTATGACCCCGATAAATAAACTCATCCTATTGCTTTTTGCGGTATTTTCGCTGTTATTTTCTTTCCGCCGGTCATTTTCCGTCCATATTCCCGACATATCCTATTTTCCGGTCAATCCCAATTACAGCGAAAGCCTGGCGTCAAATAAAAGCAATACTATCGATATTTCGCTTAAGATTGAAATCCCGAGAACCAGCGAGACTATCGACAAGTTTTTTCTAAACTGGCTTATTATTATGAAACTATCCAATGAAAAGTTTATCTACTCTTTAAAAATGACCCTTTTAACTAATGGAAATATTTATTTGAATGAATTGAGGGACGGAGCCTATACGAGGACTTTCCCGCCCATGCTGTACGTTTTTCCGGCGGTTCCCGTATTTGATAAAGAGGTCGAAATCGGCGAGAACATGTCATTCAAATTGTTAAAATATTACAATAAATTCAGCGATCCCTCCATAGCAAGGCCGTATTACAATATAATATCCGGAGAACTCAAACTTCTCGATCAAACCTGTCTTCTTTATTTTTCCAAAGACAGCGGTATTGTTATGATAAAAAATGGAAATGAAATTTTCCTGGAGAGATAAGTAAGTCCGATTGTAATCATAGAAAATTAATGCTATATTAATTATCGATTCTTTAACGGAGGATTATATGAGGAAGGTTTTATACTTTCTCCCGTTATTTTTTTTCGTTATACCGGCATTAACCCGGGGAAATCCGGTTCATGCAAACGAACCTCCCTGGGCCAGCACTCCAAAAAAAGACAAAGTGTTTTTTTATTCGGTAGGTTATGTCGAGGATACCGGCAATCTGGAAGACATCAAGGCCAAGGCTTTCCAGAATGCGAAAGGATTTATAGCGGACGCTATCTTTGAAGAAACATCGGTTGAAAAAGTTCTAACTACTTCCGGAGGGTTGGGCGACAACGAAGAATTGAGAAAAACTTACACGGAAACGATCAAAAGCAAAAGCGCCGTCAATCTTACAGGAGTTGAAACAGAGGACATTTATTATGAAAAGACTGAGGACTCCGGGCTTGTCGTTTATAAAGTCTGGGTCCTGGCAAAAATTTCCTATACGGACCTGGAAAGGGAAAGGTCAAGAATATTGTCCGAACTTCAAAGAAAGATGGCCCTGGTTGATGATAATTTAAAAGAGGCTGAAGGCTTTATCGGTTCCGGGAACATTATCGCCGCGGTAAACTCATACCTGGCTGCGGCGGTGTCCGCTATGAATGTTAAGGAAAGATCGGATGAAATACCCATTTATATAAGCAAAGCAGAAAAACTGCTGGACAATATTGCCGTTGAATCAACTGATAATCCTTCATCCATCGATATGGGGAAGGGCAATGTATTCCGTTTTATCGTATCCTACAATGGTAATTCGGGAAAAACGCCCCTCGGCGGAGTAAGGGTTTCCTTTCTGATAAAAAATAACGAAGGAGATTACTCGCGGACCGGGGTGTCGGAGACGAACGGCATAGTTCTATGCAGGATCAACAGTCTTAAAGAGGCTAAGCCGGGTAACATTATCAGGGCCGTTTTATCTATTGATTTTTCCGGAATAGATTCCGCAGCATTAAGGGACGCTATGGACCGTGCTGCCGCTCATTCGGAATTCCGCACGTTTTCTCTGGAAAATATGAATATTCCCGTATCCGTGATATCCGGAATACCGGATTTGACGGCGAAGGTTCAGGACTATCTGATCCTGAAAGGATATAAGGTGGTGAAAATCCCTCCGGATTTAACACTTGAAAGCTTTTCGGAAGAAAACCCCGAATCTCTGAAGGAGCTTTCGTCCGTCGGAATAAAAAGGGTCATGATCATAAAGTTTAACGCGCCGGATAATGCACAGTATAACAAAGAACTTGACAGATATCTCGGGGTTTACAGCCTTACCGCTCAGCTTATCGATACCTCCACCGGAGAAATTTTATCTTCCAGGAATATAAAACTAAGCGTTACCGCAGCTTCAAAAGGCGGTATTCCCGGCTCATTTATCAAAGCGGCCGGGAAAGAGCTCAAGAACCTGATCGACTGAATTATAATGGGTTTTGTTAATTTTCATGTACACAGCGAATATTCTTTTCGCTCATCGTTCCTTTCAATTGAAGAAATAACGAGATATTCGGCTGAAAACGGTTTCGACGGCTGTTCTGTTACCGATACGAATTGCGTCAGCGGTTTTATCGAACTTTCAGCCAGGGCGTCGGAATATGGCATGAAACCTGTTTTCGGGTGCCAGCTCATCGTTAAAGGCGTTAGCGGAAGGGGCCATTATCCGGTTCTTCTGATCGCGCTTGACAGGAAGGGTCTTTTAAACCTTTACGGCCTGGCCTCTGAAACCGGCCGGGATAATTACTCTGGTATGCTTAATCCTATACCTTTGCAGGATTTAATTTTGCACCGCGAGGGATTGGCAGTTCTGGCCTTTTCTGAAATTTACGCTTACAGGAACGATAGCGCGGCAATAAAAAAAATCTGCGGTCATTATACCGAGGCTTTCGGGCTTAATTTTTTCCTTGAAATGAATTACATTGGAGATGAAAAAATCGGTGTGATCCGGGAAATGGTTGAAATCGCCGGCGTACAATCACTTAAGCCTATCGCTTCAAGCGAGGCCAGGTATATCGGCAGGGATAGGGCTGATTTTAACATGATGATAACTGGTACAACTTCAGGCGATCTTGAAAAGGAATCCGACTATTCCCTTAAAGACGCCGTGAGCATAAAAAATCATTTCAAAAACCATCCGGACTACCTGGATAACGCCGCCATGCTACTTGACAGGATAGAAAATAACCTGATAGCCAGACGGTTCCCGATGCCGGAATATAAAAAGGGTCATTCAAGGCTAAAAAAAATTTGCGAATCAAGGCTTTCGAATTATTCCAGTGATATCCAATATTCCGAAAGGCTTGCCGGAGAGCTGAAGATTATTTCCAGCGGCCTTTCCTCGTATTTTCTAATCGCTTATGAGCTGTCCTGCTTTATGAAAAAAAAGGGTATTGCATACGGCCCCGGAAAAGGGCCGTTCCCATCCTCTCTTGTCCTGTTCCTCCTGGGATTTACAAAGATCGATCCTGTTAAATACGGCCTTGTTTTCGAACTTTTAGCGCCGCCAGGGACTGATTTTTTGCGTTCAATGGAACTTGATATCGCCCGGAAAAAGCAGCGCTTTTTATTTTCTTATATAAATTCAAGATTCGGTCCGCGGTGTTCGGCTTATATGACAACAATCCTTCGATGGACACGGGCCGCGGGCAAATTCGAAGGAAGGGCGAGAGGGCTTGAAACAGAAACCGGGAGCGTCGCTCTTGTCGGGGAAAATATTGCAGAACTTGCCCCGCTTTATCCGGAAGGCGTTAAAGACCGTTATTCCGGGCTGACCGGAAATGACGCCGATTTCAGCGATTTTCTCAGGATCGAAATGAAATCAAGTTCCCTGATCTCCATTATTGAAGAGGGATTCAGGTCCGCAGGGATAAAATCTATCGATTATGACGACAGGGAAACATATTTAATGATAAAGGAAGGCAGGACGAACAGCATTTTCATCCTGGAGAATTTCGCTATCAGGGAGTATTTAAGATCGTCGGCAGTCGATTCAATGAGGGTCCTCTGCGATATAATAGCGATATATAGGAAGGGCCCGATTACGGACGGAACGGCTCTTAATTACATTACAAGGCGCATGAATAATCAGTATTACGGAAAAGCGTCTCCGCAGGCGCATGAAACCAGTCCGATAACCTGGGATACTTACGGGCTGATACTTTATGAAGAACAGGTCCTGCTTATCGCCCATGAAGCGGCGGGAATGGATTGGAATAAGTCGCTCATGTTTCTCAAGGCTATTGTAAAAAGGGATAACCAGGCAATACTCAGGGTCAAGGATGAATTCATACGGGGCTGCATCGATAAAGGAAGCGGTGAAGAACCCGCCCGAAGGCTTTTCGGTATTTTAATTGAAACAGGCAGCTGGGCTGTAAAAAAATCTCAAACCCTTGGTTACGCTTATACCGCTTACTCCCTGGCTTATTTAAAAACTCATAGCCCGGTCGATTTTTATCTGGCAAGCCTGAACAACAATATGTATTCTACAGATAAACTGAACCGGATACTTATTGATTTAATGATAGAACAGCCTCCGGGGGCCATCCTTCCGGTAGATATCAACAGGAGCAGAAGGCGTTTCTCGAAGGAGAATGGAAAAATACGGGCCGGATTGGAAATGATAAAACATCTGGGCCATGAGGCAGCCGGGGAAATAGTCATGGAAAGGGAAAAGAACGGCGTTTTCAAAGACATGCTCGATTTCGCGATAAGAATGACGCCCCTCGGCCTCCATGAAAAAGCGCTTCTTAACCTGGTCAAAGCAGGAGCTTTCAGGGATAGCGGGTTTGAAACCGATGAACTCCTTGCCTGTGCTGCGCATATCTTTAAATTCGCTTCCAGGGAAGGAAATGATAAATCCCTGAATCTTTTCGAAAGGGAGGAATTCATTCCCGATCTTGAATATTTTATTAAAAACTGCAGGGATGTTGAAAAAAACCTTTCCCCGATGGCTGAATTCGAGGCCACCGAAGCTTATTTATCGAATCATCCGCTTGATATGGCCGAAGGAGAAATAAAGGCTTACAATGTCGATTACCTCGACTCTATCCATGATATGACTTACGGCACTTTCATCGTTTATATGTTTCAATTAAGGATAAAAAGCAAAAGCGGGGGCATGAAGGGGGCCGATGCAGTGATCTGCGATAAAAAAGGCATGGCGCAGGTTATTTTTGTCCCGTCGATTTATAAACATTATTCCTCTATAATACGAAATCATACTATCTATCTATTGAAGGGAAGCATTAAAGGCGGACAGGTATTTGCAGAGCAGGTATATCTGTTCGAGGAGCTGGGGGCAGGGTAGGGCGATTCAAATAACATGCGGATCAATTAGAACTGCATATTATTTTAATCGTAGGAATTGGTTTATTGCATCCAACCACCAGGCTGTGTCATTTCGCGGCGTGAAGCGCCGCCGGGGCGAGATAAACCCTTACAGGATAAACGCTGCGTTCGAAATGACAGCTTGATTTTTTTCCATGTCTATGACATACTGCCGTAGGAGTTAGATTATGGCCTTAAAAAAGTTTTTAGCGCTTGCGGTGATCATCTTTTTAATATGCGTTTCGTGCTACAGCGGAAACCATTTTGTTTTGCAGGCGCAAAAAAATTACAATGATTTCATCAAGGGCTATAAATCGATAATTACAAGCGGCACAAACTATTTATCGGTTGACGATTCGTTTTATGTCGAACTGAAAACAGGGGCGGTCCCATATTTATGGGATTACACGTTAAGCGGCGACAGCGTTAAATATATCGATGAAGCCTCCTTCAATTTAAGCAGACCAGGCCTGGTCGGGGCGCCCGTCCAGTATATATGGAGGTTTAAATGCGCGGGCAAGGGGAGCGCCGTTATAACTTATAGCTATAGAAGCATAGTCAGGAAGGATGAAATCGTTAAAACTAATACTTATACGTTAATTATTAACTGATGCGGGACCAACGGGGAGGATTTCTCGTCGCCCTACCGGGCTTCAATGACACATTCACGTAAAGCATAAAAATTGACATAATATCCGGCGTTGTTTAAAATTATAATGTGATTGGATGAAAATGATAATAAGGAGTCGGATAATCCGGCTCCTTTTTTAATTAGGGCGTCCGGTATGAAGGATAAGATATTAACCCTTGCTGAAGATACGGTCTCCGCGCTCGGTTTTATCTTCGTGGAAGCGAAACTCTCCGGACCGACCCTAAAAGTTGTCATTCACAGGAAGAATGCCGATGTTTCGATGGACGATTGCGCGAAGTTATCCAATGTCCTGTTAAGAAGGCTCGAAGTTGAAATTCCGCAATTTTCAGAGAAGTACGCTCTTATTGTGGAATCGCCGGGAGCTGACAGGAAAATTAGTACGCTCAGGGAATTAGGCATATTCCAGGACAGGGAAATGCTTTTTACCCTTAAAAATCCCGGGCAATCCGGCTTTAAAGACGGCGTTCTCCTGGGCCGTGTGACGGAGATTTCCGGTACGTCCCTGAAAATTTTATCTGACAGCGGGACTATAGCCCTGGAATGGGACGATATTTCGGGAGTTAAGCTGTATTTTAATATTAAGAATTATCTATAGGTGGAGGAACCACAATGGCAATAGTGGATTACATCTCTGAGTTCGCCAAAGAGAATAAAATTTCAAAGGACCTGGCAACGCAGATATTAACGGAAGCTATGATAAGCATTTATAAAAGAAAGTTCGGCAAGGAATATGAAAACGTTGAAATCGAATTGGATAAAAAGCTTTCCATCAACCAGATAAAGGAAATATCTGAAAATGTTGAGAACGAAATAACCCAGATCAGCGCGGAAAACGCAAAAAATTATTCAAAAAAGAAAAACCTGGATGTGGGCGATAAAGTAAAAATACCCCTTCCTATCGAGGGTTTCGGGCGGCAGATTGCTCAAATTGTCAAACAGATATTAAAACAGAAAGTCAGTGAAATTCAGAAAGACATAATATACAACGAATTCAAAGGCAAGGTCGGCGAAATCGTCGTAGGAAAGGTCAAATCGAGGATGGAGGGCAGAAACAGCGGGTATTTTGTCTCCATAGAACCAAAAGAAGCGGAGGCTTTTTTGCCGGAAGAGGAAACGATACCCGACGAGATATTCGAGAGGGGAGATTTCCTTAAAGCCCTGCTTCTCCAGGTCAATGAGGTTTCAAGCAGGGAAGAATCACAGCTTATTCTTTCAAGGGCGAGCGAGGATTTTGCCCGGCAGTTATTGCGGACGAATGTCCCGGAGATTTCGGACGGCACTTTTATCATCCGCGCGATCGCCAGGAAAGCCGGCGAAGTGACAAAAGTCGTCCTTTATTCGAATGTTGATTCGATCGACCCCGTCAGCGTTACTATAGGCAAGCAGGGTTCGAGGATCAAGCCCATACGGGCGGAACTCGGGTCCGAAAGGATCGAGATAATCCGGGCCAATGAAGATCCCAAGATACTTATTAAGAATGTAATTACCGCGTCAAGGGTCCTGAAGAACAGGATCGCCGAGGTTTACCATATCGATCTCAAAAGCGAAACGAAAGAGGCGTCGGTTGTCGTACCTAACGAGTTCGTAGCCCCTCTCATAGGCAAAAAAGGAGTGCATCAGCGCATGCTTGAAAGAATTACAGGCTGGCGCATCCGTTTCATTCCATTTTCAGATTACGAGATAAAGATCGCGGAGAAACAAAAAGAAGTCGATCAGATCCTGGGTATTACAGGAAACGAGGAAGTCGAGTTTATCGAGGAAGAGCAGATACCGATTTCAATGCTGCCTTTTGAACCAGGCCAGGTCGAAATTTTGAAAAACGCGGGGTTTGAGGATGTGGCTGAAATAATAGAGTATTCGATCGAGGACCTTGCCCGGAAATGCGAGATAAGCCTTGACGAAGCCATGGTCATCTGGAAGGTAATAGAGGACAATGTCGATATAGAAGAGGAGACGGGTGATAATGAAGGGCAGTAATAATAACTCAAGAATATTCTATATTCTTACAAAGAATTGTGTATTTCGTTATATTTGCCCTATGGGGTTATCCCCGGAGGGGGCTTCCTATCCGAAGGTTATTAGTAGCGCCCTGAATAAAAAAAGGCTCCGGCTTACTAGGGGGACAAGCTATGTCTGAAGAACAAAAAAAGAAAATAATTAAGAAGATCATCAAGCTTAAAGCCCCCGCTGCCACCGAAAAAAAAGCCGGGGAAGTAAAATCATCCAAAAAAGCGGCTGCAGTTAAAGCCGCTCCCGAGGAAACGGCAAAAAAAGCAAGTCCGGCTGTTGAAGCGGCGCCTGCGCCCCAGCACAGGGACTTACGGCCTAAAGAAGCCCCGAGGCCCGCCGGGCCCGCCGGTGCGCCCCCGAGAAAATTCGAATACCAGAGGCATAACAGGGATAGCCGGGAGGGCGGAGGTTTCGGACCGCCGAGGCAGGGCCAGCAATTCCAGAGGGACAGGGGACCGCGCCCTATAGGCGGCGGCGGACCGTACAGGGACAGGCCTCCTTTCAAACAGGGCTCTACAACGACCCCGGTATTCGAAAAAGACCAGGCCGGGAAAGGGAAGCATAGAAACGCATTTTTCGGAAGGCCTAAGAGCGCGGCTGAAATTAAAGAAAAGACGAAGAACAGGGAAGAGGCGGTGATCCTTTCAAAAATGGAAGATTCCATCAGGAAGAGGTCCAGAAAGGGCGAGGCCGCGATCCCGGATTCGATAGAGATAGGAGAGGCGGTCAAGATTTCGGACCTGGCCAAGAAAATGAACCTGAAGGCCAGTGAAATAATACAAAGGCTCCTCGACCTGGGCGTGCAGGCCACGATAAACGATAATATAGACTCCGATACGGCGTCGATCGTCGCCTCGGAATTCAACTGCAAGGTCGTCGTGAAAAGCCTGAAAGAGGAAGTCGAGATAAAGGAAGAAGAGGACAAGGCCAAGGACCTCAAGCCGAGGTCTCCCGTGGTCACGATAATGGGCCATGTAGATCATGGCAAAACAAAACTTCTCGACGCTATCAGGAATTCCACCATCGCCGAGCATGAAACAGGCGGTATTACACAGCACATTGGCGCATACCGCGTAAAAACGCCGAAGGGCGATATAACCTTCATCGATACACCGGGCCATGAAGCCTTTACCGCGATGCGCGCCAGGGGCGCCAACGTTACGGATATAGTCATTCTTGTCGTATCGGCCGTTGACGGGGTTATGCCCCAGACAATCGAAGCTCTTAACCATGCAAAGGCCGCAGGCGTTCCGGTCATGGTCGCCGTAAACAAGATCGACCTTCCTGAAGCAAGCGTAGACAGGGTTAAGCAGCAGTTATCCGACCATGGCCTGCTCTGGGAGGAATGGGGCGGCGAAACCATTTATGTCAACGTTTCGGCTTTAAAAAAGATAGGGATTCAGGACCTTCTTGACGCGCTGCTGCTGCAGGCTGAAATGATGGAACTCAAGGCCAATCCCGATAAAAGAGGGGCCGGATTCATAATAGAATCGAAAATGGATATCGGACGCGGGGCCGTAGCGACCGTCATCGTTAAAAACGGCAGCGTGAGGATAGGGGATAATTTCGTGGTCGGGACTACCATGGGCAAAGTGAGGGGCATGTTCGATGAAATGGGCAAAAAAATGGATATCGCCCTGCCGTCATACCCCGTCGAAATAATGGGATTTGACGAAGTCCCTACGGCCGGCGATAAATTTTATGTCGTCGAAAGCGAGGAAGTCGCTAAATCCATGTCTTCAAAAAGGCTCGACTTGAAGAGAATAGAAGAGACTGCAAGCATCAAGAGGGTCCAGGTCCAGGACACGATGGAAGCGATAACCGCGAAGGAAATAAAGGAACTGAAAGTCATAGTAAAGGGCGATGTGCAGGGTTCGGTGGAAGCAATAAACAACATGCTCAATAAAATGGAAAACCCGGATGTTAAAGTCACTATCATCCATTCGGGCGTCGGAACGGTCCTTGAAAGCGACGTTATGCTGGCGACGGCAACAGCAAATACGGCCGAAACCGGGGTTATCATCCTCGCTTTCCGTGTGCGTGTAGATTCCATAGCCAAGGACAAGGCCGAATCCGAAGGAATAAATATAAAGAGATTTGCGATCATATACGAATTGCTCGATTACATTGAAGGCGTCATGAAGGGCATGCACAAGGCGGAGATAATTCAAAAGATCATCGGGACCGCCGAGATCAGGGAAATTTTCAAGATCAAGGACGTCGGAAAGATCGCGGGCAGCATTGTGAAAGAGGGCTTCATCAGGAAAAGCGAAAAGGTCCGCCTTTTCCGCGAAGGGGCGCAATTCTGGGAGGGCAGGATAAAGGACCTGAGAAGATTCAAGGACGAAGTTTCGGAAGTCCAGGAAGGTTTCGAATTCGGAGCCTCCTTTGTCAATTATGAAAATTTCAAAAAGGGCGATATTATCGAATGTTTCACTGAAGAGATTAAGGAATAGCAATGGCGACGAGCAGGAGAATACAAAGGATAAATAAAACGCTGATGAAGGAGATCAGCGAGGTCATCATGCGGGAGGTCAAAGACCCCAGGATCATTTCGCTGGTATCCGTCGTCGAGGCGGACATGTCGAGCGACATGAAAAACGCTACAATCCTGGTGAGCATCTATTCCAGTAACGAGCTTAACAATCTTAAAACCCTCGAGGCCCTTAACAGCGCCGCGGGTTTCATTTCTTCGGTAGTGAGTAAAGCGATGCGGCTTCCCCATGCGCCGCATCTGACCTTTGAAAGGACGCATTCGATAGAATTGGGAGTGGCAATGAACGTAAAATTAAAGGAATTACTCGATAATGAAGTACAAACCGATAATCCCTGACCGTTATTTGCTAAAGAAAAAATTAAAGGCTCTTTATAAAACCATAAAGAGGTCCCGCGCGGTCATCATCGCGGGCCATGTAAATCCCGACGGCGACGACATAGCCAGCCAGCTCGCTATCGGCGAATACCTGAAATCGATAGGGAAAAGGTACTTAATAGCATGGAGCGAGGACGTCCCGAAGGGTTTCAGGTTCCTCCCAAATTCCCAGTCGATCGTAAATATCAATAAAAATCCGGTCGATCCCGGCGAATTCGACCTCTTCATAGCAGTAGATTCGGGAGATATCGACAGGATAGGCGATGTAAGAAATATTATGAGGCCGGGGCATAAAGTAGTCAATATCGATCACCATAAAAGCAACACGAACTTCGGAAACCTGAATATTGTTTTTGAAAAAGCCTGCAGTGTCGGGGAATTGTTATATTATTTTTTTATTCTTAACGGCATCGCGATCACAACGTCGATTGCCGCCGATCTTTACGTATCGATAGCGACAGACACGGGCTCTTTTAATTACGACTGCATGCAACCGGCAGTCCACATTATCGCCGCCGACCTGATGAGGCATGGAGTAGTCCCCGCCGATTTCAATATATCGCTTTATCAGAACAAATCGGAAGCCTATATGAAACTTTTAACGGGGACGCTCGACAATCTTGAACTCCTTGAGAATTCCCGTATCGCGGTTTCCCACCTTTTCTACGGCGATTTTATTCCCGGAGAAGAGGACGACACCGAAGGCATAGTCGAATACCTGGGCATGCTCGAGAGCGTTTCAGTTTATATTCTTATAAAGGAAAAATCGCCGGGCCGATTTAACGCAAGCCTTCGAAGCAAACACGGCGTAGACGTAGCCAGGGTCGCTTCCTCCTTTAACGGCGGAGGCCATATGAGGGCTGCGGGCTGCAGGACCGATAAATTGAGTTTTGAAGAATTCAAAACCGCTATAGTAGCGAAGATAAAAGAACAATTATAGACAATAGAGGCCGGGACCACAGATTAAGTCCTGTAAGGATCCATGGATGGGGACGGCCGCTATAATTTTATATAGATTTCTCAGATTAAATCCGTGTTCCCTTAAAGGGCTTAATCAGTGTAACTAGGGGTTCGATTTTAGGAGGTTTCAAATGATGTTAAAAAAGTCTTTAATTCCGGTTTCAGCTCTCATTTTGCTGTTGATCAGTGCGGCCGCTTACGGGGCCGGTAATTCCGCTATAAGCGTCGATTATTCGAAAATTATCGCGGACGTCAAACCCGAATCGATCCGGGGGATGAACGTAAATAACTCTATGATGATCGCCAAGATTATAAAAAAGATAAGGCTTATGAATATCCCCGTTATAACATACCCGGCCGGCAATATCGGGGACCAGCAGAATGAAAACCCGTTCGACAGCGCGAGTTACAGCTTTTTCCATCTTCAGCAGAGCATGCTTCAAGCGCCGTTTACATTCTCGCAGATCAGAGTGTATAACAGTTCGGCCGAGAAAGCCGTCCAGACGGTCTATACGGCTTTATCGAACAAGGTAAGGGTGGACGTATGGAGCATAGGCAACGAGCCCGATCTTTATGATAAAACCTCGACGCCCTGGACCCCCGATAAATATAATAAAATATACCGCGAATATGTAACCGCTATGAAAAAAGCCGACCCCTCCCTTAAGTTCGCGGGCCCGCTTGTCAGCAAGCCGAAAGACGACTGGATCACGAGTTTTATAAAAGAAAACGGCGACATTGTCGATGTCCTGTCATGGCACTGGTATCCGACCGACGGAAGCGCCTCCGACGACATAGCCGTATCCACCACTTACGATATTACCAATCAGATAACAAGGTACAGGGCATGGCTGAAAGACCCTGAAATGAACCCCAAGGGCTATAAAAGGGACATCAAGCTGGCCCTTTCGGAATACGCCATACACTGGAACACCCAGAATCCCGCCCAGCTTACCGAGATGTCCGGGGCCGTCTGGACCGCGGAGGTCCTGGGGTATATGGCTTTATACGGGATAGATTATTCCCTCTATTACTGCCTCGGGGCTTACGGCGCACATGCCATTTTCGAGGCCGATTCGTACGTTCCCAGGCCCGTTTATTATGTATTCCCGTTTTACGCGAGCCATTTCGGCAGCCGCATGGCTTACGCTGCATCAGCCGATCCCGAGGTTAAGGCCTTCGCGGGCATCGACGCCGACGGCGGCAAACATTTGATACTGATCAACGATAATCCGTCCGCGGTTAAACAGCTCGAGATATCCCCCGAAGGGATTTCAGGCGGAGTCAAATCAGTCAAGGGATACCTATTGTCTAAAGATTCCAACGGCAAAGACATGGATCCTAAGTCTATTGCTATAACCGGGAAAAAGATTTCCTTAAGCCTGCCTCCCTATTCCGTCGCAGCCTTCGACCTGGAATAAATGGGCGGCAGCTACTCGTTTAGAATAAAGGGAGAACAGCAGGGCAAAAGGCTCGACGTGGCGATAACCGAATACTGTTTATCGGAGTCGATAGATTTCAGCAGGAGTTCCCTGAAATCCAGGGACGTACCCGTCCTTGTAAACGGGAAAATCGAGAAGCTCGCCTGCAGGGTCAGGGAGGGGGACCTGGTTGAATTCGTCCTGACCCCTCCGATAGAAATAAAGGCCCTGCCTCAAAAAGTGGATTTCGATATCGTTTACAGGGACGATGATATCGCCGTGATAAACAAGCCGTTCGGACTGACCGTACATCCCGCAAGGGGCCATGAGGACGGAACGCTTGTAAACGGACTGCTCTATTATCTGGGCAGCAGCCTGCCCGACGGAGGCGTTCCAGAACGTCCGGGGATCGTCCACCGCCTCGATAAAGACACGGCGGGTCTCATGATAGTCGCATTGAATGAAAAGGCTCACCGGCGCCTGACAGATGACTTTAAAATGAGAAATATCACCAAGATCTACCATGCGATAGTGAAGGGGGAGCTTATGTCCGGCGGCAGGATCGAAACCCCTATAGGAAGGTCGAAAAAGAACAGGAAGATTATGGGGGTAACGTCTAGCGGGAAACCTTCAATTACCGAGTACACGTTACTTGAAAACCTTAAAGGCCATAGTTATTTAGAGGTAAATCTCCTTACGGGAAGGACCCATCAGATCAGGGTGCATCTGGCCCACATTGGGCATCCCGTGGCGGGAGACAGGCTTTATTCCTCGTCCCCGGGCAGGTACGGCCTGACAGGCCTCGCCCTCTGCGCGAAAAAGCTCAAATTCAGGCACCCCGGCGACGGAAGGGAGATGAATTTCGAGATCGACCTCCCGGGCGAGATGCAGGACCTGCTGGAAAAATTAAGAAACGGGTGATTTATGAGAGCGCTGTTAATAATACTGAGTGCAACTGTATTTTTCAGCGGCGTCCATGGCGCTACCTTTAAATCCGGGCAGACCCTTTACACTATAAAAACAAAACATTTCGATATAATCTATTCGAAGGGCTCCGTGAAGTCCGCAATGCGGCTGGCCGGCATGGCGGACGGGATCTTCGACAAGGTCACTACCCTTTTAAGCTACACCAACAGCAGGAGGATACCGGTAGTCATCACACCGGACATCGGATATTTTAACGGCTACACGTCCCCGCTGCCCTACATCCACATCGTCCTTTACGATTCCCCGCCCGACGGGGAGGAAGCTTTCCTATCCGACACCCTGAAATATGTTTTCATGCATGAATTGACCCATGCCGTGACGATGGATTTGAAGAGCCCCTTCTGCGAATTTTTTTACGGCATTTTCGGCGCCCCTTTCGCGTTCGCCCTGGCGTTCGAACCCGAATACATGGTTGAGGGTTCGGCGGTCAGTTTCGAAAGCCTCTCCGGTTCCGGCAGGGCCAACGACCCCATAGTCCAGGAATTACTGAGGGAAGACATATATGAAAACGAATTCCTGTCCACCCTCCAGGCGTCCGGGAGCCGCGACATCTACCCGAATTCCTATTCCTACTACTATTACGGAGGACTTTTCAACAAGTACCTTGAGGACAGGTTCGGGATGGAAAAGTATAAACAGTACTGGCACTCCATGGCCAACCTCGGGAACATGGGGACTAATATAACCCAGTCGGAATACGACTACTGGTTTTACAGCTACTTTTTCGAAGCGGCGTTCGGCCTCCCGCTGAAAAAATTATGGGCCGACTTTAAAAATTCGCTTACAATAACGAACGTCTCCGATAATCCGGACTGTCTGTCCAGAGATTATTATTCGATAAGTTCGCCCGTGTATTCGCAGGGTAAAATTTATTTTATAGATTCGTTCAAATACAGTGTAATGGCCTACTCCGCCGCCGGGAAAAATTACGAGACGGTGATCGACAACTCCGACGGGGTCGATTGTCTTGATATTTCCCCCGACGGCCGGTATATGCTTGTAAGTTTATATACATATCAGGAAAGTTTTTACGGCAGAAGGGTCTTATTTTACGACCTGACTCAGAAGAAGTTCCTCGATAAATACATCGACGGGATCTATGGCGCCCGCTTTTTCGGGAAGGGGATAATAGCATTGAAAGCCGACACCCATAGAAATTCCCTCGTATACCTTGAGGGCGACAGGGAAGAAACGCTTTTTGACGGGAACGATACATCCGTCCTTTCCGCGCCCGTCGCGATGGACGACGCGAGGATCGCCTTCATTATGACAGATAACGGCCCCAGGAAATTAATGGTCTATAATAAAAAGACAGGCGAACTTTTTACGATGAAACTGCCGGAAGGGGCCGGAGGCGCGGATTATATCCGCGGACTGTCCTCGGAGGGAGGACGCCTTTTATTCTGCTACAACACCGCCCATGAATTCTACAGGCTGGGAGTGCTCGAAGGGAATAAGCTGACGCTCCAGACCAACAACTTTGGGGGCGGCGTTTTCTACCCGGTTTCGGACGGCGATGCGGTCTATTATACCGGGAAATTTTCGAAGGGCGACAAGCTCATGAAATATCCCGATAAGATCACCGATATAAGGGGGACGAACATTACGGCAAGCATGGAAAAATTCCGGGCCTGGACGCAGTCCGGTGCCGATACAGGAACCGATTCAAATGTCCTCCTGAGCAATAACGGTTTTAAACAGGAAAATTACTCACCGTTCAATTACCTTTCCCCATTCCAGTGCTGGCTGGTCCTTCCGACGTCTGTATCCTCCCCGGGAGGGAAGTATTTCACCGTCGACAGCATAGGCGTAATATCCGAAGTCTCGGACCCTATAGATGAAAACATAGCATTATTCGAAATAGGATACAACTACATAGAGAAATTCGCCAACCTCTCGGGCGAATGGAGCAATATGAGCGCTTTCCCGGCGGGGTTTTACCTGACCGCGGCGGACGATATGGCATTCAACTGGCAGAATTATTCATACGACAGGCAAACCAGCGCTTCCGTAAACCTGGATTATTCGATCGCCCTGCTTCCGGTCAACAACAATCTCTATTTCGGCGCCGGCGCCAGGTTATACGCGGAGGCCGACGATCCGGGGACCGGCGTTACGCCCTACGACTGGCCATATAATTATTCCTCTGTCATTCTATCCGGGTACGCGGGCTTTTCCACCCTCCTTTACACCGACCTGCTCTACGGACAGCGGGGAATGAGCTTTACAGGCTACATAGATTACTCGCTCGCCTACAGCCTTTATAAAGCAGAGGGGGCGCTAAATTTCGCCCTGCCTTTCATATATTCCGTCATCAACCTTTACGGCGCATACTGCCCGGAAGCGGCGCTTTCCGCATCGGCTTCCGACCCGTATTTCGGCGGGGACCATTATCCGGCCTACATGGAATTTTCGTCCGAGACTTTCACCTCGGTTTATTATTTCGAGGGGGAATTTTCAAAACTCATATTCAACGCCGAGCTCCAGAACGGATGGTTCCCCCTGTACTTCAACCGTCTTTATATGACCGCCGGATACAGGGCGTATCTCGCCCAAAACTACCTGCAGTCCGTATACACCCGCCTCGACCTCAAACTGGCCCTGCCCGTCGGAATATTAAACGCCCTGCAGTTCGACTACTACGCCGAAGCGGCGTACAATATAACGACGAACGAGTTCTATATCTCGGGCGGGGTGAATCTACCGTTTTAGGGGGACGGAAACACTGATTTCACAGATGGGTACAGATTGCGCGAGGGGTAGATTAATTTATATAATTTTTTTCCTATCAAACATATCAATTCCACAGAATTATTGGCAATCTATTGAGAGAATTTAAAAGCGGGGGTATAATTACATTAATTAGAGTTGTACAATAATGAAGAAGTACGATTATTAATTTTAGATAGAACATTTTATAAGACAAAAATTCTTTATATGTATGGCATTTTAACTATACTTGGGATAAATAATGTTAAATAGAAGGTAATATGAATTTTCTTGATTTTGCCGAGAAAGTTCTTAATGACACAAAAAGGCCATTAACAAAAATGGAAATTTGGAAAATTGGTAAAGAAATGAATTATGATAAACAATTAAATTCATCAGGAAAAACTCCATGGCAGACAATGGCAGCTTTGTTATATTTAGACCTGAAAGATAATAAGAATTCTAAATTTTACAAGGCAGAAGAACGGCCAACAAAATTTTATCTAAAATCTTTATCTAACCAAATAAAATCAAAAGAAATAAAAATAGAAGAATCAGATGAAATTAAAAAACTTAAAGAAAAAGATTTACATAAATTTCTCTCTTATTATGTTTATGCCTTTCAAGATATTTATACAAAAACAATTTATCACGAAGAATCAACTAAAAAAACATTTGGTCAATGGGCACATCCTGATATTGTTGGCGTTTATTACCCCAATTGGTTACCAGAAGTAATAAATTTAACTAAAGAATTAAATATTTCGCCCATAAAGTTATATTCGTATGAATTAAAAATATCTTTGAATTTTAATAATCTTAGGGAATCATTTTTTCAAGCAGTATCTAATTCTTCATGGGCAAATGAAGGTTATCTGGTTGCTGCTGATATACTTGATGATGAAAATTTTACAAATGAACTTGAAAGACTCTCATCATCATTTGGAATAGGTATAATAAAACTTGATTTGGAAGATCCAAATTCTACTAAAACAATATTTCAAGCGAAATTCAAAGAAGTTATTGACCTTGAAACTATTAACAAGACGGTTTTTGTCAAGGGAGTTGTCGCTTTTATTTTACGCCGCAACCAACGATTCCTTGTTAGTCTTACTCGGGTTTAAAAATACCGATTCTATCCGTTCCCATTTTTTAGATTCTCCTGACCATCTTTCAGGATGTCTGCTTTTTGCAGCCGCATAAGTTTCCGCTCTCTTCAGGAGTATCGCCTTATCTTTACCTTCATGTCTCTGTGCTGGTGTGACATATCCGATCCCTGAATGAAGATGTTTATTATTATACCAGTCTACAAAATTTTGCATCCATATTTCTACCGATTCCATTGTCTCGAAATTGCCTGGGTATTTCACATTATATTTCAATGTTTTAAACAATGATTCTGAGTAAGGGTTATCGTTACTTACACTCGGCCTTGAAAACGACGGCATAACCTGTAACCTCTGCAAGGTCGCTAACATCGTAGCCCCTTTCATAGGAGAACCATTATCAGAATGTAAATACAAGCCTTTCAAATCAATGGTTTCTCCGATCTCTGCCACCATTCTTGCGGCATGATCAGAGCTTTCCTCCTCGTGCATTTTCCAGCCGACTATCTTACGGCTCCAGACATCTTCGATCATATAGAGGTAGAAATACTTACCTTTTATATGACTGGATATATATGTAATATCCCAACTCCATACCTGATTAGGACCCGTCGCTTCCAGTTCTCTTGGCGTTTTCCTTGCCGTTTTCGGCTTCGTTTCGTATCTATGGTGCAGCAAATCATTGTCCTTTAAAACGCGGTAAAAAGATGATTCTGATGCTATATACCGACCTTCCTCTGCCAGCATGGGCACTATTTCATTCGGCGTCATATCTCTAAATCTCTCGCTGCAACAGCAGGAGATGATCTCCTCCCTTTCTTCGGCCGACAGGGCATTTGAAGGCATTACATTTCTCAATTTTCTTCTGTCTCCCTCAAGATTTTTATTCCAGCGCTGTATGGTCCTTATATCATAGCCAGATTCTTCACAAGCCTTATCCCTGCTGGCCCCTGTCGTAACAGCCTCATTAATCAAGGCACAGATATCTATGCGTATATCCAATGGAGTTAATCTTCCTCGATCCCGAACAGCTTGTTCAGTTTTTTTTTAAGCACCAGCAGAGAAGTAACCTCGGCTATAGTTTTATCCTTACGGTTAATTTCTTTTTCTAACTCTATGATTTTTGCTTTCAAACCCTTGTTTTCTTCTCTGTATGAGTTATTAGATATCACTGATAAACACTCCTGTTTCCAGAGTTCGATATGAGTCGACTGGAGACCATTTTTTCTCAACCACTGTCCTAACTCTTCTCCCGATTGGCTTGCTGCGTCTACTACCGCCTGATATTTATCAGATAATTTCCAGCCTCTCGGGCTTCTATCCTGGAATCCTCTGGATACATTATTCTGGATCATTTTCCTCCAGTTGTAAAGGGTTTGTTCACATACTCCTATTTCCTGGCTCAGTTCAGATACTGTTTTTCCTCCTGGCATACACATCTTTTGAACGATAGATTTCCTGAATTCCTCTGAACGAATTTGACTATTCATTTTTTGTCTCCTAATATTTTAGGCGACAACTATCCTAACACACGGGGAAGATGGCAAAGATTAATCCTAATTTTAATGATTATATTAAACGAATAAAAAATGATTTAAATAGTGGCGAAATTAGAAAAGAATTTTTTGATAAAATATATAAAATAGAGGAATTGAAATTATGATATTTAAAAGAAGTAGAAAGGGGTATAAGTAGATATGCTGAAGTTTTTAAGTTTGGAAGAGGTGATTTTTTTGGAATTTTAATACCTGGAGCATTTTTATTATTTAATTTTTATCTTATTGGAACAAAATTTTTGATATTTTTGGTTTAGGTAGTTTTATTGATAAATCAAATTATAATATTTCCTATTATTTTCTTTTTATTATTCTTTCATATATTATTGGATTTTCATTACGGTCAATAAACCCAAATATCATTGATAAATTTTCAGGCTATTCATATTGTCTTATTAATAAATTTAAAAAAATATTTGGTTTTGGTAAAAATGATAGTATAAAATTACATATAGAGAAGTTTCCATACGTTAAATGGTTTCTTAAAGAAAATTCAATTCATCCAAAATTATTTACAGAATTTTATAACAAAATTATGAATAAACAATTTAGCGGAAATCCAGAGAGGATGGAACACAATGAATTTATTAATATATGTAAAACGCATGTATGTGAAAAATCCGAATGGCTTCATGAAGAGATTATTTTTTGTGAAGGAATAGTACGATTTTCTTCAGGGATAATATGGGGGTTATTTATTAATATTATTGTTTTTTTAGCCACCAAAAACATCTCTTATCTGTTATTCGTTTATGCTTTAACCTGCCTGGTTTCTGGTTCAAAACTGTCGCCCAATCCGGCGGAAACCTGCAGGGTATTCCGGGTGAAACTTTTTGGATCAAAAAAGCTAAGATTGATACCAATTTTATAAAGAGCTTCAAAATGACTCTTTTATAAAACAAATAAATCTGTTATAATTATTGATGGGATTAGATAATTTACTATCTTGGCAGGATATTCAGGTGGCATTTGTATGAAAGAGCTTAAACAATTATACAAATATTTAACAAGTTCTCATTCTGAAAAAGCTGATGATTATCTTATATTTCCTTTGTTTAAAAATATATTCAGTTCAAAAGATTTTCTAAAAGAATCAGAAGCACATGGTGCCGATATTTATATAAAAGGACGTTTAATTGTTGAATTAAAAACTAAAGAAGATGATTGGCTATCAGGATTTTTTCAAGCATATCATTACAATAAAAAAGGACTAACATTTTCCAGTATTTGTATAATTTCTCATAATTTTATTGGTTTATGGAAAATATCTAATTTACCTAATTATATTTTTGAAATTGTAACAAATTCTGATCCGAATAAATCACCAAGTGAAATCGGCCATATTAATTCAAATAAATTAAAAAGTACTGAAAAGAAAGAATTGCTTGATTATGCAATATTAGTTATTAACAAAGATGAAATTCATTCACTATTTATTGACCGTAAATTAGAAGAATTTGTTGAACATTTGAAGAACTTAGATTCAACTAGACTACAAATCGATCCTCAAAATTTTATAAATAAAATTGAAATGCTTAAAGAGTATTTTGAAGAGCCTATGGCAGCAATTCATTGCTTCTATGCTATTGTTTCTTATTGGGATATTACTAGTGTTGTAGCCGAACCAGCAGAGAATAAACCTGATGAAGTATGGGTAAGTTGCCAAGGTGGAAGAAAAAATAGTGAAAGATTTTTATTAGCTTCAAAAAATCAATATGAGTTTAGAAAATTTGTTGAACAACATTATATTTATACTAATCCAAATGCAGGATTAACTATTGATGATTATTTTGGGAATTACATACTTGACTACCTAACATCATCTTTGCTTTTTAATTTCATCCAAATTATGCTACAATGAAATATAAAAAGGAGGAAAAGATTAAAATGGCTGAAAAATTTAAAGTCGGTGATGTTGTTAGATTAAAAAGTGGTGGTCCTGACATGGTTATTGTCTGTATCTATGATGGAACCAATGAAGGACCTTATAACATGCAAGCTTTATTAAGACACCGTTCTCATGGAGATTTAATTTGTAAATGGTATGATTCTTCTTCCAATAAAGATGAATTAAATTTTTATGGACCAGAAGAAGTAATGCTTGTTACTCAATCTTAGTTAAACAAGCAGACGGAGCAAAACTTTTTTGTTTTTTCCCATCATTACCAATCCAATAATAATCAACAAGTCCATCTTTTCTAATTCGTGTTATAGTATAAACAGGACTTCCAGAATTAAGTTTAGCTTTATCACCCTTTTTAAAAGTTGTTGCCATGATATTCCTCCATTAAAAAATCATGATCAGTCGTTATGACTGAAACCATAGAATTTTTCATAATACATACTCCTTTATATTATTTACAAATGGGAATTACATACTTAACTACCTAACATCATCTTTGCCTTTTAATTTCATTTGACATCACAAATATAAATATGATACACTATTTCGGGAGTTTAATATGCCTGATAATAAACCAGAAGATTTAATAAAATATCTCAAAGAATCTAAAAACGATTTAGAGAATATCGCCAAAAAATCAAAGACTGCTTCAATAGATAATAATTTATCAAAAAATCCTGAAGCATTATTTAATAAATTAAATGCAACGGAATTTTATAATAATTTAACTCCACCAATTGCGGCTCCTATCGTTACAACAACATCAACTGAAACAACTAAAAAAGATAATTAATTTACCCTATCAGTTTTTCTTTTGGTATATTTAAAAATTCAATATAGGTTATTTTTTGTTCTGGAGTTATCAATATACCATCATCTTGATCGATTCCTAAATATTTTAGTTCTTTATTTTCATTTGTAGTAATCCAAGCAGGTTTTTTTAGATATAAATAGGGATGTTCTGGATTATCAGAATAATGTAATGGATATCCACAAAGCCTTCGTCCATCTAAAAAATTTACGACAATCAAATTATTATGATCATAAAATACATCATACCATACAGATTCTCTTGAAGTTCTTTTAGTTATATGAATTTTTCTGGCAAATTTTAATAACTCATCATTATTAATTAGAAAAGATAAAACCATAGGATAAATCAAACTAAAAATAACAAGAAAAATCATTGATACCGCATTATAACTTATCTTAAATTGGGAATCTATTATTAATGGATTACTTTGATTTAAAATAGCTAATGGAAGATATATAAACAATGAAAAAATCAAAGCTTCAATAATAAGATTAAATTTATTTTTCTCCTTTTGGACAATAAGTGCATTTAATATAATTGATGATAGAAATCCTGGAATTAAAAATAATGTTATTTGAAATGCTTCAAAAGTATTCATAATTGAATCCTCCGGTTTTTACCTAAATATAAAGAGGAATCAAGCTTTATTCTTCTTTAGCACTATATTTAAAACCTTCTTCATTCCTATTGAATAGAGTGATAACGGCTTTTCATATTTCTTGCCTTTATTCTTACTTTCTTTTGGTTTAATTTGTTTCTTCATTTATTTAACCTTCTTATTTATTGTCTGTAAATATGTCCGATTAAAATAATAACCAAATAAGAATAATTATTGGAATAATATATATTGCAAGACTAAGAATACAAAAAACTTTTCCCGCCGTTGCATAACCCTTACCTTGATATTGTGTTGGATTCAATTTAAAAGTTTTTAATGCTTTACTACCCAAAACCAGACCAATGATACTAAAAACAATTACTATAATGGCTAATATTACCAATATAACCCCAAATATCAATAAACTATTATTCACTGCCTCTTTAATTGTATTAGTAAATGAAATTACTTTCCAATTTTCCATAATTACAAGGAATATTATACTTATTATTTGTGTTAAAAATGCGATTAGTCCCAAAACAAATGCGAGAATTAATCCTGGTAATTTTACCTTAGTAGGTTTCTCCTGGACTTCAACCTTCTCTTGAACAGTAGAATTGTCTTGGCTAATTTTGTTTCCACAAGCGATACAGAAAGCCGCCGTGTCAACGTTTTCTTTTCCACATTTAGGACAAAACATATTTTGCCTCCATTATCCTATTTCCAATATTATATAACAAAAACTTTAGAATACAAACTATTGACAATTTACGAAAACGAACTACACTTAACTATTAATTATTGCGGAGGAATAAAATGGCTATTTATATCCAGACAAATAATCCAAGAGGTTTTTTAGAAAAAATCAATGAACTTATTGAAAGTAACAAAATAAGAACATGGAAACCAGACAAGGCTGGTGATTTTACACATATCGCTGATAATTGGGAAAATAAAGCATGGTTAAAACCGTATTTACTTGATAAACAAATAAATTTTGGAATTCTAAAAAGAAAAGATGAGGAATTAGAAAGAGAAACTTATGGTGTTTATCATGGAAGATTTATTGAAATGTTAATAAACCATTTAAGTGATTATTTTGATCTTGCAAAAGCCTCGACAGAACTTGATAATGATTATGATGTCCCTAAAAAATTAGTTTAATTCTTTTTGAGATTCTATTTTATCTGCTTGAGAATGCTTAATAAATTTATTACAAAAATCTTCTGCTTCTTTAAGAGTGTCAAATGATGCTATTGACCCTGAACCTTGTTTTTCATCTTCAAAATTTAGCCAGTCATCATAACCAAAATAATCTGTAAACACTTCTGGATAAAATTTCTGATTGTCTAAATTTTTTACAATTCTACATTTTCGCATAGATAAACTCCTTTATTATTACTAAATATAAAGGAGTTAGAATTAATGTATATCCTTCAATTCTTTATACGTCATGTGAACACCGACAGTTTTAGTGAATAAAGCATTAATACGATCTATAGATTTAATCTTACATTTGCCTTCATTCAACCTGAAATGAAAACTCGTCAACATATCTTTGAAGATGCTTGACTGAAAAATGATGGAATGTGCCGTAATATCCACGCTTCAACACAGCCCATACGCTTTCAATACCGTTTGTGTGAGCCATGCCGTTTACAAATTCCTTCGCACTATGATTGACTGAAAGATGTGTATATTCCGTCATACCATTATACGACCGATGTTCATCTGTAAAAAGCATTGAACCTGGAACGACTGTTTCTCTGATAATATCTTGAATAGTCGAAGCTTCCGTATTAGGAATTGCAATTGCTTTTACGTCTCCATTCCTTTCTTTCATGCCTAATACTGCCGTCTTTCCAACTGCACCACGTCCGGCTCTCGCTTTTTTATTAGAATGTTTGTTTTTCTCTTTGCCGCCGATATACGTTTCATCGGCTTCGATTATGCCGGAAAGGATAGTGTTCTCGCCTTTGCATGCTTCATGTAAACGCTGTAATAAAAACCAGGCTGACTTTTGAGTAATCCCAATAACCTTTGATAGTTCCAATGATGAAATTCCTTTACGGTCGGTTACGACAAGGTACATTGCGTAAAGCCATTTATCAAGAGGAACATGAGACCTTTCAAAAATAGTCCCTGTACGGACAGTGAAATCCTTTTTGCAAGCCAAACAACGAAAATAGCCTTCTTCTTTCCTTACCTGAATACGATCTTTATTTCCACAGAAAGGACAAGTTATTTTACCATTCCAGCGTTCCTTCTCTAAATAAATCCTCGCAGACTTTTCATCGGGAAAACTTTTCAAAAACTCATACGTGCTGATCGCCGTGTTTTTCATGCCTTTTCTCCCTTTCAGCACATATATTATAACATATTTTGACTACTTTATAAAATGAGGGGTATAGGCGCAGAACTCCTTTGATTACAATAAGATAAGAATAATTTTAAATCAATTTTTTTGATTTGTGTATTCGTAATATTGACAATTTTATTAAATAAATGGTACGCTTAACCAATAACTATTGGGAAGAATAAAATGGATACGTTTAATATTGGAGATATTGTTAAAATGAAAAGTGGTGGGTCTAAATGGGTAGTTCATTCCATTGTAACAGAAAATAATCCACTATTTGCTGTACATATTGGTGATATAAGATGTACAAGAGAAGATGAATCAACAAAGAAACCAATATTTGCTACTTTTAATCCAAATGTGATAGAATTGGTAAAAGATTAATTTAATTAAACTTTAGTAAGTACCAAAGGATTAAAAACATTAATCATTTTTTTAAAGAATCTTTTATTGGGGTTTAAATAAGAACATTTTATAAACCCATTTTTCAATATTTTAATGACTGTTCTTGTAACTCCCCCTGATTTTAACATTACAGAATCACCGATTTTAAAGTTTAACATAATATACACTCCTTTATATTATTTAAAAATATAAAAGAGTTTATTTTCTTATTTTTAATTTACTCTAATAAAATTATCAAACAAACTATTGACAATTTACGAAAACGAACTACACTTAACTATTAATTATTGCGGAGGAATAAAATGGCTATGTGTCCAACTTGTCACGGAGCAAAAACAATTATCTGCCCTGTTTGTCATGGAACCGGGAAAATTAATGGGAAAGAATGTCATTCTTGTGGTGGCGACAAAAGAAAAGCATGCCCAAAATGCGGCGGTTCAGGACAGATTTAATTTTCTTCTAAAAATTCTATTCTAAGGTCTGCCGTATTCATTTGAGGATCGCAATTATACATCAGAACATTGATTTTATTTTCATCTAAAATTTTAATTATAGATTCTAATCGTTTATTAGGAATGCTATATTCTTTAATTAATTTTCCTTCTTTGAATTTTTTAATAGACATAAGTAATTCCTTTATTTTATTAATAAATATAAAAGAGTTTATTTTCTTATTTTTAATTTACTCTAATAAAATTATCAAACAAACCCAAAATATTCATATTAGGTAGTCAAGTATGTAATTCCCATTATTTTAGTAGATTTGATGAAGTTATTAATAGAATAAATCCTGATTACGTAAGACAGAATGGAATTTTTTTTACAAATATTAATTTAAGCAAATTCGCATTGTGGTTTGTCCATCATTATTACGAAACCAAATTATCAGACAAATATATAGTATTTGATCCTGCAGGCGGATCAGGGAATTTAGTAACAAGCTGGAGAGGACATTTAAAACATAAAATAGTTTCTGAATTGCAGCCGGATTTATTAAAAACGATTGAAAGAAGAATGAAAAATGATCCGGATGATATTCAAGCAGGGTTTACTATAATACCAAAGACATCAGAAAATAAAGGGTTGAATTTTATTGATAAAACCGCAAATGAATATCTTCAAATTTTAGAAAATGAGTTGAAAGAAAAAAATTTATCTTTCGATAAGCCTTTGGCATTCCTGTTAAATCCACCTTATAAAAATACTGATGAGAATATTAATATAAGAATAAATGCTAATTCAAATTATAAAGTAGATCCATCTATAATTGAACTTACAGGTAACGATGCGGGAAATGAAAGATATACTGCTTTTTTGGCTCAAATTTTAAATCTGTCAAAATTATATTTAGAGAAGCATCCGGGTTTGAATCCAATTTTATTAATATTTACTGCAACTTCATGGTTGATACCAAGGCCTTCGTATAAAGCATTTAGAGAAGTTTTTGATAAGCATTTTAAATATGAAAAAGGGTTTATTGTAAATGGCAATGGATTTTTTAAAAATATTGGTAATTTCCCGGTTTCATTTACAATTTGGAGTTATAATTTTAATGAAAAAGGAAATAGTAATATCATCAAAATTAATGATTATTCAAATGTAGAGGCTAAAGAGTTATCAATTAACTGGGGTTTATCACTCGAAGAACTTAACAAAATAATATTAAAAGTCATAAAACAATCTAAAATAATTAATTTTTCACAAAATAGAACATCTATAAAAATATGGTCTAAACAGGCGATGTATGATTTTAAAAGAGACCCTACAAAACAAGAAATTGATTCCAAACAGATTTATGGCGGTTTACCGTTAAAAGATGAAAGGAGAAATAATAAGAAAACATATGGGGTAACGAATTCTAATTTTATTGGAGGAATGGAAGATGGTACACCTGTAAGAATTAATCCAAGAGATAATATAAGATTTTCAATAAATAATATTAATTCTGTTTGGTTCAGGATAGCCCCGTGTGTTAGGATAGTTGTCGCCTAAAATATTAGGAGACAAAAAATGAATAGTCAAATTCGTTCAGAGGAATTCAGGAAATCTATCGTTCAAAAGATGTGTATGCCAGGAGGAAAAACAGTATCTGAACTGAGCCAGGAAATAGGAGTATGTGAACAAACCCTTTACAACTGGAGGAAAATGATCCAGAATAATGTATCCAGAGGATTCCAGGATAGAAGCCCGAGAGGCTGGAAATTATCTGATAAATATCAGGCGGTAGTAGACGCAGCAAGCCAATCGGGAGAAGAGTTAGGACAGTGGTTGAGAAAAAATGGTCTCCAGTCGACTCATATCGAACTCTGGAAACAGGAGTGTTTATCAGTGATATCTAATAACTCATACAGAGAAGAAAACAAGGGTTTGAAAGCAAAAATCATAGAGTTAGAAAAAGAAATTAACCGTAAGGATAAAACTATAGCCGAGGTTACTTCTCTGCTGGTGCTTAAAAAAAAACTGAACAAGCTGTTCGGGATCGAGGAAGATTAACTCCATTGGATATACGCATAGATATCTGTGCCTTGATTAATGAGGCTGTTACGACAGGGGCCAGCAGGGATAAGGCTTGTGAAGAATCTGGCTATGATATAAGGACCATACAGCGCTGGAATAAAAATCTTGAGGGAGACAGAAGAAAATTGAGAAATGTAATGCCTTCAAATGCCCTGTCGGCCGAAGAAAGGGAGGAGATCATCTCCTGCTGTTGCAGCGAGAGATTTAGAGATATGACGCCGAATGAAATAGTGCCCATGCTGGCAGAGGAAGGTCGGTATATAGCATCAGAATCATCTTTTTACCGCGTTTTAAAGGACAATGATTTGCTGCACCATAGATACGAAACGAAGCCGAAAACGGCAAGGAAAACGCCAAGAGAACTGGAAGCGACGGGTCCTAATCAGGTATGGAGTTGGGATATTACATATATATCCAGTCATATAAAAGGTAAGTATTTCTACCTCTATATGATCGAAGATGTCTGGAGCCGTAAGATAGTCGGCTGGAAAATGCACGAGGAGGAAAGCTCTGATCATGCCGCAAGAATGGTGGCAGAGATCGGAGAAACCATTGATTTGAAAGGCTTGTATTTACATTCTGATAATGGTTCTCCTATGAAAGGGGCTACGATGTTAGCGACCTTGCAGAGGTTACAGGTTATGCCGTCGTTTTCAAGGCCGAGTGTAAGTAACGATAACCCTTACTCAGAATCATTGTTTAAAACATTGAAATATAATGTGAAATACCCAGGCAATTTCGAGACAATGGAATCGGTAGAAATATGGATGCAAAATTTTGTAGACTGGTATAATAATAAACATCTTCATTCAGGGATCGGATATGTCACACCAGCACAGAGACATGAAGGTAAAGATAAGGCGATACTCCTGAAGAGAGCGGAAACTTATGCGGCTGCAAAAAGCAGACATCCTGAAAGATGGTCAGGAGAATCTAAAAAATGGGAACGGATAGAATCGGTATTTTTAAACCCGAGTAAGACTAACAAGGAATCGTTGGTTGCGGCGTAAAATAAAAGCGACAACTCCCTTGACAAAAACCGATAGATACAGCTTTTCTTGATATGAATAAATCAAGATGTACTAATTTAACTCCCGATCAAAAAGGATATTCGGCATATAATTTTATTTCCGCAAAGAAAATATTTTCTTGGTTTGCAATAACAAAAGCCTTGAATGGGAAATATCCCATTTGGGCAAATCAATTTGATATCTGGCAACCAGAAATTTTTCAACATTTAGAAGCATATTTTTATTCATTATGCTTTGCCTTTGGTTTGGCTGAAAATGGATGTGTTGTAACTAAATTTGAAAAAGATAATCCTGTAGATGGAGCTCCAGAAGTCTTTGTCAATAATCCGCTGAGTACCAATAATCCTGATTCCTTTTGGATGAAAGAATTAGATAATTTTATTGTGGAAACTCCATCTCAAGCTATTAACCTCGTTAATACTATTAAAATATTATATAAAGAATGGAATATTAACTACTGCAAAGGTGATATATTACGTAACATTGGACTACAAAATGAACCATACTTTAAATATTTTAACTATCCTGATTTTTTAACTAAAGATTCGGGTTTAATTCAAATAAAAAAGTATGCAGAAATCAATGGCTGCCATGATTTAATTTCAATGTTTAAAGAGATATCTGAACAAATGAAAATAGTTAAAGAAGAAATATATAATTTATTGGTTAATGAGTTCAAATATTTTGAATGATGAAGCTTCAAAATAGTTACAAGAATATACTATATAATAAGGGGATTAAAGGAAATATAAATATAAGATTTCAGTGTGATCAGTAATGTTATTTGTACTAGCCAGAACTTCATCTGACAAACAACCCATTTCTACCCCCCAACGACATTCTCATATCCGATCATTTTTTCCTTGGCCAGAGGGATCGAATCGATAAAAGTCTGCATTGGAGTTTTCCCATAACAATATTTCCTGCTATGTGGCCTGTTTTCATTGTAATCCTTGATGTTAACACCGGTTTAAATTTTCCGCTTTTCACCGATCTGGTTTTCCGCTTTTGTTAAAATAGAACCATATTAAAGGAATTAACCAGGCCAGGGGTTAATTTAAAGAATCTATGGGAAGAATATAAGGGGACTATAAATCTACTGTTTTGAGTTTCAATAAAAGCCCTCTAAAAAACTCTTTCGACCAGACTCTCACAGAATCAGGATCTTTGATGAATGGGAGCACGTCGTTTTTTGCAGAGTCAAAATCCGTCTGCTCAATTCTTTTTTCTAGCATTTGCAGCAGATCATTTTTACTGAAATTATCACCAGGTTTCCAGTGCACTGTTTGAACAAGCCTTTCTTTTAGATGCGAAAGACTGACAGCAATACCCTGCCCTATAAGAAATACCATATCGTACCAGTCCCTGCCCTTCACCCTGTTCTTCCAGCCTCTGAAAAGGACAGCATGCATTTTTCCGCTGAAAATACTTGAAGGAGAGTATAATCGCACACTTATAGGCACTGGTTCAAGCAAATAATGTATTCCTTCACGTCATCCATATTTTCAGCATCACAGTCGAAAAAATCTTATCGATCAAGGACTTTCCAGGTGAAGCAATTAAAAATCCCTTTTTTTACTCTTATCAAATCACCGTTAATTAGAAGTTTTGTCAGTTTATCTCTTGGCTGCTTGTAACCTGAAAGAGCATTCATTATAGCAAGATAATCAAGTTCGGAAGCAAGATTCCCTAAATTAACCATAAAATTCTCCAGTATGTCGATATTTCATCGACATACTGGTTAAATATCAGCAATTATAGGCAATATTTGTCCAGGCCGCCTGGATTCCCCACCACTGCAATGCGGCACCCCAAGTGACCCGGGGGTCGGTTTTTCGATGTCTTCATACATGAGAATATCGGGCGTTCCGTACCCGTGGCAGACAATAGCTTTCATATTCCCTTCTTATTCTATATAATCCGTCCTGTAGGACAGGCGGCCGTCACGGTATTCATAGATCCTGATGCAGGTCTGCCGTCCGAAAAACGCGACAACAGGGGGGCAGACATATTCCGGTACACCGGTTATCCAGTAAAGCTCGTCCCTGTGGAAATGTCCGCATAGAACGGCGTTTATATTAGTATCGGAAGAAATCAACATCTCCCATTCCTTCTCAGCTGCCGCAGGCCAGTTGTCATGCACCTCATTGTTGAAAAAATCCCCTGCGTTCGGCCTGTGGTGAAGGATGATGACGGGCATCCCCGGCTTATCTTTAAGGGACTTTTCCAGCCAGGCCTTCGGGTCGTATCCCGGGATTGAAATCTTACCGGCCCAGGGCTCGGTATAAACAAAAAGGAACCGCACGCCATGCAGGTCCTCTTCATGGGCCAGGGGCCCGAAAAAATTCGTATAGTTGTCGAGGTCCTGTTCGATTTCGCCGGGGAAGATGTCATGGTTTCCCGCTACAAAATAAACCGGGTACTTTATCTTATTAAACATGCCCCGGACTTTCGAAATAAAATCCTTATCCGACATTTTATTGTTAACTATATCCCCGGTGTGGACTACGAATTCAACAGGGAAGGGCAGGCTGTTGATTGCCTCGATGACCTTGTTTATCCTGTTATCGCCTGCCGGGTCTCCGAGATGGGTATCGGTGATCTGGACGAAGAAGAAAGGGCCTTTATTTGCCGTACTTTGGGAATGCATCGATCCGAGGCATAGAACAGCCAAGACTAAGGATAATACAAATCTCATCAAATTACCCTCCATAAAGTGATTATATTATTCGATATTTTCCAAATGGCTCGCGTCCACTTTACCGCATTCTACATGGTTCATTGGGTCCTATTTTACTCATTTATTAAACTCCGGCAAATTTAAACCTTTCTGTATTATAATTAAAGCCTTCTGAAAGATCAAAAGAGTAGAATTGTCTTAAGCTGGCCGGGGAGCTGCCGGACACTGCCCAGATCTTGTGCGTCAGGGAAGGTCCAAGGATCCTCAGCGCCTCCCCCCTACTATTGATAAAAAAGTAATAAAGTAATATTATAATAGGTCATTTTTTGTTTTAATTGATTATAAAGTTTAATAAATTATACACAGAGGAGGAAAAATTTATGCCGGGAAAAATTTTTATTACCGGGGCATCGTCCGGATTGGGTTTGTCGCATGCGGTTTACCTGGCTTCAAAAGGCTATACTGTAATAGGCACGTCGAGAGATCCGAAAAATACCGATATTGACAAACTTCGTGAGATTTTCTTGCGGGATAATTCAAAATATCGTTTTACCGGTCCGGAAAAAAGGAAAGTCAGCGAGGACAGGATTATTGCAGAGAAAGCCCTGGTTCAAGATCTTCCCGTATATTTAAAAAAAATTCAGTATGTTACAATGGATGTAACCGATGAAAATTCGGTCAGGAACGCGGTCGAAAGGATTGAATCCGCCGGTCCGATCGATGTCCTGATCAATAACGCCGGGTACGTATATTGGGGGCCTGTCGAAGAAGTCTCCATTGAAGAAGCGAAGAAACTATTTGAAGTGGATTATTTCGGCCAGCTCCGGGTCATAAAAGCGGTCCTTCCTCACATGAGATCCCGCAAGGCCGGCCTGATCATAAATACGACCTCGCTGGCTGCGATAGTCGGATTGCCGTTCTCTTCCCATTATTCCGCTGCCAAATCGGGTGTTGAGCGCATTACCGAATCTCTTTATAATGAATTAAAACCGTTCAACATAAGCGTTTCTTCATTGCTTCCTGGAGATATAAATACAAGCGTTGACGCAAATATGATCGGCCGCCATAAGAGCGGGGGAAAACTATCATCGACCGATATCGGGACGATGGTTGATGAACTGCCCACGCTAAAAGATTCTTCCTATTATGACCGGTCGAAGGACATGTGGAAAATATTTATAACAAATCATATAGTAGCCCCGCCTCCTTATACCGTTTCAAAAAAGATTTTGAAGATCATTCGCAGCAAAAAACCTAAACTCCATTATAAATCCGGAACTTTCTCCCAGGCTGTTGCCCTTCCGTTATTAAAAGCGGTCCTTCCCCAAAAGGCTTTTATGGAAGTCCTGGCGAAGGCTTTCGGGGTATAATTATTGTAATTCTACTCGAGCAGGTCGTTCCGCGACTCCCTGTAAAAATCCCCCAAAATCCGTGTTCACCTGATGGGATATCAATTGAAGAATATTGAAATGAAAATTTCTTTTTTTCAATTTAATTTTATACTATAATGATAGAGGTAATTATCATGAATAATATTTCCATTATATTTATTATTTTGGGAACAATATTGATTATCATCTTTTCATGGTGGGCTTCAATAAAAGATAAAAGGTATCATGGTATTTTTAGATTTTTTTCTTTCGAAAGTATTTTTATTTTAATTATAATAAATGCGAAATATTGGTTTATTAATCCCTTTAAGGTTATGCAAATAATATCATGGATCTTTTTATTATCATCAATTATTATTGCATCCTTGGGGTTTTACCTTCTGAAAGTGATTGGTAAGCCGAAAGGGAAACTTGAAAATACAACCAATATAATATCAATCAGTTTATTTAAATATATAAGGCACCCCTTATATCTTTCTTTAATTCTACTGGGATTTGGAGCGCTGTTAAAACAAACCGGTTTCATTCAACTGGTATTGTTAATTATAAATATAATATCAATAATATTTACCGCCAAAGTAGAGGAAAAGGAAATGATTGGCAGGTTCGGGAATGAGTATATACAATATATGGGAAAAACCAAAATGTTTATTCCTTTCATATGGGCGGTTCCAAAAACTAGATTTTTGAAAAACAATCATAATAATGAATCTTAATAATTCCGCCCAATGGGCCCTGGTGCCTGGACTGGTGCCAGTCCCCAGGACAGGTGCACTACCTTGCTGCCCCAAAGGGCTTGTCCCCGTAAGGGGGGCAGTTATTAGAAGTGCCCATATTATAATTTTTCATAACAGAATTGATTTACGATTCGAAATCAAATATAAGGAAAATATTTCATGGAACTGCGGGACGATTTTATATTACGGATAATCGAATTCATGGGTGATTTTCTTACGGCTTTAATAAATGGTACGAAATGGGAATCCGGAGATATCGAAAGTATTTCCAGTGAAAAAATCGGTCTGCCATATAATACTTTATTAAGTTTGGATGGGCCCGCTCTTGCAGGAATTTTAGGAATGAATCCGGATACTTATGCAATAAAGGCTTATCTGGCGGCGGCCCTTTTGATCCATGAAGCGCAAAAGCAGGAGTCGCTTGGTAATAGAAATGAAACGGAATTGAATTACAATAAAGCGTTTTTTTTGCTTGAAAAACTAGACCGGATCGACGGACTGGCTTATTCGGAGGATATTAGAAAACTGATGGATTTAGTGCAAGAAAAGCTTTAAGCAGGAGTTTTTATGAATATTGGAATTATCTATTGCTCAAAAACCGGGAATACTGAAAAACTTGCGGAATATGCAGCCGAATTATTTACTGATTTATCCAATAATGTATCGCTCATTCCGATCAAAAAATATAATTATAAAAACGAACAATTATTCGACCTTTTAATCATAGGGTCTTACTGTGATTCTAATTCAATGGCAAGACCGGTTCTAAAACTTTTCAATTCTTTACACAAAAATAAAAATATCGCTTGTTTTGTCACGCATTCAACATATGATAGCGGGCCGTATTATGATTCATGGGCAAAGGGCTGTGAAACATATTTCCGGCAGTATTGTAAAGATAATTCAATCGAACGGTATAATTACTTTCATTGCAGAGGCAAGCCTCCCAGACTGATTTCGATTTTCATAAAAATGATGGTTTTCAAAAAAGAAAAGGATGATTGGAAGAATTACAGGGCCGATATGAATGCGTATCCGGATGAAAATGATATAAATAATTTCAGGAATTTTATAATGAACCTCGTAAAAGACAAAAAATGACGAATCCTCAAGAGTATGTTTAATATTTTTCTGTATATATATATATATACGCAATCGGAGAAATTTCAGGCGGCCGATCCCCTTACTCCCACCCCGCAACCAGTCTTCCTTCCTTGTCGGTAAAGGAACTTGTAACGATCATGATAAAATCTATAAGCCACCAGATGCCCAGGCCGCCGATTGTACATATCATTAAAATTCCTGTGCCGACTTTCCCCACATAAAACCGGTGAACTCCGATTCCTCCCAGGCAAAAGCATAAGATTGTCGCCGCTATCTGACTTCGCGGGCTTGCATCCATAATTTGAATTTGATATTGTTTGATCTTATGGCCGCAGAATTGGCAATAATTAGCTTCACTTGAAATTTCCTTCCCGCAATTAGAACAAAACATGGATTTTCTCCTTTTTTAACCGATTCGCCATCGAAGCCCGCTATCTTCATTTTAAGCCGGTCCAAAATATTTATCAAAATTTCATTGTTTGTCAGTAACTTGAGAAAAATGAATCCCTGTACAAATTCCCCTGAGGGAAAGCCGTAGACCGTGTTTTCAGTATTTTAGCAAGATAAATGCTTTTACCCCCTATGGTTAGAGTTTTTCAAAAGCCTCGGTCAGCACCCTTTCCCAGTCGAACTCTTCCCCGAGCTTCGCCGCGCGCTTTTCGAAACCGCCGTAATTATCCATTATTTCTATGATCCTATCCCCGAAGCTCTGCGGATCGTATTCTGCTATGAGGCCCGCCCCTTTTTCTTTTATCAGGGCCGCGACCGGCGGTACGGAAGTAAGGACGACAGGCAGGCCCGCCCCCAGGTACGACTTGATCTTTCCGGGGTCGGCGTAAAAGGTATAGTTGTTCCTGTCGAAGGGGTAGTAAGGGGCGATCGCTATTCCGCAGGTAAGAAGTATCTGCATGACATCTTCGAACCTTTCGATGTAGCCTATGAAATCTATAGAACCTGAAAGACCCTTGTTTTTTATATCTTCCCTGAAAGTCTCCGAGTAAGGGCCGTCTCCGATGGCCGTGATTTTAAAACCGGCTTTTTTCTTCAGCAGATATTCCGCGAGGGGGATAAGGAGTTCGGCGCCCTTTAATTTATCGATCCTCCCCATATAGGCTATTTTCATTTTATTATGTTTGAACTTTGGGAAAAAATCATTGAAATGATTGCCGTACGGGACAGGATACCATCTCACCCTGCAATTACTCAGCCTGCCGTCGTCGAACCTTCCCCCGATGGTCTTATCGCAGAGGGGCCAGACTGCGTCGGATCCGTACGACGCCCTCCTGTCGAAGGCATAGTACAGGCCGTTTATGAAAGGGTTTTTATACCTCACGGGCGTGTAATCGATCATGTAATAAACGGTTTTTTTCACGATCCCCGCCAGTTTCAATATATTTCCGGCCATCGCCAGAAGATTATCCCCGCCGAAAAGAATATCGTTTTTTTTGCAGAATAAGAAGCCGTAATAAAGCGCGTATATAAAATCTTTGACGTATGAAACGATCTCGGGTTTTTTGAACCTGACAAAAGATTCCTTTGTCCTTGCAAGCTTTCCGTACCTGTAAACAAAGACCTTGATCCGGCTGGAGGATGCGCCTTGCGAGTAGCCCCCGAATGGAAAAGCGATATAAACGAGTTCTTTAATTTTTCGGGACAGGAGCCAGTCCCTGAGTTCTTCGGTAGCGCCTGTAACGCTGAAGTGTGCAAAAATAGTTATCTTTGAAGAGGGTACATCGTCGATTTTCAAAGATACCCTTCCTCCATGAGGAGTTCCGCTATGAGGACCCCTCCTCCTGCTGCTCCGCGAATGGTATTATGGGATAGGCAGACAAATTTATAGTCGAAGATCGGATCTTCCCTCAGCCTGCCGATGGATATGCCCATGCCCCTGTTTATTTCCCTGTCGAGTGCGGTCTGAGGCCTGTTTTCTTCCTCAAAATAGGTCAGGAAAGGGACCGGGGCGCTCGGAAGTCCCAAATTTTGCGGTTTGCCGGTGAAGGATTTCCATCTTGAAAGTATTTCATCGCGCGGCGGCTTTTTTTCAAAGGCTACGAAAACAGCGGCCATGTGGCCGTCGGTAACAGGGACGCGGATGCATTGCGAGGTGATCAAGGGTCCGGCAGCGTTAACTACGTTTCCGTCCCTTACCTCGCCCCAGATTTTCAGCGGTTCTTTTTCGCTTTTCTGCTCCTCGCCGCTTATGAATGGGATTACGTTATCGACCATCTCGGGGCAGCTTTTGAAGGTTTTACCGCCCCCGGAAATGGCCTGGTAAGTGCAGGCAAGCACTTTTACAGGCCTGTAATCCAGAAGGGGGTGAATTGCCGGGACGTAGCTCTGTATTGAGCAGTTGGGTTTTACAGCTATGAAGCCCTTTTTCGTATTGAGGCGTTTCCTCTGGGTTTCTATTACGGCAAGATGCCCATGATTTATTTCAGGTATGACCATCGGGACGTCCGAAAAGCCCCGTGAAGCGGAATTATTGGAGATCACCGGGATTTCAAGCCTGGCGTATCTTTCTTCGAGTTTCAAAACCTCGGCCTTTGGCATATCGACAGCGCAGAACACGAAATCCACTTCCATGGCGATCTTTTCACAATCGGACGCGTTATAGACAATCATTTGAGATAACTTTTCCGGTATAGGGTTTTTCATAGACCACCGGCCCCTGACAGCTTCCGCGTAGGGTTTGCCGGCCGACACCGGGCTTGCCGCCAGAAGCGCGGTATCGAACCACGGATGATTTTCGAGGATAGTCGCAAAACGCTGTCCAACCATTCCGGTAGCGCCTATGATCCCCGCTCTGAGTTTTTTCATTGGTACTTTCTCCAATAGCAATAATGACAGATATTATAGCAGTTCATGGTTTATATTTCAAATCTTTTTAGTTGTTTTAGTTGTCATTTCGAGGATAACTGGGGAGGATTTCCGAAATTACGATGATCTTTCTTTAAGGACGAATACGGCCGGGACGCAGAGAGCCGCCAGCAGGCCCATTGAAACAAAGATCGAGGTGAGGCCCCCGTTTTCACCGAAAAGCCTGCCCAGCCAGTCGCCCTGGACCCCGAGGAGGGTGCTGAGCGCTACGTTGCCTAAGGTATACGTCGCTATGAATGCGTTTGACAGTGAGAATTTATCGGTCCCCTTCCCGCTGTCGACGAAGGAGGCGTTCAGGACGGGATAGAGGATAGAATGCCCCAGTCCGTAAAGAATGCCGATGGCGTATAACTGCCAGTGGAATGCGAGGAAGCCTGTCATGCCCATGGACAGAAAGATCAGAATAAGGGCGGCGGCGATCAGCCTTTTCCTCGGCGTGTTGTCGATAGTTTTAGCGAATACCGTCCTCGAGAGGATAGCGATGATCGTATTGGCTAGAAAATACGAGGAAAGATTTGCAATTCCGAGCCTGACCCTTGTGAAATCCGGGATGAATGTCGCCAGTACGCTCCATGCGCCGCCCAGTACGAGGCCGTAGACAAATAACAAGCTCAAGTCCCTTTTTACTATTATCCGCCAGAAAGAAACAGCCCGGCGTTCCTCGTCGGATTTCTCCCCGGGTATAAAAAAAACACAGACTATAGCCGATATGCAAAATAATGCCGACAGGAGAAAAAGGTATTTCGGCTGGAGGAGGCTGGAAACCTTCTCTCCGAGAAAAGAGCCTGCAGGCGACGCCATGACCCCGGATAAACCGAAAATGGCGATTCCGCCTGTTCTTTTTTGAGGAGGTATGATCTCGAAAGCGATGGATGAGTTTATTGTAAAGCCGAAAGCGTAAGATAATGAACCTGTTAATTGCAGGATAAGGAGAACGTAGAGGTTTTGGGGAAAAACGAACATAAAAAGCGTTGAAATGAGTTGAAGCAGGAAACCGGTAAGCAAAAGCTGTTTCTTTTTAAAATGTGAAAATATCCGGTTAAAGAAAATTACAAAAAGGACAAGCATAAGCGCATTGATGTTCATAAAGAACCCGATGTATCCCTTCGAGGCCCCCAGGGCGGTCAGATAAGGGGGCAGCATACAGAGGGAACTGCGGGCGGTAAAAAAGAAAAAATTTTCCATGAAGAGAAGGATAAAAGCGGGGCTGAAAATAAATTTTTTCACGGCGGCTTAATCAGGGCTCCTCTTTAGTGATCAATTTGATCTCTACGCGCCTGTTCAGAGCACGGCCTTCTTCGCTGTCGTTTGCGGAAACCGGGTTGGAGCTGCCGTATCCTGAATAGGAAAGCCTTGACGGGCTTATGCCATGGCCGATCAGGAAATCCGCGACCGTTTTAGCCCGGTTTTCGGATAAGACGGTGTTATATTCTTCACTGCCGATATTGTCGGTAAAACCCGACACGGTCAGGTCTATCGAAGGATATTTTTTCAGTACTTCTGCGACCTTTTCAAGTTTACTATCGAACCCTTTTTTCAATGTGAATTTATTGAAATCGAAGAGTATATTGCCGAGGCTGAGTATTATGCCGTCGGCGACTTCCCTGACCGACATTCCGCTGTTTGTCGGAATGCTTACGTTCATTTCTGAAACAATCTGTTTTTTCCTGTCGGACGTCGTATCGCTGACGAGCTCTCCCCGGCCCTGCGATGCGCTCTTTATCAGAACCGTCTCCCCCGCATGGCTTGTATAAAGCAGGGAAAATTTATCGTTATAGAAGCCGGGGCTATTATGGGAGGTGTCCCAGTAATAAATGATGTGCGAATAGCCGGTAATGCTGAATATATTCGGATCGTTTTTCGGATAATCGACTATTTGATAGTCTATAGAGATTTTTGAATAGTTCGTAGCCCCGATGCTTTCGTCTCCAAGGTAGGCGTAATCCGCGTCGAAATCTGAAATTATTATTGCGTTGGAATCGAATACGCCCTCCTGGACCTCCTCTCCCGGGGCCTTCCAGGAATCGCCCGGCTTTAAATCGTTTGTCGGGAATGTCGGGACGTTCCGAACGTCGGGTTTTAAAATATCGGGGGAAATTTTCATATTGCCGCGGATGTCCTGGAAAAAGCTGCTGTCATAAACATTGATCAATTTATAAGGATCGCCGGCCGAAAGATTTTTTTCGTAATATTCGAATTTTCCCTTGTAAAGCGTGTAATCATTCGATTCCTGCATGGTTTCGAGTACGGCCTTATTCATCGATTCAACTTTTTCCTGCATTACCCCGTTTATGAAAATTTCCTGGGTGACGATATTTTTGATCCTGATCTTGCGGCCTATCGAGTTATCGTAATGAAAAACGGTCCCCGACAGGAATTTCGGTATGAAAATAAAGGCTAACAGCACGATTACGCCCTTTTTCAACGTTCCCTCCGGGAATAAAAAAACGGGGAGCGAGTCCCCGTTTTTTTAATAAATTTACTGATGACTTTTAATATAATTAACAGCATCACCGACATTCTTGATATTCTGGGCTTCCTCGTCGGGAATATCAACACCGAATTCTTCTTCTAAAGCCATTATTAAATCGACAATATCCAGGGAATCGGCACCTAAATCCTCAATAAACGAAGCCTCAAGCTTGACGGCCGTTTCATCGACACCAAGCTTGTCAACAATAATTTCCTTCACCTTGTCAAAAACATCAGCCATAAAAATAACCTCCTATATAAATAACAACATGACCTGCGGTATTGAAATATAACCGAAAAAAGCGAGATTCATCATTTTATGGACCGGAAAAGATTCTGTCAAGATATAGATTGATTGTTTTTGTAAAGCTTTTTTTGTGATATAATTAAGGTATATTGTCGATATAAATAAGCGGGTTATACATATGGCGGATTACATGAAAGGGATTTTATTTGCGATTACGATTTTTTTCTTTTGCGGGATATGCTACCCGTCGGACCCCAGGGTTGACGCTTTCTATATAAAAGTCGCCAAGATAGCAAGGGATTCGATAGGCCTTAAAAGCGTTCCCCCGGTTAACGGAAAGCATTTTACAAGCGACTGCATAGGCTTCGTCGACTATGTTTATTACAGGGCGGGCTTCGACCTCTACACTGCTTATGGAAAGGGAAGGGGCGGGGTCGATACGCTCTATGACGGCCTTGAGAAATACGGGTTCGTATATAAAGAAAAAATAGCGAACCCCGGGGATATCGTATTTTTTGACAATACATACGATATAAAAGGCAGGAAGAGGTGGAATAATCCTCTCAGCCATATCGGGATCGTTGTCGGGAACGGTAGATTCGATACTCTTGATTTCATCCATTTTGCGAACCGCGGAGTGGAAGAAAGCCGTTTAAATCTTTATTATCCTGATACTTATGCCGTAAAACTCTCCGACGGCGATCTGTATACGATAAATTCGTATCTCCGTATCGACAGGGGTGAAGGGTTTTCCAAAAAAGATTATGTCGCCGCTAATTTTTACAGGGCCTTCGCACATGTCAGGCTTAAAGCAGTGGATTATTGAAGCATTTTCCGCTGGATCCTGGCGGATTGGTCCGGGTCCATTAATGAGAGAAGGTGGGAAACAGGCGAGGAACGTCCTGCCTCCTGTGCGCGGGCGTCCATTCTTTTCAATATATCCATGATCATCATATCGTCCTGCTTGCCGAGTATCTTAACCGCGTCTTCCGGAGGCATATTTTCAAGCTGGATGGAGACCTGGTCTACCCTTTTGTCGTAAGAATCCTTTTCATTTTTATCCTTTTGAAAATTATCGATCATATTCTTTACGTTTTCTTTATCCTTGGCGACGTTTTCCTTATCTATCTCTATTTTTCTCGATTCTTCCTCGAGTTTTTTCTTTTCCTCCTCGAAATTCCTGATCCTCTCATCAAGCGTCTGCCATTTTTTATCCAGTTCGACCTTTTCGAGCAGGTAAGGGTCCTCGATCTTGGCGGAAGGGGATTCCCTCAGGAATGGGACCTCGTTTATGATCTGCCTGTAATCGATTATCTGGAGAATATCCAGTATATAGATTGACAGGAAAGCCAGCCCAAGATTAATGAAAAGAAGGAAAATAATTCGCCTGTTTCTATTCATTGAGAAGGACCGTCACTTGAAATTTTTATAATCGTTGTAATACTGGAGGACATTTTTGACATACCCCTGTGTTTCCTCATACGGAGGGATGCCGCCGTATCTGTCTACCGAATCGGGCCCCGCGTTATACGCCGCAAGGGTCTTGTCCAGGTCGCCGTCATATTTTGTCAACAGCGCCTTGAGATAGCGTGTTCCTCCAAGGATATTTTCTTTTATATCGAATGGATTGCCGACCCCGAGAAGCTCCGCCGTCTGGGGCATAAGCTGCATAAGCCCCATCGCACCCTTCGGGGAGACCGCTTCCGGGTTGAAGCCCGATTCCTGCTGAATTACAGCCTTGATCAGGGATTTATCGACATGAAATAATTCCGATGCGTCTCCTATAATGCCGTTTACATCGCTGTTAACGTTATTCATACCCTTTTTATAAAGCAAATTGAGAAGTTCTTTTGAATCGTTCCTTGTCCCTACGACTTCATTTACCTTGTTGTAATCAAGCAGGCTGTCCCGGCCCGGCAGGGTATTGTTATCTTCAAGGACCTGTTTTAGAATTTCGCTGAATTTCTGATTATCGGGGGAATTTTCATCTTTTACGTCGTTATTTTTCAGTTCGAGAGGTTTTGTCTCAGGCCGTTTCACGATCGACTTTATTTCCTCGATCCTCGAATTTATCTCGCTTATTCTGTTGAAAACGCCGCTTATACTTTCAAGCATTTTCCCCTCCTCTAAATAATAATCAATACTCCTGTTTTAATTGTCGGAAGTTATTTAATTCTCTTTATTTCTAAGGAATAAGTCCTGCCCGATTTCATCCGTCTCTTTTTGCTCTTCCCTGCCGGCTTCGAGTTCATATCTTATCAAGGCCTTTTCCTTGAGGGTTTCAACGACCTTCCTTTCCCTTTTCAGGGCCGAGTATTTGTCTATATGTTCCTGCATGATTTTCCGTTTTTCCTCAATTTCATCCTCCAGCATGGCGACGGATGCCTCCGAATTCTTTACAAGCCTGTCATATTCCTGCAGGTCTTTCAGTAAAAGATTGTTTTTATTTTTTTTAAGCTCATCGAGCATTTTCTGGACGTTTGAAAGGATTTTTTCCTTTTTGTTCAATACGAATTGATAAGCCCCGCTTGCTTTCGAGAGTTCGATCTTCTCCTGGTCCTCTTTTTTCTGCCTGATTTCAAGCAGCTTTTGAAGCTTGAATTCAAATTTTTTCACGATCCCTCTCCCTTATTATTTTACATTATTATTTTCCTAATTACTATTTTTTGAAAAAAACACAAGGTGATGAAAAGGCAAGTCCTTCACTTTCACGCCGGATTCGAAACAATATACAATCTTTTATGAAGCAATTTTTATCGAGCCTTACGAAGAGAGCGTAGAAGCCGTCAGCGAAAAAACGGCGAAAAGCAAGCGCTTTGTCCGAGACCGCTCATTGTATTTATTATTTAAATTGATAATAAAAAAAATATTTCTTTGCTTAAAAACTTTCAATGAGCGGTTGAGTTACGCTTGCAGCCGTTTTGAGCTGATACGGCTCAAGCTCTCAAGTGCTGCTCGATAAAAATTGACTTCATACAGACAGTATGTTGTTTGAACGGCTTCCTTAGAATTGTGGCTTTTAATATTGCAAATTGGCACATTTGAATGTAAAATAGTCTGGCGGTGCATATGTTGATACAGGTTGGAGTTTATATCGATATAATCAGGAAGATCTTAAGCGAATTCCATATACTCAACGAATATTTTTATTCAAGATATAAGTCTTCCACAACGGATTACGATGTGGTTTTTATGAACTGGACGAAGGATATGAACAAGCGTTATAACGATTATCCATTATCGATGCACTGGGCGACAAGCTCTCAGCTTATCGCTAAAAACCAGCTCCTCTTAAACGCAAGCCACCTTGACGAATTTTTTTGCGAGGTGAAGTATAAATTCGATGAAAAATTCATTGCCGCCTTTCCCGGCATAATTAAAAATAACCTGGATAGATCGTATGAAATAAATAATCGTTTTATGACTTTTTTTAACGCCTTCGATAAAGAGAAATTTCCAAAAACTTCCGGTTTTGAAGAATATTTTCAAAACTGGAAAAGAGATATCTATATGAATATTCCAGGTATCGCTCTTGATATCCGCTGGACTAATAAATTGGATATTGTCGTACTTAACCCTGTTTATTTAAAAGTCATGCTGCAGGATGATTTTATTATGGAAGCAAAATATATGTTCGCTGAAATAATGGAGGAAGTATGAAACCGAGAGGCCTTCTTATGATCGAACACAGGCTGATAGAAAAGATGCTCTTTGTAATCGACAAGGAATCGATCAATATTAAAAAGCAGGGTAAAGTCGATCCTGTTTTCATAGATACGGCGGTTGATTTCATCAGGACATACGCCGACCGGACCCATCATGGCAAGGAAGAGGGGATCCTCTTTAAAGAACTGGAAAGTAAAAAATTAAGCGATAGCGACAGGAAATCGATGGAAGACCTCATAGGCGAACATAATAGGGCGCGCAAAACAGTCGGCGAACTTGTCGATTCAAAAATGAGATATGTCAACGGGGATCTTAAAGCCCTCGAGGATATCCTGGGGCATTTGACATGGCTTATCGAATTTTATCCTGTTCATATTCGTAAAGAGGACGATTTGTTTTTCCCCGATACTGAAAAGTATTTTACCCCGGCGGAGCTTGACCTTCAGCTTAAAGAATACTACGAATTCGATATGAAAATGATACATGAAAAGTACAACAAGGTTGTAGTGGAGTTGCAATCCAAATACGGCTTTTAAACAAGGAATTACACAAACTCCTTAACGTCCCTGCGGTTTTACAGTAAAAGCCCTGTCATTTTTTCTCGATAGCTACGGGAAAATCCGGTATCGTCTGGGGTTTAGTCGTCGACGGGGTTTGGGCACCTTTGGTCAATTCCTTGACCCTTTCGGATACGTACAGATCTATCATATTGATCGTGATCCTTCCGGTTTTATCATAGTCCGCTTTTCCGCGCAAGCCTTCGACGAGGGCCTTGGTAAAGGCTCCGTTCGCCCATTCGTCGGATTCAAGCGAGTACTGGTTGCCTGTGGACGAGGTGAAGACAACGGCCCCGTTTTCAGCTGATGTAAGTTCGTTCACTATCCCGTTTATATCCGGTATTCCCTTCCTTGTCCCCATTATGTTGCCGGAATGGCAGGCGTCTACGAAAAAGACCGTCTTTCCGGCAATGCTTGCTATTGTGTTTTTAATATCCGTAAAAGGTACAGCGGTCCTTTTCAGTTTATCGAGGTCCGTGTTTACGGGCAGGTAATAGAAAAATCCATTGGCGTCGTCGACTCCATGTCCTGAAAGGAATATCATTGCCACGTCCTTGGAAGTAGTCTCCTTCTGTATCCAATCCAGGGCGTCTAAAATATTGTCTTTCGTTGCGTTTTCATTTGTTAAGATCTTTTCTTCAATATCCCTGTAAAGGCCGCCCTTTTGAGGGATCATCGCCTGTGCGAAATCGCCGGCGTCTTTCGCCGGATACTTCAGGCGTATATCCTTGTTGTCGTAAAGGCTGACGCCTATCGCAAGAAGGTAAAGCTTAGGCTTGATTACGAATTCCTCGCCTGAACCGCCCTTCCTGTATGTCACTTTTATCGTTGCGGGTTCGCTCCAGCTGTTTTCGTTCCTGGCGAGGACCGAAATTTCGTTCACTTCCCCGGTAAGGGTCAGGGCGATCGACTCGGTTTCACCCTCCCTTCCTGCAGGGGTAACCGTCAGCCCCTTTGTTTTATTAGCTATAGGGCGGCCGTTAACCAGAGTCTTGATCTCGATTACTTTAGTATTTAAAGGGGTCCTCACGTTAATGACAAGCTCTACCCGGGGATTGTCGACCGTTGCGCCGTTTTCCGGCGAAAGTATTGAAACCACCGGCGGCAGTATAGTCATTATTTCATTTGTGGCATTGTTTATGGCAAGGTTCTCGAACGACTCGTCGTTATAATGATCGAATATCAGGGGTATGACATCCGGCCTGTAGAACTTTTCCGAGAAACGGCTTGCCGGGTAAAAGTCCGCCGCCCTTTCAAGGCCGTTATTAATATGCCATCCGATCAGATTGTCGCCCCCGGTTGAGCAATCGTAGTAGCCGGAAGGCGTCCAGAGGACCCATTTCTTCGTGGCGCTGTTTATATAAAGGGATAAAAGTTCCATGCCGTCCCTCAACCTGTACCACCTTATCGTGCCGTCCCCCACAGCTGCGGCGAATATTTCCCTTGTTTGCGCGATGCCTATGGAATAAACGGCGGCGTTAACCTGCTTTTTCCAGATAATATCGCCGCTTTTACCGAGATAATAAATGTCCCAGTCTGCTCCTAGAAGAAAGGATTCGCCTGAGGGATTCACCGCGTAGCATCTGGAATGCTCGTAGTCGTCAAGGATGTTGAGTATCTTGCCGTTAAGTCGTGGAGCGGTGGAATAAGCGAAATCGCTGATTTCCATCACTTCGACCGGCCGGCTGTTATTGCTGTAAATGCTCTCTCCTTCGAGGAGTTTACGGTCCGGTATCGAAAATGAATAAGGGATTCCTCCAACCGGCGTAAAGCTGACGCCCTCGCCGTCATCCTTGATTTTCAGGAAGTCGCTGTCGGAAGAATTCATCGGGAATATTTCCCCTCTTTTGTATATCAACTTTTTCCCGTTAGTGTCCATTTTTCCCCAGTCGGGGGCGTAGCCGCTGTAAAGGATAGTGCTGTCGGGAAGTACCTTTATATTTCTTACAGAGCCGTAAGCCGCCGGAGATTCATCGTATTCCCCTTTGCCTCCTTCCGACCACATCCGGATAGGGCACCACCATTCGTTTTTGATTTTAACTATATAATTGCCGCCTGCGTAAAGGTAATTCCCATCGAGCGACCAGGCGACCCTTGACAGGTTATATATCTGGGAACCTCCCGTGCAGTCAGGCTCATAAAGAAGGCCGAGGGATTCGAAGTCCAGGACCTGGATCCTGTTCTCATCGCTGTAGCCGACAGCGATCTTGCTGCCGTCAGGGTTTACCGCGACGCTGCAGGGCTGGGTACCGCCAGTCAGGACGGCGGATTTGACAGGGCGGGGAAGCTTGCCCATGTCGTAAATCCTTATTTTGCCGTCGTAAGATACGGTAACGAACATTTTTTTATAAAAAACGGCGTCGAAGACCTTGTCCCCGTATCCCCCTAGATGTATTTCAGACCAGCCCGAAGTATTGAAAACCGATACGCCGCCCTTTCTTCCCTGGCATACGGCCAGAAATTTGCCGTCGGGGGAATAGATGATTTTCTGAGGCGATTCGTCAATATTTGTCAGCTCATGGGTTAATTCACCGGTTTTTGCGTTGAAAATATAAACATTGAATGTGCCTGTCCAGTCATAACCGGTATATCCTCCTACTGCGGCCGTTTTTCCGTCGGGGGAGATGGCCCCCGCGTAAAGCATGCCCTCGCTTCCCGTATCTATCGGAGGCCTGAAGATCCTTATAAGGTCTCCTGTTTTTGTGTCCCAGAGCCTTGCTGTTTTATCCTGGGAAGCGGTCAGGACATATTTACCGCGCTGATCCGTGTCAAGCCCCCAGATATCGGAGGTGTGCATGGAGGTATTAAGATGAAGCATCGGCTTTATTTCAATGTCTTTTGAATGAAATATGCAGCAGGAAAGCATTACGGCAAAAACGATCATCGATCTTCTTATCATTCTGCGCCGTCCATAAAACCTCCGGAATCCGCCTGTTTAAAAAGCAAACCCTATATCCAGGCCGGCCGTGGCCTGCATGCTCTCATGCGAATAGTCTATAGAGGCTGTGTCTCCTGATGTATACTGATACTGAGTGCCTTTGGTCGTTATATAGATAAATCCGCCCTTCAGGTCCAGGAAAAAATTTTCGGTGAAATACATCGCTATGTCAAGGCGCGCAAGCGCTCCGAGGCCGGTACCGGAACCGTCCAGCTCCAGACTCCTGAGTAAATGCTCATCCGTGTCCGAACTGACCGCCGGGGACAGCCCGAGAAGCAACTGGATATTAATAAAGTCCGTGTAGTATTTTAATTTAAATCCGGCGTAGAATATATATTCTTCCAGTTGGTAAGTCCCTATCTGTCCGGAGACATTAGTTTCCGAATAATAGCCTGAGGGGTAAGTCTGGTCAAGGTTGCTTATATCGTAATAAAAATACTGGAACAAAAAGCCGGGCCCGACCGACAAGGAGAAGCCCGACCTGGAAAATAGTTTGATCATGAATAGGGCGTCGATTGAAGAAAATTCCAGGGATGCGTCCGATGTCGAGTAAACATCCAGAGTATTCGGATTGCCCGACAGTATCCACCAGTCTGAATCTTCAACCAGCCCGTAGTTTGACGAAACGCTTTGTTTGACGGTAAGCTCGATTTCGAATCTGTCATGGAAGGACCAATCCGCTTTTAATGTCGCAAGGAAAATGTTGACGGGATATTTGAGCTCGCTTGTAGGAAAAGGCTGAGTCCACGTATTTCCGCCTGTATAATCCTGGACTGTACCCCCTATCTCGTAAAGGGTGTACCCGTACATCCATTCCCCGCCGGCCTGGATTTTAAACGAATTTGAGTTGTCGTCCACGGAGCCGTACCCTGCCGTCGATAAAACCGCGGACAGGGAAATTAGTACTGCAATTAACAATATTCTTTTCATCTATTCCTCCTTCTGTATTACCCTGAATAATTCCCGGGAAACAGGAGCCTTTCCGCCCCTTCGATTATTATATGCAGGATCACCATGTGGATCTCCTGCGCCCTGTCCGAGGTCTTCCCCGGCGCTATGAACTCGTAAGGGCATGTCCCCTTTATAACACCCCCGCCCTTTCCGAGGAGAGCGACCGGTGTTATGCCCAGTTCGAGGCATTTTTCCAGGGCTTTTACGATATTTTTAGAATTTCCGCTGGTCGATATGCCTATAAAAACATCGCCTTTTTTCCCATAGGCCTCGATCCCGCGGGAGAATACGTGCTCGAACCCGAAGTCGTTGCCTACCGCGGTTATATGCGCAGGGTCAGTCAGGGCGATGACGGGCAGGCTTTTCCTGTCGGACCTGAACTTGCCCGTAAATTCCTCCGCAAAATGCATTGCGTCGCAGGCGCTGCCGCCGTTGCCCGCAATGATGACCTTGTTCCCGCTTTTAAAAGTTTCGGCTATAAGTTTCGACACCTCGGCGGTTTTGTTAATGTTGACGCCGTTTTCGATGAAATCGCTTAAAGCGTTGAGAGATTCAAGGTAAGATGCTTTAATGTAGTCGGGCATAAATTAATTCTCCCTGCCTTTGGTTTATTTTATAATGTTTGCTGCAAATACTCAAATCATATCAGCAATGTATTTTTAATAGAACGAACGGATTTTCATTTGAAAAATGGGAAACAATCCAAAAATTATATTTTGATCCCTTCATATTTTAATGATAATCTGCGTCGAAGGATCTGCGGATAGTTTATCCCCGGTCAATTTTTGATTATATCGAACGAATACTGAAAATTTACCCTTAGCAGGAAGTCGTTCCTTAAATCCTCAATCTCATAAGGCTCAAAGGGTGCGGCAATGTACGTCCCGTTTACAAATCCCATCTGGCAAAGAGTCGTCCTTTCCTTATCGAAATAGAAATTATAATAAACATTAATCCCGGCATAAAACGGCGCATAAAAATAAGGATCGCCCTCGACTGATATGAAATGATCGCTGGGATTGATCCACGCGTCCGAAACAAAAAATTCCGGCTGTATATCAAGGTCTCCGAATCTCAAATGGTAGTCAATGTATATAGCCTGGCCGAAGACTGAAAAGGATGGGATATCCCTGTCGTAGTACATTTGCGATACCATGTAAAGGATATCGAAATTGGTATTACGCAATCCGAAGGCACCGGTATAATTTTCGGTGACCGGGACAGGATGGTATGTTTCATGGCCGCCGTTATGCCAGTAATGGACGCAGCCGTAAAGCGGCAAAATGTCGAACAGCTGGTAACTTTCGATAAGTGCGCAGTCGAACCTTTCACGATGGCTCTCAAAAGAGTTCGAGATGTCCATCTCCTGCCAGTTAAGATATAGTTCGCCCTGCACTCCGTTTTTAGCATTCCAGTTGTAAGCGGCGCCGTATTGATAGAAGCCGCATGTATCGTCGTCGATCGTGGGGTTGTAATCCCCGTTCTCGTTGGGTGCGACGTTGCTGAACAGGCTGTACATCATGTGGTTATGATTGGTGATGCGGATGAAAGGGGTGATGCTCGAAGCCTCGTCCATCATTGGGGCGGGCATGTTATGGTTGCAGTCGATGTTTCCGACCGTAAGCACAGTTTCACCGAAATTGATCTTTGTCTGAACATAAGGGTAATATCCGTCAACCTTCGACTGCTGGTTAAAATCTATAAGGAAGCCCGAGCCGGCTTTAAAAGAAAGGGAGTCGTTCATCTTTATAGTGAAAGTGGGCTGAAAAATGTCCTGGATGTAAGTGAGCGTATACTGGGTCAAGTCCCAGTCGTTTCCGTTCCCATTGCCGTTCTCGTCATCGTAAACATACGACGAATTGAATATGTCGAAAGTAACGGAGGGGCTGGAGAAAGAAATAGAAGCGGCAAATAACAAAAGGAAACTTAATAAAAACAGCTTTTGCATAAACCCTCCGGGATTTCATTAAAATGAAGGAATTATTATAAATTGAAATCCTGATTAATGTATATTTTTTATTTGAAATTATATTAAACAAATGTTATTCTTATGGGCGGTTCTAAAAACTAACCTTGTTATTAATAAATGATTTTCTAATAGTAATGAAATCGCCCTATGGTGCACTTGTCCCCGTAAGGGGGCTACCTTGCCGCCTTGCCTGTACCGGCTTGTCCGGTGAAAAGGCGGTATTTAGAAGTGCCCTCATGCATGTTTGGAGGTCAGGGAAATGTTCCGTTATTTTTTACCTTTAATATTAATAACAGCGTGTTCTTCATGCCAATTAGATATTGTTAAAACCGATTACGGCGTCGGAAGAGGAATTTTTTTAACGATTAAAGCGCCCGCCGGAGTTAAAAATCCTGCCCTCTCCGGCGAATATATCTCGAATAACAGCTCCATGATAGATGCCGTACTGTTTAAAGGCGACCAGGGCTGGAAAATCTACGATTATGTTAACGGCTACACTGATTATCCTGCAGGCTTTTTACTGGATGGGAAGAAATATATATCCATATCGAATACAATTATTTTACAAAGGCAGTATAACGGCAAGAGCGATTTTAATTTGTTTTTAACCTGTAAAAAGAATAGCGAACCGGGTAATATCCAGTACATACTTGAATATAGCGGCATCAAGGATAAGATACACTCTGAATTATTAGTTTATAGTTCGGGAAGCTACTATAAAAACGCCGGCCAGATTTATACGGATTTTGCAAGGGATATTTATCTTGTCGCAAGTTTCGAATATATCTCGAAATATAACCCTGATTCCATCAATGGTAATTTTCAAAGGCTTCTGAATGTTCAGAATAAGCCTTCGATTGATCCGGTTTCCGGGAAAATGGTTAAATCATATTTTGCCTTTGAAGGGCCGTCTAGCTCCAGGGCTGATATATATTTAACCGTGTATCCTTACCAGAACGGCACTAAAGCCGTTGTAACGGCAATAATTTATCCCAGGGAAAACGACCGTACTATAGATTTCTCAAATGATTATGACATAATATCCAATCAATTGAAAAATGTTGTGAACGATTGAAGTATTATTATTTGTTACAATTCAACGCTATATTAGCGTAGCTTCTGAGGTTTTCCGCTAAGCCACGCCAATGAACACGGAGATGGCGCAGCTTGTATCGCTTTCCGGCAGCCTTATCCCTTGATGCAATTCTCTTGCTTGACAACAGATAAAAATTATTTTAGAATATTGGAAGTTATAATTCCAAAAATGGACCAAATATGGAAAAATGGATTCCAAGATCATTGACAATATCTGAAGGAAGTGTATTTCTTTTTGGGCCGAGGGGAACCGGCAAGTCTTCGTGGCTGAAAAAGAAATTCCCCGATGCTTTGTATGTGGATCTTCTCGAACCTGATCTCTTCCGCCTTCTGGCGTCAAGGCCGGAAAGGCTGATTGAAATGATAGAGGGCGGCATTGAAAAAACGGCTGTAATAATCGATGAGATACAAAAAGTCCCTGAATTGCTTGACGTTATCCATAAATTAATTGAAGATAGGAAGGATCTGCATTTTATAATGACCTGTTCAAGCCCCCGGAAACTTAAAAGAACAGGTGTGAACCTTCTGGCGGGAAGGGCTGTAATGAAACATATGCATCCTTTTTTGGCGTCTGAACTTGGAAAGTATTTTGAACTTGAAAAAGCGATTAATTCAGGCATGCTTCCGCTTGTATATTTCAGGGAAGATCCTGCTGAAATTCTTAATTCCTATGTTTCTTTATATCTAAAAGAAGAAATAATGATGGAAGGCCTTACAAGGAACATTGGAAATTTTTCACGATTTCTTGAATCTATAAGCTTTTCTCATGGCAGTGTGATAAATGTCAGCAACATAGCCCGGGAATGCGCGGTTGAAAGAAAGGTGGTCGAAGGTTATATTGCTATTCTCGAAGACCTGCTTCTCGGTTTCCGCCTGCAGGTATTCGACAGGAGAGCTAAAAGGGCGGTTTCGGCACATCCTAAATTTTACTTTTTTGATGCCGGAGTTTTTCATATTATCAGGCCGTCGGGACCCCTGGACCGGCCATCCGAAATCGATGGGGCAGCACTGGAAGGCATTGTGGCTCAACATCTTGCTGCATGGTGCGATTATTCGGGTTTGGACAGCCGGTTATATTACTGGCGCACTTCATCCGGCACCGAAGTGGATTTTGTGGTTTACGGCAAAAAAATATTTATTGCCCTGGAAGTAAAAAATTCGGGCAGGATAGACAGATCCGACCTTAAGTCTCTCAAGGCATTTAAGGACGATTACCCGGAGTCAAATGCATATCTTCTTTACCGTGGAAAAGAAAGATTAAAGATCGATGGAATTCTTTGCCTGCCCTGTGAGGAGTTTTTAAGCGGGCTTGAACCGGGCAAGGTTATAGATCATTAAATATGCAGGAGAAAGATATGAAAAAGGCCATTATTTTAACGATTTTATTTTTAGTCCTGAAAGCCGCCACTTATACGCAGGAGCAGAACCTGGAGGTTATAGGTTTCCTCGGGGGAGAGAACCTGTATTATCTTTATACATCGATCGGGCTTCTCGCCGACTCTTATTACGGAAGCATTTATGACAGCGGTTTCGCCAGAAAGATGGCCGGGAATGTATCCTTATCGGCGAGAAAATCCAGGGAAACTTTCAGAAAGATATCGGATTCTGTTAAATTAAGCCCTGAAGACAGGCAGCTTGCTATGAGTATAATCGACGCTTATGATAAAATAATTAACGAGGCGGACGCCTTTCAAAGTTCCGTGGATGTAAACAGCCAGGAAACCAGGGATACTTTCAAACGCTATAAAGAAAGCGCCTGGGAGAAGATCAGGGTTATCTGGAAATCCCCCGATTGATCTCAGAGAAAACAGCCGGGACAACTCTCAAAATATCTCTTGCGAGTGCCGATTCCGCACCCCATTTTTCCTCGTATTTTTCTCCGGCCCTTCCAAGGAGATAGGTTCCCAGCTGGCATGCCGCGAGGGGCGGATAGCCCGATGCCCATAGGCCTGAGATTATGCCCGCCAGAATGTCCCCGCTCCCGCCCTTTGCAAGGCTTGAACTGCCGCGATCGCTTATATAAATATCGCCCCGGGGTTCGGCGATGACGCTTACCGCATCTTTTAAAACGAGATAAAGCTTGTACTCCCTTGCAAATTGTCTTGCGCATTCGGCCTTGTTGTTTTTTACCCGCAAGTTATCAGTATTGAGGAGCCTTGCCATCTCTCCGATATGAGGCGTAAGTATTTTATCCATCTTAGAGTTTTTTAACATAAGCGCCAGGTCCCGGTCGCCCGCTATATTGTTAAGCCCGTCGGCGTCGATGACGAGTCTTTCAAGCTGGCCGTTTGCCAGCAAAAATTGCATCAAAGATTTCTGGAAAGGCCCCGTGCCGAAACCGTTCCCTGCGAGGACCGTCCGTATTTTTCTTTCCTTGATGAAACCGCCCAGAATTTTGATGGTTTCCTCTGTATTGTCCGCATTGAGGGGCAGGGTTATAGCCTCCGGGAGTTTTCTCCGTATAGCCGGTAAGATCTTTTCCGGTGCGGCTATTGTTAAGAGTCCCGTTCCGGATTTAAGGGCGCCTACGCCGGCAAGAATGACAGCGCCGCTCATCTGCACTCCGGCGATCAGGAGATGGCCGAAGGACCCCTTATTTGTGTCGCGTTTTCTTGGGGAATATGCGTGTTGAATATCGCCGAATGTAATGAGATTGTTTTTAATCGAAGGATCCTCCAGTAATTTCGGCGGAATTGATATAGGGTCGGTAAGGATCTTTCCGGCCAGGTCCCTTCCGGGAAAGTCGGCCATTCCTAACTTGGCGAGCCCGAACGTTATTGTGTAATCCGCTTTAACGCAGTGCCCCGACGCCCGCCCGTCCGCCTGGAGCCCCGAGGGTATGTCCAGGGATATCACCTTTTTCCCCGATTTATTGATCGAATCGATGATTTTTTTTGTGAGATCATCCGGTTCGCCATGAAACCCGATGCCGAAAATTGCATCCACCATTACATCGCACTGTCCGGCTGCTTCAATTAGATCTGAAAAATCAGGAGGAAACTTATTGATTTTAACCCCGATTTTCTCGATTATAGAAAAATTTATCGAGGCTTCGGAAGAGGTTTTTTCCATCGACCCGGTGTATATGACCCTTACATTTATCCCTGAAGAGAACAACCGCCGCGCAAGTACAGCTCCGTCGCCTCCGTTATTGCCCGGACCGCAAAGTACAAGGAATTTCTTTTGCCTATATCCGGGGATAACATCTTTAATGATATTATAAGCCGCGCCTCCGGCGTTTTCCATCAAAAGCAGGGGCGTCAGCCCGAACTTCTCGGCGCATTCCCTATCGATCCGGTAGATATCTTCCTTTAATGCAAGTTTCATAAAATACCTTTACCTTTATTATATATTTCTGCCAGATATTGCCATAAATGCCTTCGGAGGATTACACGGAGGCACAGAGGCACGGAGCTATTGTTTTAATAAAAACCTTTTTATACCATTTATAACAATAGCTTCATTAAAATTAATAAGCAATCCAACAGGCGTATTGGTAAGTTTCATATAAGTTAATATTTGAGCTTCATGAACAGGCATTAATTTATCAACACTTTTTAATTCAAGAATTAGTATTTTGTTTATTATTATATCCAATCTATAATTGCAATCAATTTTTATACCCTTGTAATAAATTGGCAATTCTTTTTCTAATTCAAAATCAATCTTAGCTTGCTTTAATTCATAAGAAAGACATTTTTTATAAACATTTTCTAGAAGACCTGGACCAAGGTTACGATGTACTTCAATTACTAGCCCTATTATTTTCTCAGTAAGCTTATTAATTTCTGTTTTTTTTGTTTCCAATAAAACTCTCCGTTCCTCTGTGCCTCTGTGTAAAACCAGTTTATTTTTATAAATTTAAATATCGTCAAAATTCTCCGTCAAGAGTATCCCTATCCCTCCGGACAGCGTCCCGAACCATATCCTGTTTTTCTCGAAATTGATATCTACAACGTCGTCCGAAGGCAGGCCGCCCAGGACGCTGACAAAAGACCAGCGGCGCGATAAAAAATTGTACGACATTGCGCCGCCGCCGAGAGTCCCGATGAAAACGCTGTTATTCCTGTCCCGGACCGATTCGATGTAATCCGAAGTCAGGCCGTTTGCCGTTGTTATATGTTTGACTACAGAGTTTTTAGAGTCCAGCAGGAAAATGCCGTTTCCATGTGTCCCCACCCAGAGAAGACCCCCGTGCATGCAGATCGATTTAGGGGAGCAGTCACTCAGTATCTTCAGATCGGTCCCATCCTTATGGATATACAAACCGCTGTCAAGAGTAGCGATATAAAGAATACCTCCTGAGAGCAGAATGTCGCTCACCTGGGACCCCTGATGAAAGATCCTCTTCCATCTTGACGATATCCCGTCAAGCATATAAAGCCCGTTGCCGAGAGTAGCGGCATACAACCTGCCGCCGAACGTTTTTAACTGTTTAACTGGGACGCTTCCGAGTTCGCTTTTTTCCCTGGACCACTTTTCCCTCTTCTTGTCGAAGCTGAAAAGGCCCTCGTAAGTGCCGACCCATACCCTGTCTTTGGTAACGGCCAGGCTCCTTACATGACCCGATATAAGCCCTCCGGCAGAAGTAAATCTGGTAAGTTTTCGCGAACTCCTTGTAAAGCGGCATAATCCCCCCACCCACATTCCGATCCATACATCGTCTCCGTCGAATCCGATAGCGCTGATGCTGTTGTCAGGCAGGCCGGCAGAGCTGTCAATATATTCCCATCGGATCCTACGCTTGAGCTTTTCAGCTTCTTCAAGGAATGATTTATCAGCATTGCCCATTTCAATGCCCCTGTTGATATAAAACAGGGCGCTGTTCCTATTGTTTTTCTGATAGTAGATCTTCGCGGCGTAGAGCATGCAGTACTCTTTATACGGACTGTCCTGAAATATTAAAGCGCCTTTCAGAAAAGTTTTAAGGGACAGCATTCTTTTTTTTGTAGTGTAAAAAGAGGTGCCGGTTTCATAAAAACCCTCGCACAGGTCAAGGTTTGAAAATCTTTCCGGGTTATTAAGGCGCAGCCTGTCAAAATCTTCAAGACGATTCATTATTACGAGGTCTTTGATAAGACCTGAAAGCCCGGATTGGCTATATGGCGTCGGAGGAGAGGCATATAAACTTGTGAATAAATATATAAATATTGCGGGAATAATGATTCGTAATTTTCGAATAATCATAAAAATATTTTATCCAAATGAAAAAATATTTTGTATCATCAACTGTTGAAACCACAGATTTCACTGATTTCATTGATAATTTCTGTGAAATCAGTACAAAATTATAATTAAAGCTATATTAATAAACAAACCGCTTAAATTTTAATGAACTTTCTCCAAAGTTAATAAGTAAACCTACCTTCTTTCCAGAATTCTTTAGACTGTTTATGATTTGAGCTTCATCCACTCTCGTTAAGTATCGTTCTGCTTTTATTTCTAAAATTATTTGTTCATAAATAATAAAATCAGGTATGTAATACTTCTTCAATTCTTCACCTTTATAGAAAACCTTAAGCAATGGTTGTGATTCGTATGGTATTTTCTTCAGCCTAAATTCAATTTCAAGACATTCCTGATATATAGCTTCTAGAAAACCCGAACCCATTTCTTTATGGACATTAATTGCCGCTCCAATAATTTCATATGTCCGTGGATCATTATTAGTTAATTTATTCATATTCATAATTAAAAAACGATTACACTGATTCTTCAAAAATTAAAATCAGTGTCATCTGTGAAATCAGTGGTTTCGATTTTTTGTCTATAATATAATGATCGGCAGGGCCGCCCTTTAATTAAAATCGATCCATGGCCATGTACCATGAAATAATTATTACGATGATTGACAGCATAGCGAATACTGCCCGTAAACCCGCGGGCGGCAGTTTCTCTTTCGGGGATAGCGCTGCCGCGGAAAAACCTATCAAAAATCCGGCCAGAAGAGAAAAAAAATGCCCATAAAAGTCGGAACCTGCCGCTGTGCCGAGGAAACCCAGGAATGCCAGAGCGGCGGCGGCGGGTTTCCAGTCCGGTTTTGTGATCCGTGCCGGACTCCTGATGATCCTGTAAGCGGCGAGGATGCCGAAAGCGCCGAATATCGAACCGGAAGCCCCGATACTGTGGTATTCCAAAGGTAAAATTAAAGCGGTGGCCAGATTACCGGCGGCACCTGCCATTATTGCAAGGAAGAGGCCTATCCCGGAGCCGGTTATGGAAAAAAGGCTGTAAAAAACAACACTGCCCATGAATGCGTTTGAAAGGAAATGGGCCATGCCGGGCATGAAGCGTCATTGCTGTAAAAATTCTCCAGAATGCGCCGTTCCTGATATCCAGGTTCGATGAATTTCCCGCCTTAAGCCAGTCATCATAAGAACCTGTCCGGTAGAGAAATGTCTGGAAAATGAAAAGGGTGAGGAATACTGAGAGAACCGACGCCAGGGGCGAGGTATGCGGAAATTCTTTTATGGTTTCGACTTTATTCTCCTGTTCGTATAGGTCTATCTGTTTTAATGATTCTTCAAGGGATGTTTCAGGAACAATTACAGACGAATCATCCCCTTGTAGTTCACGGCCATGCGGTATATTCATGGCTGAAAGGACAAGCGACCATTCCCTTGCCTTTTTTTCGGGGATCGATGCGAGGTCATTTTTTGTCATAATTCACCTTTTAAGGATTAATTTTACGAGTAGGAATATAATATAACAATAACAGCGGTTACTAACAAATAATGATATATGTTGGCAATCCCGGTATGATGAACCTCTCCGTGCCTCTGCGTCTCCCTGTAAATTTCCGTTACCGCTCAATATTTATTTTATTAGGCCGATATTTTGAATAAGGTTTCGGAGGTATTTATGGTCAGAAGTATTTTTACAGGCGCAAGCGGAATGATGGTAACGATGGAAGAGTTGAACACCGTCGCCAACAACCTGGCTAATGTAAATACGGACGGTTATAAAAAAGAGACCACTGTAACAAAGTCTTTTCCCGAGATGCTGATACGCAGGGAGAATGACGACGGGCAGGTCAGGTTCCCCCTGGGGAGTTACGATCTTGCCCCTGTAGTAGGCAAGCTTGGGACCGGTGTCGAATTCAACGAATCGTATATAAGGTTCGAACAGGGAAGCCTCATGGAAACCTCCAACGATTTCGACCTGGCTCTTGACGGAGAGGGCTTTTTCACGGTCATGACTGATGAGGGCGAAAGGTATACCAGGAACGGGAATTTCAAAATTGACAACGAAGGTTATCTTACGGATATACATGGGAATAAACTCATGGGGGAAAATGGGAACATCCTGCTTGAAAGGAACAACTTTCAGATAGATAAAGACGGTAACGTTTATGAAAACCTGGATTATAAACCGGGGGATTTTGTGGATAAAACGGGCAACGAATGGAAGAATATGACGAAGATCGACAGGCTTAAAATCGTAGATTTTCCCGAAAGGCGCTACCTTCAAAAAGACGGCTACACCATGTACAAGGAAAGCGATTTTTCAGGCAAGGCGGCGATAATCGACGGCAATTCGAGGCCCCAGGTCCACCAGGGATTCATAGAGAAATCCAACGTAGACCCCGTTGTCGAGATGACCAGAATGATCGAGATCAACCGCCTTTATGAAGCCAATCAAAAGGTTATCCAGACCGCCGACGAAACCCTTTCGAGGGCGGTCAACCAGGTCGGAAGGGGACTGGCGTAGGGGCCGAATCGATTCTAATGAAAATAAGTAAATGTTAGAAAAATCCTCTCATTTTACTTTACACGATGATATTACTTATCTAATATAATACTATATCCGATAATTAGCAGTCCTATGTAAAAGCCTTCTATATAGAGGGTATTTTAAAACGAAGGGTTTCCCTTTTATTTTTTAATATGCAATGCTGGTGGATATAAATATACCGGGGAGGTTATTAATGGGCGATAAGAAGGGTAAGAAGAACAAGGAAAAACAGCAAAAGCAGCATGATGACAAATTGAAGCAGGAAACAAAAAAGAAATTGGACAAACAGCCGGCAAAAAAAGAATAGAATAAAGGGCGGTTCCAATAATTACCAATGTTGTTAACAATTAGTATTCTAATTATTTATAATCCGCCCAATGGGCACTACCTATCCGCCTTAAAAAGGCGGTTATTAGAAGTGCCCAAAAACTTTTAAAATATCCGGGCACCACCCTGCAAAGACACGGGTCCTTTCATTTTAAATTCAGGTATTGACATTAATTAACTAATATAATACTATTATTCATCAAGGAAAGATGGAATGAATAAAATTCAGAAAACCATTCTGCTTGTCGAAGATGAAGTAATCATAGCCATGCAGGAGAAAATGGCCCTCGAGAAATACGGCTATAATATAATCATAGCAAAAGCCGGGGAAGAAGCGATTAAAATATTCGGGAACAGGCATGATATCGATATGGTTCTTATGGATATAGACCTGGGCCCGGGTATTGACGGCACAGATACTGCTATTTTGATTTTAAAAGAACGCAACATTCCCATAATTTTTTTGTCGAATCATACCGAAGTTGAAATCGTCGAGAAAACAGAAAAGATCACTTCATACGGATTTATTGCAAAGAATTCAGGCATCACGGTTTTGGATGCAACAATAAAAATGGCTTTTAAACTTTTTGAAGCCTATGAGGCTTTGCGCCTTCGGGAATCTTACCTGTCCGCAATCATTGAAAACCAGCCCGGGCTGCTGTGGCTTAAAGATCTTGACAGCAGGTTTCTGTCAGTCAATAAAAAATTCGCAATTTCCTGCAATTTCAATGATCCGGAACTCCTTGTAGGGAAATCCGATTTTGATATTTGGCCGCATAACCTTGCCCAGGGATACGTCGAGGTCGATAAAAAGGTTATAAAATCCGGGAAACCATACATGGTTGAAGAACAGATTGCCGACCAGGGTAATATCAGATGGTTCGAGACTTATAAAACCCCGATTATCGATAAAAATGGGGCTGTAATAGGTACGACAGGATATTCCAATGATATTACAGAACGCAAACAGACTGAAGAGAATCTCCGCTCTCTTACCACTAAACTTGAAACCCTGGTTCATTTTTCACCGCTCGGGATCAGTCTGCTTGATCTCGATGGGAAAGTTCAATTATGGAACCCTGCGGCGGAAAAAATATTCGGCTGGACATTCCGGGAAATTATCGGCCGCCCCAATCCGATTGTACCGGAAAGTAAGCAAAAGGAATACGCCAACCTGAGCGCCAAGGTCTTGAGCGGCAAAGCGGTGGTCAACCTGGAGGCTGTCCGTCAGCGCAAGGATGGTTCGTTAGTAGATGTGAGCATCGCTTCAGCGCCTGTTTATGACGCTGCCGGGAATTTGAACGGCCGGATGTCAATTATCGCCGATAATACCGAACATAAGCAATCCGAAGGAAAAATTAAAAAACTTCTTGAAGAAAAAGAGCTTATTCTTCAAGAAGTTCATCATCGCATAAAGAACAATATGAATACCATTGCAAGCTTCTCATGCTCCAGGCGGGGACCCTGAAAGATCCTTCGGCTATAGATGCTCTTAAAGACGCCGGAAACCGTGTAAAAAATATGATGATTTTATATAATAAACTATACCAGTTTACGGGTGTAGATAATATCCCGGTTATGAATTATCTTTCGAACCTGGTGGATGAAGTCATCGCAAACTTTCCGAATAGCAAATCGGTCAGACTTATGAAAAATATAGATGATTTCGTACTCGATACAAAAATATTACAACCGTTAGGGATAATAATCAATGAGCTTCTAACGAATATTATGAAGTATGCGTTTACTGGAATGGATAACGGATTAATTGAAGTATCGGTTAAACAGCGTGAAAATACTGTTTCTATTACGGTTGCCGATAACGGCATCGGTATGCCGGGATCGGTTGGTTTTGAAAATAAAAACAGTTTCGGCCTTCAACTGGTGCGCGAACTTGTAAAACAAATTAACGGAACCATCAGAATAGTAAGGGGGAAAGGTAGTTCTGCCCGAAGGGCCGAAGGTCGTGCCTGTGGTACTCGTGCCTGTGGTACTCGTGCCTGTGGTACAAAAATTATTTTAGAGTTTGAAAAACCATAAATCCTATTTTTCCCGGGTAACGGATAAATAAACGCGGCCTTCGTTATCTCCGAAACCGCCTTTACCGTCAATAGCAACAAAGATTATAAAATCGTCCTTCTGCATATTAACGGTAATAAATTGGCCCTTTCCTTTTTTTTCGGCTTTTTCATAACTTGTTTCTTCGCCGTTGCCCAGCTGGTAATCAAAAGATATCGGGCCGCCTCCACCCCCGCCCCACATAATATTCCGGTTTGTATAGACAACTATACTGGTTTTATAGAAGGCATTAGGGCCTGCTTTATAAGCCCCTCTATTAATTTCAAATTTATAAACACCAGTCGTCCCGGCAATATATTTTGTTCCTAATTCAATATCTCCATAAACCACAATTTCTTCAATTTGCTTATTTTCATCTGTCTGAAACGCCGGGGTTTTAAAAACGATTACTTTAGTATCTCCTTCTTTGATGCTTATATTTGTTTCCGATAACATGGTATCGCCTTTTTTCAATGATATTGCATTCTCTTTACCGGCTCCAATATTCGGGATTTTCAATTCACCCGAACTGTCGGTTTTCCCTGTTTTTATCCCGTTCAGGTAAACATCAACACCCTCTTTCATCGTTTCAAGTATCAAGACGCCGGATGGGTTGAACTCAAGCTCATTGGTCCCGCTTTTGATCTCGATTATTTTCCTCAGTGTTTCCTCGTCTGATTTCTCGGGCTTTAAGCTTATATCGATCGATTGCCCGGATATAAACCTGTCGAAGTATCCGTTCCTGCTGTCCACAAGTTTTATGAACGAATTATTAACAAACAATCTGTACTTCACATTCTCAGGCTTTATATCGAGCTTGAAATATCCGAGCGAAATAGTCTTCCCGACAAGAAGACCCGATACGTCGAGTATCATTTTATCGACCGTATCGAAAATCTCGGGGCCCGCATTGCCCTTGTAATTTCTTTTAAACAGTACCTGGCCGTTAATGACATTGTAAACCAGGACGTCGATAACAATTGTGCTGTTTTTGTCATTGACGAGGTAATCCCCGGTGATCACCTGCTCTGTTGAAAAATGCTGCGCGATATTTATCGCCCGGCTGCCGTCCAGCGCCTTTTGGCCCCAGAAATTAGTACCCCCGGCTATTTCCTCCACGTCCTTGTACGGGGTGATATTTTTCGATATCTTTGAAAGAAAGGTTGACAATGACTTTGTCATAAGTATGTTGATATTGTCCTGGCTGGATTTTCCCCTGTTTATGAATCCCGCCACGGTCGCCGATTTCATCTCGAGCTGCTGCGGCCAGGCCAGGCCGGCAAAACCGAATGAAATCAGCAAGTAAGCCGAAATCTTTTTAATCATTTTAGTTTCCCCGGTAAAAAATTATCGCTTATTTTATTTCCGTATATAATGTTTGTCAAATCATCCTCATCTATTATCCAATCCCTTGTGAAAAGCGGCGCTTGGTGTTAAAATATTCCGATCAAAAAGGACGGAATATGCAGGACCTTTTAAGAACTCCACTCTATAACGAACATTTACGCCTTAAAGCCGGGATGGCCGGATTCGGGGGCTGGGAAATGCCCATCCGGTACGAAGGCATCCTATCGGAACATAAGACTTGCCGGGAATCCGCGGCTCTTTTCGACATCTGCCATATGGGTGAGTTTTATTTAGAGGGAGACATTGAAAAAAGCGGCATCGAAGAAGCCGTGACCTTCAGGGTATCTAAGATCCCGGAGGGGCGCTGCAAGTACGGCCTTATGCTCTCTGAAACCGGCGGCATACTCGACGACCTTATAATTTACAGGCTGTCCGGGGAAAAGCTTATGATCGTAGTAAACGCGGAAACGAAGGACCGCGATTTTGAAAATATGAGAACCTTTGTTAATTCCTCCGCTGTCTTTAAAGATATTTCAATCCATACCGCCAAGCTCGATCTCCAGGGCCCGCTATCCAGGGATGTGCTTAAAGAAGTCGCCGGAAGCGGTATAGAGCATTTAAAATACTACTCTTTTCAAAAATTCACCCTCATGGGCGGTATAAATACCCTTATCAGCAGGACAGGCTACACCGGAGAGCTGGGTTACGAGATTTATATCGACAGCGGAAGGGTATTGGAATTGTGGGAAAAACTTCTCGGGGACCCGCGAGTAAAACCGGCGGGCCTGGGCGCGCGCGATATACTTCGCCTCGAAGTCGGCTACAGCCTTTACGGGCATGACCTGGGGGAATGGACCGACCCGATAGAAGCCGGGCTGGAATCTTATGTCGATTATTCGAAGGATTTTACCGGCAAAACGGCCCTGGCGAAGCGAAAGGAAACCGGCGTGGAGAAGAGGAAGATCGCTTTTATAACAAATAGCCGGCGTACGCCGCGCCCGGGTTACGACATAACCTCAGGAGGGGCCTGGATCGGTAATGTTACAAGCGGCGTTTTTTCACCCATGCTTTCATGCGGGATCGGGCTCGGCTATGTGAGGCCTGAGTATTCTAAAATAGGCGAAAAACTGCTTTTAAAGCATGACAGTGTAGAAATCGAGGCGCTAATATGCGAATTGCCGTTCTATAAAAACGGCAGCTTGAGAAAATAATGGAGGGCCGGATGAACGTCTATTACACTAAGGACCACGAATGGGTAAGGATCGAGGGCATCAGCGGGACTGTCGGAATTACTGCATACGCCGCGAATCAGCTCGGCGACATTACCTTTGTGGAGCTTCCAAAAACAGGGAAGACGGTGAAACTCGGGGACGTACTTTGCTCTATCGAATCGGTAAAAGCCGCGAGCGATATCTTCGCACCTATGTCGGGTGTTGTAAAAAGCGAGAACGAAATCCTCGGAGAAAACCCGGAGCTTGTAAACCGCAGCCCCGAGGAAGAGGGCTGGATCGCGGTAATTGAGCTATCAGAACCTGCTGAAAAGACGGCCTTGATGGACAGGAAGGCCTATGATGAGTACATCAAAGGATTAATATGAATTACAGTCCGAATACCGGTCCGGAAAGCTTAGGCATGCTTCTTGACATTGGCGTAAATTCGATAGAAGAGCTGTTTTCATCCATACCGGACAGCCTCAGGACGAAGAAATTCGATATCCCGGGGGCAAGATCCGAGTTAGAGGTAATAAGTTTATTGCGGGAGTATTCCGAACGGAATATTTCGGATCACCTTTCTTTTTTAGGCGGCGGGACTTACGATCATTATGTACCTGCTGCAGTGGACTTACTTGCGGGGAGGTCCGAATTTTATACCGCCTATACACCCTATCAGCCCGAATGCTCCCAGGGTACTCTCCAGGCCCTTTACGAATACCAGACGGCGATGTGCGCTATTACGGGCATGGCAGTCTCCAACGCCTCGCTTTACGACGGGGCGAGCGCCCTTGCCGAAGCTTCGCTTATGGCTGTCAGGGTCACGGGAAGGCCGCTCATCTGTGTCGATTCCGGCGTAAACCCGTTTTACAGGCAGGTGTTAAAGACCTATCTTTCAAACCGTTCGATCGAATTGGATGAATTCACATTGGATGTCAGCGGCCCCGGTTCCGGTGCCGCCGCGGTTATCGTTCAAAACCCGGACTTTTTCGGGAACGTAAAAGACTTTGCTGAATTGGCCCGCAAGGTACATGAAAGCGGGTCCCTTTTAATAATGTCCGTATATCCGGTGTCGCTTGGGATGTTGAAAAAACCGTCGGAGATGGGTGCAGACATAGCCGCGGGGGACGGACAGAGCCTCGGCATACCCTTAAGCTTCGGGGGCCCTTCTTTCGGGTTTATAACGTCGAAAAAAGAACTTATTAGAAATCTGCCCGGAAGGATAGTGGGCGAGACTGCCGACAGGAACGGTAAAAGGGGGTTTGTTTTGACCCTTCAGGCAAGGGAGCAGCATATAAGGCGTCATAAAGCCACATCGAATATCTGCTCAAACCAGAGCCTATGCGCCCTTCGAGCTGTTATATACCTTTCGCTCCTGGGGAAGGAGGGATTCAGAGAACTTGCCGTCCTGAATTACAGGAAGGCGGAATTTCTTAAAAATCTCGCCGGAAGGATTAAAAATGTCCGCATATACAATAGATATCCTACATTTAACGAGTTTACAATCGAACTGCCAGTGAGCGCGGAAGAAATTGAAAAAGAGATGAGAACAAAGGGGTTTTTAGCCGGTTTCCCTCTCGGAAGGTTGTATACCGGGATGGAAAAAATGCTGCTGGTAGCGGTTACTGAAATGAGGACCAGGGCTGAAATGGAAGGCTACGCAGCCTGCCTGGAGGGAATTTTATGAACGGGATGGAAAAACTGATCTTCGAGAAATCGGTCCCGGGAAGAAGAGGCCTGGATATTCCCGGGGCTGATATACCCGAGGCCCCCGGTCTTCCCCCGGAATTGCTGACACTTTCAGTGCCGGCCCTTCCAGAGGTTAGCGAACCCGACGTTGTGCGTCATTACACCAGGCTGTCGCGTTTGAATTTTTCGGCCGACACTGAATTTTATCCCCTGGGATCCTGCACTATGAAATACAACCCGAAGGTTATGGAAAAAGCTGCCGATCTCCCCGGATTTCGGGGGGCCCACCCTCTCTCAAGTTACATTGACGGCGGTGAAAGCCTTGTCCAGGGCTGTCTTGCCGTTATAAAAGACCTGGAAGGCCTCATCGCGGAGATCACCGGGATGGACAGCGTCACAACCGCGCCTATGGCGGGGGCTCAGGGCGAGATGACGGGCATACTCCTTATAGGCGCTTATCATAAATCGAAAGGGAATAAGAAAAAATATGTCATTGTACCGGATTCTTCCCATGGGACGAACCCTGCCTCGGCTGCGATGGCGGGTTACGAGATAGTGACCGTCAAAAGCCTGGAAAATGGCGAAATGGACCTTGAAGAATTTAAAAAAGTATTGAATGAAGAAACCGCTGCGGTCATGATGACCTGCCCAAACACCCTTGGGATTTTTGAAACCAGGATCGCCGAAATAGCGGGGCTCGCCCATTCCGCCGGGGCCCTGATGTACTATGACGGGGCAAATTTGAATGCGATAATGGGCAAGGTAAAGCCCGGCGATGCGGGGTTTGACGTAGTACATGTCAACCTCCATAAAACATTCGGGACTCCTCATGGCGGCGGCGGTCCCGGAGCCGGACCTGTCGGAGTAAAAAAGGAGCTTATAGAATTTCTGCCATCTCCCGTGATAAAAAGGAATGCCTCCGGCGGTTATTTCCTGCCGCCCGAAAATAAAAACAGCATCGGGCGCGTATCCGGATTTTTCGGTAATTTCGGGGTGCTGGTCAAGGCTTACGCTTATATCCTGCTTCTGGGCAGGGAGGGCCTGATAAGGGTTTCGGAGCAGGCCGTGCTTAACGCGAATTATATAAAGGAAAAATTAAAAAAATATTATCATCTTCCATATGACAGGACCTGCATGCATGAATGCGTCTTTTCGGCGGAAAAGCAATTGCCTTACGGCGTCCATGCCCTCGACATAGCAAAGGGCCTGATTGAGAGGGGTATCCACCCTCCTACGGTTTATTTTCCCCTGATCGTTAAAGAAGCGATAATGATAGAGCCGACTGAAACCGAGAATAAGGAAACCCTCGATAATTTTATCGGGGTAATGAAGGAAATAGCCGAAACCGCGGCCGCGGCTCCCGGTAAACTTCTGGCCGCTCCCGGAAATACCCCTGTCACAAGACTGGATGAGACAAAGGCCGCCAGGGAAACAAGGGTCTGCTTCGGATAGATTTGTATTAATTTCACTTTTGTATTAGAATCTTCGGGGAGGAGGGACTTGCTGATGCTGCCTCAATCGGTTAATTTGCTCGGAGTAAAAATAAGCCTTACGAACCGTGAAGAATTAAAAGAATGCCTTATCCAGACAATCTATGACAAGGAAAGGTTCCGAATATTGCTGCTGGATGAAAAGATAATGTTCTTTTCTTTATTCAATCATGAACTCCGGCAGATCCTTAAAAAGACTGAAATTGTGATCTGCGCTTCCCAGACCGTCGCATGGATGGTCAGGCTTCTAACCGGAAAAACGGTCCATGTCATCATGCCTGTTACATTATACCTCGATCTCATGCGCGCCGCCGACGAGATGAATTACACGGTCTTTCTTTTCGGGGGGACAAAAAACGTGGCGCTGGAAACCCTGAAGAGAATACGGAAATCCTTCGCACAGGCGAGGATTGTCGGGAGCTACCGTTCCAATATCAAAAACCAGGAACTCCAGGACGTCCTGATCACAATAAGGAAAAGTTCGCCGCAGATATTTATAGCCAGCTACGGTTCAGGGCCGAAGCAGGAAAAATGGATTACGAAAAATTTCGGTTATTACCAGTCTTCGATAACGGTCGGGGTCGGAAATTCTTTTAAGGTTATAGCCGGCAAGAAGAAAATGCCGCCGATCTGGTTCCAGAAGAAGGGATGGAACGGGTTTTATACGACCCTCATCCATCCGTATAATTTAGCCCGTATTTTCAGGATTTTCTTTTTGTTTTTATTTACCCTGTTTTATAAATTAAAAAGCAAATTCAGCAGGGCGACGGTATGAATCAGGTCATTAAAACCGTTTTCCTTGATGATGACAGGCTGTTCATAATCGATCAGCGGGCCCTTCCCCAGCAGGAAAAGGTTATAGAGCTCAGGAATGAATCCGAGGTCTTTGAAGCGATCTACACGCTTGCCGTCAGAGGCGCGCCGGCGATCGGCATCACGGCGGCTTACGGGGCTTATATATCGCTGGCCGGTTATTCATCGATCAAGGATTTTAAGGCGTATAGGGAAAAGGGCAGGGAAATACTGGATTATATAGGGAAAAGCAGGCCGACTGCATATAATCTCTTTTATGCGATAAAGAGAATGAAAGCCGTGCTTGACGGAAGCGCCGATCAGAGGGAGATTCTCGCAGGCTGGAAAAAAGAGGCCCTTTCTATTCATAAGGAAGATCTGAATAAATCCGAGGGAATCGCGAAATACGGCCTAAATCTGATACCGGAAAACGCTAAAATCCTCACACATTGCAATACGGGGGGGCTTGCCACCGGAGGAAACGGTACCGCGCTTTCAGTGGTATTCAAAGCGCATGAGGAGGGAAAAAACGTCTTCGTGTATGCCGATGAAACAAGGCCCCTCCTTCAGGGTTCGCGATTGACCGCCTGGGAGCTGGGAAAAACAGGAATTCCATATAAAGTAATATGCGACAACATGGCTGCCGCGGTAATGGCCAAAAAAGGGATCGACCTGGTCATTGTCGGCGCCGATAGGATCGCACTGAACGGGGATTTCGCTAACAAGATAGGCACTTATTCCCTGGCCGTTATGGCCCATTATCATGGAGTGCCTTTTTATACCGCTGCGCCGGTCTCGACATTTGATCCCGGTATTGAAAACGGTGAACTTATACCCATAGAAGAGAGGGACAAGGAGGAAGTTATCAAATTCAGGGGAATGCAGAGCGCCCCTGAAAATGCCGACGCCTACAACCCCGCCTTCGATGTAACCCCGCACAGGCTTGTTACGGGGATTGTCACGGAATTTGGGGTCATTTATCCGCCATTCAAGGAAAATATACAGAAGATGATTAAAAGGTAGTCGATATGGCCTCATCAAAGAAAAGTCTTGACCTGGGCATTATAATCGGGGAGAATAGTTATAATTTTCTGTCTTTCGACGAATACGCCGAACATTTCCTTCTGCCTTATTCGCCCCGCTTCTGCAATATCGATTTCGCCATCAGTTCCCTGTCATCGATCCAGGTAAGGAATGTCGTCGTTTTTGTTAAAAGAGACAAGGATATTGTACTGAATTACCTCGTAAAGGGCTGGCCTTCGGTAAAATTTTATATCTTCGATTACCTCGATATTTCGGAAAAATTTTCCACGTTTTTGACGGAATTCTCTAAAGAGCATTCGCTTGAGGGAATAGTTATCCTTAAGGGGAATTATCCCATATGGTTCGATATGAGGGTCCTGGCGGACGAGCTTGAAAAAAACACTAATCTTGCCATTAAAACTAAATATAACTTAAAAAATATTTATTCAGGCCTTGTTGTAGAGAAAAATATATTTATCAAGAAATATGAAAGCTTTTTCCTCGACGAATCCAACCTGGACCTGGATATTATGGAAAAGATCATCAAGGAATTCGATATCAAATCTGTTGAAACCAAGGGATATATAATGCCTTTCAAAAGCCTCAAGGAATATTACAACATACATCTCGACATGATCGACGACTACCTGATGCTCGACCTTTACAACGCTTATGTCCCTGTCAACGGGGGCCTATCCCTTTCAAGTTCTTCCACCTTCGGGCGCGGTTCATACGTCAAGAATTCAATTGTAGGTGAAAATGTGGACCTTTTCGGCAGGGTCGAGAATTCGATAATATTCTCGAATGTAAGGGTGGATAAGCATGCCCATGTTAAAAACTCCCTGATCCTGCCGGGCAATCATATAGGCCCTAATTCGGTCATTGTGAATTCCATCATAGACGAGTATTCGAAAGACAGCAGTATGCCTACCATCGAGTCCCATGCCTCTATCGGCGCCGAGAATTCTTCGGCGGTCAACGCGGATTTTCCTGAAATCCTCAATTTCGGCGTGACGCTTATCGGAAAGGATGTGAGGGTGCCGTCGGGTATGAAAGTGGGGGGGAACTGCTTCATCGACAGTTTCATTCCCTACCAGGTATTGAGGCAGGAGAGGCTGATGAGGGACGGGGAAAGCCTGCTGGCTAAAAAAGGTTAAAAGGGTAAGCTATCCTTCCGCCTGCTATGGTGTATTCGACATTGCCGTAAAAAGTCATGCCCAGGAAGGCGCTGTTTTTGGATTTAGATATGATGGCTTCCCTTTCGACGGTGAATTTTTTCCCGGGATGGAATACCGTAATGTCGGCCCTGCCGCCTGTCCTTATCACGCCTCTTTCTATTCCCAGGATTCCCGAAGGACTGCTTGTAACCATCCGGAGCCAGTCAAGGACATTTAGCCCCCTCTTCCTTACAAGATGTGTGTATGTTGAGGCTAAAAATGTCTCGAATCCTATAGTCCCGAAGGGTGCCGATTCGAAGGGCCTGCTCTTCTCTTCATCCGTATGAGGGGCATGGTCTGTCGCGATCGCATCTATTACCCCGGCGCAAAGGGCTTCTTCGACGGCTCGCCTGTCGTCCTCCGGGCGGAGGGGAGGGTTTATTTTTTTATTCGTATCAAGGATTTTCAAGAGATCTTCCTCCGAGAGCAGGAGATGGTGCGGGGTTGTATCGCAGGATATCCTTCCGGGATAGTAAGACTTCAGCATCCGGACCGCTTCCGCGGATTTACGGGTCGAAATATGAGTGAAATGGACTTGCGCACCGAATAAACCTGCCGCAGAGCCAAGGGTCCAAATTGCAAGGCTTTCAGCCTCGGCGGGCTGGCCCTCCAGGCCGAATTTCAAAGGAAGCTGCCCGTAGCTTACCGGGCCGTTCCCGGACAAGGCCCTGATTTCGGGGTGGTCAATCAGGAGAACTTTTTGATCCGCGGCAGCCCGGCACAGGCCTATCAGGACATTCAGGTCCTGGATGCTCGAACCGTCGTCCGAAAAGGCGGCGCAGCCCGCTTCCCTGTTCTTCGCAATATCCACGGGATAAAGGCCTTCCCTTTTAATAGTCATGCAGGACGCGAACAATATCGAAACCGGCGCGATGGAAGCCGCCTTTTTAACGAGCGAGCTTATTAATTCGGGATTGTCGGCGGGGGGTAAGGTATTCGGCATAGCCAGAAGGGTTGTTATTCCTCCCCTTGCGGCAGCGCGGGACCCCGATTCAAGCGTTTCCTTTTGCGTCTCGCCGGGTTCCCTGAGATGAGCGTGCAAGTCGACAAGCCCGGGAATTACATACATAGAGCTTGCGTCTATCACCGGTCCGTCTGCAGCATCGATAGAGGGGGAGATTTTTTTTATCCTGCCTTCTTTTATAAGGATGTCCAGTTTCCGTCCGCCGATCTTTTCTTCAAAATCATATACTAAGCCGTTTTTTATCACCATAGATTATAGACCCTTGATGGAGACTCAGAGTTTTCTATGTCGTCGAAAAACTTGGCCTTGCCGATAGGTATATAAATTTTAATGCTGTCGTCTTTATTTACCGGGTAGTCGATACTGACCTCCACGCCGAAGAGTTCTCCCTCTTTGTTTAAGAAAACGATCTTTTTGCTTTCCTGGATAAAATTCTCTATGAAGGAAACTTTGCCTTCGATTGAAATAGATTCCCCTTTTTCCTCAAGACCGCATTCCCCCGGCCTGATCGTGAGGGAATATTTTATCTTACCGCCTGTGAGGCTCGACACTTCCCCGGAGGTAAGAAAATTGCTGGATTTTTCCCCGATAAGAGTTGAAACAAACAGGGTCTTCGGGTTGTCATAAAGATCGAGGTATGAGCCGGTCTGTTCGAATTTCCCCTTCCTCATTACGGCGATATTGTCGGATATTTCGCCGATTTCCGTCTGATTATGCGAGACATATATCGTTGTGATGCCGTTTTCTTTGATAAGTTTTTTCATGTTATGCCTTATCTCTATGCGGAGGCTGTCCTCGACGTTTGAAAGGGGTTCATCAAGCAGAAGGATTTTAGGGCGGGAGATCAGGGCTTTTCCTATAGATACGCGCTGCCTCTCGCCCAGGGAGGTATACCGGGGAAATTTATCGAGAAGCTTCTTTTCTTCAATATGCAGAAGCCGAGCAACCGATTCCAGGTTCATAGGGTTTGCGGACGCCGAAAAGCGTATGTTGTTTAAATTTGTCATATGAGGGTACAGTACGAAATCCTGGAAAACCATAGATACGCCCCGCTCTGATGGTTTAGCTTTCGTTACCGTCTCGCCGTCGATATAGATTTCCCCCTCTTCGGGGAAAAAAAGGCCGGCTATGGTTTTCAGGAGAACCGTTTTACCGCAGCCGCTCGGTCCGACGATCCCGAAGATCTCGCCCCTGTCGATATTAAAGCTGATATCGTCAAGTATCGGGTCGGAATCTTTTCCGGAAAATAACCTGTTGCTGAGATTGGATTCGTAGATCGTTACATTAAACAATTTAAGGTAAAGCATTGAGGACCACCTCGCTTGAGGACTTATTATATATTTAATATTAATTCTTATCAAACATTAGATTTTGCAACAATTTTTACGAAATGCCGATAATTTGTTTAGTAGATTATCGGAGCGGGAAATGAAGGGAGTATTCTGTCTCCTTGAAAAAGATGATAAAACTTACAATTATGTAAAAGAATATTACAAAGTTGTTAAAACAGGGAATTCTCCAATGAAAGTTGACGCAGGGATTCAGAAAATTGAAATCGAAAGACGCCTCTGCCTCGAGTGCATCGATCCTGAAGATTGCACAGCTGTATACAGGTGGATAAGGGAGAACAGCCCGGGAATCCGTTCCTACCTGAATTCCCTCAAGATGCTGGCATTTTCCATATATTTCATGAATCTCAGGGGCAGCGGCTTCAGTTTCAAGCTTTTCTGCAGGGCCGTAAATATCTGGAACGGCAGGAAAGAGAAAGTGGTCGATTCTATTTTTATTTAAAGTTTTGACGAGCCGGCTCGCCGAAGCGGATACAGAACGAAATTCCATTATGGGATTCATATGATAATTCGCCCTTGAGCTGCATTTCGGCTAAATTGAATACTGTCTTGATCCCCATGCCGGCTTTCACTTTAAAATCGGTGCCTTCGGGTATACCGGCACCATTATCTGATATCTGAAGAATGATATTATCATCCTCTTTTTTTAAAATAATGCTGATCAGGCCCTTCCGGCCGCCGGGGAAGGCATGCTTGAGTGAATTTGTAACAAGTTCGTTTATGATCAGGCCGCAGGGTATGGCTAAATCTACCGGTAAATATATATCTTCCAGTTCATAAATAATACTTATAATGCCCGGTGCGACATCGAAGCTTGAAAATAATAGTTTAACCAGCTCCATTATATATTCTTTCAGGCTGATACTTGAAAGATCCTGCGAATGGTAAAGTTTCTGGTGTACAAGGGCCATGGATTGTATCCGGTTTACCATATCCATAAACGCCCTTTTTAAAACCGGGTCAGGGCTGTCCGACGAATAAAGACTGAGCATGGAGCAGATCACCTGCATGTTGTTTTTGGTCCTGTGGTAAAGTTCCCTCAGGAGCACATCCTTCTCTTTAAGCGCGGTCCTGATCTGCTTTTCGGCAATCTTACGATCGGTTATATCCAATGTGAGGCCCAGAATATTTGATTCTCCGGCCACATTGATCACTTCAGAATTCACTATAACATTCCGCAATTCGCCCGATTTTGTCCGGAAAACCGTTTCAAAACTTTCCGATCTCCCTTTTTTATTGAGATCTTTGACCATGTTAAGCCGGTCTTCCGGATCAGCCCACATATTTAATGTCAGCGGATCGCATCCGATCACCTCTTTCCGGTTGAAGCCGAAAAGTCTTAAAAATGCTTCATTAACGTCTATGAAACGGCCGTCCGACAGCCGGGTGAGGCTTGTGCAGACGGGGCTGTCGCGAAAAACAGTCTCAAAACGCTTCTCGCTTTCTTTCAAAGCATTCTCGGCTTTTTTACGGCCTGTTATGTTTCTGCTGATAACCAGAGCGGTAGCTACCGAACCGTCAGGGCCGAACTCGGGGATCCCCCTGGATAAATAATGCTGGGCGCCTTTCTTGCCGGGTAAAAAAGTCTCGGAATTCATCTCTTCCCCTTTTTCAAAAATAGCCCTCAGAAAAGCCTCCGCATTTTCAATATATTTCTGCGATTTAATATTCATTTCCCTGAAGTTTTTACCGATGAGCGATTTCGGACTGATCCCGGTATCATAAAAAATCGCTTTGTTTACAAAAATATGCCTGAAATTCCTGTCATAGCGTGCGATGATGTCCGGGACGCTTTCCACCAGGGTCTTGTATTCCTGTTCCTGCCTATGTAATTCTTCTTCGGCATTTTTCTGCTTTGTTATATCGATCGCTACCGTGTTAATGCGTATTTCCCCGGTAGAATTTATGTTGGTCTTTGTAAAACAGTTAAGCCAATGCCAATTTCCGGATTTGTCTTTAAACTTCCAGATGTTTTCCTGCCTGTTGTTACGTTCAGCCGCCTCTTTCAATTTTTTTGAGGCTTTGCTGAAGCTTGGAGGATATCCTATTTCAAAAGCCGACCGGCCGATCAGCTCTTCCTGTTCATAGCCGAGAATGTCCTTAAAAGCGGGATTGACATATAAAAAAATACCTTCGGAATCGATTTCACAGATCAAAACATTGCTTCTCTCGGTAAGAAGGCGGAATTTTTCCTCGCTTTTACTAAGTTTTTCCATCGCAGCCCTTTCAACCGATTTAACGTCGGTAATATCTTCGAGCAGAAGCGCGATAATCCCCTTTTCGGGCACAGCCGCAGTGATCCTGAAGTGTTTATCGAGTTTTTTTGAATAAATCTCGAATCCTGCGTTCTTAACCGCAGATGCCGTTTTTTTAAATATCTGATTCCAGAAGGGATCGGAGGATAAATCGGATTCCAGAAGACATTCCCCGGCAAGTATGCTGCTGTCCAATCCTGTCAATAATTCAAATGCGGGATTGAAATCCAGTATGCGGAAATCAACGGGATTCATATTTTTATCGGTTACTATTTTGCATAAAGCGTATGCGTCCCGGATCTCATTAATAAACTGCCTTGCGAAAGCCCTTTGGGCAGGTTCATGCTGAAGACCGTTTTTTTTGCCTGGCACATTCCCTCCGGATATATCAATTTAGAATGATTCGGGCATATTGTCAACCAAATTGGTATTTATTGTCTTCGCCGCGTAAAGTCCCCCGGTTGATTTACAAAAGAAAAAAAGCGTGTTATATTTATTCAGGGTGCTCTATCCTTCGGGCCTTTCGGATAGGAGGGGTAACGAGCGCAACTATAGGAGGATAAGCCATGAGAAGCAAATTGACAGCCGCTATAATCATACTCTTTGCGGCAATCTCCTTGAAAGGATTTGCCGAGAATTCCAGAACACTGACCGATAAGAACGATTTTGGAGGAGCGACGGTCGAATTCAACTACCAGAACGGCGACGAATTTTACAATAAATTCGGCATCGAGCGTTCTGTTATATTTTACGACTATGGTAAAAAGATAAAGCAGGTAGAATATTACTACCTTCCAGCCGCCGCCAAAGAAAAAGGTTTCACCAAGCGTATAGAGTATTACAGTGAGAAGGGAAAAGTTGCGTCGGCTTATGTTATCCATACCGACGAATTCGCCCAAAAGGAGAAATATAACCAGCACAACGAATATTTTGACGAGAACGGTCAGAAGATCCGGATCGATTATTTCTACACTCCGGATTTTGCCAATAAAAAAGGCTACGACAAGGCTGTTATGTTTCTTGTCAAGGGCTTTGTAGAGGAATGGGACTACTATTATATAAACAGCTACATCGATCAAAACGGCATCTCTATGCGCAAGGATTATTATGTAACAGATCCCTATGGAAAGGAAAAAATTACAAAAACCGTATTATACGATAAAGATAAAAAAGAAATCAAGAACGGAGATAAATAAGAGATTTTAAATTAAATGCCGAATAAAGATTTATGGAATTTACCGGATGAGGAATTAACGATCCATGAAGGAATCGTACATATATGGCTGGTCGATATTGAAAAAGAAGCCTGTAATCACGAGTATTTATCGGGCCTGCTTTCGAATAATGAGCTTGAACGGTCAAAAAGGTTTATTTTCGATAAAGATAAAAAGAGATTTATCATCACACATGGCATTTTAAGGTTAATATTAAGCCGGTATATTCACCTTGATTCGAAAACTATTTATTTTGCGAGGGAAAAAAAGGGAAAACCGGTCATAAAAAATCCGGAAAATAACGATATCAGGTTTAATTTATCCCATTCTGGAAAATATATTATTTACGCGCTGACAAGAGGCAGGGAAGTCGGCATCGATATCCAATACATGAAAGATATGCCCGATTCCGACAGGATCGTTAAAAGATTTTTCTCGAATAAAGAAATAAACGAATATTTTGAATTACCGGCCGCCATAAGAAAAAGGGCATTTTTTACATGCTGGACCAGAAAGGAAGCATTAATAAAGGCGATTGGAGAGGGTTTAAATATGCCGCTGAATAGTTTTTCAGTTTCTCCAAACCCGGGCATCAAATCTAAGATTGAAATACATGACGGCAGATTTTCCGGCCGACAGTGGTCATTAGAAGATGTCAGATTAAATGATATGAATTACGTTTCATCAATCGCTGTAGAAGGGCGGGGTTTTAAGATCATTTATTGGAATTGGGAGTGATGAAATATTTAAAAATCAATGCGATCAATGTCCCTGTAATATAACCTGTTATTAACGAGCCCATCGAGAGAGCGGTGAAGATTTCAAAAAAAAGAATGGTCTCATATGCGGAACTTGTAAAGATATAGTATATGAAATCGCCTATCCATTCAGGAATCATGGTTACGGCGGATAAAACCAGGAAACTTAAAATAATGTTTTTAATATTCGGTTTCTTAGGTTTAAAAAACGGGTATATAAAACTCAATCCTGCTATTATTATCCAGTAATACCGCCTGAATAATTCCAGGTAGGGATTATCTATTGTCAGGTTGAATAAAACCGCGAATAATAAAATATAAATGCCTAAATACAAAATATCGATCTTACGATTTTTCATGAAAACACCTCATTTCTTCGATTTTCCAGAAACCGATCCTATCTCTAACTTAAATACTCCTGTTCTATCAAAATTTTTTTTGATATGCTGTAATCCTTCCCGGGTAAAATCCGCAGAATATTTCTCGACTAATTTAATAAGCGCCTTCTTTTTCTCATCTCCGCCGATAAAAGATGCATTACCCGAAACAATAACGCTTTCATATCTTGTGCTGAAATCAGACGGGAGAACTTCGGTCTCTCCAACAACACAAAATGAAACCCTGCTGTTTGCATTAAGAAAATTTATTTTAGAACCTTCCATCGCGCAATGGAAGTAAATGTTTTTATCGTCGAGGGCGTAATTTAGAGGTATTCCATAGGGTTCTCCCGCCATTGAACAGAAGGAGAGAATCCCGTATTCCCCATTCCCGAGTATTTCCATGGCTTCTTCATCTGATAATTTCCTGTCCCGCCTTCTCATAGGGATCTTCATTTATTCCTGCCCTGCCTGTCTGCCCGGAATCTCCTTTTTTCAAGCATGCAAATATTTTTGACAGTGTTTTTACCCATTAAAGCGCATCCGGGAATACCGGCTCCGCCCACAGACTGGCCGACAAGAAATAAATTCTTAATGCCGGGCAGTTTCTTAGGTTTGCCGAAAAGGGAATTCATTAAATCGGAAGGTTTCATTTCCAGCTGCGCCCCGTAGGGTTCTGCATTGGATGTGAATCTTTCAGTTGTTACAGGAGTAGCCACATCGGTCATTTCTACCTGGCTTTTTATGCCGGGATATTTTTTATCAAGGATCATTAAAATATCTTCTGCCAGTTTTTCTTTTTCGTTTTTGTAGTTGTCTTTTTCTCTATATAGATCGCGCCAGTATTTAAAGCCTGTATCCATTATCACTTTAATAACTGTCTTGCCTGCCGGTGCGATTTTTTGATCGAAATTGAATATTTCAATATTGAGCCTGTCAAAATCCCTGCCACCGGCTTTTAGCTTTCCATCAAGAAATAAAATAACGGCATGCGGCTGGTCTCTCATATCCCTGTTTATACCGAAAGATACCTGCAAACCCATTTTTGCGTCATCGCCCGGCCTGTTATAAAATTCCTTATCCCTTATGGAAAGATATCTGCCGTCCAGCATGTTAAAGATCGTATTGTATCCGAAGCTGTTTGAGATGATATAATCGGCTTCTATTCTTGTTTTATCTGAAGTTAAAAAAGCTTCCGCTCTTCCGTTTTCCGCAATTATTTTTTCGATTTTAGTACCGTAGTTAATCATGCCGCCAAGCGATTTAAATTTCTTCTCAATAGCTTTTGCGAATTCAAGCGAGCCGCCGTTATACCAGCCGTAGCGTTGCATGTAGCAGCCGGTCATTATATTCGCGTGCAGAGGAATCGGTACATCCTGCCAGTCATACTGAATGAACCGGAAAGCTTTTTTTAAAAAAGGATTACTGAAGTTATCGGCAAAGGAAGCCATGGTGACTTTCATGTATTTCATAATGCTTAAGAACCCTGCGAGGTTTTTTATAAAACCGCCGATACCCCAGAGGCCCGCCTCAAGAATGTCCATTTTCTTAAATTTGTACAGTAATTTAAAATATTTATAAATTGTCTCTTTATCTTCAGGGGCTGTATCGAGCATGTCTCTTTTAAGTTTTTCAATATCGGTTGAAACATAAAATTTCATGCCGTCAAGGGTCTCAACGGAGGAAAGGTCTTTAAAAAATGTGACCGGAGCAGGCATTGTTCCCAGTTCTTCCCAGATTTTGTAATATAAACTTTTTTTATTTAAACCCGCGAGATGATGGATGCTTCCGTCAATGATAAAATTCCCCTTGTTCCATGACGTGCATAAACCGCCGGGAATATGATTCGCCTCGAAAATATGCGTTTCAAAACCGTTCATTGCCGAGTAGCATCCTGCAGAAAGACCGGCTATACCTGCGCCGATTATTATAATCTTTTTATTTTGCATGAAATATCCTCCATTTTTTTAGTTTATTTAACGCCAGGATTTTTGTCAAAAATACTTGACTTTCATTATACCGATCGGTATAATACATGCAGAGGAAAAATTATGGATAACCGCGAGATACTGATCCTGAAAAGCCTTTCTCTTTTTGCCGACAGGGGTTATGAAGCTGTCGGGGTACAGGAGATCTGCGACGAGGCGAAAGTGACAAAACCGACCTTATATCATTATTTCGGAAGTAAACGAGGGCTTCTCGACGCAATAGTCAGGAAATACGGGGATGTAATGACTAAAGAAATTTCCGACGCGTCCGGATATTCAGGGAATCTTCCGCTTTCTCTGGAAAACATGGCTTTTGCTCTTTTCAGGTTCGCGAAAGAAAATGCTGTTTTCAACCGGATGAAGCTTTCCATGTACTTCTCACCAAGAGATAGCGAACCCAACAAGGCCTTTACGGAACTTGATAAACAGGTATTCGGTATTCTCGAGGAAGTGATCAATAAAGCCGTCCCGAAATATGGTAATATGCGGGGAAGGGAAAAAATTATTACAGCGATCATAATCGGGGCAATCAACACATGTATCGGGCTGTGGCTTAACGGATTTATCGAGTTGACTGACGACATTATCCGGCAGAGTTTGAGGACCGTGCAGTACGGGATTTACACCTGAAATAAACTTTTTTTTGTTATATCTATATACCCACCGGTACGTATAGAAAGAAATAGGAGGCTGGAACGGACACTACAGCCTGGTAAAATTCATTCCTGATAATCCGGAAGTACGGAATTATCTGTTCGAGAGCGTCCGTTTCTGGAAAAACGAATTCGGGATCGACGGGTTGAGGCTGGATGCCGCAGATTCGCTCGATATGGGTTTTATGCGGGCTCTTTCGGGATTAGGTTATCGTCTGCGTTAACGCATCCGATAAAACAGATAGAGTGTCTGTAATTTTACCGCGAGGCTGGCCTTCCCGCTGGAAGGATCTGCTGGATCCGGGAAAAGCTTTCGATTCCGGGGCCGGCGTTTTATCCCTGGAGATCAGTCCGGATTGGGGAAGGATATTGATGCAGGGTTGACCATCAGTCGAGCGAATAAAAATTTCATACAATATTTCTGAATAATTAAAAAATAAAAAAATTGGAGAATATTAAAATGATAAAAAAGATTCTATCAGCAGGTCTGATTTTATTTGCCTGCTTTACCTTAATTTTAGCTTTAACCGATAAAGTCCCTATTATTCCGGATCCGAAATTAACCCCTGGAGGGATAGATCCCTATATTACAGTGGAAGTAATGAAGGCCCCGGGATGGACGACCAGGAAGATCAGGCATGTATCCGAAGAAGAGAAAAAACTCATTTTTAAAATTTACGGCATTAACCCCGGAGATTATCCCCGGGGATCGTTCGAAATCGACCACCTTATCAGCCTTGAATTGGGAGGGGATAATTCCATAACCAATTTGTGGCCTGAGGCTTATTTCGGGAAAATAAACGCGCATACGAAAGACAGGCTTGAAAACCGCCTGCATAAATTGGTGATTGGAAATAAGATTACTCTGCGGCAGGCGCAGATGGAAATTTCGACAAACTGGATAGAGGCGTACAATAAATATTTTCATACCAATTTGTGGCTGCTGACAAATAATTAGTCCTGATCCTTAAAAAACACTTGACTTTTATAAAAATAGTTCTTATAATAAACTAGTTTGTTATACAAACTAATTTGTATGAAAGGAGTTGTTTATGAAACAAATCCCTGAAGAAATACTTAAGTTAAGTTCGGACATCAAATACCTGCGCTCCATGCTGGAGCAGGACCGTGAAAATATACGGGAATATCTTTATCTGACATCATACCGCGTCATTATTTTTGCAGGCGGAGTATTGATAATTTTATTTTCCTTACTATTTTATTTTTTTATAAAAAATTACGGTGATTTTTATAAGATTCCTGCAGGGATCAGAGAAATTCTCATTATTTCAGGGATTTTTGCAATAGCTGTTATAGGATTTTATAAAATACTGCTGCTGAGGCGTGAAAGAAAATTCGATTCCGCTAAAACCATACTGAATATTGTTTTAAACATTGTAGGGAAACCGATGCTGAAATCGTTAATTGTAATTGGCGTATTAATATTATATTTTGCCTCTTATTTTTATATAACCGGCCAGTATCAATTTATTTTTGTAGTATTTACTGTCGGCGCGGGCATTGGTTTTACGACCATTGGGAATTTTTATTCTCTCTTTGAATTTATTATTTGCGGACTCTTAATGATAATTCCCGGAGCGTTGTCGGTTCCATACATTCTTAAATCACCCCTGGACGCCCTGATATGGGAAGGGGCCTCGTTCGGCCTGGCCGTTCTGACTTTAGGCATAATTGATGAAATAAAGTTCGGTTTGATTAAAAATAAAGAGAGTTGATATGGCGCCGGAAATAGATAATAATATTTTCGATGATAAAGTTTTAAACGAGCGGTCCAGGCTATTAATATTGATGAAGCTGGCAGGCTCTCCTCAAAAAAATATGAGCTTTACGGATTTAAAAGAGTTCCTGAATTTCAGTTCCGGTAATCTTTCAACACACCTCAAGATTTTAGAGGCGGGGGAATATATTGCAATTGAAAAGACTTTTAAAAATAATAAGCCCCTGACGACGTTAACAATTAATGAAAAAGGCATAAAGGCGCTTGATGCATATTTCAGCACCATGGAAAAATTGATCGATTCTTATAAAAATAGAAATTAGCCGTGTAAAGGTTTGATATGAAATTTATTTTATCCCTTGCCGTTAAGAATATTTTACGATATAAAAGAAGAACGATTTTAACCGTTTCTATACTGGTATTTGGAATCGCCCTCTATATTTTTATGATGGGTTTTATAAAAGGGCTCAGCGTTCAGGCCTTTGAAAACCAGATAGGATTAGAATCCGGCGATTTCAAGGTCAGGAGCTCCGGGTTCGATGAGGACAGCCCTTATGATATGAGTAATTTTATAACCGATTATCGTTCAATCGAGGTTATTCTAAAAACAAAACCCTATATAAAGGCTTTTACGGAGAGGGTCAAATTTACAGCCGACCTGGATAACGGCAGAGTATCTTCCCCGATACTGGTTGTAGGCATCGATCCTTCGGCAGATAATTATGTCTTTAACTTAACGAACTTTATTTATTCCGGGAAGCTTAAACCCGGCGGGGTTGTCCTGGGCAATATACTGGCCAGCGACATGGGCGCCGGCATTGGAGATACGGTTTATATTACTTTTCATAACAGCCAGAATATGATGGATTCCATAGACTTTGAAATTACGGGATTGATAGATTCTCCTGATCCTCAGGTAAATAATTCGACAGTATTTATAAACCTGGATGAAGCGTTGAAATTTTTGAACGCCGACAGTGTCTCGGAAATCGACATCAAGACCGCCAACTATAAAAAATATGAAGGTTTTGAACCGGATCTGAAAAAATCTTTACCCGTATATAAAGTATATGACTGGGTAACTCTTGGCGAGGATACGGTTGTCAATACAGAGAGCAGGGAAAAGATTTTCATGATTTTCCTTATCTTTATCGCGATTATCGGGCTTGTCGGTATAATCAATACAATGCTTATATCGGTTTACCAGAAACAGAGAGAAATCGGCACATTAAAAGCCCTTGGTATGACCGACCGGGATGTTCAGACTCTTTTTGTCCTTGAAGGATTTATGATCGGCTTGCTTGGAAGCGCTATAGGGGTGATAACAGGCGTTTTAGCGAGCCTTTATCCAATGATCATAGGTGTAAATATCACATCAATTTTTAAAGCCTCTAATGTGAGCGGATTTAATGTAATGGGGGTTGTAAAATCTAAATTAGAAATCGGCTCCGTTACGGGGGCTTTTATTATCGGTATTATTTTCAGCGCTGCCGCCAGTTATTATCCTGCGAAAAAAACGATCGGCCAAAAAATAGTCGATTGCCTCAAGGCTAATCAATAGGGTATTTTATGATAAATATAATAAAATTTGCTTTAAGAAACGTTTTAAGAAATAAAAAGAGGTCCCTTTTAACGGCGAGTTCGATCTTCACCGCTTCGATTATCGTAACCTTCGGCATCGGGTTTTTCAACGGTATTTTTGACAGTATTCTAAGAAATTATATTAATTATTCGACGGGAAATTTCAAGGTTACGACTGCCGATTTTGCCAAATATGAGCGGTTTCTGCCGATGTATGACTATATATCGAATTCGGGTGAAATAGTCTCGGGTATTTTAAAAATACATGGGGTATCTTCAGTTGAACAAAGAGTCCGCTTCGGCATTATTTTAGGAAAAGGGGATAAGTCCGAAACTGCGATGGGAATAGGAACGGATCTTCGCAGTAAGAAGTTCGATCTGTCAAAAAAGCTCCTGAATGGAAAATTGGAGGATGAAGGGCTCTATGTCTGCGAGGGATTCGCATCAAAAATCAACATCAAAACAGGCGATGAGCTCCTTCTGGTGACCTCGACAACACAAAGGGGTTTGAACGGCATTAAAATGAAAGTGAAGGGGATAGTACGTTTCGGCATAAGTATGATCGATAAAAGGTCTTTTTTTATAGATCTCCGGAATTCCCGGAGGCTTTTAAAAATGCAGGATGGTATAACCGAGATTACCGTCTTTACGGATAAAAAAGCAGACCTGCCGGGGATCTGCGGTAAAATAAACAGTATATTGCCTTCGGGATTAATTATAAGAGACCCCGGCCAGCAGACAGGCGGGCTTTACAACGTGATGCAGTCGGCATTATACGTAATGTATATAATGCTTATGCTGATACTTTTACTTGCCTCATTTGTTATTGTAAACACTATGATAATGGCTGTTTATGAAAGAATGAAGGAAATCGGCACATTGAAGGCCCTCGGTATGATAGACGACGAGATTTTCATGAACTTCGCACTGGAAGGAGTAATAATCGGAGGCATAGGAGGAATAGCAGGAGGATTATCAGGATACCTGTTAGTATTATACACTTCGATAAAAGGCCTTAATTTCAGCAGCTGGCTGAAAAACAGGGAAACACCCATCGATATGATCGTATATCCTTCAGCAGACCTCCAGGTGCTGGTCATTGCCGTTTGTATGGCTGTCCTTATTTCTGCAATTTCCGCTGCGATACCGGCATGGTATGCTCGAAAACTTCCTCCGGTTGAAGCCCTCCGCCATATTTAACCGCTTCTCCTTTTTTATATTTGACTTCCGGTATTCAATCCTTTATAGTGTAAAGGTTTACGGAGCGCTGGCCCCGGAGGGGATAATATGAAAAAATTCCAGGAATTATCGATCGAGAATATCAAGGATAAATATGACAATGCGGTACACAGGGAATCTATAATTTATGACAGAGTAAATGAGTTAAGGAGCAAGTTCCAGAGGGATTACAACAGGATCCTGCATTCAAAATCTTACAGGAGATTGAAGCATAAAACCCAGGTATTTTTCGCCACAAAAAACGATCACGTATGCACGAGAATAGAGCATGTAAACCATGTCTCTTCGATCAGCTACACACTCGCGTCTTTCCTGGGTCTTAATACGGAGCTTACGACGGCCATAGCCATCGGCCATGATATAGGCCACACCCCATTCGGGCATACAGGTGAAGAAATTTTGAATTCCATAACTCAGAGGGAACTTGGTTTGAATTTCTGGCATGAAAATAACAGCCTGTATTTCGTCGATAATATTGAAATATTACAAAACCCTGCCGGAAAATACAATAACCTGAATTTAACCTACGGCGTAAGGGACGGGATAATATGCCACTGCGGAGAAATGGATGATAAAATTTTAACACCCAGGGACGAGGTAATAAAACTGGAATCTATCAGCAAAAAAGACCAGCCCACGCCTTATACATGGGAGGGGTGCATTGTTAAAATCGCGGATAAAGTAGCTTTTCTCGGAAGGGATATCGAGGACGCGGTATTATTGAATATAATAACTCAAAGCGAACTGAATAAACTGGCAAAGGAAGTTGCGAAAGTCATACCCGGTATAAATATTGAAGAAATCAACAATACCAATATCATCCATTATTTTATGGTGGATTTGTGTGAAAACAGCAGCCCTGGAGAGGGACTGCGATTCAGCGAACCATTTGCCAGGCTGCTGTCCTATATTAAAGACTTCAGTATTAATAATATCTATAAAAACCGGAGGCTGGATTATTTTAAAAAATACGCCATTCTTGTAATAGAATCGATTTATGAGCTGCTTACAAAAATGGATTTTGCCTACGATATAAATAAATTAAGACAATTTTTAAGCCGGCTTGAAAAAAATTATGAACAGTTAATAAAATATTTCAGGAAGTGGCTGGTTAAATACTCGAATTTCTACAAGGAAAAAGAAAAAAAATATGAAGAGATTAAAAGAATATATGATTTAGAGGATCTCTTGCATTACAAAAGAGCGGTAGTTGATTTTATAGCCAGTATGACGGATACATTCGCGATAAAACTATTCGAGGAGATCATCAGTTTTTAGGGCAGTTCAAACAACATCCGGCTTTGCATGGAGTCAATTTTTATTTCGCGGTATTCGAAAATTTGAACTGCATCATCTCAAAAAGGCTGCAAGCACGGATGGAATACTTTTTTAATAAAGAAATTTTTATATTCATATATTGAGTAGATATAATACTATGAGCTGCTTGGATAAGTGCTTGCTTTCGCCTTTTTTCGATGGCAGTTCTACATTTTCTTTATAAATGCGAGATAAAAATTGACTTCATCCAGAAAATTGTTGTTTGAACGGCCCCCGTCAGCGCTTGTAGTTGTTTTGAGCCTTAGCGGCTCATGCTTTCAGCACAAGCGCTATCGAATCCTGCGCGGGAAAAATTTACTTCATAAAGAGATTATCATATTGATTGATTCGGCCCTTTTCGACTTCACGAGTCCTCGGAAAAATTGATTTTTATGTCTGCCGGTAATATAATAAACCCCAACATTGCAGGCAATTGAAATAATAAAAAAGGAGGGTATTATGGCCCGGATCGATTTTGGCGGAACAATGGAAGACGTTGTTACACGTGACGAATTTCCCTTGTCAAGAGCGAGAGAAGTGTTAAAAGACGAGGTTATTGCTATTTTAGGTTACGGGGTTCAGGGCCCCGCGCAGGGTTTAAATATGAAGGACAACGGGCTTAACGTTATAGTAGGGCAGTCCAAGCAGTTCGCCAGGGACTGGGACAGGGCCGTGAAGGACGGCTGGGTGCCGGGAAAGGACCTCTTCGAACTTGATGAAGCGGCTGAAAAGGGTACTATCGTTATGATGCTTGTAAGCGATGCGGCGCAGAGGCAGATATGGCCCATGGTTAAAAAGCATCTTAAGCCTGGTAATGCCATTTATTTTTCACATGGATTCTCAATCGTTTATAAAAATCAGACCGATGTCATACCGCCTGCAGACGTCGATGTCATTATGGTAGCGCCCAAGGGTTCCGGCACTTCGGTGCGAAGGAATTTCCTTTCAGGAGCAGGAATTAATTCAAGTTACGCCGTAGCCCAGGATTATACTAAAAAAGCTAACGAGAGGTGCATAGCTGTCGGTATTGCAATCGGTTCCGGCTACCTTTTCCCAACCACCTTCGAGCAGGAAGTTTTCAGCGACCTGACGGGCGAGCGGGGAGTATTAATGGGCGCTCTTGCAGGAATAATGGAAGCGCAATACCAGGTGTTAAGAGAAAACGGCCATACACCCAGTGAAGCATTCAATGAGACCGTCGAGGAACTGACCCAGAGCCTTATCCGCCTGGTCGACGAGAATGGAATGGACTGGATGTACTCCAACTGTTCCGCTACAGCCCAGAGGGGCGCGCTCGATTGGAAACCCCGTTTTAAGGCTGCAGTTCTGCCTACGTTCAAGAATCTTTACAAGAGCGTAAAAGCCGGCGTCGAGACAGCAAGGGTGATCAAAGAATGTAGCAAGCCCGATTATCAGAAAAAATTAAATGAAGAACTTATGACAATAAAGAATTCCGAGATGTGGCGGGCAGGCGCGGCTGTCAGGAGCCTGAGGCCGAAGGAACCTGTCAAAAAGATAGATTCGAATACGAAAGGGATTTCCGGAAGGGGCGAAGATTAATTTGTTTATAAAGATCGCCTTGCGAAAGCAGGGCGATTCTTATTATTAGGAGTAAATGCTGATGGAAAAAGCCGTCACGCAGACCCGCATCAAAGAGCTTAAAAAACTGTTCAGCGGCAAGGTCCGCGATATATACGAGGTTACGCGGGACAAATGGCTGATTGTTACTACGGACAGGATTTCGGCGTTTGACGTGGTTTTCGATGAAGGCGTTCCGCAAAAGGGCCTGATCCTGAATGCAATATCCAACAAATGGTTTAACAGGATGAAATTCATTCCGAACCACATTCTATCGACCGAACCGGCCGGGGAATTGGCTTTTCTTGACAATTACGAAGGGCTTTCTCTTCGTTCGGTGCTTGTTAAAAGAGTAAACCGTCTTCCTATAGAATGTGTAGTGCGGGGCTATCTTTTCGGGAGTGTTTACGAAGAGTATAAAAAAAACGGGACTGCCGGCGGGATAACGCTGAAAAAGGGTATAGAACTCGCGGAGAAACTGACCGATCCAATTTTTACACCCTCTACCAAGGAGTCGGAAGGGCATGACCGTAACATCACATACAGTGAAATGTGCTCGGCCGTAGATAAAAAAGTTGCAGACCGGATCGTAGAATATTCGATCAGAATATATACAGAGGCTCATTCAATTATGGAAAAAGAGGGTATAATCCTTGCGGATACGAAATTTGAATTCGGTCTGGACGAAATAGGAAATATCATATTGGTCGACGAGGTGCTGACCCCGGATTCGTCGCGTTATTGGGACAGCTCAAGTTATAAAACCGGTTCAAGCCCCAAAAGTTACGACAAGCAGTTTGTAAGGGACTATCTTAACTCCATCGGGTGGGACAGAAAACCCCCGCCCCCTCAGCTTCCGGCTGATATTATTGAGAAAACGCATGAAAAATATAAAAAACTTTTCAAAGTGATAGCGGAGATAGTGTAAATTATGAAAATAAACGGACAGGAAGAAACCAGCGCAGCGGCGGAAAACACCCCTCCCATAGCGCTAAGGTTTGCCCCGCCCTGGAAAAGGGTGCTGTCTTATATAATCGATAGGGCTATATTATTTTTGATCCTCTTTATTTTCATAATGACGGTCTATCACAGGGAGCTTTTCCTGATCATGAACTCTGCGGCGGGTAAAGATTTATCCAAACTTACCGACGGTTCGCTGGATACCCTGACGCAGTCGATTAATTATTTTGTCAATTCACACATTTTCCAGTTTATTATTGCCAGGCTGGTAATCGAGACCTCTTATTTTGCACTTTCCTGGAGGGCAAGCGGCCAGACTATCGGCGGAAGGATCATGAAGATCTTTGTTATGAATCTTCAAAGGAAAAGATTATCGATCCTGCAGGGGATCGTGCGTTATGTCATCATTTACCTTACGGAAATGGCTTTTTATATCCTTCAGATCGTTGTTTTCAACCCGGTCTATCAGCAGCGTATCCATGATTTCTTCAGCGGTTCGGTCGTAGTCGAAGTTCCCGTAGTAAAACCCCCTGACGGGAACGGAAAGGATAAGCTTAACAGTCCCGATGAGGAAGTCTGATCATTTCTTACTTGAATTTTATCCCGACACAATTCAACAGGGCCCGGTTTTTCGGGTAATTTACCTTTGAAAGGACCGATATCCTGTAATCCTTGAATTCAAAATCCGTACTTTCTTCGAGCAATTTCCGGGCTTCCGCCGAAGATTCGAAGATATTGACGATTTCAGGATTTCCCGATAAAACAAGGCTTTTTGAGGTCTCGAATAAAACAACGGAAAAAGAATTAACATCGAAACCGGTCTTTTTTAATTCCTCCGCTGAAGTGACTTTCGCGGCTGCAGCGCTCTTTTCCTCAAGCTTGATCATCCTTGCTTTCGAGTCCGGGACAGCTTTATCGAACGCAAGTTCCACCCAGTCCAGGAGCATATTCCTGATGTCTGAAACTTCGGTCATACTTGCGAACATTTCTATTCCGGGGCTTGAACTTACTGCCTTGGCAAGCCCCGATACCTCTTTCAGGTATTCGTTCTTTTCAGAATCCGGTATATAATACATTATCACAAGGTGGACAGGTTTACCATCCGCTGAACCGTAATCTATTCCCTTTGGCGACCAGCCCACAGCGCATAACATTTCGCCCTTCTGTGCCGTCCTGATGTGAGGGCATGCTATCCCCATTCCTATCCCGGAGTTAAAACCCGCTTCCCTTTTTTTAACATCCCCGACCAGATCCTGACCGCTTCCGATGTCGGGTATGGCCTCTATAAGGATAGCGAGGTACTCGAGGGCCTTATCCTTTTCGTTCACGGGAAGTTCGACAAGCCTGCCTTCCTGTAAAGCGTTTAATAGACTTTTCATGCTTTCGCTCCGAATCTTTTATTGAACCAGGTTTTTATCGTGTGGACCAGTATGGCGTAAAGGAACATGAAGCCTGCTATCCAGAGCCAGAATAGCGGGGGCAGTGGAACAAGCCCGAATACTGATGCGATAGGGGAATAAGGCAGGCATATGCCGGCGGCGACCACGGCGAGGGTAGTTATTGTAAGTGTAAAGCTTGCCCTGCTCTGGAAAAAAGGTATCCTGTTCGTCCGCAGGAAATGAACGACCAGTGTCTGGGTAAGTATCGATTCAACGAACCAGGCCGAATGAAAAACTTTAACGTAATATGAGTTAATATCGGGCAAACCCCCTGAATGGTAAAGCTGTTCGTAGGGAATGACCGTGAAAAGCGCGCAGTTAAAGAAATAGAGCATCAAAAACCATGTTGCATAATCGAAAAAGGAACTCGTAGGGCCGACGAACAGCATGAATTTGCTTATGAATGAAATATCCCATTTCTGAGGTTTTTTAACGAATTCATCGTCTACATTGTCAAGGGGGATCCCTGTCTGGGAAATGTCGTACATAAAATTATTCGTCAGCAGCTGAATAGGTTCCATAGGTATGAAGGGGAGGAAATAGCTGCCCCCGACCTGGCTGAACATGTTGCCGAAGTTGGAACTGGCTCCCATTTTTATATACTTGATAATATTTGCGAAGACCTTGCGGCCCTCTTTAATCCCCTCTTCCAGGATCATCAGGCTTTTTTCGAGCAGGATTATATCGGCAGATTCCTTGGCTATATCCACCGCCGTATCCACTGAAATGCCTACATCGGCGGCTTTCATAGCCGGCGCATCGTTGATCCCGTCCCCCATGAAGCCCACAATGTGGTTCATACCGCGAAGGACTTTTATGATCTTCTCTTTCTGGGCCGGGGAAAGTCTTGCGAAAACATTTCCATCGGTTACGGCTTCTTTAAACGCCTTTTCGTCCATTCCTGAAAGTGCCGGGCCGGTAACGATATTTCTAATCTGGAGCCCTACATCGCAGCAAACCTTTTGTGTGACAAGTTCGTTATCCCCCGTAAGGATTTTAACATCAACGCCTGAGGCTGCAAGGGCCTCGATGGCTCTGGCTGCGGAATCCTTCGGAGGGTCGAAAAACGCCACGTAACCTAAAAGGACCATATTCTTTTCATCCTGGGCCGAATAATTCTCCCTGCCCTTCGGAAATTCCTTGTATGCTATGGCAAGAACCCTGTACCCGTCAAGCGAAAGATGCCTGTATTCATCGAAAAGATCGTTCCTGATCATATCTATAAGCGGGTATATATCGTCGTCGACCTGGTAGCTGGAACAGACGTTGTAAACGTCCTCCACCGCCCCCTTGCAGATGAGGACAGGAGCGTCCTCCCATTCGATAATGACCGACATCCTTTTCCTTATGAAATCGAAGGGGATCTCGTCGAGCTTCTTCGCGCTCCTTTCCACTTCAAGGTCCTCATGTGAAAGGATAGCCCTGTCCATGAGGTTGCGAAGGCCGGTCTGGTAGTAGCTGTTCATATATGCATATGTTATAACGTCGTCGCTTTTTTTATTGGTAATATCCACGTATTTTTCAAGAACTATATTGTCCTGTGTCAGGGTGCCGGTCTTGTCCGTGCAGAGAATATCCATGGCGCCGAAATTCTGGATAGCCTTGAGCTTTTTTATGATAACCTTCTTATGAGACATGGCTATAGCGCCCTTTGACAAACAGACGGTCACTATCATGGGCAGCATTTCAGGGGTAAGGCCGACTGCGACCGCTAATCCGTAAATAAAAGCCTGCGTCCAATTGTGTTTTGTAAAGCCGACGATCAGGAAAACTGCGCTCACCATTACCACCATGAATCTTATCATCAGCCATACGAAGGAATGGACTCCCTTGTCAAAACCGGTTACTCCCTTCTCTCCTGCCAGGGCGCCTGAAACCGCCCCGAGCATGGTCCCTGCACCGGTATTGACTACTACAGCCTTTGCTGAACCGCTTACCACATTACTGCCCTCGAAACAGGCGTTGGAAAGTTCGATAGCCTCTTTAACGGATTGTGATTGTGGAATTGAAAATTTCTCTACGGGCATGGATTCGCCGGTGAGGACCGACTGGCTTAAGAAAAAATCCTTTGCCGTAATAACCCTGACATCGGCGGGGATTATAGAACCGGCGTTAAGGATAACTATGTCGCCGACTGCAATTTCTGCTATAGGTACTGTTTCCTCCTTGCCGTTCCGAAGGACTAAAACATTCGTCTTTATCATGTTTTTCAGTGCTTCGACAGCCCTGCCCGAACGCCTCTCCTGGAAAAAAGCGATAAAAACGCTAATAAATATCATACCACCGACTATGTAGGGGCTCGGATCTCCAGGGTCGCTGGTCCAGGCGAGGGCGACACAGATAATTACAAGCAGTATTACAAGAGGGTCTTTGAACCTTAAAATCAGGTCAAGTAAAAAATTTATCTTTTTTTCTTTCTGGAGTATATTACTGCCGAATGTTTTAAGGCGTTCTTCAGCCTCGGCGGAAGTAAGGCCCTGAATACGGCTTTTCATTTTTTTAAGGGCCTCTTCCTCGCTTAACCGGCAGATTTCAATAAGCTTTTTTGAATATTCTTCATTTTTTCCTGAACGGTTTTTGCGATCATCCTTCACGAACAGCCTCCGTCAACAATAAAATTGTAGTCCGTTTTCGTTATATCTTAAAAGCTAAGAATTATAATTTTGAAGCCTGCAATTGTCAATCATTGAGCAGCGCCAACACCTCGCCGCGGTCCGGCAGGGAGGGTATGGCACCCTTGCGGGACACGCAGATCGCCGCCGCAGCGCTTGCAAAACGCATGCAGAGCTCAACCCCTGCTTCGATGGGATAATGTATGTCCATGCAGGCTTCATGCAAAATGGAATACAGGAAAGCCCCGAAAAAAGCGTCGCCGGCCCCGGTAGTGTCAAGGACTTTTACGCCTGAAAAAGCGTCCCGGCGGATCACCTTTCCGCAAAAATACGAGCTTGCGCCTTGCTTTCCCCTGGTTACGAGGAGTATGGGCATACCGAATCTTTTTATGATATTTTCCGCGCCCTTGTCTATATCATTTTCGCCGGTAATAAAAAAAAGCTCTTCATCGGAAACTTTTACAATAGAAGCGTAATGCATGACCGAGAGAATGGATTTTCTCGCTTCATCGAGGTTTTTCCATAGGGGTTTACGGAGGTTAGGGTCATAAGATATATTCACCTTGGATGCTAAGGCCGTTTTTATAGCGGCCATTGTCGCCTTCCTGGAACTGCTGCTGGTTAGAGACAGTGAACCAAAATGAAAAAAACGGGAATTTTTAACAAGATCGAACCTCACTTCGGAAGGTTTTAATAGCGTGTCGGCGCTGTTATTTCTGTAGAAACTGAAATCCCTATCGCCGTTATCCTTGAGTTCGACGAACGCCAGGGTTGTACCGGATTCTTTAGTCAGTATAAGGCCGGAATCGTCGACATGCTCTTCACGGAGCGTCCTTTTAAGGAACCGCCCGAAAATATCGTCGCCCGCTTTCCCTATAAAGGAAGCGCTTCCGCCGAGCCTTGAGATGCTTACGGCGATGTTGGCCGGCGCCCCGCCCGGGTTTCTTTCGAACAGCAGGTTCCCGTTTTTTGAATTTCCTGCGGGAGTGAAATCTATCAATATCTCTCCGAGGGATGTCACATCGAACATCTGGATTTCCTAAATATGACGCGGCTCTGCCGCGTTAATCGCCGGGTCTGTATAGATGTCTGCATAATCCCTGCTTTTCGTGGAAAATTCTGAGATAATAGCCCCTTCAGGACCGGCCTGAAACCAGTGAAGGGTATCGGGGGGGATCGTAAACTGGCTGCCAGGCCTGAGGACGATCTCATGCCTTGCCGTGAAAAATTTCTCTTTTCCCTCCGGAAGTATCGCCTTGATCTTTTTGCCTGCTTCTCCGTTTATATACAGGTAAACCTCGCCCCACCTGCAGCGGAAAGTTTCTTCTTTGCCGGGGCCGTTTTCCATAGGCGGGTGGCGGTGCTCGGGGCAGGTCTGCCCCGGAAAGAGTATCAATTCCTTGGCGCAGCACCGGTCGGTATTGACATATACTATAAGTTCAAGCCCTATGCTTTCGGGCATCCCCAGGTTGTACTCGGCCACTTCTATTTCGCCGGCTTCAGCGGGAGTCACGGCGATGCGGGCTTTTTTCAGGTACAGGAGCGCCCTTGATTTGAATTTTTCATAGACGGCTTTTGTTAGCATGAATAAACTCCTATTCGGCGACTTTATTCGCCATTTCTGTGACTTTTTGTTTTATAAGCCTCAGAGACTCTTCTTTTGTTGCCGCTTCAATAGATTCGGCGGAAACGTACTTGCCGGTTTCAAGGTCGAGGAGCTTTATATTGATGATATAATTCTTGCCGAATTTACCGATAGTTCCCAGGACCGTTTTCCTGACGTTAAGTATCTTTCCTACTTTTATTGCATTCGATTCCTCGGTCAGCCCGGTCATCTGAAGCCTTGACTCTTCAATGGTTTTGCCCAGCTCCTCCCTTGAAACAACGGTAAAAACGCCTGTATTTATAAAAGTCGATCTTATATAATCGGAAAGCGTTTCGATCTCGTCTTTGGATATTTCCTTCGATTTAGATTCCAGGTCGAAAACGGCAATCCTTATCGTATTTTGTTCGGTTTCCGCAGAAATCTTTTCGGACAGGATCTTTGCAATATCGAGATATTTTTTGACCTTCGCAATTTCAAGGGCTGTCTGTCCCTTTTTATCCCTTGTCCCCGGATCGGCGCCGTTTTCAAGAAGCAGTTTTACGGTTTCCGTCTGTCCGCTGAATGACGCGAAGATAACGGGGGTTTCGCCCTCGTTGTCCCTGGCATTTATATCGGCGCCGTATTTAAGGAGTATTTTTATTATTTCATTCTGTCCGTTGACGGATGCGTACATGACGGCTGTCGTCCCGTATTTATTGCCCGTTTTGGCGTCGGCGCCGTTAGCGCAGAGAATGCCGGCAACATTGGTGTAGCCGGTCATGGAAGTAAGCATCAGCGCCGTTCTTCCCTCCGTTTCCCTGGCGTTTAAATCGGCCCCTTTAACGATAAGAAGGTTCACGGTTTCAGCCTGGCCGTTTGTTGAAGCCAGCATAAGGGCCGTAAAACCGTCTCTCTCATGGGCGTTGATATCCGCCCCTTTATCGAGAAGGATTCCGGCAATCTCGGTGTACCCCCAGAGCGACGCTATCATGAGCGAGTTCCTGCCGCCCTTGTTCTTCGCATTTATATCCGCGCCCTTTTCGATGAGATCCTTCACAAGTCCTGGATCTCCGCCCCGAACTGCCCATATCAGCACGGTATCGTTGCCGGAGCTTTGAGCGTTGATGTTAGCGCCTTTATCGATGAGGAGCCTGGCAATTTCAGCCTGGCGCCTCCCTGCAGCGTACATAAGTGGCGTAAGCCCCTTGCTGTCCCTGGCGTTCACATCTCTCCAGCCGTTAAGCAGCTGTTTGACCTGGCTGATGTCACCGTTTGTGATAGCAGTGATAAATTCCTTATCCAGTTCAGACGCCCTGATAACTGCGCTTGCTGAAAATAAAAATATTAAAACCGCCAGGGCGGTTCGAAAAGTCTTTACAGCCATATTGCCTCCCGAATTGAGCGATATTAATTATTGTAAATCGGAGATTTTTAAATTGCAATTAGCTACAATAGAATTGTCCAAAATTGAGTAATTATTTTATTTAATATATAATCTGTTAAGTTGCGGAGGCCGGTATGAAAGGCCTAAAATATTTGGCTGCAATTGCCGCTATTATAGTCGCTTCTTCATGTTCGCTTATTATCGGGTTAAACGAACCTCCGGGCGATCTCATCGTGTCCTCTGTCGCCGTACCGGCTGCCGTTTCGTCTTATTCTCAGTCTGCCGATTCAATTAGGATATACGCCCGGCGGTGAAACCATCGATAAAGTCGGAGATTATTATGGGACATTGAGTTACGAAGCAAAATTTCTTACCGGATTGGCTTTAACATTTTATGTCAATGATTATTTTTATTTTAAAGGAGCCGGTAAATTTTGCTTAAATGATTACTGTATCTATGAAAATACATTCCAGACTGATTTCCGGGAATTGGATTTAACTTTTCGAGTTTGTCCTGAAATCGGGTTTACAATCGATAGGTTTAATGTCGGTTTGAATTGTTATATGGATTTCGGCAATGGTTTTACCCCTTTTAATTTAGGTATAGGAATTACAACAGGCTATATATTATAGAATAAGTATATACTCTATTATTTATTCTTATATTAGATATAAACCGCCTGAAGCTCCAGTTCTGGGGGGTCGCCGGATACATTGGATAGGAGTTTCTATAATATATGCCGAGATCGAAGAAAGGAATAAGTGACAGGCCCGGTTCTATTATAGACCGGAGCCAGGATTCGATTTACATGACGGCAAAGCATGTGCCGAAGGTTCTTGTGGGCGAATATTTCGGATCGACGGTATTGAGCACGGTTGCCGGATTTGTAGATACGTCTGGCTTTCTCGCGCTTTTCGAACTTTTTACCGCGCATGTGACAGGCGACCTGATAATAGCTGCTGTCAGCTTCGCGAAGAAGCTCAACGGCGGGGCCGTTGTCCGCCTTGCTATGATCCCGATTTTTATGATTTCCGTCGCGGCGGTATCGCTTTTCGCGCGGGCGATCAAGCGGCGGGGCGCAAAAACGGTTGCTCCCCTGCTTTCCCTGATGACCCTGGCGCTCGCCCTTTTCACACTGGCCGGTACTTATTTATACCGATATGCGAATAATCCGGGTTCATGGGGGGTCGCAGTGATAGGAGGTCTTGGCGTTATCGCGATGGGGGTTCAGAACGCCTTGATGCGGGGCGCGCTCAGGAGCTTTTCACAGACTACGATCATGACCGGCAATCTTACGCAGTTCACTATCGATTTCGTCGATTTTGCATTTCCGCCGTCAATCCCCGACAGGAAAGAACGTGATAAGATAAAGCATGACGCCGCCCGCAACGCAAGGAAATCGGGATTTCCCCTGCTGGGATTCATGATCGGAGCGGGGTTCGGCGCCTACCTGACAAGGCGTTACGGGCTTGTAAGCATCGCCCTGCCCACAGCCGCCGTAGGCATTCTGAGCATAATAGCATGGTGGCGGGAACGAAAGATCTAAAGCCTTCCTGAAGCCTTTGATTATTCAAGAATATAATGCAAAAAGCTCTATTTCCTGCTCCTTTCCCCGAAGTTTCACCCTGCCTATATCTTTTTTATTAATCGATTCAGGAAGTTTTATCTTACTGAAAATATCGCCCGAAATCAGGAGGGTTTCACCGTAGGAATTGCACTCCCCCTCTATCCGGGCCGCCGTGTTCACGACGTCTCCTATATACGCGATCTCCCTTTTTATGAGCCCCATTTCCCCGACGACAGCCATGCCGCCATGGAGCCCCGCCTTGAATTTGGGGACAAGCCCGTATTTGCGGATATATTTATTCTTATTTTTTTTAATATTTTCCTTCATCAAAAAAAAACAGTTTATGCAGTTTGCGTCTTTAATCCCCTCCTTCATTTTCCATACAAGGATCGCCTCGTCGCCTACGTATTTATAAATTTCGGCATGCGCATGGAGCGCGGCTTCGGCGATATCGAAGAAAAAGTCGTCGAGAAGGGACAGAAAACGCATATGGCCTATCCTTTCCGCAATGGATGTCGACGAGGCGATATCGAGGAACATGAATATCCTCTCTTCCTCCTTCGGATGGTGGTACCGCCCGGTAAGGATCTTTCCCAGCACCCCCCTGCCGAGCATTGTGTTGATATTGTTCATAAAGAGAAATAATATGGTTATAATACCTCCTGCAATTATGCTTAAAACAAAAATTGGATTTTGGAGAAGTTTTAGAGGATTACCGCCTGTTTGTGATTTAATTCCGAACATATCGAAAATATAGAGAAACAGAAAGGTGAAAAAAGCCAGATCCAGAACATATAAAAATGAGGTGGCGACAAGTTCGAGAAAGAGATTTGACCAGCGGATCCGCCTGGATGTCAGCACAGTATAGATCAGGATAATGGTCAGGGCGCATGATGCGCCGATGCAAGCTGACCCTGCAAAAACTTTTAGGGTGGGATTTCTCATGATAAAAAAAGGCACGAAGAGACTTACCGATGCGCTTATAAGAACGTCTATCATAATTGTTCTTATCGTGTTGACCGCTAAAGAAGAAATTTTCATCGGGCCTCCAATTAATGTACGACAGCGAGAGCATTTAAATCTGTAGAATATATCGGGTCTGCAATCCCTGCCTTGAAAGCCTCCAGGCTTTCATCATCCGATTCGAAGCGCCAGTCGGTCTCTTTATTTATATCGAACCAGATCCATGCCCTAACGGAAGGATACCTCTCTTTAACGGAAGCAAAAAACCCCTTTATCCATTCCGCTTTATTTCCGCCTGTGGAACTGCAGCCCATTTCCCCGATCATTACAGGCTTGTCCGGAGCGAAAGAATTGAACTCGCCAAGCGACTTCGAGAAAACGGCGTCGAAACTTTCCCAGCTCGACCATACCTGGGATTTTCCCCAATTATACCCGTCCACCGCTATCCAGTCGACGTAGCCGCTCCCCGGGTAATAATTTTTCGCCTGGTTTTGCGGGTCGGCCGGAACGCTGCCGCAGTTAGGAGACCAGAGCCATATAACATTGGTTCCGCCGGCCTTCACGACCATATCATGGACATAGCGGTACGCTTTTAAATAAGTCTCGGGGGAGTTGCCGTTCAGCGGGCCGCTCCATGGGTACCAGTTGCCGTTCATTTCATGGCCCCAGCGGACCATGAGAGGCTTGGCGAATTCCCCTGCCGCTTTTCCCCAATTCTGAATATAGGCGTCCCATCTGCCGCCGAGGATGTCGGCCAGTTTGATGGAATTCATATTGCCTCCGTACCAGGCCTCCCAGACAATGTGGGGCATATAGCCCTTCCGGTTCAATAAAGTGCAGTAAATGCCCGGAAAATCGTCTCGCCAGTTTATATACCACATGATTATCGCCGGCTTTTTGCCGTACATTTTATCCATATCGTCAAGTTTGAATTTGACTTGGTCGTTAAAGATCCCCCAGAACATCACTTTTTGAATGTCATCCGCTTTAACCGGGGTGTTAAAGGATAAAATTGCCGCCAGGATAACGATAAATGAGATGAATTTTAAAAAGTATTTCATAGGACGCTCCTTTTATTAATAAATTTTATTGAATAAACGGATAGAAAGCAAGTAAACGAATTTTACAGGGAGACACAGATGTCGTTTCGAGGAGCCCGGCAGGGCGACGAGAAATCCTCCTGGGGATCACCGCCAGGGTGCAAAGAACGCAAAGGGGAGGGGATTGGCGTATTTATCAATGTATGTGAATTGCATTGAAACGGGCGCCTGTCTGAACCGCTATAATGAGTCGGCCTTCAATAGCCGCTTATTATTCATGGGTAACAGATAAATAAATTTTACCTTCAAATCTATTGAAATCTCCATAACCATTTTGCGCAATAAAAATCACATAATCGTCTTTTTTCAAATTAACCGTAAAGGACTGATTCCCATTTGTTCCCGCTTTTTTACTTCCCAAATAATAATCAAAGTTTTTCGGCTGTCCCCAACTCTCGCCTGACCAAATAATATTCCGGTTCGTATAAACGGCAATTGCTGTTGATGGGGGAAGAATACCATTTAAATTTCTTCTATACCAGCCCCTGACTATGCTAAACCTGTAAAAGCCGGATGTTCCTGCAATATATTTTGTGCCATTCGGGTTATCACCCTGAATCTCTATTTCTTCGGATTGTTTATAATCGACAACCGGAACAGGAGATGTTTTAAAAACAACAACTTTCGTAGAGCCTTCCCTAATATTTATATTCGTCCCGGATAAAAAGGAATTGCCGTTTTTTAAGGTTATCCCGTTATCTTTACCTGCTTCAATACCCTGGATGATAAATTCCCCCGAGCTATCAGTTTTCCCGATCTTTGCTCCGTTAAGATAAACGTCGATGCCGCTTTCCATTGCTTCGACTATTAAAACGCCTGAAGGGTTGTAGACTAACTCGTTCGTTTTCCCGCTTTTGATCTCTATTATCTTTCTCAGCGCCTCATCGTCCGACTTCTCCGGTTTCAGGCTTATATCTATAGATTGCCCGGATATAAACTTGTCGAAGTATCCGTCCCCGCTGCCGACAAGTTTCACGAACGAATCGTTGATGAACAGCCTGTACTTCGTTTTATCCGGCTTAACATCGAGTTTAAAGTACCCGATCGAAATGGTCTTCCCGACAAGCAGGCCCGATATGTCGAGTATCATTTTATCGATGGTTTCGAATATTTCAGGACCGGCGTCCCCCTTGTAATTCCGCTTGAATAGCAATTCTCCGTTTACTACGTTATATACATAAACATTGATCGTTATCGTATCTTTTTGATCGTTTACCAGGTAATCGCCCGTTATTACCTGTTCCGTTGAGAACTGCTGCGCTATATTGATCGCCTGCGAACTGTTCAGTTCCTTTTGCCCCCAGAAGCCGCTTGCTCCCGCAGAATCTTGCACATCCCTGAACGGCGTGATGCTCTTCGATATTTTCATCAGGAAAGTGGTCAGCGACCGGCCCATCAGAAGGTTTATATTATCTTTGCTTGATTTGCCCCTGTTTATAAACCCTGCGACCGTAGCCGATTTCATCTCGAGTTTCTGCGGCAGCATAATTCCGGGGAAAAGAAAAGAGATCGCCAGGAAATAAGACAAAACTCTAATCATCAGTCCCTCCATAAAATACCAAATATATTAATCGTAAAGTTATGTTTTGTCAAAAACATGAGGGAGTATATCTGAGATTTCCCAGATGACTCAAAAAAGGCGAGAGTTTCCCTATTTTTCTGCAAATATCGAACAATTCTTATTACCCTGGTCCTGGCCTTACTTGCGCTCGGATAAGGGCACTCCGCCGACTCCTATACTTTCCCTGTCGTATTCATTTATAAACACCGTAAACGCCTGGGCGGGAATATCGGTTATTTCGACCATTGTTTTTGTCAGTTTCTCGATTATCTCTTTTTTCTTTTCCTTTGTTTGATGAGTCATTTCAACTGTGATCACCGGCATAAGTATCTCCTTTATTTTTATTGAATGTATTTTATATTATAAAGGTGAATTGCATTTATTTTTCTACATATTCAGCAATTTCCATGTCTTGTTTTATTAATTCATTTACTACGGTTCCTATGTCCGTTTTTTTTTCAGCTATTTCTTCCACAAAGGATAAATTCTTTTCTTCATTTTGCTTTTTTCGGATCCCATTCAAAGTTGTATTCCATATTAAATTTTCCAAAATATTTCAATTATTTTATGGATTATTATACAGTTGTAAATGGAAAGACACAAAAAACGATAACGATTGCTTATCGGTATGATGATTAAAGCTCACACTTTCTTTATAATTTTGAAACTTTTCTAAACACAAAAATGCAGGTCTGATGTAAAATGTTAAAAGGATCGCCGGCATAAATACATCTCCAATACCGGGCCATTCTGGAAAAAAGAGCCCTATAGATATATAAAAAATCCGATTTTATCCTTCGAATTAAAACCCAGATTTTCATAGAATCTATGCGCTTCTTTTCTTTTTTCATTGGAGAGCAGCATTACCTTATAGCAGTTATTTTGCTTTGCGAAATCAATCGCTTTATTAATAACCTTTTTCCCGTAACCCCTGTTTCTGTAGCCTGAATGCGTAATTACATTCTCGATTACTGAAAAGGGGCGGATCCCCCTGGTTAAATTTGGAATTATAGCGATATTGCAAGCTGAGACAATAACCCTGTCAATCTCTACTACAAAAAAGCGGATGTATCCGGGATTACTTATGATGTCTTTCCAGCATAAGTTTAATTTTTCTTTATCCTCATAATCGTCCCCGGGGTTTAATTGCTTATATAGTTCAACGATTCCCGGCAGATCGTTTTCTATAGCGTCTCTTATTATTTCCACTATAAGCTCCTGTGACCGACTCTCCAGCTGTGATGTACCGCTATCCTATAGATTTTAATACAGATTTCATATTTATTCCAGCCCTATTGTAAAAATTCAAGCGTTTGCTTATAATAAGGCATTATGAAAATTCCTACTCTTGGTTTTCTTGTTGACAGTCTGGTCAGCCTTGGCAATTACCAGACCGCCATCTGGGAAGGTGTTGTCAAAGGCTCGGAAAAACATGGCGCGAACTTGGTTTGTTTCGTGGGGGGAACACTTGAGCGTAATCCTAACAACGAATTTGAAAGCCGGCGTAATTATATCTATAACCTGATCAGCAAAAAAGACTTCGACGGGTTAATAATTACAGGATCGATAGGAACCTACACAAATAACGATAAGGTCCTGGAATTTCATAAAAAATTCGATCCGATACCCACTGTAAGCATCGGATGGCCGCTCAAAAATATCCCGAGTATCCTGGTGGAGAATTACAACGGTATTAAGAAACTGACCGAACACCTCATAAAAACGCATGGATTTAAGAATATCGCATTTGTCAGCGGCCCGGAAGGCATCCCTGAGGCTGAAGACAGGCTGAACGCCTATAAAAACGCCCTGGAAGAAAATAAAATTTCTTTCGACCGGGGCCTTGTAGCCGTCGGAGATTATTTACAGCCTTCAGGAATCGAAGCAGTCAGGACAATATTCGATAAAAACAAAAAGAGACCTGAAGCTATAATATGCGCGAACGACAGCATGGCTTTCGGGGTGATTGCGGAATTGAAAAGGCAAAAGATCCAGGTGCCAGGAAGCGTGGCCGTTACCGGATTTGACGATCTTGAAGAAGCTGAAGCCTTCGATCCTCCCCTTACCACATTTAAACAGCCGACCGTTAAATTGGGCGAAATCGCGGTAGAAATTGTATTGGCGAAAATAGCCGGAAACGACGTACCTATGGTTATTACCCCTGAAACTGATATTGTAGTCAGGTACTCATGCGGCTGTTCTGATTTCGTTCAAACAAAAATCAAGGAGGAGTCAATTTTCCTGAACAGCGAAGAAATCGGGATAGCGTTAAAGAAGAATAAAGAGAACATAATAAAAGAGGCCCTCCGGTCTGTTAATGCAGCGGATCTTAATAACAGGGAAATCAAAAACTATATCGGAAGACTCCTCGCCGCCTTTACAGAACAGCTTTTTAATTCTGAAAGCGGGGAAAAAGTTTTCCTGAAAACACTAAATGATGTATTGAGCGAAACCTCTAACGGCTATATGGATGTCTCTGTCTGGCATGGGATATTAGCCTCGCTAAAACATCAGATCCAGTTTTTTACCGCTGATTATGAAACTCTTAACAGGATTTCGGAAATCTGGTATTCAGCCACGATCCTGATCGGTGAAACAGTAAAGCGAAGGACATTGTTTAAACGTATCCTCGGGGAAAAACAGGCAACAATTTTATATAATATAAGCCAGACATTGATCACTATGTTCGATATCGACAAACTGATGGCCACGATCGAAAGACAACTTCCGGCCCTCGGAATAAAATCATGCTATATATCCTTCTTCGACAGGCAGCAGAATTATTTTCCGGACTATGACAGAGAGCCTGAATGGGCCAGATTGATTTTTGCCTATAACAATAAAATGGAAAAGATCGACGACAGCGACAGGTTGTTCCTTTCCACAGAATTATTGCCGGAAATACTTCGCGTAAAAGAAAAAAGATACGGGTTCGTAATAGAGCCGCTCTTTTTCTGCGATGAAATATTCGGGTTTATAATCTTCGATACCGATACGACAAAAGGTCTGGTCTATTCCACATTGAGCGGCCAGATTTCGAGTTCCATAAAAGGCGCTCTGATATTCAAAGACCAGAAAAACGCCGAGAAAAAATTAAGCGATACCCTTGAAGAACTTAAACATATCAACAACAACCTGTATAATCTCTCTCTCACTGATGAATTAACCGGCTTGTACAATAGAAGGGGATTCAAGCAGCTCGGGGAACAGCAGATCAGATTATCTATAAGGAATAAAAATAACTTTATTTTATTTTTCGCGGATATGGATAATTTAAAATCAATAAACGATAATTACGGGCACAAGGAAGGGGACAATGCGATAATATCAATTTCACAAATCCTTCATGATTCTTTTAGAAAATCGGATATAATCGCCCGCATGGGCGGTGATGAATTTACAATGATAGTAATCGATAGCTCTATTGTAAACGAGGATATTATCAAAACCAAGCTTTATAAAAATCTGGAAAAATTCAATCGGGAAAGCGGAAGGCCCTATAAAATCGAGATCAGCATCGGCACAGCCGAATTTAATCATCAGGTTCCGCTCTCATTCAGCGAGTTGCTGACCCTCGCCGATGGAGAATTATATAAAAATAAAATGGAAAAGAAGAACGGCCCCGGGTTCTGATTAAATCCGCAAACGCCAGGTTGCCTGTATTTTCACTGAACTGCGTATCTTAAGTAACTGCTCTGCCGATGCGTTATTCAGGAAATGTTTCATCGAACTCAATTTTGTTCGCCTGACATTCGCTTCTTTATCGATTTTAAAGCCCATCATGTTAAAAAACGCTCGAGCCTCTTCGAAGCTTTCAAATTTTTTTTCTTCAATATTATGCTGTTCGTAAAACTCCCTGGTTTTATCCTCGATTTTAAGGCCGGACTTCTCCTGTTTATTCTTGATATATATATCCGACGTTATCCAATAACCGCCCCTCTCCTTTAATAAATTATAAATAATGCCGCAAAGTTTTTCTTTCTCATTTTTATCAAAATACATCAACAATCCTTCGTTCACAATTACAATTTTCCCATCCGGAAAACGGCCTGCTACTCTATGAAATTGTTTATCGTCCAGGGCGTTCAGCGGCAGCAATTCCAGTATCCCTTTCATTTTAAAGCCGTCAATTTTCAAAGCTTCTATAAAATCTTTTTTTGCCGCGATCACATCCGGCAGATCGGTATCTATGTAATAAAATCCTTCCTCTTTTGCAATTTCCAGGCCGCGAAAGGAGAATCCCGAAGATAATTCCAGGATATTTTTTACCGGCAAATCCGACAATAATTGGTCGATACTCCAGTACCTTTTTTCAAAATGCACTACCCTTGCCCAGAAGTTTATATCCTTGCCGCTAAAATCCGGATTGAACTTTCCGGGATGCATCAATTCCGCAGCCTGTCTGGCAAAAGGAATATTCGTATACCCTTTCATCAATAGCAGCGATTTAGCCGATGGACTGATTGTATTAAAATTACGATTGTTTATATTCATGCCCCTGATTAATATCATAAACAATATTTGTGAAAAAAACAAACGTATATGCTACAATTAAAATAGGAGGATTTATGGAATCGATGATCGATATCATTAAAAAGAGAATATCCGTCAGGTCATATTCCGGCAAAAATCTTGAAGAAATCAAGAAAAAAGAGCTTATGGACTATCTTGAAAAACACCATACGGGCCCTTTCGGGAATAATGTTCGTTTCCAGCTGGTTGAAGCTTCGGATTACGACCTGGAGGAAATAAAAAGACTGGGCACTTACGGGATGATAAAAGGCGCCAAACTTTACCTTGCAGGTGCCGTATTTTTGAGTGAAAAAGCGATGGAGGATTTCGGATATTGCATGGAAGCCGCGATATTGAAAGCGGCAGAAATGGGCATCGGAACCTGCTGGCTCGGAGGATCTCTTGATAGAAGCGTTTTCGGCCAAAAGATCGGCATTAAAAAGGGCGAAGTTATCCCGGCTGTTACCCCCCTGGGTTATGCCGCGGAAAAAAGGTCGCGGGAAGATGAATATGTACGTAAGAGGGTCGGCGCCGACAACCGCAAAGACTTTAATAAGTTATTCTTCATGGATATTAAAGGTAACCCTTACGAGGCTTCTTTTGAGGCAGTCAGGCTTGCTCCATCTGCCTCCAACAAGCAGCCATGGAGGGTGATAAAAGAAAACGGGGGGAAATCATTCCATTTTTATCTTGACGAAGACTATAATTACAATAACAGGTTTAAAGATATAAAACTTCAAAATATCGATATCGGTATAGCAATGTGCCATTTTGAATTTGTATCGAGGGAATTGGATTTAAAAGGAAAGTGGGTGATTGAACGGCCCGGGACCAAGGCGGATGATCTTATTTATATAGTTTCCTGGGCGGCCATTTGACTTACCCTTCAAATTTTATTTTGTAAACATGGCGTAATATACGATCGGCGATATCCATACCGATGCAGGATGAACAGCCTGCTACCAGGATCACTTTATTTTCCATATTTAAAACCCCATTATTTTTTTAATATAATTACATTGTTCCGCTGATGTCAATAACTCGAGTAATTTAAAAGCGACTCCCATCGCAGTCGACGGGTTCCAGGACGTAATGATATTTTTGTCGATCACAATTGGCTGATCTATTATATTGGCGCCGTAAGATGCCAATTCTTTCCGCCTTATTCCATTCTTGAAATTGTAGGTGGTTGCATTTCTGCCTCGCAGCACGCCGCTTTTCCCGACCGGCAAAGCTCCCGTGCAAACAGACGCTATTTTCTTATCGGATTTATCGAATCGGCGGATTACATTTAAAAACTGTTCATTATAAGCGTCTTCGTAAAAGCCGGATACTTCGAACCCGCCGGGGATGGCCAACGCATCGAAGTCATCGGCATTAATTTCATCGATTGAATAATCCGTTTTAACCAGGAAGTTCATGGCGCTTTTCAATTCCTTATTTATTCCGCAGGTGAATAATTCAGTACTGCCGTCTCCATCGATTAAATTCCAGCCTATAACATCGATAAAAACGCTTGCTTCGTAAATTTCAAAGCCTTTGGCTAAGAGTAATAAGACTTTCTTCATTTTTCGTTCGCCTTCTCTGGGTTTACTTTACGGTTCATAATTATAAGATGATATCAAAGATACTTCCAAAGGCTTGTAATAAATGGGTAAGCGTATTATTTGATATTTCTACCGATATTATAACTTTTGGAGATGATTTTATCAAAATGATTTTCCCTGAATTTGAATAAATTATCGGTACACAGGACCGTTTTAAAATCCATAAGCCCCATATCCTTAAAAAAGTTTTTTAAAATATATTTAACTCCTGTTACATCCTTACCTCCGAAAGGATCGTTGCAGGCTAATACCGTAATAAACCCCTTATTGACAAAAGGGTGGATTTCTTTAAACTGATTAAACCATTCCATGGCGGAAACGGCTTTTTGCCGGAATGTCCTTTTCAGCTTGTTGTCATAAAATGGCATCTTTGCAAGCATATGCCTTTCAATAAAAATTTTCAGGATTCCGGGTATGCTGTGCCAATAGATCGGAAAGCCGTAGATCAGGCAATCGGAGTCTTTCTCCATTTCGAATAATTCCCCGAAATCATCGTCAATTACGCATTTACGTGTTTTTGTGCAGGAGCAGCAGCCCGTGCAGGGGTTTATTTCATAATCGAATAGATTTATTTTTTTTACTTCATGTTTTGAGTCCGAAGCACCTTTAATTATGCTGTCGCATATGCTGTCGACAGTCCCTCCTTTTCTTCCGCTTGCTACAACCGCCAGGATCTTCATTATAAAGCTCCTTATCTAATTTTTGAAAAATTATTTATTATTGTTAAATTCCATTATGACTTTTATGGTAAGAGCCATGGGTTTCATCAATAACGCCGGCAAAAAGTTTTTCAAGATCTTCCCCATTAATTTTAAAGTAACTTGACCAGGAATCATAAAAGCACAGGAATGTGAAAATGGGGATGATATCGGTAAAAAATTCGGCTATAAGCCTTTCATCTTTATTATATTCTCCTTTTTGAGAGGGATTCCGGGAATTGATAAATTCTTCTTCTGCATTGATCATCATTTCAACAAATTGAAAGATAAATGGTTTCGTTGAATTTTTTTTCAGCGAATCCAGAAGGATGATGCGTATTAAATCGATGTTTTTTATTACAAAATTTTTATAAATGTCCGGATGCCGCATTATTTCCCTGCCGATGGAATCTTTAGTTCCCTGCTCGGCGTTTTTTATAAATTCCCTGGAATCGTCTATAAAATTTTTAAGAAGGGTATCCAGTATGTCTTCTTTATGTTTAAAGTGATAATAAATAAGAGATTTCGGGACTCCCGCTTCCTCCGAAATTTCGTCAATCCTGGCGCCGTCGAAGCTTTTTTCCGCAAATATTTTTAACGCGGCTTGAAGTATCCTGTTTTTGGCATCAGGGACATTGTGGTTTTTTTCCATTTGTTATCCATATTAGTACTGAATGTTCAGTAGTATAATATATAATCAGGTATTTGTCAATAGGTTCCTTTTTTTACAACCGGATCTGATGGATCAAGCACTTATTCCGTCAGGAACCTCTTTATCGAGGGCCAGTAAATATCAGGGTAATTAATCGCCAGGTTGTCATGCCTCCCGTTAGTAATAGCCACCATCGTTTTTTTACCGTTGAATTTTTCATAGAGCCTCTTACCCAGATTATAAGGTATCACATCGTCTTTAGTGCCATGTATTATTAAAAGCGGGCATTTAACATTGTCGATTTTATCGAGGGACTCGTATGGCGAGCCCATCAGGGGGACAAAAAGGCCCAGGCCCCTTGCCCTGGCGAATTCGATCCCCGTGGATAACGGAGCCACCAGGATCAATTTCGATATATTCTGACCCTGAGAAACATCCACGGCCACTGTCGTGCCTATCGAAAAGCCGAAAATAACGATATTATCGATCCTGTACTTCAATGTCATTTCCGCGTACTGCAATGCCGATTTTCCATCGGTGTATATGCCTTTTTCCGAGGGTGTTCCCCGGCTTCCGGCATAGCCCCTGTAACTTACTATAAGAACGTCGTATCCCATTTGAAATAAACGGTCCCCTTCCTTAATTTTATGATACATATTTTCAGAATTGCCATGGAAATAAATGATCAATTTCGGACGGAAACCGGCTTTATCATGCAAATAATACAGTCCCTGGATCATGAGATCATCGATTGTTTTGAATTTTACGAGATGGATATATCCCGGCAGGTCCTTTTCCGCTATGGGTATGTTTTTATCCGGTATAAAAGAGAACATGTTCACAATTTCCTTATCGCTGCAGGAAGCGAACGACAGGGCGAATAAAATGGCGATCAGAATTCGCATTTTATAGTCTCCTGTTTTATTATTTGAGAAAAAAGTAGATCAATTGGGTAGTTACACAAAAGACTGAAAAATCTATTCTTGATTCTAGAGAGAAATCATAAAAGGGTCAATATGAATATCCTTTCCATATCTATGCTGCCGGCTTTTTCCAGTTTTGTTAATGTCCGGAGCAGTCTCTCATTCTGGAATAGTATTTCCGCTTTAATATCTGCCCAGGCTGGGTCGATCTCAAAATTGACTCGCATAGCAGGTTTTATATTGACTAAAATCCTCGATTGATTGTAAGATATTGTTGGAGAAACGCAATGTATGTTTTAATTTGTACTCAATCCAATTATGCAAGGAATATATTTGTCAATTCTCTGATCCCTGCGGGAATAACCCTTTTTCACACAGAGCATTCCGATAATGTTATCAATAAAATTCAACAGCTTCAGCCTGAAATTTTGGTTTTGGACGCTATCCAGGAGGATTTTGAGGGTGTTTTCGAACTTGTAAAACAGATAAAAAATCATACCTCCGAAAATGTTAAGAATACTGCCGTAATTCTTCTCATAGGCGCTATTGATAAGCAGGAAATTGCAAACGCGATCCAGTGCGGGGTAATAGGGTTTATCAAAAGCAATGCCGAGGAAAATACCATCTACAAATATATCATGGATGTTTATCAAAAGGTCCGCGGAGTTCCCCCGGAACGCAAGCATGTAAGGATCAAGATCGACCCCAACGACAGGATCGGCATTAAATTCAGGTCTCCCGTGAATTCGCAGCTCATTATCGGGCAGATTAAAGATATCAGCTTCGGGGGCATCGCGGTCGAATTGGCCGGGACGTTTCCTCCCGATTCTATTGCCATCGGCTCCGAGATAAAAAATATGCAGTTCATCCTGGAAGGCAAGGACGTATTTATAGACGGGATAGTGGTCGCTTACCAGAAAAAATTCTGCGCGTTCCTGTTCGAGGGCATGACAAAAGAAATAAGGGAAACGATCTCCCAGTATATTTTTAAAAAAATTTCAAGCTCGATGGAAGAGGACAAAAGCTGACCGCCGCCATTGAATGAAAAGCCTGCCGATAAACTGCAAATAGCTTCTGCAAAAGTAAATTCAAATTTATGGATTTGATAAAGAATTTATGTATTCGATCAGCCTATATATATGCTCTTTCTTCGTAAAGTCCATCGGTTTTGAATAAGCGGCCAGCATCCCTTTTTCATCCTGTGTCGGGCTTTTTTTTATTAAAAGCTTCCATTTAAAAAGGGTCATAAGGACCTTGTTAAAGAAATCCAGTCTTTTAAAATCAAATCCTCCCCTGAAGTAAAAAAAACGTAATTTCTTTTGCATGTCAACTGTAAAATTATTGTTTATGATCTCGCTTTCCAAACCTTCTTTTACCGGGGAAGCTCCCGTTGCAAAAACGATAATGTTTTTTCCCGCCAATTTATTTATATTATTTTTAATCAGTTTTACGCCGCTTATTCCTGCGGCATGCAGGCTGCCGCCGAAAATGATAAAATCATATGCGGATAAACGCCCTATTTTAATTCTATTACTTTCAAATAGATCGGCTTTTAATTCTTCAGCGATCCATTCCGCATATTTTCTTGTAAAACCGGATGTCGATTTGCAGATAACAGCTTTTTTCAATGTTTTTCCCCCATAGATATCGATTTTGCAATTATTCTAATCCGATCCGATAGATTTATCAAAATTTCACTGACCATTTTTGCGGCCTCGGTCAGACTCGGTTTTATTTCCAAAAATATTTCCTTTTCATTTGACAAAAAAAAATATTCAAGTTAACCTTATGCGAAATAATTTTGGAGATTCACCCATGAAACTCCCCTTCTTTTTTGCGAATAACTGGTGGTGGCGCGTTAAATTGTCATTTTCAGGTGATAAGTATTGACGGGGCGTTTAGCGGCGTAATGGCCGCATTATAAAATTATAATAAAAACCCGCAGGTATGACACCTGCGGGTTTTTTTATGCGTGCCCGGCAGGGCCCTTAGGCGCTCTTTTGGCCCTTATGGGCTCATTTATTATTATAGGAGGATCGAATGCCTGATAAGTTTAAAATTCATCCGGTTTACAAGGAGATATCGGCTGATATCGAGACACCTGTTTCAGCCTTTCTGGCGCTGAAGAAGCCGGGAACGAAGGGTTTTCTTTTCGAGAGCGTCGAAATGGGTGAAAAGATAGGCCGCTATTCTTTTATCGGGTTCGAGCCCGAACTCGAGTTTACCGCGAAAAAAAACAGGGTTAAAATTGTCAATCGCGGAAATGTAGAAGAGTTCGAAAGCGAAAACCCTGCCCTTGAACTGAAAAATATCATCGACAGTTTCGAGGCGGACAGTCATGAAGACCTGCCGCCGTTTAACACCGGCCTTGTAGGTTATTTCGGATATGATTCTATAAGGTATTATGAAAAGATACCCGATACTAACCCGGACAGGCTCGATCTTCCGGATATCTGCATGTTCTTCCCGAAGATCCTTATCGCCTTCGACCATATCAATCAGAAAATGGTGCTGATGGCGCCGGTCTTTTCCGACGAGGGTACTGAGAATGCTTTGCAAATTATTGCCGAGTATGAAGACCTGCTGAATAATGCAAAACCCCCGGAGCGTATCGCGCTCTCAGGGTCGGGAAGGATAAACCTTTCGAGCAATTTTAAAAAAGAGAATTTCTTAAAAGCGGTGGAAAAGGCCAAGGAATATATAGTTGCGGGCGATATTTTCCAGGTGGTGCTTTCACAGAGACTCAGTATGAAAACCGAGGCCCCCCCGTTCGATATTTATAGAAAACTCAGGATGATCAATCCCTCTCCCTACATGTTTTATATCGACCTTGATGATTTCCAGATCGTAGGCTCCTCGCCTGAAGTGATGGTCAAGAGGGTAAAGACAAAAGAAAAGGACGAGGTCCTGGAGCGGCCTATCGCGGGGACAAGGCCCAGGGGAAAGGATATAATGGAGGACAACGAGATAGAAAAGGAGCTTTTGGCGGATAAAAAGGAACTTGCCGAGCATACGATGCTTCTCGACCTTGCCCGTAACGATGTAGGAAGGATCTCCGAATACGGCTCCGTCAAAGTATCCAATATGTTTCACATCGAGAGGTATTCCCATGTGATGCATATAGTTTCCGACGTTACGGGGAAACCTTCGGATAATACTCATGTCCTTGATATCGTCTCGGCGACGTTTCCTGCCGGAACGGTTTCGGGTGCGCCCAAGGTGAGGGCGATGGAGATCATAGAGGAACTCGAACCCGAGAGAAGGGGAGTTTATGCAGGGGCCATCGGTTATATCGATTTCAGGGGAAACCTTGACACCTGTATAGCGATAAGGACAATGATCTGCAAGGATAAAACGGTCTATCTCCAGGCGGGAGCCGGCATTGTATACGATTCAGTGCCGGAAAAGGAATACGAGGAAACGATAAATAAAGCCAGGGCGCTCATGAAGGCGCTCTTGTAATTAAAATTTCCGGAGGCGGCAATGGCGATACATTATAAGAATGTTGTTCCATGGGGAAGGTCGTACGAGGAATATGTGCGGATGTTCAGGCTTACCGAAAACGAACTTCGCGGCAGGATCCTGGGGTGCGGAGACGGGCCGGCGAGCTTCAATTCCGTAATGGCGCGGAACGGTTTGAAGATTATCTCGGCGGACCCTCTTTACGGGTTTTCGTCGGTGGAGATCGAAGCCCGGATAGCCGAAACATTCGAGGATGTAATATCCCAGACATACAGGAACAGGGGAAGATTCATCTGGAGGGATATACCCTCTATCAGGGAACTCGGAGAATTGAGGATGAAGGCAATGAGAGCTTTCCTTGAGGATTATGAAAAGGGTAAAAGCGAACGAAGATACGTTGAAGCGGAACTGCCCGAACTTCCTTTTTCAGAACAGGAATTCGACCTTGCCCTTTGTTCCCATTTATTATTCCTGTATACTTATAATCTTACACTGGATTTTCATATTGCCGCGGTCCGCGAGATGTGCAGGGTGGCCGACGAGATCCGCATATTCCCGCTTCTGGACTATAGCGGCATGAAATCGCCCTACCTTGACGGGGTCATCGATATTTGCAGAAGCGAAGGTAAAATCGTGTCCATAGAGCCTGTCAACTACGAATTCCAGAAACATGGGAACCGGATGCTTGTTATAAAGAGGAGGAAAATATGATACTTGTAATCGACAATTACGATTCTTTTATCTACAACATAGTGCAGTATGTAGGCGAATATTACAGCGATATCAGGGTCTTCAGGAATGACAAGATCACCCTCGACGAAGCGCTCGCTCTCGGTCCGGACGGGATCATCATATCGCCCGGCCCGGGAAGGCCTGAGGATTCCCGCGTTTCGATGGAACTTATTAAAAACGCGAACGATATTCCGCTCCTGGGTGTCTGTCTCGGCCACCAGGGGATAGCCTATGCCTACGGAGGCGAAGTCGTAGGGGCGAAGAATATTCTTCATGGAAAGCCGTCCCTGATCCATCACAACGGCAAGGACATCTTCGAGGGAGTCAGCGTGCCGATTTCCGGGATCCGCTACCATTCTCTTGTGGCGAAAAAGGAAAATCTTCCCGCACAGCTTGAAGTTACGGCCGAGAGCGATGACGGCGAGATAATGGGCATAAAAGTAAAGGGAAAAGACATATACGGCATCCAGTTTCATCCCGAATCCATTCTTACGGAAGAAGGAAAGATTATTATCAAAAATTTTGTGAACCTGGTTTCTAAAAAAACTGAAATCAGGCAAAGCGACAGGATAACCTCCCGCGTAAAGTCAATGATAAGAAAAGCCGGGGAGCGGGAGGGCCTCTCCAGGGAAGAGGCTAAAGAGATGATGGATTATATAATGAAAGGGCATGCAACTCACTCTCAGGTCGGGGCTTACCTGATGGGGCTGATGATGAAAGGCGAGACTTCCGAGGAGATCTCGGGGAGCGCCGAGTCGATGTTCGGGGTTTGCGTAAAGGTCGATACGGATAAAACGCCTGTAGTCGATACCTGCGGGAGCGGGGGCGACCAGTCCGGGACATTTAATATTTCCACCGCCAGTTCCTTTGTAGTCGCCGGAGCCGGGGTTTATGTCGCAAAGCATGGCAACCGCTCGGTCACCAGCAAAAGCGGCGCCGCGGATGTCCTGGAAAAGCTTGGAGTGAATATCCAGCTTTCAAGTCTCGAGGCTAAGAAGTGCCTGGAAAATGCGGGGATAGCGTTCCTCTTTGCGCCGCTCTACCATCCTGCCATGAAATACGTCATACCCGTGAGGAGGGAGATCGGGGTCAGGACTCTGTTCAATATACTTGGCCCGATCGTAAATCCCGCCGGGGTGAAGCATCATGTAATGGGCGTATATTCAAAGCAGCTGCTAGAACTTATACCCCCTGTTTTTGCCGGCATGGGACATAAACATTCCATAGTCCTTCATGGAGAAAACGGCATCGACGAAGCCAGTATAGAAGGCAGGACTTTTATCAGGGAGATAAAAGATGGAAAGATCAGTGAGAGCGTCCTTGAGGCGCATGATTATAACCTCGGCGGGAAATTGCACAACATTAAAGTCGACAGCCCTGAGAAAAGCGCGGAGATCATCCTTAACGTGCTCAGGGGCGATGAAAAGGGCGACCCGAGGAAAGCCGTTATTCTTAACGCCGGCCTTGCTATCTATATTACAAGGGGGGAGTCGCTTGAGAAGTCTTTCAGGCTGGCGGAAGAGTCAATCGACAGCGGAAAAGGGTATAAAGCCTTGCAGGACCTGATCTATTATTCGAACGACAGGCAGGGGAATTCGAATGTCTAAACTGGAGGAGATTCTAAGCAATAAAATGAATGAAATCGAAGATCTGAAAGCGTCATTCAGGGGAAGTAAGGATGGCGGGAAATATAAAGGGCCCTCTTTTCTCGATTCTCTTAAAAATTCTTCAAACCTGGCGGTCATCGCGGAGGTAAAGATGAAGTCCCCTTCGCAGGGGGCCTTGGCGGCGGGCGGGGAGGACCCCGTGGAAATCGCAGGTATTTTCGATGAAGCCGGCGTAAACGCAATATCAGTACTGACCGATAGAAAATTTTTCGATGGAAATTTCGATATCCTGAAAAAAATTTCCGGATCTGTAAAATCGCCTCTTCTCTGTAAAGATTTCATCGTTGACAGGGTCCAGATCGATATGGCCCTATTAAACGGAGCGTCGGCTGTTCTCCTGATAACGGAAATCCTGGATGATGATAAGCTGGCCGATCTTTACGGATACGCACTCTCTAAGGGCCTCGACGCTCTTGTCGAAGCCCACTTTCAGGAGAACGTAAGGAGGGCTCTCGATTTAAAAGCCGGGATCATAGGCATCAACAATAGAAATCTGGATACGCTTGAAGAAAATCCCCTGAATGCCGTCATTTTATCCCGTCTTATCCCGGCCGGGACCGTCAGGCTCTCATTATCAAGCTGCAAAAACCGTACGGACGCTGTAAATCTTGCTGAAGCCGGATTGGACGGAGTGCTTGTAGGAGGGGCCGTTATGAAAGCGGGGGACCGGAAAGCCGCCATATCGCAGTTTCTAAATATTCCAAAGAGGAAAATACAAGAAAGGAGGGTTTGATTTGGGACGTTTGATAATTTTACTGTTCATGACTGTATTTTTAGTTTCCTGCTCCAGGCTTAACGAGGAGGATAAGACCCTGCTAAGGGTACAGTTGTCCCGGGTGCGGGATTTTGAGGAAGCCTACCTCTTGGAACTGGGTTCCGTTAAAAATAGAAAAGAGTTTGCCGCCCTGTTCAAACGGTCGCGGGCCGATGTACTTGAATTAGTAAGGTCGAGGGAGGGCATGGGGCAAAAAAGCAAGGCCCTGAAGAATTTCAGGGTTGATATACGAAGGCTCCCCGATGATTTCAAAAAAGATTACCTGGCGATCCTCAAGTACAGGCGCGATATTTCGAAGATGGAATTGGACCTGATGAAAAAATTTAAGGCCCGGGAACTGGATACCCCCGATGTTTATATATTGGGGAGTTCCATAAAAAAATCGGTTTTTATAGACGGCTGACCATTGACGATTATTTTAAAATTTATTATAACTAAAACAAGGGAGTAATGTTCTTCATTTTAATATAATTTTATATTATAATATTATATATAATATTTGATAGAGGGCGTTAGCCGATGTCTCAGGACATGCAGATAAAAACATTTGAAAGGGGTGAACTACAGCTCCGTCCCAGGCCGGGAATAATCGAACCGAAACTGTATAAGGTAATAATTCATAATGACAATTATACTACGATGGATTTCGTAGTTTCGGTTATAATTGCTGTTTTTCACAAGGCGGCCGCCGAAGCGACGAGGATAATGCTCCAGGTGCATAATGAAGGGTTCGGTGTTGCCGGGATTTATACTTACGATATAGCGCTGACTAAGATAGCTCAGGTTCATACCATGGCAAAGGCCAAAGAATTCCCCCTTCACTGCAGTTTTGAGGAAGCATGATCTTTATTCCTGAAGGTTCAAAATGCTTTTAAAAGATATAATCAGGGGTATTGACCTCGTTTTACCCCGGGGTCATGATCCGGATTTTCAAGCTGAAAACCTGGAAAACGATTCGAGAAAGACCGGCGCCTCTTCGCTTTTCATAGCCGCGTCCGGCTATATCGAGGATGCTCATACGTTTATAGATTCCGCTTACAGGAACGGCTGCAGGCACTTTATCGTTTCGGAAGGCAAATTGAACGAATTGACTTTAAAATATCCGGAAGCTTATTTTATGGGTGCGCGAGTTTTACCGGAAGCCCTCTCCATTTCGGCGTCGAATTTTTACGGCGATCCGACCTCAAAGCTTTGCCTGATCGGTATTACAGGCACCAGCGGGAAAACAACTACCGCTTTTGCGGTAAAATCCATAATCCAGGGCCTCGGGTATAAATGCGGTCTTATAGGAACCATAGAATATCATGTAGGCGGCGAAATAATCCCGGCACAGAACACGACGCCGGATGTGCTTTTTTTAAATTTTTTGTTTTCGAAAATGGTGGATGAGGGGCTCCGTTACTGTGTGATGGAGGTTTCCAGCCATGCCCTTTCTCTCGGGCGGGCGGCCGGATTAAACTTCGATGTCGTCGCTTTCACAAATCTTTCCCAGGACCACCTGGATTTTCATGGAACAATGGAGAATTATCTGGAAGCAAAGCTGAAGATTTTCGACCTGCTCGGCAGGTCGAAGAAAGAGAAACTTACGGCGGTAATAAATTCTGATATAAACGTATACGACAGAATTACCGCTTATCTCGGCAGTTTCGGTAATATTATCGTGAAAAAATTTTCGCTTTCAGGAAAAGAAAGCGATTACCGGATCAGAATCGATAAAATGACGCCCTCAGGTTCCAGGTTCGAGATCGATGGCATCCCGGTCAGTATATCGATGATCGGGATGCCAAACCTTTATAATTTCACCATGGCGAGTATTATTTTAATCGTACTTGGTTTTCCCCTGGCAAAATTTTCTGAACTGATCTATAATATAAAAGTAAAAGGGAGGATGGAATGCCTTCCTTCTCCGGAAGGCTTTTCGGTTGTTATCGATTATGCCCATAAACCTGACGCGCTGGAAAAGATATTAACCGCGCTCAGGCAGACATTAGGATCCGGCGGAAGGATTATAACGGTTTTCGGGGCAGGGGGGGACAGGGATAAAACTAAGAGGCCGATGATGGGAAATATAGCCGGGAAACTTTCAGATATTAATTTTGTCACTTCCGATAATCCGAGGACTGAAGATCCCATGGCTATTATAAGCGAAATCGAAACAGGCTTGAAAGAGTCCGGGAACGGAAGTTATACCGTGGAAGCGGACAGGGCTAATGCCATTAAACTTGCCATGGCCAGGGCAAGAAAGGGTGACATTGTCGTCATCGCCGGCAAGGGGCATGAAGATTACCAGATCATCGGAAAGACAAAAAGCCATTTCAGCGACAGGGAAGAAGTCGAGAAGTATCTTTTAAATCGAAGCGGGGATGTGTCATGAAAGGAAAAATACCTGAAAGCGCCGCTAAAAGCCTTTTACATTCAATCAATTATACGATTGACTTTACCCGAATGTTACTGAAAAAGGAAAAGCCGGATTTTGTCTGTGAGAACGTAATCCAGCTCCTCAGGGACATTTATCTTCTGAAAAAGGGAAAACAGCTACAAGATAAAGTAGCCGCAGGAATGGAGGAACTGGGCTTGAAGTTCAGCGAAATAGAACTGAATACTATAAATATCATTGAAAAGTCCATGCGCAAGGAAGAATATTATGAGGAAACATGCAGGTATATAAAAGACGATATACTGAATTCGATCCTCCTGAAGCTTGAAAACTTCATGCAGGAAGAATAATGTATTAAGGGCGGTTATTAGAAGTGCCATTAAAATATTTCAAGAAACATTTGACTTTTTTCAAAATATGCCGTATAGTATATTGAGACCCATATCTAAAGGAAAGTCTACCCGATTCAACCCTTTGATTTGCCAATGGACTTAGAACGGAGTAAGGCAGTCCCTGCTATGGGCAAATTCAGAGGGAGGTTAACCTCATGTTTCAGGACAAAACCCTAACGTGCCGCGATTGCGGCAATTCTTTCACTTTCTCCGCAGCGGAGCAGGATTTTTACGCACAGAAAGGCTTCAAGAACGAGCCTGCCAGATGCCCGGACTGCAGAAAAGCGAAGAAAGAGGCCATCAGAGCATCCGGTCGGAGAGACCGTCAGATGTACGAGACCACTTGTTCATCTTGCGGGGAGCCCACACAGGTTCCTTTTAAGCCGAGCGGTGAAAGGCCTGTTTATTGTTGGGCTTGCTATAGCGCAAAAAAATAGCACAGCATCGAACTAAACGCGGTCCCGTTCCTATGAGGAACGGGACCGTTTTTTTATGGTTTGTAGATAGATCACTTCTTGTATTCAATTCTTTTATGATGGTATCCGGCGAGGAGCCTGAAGAATTCATTAGCCACGATTTTTAATTCGCGAAGGGTTATGCTGCATTCATCCAGCTGCCCCTGGGCTACTCTTTTTTGTATTACGTCTTCAATAATATCTTCGATGATCTTTGTCGTGAAATGCTCGTTATTCTGAGCGTAAGCCCTGACCGTCGTTTCAATTCCGTCCGCCAGCATAAGTATAGCCGTTTCTTTTGATTGAGGCTTGGGACCCGGATATTCATAATCGCTGATATTCACGTTCTCGTCGCCCAAAAGGCCGAGGGCCTGGTGATAAAAATAGGAAATCGCCGTAGTGCCATGGTGCTCCCTGATGCCGCTGATGATCTCTTCGGGGAGGCGGTACTTGCGGGCGAGTTCCACGCCGAGTTTTGTATGGGATTTTATCACTGATACTGAAATACTGGTCTTTAACTCATCATGCTTGTTTTTACCGTCCTGGTTCTCGATAAAATACTCGGAAATCTCGGCTTTCCCGATATCATGGTAATAAGCGCAGCCTTTTGCCAGGAGCGAGTCTATATTGATCTTTTCGGCAGCGCCCTCGCACATATCCCCTAAAAGCAGGGAATGGTTGTAAGTCCCGGGGGCTTCAGTCCTCAACTTGTTGAGAAGAGGAGAAAGAGTTGGATTTGTAAGCTCAAGGAGCCTGAAACGGGTAGGGATATTGAAAATGTTTTCAAGCAGGGGCATCAAGCCCAGGGAGAGGATCGATGATACGAACCCGTTCCCGAAAGAGAAGAGTACGATCATCCCCCATTCCCGGAGGTCTGTAAAATTCCTGTAATAAAGGGTATAAATATAAGAAAACAAGAGCTCAATAAGTCCTATGAAAATACCGGCTATAAAGAAATCGTTCCTGTTCTTTAACAGTTGAGAAGTATAGATTGTCGACAGGGAAATGATAATAAGGTTGAAAAATGTAATAATATCGAATACAGGGTAAAAGAATAAGAACAAAGAATAAGAGATTAAAAGAATGATAGCAACCCGGTCGTTCCTGAGCAGGAGAGGGAGAGATATGGATATTATTGCGAAAGGCATCAGCAGAAAATTTGGAACATCGGGTATATCGGTGTATAAATAAGCCGAATAATAAATAAAATTTACCGCCATAAAACCGATCAGGGTGATATAAATGTTGTATTTCTTTTTATAGGTTTCCTTTTCATACCTTATCAGCCTGTAAGAAAGGAAGGTTATAAGAAGAAAGTAAATTAAATTATGCGCCCAAAATTTCATATTAAGATCGTTCTTTTTATAATCCGAGTAGGCTATAATCCTGGCTAATTGATCCTGAGTGATGATATCGCCCTTTTTGATAAGAAAATCACCCTTATTTATGATCTTCTGTTTCCTTGCTGTGAATAGTTCCTTTTTAATAACCTGTTCCCTGGCTTCTGGGTTTAAAAGAGAGTTCGGTTCGACGAGGTTAATAAGGATTTCAGCCATAATGGATTTGAAATCCATACTCATTCCGGTATAGATTCCCCCAATGAAACCCGTAAGAAAATCTTTTTCAATGGGGCAAAGAAGGAGTTTATCATAGGGGATCTTTTTATTGCCAAGTTTTGTGATCAACTCTATGCCGGCTGTCGATCCTTCTCCCTCGTTTTTATTGACAAGGTAATATTTAGTGGTCAGGGCCTCATAGATATAAATCAGCCTGTTCGTATAGAGGCTTAAAAGGCCCCGGTTTGAAGCAAGCCAGCCGAGGGACTGGGCCGAGAAATTGTACCTGCCGGATTTGATGTATTTGGTAAAATCTTTATCCGCGCTCTTGTTCATGACAAGAATAAACTCGGAAAGTTTGGAATTGAATGAAACCTTATGATTTTCCAGGAAAGAGTAATACAAGGGCTGGTTCGATTCAATAGTCTTTTCCATGTTCTCCGATTCAAATTTATCATCATAAACAAAGGTATATTCCGAACGGAGAGTTTCTTTAGAACTTTGTCCGACGCTGTAAAGGGAACTATCGGGAGCGATATGCGATAAAAAAATAAAAACCGAGTTCAAAAGGTAAACACCCGCGAACAATAAGACCGTTTTGTAGTTATTTGCGATTATTTTTAAAAATTTTTTGAACATCACCTGACCGACAGTTCTTTCCATGATTCATTTTCTCTCTTTTCGTATATTTCGAGTATCTTTTTGACCAGGCCATGCCTTAATACATCCGTTTGGTTGAAATAAATGAACTTGATCCCATCGAGGTTTTGAAACAATTCCTGGGTCTGTTTCAGCCCGGATTCCCTGCCGTACGGAAGGTCGATTTGAGTGACGTCGCCTGTCACAGCCATTTTGGAATTTTCACCCAGCCTTGTAAGGCACATCTTCATCTGCATAGTCGTGGTGTTCTGAGCTTCGTCAAGGATTATAAAAGAGTTTGAAAGCGTCCGGCCGCGCATATAAGCAAGGGGCGCAAGCTCTATCACCTGGTTTTCCATCAAATATTTTAATTCATCGGGACCAAGCATGTCTTTAAGGGCGTCAAAAAGCGGCCTTAAATAAGGATCTATCTTTTCTTCGATTGTCCCGGGCAGAAATCCGAGGTTTTCACCCGCTTCAACGACGGGGCGTGTGAGGATGATCTTCTTAACCCTTCCGATATGCAGAAGATGAAGGGCCATACCAACTGCAAGATAAGTTTTACCTGTACCTGCCGGGCCTATTGCAAAAGTAAGATCATTGTCAAGGATATTTCGCATGTATTCCTTTTGGTGGCGCGTTCTGGGCTTTATTCTTATTCCCTTTTTTGATACGGTCAGGCCGTCGGAGAATTTTTCAACTCCGTAGTTATCGCTTTTTACCCCATCCTCGATCATCAGCTTGATATCGTTATGTGAAATAGGGATGGCTCCCCTCGCTAAGACGAATATATTATTTAATACATTCGAAGTTTTCGTGGCCTTATCCTCATCCCCTTCAATGGAGATTTCTTCCTCGAGAGGGATGATCTTTACATCCATGACCCTTTCAAGCAGCCTCAGGTTTGAATCGTGGACTCCGAAAGCCAGGACAGGATCGATGCTTGAAGGGATATGAAGCTTTATTTTCATTTTTTTGTAACCAAAAGTTAAAATAACCTCTCTTTAAATATATAATATTATATAATAATATATAATAACCGAGACCGTATGTCAATAGGCCTGCTATATTAGGAAAGGAGCCGTTCAATGGATTTTTTCACCGCCGGAATTATTATTTTATTCATTATAAAAAGGGCCTTCAGCATCTTTCTTGAACTTATCAATGTGTCATACCTGAGAAAAATGGGCTCTTCGGTGCCGGCTCAGTTATCAGGTTTAATAGACAGATCGACGGCGGAAAAAAGCCTGTCTTACCTGGTTTTAAAGTCCCGTTTCGGCATATTCAGAAGTCTATTTTCCGATATCCTTGTCTTTATATTCATCTTTACTCCATTATTAAACATATACAATTCGGCCCTTATAAGCCTGAATATTAATTTCATATTAAAAGGCCTTATTTATTTTATGGCCTTATCGGTAGTTTCTCAATTTCTTGATATACCCTTCTCGCTTTATGAGACTTTTTTTATTGAGAACAAATACGGGTTCAACAGGATGAATTTAAGGCTCTGGGCGGCCGATTATGTAAAATCATTTATAATTGACGCCCTGCTTCTTTGCGGCGCGATCATCGCGCTGCTCTGGGTCGTTCAGATAAGCCCTATGTTCTGGTGGGGAATAATGTGGCTGTTTTTCTTTACTTTAAGCATAATGCTGATGTATATATCCCCTTTTATAATCGAACCTCTTTTTAATAAATTTACGCCGCTTGATAACCTTGAGCTTGTAGAAAAGATCAGGGCCCTTTTTGCTAAAGTCGGGATTGAAGCCTCCCAGGTGACGAAGATCGATGCGTCTAAAAGAAGTACGCATTCCAACGCTTATTTTACAGGGATAGGAAAGGTCAAGCGGATCGTCATATTCGATACGCTCCTCTCCAGGCTATCGGATGATGAAATACTTGCCGTACTTGCGCACGAAGCCGGCCACTGGAAAAAGAAGCATATTTTAAAATCCATAGCGCTTTATGAAGCCGTTTCATTGGTTCTTTTTTTCGGCTGTTTTTTGCTTTTCCGGACGGAAATTTTGCCCGCCCTTTTTCATATAACAGCCGGCGGGTTTTTTGTAAAGACGATACTTGCGGGTTTTATAGGTTCTATTCTGGCGTTTTTTCTCTCACCGATAGTCTCTTATATTTCAAGAAGGAGGGAAATGGAAGCCGACCGGTTCTCCGTAGATATAACAGGGGGGTCTTCACACCTCCAGGATTCTCTTGTCAAATTGTCAAGGGACAATTTATCGAACCTGTATCCGCATCCCTTATACGTGTTCTTTTATTATTCCCATCCCCCGCTCCTGGAGAGACTTAACGAATTGACGGCTTATTATGATAAAAAATAATTAAATTTTTACTAAACATAATTTTATCTGAACCGATATTAATTGTGATAGAGTTTTTAAATTTAGCAGGGACCCCGAACAGTCTTTTTACTTTTTGTTTATGCTAATAGTTAGAGGATATTTGCCTATCCCTAACCAAGAAGCCTCAGCACTAGCTGAGGCTTTAAATTTGCCTGGGACAGCATGGAAACGTTAGCCTGTGTAAGTATCTGGTTCTTAACGAAATCGCTCATTTCCTGAGCCATATCCGTATCCCTTATTCTGGACTCTGAAGCATTGGTATTCTCGAATGCTACATAAAGTCCTTTATAAAGTTTTTCGAACCTGTTCTCATAAGAACCGAGGTCGGCCCTTTGTTTGAGTACAAGCTCGAGGGCCTTATCTACGACTCCGATCGAACGGTTCGCCGTATCCATGTTGCTCGCGCTGACGACCTTAGTTCCGTCAGCTGCAATTAAGCCTAATGTCTGAGCGCCCATATTGCCGACAAACACCTGCACTCTCTGATCCATGTCAGGTCCGATATGGAACCAAAGGCCTGCCGTCTGGTTGTTGCCGGCTGAACCGGTCGTTGTTCCGGTTGGTTCCTCGAATCTGCCGGTCAGAATATTCATGCCGTTATACTGTGCATGATGAGCTATTCTATCGACTTCGCTGATCAGCTGGGACATTTCCACATTGATGAGGGACCTGTCCAGATCGCTGTAAATGCCGTTTCCAGCCTGTACCGCTAGTTCTCTCATTCTCTGAAGAATTGTCGTAGTTTCATCGAGATATCCTTCCGTTGTCTGCAGGAATGAAGTGGCATCCTCGGTGTTCCTCATCGCCTGATGGAGGCCCGAAATCTGGCTTCTCATCTTTTCGGATACGGCCAGTCCGGAAGCATCGTCTCCCGCTTTGTTTATCCTGAGGCCTGACGAGAGTTTCTCGATATTATTGTTCAGGTTTGCATCATTGAGCACCAGAAGCCTGTTGGCAAAAATTGAGCTTATATTGTGGTTTACTATCATATTATCCCTCCTTGAGTTTCTTAAACATCCTTGTGACTGAGGGGTCCCTGCTGTCTGCACCGCGAAGCCGCAGCGCAGCGCTAGGAGGGTATGAAGTAATTACCACCAATGCCTATAACCGAATGAATAAAAAAAGGATTATCCCGGCATCGGCCGGGATAATCTATTATTTTTCAGCTGCCTATCCCAACTTTTCGCGCCTTCACAGTCCTACCTCAAAAGAGTCAGCATTAGTTGGGGTTTTTGGTTAGCCTGGGCTACCATTGCAGTGGCAGCCTGTGTCAGGATCTGGGTCTTTACGAATTCGCTCATCTGTTCCGCCATATCGGTGTCCCTGATCCTGGATTCTGCGGACTGAAGGTTCTCGTAACCCACCATGAGTCCTGAGGATAATTTTTCAAGCCTGTTCTGATAAGCGCCAAGATCCGCCCTCTGCTTGGAAACTTTTTCCAGCGCGTTATCGATCGCACCGATAGCCATATTGGATTTTTCAGGCGTGCTGATGCTGATATTTTCCTGGGATGTCGGTTCTTTTAATCCAAGAGCTGTTGCTGTCATTGTGTTGATATAGCTTCTTATCCTCTGGTCCATATTGGGTCCGATATGAAACCATATGCTCGCGGTAGGGTTGTTTCCGCCGGAATTATAAGCGAATCTTCCTGTGAGCATATTGAGGCCGTTGTACTGGGCATGCGAAGCTATTCTGTCCACTTCTGAAACTAACTGCGAGACTTCAACCTGAATCTGCATCCTGTCTTCCGTGGAATAGATTCCATTGGCCGCCTGGACGGCAAGTTCCCTGATCCTCTGCAGAATTGTGTGGGTTTCTTCGAGGTAACCCTCGGTGGTCTGGATGAACGATGTGGCATCTTCTGCGTTTCTCTCGGCTCTGCGCAAACCCTGTATTTGCGACCGCATTTTTTCGGAAACCGCGAGACCGGAAGCGTCATCACCCGCCCTGTTGATCCTTAAACCTGACGAGAGCTTTTCGATGTTCTTGTCAGATTCACGGCTGTTAATCCACAACTGTCGATTAGCGAAGATCGAACTGATGTTGTGATTAATGATCATAGGTATCCTCCTTGATATATTTTATCCCCGCGTCCTTGCGGGAATATTTTCCTTAAAAAAGCCTAAAGGCTATTCCTTATATTCCGATAATCCTATTAGGCCTGATATTCGAAAATGACCTCCCTTTTAAAATGAGAATCTCTCTTATGAATGTATCGGCGGCCTCCGGATTAAACTTTATGGAAATATATTTATTTATTTTTTTCAAACGGAAATTGTGGGGAACGGCTTCACCCCGAATAAAGATAGTCCGAGGGCAGGAAGTTTATTATCCCCTCCCTTAGCTGGCGGTTGGCTTCGGAGCTTAGATTAGGGTCGGATTTCAATATATTCAGGGCGTCCTCCCTGGCGACTACAAGGAGCTTCTCGTTTCTTATATAATCGGCTATTCTTAATTCAGGTATGCCGGATTGGCGGACGCCTAAAATTTCACCAGGCCCCCTTAACTTCAAATCCTCCTCGGCAATCCTGAAACCGTCGGAATGGTTCACCATTGCGTTCATCCTCGCTTTCGTGTCCTCCGATTCGCTGCCGGAAGTGACAAGCACGCAGTATGACTCGTACTTATCCCTGCCTACCCGGCCTCTTAACTGATGAAGCTGTGAAAGCCCGAATCTTTCAGGGCCTTCTATAGCCATTACCGTGGCGTTTTTAACATCGATCCCGACTTCAATTACTGTCGTCGACACAAGTATCTGAAGCCTGCCCGCCCTGAAATTTTCCATTACCTCGTATTTTTCCATAGCTCCCATTCGGCCATGGAGGAGCCCTACCGAGTAATCCGAAAAATGCCTGGATAAAACCCTATGCATCTTCTGTGCGTTTTCAGTATCGATTTTTATCGATTCTTCGATCAGGGGGTAGATGAAATATGCCTGGCGGCCCTTGACGAGTTCATTCTCGACAAGATTCAGCAATTCAGGATAATCTTTTTTTGTGATCCATCTTGTTTTTACCCTTATCCGGCCGGCCGGCATCTCATCGATAATAGTGAGATCAAGGTCGCCGTATAATGTCAAAGTAAGAGTCCTTGGGATCGGGGTAGCCGTCATTACAAGGATATCGGGTTTATTTCCCTTTTTTGACAGGCTGATCCTTTGTAAAACGCCGAACCTGTGCTGTTCATCGAATACGATCATGGAAAGGTTTTTGAATTCCAGACCGTCCTGTATTAATGCCTGTGTCCCGATTACTACGGATGCGCTTCCGTTATTTATACCGGCGTAAATTGACCTTTTATCCTCACCCTCAATACTGCCTGTCAGGAGGACTGTTTTAATGCCGAGCCCGTCAAGATAGGGTTTTATTGTATTGTAATGTTGAATCGCAAGCACTTCAGTTGGGACCATCAGCGCTCCCTGCATTCCGTTTTCAGCGGCATAGATCAACCCTGCAATAGCGATAGTGGTCTTGCCGCAGCCGACGTCACCCTGGAGAAGCCTGTGCATCGGAGCCGGATTGTCCATATCTTTTATAATCTCCCTCAAGGCTTTATCCTGGGAATTTGTAAGCTTATAAGGCAGTTTTTTTAAAAACAGGCCGATTTTCGACTTTTTTGAATAAGAATAGGGTTTTGAGACGCTCACGATGTTTTTTCTTTTCATTATTACAGCGAGTTCTATGGATAAAAATTCCTCGTATGCAAGCCGCAGTTTAGCCTTTTTAAGTTCCTTAGCGTTAGAAGGAAAATGTATGTTCAGGAGCGAGTCTTTCTTCACCGAAAGGTTATGCGCCTTCAATATGTAATCGGGGATTTCATCAGTGAGAGAATCTAGATATTTTAATAATGTTTTTTTTACTATGGAACGGAGTTCCTTGAGGTAAAGGTCCTCCGTTAAATTATAAACAGGCAGGATAAAACCGAAATTTTTCGGCGGGGTGTTTTCCCTGTAAACTTCGAAGTCGAAGGTTGAGCTTTGAACCTCATTGTATTTATATGTGAATTGAGCGTTTATCCAGTATTTTTCGCCGATTTTCATGGATTGTTTCAGATAATCCCGGTTGAAGCCTACAAGGCTTGCACGCATTGTCTGATCCTGGATTATAATCTTCGGATGCCTTCTCCTGTTGAAAAAGATGTACTCATGCCCGACTACGGTGGCCAGAATGGCGGATGGAACTCCTTTTAAAAGGCTTGCCTGGATCGTTTCAATAGAAGACCTGTCGTCATACCTGAATGGGAAATTGCTGACGATATCAAAAGCGGTATTGATATCCATCTTTTTTAACAGTGAAATCTGCCTTTTTGTCAAAAAATCCAGATTATCTATCGGATTGTTTTTCAACTCATTGATATACATTAATGCTCTTTGGACATTCTGAAGCTAAGTTCCTTTTTATAGAGGTCGTTATAGTAAAACCCATGGCTTGAAAGTTCTTCCTTGATCTTATCGGGGAAGGGTATGAAACGCCAGAAAATATAGCGGACATCCTGGTTATCGAGCTTCTGAATGCCTTCCGATTCCTTCATCATCCACAGCATGTAATCGTTTATGAAATGGGTTTTTATATCCCCTTTTATCTTGTTTGTATCAAGGTAAGTGTAGTATCTTGCGGTCAGGCCTTCGTCCATCCAGTGATAGCCGGCCATTTCCTTGGCGACCTGCCACCTGAAATCTCCCAGAGCGATTACAAGTGAAATCTTGGGATTGCGTGAAAATATGGGTATTGCGATCCTACCTTTACTTGTAGCCTTATTGTATTTATCGTAGGGTTCCCAGCAGATGCCGTAATTGCCGTAACCCGGGGTTAATATTATATAGGGAGGTATCCTGTGAGTCTGCTGCCTGAAAGTCCTTTCAAAAATAGTATAATCCATTCCTTCGAGTTCCTTCAGTTTCTGATAGGCAGGCCTTTTAAAGTTATAATCCCTTGACTCTTTCGGGATAAAGGAACTTAAGAGTATGGGAAAATGGTTCCCCTGCCTGCCCACGCACATTTTAACCATCTGGCGGAGGGCACCGATCTCCGATTCTGCCGTATGGGAATCGACTGTATATCCCCCGACCTGCTCCTGCTGGCCCTTGGACTCCATAATAGAGGATTCCAGTTCCTTCATCTCTTCGTAATTTTCATAATATGATTTTTTTGTTAAATTTAATTCCTTGTCTATTCTTTTAAGTTCCCTGGATATTTCGGATATATCATCCATTTTTTTAAGCTGGTCGTCGTTATAAACATCCGCTGTGTTGAAAAGCGGGTCTGTAGGGTGCGAGCAGATCATGTTCGAAAGTGAAAGCAGGGCTTCTTCCTGTATCTTTCTTTTTTCAAGGGTATTAAAATAATTTTTTTTATTGGCTTCGAGCAGGCCTGAAGTTCTCTCATATTTCGTCTGCTGGACATCATCCATCGACTTTGAGGATCTCTTATTGGATGCTTCGTCGACTATGCTTGGTTTTAGCTGCCCCTTCAATATCCCGATGAGCCATTCATCCATATAGAAAACAGTATCTTCCGCGTCCTTTTCTTCGAAAGGCTGTGAAAGGATCAGCTTTTGTTCATCCTGTGCCAGATATTTCATGTCCAGAATTCCGAATCTTAAAAACAATCTCTTTTCTTTCGGGCTATTGTCCGTGAGCTTCTGGCCTATTGCCGTATAGAGGTTCCAGAAAGCCGAAGTAAGGCGTTCTTTGAAGACAACTTTTGTATCCTTGTCCTGCTCTTTTTCGAATTGTTCCTTTATAGCGAGAAGATTTTCAACGATTTCCCCGTTTTCATCCTTTAAAACCTTCTTCATAAAGCTTTCCGGAAGAGCGTCGAAAAGTTTACCCATATGCGTCTCCTGATATCGATTACTAACGGGCACTTCTAAAAACCCCTGAACCTACGGTTCAGGACAAGCGCCTTTTCACGCCGAGCAAGCCGGCACAAGGGCGGCAAGGTAGTGCTTGCGTTTATACGCAAGTATAAATGCACCTGTCCTGGGGACTGGCACCAGGCCAGGCGCCAGGGCCCATAGGGTTTATGCCCGTAGGGTGGGGTTTTATTACTGTTAGAACATCATTTATCGATTACAAGGTTACTTTTTGGAAGCGCCCTAACCCTAATATAAATTAATAATAAATCAAAGTGTAAATTTTATCAATAATTAGGAAAATTGTTATAATTTAGTGCATATAGATCTCTTTAATCAGCGCCCGGGCCTGATCGGCCCAGGCGGTCGAAGGGTATTTATCTATAAGTTTCAGGAGATATTGTTTCGCCGTATTGATATCCCCATTCTTATAATAACACATCGATATTCCATAAAGGCTTTGAGGGTAAATTTCAGTGTATTTATAAACATAAAAAATACTTCCGAATAACTTTATCGCATCGTCATATGCGGCTTTATCCAGGCTTTCCTCCGCGAGCTCGTAAGTTGAGAGAGCGGCGTTTTCGCCGGTGGTAATTTTTATGATTTGATTGAACAAATTATCGGCATCGGCTGTTTTTCCCTTTCTTTTATAAACCATAGCCAGTTTGTACATGGCTTCGGCCTTTCCCTCGGGAGTATTGCTTTTATCGATAAGGATTTTATAAAGTTTTTCCTCGTCCCCGCCGCTTTGAATCTTAAGCTCTATCTCGGCGTTCCGGACCTTGGCCATTTCAGCTTCGGGAGATTCGGGATGCAGAAGTATAAGCTCTTTATAATATGTCCCGGCCTTTTCGTAATTATTAAGATCGTAATAGATATTGGCGGCACGCAGGAGGGAATCGATAGAGTAATCCCCCTTCGGATATTTGTTTTCGTATTCAACGAAAAACTTAAGGGCATTTATTTCATCTTTCAAATTATAGTAGGACCAAGCCATCCAGTAGACGGAAGCGGAAGAAAATTCCCCCTCTCCTGAAATTTGAATGATCTTTTCATAATTTAGGATGGCATTTCGATAATCCGAATTATTATAATAATTTTCAGCCAGTTTGAAGAGGGCTTCTGCAGTGTAAGGGCTTTGAGGGAATTTTTTAACAAGGTCCTGAAAGATATACGCGGCTTTCTGGTCGTCTCCGGTCTTAATATAGCACCATGCCATATCGGAAAGAGCGGCCGGGATATCTTCGGTGGCTCCGGATAAATCTGCCTTTTCAATATATTTACGGTAGCTTTCTATGGATTCCGTATAATTCTCAAGGTTGTAATAAGATTTCGCTATATAAAGCATGTCTTCAAGGATCTTTGCAGTATCTAAGGTCAATTCCATCGATCTTTTAAAATTCTCGATAGCCTCCGGATATGATTTAAGGCGGTACTCGGCCCAGCCTGAAAGGTTGTAGCTTTCAGATTTTTGTTCCGCAGTAAAATAAGTTTTATCTATTCCTCCGAGATACTTTGCAAGGGCGTCAAAATTTTCCTGCTTGTAATAAATCCATCCGATTTTCAGCGACGCGTCAGCGGCATAGGGAGACTCCTGAAAGTTCGAAGAAACTTGCTTAAAGGTTTGAAGTGCGTCACTGTAATTTTTTAGATTATACTGGATTATGCCAATACTGTAATATGAAAGGGGAATAAGCGGGCTTTTGGGATAATTATCGATTATCTTCCTGTATAAAGAGATTGCCCTTTCGTACTCGTTCTTTTTCACATAGATCAAAGCTTCGGCGTTCAACGCCTCATCCGAATGCGGCGAACCGCTTTTTTTCAGGATTTTTTCATAAGATATCAGGGCTGTATCGTAGTCCTCCATCCCGGCGTATGCGTTTCCAATAAACAGGTTTATCTCTTCAGTTTTGTCGGATAGAGGCTCCATTTTGATATAATCCTCAAATGAGGATACTGCGTCTTTATAATCGCCCTGCTCAAGATAGCACCTTCCTATCCAGTAAAGAGCGTTTTTACCGTATTCAGTATCGGGATAATCCTTCATTATCTTTGAAAAATTATCAAGGGCGCTTTTATAGTCCTTGTTAAGGAATTTAAGCTCCGCGATTTTTGAAACTGCGAGCGCTGAATTTTCTCCTCCGAGGGCGGCAAGCTTTTCATAAGTTTTAACGGCGTTTTCATTATCGCCAAGTATTATATAGCAGGAAGCGAGTTCAAGATAGGCCTTACCGGTATATTCCCCTTTTTCTGCTGAAATAAGTGTTGTAAAATATTTAACTGCAGGCGGTATATCTCCCTTTAATTTATATAACAACCCCAGTTTATAAAGGGCCTCGTCATGATAATCGCTCTTTGTGATCTGAGATAAAACCGAAAGATATTTGACTGATTCGTCGAAATTGCTCTTTTTTATAAAGATCATAGAAGAATAATAAAGGGCGTCCTGCCAATAGCTGAAATTCGTAACCGCTGCAAGGCGGGTGAAGGTTTTTAGAGCGCCGTCAAGATCGCTGTTCTCGTAATAACACCTGGCAAGGAAAAAGTCCGCTTCTTCCCCTCGTGATGTTGAAGTATATTTATTAAGGAAACCCTTCAATGTTTCTTCAGCCTTTTTTAAGTCTTTATCGAAAAAATACGCCTCGCCTAGGCGGAGCGAGCTTTCCTCGGTATATTCGCTTGAGGGATAATTTGTCAGGACATAATCGTATTCGTCGGCAGCCTCATCGTATTTACCTGAAAGGAGAAGAGAGTTGCCTACGATGTAATGGGCATTAGGGTTTAATTTACTTTGAGGGTATGATTTTATAAATAGCCTTAATCTCTGGATGGCCTTTTCATAGTTTTTTATTTTAAAATTCGAGTCCCCGATTATAAAAATCGATCTTTCCTTGAAAATAGAATCAGGGTAATCATTGGAAAATTTCACGAATGCCTGGATAGCCTTATCGTAATCCCCTTCCTGGTAATAGCATAGCCCGATATAGAAGGAGGCTTCATCGTCATGCGGACTGTCAGGGTCCAGGAGGATTGATTTCTGAAAAAAAGTTATTGCCATAGAATATGATCCGTCGTTGAAGGACGCTTTACCGGAATTGAAATACCTGTCGGAATCTGAATTAACTGTGAAGGCGTATGAAGCGAGGAAAATCAGTATAAATAAGTTAATGGCCTTTTTCATGGTTAATCCCCGTCAAAAAGAAACTGGCTGGCCGGTCTCTTCAATGACCGAATACCAGAGCTGGGAATGAAGATCGATCTTTTTTCTTTTGAGAACGGCAAGCTCCATAGGCAGGTGTATGAATTGACCGTTTGAATAACCTGTGACAAGGCCGGTTCTCCCTGTCATACCGGCATGAACGGCCATCTGTGCCAACTGGGAACAGAAAATGGAGTCGTTTGGCGTCGGAGCGCGGCTGCGAATGCTGTAGCTCGGGTCGAGGTATTTAATGGATGTAGGTATATTTTTACTGCCGAGATAATCTTTTATTTTGTCTTTTAGAAATATTCCAATATCCCCAAGCTTTATGTTTCCGGAGGGGTCGTATCGCTTGTTTTCCAGGTCTGTTACGTAATTCTGGCCGGCTCCCTCGGCTACTACGATTACGGCATGGTGTCTTCTAAGAAGCCTTTTCTCAAGCATGGCAAGAAAACCCTTTTCTCCATCCATATTGAAGCTGAGCTCAGGAACCAGGCAGAAATTAACGTCATTCGTGGCAAGGGTTGCGTGCGCGGCAATAAAACCAGATTCCCTTCCCATTACCTTTACGATCCCTATCCCGTTTATTGCTGCTTGCGATTCCGTGTGAGCTGAATAAATCGAATTGCATGCTTCAGAATAAGCGGTTTCCATCCCGAAGGACCTGTCGATGAAATCAATATCGTTGTCAATGGTTTTTGGAATTCCGATCACTGAAATTTTCAATGATCTCTTCCCAATCTCCTTCACTATATCTATCGCGCCCTTTAAAGTGCCGTCGCCTCCGATAGTATAGAGTATTTTTACGTTCAACTCTATCAGCCGGTCTACGATCCTTTCCGCTTTCTGAGGACCCCTTGAGGTACCGAGAATCGTTCCGCCCTGAGTATGAATTCCCTCTACATGTTCGGGGGTTAGAAGGGGAATTTCAAAATCGTTTTCCTTGATAAAGCCCGCGTATCCGTATTTAATTCCGTATGTTATTTGATTGCTGTATCGATAGTAATTCATCATAACTATCCCCCGGATAACTGAATTCAGGCCGGGGCAAAGGCCGCCGCAGGTTACGATCGCCGAGATCGTCTTACCCGGCTCGAAGAAAAGTTTTTTACGGGCCCCGGCTTTTTCAAACGAAGGCATAGGAATATTGTTTTTAAGAAAATAAATTGCAGCGGAATTATCCGTAATAGCGAGTACCCTTTCATCTTCAGGCGTGAAGCTGGAGGCCGCTTCGACAGGATCGTTTGAATAGGTAAAATCGGATTCATAATTACATGTTCCCAGCCTTTTGATAGAAAGATCGGAACTTGTCAAATCCCGGAATGATTCACTGTTCACTGTAGAGCCTCCTGTATGTTACCATAAATTATAGGCTTTTTCTTCCCAATTTATCAATTTTCCATCGCGTTATTTGCCGAAGAGCCTTAACTGAAAATCTCTTTTTTTCGGATCGTAGCTTATTTGAGACGAGCGCTGGAAGATCTTAATCTCGGATATGTGCCTGTCGGTTTCGAACCCCTTAGCCCAGAGAAGAACCGTGGAAATTATCCTTTTATTCTCTGCCGGCAATTTCAGAGAATTCAAATTATTGCATTCCTGTATGATTTTCTGGATACGGTCGGTTACTTGTTTTTTTTCACCTGACTTTGAGATATCGATCATATATCTTACAATTTTCTCCCCCAGCTTTTCCCTGAAATCGCCGCCTATATTGCTTGCCTTGCTCCCGGCCTGAACTTTCCGCCTGTTCTTTACTGTTTTTTGACTATATCTGGGTAAATTATTATCCTCGATTTCTCTTTTTTTTAATATGAAACTGAACGAGAAGAGGAAAACGATTCCAAGGAATATAAACAAGCCTATGAACAGGTAAATTATGAATAGTTCCGAAGGGGTAAGCAAAGGCTTCTCCTATTATTAACTCTGTATATTCTATTGCAGAAGCGATAAATAATCAAGGCATTGGGAGGGGGCCGTTCAAACAATATACAATCTTCTTAATGAAACAATTTTTTTATCGAGCATTACTCGAATACTGGAGCTGCATCGACTCAAAACGGCTGCAAGTGCTGATGGAATGCTTTTAATAAAGAACCTTATCTTGATATCATTAATAAATTACAATTGGTTACTGAACGATCCCGGCTAAAGCGCTTGCCCTGCCGTTTTTCCTCGGCAGCTCTTACGCATTCTTCGTAATGAACTCGCTAAAAAAATTGTTTCAAAAAAAGTATATTATTTAAATCTACGGGAAAGTATAGTTCCTCTTCTGTCGAATTAAAGATAATAAGCAAAGCTGTTAGAAGTAAATTTTTTACGCGCATTATGCAGATAGCGTAGAGCCGCAAGGTGAAAAACAGTGAAAGCCCCGCCTTCATTTATATTATTTTTTTAATTTTTACTAAAATTAAAAAAATCAAAATAGAGGGCGGGACTGCTGTTTTGAGACTTAGCGGCTCAAGCTATCGAACACAGTGCGGAAAAAATTTACTTCATAAAGAGATTAGCATATTAATCGATTCGACCCTTCTCGAATCCCAGCAAGATAAAAATTGACTCCATAAAAGCTGGTATTGTTTGAGCGGTCCTTTTTTTGCCAAAAGCCCCCTTGCAAATTAAACTTATGGGCGTTTCTATTATACTTTTTAGGAGAATGCTATTTTATGATGAGCGATCTTGAAACAGCGGCGCTTGAATATCACAGGAAAAACGGGATAGGAAACGGAAAAATTGAAATAATCCCGAAAGTTTCCGTGGAAACAAGGCGGGAATTGTCTCTTGCCTATACTCCAGGGGTGGCTGTTCCCTGCATGGAGATCAGCGGGGATGAAGAAAAAGTCTATGAATATACAGTAAAGGGTAATACGGTTTTTGTGGTCAGCGATGGAAGCGCCGTTCTGGGACTCGGCAATATAGGCGGAAAGGCCTCCCTGCCGGTTATGGAGGGTAAGGCCCTGTTATTCAGGATCTTCGGCGGAATTGACGCCTATCCGATAATAATTTCCTCACAGGATACCGGTGAGATAATTCATACGGTTAAAATGATCTCTTCCGGGGCGGGAGGAATAAATTTAGAGGATATATCCGCGCCACGCTGCTTCGAGATTGAAAAAGTGCTTTCTGAAGAACTCGACATTCCCGTTTTTCATGACGACCAGCATGGTACGGCTATTGTTACTCTAGCCGGGCTAATAAATTCACTTAAACTTGCAGGGAAAAACATCGGCGATGTTAAAATAGTAATAAATGGAAGCGGCGCTGCGGGAGTCGCCATAGCAAAGCTTCTGATCTTTTACGGAGCCCGGAATATAATTATGTGCGACCGTGAAGGCGTCTTATATTCGGGCAGGTCATCGCATATGAACCATTCGAAAGAAGATATCGCGAAAATGACCAATCCCGGGGGTGAAAGAGGGAAACTTGCAGATGCAGTCAATAAAGCCGATGTTTTTATAGGAGTTTCTGCGAAAGGGGCTCTCACGTTCGATATGATAAAAAGTATGGCCTTGAAACCTGTCATATTTGCAATGGCCAACCCCGACCCTGAAATCCTTCCTGATGAAGCTCATGCCGCCGGAGCGTTCATAGTAGCTACCGGAAGAAGTGATTTTCCCAATCAGGTCAACAATTGCCTGGGTTTCCCGGCTATTTTCAGGGGTCTCCTGGACGTCAGGGCCAGGAGTGTTACAGAAGGGATGAAACTGGCTGCGGCTCTGGCTTTGTCCGGATTTTTAAGCGAAACCGAATTATCTGCTGAAAGGATCATACCTTCGGTTTATGACCTGGAAGCCTTTGCCCATGTTGCGGAGGCTGTCGGGATGCAGGCGGTTAAAGAAGGAACCGCCCGCATAATTGTATCCAAAGGAGAAATATTTAAAAACATGATGAACATTCTTGAAGACAGTAAAAAAAGATTTTTCAATATGCTAACCAGGGCGTAATTAATCTTGACTTATTTCACTCTGCGTATCAAAATATCAATTCGGAGGGTTTTCATAACATGGTTGATATTGAAGCTTTATTTAAAGTTACATACGGGCTTTACCTTTTTACCTCGTTCGAGGGCAATAAGTATAACGGTTTATTAGGAAATACTTTCTGCCAGGTAAATTCGGAACCTCCGACGTTTCAGATTATAATAAACAAGGAATCCTATACACACAATATGGTTGAGACTTCAGGTTTATACGGAGTCTCAGCCCTTTCACAGGATGCTCCATTCGAATTTTTCGGGAAATTCGGGTTCAGGTCGGGGAGGGAAATCAATAAATTTGAAAGCGTCAATTTTAAGATAGCGGAAAAGGGCGTTCCAGTAATCCTTGATTATTCGATCGCTTATTATGTATGCGAAGTTTTTAAGAGCGTCGATCTGGGCAGCCATTCAATATTCATCGGCAATCTTTTGGAATCGGCGGTCCTGACGGAAGACCAGCCTCTGACTTATGCTTATTACAGGGACGTTAAAAAGGGGAAAACGTCTAAATTTGCACCGACCTATGTCAATATTCATGATAAAAAAATTATAAAGGAGGATATCAGGATGGAAAAATATGTTTGTGAAGTTTGCGGTTATGTTTACGACCCCGCCGCCGGCGATCCCGATGCTGGGATAAAACCCGGCACCAGCTTCCAGGATTTACCGGAAAACTGGCTATGCCCGGTATGCGGCGCCCCTAAAGACGAGTTTAAGAAGGAATAAAAATATGGTGGCGAGAAAATTAACAGAAGGTATATTTGAGATCGGCGGCAAAGATTGGGGAAGAAGATTATTTGACGAACTTATCCCTCTTCCGGACGGGACCAGTTATAATTCTTATATTATTAAGGGGACTGATAAAACAGCGCTTATAGACACCGTCGATCCTGGAACGGCCGATCAAATTTACGCCAACCTGAAAAAGCTTAAAATTAAAAACATTGACTATATCATTGCAAATCATGCCGAACAGGACCATTCCGGGTGCATACCCGGTCTTCTGGGCATGTTTCCCGGAGCAAAGGTGGTTACTAATGCTAAATGTAAAGCGTTCCTTATGGACCTTCTTCAGGTCAGCGAGGATAAATTTATAGTTATAGAGGATCGTGAAACTCTTTCCCTGGGTGATAAAACCCTTGAGTTCATAATATTTCCCTGGGTGCATTGGCCTGAAACTATGTTAACTTACAATAAAGAGGACAAAATTCTCTTCAGCTGCGATTTATTCGGTTCCCATATAGCGGACAGCCGCCTGTTCATTGAAAAGGGAAAGGAGGAGGAGGTAAGGGAGCCGGCTTTCAGATATTTCTCGGAGATAATGTATCCCTTCAGGTCGAATATCTCCGGAAATTTTGATAAGATCCTTTCGCTGGACATTAATATCATAGCGCCCAGTCATGGCGCAGTTTATAAAAACCCGGAATACATAATTAACTGTTATAAAGATTGGATTTCCGATAGGGTCGCTAATAGCGTAATCATTCCATTTATATCGATGCATGGAAGTACCAGGGTCATGGTCGATTATCTGACAGACGCGCTTATAGAAAAACGGATCAATGTTAAACCCTTCGACCTTACCGTCACTGACGTGGGCAAACTCGCTATGGCAGTGACAGACGCCGCTACAGTTATTGTCGGCGCTCCAACTGTCCTGGGCGGCATGCATCCTTCCGTAGCATACGCAGTTTATCTTTATAACCTGCTCAGGCCGAAGACGAAATTTGTATCCGTAATCGGTTCCTACGGATGGGGAGGAAAAGCCCTGGAACAGATCCAGGCGATGCTTTACAATGTAAAAGCCGAAGTTTTAACGCCCGTCATCGCGAAGGGATATCCCGGGGAAAAGGAATTCAGGGCCCTGGACGAGCTCGCCGGTGCGATCGAGCATAAGCATAAAGGGCTTTCGATTATATAGTAAAGAAGGGGGAAGAGATGAAACAGTTCAAGGATTCAAAAACAGCCGGAAATCTTATGAAGGCCTTTGCCGGAGAATCACAGGCGAGGAACAGGTACGCATTTTATTCTTCCTGCGCCGGTAAGGAAGGTCTTCAGCAGATCGCAGGGATTTTTATGGAAACAGCAGAAAATGAAAAAGAACATGCAAAGCTTTTTTATAAACAGCTATGTACTAACGTAAATACCGACTGCATGCAGGACATCATAGCGGCTTTTCCGATCGCTTTTTCTGACGATACAATAAAAAACCTGGAAAGCGCGGCGGACGGAGAGCATGAGGAATGGACAAAACTCTACCCTGAATTTGCAGGAGCAGCCGAGCAGGAAGGTTTTATGGACGCAGCAAGGACTTTTAGCGGCATAGCTAAAATTGAGAAAAGTCATGAGGAGCGTTATAGAAAACTGGCTCAAAACCTCAAAAGCGGGGAAGTATTCAAAAAGAATAAAAAGGTCCTGTGGAAATGCAGGAACTGCGGGTATATATTAGAATCGGCCGAGGCGCCGGTAAAATGCCCGGTTTGCGAGCATCCCAGGGCGTATTTTGAGCTTTTATCATATAATTATTGATATTGAGATATTTATTGTGAGAAAATTTTTTATTCCGGATGAAAATATCGATGGTATAACGGCTTTTATCGCCGGAAGCGATGTTCACCATTTAACTCATGTTTTAAGGAAGAACCTGGGTGATATAATACCGGCGACTGATGGAAGGGGAAACAATCTTAAAGTCAGGATAAAAGATATAAGGCAGGATATTGTTAATCTGGAAATATTGGAAATACACCCTTCGGCGGGAAGGTTGACATTTGTACGCCTTTACCAGGCCCTTCCCAGGGGAGGAAAATTTGACTGGATCGTGGAAAAGTCATGCGAGATGGGGGTCAATGAGTTAGTCCCGGTCGTAACAGAAAGGACGATTTCCAAACTCTCCCAGGAGAGAGGGCTTAAAAAGATCGCAAGATGGGAAAGGATTGCTCTTGAAACAATGAAACAGATCGGGCGAAGCAGTCAGATGTCTATACATTATACCGTCTCAATCGAGAATATCGGCGGCATGCTTTTAAAAGATTCGATGAAAATCCTTTTATGGGAGCTGGAGGAAGAAAAAACTCTTAAAAAGATTCTATCGGGCAGCAAAGCCAAAAAGATAGAACTGTTAATAGGCCCTGAAGGAGGAATTTCCTGCGGTGAGGCCGACAGATTAATAACCGCCGGCTTTCACAGCGCGAGCCTGGGGGGCATGATTCTTAAAACAGATACGGCGGCGTTATCCGCCCTGAGCAATATCTATTTTGAACTTGGATAAATACTTCCCCTGATTTCGTCTGAAGATTTTCTTATCACTTCTCCAAATATTTCAAATTACATCAGTGTAAAGATAGTTGAACCATTAATTTACAGAATTTAATAAATATTGTAAAATAAACGGTGAGATTTTTATCAGGGGGAAGCCATGGATTATAACTCATATATCCGGGAAGTGCCTGATTTTCCCAAGGCCGGGATATTGTTTAAAGATTTAACGACGTTATGGAAAGACCATTCGGCCTTTAAAAGCAGTATAGACGACCTGTACTCGCATTGCAGGGGTAAAAATATCAATAAAGTCGTGGGACCTGAATCCAGGGGTTTTATTGTGGGGGCTCCTCTGGCTTATCTGCTTGGTGCGGGATTCGTTCCAGCGCGAAAACCGTCGAAGCTTCCGGCTGAGACCGTCTCTCAGAAATACGCTCTTGAGTATGGCGAAGCGGCGATTGAAGTCCATAAGGACTCGATTTCAGCCGGCGATAATGTTCTTATAATTGACGATCTTCTTGCCACAGGAGGCACAACCGGGGCGATGATTAAACTCGTGGAACGCCTGGGCGGAAAGATCGTTGAATGCGTTTTTCTGATTGAACTTGAGGGCTTGAACGGCAGGGAAAATATCAAATACCCCGTATTTTCATTGTTGAAAAGTTGAAAAGCTGAAAATTTTTTTGCGGTCTAATAGGGAGGATTTATGTTCTCATTTTTAATGGTAATCTTTATTTTAGATATAGTATTGATGGTTCCGGTCATTCTACTCCAATCAGGCAGCGGGGCCCAATCCGGAGTATTCGGCAGCGATCTCACCCTTGGAGCATTCGGGGCGAAAACCAGCGAAGTGCTGGTGAATTTCACGAAGTGGCTGGTAGGTATATTTTTTGTAACCGCCTTTTTGATGAGTTATATTAAAATCAAGGAATATAATAATTACACCCGTTCACGCCAGACTCAGGAAACCGGGACACAGCAGCCTGGGATAACGGTGAATACAAACGCTTCTACGAATAACGTACTTAATATCCTGTCAAATATGGGGCCCGGTTCAAACAAATAAGCATATGAAAGTCGGCGGCATTATTCTGGCCGGCGGAACCGGGGCAAGGTTTGGTTCCGCGATCCCCAAACAATTTTTAAAACTTCAAGGCAAAGGCATCCTTGAATACAGTATTGGCAAATTTAAGGATGCCGTGGATTATATGGTTCTAGTGGCGAACAGGGACTGGATGGATGAAACCCGAAAACTGATTGCCGGAAGTTCGATAGAAGTGGCGGAAGGAGGGCTTTCAAGGCAGCTCTCTGTGTTAAGCGGGCTCAATCGTTTATCGGGAAAAAATATCGACATTGTTGTCATTCATGACGGCGTCAGGCCGCTCTTTTCATTATCATTACTCAAAAAATGCATTCGCCATGCTGCCGATAAAGGTTCCGCTGTTCCTGCAGTCAAAGTTCGCGGCACGCTTGTCCTATCGGATGATGCTGAAACGATTTCAGGTTATATTGACAGGAACAAGGCTTACGAACTTCAAACTCCGCAGGTCTTTAAATTCGACCTTATATATAAGGCTCATATGTTGGCCGGAGACAGGGGTTTGACATGTTTTACAGACGATTCCCGCTTGTTTGAGATGCAGGGTATGGCAGCCGATATTATTGACGGAGAAGAGCATAATATAAAAATCACAACGCCTTTCGATCTTATTATGGCCGAAGAGTATTTAAGGGGTATCAATGGAAATAACTATCAGAAATAGGGTGGTCGAAGAGTTTGTAAAAATAGTAAAAATAGACAGCCTCTCGTTAAAGGAAGAAAAGATGTTTTGTTATTTAAAAGACAGGTTGTCGGATTTACCTGTTGAAATAGAATACATTCCCTATAGTATAGATGAAATCGGCGAGAATTCGGGCAATCTGGTAGTCAAATTATGTTCGAATGAAAAAAATAGGAAAAGCATTTTTTTTGATTCGCATGTTGATACAGTTGAACCCGGGATCGGTATAAAACCCGTTGTAACGGATGACAGGGTTAAAAGCGATGGAAGCACGATTCTCGGCGGTGACGATAAAGCCGGAGTGGCGGCTATGATCATAGCCCTTGAAGAAATAATATCATCGAAAGCCGGTCATGGAGACGTTTATTTTTTATTTACATCTGCGGAAGAAATAGGGCTTACCGGCGTTCATTACCTCGATTTTTCAAAGATTAAAACGGACTTCGGTTTTATTCTTGATTCTCATGGTAAAGTCGGAGGCGTAGTTGTGGCCGCCCCGCATCATTTCGGTTATGATGTAAGGGTCAAGGGAAAGGCAAGTCATGCCGGAATAGCGCCGGAACATGGCATAAACGCGATCAAGATAGCCGCTGAAATTATAAAAGAATTGCCTCAGGGAAAATTAAACAAGGATACCGTCGCAAATGTTGGGGTGATCGATGGAGGGCAGGCTATTAATATCATTCCCGAGGATTGCACTATAAAGGGCGAATTCAGGTCTCATAACATTTATGAGATTACACGCTTGAAAAACGAGATATCTGCTGCGGTTGAGGAAAACAGGAAGGATGCCCTCGATATAGTTCTTGAATTTAAAGAGTTGTACAAGGGATTCAATTTTTCAAAACATGATGAAATAATTAAATTCGCGAAGTCGGCTATTGAATCGATCGGCCTGGTCCCGCGTTTTGAAAGAACAGGGGGGGGAAGCAACACGAATCTTTACAATCAGAACAAATTGACCTCTGTCAATCTGGCTGTAGGCATGATGAATGTCCATTCAACTGAGGAATATGTCGAGATCGATGACCTTGAAAACACGGTAAAATTAATACTGGCGCTCGTGAAAGCCGCATGACTGCCGCCATTACCATGACTGCGGGCCTTAATTATTACAGTTTCAATTCTTTTCTTAAAAAAAAATTCGGTGAAAAAGTTTACAGGATATCGATTGATGCGGGATTTACCTGTCCTAACAGGGATGGTACAAAGGGCGTCGGAGGGTGCATTTACTGCGGTGAATCCGGGGCTAAGGCCGGGTATGTAATCCCATCGCTTTCAATAGCTGATCAGATAGATTCAGGCAGTAAAATCATCGGGAAAAAATACGGGGTTAAAAAGTTCATTGCATATTTTCAGGCTTATTCCAATTCATACTCCGGGGTTGAAGAATTATACAGCCTCTATAAAAGCGCGCTCAGGGCGCCTGGAATTTGCGGAATAGCGATAGGAACCAGGCCTGATTGTGTCGATCAGGCAAAAATTGATATGTTTAACCGCCTGTCCGAAGAAACTTTTCTTATAGTCGAATACGGGGCTCAGAGTATGAAAAATAATACTCTTAAGAAGATCAACCGCTGTCATACTGCCCAGGACACGGCCAGAGCTATAAGTTTGACAGGAATGAGCGGACGGATACATGTTGCAGCCCACCTTATCTTCGGACTGCCCGGCGAGACTGAAGAAGATATGCTTCACAGCGCGGCCGTTTTAACGGATCTGGGTGTTGATGGTTTTAAGTTTCATCATTTATATGTTGAAAAGGATACGGTCCTCGAGAAATATTATAATAATAAAAGGCTTAAACTGCTGGAGAGGGACCAATACATCGGCCTCCTGCTGAAATTACTGCCGAAAATTCCCGCTGACACCGTTATTCACAGACTTTTTGGAGAATGCCCGGAAGAAAAGCTTGTAGCTCCATTATGGACCCTTGAGAAACATAAAAACACCGCCATTCTGGAAAATCTGATGGCCCTTAACTGCATCAGGCAGGGGATGGATCGTAAGGAAATCCCCTGTGAAGAGAATCTGCCCTCGCCCTCTCAAGGATAGATATCATAACGGTAATGGCCTCGCCGAGGCCTGACAGGACAGCCCTTGATATTATCGAATGTCCGATATTAAGCGTTTCAATTTCCTCTATCATAGCGACCGGGTACACATTGCTATAATTCAAGCCATGGCCGGCGTTTACCCCAAGACCAAGAACACTTGCATAGCCGGCGCATTCGATAAGAGAGCTCAGTTCTATATTTTTAGCCTCCGGGTTAATGTTTGACGAGTATCTTCCGGTGTGGAGTTCAATATAATCGGCGCCGGTTTCCCTGGCTGATTCTATTTGAGCCTTATCCGGGTCTATAAAAAGGCTTACCTTAATGCCTTTTTCATGCAGCGAAGGGATAACAAGCTTCAGACTGTCTTTATTATTTATAACATCCAGTCCTCCCTCGGTCGTTATTTCCTCTCTCTTTTCAGGAACTATGCAAACATCATCGGGAATTATTTTCAGGGCTGTTTCGATTATATCCGGATGCAGCGCCATCTCCAGATTGAGCCGGACTTTTACGATTTCCCTTAACAGTCTGACATCCCTGTCCTGGATATGCCTCCGGTCTTCCCGGAGATGCACCGTTATACCGTCGACACCTGAAAGTTCGGCAATAACGGCAGCGGCTACCGGATCGGGATACTCGGCATGCCTTGCCTCCCGAAGTGTGGCAATATGATCGATATTGAGTCCTAGTTTTTTTATCATTATTTACTGCTCCTGAATTTCTCCTGATTTCTCAAGCTCCTTCTGTTTCGATTCGGCCCTGGTTTTATAGTCTGAGGCCGTATTATTACCGGGATCGACCAGCAGGACAATATCGAAATTCTCTATCGCTTTGTCAAAATCGCCGCTGTTATAAAAAGAGATTCCATCATCAAGATAACTCTTTATATTGTCCCTGAAGATTCTCACAACCCTGTCCTTTAATGCGGCGGCATCCCGGTTTTCAGGATCCCTTGTTAAAATATAATTTGCCATTTTAAGGGCCCCGATATAATTTTTATTCCCGAACAATTCGTTTGCCTTCCGGCTTGATTGTTTTTCAGACAGATCTGTTAAACCCAGGCTTAATAGATCCTGCGCTTTTTCAAGGTCCGGATCATAGATTAGTGAGGTCCTGGCCTCTTTTATGCTGTCTTCGTACAGTTCCCTGTCGTAAAGAGACTGTGCTTTCTGATAGTATACCTCTGCGTATTTTTTCAATTCGGTATTAACGCTTATCATTGTCGTTTGTGCATCGGAATCCCTGGGCATAACCTGCAGGAGTTTTACAATTACTCTTTTCGCGGTCAGGAATTTCCTGGCGGCTATCGCATTTTTTATATCGGTTTTGCTGCTAATGACATAAGCAATGACAGTCTGGTTAGTCATCAGCGTTTTTATTTTGATATTAAGCTCAGGGTTCGGTTCGATTTTCGCAGCCTTGTTATAGTAAATCAGCGCTGTAACCGGATCTTTTTTTGCATCGGCTGTTTGGGCATTGGTTAAATCCTGTGACCTGTAATCGTTTAATTTAATGTCGACCCGGGTTTTCAGGACCAGGGCCTTTCTATTGTTCCTGTCCAGCGTAACTGCAGAGGTTAGCTTATCGAAAACGGATAGATATTTATCCAGCGCATCGCCGCCCGCTTTTTCATCGTCCACAGCCTCGTTATAAAGGATCAAACTCTCGTTGTAGCTCTCGGCCGACATTTCCTGCGGGCTTTTCTCAAAATAAACGTTAAAGGAAAGAAAAAAATCGTTACTTTTAATCGAATAAGAAAAATCTATCATTGCGTCTTCACCATGAATGCCGATCCCCAGTTTAGTGTCCATGGTATCGACTTCGAAAGAAGCCCTCAGGAATAAGAATTTTAAAATATCAGTGGAGGGATTGATTTCAGCGCCGAAAATAAGAGGTTCGTTTGTGCTTAGCAGCATTTTTTCAAGGAAAAACTTTGTCCATATGGAGTCAAGGTTGTAACCGATCCCTAACCTTAAATTCATCTGTTCCGGGGATGCGGTTGCCGGTTCTTTTATAACCAGGTCCTGGACCACAAAACTTAAAAATATTTTATTGTTGATATAGCTGTTTCTTAAGAAATCGATATTCAGGGAATCGTTTGGCGTAAATATAAGGCCTGCGTCAAATAGAACTCCATCGTTAATGTCGAACATATAATCAGATACGGTTTTTAGACCGGCGCCCAGTGAAAAGCACCCAAAAAACTCTTTGGCCCATCCGAATGCGAAACCTTTTTTTATAGTATTGCTGTCAGAAGCGGTATTATATATGTCCAATCCGAGAACACCGGCATTTCCGGGAAGCAGGGCGGATATACCCAATAAATTTATATTCTGGAAATTTGTGGTGGAGAGCTCTGCCGTCATCCTGTCCACATAAGACAATCCGGCCGGATTCACCAGTAAAGATCCGCTGTCGCCCCCGAAACATGAAGAGTTTATTACCGAATATCTTGGTAAAAAATCAAGCGTGCGAAGTTCGTTAATCGGGTATGAAATCCCTAAGAAAAAAAAACCTTCGAGCATTACGATCAAAACAAGTCTTTTCATTATCAAACACCATGATTTTATTTAACCGGAAATAATTACTTGCAAAGCGTTAATTATAGCATAAGATTTTTTTTAAAAAAAGTATAATTTTCGGCCAAAACGGACTCAACAGCAGTTCTAATAATCAGTCGGCTGTCGATTGTTGAATGAATTGCCCATAAAAAAAAAGTATTGCTAAAATGCTCCAAAAATCATTTTTATGTTATAATTGTTAGGGCAGTTCTAATATCTCAAGAATATTACCATTTATTATAACATGTTTCTGATTAACTCTATTATGCATGCCCTATGGGCGCTTCCTATCCGAAGGTTTTTAGAAGCGCCCGTCAATAGTAAACATTTACAGCGGGCAGAGGGGCCGATGAATATTTTTTTGTTGTTTCTTGTTTCTATCGGATTATTCCTGGTTATCATCGGCATTGTTCTGATATACAGGCTATATCTATCAAGTAAGAAGCTTAACTATTTAGAGGATGCCATTAATTCGGGCAGGTATAAAGAGGCCCTCGACCTGGCCACGGAGTATCTCAAGGAAAAGCGTTCGTTCCTGGCATATTATTACTCGGCAAGAGCCTATGAGGGTTTGAAAGACTATCCCAAGGCGATCAAATTTTACGAAGATTCGATCACCTATTTTTCTATAGAAGTCAGAAAAAGTTTGAAGATCGATGTACTGATCAGGATCGGGGACCTGTACAATCAAAAGAATGACTATGTAAAGGCTTCTGGGAATTACATGCTGGCCCTTCAGGAAAATTCGCTGGATATAAGGGCTTTGTACAAGCTTTCGGATATTTATTATAAATCGAAAAATTATCAGAAGGTCATCTCAAACCTTGAAAAAACGGTGATGATCAAGTCTGATTTTTGGCAAGGCTTCGGCCTGCTGGGTAAGGCGTACACTAAAATAGGCAATTACCGCAAGGCAGTATATGCTTTTGAGAGCGCCTTGAGGCTGCCGATAAATGATAACCGTGAAAAGAACAATCTTTATTTCCAATTGGCGGATGTATACACAAATTTGAAAAATTACAAAGAGTCTATCAATGTTTTAAAACCCCTTCTTAACGATACTGATTATTTTGAAGAATCTCTTATAAAGATCCTGAAAAACCTGATCCTGGACAACCAGATGAAAGAGGCCATTAGAATATCGTCTGCTTATTCCGACAGGCTTCCTAATAAATACAAAGACCAGGCTCTTTACATGCAGGGGAGAGCGTATTTCGATCAGGAAGATTATCTCAGGGCGATCGACGCCTGGGTTAGAGCCTACCGGATCAATCCGGATTACGCAGACCTCAAGGATTTGATGGCAAAGTATAAGGTCCTGATCGATTATCCCCTTCTTGAAGATTTTTATTCAAAAGACGAATCTCATTTTAATGATTTTGTTTATAATTATCTGAAGCTCCATTCATCCCAGATAATAAGTTCAGAAAAGAACTTTAAAATATTCAAGGAAGGTAATTCGCGGTGTCATATCTTTTTCAAGGTCCCTTACGCGATGAACGTTTCCGATCTAAAAAGGGCTGAAGAGGCGCTGAACCGTGAATACTCGGGCAATATGACATGCTTACTATATACTCTTTTCGGGACGGCCCCTGAATGCAAGGACTATGGATTTTATAAACAGGTGCAGGAAATAAGCGGTGAACAGTTTATCCTTACCTTCTTTAAAAATATTAAGCAATAAAGTTTTATTTTGGGCGGCTGCAATGAAAAAATCATTCCTGATTTTTATCCTGATTTGTTTTTATGCAGGCATGTATCCGTTTACATCGAAGTTTTTAGCGATCGACACTAATTCGCTTGAATATCAGGTAATAGAGAATCCGGAAGCATTTCCCCTGGAAAAAAGCGCGCTTATTATATCGGGAATTAATGAAGATTCTCTGGGATTATACATTGACAGGATTTCAAATATTGAGGCCGGGATATCGAATGAAAAAAATACCCGGGGAAATGCGGAGGAACTCACAAAGTTTTTATTCCTTCAAATACATAAAAAGTTTTTAAAAGAATATGAAGAATCCCAGACGACTCTCGATTCGATTATTAATACCGGCCGTTTCAACTGTCTTTCTTCTACACTTCTTTACAACAGTATTCTCGAGGATTTCGGAGTGGAATCCAAAGCGGTTATCCTGCCTTCACATGCCTATACCCTCCTGAATGAAGAAGGAAGGGAAATCGATGTTGAAAACACCAGTCCGTACGGTTATGATATAGGTACGAACAGGGAAGCCCAGGAAACGTTTAAAAAATTAACAGGATTTTCTTATTCGCACGATCCATCCATTATGGAAATCGTCGGCAAGAAAGGCCTCCTGGCTTATACTTATGCGAATATGTCATATTTTAATTTCAAATCCGGACGGATATACGAATCGTTTCAGGACGCTTTGAAATCCTGGGCAATTTTTCCTGATGGAAAGTTTATTTATTCCAATGTTTCAGCCGCATATACAACTTACAGTGTTTACCTGGCAGACACAAAAAGCGATTACACGCTCTCCCTTTCAATACTTAGGGAGGCCATAGAAAATATACCGCAAAAGGACTTTTTCTTTACAAATTATTTTTATGTACTGGACAAGTATCTTAACAGCCTTATCGATTCTTCCCGGTATGATAAGGCGTTTGTCGAACTGGACAGTTCGGAGGCTTTTGCAGGTACGAACAACAATATAACGGAAAACCTTTATTCCAGGATCCTTTACAGGCTGATAAATCATGATGGAGATTATGAAAAGGCTTATGAAATTGGTAAAAAAGCTCTCGCCGAAAAACCGAATGACGATAATTACGTTAGTCTTATGATAAGCGGTATGAATCTTCTAAGCCTGAATCTTGAGAAGAGCTGGCAGGATTACCCGAAAGGTGAAGATTTTATTCTGAAATGGCATGAACTTGGCAAAAACACATACTTTGATTCCATCCTCGAAAACTATTATAACCAGGTGGGTTTGAAATTCTACGATTACGGCGATCCTCTTAAGGCAATCGATATCATGAAAAAAGGACTGGCTTTTTTCCCGAAATCCCGGCTTATTAAAAACAATATAGCTTATATAACCGGCAATACCGCAAATGTATATTTCGGCAGGGAAGATTATGACAACTCCATTAAATTCCTGAAAATCGGACTCGAGGCAAATCCGGATAGCCAGGCTTTGAAATCCAACCTGATTATTACATACAGGACTTACGATTCAAAAGAGATTGAAAATAAAGATTATTCGAAGGCTCTCTCTATTGCGGAAGAAGGACTTTCTTTTTTTCCTAATGACCCTAAACTAACGTATTATAGGGATTATTTACGCAAAAAGATAAAATAGCGGAGGGCTTGGCTTGAAAATCTTGTCTCTGGTAATTTTCTTTATTTTACTGCAAACGGAGGTCTATTCCTTTATCTCGAAATTTCTATCCCTTGAAACGAATTCAAAGGAATACCTGCTTATTATTAATCCCGATTCTTTTAGTCTTAAAGAAGGGGCTCTTTTAGCCTCCGGAATGAAAGGCAGTCTTTTACAGAACAGCCTTGACCGTATATCTAATTTCGAGGCGGGATTCTCTTCCGCCGGGAGTTTGCCTGAAAATCCCATCGAGGTTTCAAAACTCATTTTTAACCTTATGCACACCCGGTTAATGGTAAAAGCCGCAGATCAGGATTCTACATTTGAATTATTATTAAAAAAGGGCCTTTATAATCCTCTTTCAGCCGCGATCCTTTTTAACAGCCTCATGGAGGATCAGGGATTTTCGTGCAAGTGCATTTTAGACGGGACCAATGTTTATTCGATCCTTTCCATTGAAAAGGTTGATATCCTTGTCAACGCCTTTGATCCGGCGGGATTTGACATAGACTCGAGCGGAATTGACCGAGGCCCGGGCCTCACTGAATATGCTGCTAAAAAAAGTCTTTTGGCCTATATATATGAAGATCTTTCAGAGCGGGCAAACTTATCTAAACAATATGAATATTCGTATCAATACGCGCTGCGTTCTATTGCCATCGATCCCGATTTAAAGAATATGCATACGAATCTGGCGAAAGCGATAACCGGATACTCTCTTTATCTTTCGGATACAAAGAAGGAATATTCAGAGGCCCTTTCAGTTCTCGAAGAGGCCGTACTCCATCTTCCGCTTAAAAATCTGTATTTAACCAATTATTTCTATATACTCAATAAATATCTCAATGTCCTTATCGAATCGGGCTTTTGTGAAAGGGCTGTAGCTGAAATGGACAAATACATTCTCCTTGCCGGGAGAAATGACGAGTATGAAATGGATATTTATACTAAGATATTTACAAAAGTGATAAATCATGACAATGATTTCCTGAAAGCTTATGAGATCGGTAAAAAGGCGCTTGCTGAAAAATCCAGGTATGATAATATCAGGGTCCTGATGATAAATGGATATAACCTTCTAAGCAGGAAACTTATTGATGATTGGAGAAAATATCCTGAAGGCGAAGAGCTTATGCTGAAATGGTATCGATTGATGAAAAACGATTATTTTGATACTATTCTTGAAAATTATTACAGCCAGACAGGGATGAAATTTAACTATTACGGTAATCCGGACAGGGGAATGGAAATTATATCCAACGGCCTTGCCATATTTCCCCAATCAAAAGTTCTAATAAGCGACATGGCCGGCATAGCGGAACTAACCGCGATTTATTTTTTTAGAAAGGGTAATTTTGAAAAAGGAAACGATTACGCCCAGATAAGCATGCAAACCGACCCTTCTAATGAATCCACTATTTCGAACTTTCAATACTTTTATTATCAGAACATTTATAGAGAAATGAGGTACAGGAACTATAATAAAGCTCTGGAAATAGCTGAAAAGGGCCTTGAACTCTTTCCTTCCGATACCAACATAATCAATTATGAAGAATTATTAAAAAAGCGCGTGAAATAACAGCCTTTATTTTTGCTTGAAATCTTTCATGTTTTTAATCTGGTCCAGTTCGAGCTCTTTAAGGTCATTGAGGCCGCTGTCTTTATAAGTGACCATAGTTTTCTTTATCAAATCCTCTTTCCATTGCTTGCTGGCTTCCATTAAACACTTTCTTTTCAAAGCTTCTGTAACGGCAGGTTTAGCCTCTGCAAAGCTCAGTTGCACGTTTTTACCGTTAAGGGGTTTAGTAAAATCCTGTTTGTTTTTTTCATAATATTCCATGACAGCTTTCGGGGTTATCGCCGATTCGACTTTGGAATTCACATTGGAGACCAGTTCCATTTTATAACTTTCTAAAACAAGCTTTTTAGAAATTTCCTGTTTCTGTTTTGTCAATTCCTCCAGGAATTTCGGATCTTTTCCGATTCCTTGTTTACCGGCGAACTCGGTAAAGAACAGTAATTTTTTAATTAGATTTGTAATATTCATAAAACTGTCGATTGTAATTTTTTTATCAAAAGAAGGATCGAATATAAGAAAATTATCGATACAATCCTTCCATGTTATTTGCTTGCCGAAAATTTCAATTACAACTTCATTTTCAGGTATTTCGGAGATTTTATATTCTTTCCCGTTAATGGTCGCTGTTTTTTTATTATAGTCCAATGAATAAAATTCTTTTATATTATTGTTCTTCGATTTTTCATAATATTGTTCATCAAGGGTCTGTTCAAGCCGCCGGAAATTTTCCTTGCCGTCCTCCTGCTCGATCTTTGACATGGTCAATTGGGCGGCCGGGGCCTTAATAAATATTACATAACAGCCTTCATCGGTAGAGACGGGTTTATCCAGGACGCCTTGTTTTTTAGCCGAAAAAACCGCGTCTTCATATTCCTTGGGCTTGGAACCCCGCGGGATCAAGCCGTTATCTTCTTCCGAAACATTCGAGGCCAGGCTTTCGAACTCTTTCTGCTGATCTCCGGAGGACTTCAGCTTTTTGATAATATCCATCGCTGAAGATAACTTCTCCTTTACCATATCGCTATATTCCTTATCCGACAGGTTGGTCTGGATAGTGATATGATTTGTCACAGGCTGTTTGACGCCGTTCGTGACAATGGTTGTTACCCGGATGGAATCGATATTTGTGATGCGGCTGTAAGTAAACAATATATGGACGGGATGAGCTACTTCATAGGTCTCTTTCTGATCGTTTTTAGCCTGGTTTGTAAAAAAATCATAACCTTTCTTTGCTGTAAGGCCCAATTCGTTCCTTTTATATTCTTTTTCAAAAGATTCCTTGAATTCAGGGGAGTTAGTGTATCCTTTTTCAATTTTGTCTTTGACAGCGATTTCCGGAGCGATGAAAGCCCTGAAAATTATATCTTTCTGCCAATCCCGGTTGGTAATGAAATCATTGCCGAATCTTAACGCGTATCTCTCCATAGTTGATTTTACTTCCCCGACTGTGAGGTTCCGGGCATTCTGCCCGCTGCCGTAAACCGCTATAGTGCTGGCGTCTTTTGAACAGCCGGACACAGATATTATAAAAGCAGTCAGAACCGTCCCCATGGCTATTAAATTGATTGTATTTATTTTTCTCATAACATTCCTCCGGGTATGAATAATAGCGATAAATATATAATACTTTTGAGAATTAATCAAATATCCGCAGGACAAGTCTATGGGATTACTTATCCTCAGGATCGTATTGCCATGTATCGAGGACGCTTTCAAGTTCATAGCTGTTTTTTATAGCAGAAAGTTTATGCCGGACATCTTTTGAGTTCTTATAATTTCTGACGTATTGTATCAGAGTGGACCTTATAGGGATAATGCTGTCATTTTTAATTAAGCCGGTATACAGCGCGGCGAATTGCCGCATAATTTCCTTGATATCGTCAAGAGTGTAGGAAGAATAGACCCCATTCTTAAGATAATCGGTTATTTGTTTGAAAATATAAGGCGATCCTACAGCCCGGCGGCCGATCATAATAGCGTCGGCCCCCGTCGTTTCGAGTACCTTCCGGGCGTCTTCAGGCGTCACGATATCTCCGCTCGCTATTAAAAGTTTTCCTGTCATTTGCCGGGCTTTCAATATTTTATTCCAGTCGGCTTTTCCATTGTAAAACTGCACGGCGAGGCGGGGGTGAACAATGATAATATCAGCCCCGGATTTATCGAGAACAGGGACCGTTTCTTCAAGATTTTCACTGTCGTAACCGGAACGTATTTTGGCCGATACTATTACGCCGCTGTCCTTAAGGGCTTTTACTATATCGCCCATAATATGAGGATAATTCAAAAGAAACGATCCGGCGCCGGTCCTGATCACCTTTCGGACGGGGCAGCCGAAATTTATATCGATAATTTTAACCGGGAGCCTTTTCTGCATCATCCTCGATACTTCATAAAATTTTTTCGGCTCATTTTTCCCGAAAAGCTGAACGGTAGTTTGATATTCGCCTTCCAGGTCAAGGTAATTCCAGGTCCGTTTGTTATCCCTGTGCAGGCCTTCCAGGCTTACCATCTCCGTTTCAGCGTATCCCGCCCCGAATTTATAAGAGAAGAGCCGCAGGGCCTTATTCGAATATCCCGCCAGGGGCGCGAGCCAGATGTTATTCTGTATCTCGATATTTCCAACCCTGACAGGGTGGATGTATTGCCGTTCCTTGTTTGTCATAGGGGGTAATTATAGCATTTTTACTGCAAAGTGGCAATGGACACCGGGGATACGGGGAGATTTATACAGAGACACAGAGGCGTGGAGATATTTTTAAAATGCTATCCTTTTTATAATATCAATATATTTGATTTTAAAAGCAGGTATCCGCTTACTTTGGCAAATAAGTATTTTGGTCAAATTGCAAATAAATTGCAAAAAAAGACTTGAATTTTCTTTGACCATAAAATATACTGTTAAAAATTAAGATTGCCACTGCCGGAAAATAAGTCCCGGAGCTGGCCAGGACGTTGGAGAAGGGGCAGGAAAAGCACTCGGTGAAGGAGCATGATCCAAATACGTAAAATAATAATATTGTAAAAATATTGGAATCCTTCCGGATTGCCAGTACATCTGGTACCGGTAGTAAAAACCACTATTCGAAAATAAATTTTTATCGAACAATATGAGAAAGTGTTTATGCCCGAAGGGTGTTTGTGTCCTCGCCGAAGCCAGGTTTCTCGTCCCCCTACGGGGATAAACGCTTCGCTCCTCAAAATGACATAGCCAGCGAATAATGTTGTATTGCTTTCCTTTTTATTCCACCGAATTAAAGACAATATACGACACTATTTGAAGTAAATTTTTTTCGCGCCTTATTAGACAGTGTAGAGACGCAAGGCGAAAAACAGCATAGCAAACGTTTATCCGAGATACTCATTATAATTAATTCATTCTTATAGAGAATAAAAAATTTCTTTATTAAAAAAAGAATTCTATCAACGGTTGCTGCTGTTTTGAGTCTTAGCGGCTCAAGCTGTCGAATACTGCGCGGAAAAAAATTTACTTCATAGAGATGTTCGCATATTAATCTGGTCGGCCCTCAGAACGCATACCCGAAATCCAGCCCATAGTAGAACGATTCTCCGAAACCCTGAAAATAGGGGAAGTCGTATGAATAATCCGAATATATTCCGGTACCGGTATAATTGTAATTCCAATAGCCTAGTGATATCTCGTAGCCGAAATGAGGTTCTATAAAGATGCCGCTCCCGTTTCCGAATACGATCTTATTGCCGAAACCGAACCTGATCATGGGAGCTATAGGGAAATTCCCGTTTATCTGGTAAGATCCGTACGGATCCGAATATGAATAATTTATAGTTGCGGCCTCGGCGCCTGCCCCCACTTCGATGAACGGCCCGGTCAAACCGCCTGTCCGGTTTCTATACCATGAACTGTATCCGAAATAAAACCTGCCGAATAAAGCCGCAGACCAGAAACTGATCCCGTTGTACCAGAAATAGTTAGGGCTGTACGCCCCTTCTGCTTTCAATGAAAACCAGTCCGATAAAGAATGTTCATATGAAACTCTTACAGACCCTAAAGCAAGATCGATAAGATCTAAAGCAAAAGCATTCTTAGGGCCGTTCAGCAGGGGTTCTCTGGGGCGGTAAACGGCAGACCTTTCCTGTATGACCGGTGCGGGCGACAGATCGATCTGATTACCGTTTGCGGCGTCAAAAACAGCCTGTATCTCTGTTATATTTATAGCTTGAGCCTTATTGTCTTTTCCCTCTATCACTATTGAATCGGCGGTTTTTCCTATCATGTTTCCCTTTATTATAGTGCCGTTGGTAAGTATAACATTGACATCCTGTGAAAACAGAAAGCAGGTTGAAAATATAAACGCTATCATCAATATCAAGCCTACTTTCATAACAGCCTCATTTAAATCGCGCTCTTTCGTCCAGCGGTACGAGAAGAATGACTATCCTTCTGTTCTGAGCGCGGTTAGCCTCAGTGTCATTCGGCGCTATGGGATTAAACTCGCCGTAACCTGTCGCTTTCATCAAAGAGGGATCGACCCCTCTTGACTGAAGATACCGAACGATAGTCGTCGCCCTTAAAGTTGAAAGTTCCCAGTTGGAGGGGAATTTCCATTTATACTGGTCTGATATAGGTACATTATCGGTATAGCCTTCGACCCTTATCTGCCTGTCCTTGACGGTTTTAAGGACATTGACCAGTTCGTTCAAAACCTTCTTGCCGTTATTCCTGATATCCGCGCTTCCAAGGTCGAAAAATATCTTATCCTTGAAATCAATATTAAGCTCATTTCCTAATTGCCGGATCTTCAAATCGCCGGAATTGATAACATCCTGCATCTGTTTTATGAGGTTTGTGGAAGTCATTGCCAGGTTTGACATCTCGATATCTTTTTGGGTTAAAAGCTTGTCCTTTTCAGCTGAAATATCTTTGATATTTTGCCTCAATGAGGCAATATCTGCATTCTTATTGCTGATCTCCCCGGTAAGTGAGTCGATTGTCTGGTCTCTTGTTTTAATATCGGCCTTCATACTATCTATCTGCGCCCCTAAATTCCCCTTTGTCGAATCAACCATATTGCTCAGGTTCGTGATTTCCATGGAAAGGGAGTCCAGCTGCTTCTGAAGGGTATCCCTGGCGTCCTGCAGAGAAGATATCTGGCTTTTCTGGGCGTCAATTTCTTTTTGTAAATCTTTATTTTCTAGTGTAAGATTGCTGTTAGCCGATTTCTGTTCATCGATCTGTTTTCCGAGATTGTCCTTTGTCGAATCGATCAGGTGCTTGAAACTGTCGTTTTCCGCTGTCAGGGAGGCTACCTGGTCTTTCTGAGACTGAAGGTCGTCCTTTAAACCCTGATTTTCGGTTATCAAATTGCTGTTGTTCGTTTGAAGTTTTGCCAGATCGTCGTTTTTTACAATTGTCATACCGCATCCAAAGAAAAGGGGAAGTAATGCGATATAAACGGAAATCTTTTTCAGATTATTCATCTTATACCTCCATCAATGCGGATCGCTTATTTATTCTAATTTAAAATAATCAAAATAAAATTGTTCGTCAAAAGGGGCCGTTCAAACAACATACGGGCTTATTAATGAAACAATTTTTTTAGCGAGCTTAACTCGAATGCTTGAGCTGCATCGACACAAAACGACTGTCCCGCCCTCTTTATTTTAATTTTTTTAATTTTAGTAAAAAATTAAAAAAATAATATTAATGAAGGCGGGGCTCTGCCGTTTTTCGTCGGCAGCTCTTATGCATTCTTCGTAAGAGCTCGCAAAAAAATTGTTTCAAAAAAATATAGTATTTGAATCGGCTGGAAAAAGCAATAACTTGCCATTTTGCAGTCTTGTTAATTTCGTCATTTCGAATGCAGTGTTTATCCTGTAAGGGTTTATCTCGCCCCATCAGGGCGGGGAGAAATCTTTCCCATCGCAAGATTTCTCGGAGCTTCGCTCCTCCAAATGACATTACTGCCATCGAAAATCAGCATCCAGAAAGTCTCAATCCCATCCCTTCCGAATTAAAGACAATATGTAGGTTATTTGAAGTTAATTTTTTTACGCGCGTTATGAGCAAGTGTAAGAACTGCCGCTGAAAAACTGGAGCAAGCGCTTAACTGAGGCTGCTCGTTATATTTTAATAATCCCATATTTATAAAAAAAATTTCTTTATTAAAAAAAGAATTCAATCAGCGCTTGCGACAGTTTTAAAGCGTTGCAGTTCAAGCTTGTGAATACAGCGCGTAAAAAAATTTACTTCATAAATTGGGTTGCATATTATCTTTAATAATAATTCCTTTCCTGCTGTAACCTTACTAAAAATTAAATAGTATATTATAATAATCAATATATTATTACTGGCAAGCGTACTTCTAGCGTTAAATTGTTTAAAGGAAGGTTTATGGATGAAAGCGAGATCATAAAACAGGCAAAAAGAGGTAATAGCGAAGCCTTCGGGAAACTTATAGATTCCTATAAGAAGCTGGTTTTCTCTTTCGCGTACTACCATGTTAAAAACAGGGCTGACGCCGAGGATATCACACAGGAAGTATTCTGGAGGGTTTTTTCCTATATAAACAAATTCGATGAAAAGAGGAAATTTTTCAGCTGGCTTTACGCTATTGAAATGAATATTCTCGCAACCTTTTTAAAAAAGAGGATAAAGCATAAAAAAGCTGATGTTGATGAGGATTTCCTGGAGAATATCGTATTCGACGAAAAAGACCATTTGAGCCTTGAGGACAAGATCATACTGTTCGAGGCTATCGACAAACTTTCCAGCCTTGAAAAGTCGCTCATTTATATGAAATATAATGAGGATTGCAGTATCAAGGAAATAGCCGAATCTGTTAATTTAAGTGAAGATAATGTCAAGGTGAAGCTTTTCAGGACGAAAGGAAAGTTATACCAAATCCTTGGTAAGGAGACCATGTTATGAAAAGGGATAATATCATCAATCTGATTGAAAAAGAAAGGGAATGGTTCTCTGCGGAAATACCCGAGAATTTACGCGATAAAGTTTTTGCATATATTGAAAGGAAGATCCAGAAAAGTTTTGTGTTCCTTCGATTATTTAAACTTGTAAGTTTGTCTTCCCTTTGTATTATAGCAGGAATGGTTGTTTTGTTCATTTCTTATCAATTTAAGCCTTCAAAAGTAGTTTTCGTATACCGCAATTCCGGATCGGAGAAATCTGTAAACCTTGTCGGTACAATAAATAAAGAAAAGAAGAAGATCCCGCTGGTGCTTGATAAAAACAGCGGTTACTGGAAGGCGACTGTCAGGGCCGCGCAGAATGATCTTAAGGACTATCAGTTTGTCGTTGAGCAATTTTCAGAGGAAGATGTCATTAATAATAATTAAATAAATTTTGGAGGATATATAATGAACAAAACTCTCACAATGGTTATGGCTTTGCTCTTAGTAACTGCCATAGCCGGTATCGGGTTCGGTGACACTAAGAAAGCCGATTTAAAGGCTGGGGGCAAGGTAACTGCTGTTGACGCTTCTGCGAATACTTTGAATATTTCTGTAAAGAAAACAGACACGGTATTTAATGTTAGCGCCGACACAAAGTTCAAAGGGGTTAAGGATATTTCAGCCGTAAAAGTAGGGGACACTGTGAAGATTACCTATAAGGTTGAAGACGGTAAAAATATCGCTTTGAAGATCGAAGATACTAAAAAGAAATAAACTCCTTACGATACGAAAACCTCCCATCCAGAAAGGGGCTGCCTCTAAAAGGCAGCCCCTTGTTTTTAATCTCTTAAATCTTGACTACCTTTATCATATTGGTGCCTCCCTCGACGCCGATCGGGACCCCCGCCGTTATTACGATAAAATCTCCCTCTTTTACAAGCTGTTTAAATTTCAGGAGTTCTGCGGATCCTTCAAGTATTTCGTCCACGGATGCAGCGCCTCCCAGTTCGAAAGGCGTAACACCCCAGGAAAGCATGAGCCTCCTGACAGTGGAGGCAACGGGGCTTATAGCAACTATAGGTATGATCGGCCTGTATTTTGCTATATCCCTGGCGGTTCTGCCGCTATGGGTAAACGTAACTATAAACTTTGCCCCGATCCTGCCCGAAAGTTCGACGGTAGCGAAGCTTACCGCCTCTTCAGGGTCCTCGAAAGTTTTTTTCTTTAAATTTTTATAATTGACCTGTTTTTTAAAGACCGTGTTTTTAAAAATCCAGCTTTCTTCTACATTACCGGCTATGCTTTTCATCATCCTGACCGCTTCAACCGGGTATTTCCCCGATGCGGTTTCAGCGGAAAGCATGACGGCGTCGCTTCCATCGAAAATGGCGTTTGCAACATCGTTCGCTTCGGCTCTGGTGGGGCTGGGATTATTAACCATGGATTCGAGCATCTGCGTAGCGGTTATTACAGGTTTGCCTGCGGCGTTCGATTTGCGTATGATCTCTTTCTGGATAATTGGGACCTCCTGCGGGGAGGTTTCAACGCCGAGGTCGCCCCTTGCCACCATTAAAGCATCCGACGCATCGATTATATTATCGAGATCGTCCACGGCCTCGGGTTTTTCTATTTTAGAAATGATAGGGATCTTTTTTCCATATTTTTTCAGCATCAATGAAGCAAGCCCTTTGACGTCTGTGGAATGCCTCACAAAAGAAAGGGCTACAAAATCGAGATCGTGGGTAAACGCGAAATCAAGATCGCGTTTATCCTTTTCTGTAAGAGCTGAAATAGAAAGCTTAACATGAGGAAGGTTTACACCCTTGTGAGGCTTCAAAACCCCTCCATGTACCACAGTAGTATAAATTGAACCTTCATCGATTTTATCGACCTTGATTTCCAGCAGGCCGTCATCCATCAATATCCTGTCTCCCGGGTTGGCCTCATTCTTCAGACCGGCATAATCGATGGAAACTTTTTTAATTCCTTCAAAGACGCCCCCTTCGACCGGTTCCGGGGAAAGGATAAGCGTCTCGCCGTCGTTAAGCTGGAGTGTACCGCCGTTTATGGATCCGACGCGTATCTTGGGACCCTGCAGGTCCTGAAACACAGCCGCCGTTTTTTCGAGATCGCCTGAAGCCTCGCTTATGATCTTGAGGGTTCTCAGGTGGTCTTCAAGAGTTCCATGCGAGAAATTCAATCTGAAAACATCGGCGCCTTCGGACATAAGCGCCCTGATAATTTCAGGAGAACTGGAACTCGGGCCGATAGTTGCGACGATTTTTGTGGATTTCATACCTGCCTATTTCCCCCTCATTTCCTTGTATATATTTATTAGTCCGTTGGTAGACGGGTCATGACTCGATACTATCCTGCCGTCTTCAAGTTCCGGTAAAATCGTGTTCGCAAGCTGTTTCCCCAGTTCCACTCCCCACTGGTCGAAGCTGAATATATTCCATATTACGCCCTGGGTAAAAATCTTATGTTCGTATATAGCGATAAGACTGCCGAGTATCCTGGGGGTGATCATTTTGACCAATATGGAATTCGTCGGCCTGTTTCCCTCGAATACTTTAAAAGGTGCTATCTTTTTTATTTCTTCATCGGTTTTCCCGGTTTTTTTAAGCTCCGCCTCCACGGTTTTGTAATTCTTCCCGTTCATCAGGGCTTCGGTCTGAGCGAAAAAATTCGATAGTAGTTTAACGTGATGATCTCCAATTAAATTATGGGTCTTTGCCGGCGCTATGAAATCGCATGGAATTATCTTCGTTCCCTGGTGTATAAGCTGATAAAATGCATGCTGGCCGTTTGTGCCGGGTTCCCCCCAGATTATAGGGCCTGTCTGGTATGATACCGGATTTCCGTCCCTGTCGACGCTTTTACCGTTGGATTCCATATCGCCCTGCTGAAAATAGGCGGCGAAACGGTGCATGTACTGGTCGTAAGGGAGGATTGCATGAGTCTGGGCGCCGAAAAAGTTATTATACCAGACGCCCAGAAGGGCAAGAATAACGGGAATATTATTTTTAAACGGGGCCGTCCTGAAATGATTGTCCATGGCGTAAGCTCCTTCAAGTAAAAGAGCATAATTTTCGTAGCCTATCGTGCATGCGATGGAAAGCCCGATCGCGGACCAGAGGGAATATCTGCCTCCCACCCAATCCCAGAAAACGAACATATTTGCGGGATCAATACCGAATTTTACCACCTCTTTTTCATTGGTCGAAATTGCAACGAAATGTTTTTTTATCGCTTTTTCATCATGTGCTTTTTCAAGAAACCAGCGCCTCGCGGTATGGGCGTTGGTCATTGTCTCCTGAGTTGTAAATGTTTTAGAAGCGATCATAAAAAGCGTGCTTTCAGGATCGCATTTTTTAAGAGTTTCAGATATATGTGTTCCGTCGATGTTCGATACAAAATGCGCTTTTATTCCGGGTCGCGCATACGGCTTCAGGGCCTCGGTCACCATCACGGAGCCGAGGTCCGAGCCCCCTATGCCGATATTCACTATATCGGTAACAGGTTTGCCTGTATATCCCTTCCAGGCGCCCGATCCTATGTCGAGAGAAAATTTTTTTATTTTTTCGAGGACGGCCCTGACTTCCGTCATAACATCCTTTCCGTCGACGATAACAGGTTTGTTTGAAAAATTGCGCAAAGCCGTGTGGAGGACGGACCTGTTTTCCGTTTGGTTGATCCTGTCCCCTGAAAAATATTTTTCGATAGCGCCGGAAAGGCCGGTTTCCTCAGCAAGTTCAAGGAGAAGTCCGATAGTTTCGGATGAAGCGATATTTTTTGAATAATCGACGATCATGTCCTCGAATTTGAGAGAAAATTCTTCGAATCGCCGCGGATTTTGAACGAACATATCCGAAATCCGGGCCCCTTTCATTTTTTCATAATGGACCTGTAGTTTACGCCAGGACTTCGTTTTTACCGGGTTTATATTTTTCAGCATAGCTTCTCCTTATACTCTTTTTTACTCTATAAAACAAGTTGAAACCACAGATTTCACAGATTTTCACAGATATTTTAATGATGTATATCATTTTATATTACAAAATCATGCTCAAAAGCATTTCTTGATAAATATTGCATAAATTTTTGTAATAAATCATCTGAATATGGAGATTTATATCTTTTTATCCTTTGAATACCAAAATTAAAAGTTTTTGTTAGAATTTTATAAGGAGTAGGGGGCAAATTAGGTAATTCATCTACTGAATAGTTTGGTCTCCTTTTGCCAATTCTTATGAATTCATCAATAGGAGAGACTTTTCGAGATTCAATATCTTCAATACTTCTTACATGCAACTTATATGTTGAAGTCCTATCATTACTAGTTAGCCTAATTGTTTCAGCAAAAACAACCCAGAAAAATCTTCTACTAAAAATATTTTTTTGTTTTTTTATTGCCCTTCTTATTTTTGATAATTCAATTTGAATATCTTTTTTAAACCATTTATCAATATTATTGAAATTAACTTCTATTTCTTCTTTATTATCATTTTTTATTTCGTCAATAATTTTCTCCAAATCATTTCTAAATTTAGTACAAAGAAATGGTCCAGTCTTTACTTTACTAATTAATATAGCAAGTGGATTGATATCTTGACCATAAACATGAAATCCAAATTTCATTGAACTAACAAGAGAGGTTGCAGCACCCATAAAAGGATCAATTACCCTTGCATTTTGAGGAATAAAGTTCTTTATTTTATTTAAAATAATCTCTTGAGCTAATGGAACCATCATTGCGGGGTAAAGAAACAATCTATGAGCATTTTCTTCCCGTTTATAGTTTAAAGCATTAAAAGCTTCATCTTTCATATCTAAAAGAATGTTTGATAAGTCTGTTTTTTCAAAAACCATCATAATAATAACATCCTTAATACAGATTAACAATACAATTTAGTTATATCTATATCAGTAATTTATTTGTGGCCAATGCAAACATGTTTTTCATTATTATAATATGATTTCACCGATACTTCCAAAATAATTAATCTGTGCCATCTGTGCAATCTGTGGTTCCAATCCGTTTTCCTACTTCCAGTATTTATCGTATAACAAAGCCAGGCTTTTTTTAATTTTCGGCGGGATCAGATCCCTTGCCGTAATTATTGCGTACCTGGCCGCCGATTGGCAGGAGCACTCGTCCCCGACAGGTATTTGTTCAAGTATCAGCGGGAGCAGTTCGTTTATCGTCTTATTATTTTCTCTCATATATTCCAGCACCATTGAAATGCCGACCCCCTCTTCTCCCTCCTTCCAGCAGTCGTAATCGGTGGCGAGGGCTATTGTCACATAACACATTTCAGCCTCGCGGGCCAGCTTTGCTTCAGGTATCGCCGTCATTCCGATAACGCCGGCGCCCCAGCTCCTGTGAAGATTGCTTTCCGCCCTTGTCGAAAACTGCGGCCCTTCCATGCATACATAGGTTTCATCGGTAAATAGTTTTTTAGAAAGCTTATTGTCGGAGAAATATTTAAGTGCAATGTCCCTGATCTGCGACTTCATATTGACGCAGAAGGGGTCTGCGAATGAGATATGGCCGACTACCCCTCCTCCGAAAAAGGACGATTCCCGGCACTTTGTTTTATCTATGATCTGGGAGGGAAGAACAATATCGGTCGGCCTTATCTCCTCTTTCAAACTCCCTACCGCGCTTATAGAAATTATTTTCTCTACGCCCAAAGATTTTAATGCGTATATATTAGCTTTGACCGGAACTTCTCCGGGTAAAATGCGGTGGCCCTTGCCATGCCGGGGCAGGAAGGCTACGAGCCTTTCGCCGACCCTGCCGACGGTTATTTTATCGGAGGGGTCTCCGAACGGAGTAGATAAACCCTTTTCTTCAAGTATTTTTAAATTTTTAAGTTCGTAAACCCCGCTCCCGCCTATAACACCCAGTCGGATCTTTTCCATAACCAGCCTCCTTTTTAACTATTCAATTAGTTATCTTTTGTAAAGTCCTGCTTGAGATTTTACAAGGATCATTCTCTCGTTCTCATTTGCGCCCATTTTAAAATCTATCCTGATGGCATCGAAATTGAATAATGGTTCTCCAATATCCGGCCATTCGATAAATGAATAATCGAAACTTGTCAGATAATCTTCAATGCCGAGCTCTAGGATCTCTTCCATGCTGTTTAGCCTGTAAAAGTCGAAGTGGCAGATCCTGATTTTATCATTCGAATATTCGTTCATCAAAGTGAAAGTGGGGCTTGTAACAAGGCTGTCCAGGTCCCATGAAGAAACGAAACCCCTCACAAATGTCGTTTTACCGGAACCGACTTCCCCTTTCAGAAGGAATATGCTTCCCGGGGGCAAATTTTCGCAGGCAAGTTTTCTGGCCAGCGTTAAAGTCTCTTCAGAATTCCGGGATAAAAAACTAACATTCAATTCCATATATTTCCGAGGGCTCTACTTTACCCAAAAGCGCTCCTGGTTGGAATTATCTTGCCGGCCTCCGCTGCTAAGTTTGATATTCCTGCGCAATTTTCTCGCTTCATTTTGAAGGCTCTTAATTTCTGCTTTATTCATCATATTCTCCAAATTAGCCTGTTAGGGTGATTATTTTAAGAAATAACTTAAGAAAAGTAAAGCGGGCGGATGGATTTATCCCGGGGATCAAATAAAAACGGCGATTTCCTCGAGTTTTTTCCTGTTCTTTATTCCTGTTACTACATAACCGGGTTCGGGATAACCCAGGGGCGTGACATAGAAGGGAATATCATCGTCGTCAAGGCCGAGCGCCTTTTTGACAATTGCGGGATCGAAGTTCGCTATCCAGCATGTGCACAATCCCTCTTCCGCCGCAGCCAGGATCATATGGGTCATGGCGATTGCAAGGTCCGTTTCCAGGAAATTATAGCCGTCGATTTTCCTTACCCATCCCTTTGAATGTTTACCCTTGACAATAAGGATATGCGGGGCTTTTTGGAACCAGGATTTATTGTAGCAAGGCCTGATTTTATTCAGCATTTCAGGCGAAGATACCAGGACGAATTTCCAGGGCTGGTAATTTGCGGCAGACGGGGCGAGTCTTCCGGCTTCAAGTACCCGGAGCAGCTTTTCCCTTGATACCGTCCGGCTTTCGTCATAAGAGCGGACGGATTCACGGATATTTATCAGTTCATTAAATTTCATAAAAGGACCGCCCGCTTTCCTAAATTCTCTTGCCGGCCCTTCCGTCGTCGCAGGGTTTATCTTCGTTCCATGGTCTTTCATGTTCTGCAGAAGGGGCTTCGGTGCAGACGTCGAGGAGTTCCATCGGCTCCCCGCAGCAGACAGGGGCCTTGCCGTCATTTCCCTCTGCCGTGCTTCCGCAAGTCCTGCATTTGTAACTTTCTACACTCATAAAAATATCCTCCTATTGTGAATACCATACATCGTTATAGTAACTGTAATTGTTGTCGTTGTACCCCCCTATCACCCACATTGCGTTGTTGAAGACAACGCTGGTGTGGGCGTATCTCGTGTCGAAGCCTGCGCTCGAAGCAGCTTCCGTCCAGTTAGTCCCGTCGGGCGAATACCACACGTCGTTGGTAGCGGAGTTGACATTGATGTCGTATCCCCCGATGACCCACATGGCGTTTTCAAAGTTGAAGATAACGCTTGTGTGGCGGGTTCTCGAATCGAACGACGCACTGTGCGTCGCTTCCGACCAGTTTTTTCCGTCGGCCGAATACCAGACGTCGCTGAGATAGTTGTAGCTGGCGTCGCTGTATCCTCCGACAAGCCATATTACGCTGCTGGTGGACACTAGGGTGTGTCCCTCCCTTGAAGGGAAAACTGCGTTCGACGTCGCCTGCGTCCAGTTCGCCCCGTCCGTCGAATACCACACGTCGCTGAGGTCGCTAGTGCCGTCGTACCCCCCGATGACCCACATTTTATTGTTAAAGACAACGCTTGCATGTAGACATCTGGCTGAAAACCCAATGCCGCTCGCCGGCTCCTGTACCCAGGTTACGCCATCGCTAGAATACCACACATCATCAAGGTTAGTTGTGGCATAACCTCCGATCACCCAAATTTTATTATTAAAGGCAACGGTTGTATGCTCGGCTCTTGGAGAAAATCCAGCGTTCGCAGTAGCTTCGGACCAGTTAGTCCCATCGTATGAATACCATACGTCGTTGAGATATCCATTATTGGTGCCGCCTACTCCATACCCCCCGATGACCCACATTTTATTGTTAAAGACAACGCTTGTATGAGCTTCTCTTGATGAGAACTCCGCGCTGGACGTCGCCTCGTGCCAGGACGACCCCTTGTGAAGCTTGTCATAGACCCCCGGAGGAGCGAGCCATTCGCATGAAAACAAGGCGAATATCGAAAGCGGCAGGATACAGCGGATGATTAGCGATAAAGCCCTTTTAAACATATGGCCCCTCCTATTCATTAAAAATGAACACCCATTGCAATGCAAAACGAGCCATTAATCTTGCCGCTATCGTCCCAGTAAACGTAGCATTCGGGCTGGACGGTCAGGAACCAGGCGTCGAAAGTTATGAAAACCCCGATATTGAATACCGACGGGGATACTCCTTCGGGGATAGTTTCAGGGGATAAGACGTAATTGGCCCGTCCGATCAGCCCCGCTCCGAGGCGGAAATTACGGTCCATATCGCCGATAAAGTAATAGCCTATTTCAATAAGCGGGGATACATAATATAATTGATAGACCGTATCGGCGAAAACATAAAGCCCGCACCCGGCGCCCACCCAGAAGTACCGGTCGAAGGGGAAATACTGGCCGACCAGGGTTACTATATCGTAATCCAGGGAGATCAGCTTGGCATGAAGGGGAAAGAAACCGTTGGCTTCCGGCCTGACGTCGATGTACTGGCTGTCATAAAGGTCGAAATTAGTAGAAAAAATAGTATTTGTAAGGTCTTCCACAAGGACCACGCTGTGTGTAACATCCGTGGGAACATTCGAAAAAACGCTGTTCTCCGGGATCTGCTTTCCGTCAAAGGAGAGGCTGTAAGACTTTGCCCGGTCTTTCCGGGCTATTTCCTCTATCCTGATGACACCATATCCGGTGTAGCTGATATTTGTAGAACCGTTCAGGGGAAGCCTTACATCCGTTTCCAGTACCGTCCTATCCCCTTCCTCCTGCTTGAGTACGATTGAATAGTTCGTTTCGGGCATGACTTTCAGGGTAAGCGAAAAGTTTGTATTCGTAGGGGTAGCTATGAGACGGTTGTTGATATAAAGCAGGTATGTTTCCGAAGCAATTCTGAAATTCTTGAAGTGTATGGCGGCTATATTTTTAACATCGATATTCAGGGCGGCTTTCATAACCTCGGAGATCATGGTGTCAATATCGTCGAATACCTCCGTGGCGGTCGTAGTTTCATAAGTTTTATTGAAGATGTTAGTCCTTCCGACTCCGTCGTAAGCTGTAAGCATCGCCATGATCTTAGGATTTGTCTTAACTCCGTAAAAGCGGTAGCTGCCGTAGATAATAATCCTTGCCTTTTCCAGGTCGGCGTAGTCCTGTACATTGGATGATGATATGGAAAGGCTGCGGGTTTTCCCCATATCCGGAACGTCTATAACCGGAAGGATGCTTATGAATGTATAGAACGAACGCGAAAATATTTCCTGGAAAATACCCGAATTGACGTACTGCTTCGTATCCGACTCGTTCCTGAAAGGAAGGATCAGGACCTTTTCCCTTTTTGCGGTCTCCTGGGAATGAATAGCCGGTACAAAAAGGCAGATAAAAAGGGTTGAGTAGAGAAAAATTTTAAAAAACATATCGCACTCCCCCTTCGCGGTCGTCGCGCCCTTGAATATTAATTGATTTTAACGGGCTTAAAAATAATTGTCAATATGGGAATTTCCTATTTTTCCGGACTTTCTTTGCAATTTGCAGTCCGTTGATTTAAAATAATCGAATATATTTCTCATTGAACGGAGGACAGATATGCCTGAGCCTAAAAAATCTCCATTCGGATATGAAAGAAAAAGCGTCTGGACAAAAGCGAGCGATACTAATAAGAACGTCATATTCGACTTTGCGGCCGATTACAAGAAATTCATGAGCGAATGTAAAACGGAAAGGGAGTGTGTGAGATTTATTGAAAGCGAGGCGTTAAAAACAGGTTTCAAGGGCCTGGAATCCGTAAAATATGAACCTGGTGAAAGGATAATTATTAAAAACGGAAACCGAAATATTCTTCTTGTGATTATAGGCCGGGCAGAAGTTAAGAACGGCTTCAACATGATAGCTTCGCATATAGACGCACCTAGGCTTGACCTTAAACCTCTCCCTGTAGTCGAGGATTCGGACATGGCGCTTTTAAAAACACATTACTACGGGGGGATCAAAAAGTACCAGTGGTTGAATATGCCCCTCGCAATCCATGGAACGATCATTAAAACAAACGGCGAGTCTCTTGACCTCTCCCTGGGGGAGGATGAGAATGACCCGGTTTTCACTATAAACGATATACTTCCGCACCTCGCGGGCAAGATCCAGGGCGAGAAAAAGCTCCTGGACGGCATTGACGGCGAAAACCTGAAGGTACTTATAGGCAACATTCCATCCAGGGATAATGAAGTTCAGGATAAAGTAAAAGCAATGACACTCCAGATTTTAAACGAGCAATACGGCCTGACCGAAGAGGATTTTATATCCGCCGAAATCGAGATCGTACCGGCTTACAAAGCGCGCGACGTTGGTTTTGACAGGAGCATGGTGGGCGCATATGGGCATGACGACAGGTCCTGCAGCTACGCCGCTTTCCGTTCGGTGATAGATTATACCGGCGTCCCTGAAAGGACGATAATGTCCCTGCTCGTGGATAAAGAAGAAATAGGTTCTTACGGAATTACAGGAATTCGCTCCATGTTTCTATATAACTCCGTAGGGAGTGTTCTGGGTCTTGGATACCCCGAATACAGGGAATCTGAATTGAGGAAAACGCTTGAAAAATCGTTCTGTATTTCGGGGGATGTGGGTGCGGTTATAAACCCTATGTTCAAAGACGTTTTTGATTCTACAAACGCTCCGAAAATGGGTTACGGCGTCCTTCTGGAAAAATATACGGGTTCGAGGGGAAAATATGGCGCAAGCGATGCCTCAGCCGAACTTATGGCAAAGGTCAGGAAGATTTTTAACGATAATGGAGTAGTATGGCAGCCCAGCGTCCTTGGAAAGGTTGACGAAGGCGGCGGCGGGACTGTGGCGATGTATTTAGCCGATAGGGGAATATCAGTCGTGGATTGCGGAGTCGGGGTGGATGGAATGCATTCTCCCTTCGAAGTGGTGAGTAAGGGCGATCTTTATGAGACTTACAGGGCTTATAAAGCATTTTTGAAAGACGCTTGAGCTGCATTATGTATATAGGAATTCTATCTATCGATATGTCGATACCTTACCGGGAAACAATAAAGGAACGGCGGAACGTACTCAGAAGCATCAAGGATATGGTTAAAAAAAGATTCAATGTCAGCATATCCGAAATCACGGAAACGGAAGAAGTCACCCCGAGGGCCAGGTTAGCGGTCGCGGCGATATCGGGGGATTCATCTTACCTGCAAAAAGTTTTATCAAATGTTTTTAATTTAATAGAGAGTTTTCATCCGGACAAGATTGTTTCTTTTAAAACAGACATACTTTTACATGACTGAGGGGCTGTCTAAAAAGGCAGCCCCGCTTGTCTGAAGGCTTTATTTATCGCCTTCATTAGTCTCATTCTCTTTATATTCATTTCCCGTAGTTTCCCCTTCATGCCTTTCGACATATTTTTTGAAAGCCTCCCTGCCTTCTTCCTTCCAGTAATCCCCGTAAAATTTCCATTTTTTCCACCTGTCGTTTCCCTTCATGAAATCTTCATCCCTTGCCATTTGCCTAAAATAACTTCTTGCCCGCCAATTTTCATGTGGAGAAGGATGGGGTAAAAAGGAGCCGAATAGTATACGCGCCAAGATTACTATTCCGAAACCTTCCCAGTAGCCTATCTGTTTAAGGCTGAACAGGCCGGGCATGAGCCAGTTCCATAGCAGCTGGACTACGTAGCCGAATATCAACGCGAATATAATCATTATGATCACGCTCATGATTGCCCTGATCGCATAGGCGGGCCCTCCATGGTGATAGTGATATCCTTTAAAATCAGGCATATCTTCCTCCTTAATTTATATTATATATTATCAGGTCGCTAAGCTTTTTTCTAAGCGCGGCTGTGGCCCTGAATTTTCTCGCCAGGAGCGTGCCTATGGGTTCTTCCCATAGTAAAGACAGCTCCTCAAAATGCCAGCCTTCAAGTTCTACTGCCGACCATACGGCCTTTTGTTCGGCAGGCAGGGCATCCAGGGCCTTATATAGCCGTTCCATTATTTCTTTTCTTTCCACCTCGTTATGAGTGTCGTAGCTCAAATCCGACAATATCTCCGAAAATGCCGGAGTATCTTCGCCGTTGTAAGGTTCGTCAAGGGACAGGGTTTTTTTAGGTTTCCTGTACTGATCTATGATCCTGTTCCTGATCGATTTGTATATATAAGCCGTGAGGTTCTCGATCGGGACGGCCGGGTCGGCATATTCGAGTATATAAAGCATTACATCCTGTAGAATATCTTCGGCGTCCCGTTCAGCGCTATCCCTCAGGTTTTTTCTTATAAAATGCAGGATCTTGCCCTTCTGGGACTTGAAAAAATCGATTATGCTTTTAGTAATATTGAGCCCGCTTTTCATATTTATTTTACCGGTCCTGATTATTAAGACGAAAGGAAATGATTTTTATTTCACCCGGGTGGTTGTTTTTTTAACCGCGGAAGTGATCGGCCACCTCGTCACAGAGAAAAAACTGAAGATTCGGGTTGCCTTCGAGAGCCCTGCCCGCTTCCGGGGAGAGGGTTGAAGTTGAAACAATAACAAGGCGGGACGCCTGTAATGCTTTAAGGGATTGAACGACGGGCTGAATGCTGAGATAACCGATGGGTTCTTTCCACCTGCGGACGCAGAACAGGACCCTCGAATCCCGCTGATACTTTTCCTCGCAGAGAACATCTATAGCCTTGCCCTCGGAGTAGGCGAGGGGATCGATCTTTACCGCCTGGTTTATAACTTTAAAACCCATATTTTCAACCAGTTTCATCGACATTTCAAGGAAACGGGGAAAATCAGCCGAAAGAAAAACTTCACAGAGGTCTTCTTCGGCCTTTTCCGGAGTCGTATTCGTTACAATGGAACCTGTTATAACGGGGGCGGACTTCTTCCGAAGCGATTGAGCGCTTTCCTCGGCGTATTTATCAAGTATGATTGTCGGATCGAATTCCGATTTTCTCTTCGGGGCAAAAAATTCCCATATTGTCCCTGATGGTATAAATTTATCTTTCCATTCCGTAAACATGGAGGCCAGTTCTTTAGATGCCGACTGAGCCTTGGATTCAAGGGTCGCGAAGTCCAGTTCCTGCTTTGCCCTATTTCCCGTTAAGATAGTTTTTTCCCTTTCCTTTTTATATTTGTCGAGGGAGGAGACCATTTCATAAAGATGGCTGCTGTTTTCTTTGACCCGCTGAATTTCATCGTCGCTCAAATCCTCAATATCGTCCTTAAATTTGATATTCTTGCTTATGTTCTCAAGCGCCATGTCATAATATCCCTGTTGGACCCTGAAGAAAATATACGCCATATCGATTTCCTCATTCAGAAGTTCACTTTTCAGGTTATTGTCGTTGAGATTCTGGAGCTGGGCCACGAGCTGCCTTGAAATCTCGTAGTTCTTATCCTCAAGATAGATTAAAAAAAGGATCTTAATCGCGAAATACACTTGTTCGCTGTTAAGCGACATTCTTTCAGAATTGACTATATCCTCCAGCAATTCCCTTGATTTTTGAAATGCCCCTGTATGAAAATAAACATAGGCAAGTATGTACCTGGTCTGGTAATCATGGCTTTCGAGCCTTGAGGATTCTTCCAGAAGATTTACGGATTCACTAAAATGTTCGGCCATAATAAGGCAGAGTCCGTAATTTTTAAGAAAATCCGGCTTATTTTTAAGGAATTGATAGGCTTTTTCAAAATAAGGGATAGCCCTGTGGAAATACTTCTGGGAAAATATGATTGAAGCGATGGATTCAAGGACTTCCTTTGAGGACTGCATTAAATTATACGCCTGCATGAGAAAATCAAGGGCGTCCTGGTCCCTGTCTATCGCCCTGTATAGTAATCCGACCCTTCTGTACAATTCATAAATGGTAAAAAACTTGCTCTCCTTGTTTAATTCAATGAGCTTGCTGTAATATCCGATGGCTTCGGGATATTGCTTTTTTTCCTCGTTTATGTTTCCAAGATGCCACAAGGCGTCTATATCGTTAGGGTTTTTTTTCAAAGATTCCATGAAGATGCTGAGGGCGGTTTCAAGATCGCCGGTCTGTACGGCCTTTTCGGCCCTTTTAATCTTCAAATCCTGCATCGAATGGAACAGGTAATACCCGACTAAAAATAAAAGAGCTGCTGCAATGAGTAAAAATTCCACTATTACCCCCGGTTCAAATTAATAAGGACTACTTTACAAGTTCTTTCAAACCAGGATCGACTGAATCGGAGGGGTATCCTGCGGCGAGGGCTTTTTTCAAAAACTCGGAAGCGTTATCCTTATCGTTTTGGGAATTGTAAAGAACGGCTATCCTGTACAGAACATCTTTGTCCTGCTTGATTTCAGAAGCCATTAAAAGATAGTTTATTATATAATTCGTGTATTCGCCTTTTGCCGTATCCGCGCTGTTTACATAAACCTTGAATTGAACTTCAGGATCGTATTTTATCGTAAGGCCGAAGTATTTTTTTAAAAGCTCTCTGGCCTGCACTGCATCAGTACCCATGGGAAAGAGGTCATTGGAAAACATGAAGCAATTCTTAGCTTTTACGTTCTTATGGTTTCCGTAGTAAGCCTGGCCCGCCTCTAACCAGCCGGAAGAGAGGGTTTTTCTCTGTGCGGGTGTCAGGTTGTCATAAGAAACGGCGTAAGAAACGATATTCAGTGAGAATAATATTAAAGCGATTATCCATATTCTCATACAAACCTCCATAATTTTTTTATAAAAAATATAATTATTATATATAATAAACAATTATTAAAGAAAAACCAAAAAATCACAACATTTTAACACTGCGGTTTAAATTTAGCAAGTCGGCGGGCAGCGGGCATTATGAAAGTATTGTCATTTCGAACAAAGTGTTTATCCTGTAAGGGCTTATCCCGCCCCGGCGGGGAGAAATCTTCCCCGAAGCTGGATTTCTCGTCGCTGTGTTCCTCGAAATGACAAGCCATCGAAAAATGGCAGAAAAACCCAGTCCTTTCCCGCTGATTTCAAAACAATTGACTGTTCTGGATGAAATAATTTTTATCGAGCCCTTACGTAGAGGGCGTAGAAGCCGTCAGTGAAAAACAGTAAAGGCAAGCGCTTATTCGAGACCGCTCATTATATTTAATCTATGCATATAGATAAAAAATAATTTTTATTAAAAAAGTATTCAATCAGCGATTGCCGCTGTTTTGAACTGATACGGCTCAAGCTCTCGAGTACTTCTCGATAAAAATTGAATTCATCCAGAGGTGTATTGTTTTAACGGCCCTATACTATCTCGCTTGTCTCAAAGAACCAGGAGCCGGCAATTATCAGAAGTACGGCGATCGAACCGGATACAATGAGGCTTACGGGAAGCGGGATCGCAGAGGAACCAAGAAGAGTGTTCCTTAAACCGTCCACTCCGTAAGTCATTGGGTTTGCAAAAGAAACAATTTTTACCCATAGCGGGAAATTATTCAGGGGTACGAACGCTCCCGAAAGGAAAAGCAGGGGAAACACCAGAAAATTCATTATCAGGCCGAAGCCCTGTTCGTCTTTCATCCTGGATGCGAATATCAGCCCTATGCTTGTAAATATAAAAGCCATTAAGATCATGAATACTAAGGCAATGCACAGGGATAAAATCGAGGGTAATTTAAACCCTATAAAAATTGAAATGAAAATCAGCAGATAGGTCTGAATTACCCCGGTTGTCGCGCCGCTTACTATCCTTCCTATAACGATGGAAACCCTTGAAACCGGGGCCACCATTATCTCTTTGAGGAAACCGTACTGCCTGTCCCAGAGCACCGATAGTCCTGAAAACATCCCGGTAAAAAGTATGGTCATAGCAGCCATACCGGGCACTAAAAAACCCAGATAGCCGACATTTGCCGAAAGGCCGGGCACGGCCATCTTGCCGAGGCCAAGTCCGAGGGATATGAGCAGTAGAAAGGGGATGACCAGGCTCCCTATGATTCTTGAAGGGGCCCGGACAAACCGCTTCATATCCCTCAGCCACATTACATATATTACCATAAGATTTCTTTTCATAAGAGACCCCTATCTAAGATTCCTTTTCACGGATAGTTTTTCCCGTGAAATGTATGAATACATCATCAAGGCTGGGTTTATGCAGATTGATGGAAGCTATGTTTAAATTTGACTTAACGGCCAGGGCAACAAGACCGGGTATCCTTTTTTCCCCGTTATTCATTGTCAGGCTCAGCCGGCAGTCATGTTCCTTTACGGTCTTTATCCAATCGAGTTTTTTAAGCTCCTGAACGAAATCTGCACAAGAGTCGGTTATTTCAATATCGACCACGTCGCCTCCGAGGATGTTTTTAAGGTTAGCGGGCGTATCCAGGGCGACAATTTTACCGTAATCGATTATAAGAATCCTGTCGCAAAGAAAATCCGCTTCTTCCATATAATGTGTCGTAAGCATCATTGTTATGCCGTTCTCATGGTTGAGTTTTTTTATATAGTCCCAGATATGCCTTCTTGTCTGAGAATCGAGCCCGATTGTCGGTTCGTCAAGGAAAAGTATATCCGGCCTATGCATAAGCCCCCTCGCTATTTCAAGCCTTCGCTTCATACCGCCCGAATATGTTTCGACTTTTTTGCCGGCTTTATCCGAGAGTTCGACAAGCTCCAGGACCTCTTTTATCCTTGACATCCTTTCGGATTTGCCCATGCTGTACATCATGGCATGGAATTCCAGGTTTTCCCTGCCCGTCAATCTGCTGTCAAGGGCGGGTTCCTGGAAAACGACTCCGATGCTTTTCCTCACATGGTCCCTCTGCCTGCAGATGTCGAAATCCATTACATGCGCTTCTCCGGAGCTCGGCCTGATGAGGGTTGAAAGCATGTTTATGGTCGTGGTTTTACCGGCGCCGTTCGGGCCCAGGAAACCGAACAGCTCTCCCTTGTCGACGTTGAACGAAATATTATCGACGGCCAGGACATCCTTGAATTTCTTGGACAGGCCGTTGACGGAAATGGCATGCATATCATATCCTTTTTTTGAAGGGCAGTTCAATAACTAACATTGTTAATAACAATTAGCATTCTAATTGTTTATAATTTGCCCTATGGGCGCTACCTATCCGCCTTGGAAAGGCGGTTATTAGAAGCGCCCTGAAGTAAATTTAATAAAAGAAAGCACTGTTGACAAATGAGATGACGTAATGGGGTTTAAAATATTTCAAAATTAAACAAGAATTTAACAAATTGGAACCACAGATTTCATGAATATCACTTATTGTTTTTTTGTTCTCCTTAAAGTATTATTCCCTTAAAATTTCGTTTTTTTACTTCCAATACTGACACATAATATTAACACACAATATTGACAATTTATTTTAAAATAAGTAAAATCAGTTTAAATATTTCTGTTTGGAGTAAAATAATGTTTTTAAAACAAATTAGTTATATAGAATATGACAATTTACCAAATGAGTGGGTACTAGAAGAATGGAGTTTAGAACAAATAAATCTTTTAGTAGGGAAAAACGCCACAGGGAAAACTAGAACAATCAATATAATTGCAGGTCTTGGTAATGTTTTGTCTGGTTTTCAGAGTCAAATGTTTGACACTGGCACGTACTTAGCAGAGTTTTATGATTCTAAAGATGAACAACATTTCAGATATAATTTGTCCTTTAAAAACAAGAAAATTGAATTTGAGAAACTATATATAAATGATAAACGAGTTTTAGATAGAGAAAATGATGGTAGTTGCAAAATATATGCTAGTAAGGAGGGAAAGGATCTTGAAATTAAGGTACCACAAAATTTAATCGTGGCTATTACAAGAAGAGATGAGATTCAACACCCTTATCTTGAAAAACTTTTTCAGTGGGCATTGGGGGTACGACATTACCAATTTAGTACGCCTCTTGGTAGAGAAAATGGACTTGTAATTAACGATCTTGATAATATTAACGTTAACATAAGAGATACAAATCAAGTTACATCTATGTTTCTGAATGGAAAGAAAAGATTTGGTAAAGAATTTTTAGATCTAATAATCAAAAATATGAGCTTTATCGGATACGAAATTTCAGATATTGGTGTTTCTACGAATCCTAATTTATCAATACTGTCTCCATTTGGTGGTCCAATTTATTTTCTAAATGTAAAAGAAACTGATCGATCTGCGGTAACGTATCAAACTGAGATGTCGCAGGGAATGTTTAGGGTTTTATCACTAATAATTCAAATTATTTACAGTGAGAAAACATTAAAACCTTCAACATTATTAATTGATGATATAGGGGAAGGACTTGATTATGATAGAGCTACAAAGATAATTGGATTTTTATCAGAAAATGTGGATAACAATAATATACAAATAATAATGGCTACAAACGATCGTTTTGTAATGAATGCGGTGGATTTAAAATACTGGCAAGTAATTCAACGAAACGATAATCATTGTAAAATATTTAACAATAAGAACTCTGCAGATATATTCAATGATTTTGTATATACCGGGCTTTCAAACTTTGATTTTCTTTCAACAAAATTTTATGAAAAGGGTCTTGAAGAGAAATGAAGAAAATTGCAATTTTTGTTGAAGGGCAAACTGAATTATTATTTATGAGTGAATTAGTCACTGTAATATTTGGCAAACATGACCTTGTTGTTGAAGCGAAAGAAATACGAGGACATATTGAATCTAAACTTATTACCTTAAATATGGCAAATTCCGTAAATGAAAATAAATATTATGTTTTAATATTTGATTGTGGAGGGGATTCATCAATAAAGTCTTATATTATTGAGAGACATGGAAGCTTAAAAGCGCAAGCCTACTCATATGTTATTGGCCTAAGAGATGCTTATCATCCACCTGAAATAGTAGATATTACAAATGTTAATAGATTAAAGCATGGCTTACTTCATAATATACCACAATCTGGTCTCACAGTCAATATCATATTGGCGATCATGGAACTTGAGGCTTGGTTTATCGGTGAAGAGAATCACTATAAAAAAATTTCTCCTTTACTTACTCTAGAAGATGCTAACAGAATAAGTGGCATTGATATTTCAAGTGCTTCTACTGAAACAATTCCACATCCATCAGAAACACTAAAGCAAATATATCAACTTGTAGGTATGACATATAGAAAGCGTAAGAAAATTGCTCTAAGAACAGTAAACTCTTTGAGTTATGAAAACCTTTGTTTAAATGTAAAAAATAGAAATGCCAGTTTATCTGAATTGATTATTGCTCTTGAAGGGCAGATCAACTAGGAAACATGATTATTCAGGAGCAGACAAAACGACAATTAGTAAGCCCCAGCCCCATCCTACCAAATTGAAAATACATGTTGCCTTTTTTGAATTTAATTTTTTCCGCAACTTATGAAAGTGTGTCATTTCGAGCGAAGCGTTTATCCTGACCCAGCGGGGCGGGGAGAAATCTTCCCCCGGTGCAAGATTTCTCGTCCTCCTCACCAGTTTGTTAGCAATAACGGTGAGGCCAGACAAACTGGTGACGGGGTCCTCTAAATGATGACATTGCTGCCGCGGAAAAACGGCGAAAGCAAGTCCAAAGTCCATAGTCGACAGTCATCAGTCCTTTCCCCCGAATAAAGACAATATGCGACTCGAATTGAAGTAAATTTTTTCCGTGGCTTTATGAGACAGCCCGAGAAATGCAAGGAAAAATTGAATAGCAAGCGTATAGTAAGATTCCGTTAATATTAATTATTCTACACATCAGATAATTAAAATTTCTTTTTTTTAAAAGCATTCAATCAACGCTTGCCGTAATTTTGTAACTTAGCATATCATGCTTTCAACACAAACGCTGTCGAATACTGCCCGGAAAAAATTTACTTCATGAAGATTGGCATATTGATCTGGTCGGCCTCCAGCGCTTGACGCCGTTTTGAGCCGCTGCAGCTCAAGCATTCGAGTTCCGCTCGATAAAAAAATTGTTTCATGCTGATGTCTTTATATTATTTTGAATCGGTTATTATCCTTGCCAGCCTGTCCGGATAATCCGTTATTATTCCGTCAACACCGATTTTGATGAAATATTTCATATCCTGTTCCCTGTTGACGTTCCATACGAAAACATCTTCGCAATGCCTTCTATATTTTCTCATCCTCCATGGAAACAGCCGAAAATACCGTGCATCGACGCTTACCGCGTCGTAATATTCAAGCCTTTCCGGCATTTCGAAACGGTAATTCCTGACTAGGGGCGGCTTAAAATGTGAAGATATTAGTCTGAAGCGGTCCAGTGAATGGGCGCTAAAAGAGGCGATCTTTACAAGCTCGGCAGCGTCAAGGTTCGATATGAGGCTGTAGACCTCTTCCTCGATCCCGGGAAAAACTTCAGGGTTTTTTAGTTCAATGATCATTAAGAGACGGTGCTTTAACGCAAGCTTGAGCGTTTCTTCAAGAAGCGGTACCTTTTCGCCCCCGCCCGCGTCAAGCTTCCGCAATCCTTCAAACGTAATATCTTTCAAATAAACGCTCAAACCCATCGTCCTCTTAAGGTCCTTATCATGAAATACGACCAGCTTTCCGTCAATTGTCCTCTGCACGTCGAATTCAATAGCGTCCGCGCCGGCGGAAACGGCTGTTAAAAAAGCGCGGAGAGTGTTTTCAGGCGCAAGGCCCCTCCCGCCCCGGTGGGCGATATTCAAGATTTTGCGTTTCATAGAAGCACCTTAAGCAGGCTATTTCAAAGATATTTTAAAAACCTTGGTTATTTTATCGATGCGGTCTTCATCGATGGGTTCGACACGGATTTTTCTCAATTCCTCGTTGAAGATGCTGTCAATAGCCGGATCACCTGACGAGCTGATAATTTCCACCCTTGATGCCAGTCCGTTTTTATCGAAAGTAAGTATTACCGTAATGGAATAGCTGAGTCCCTTTTTTTTATATTTATCCGGTATCTTTGATTGAATATCCGGAAAGAAGGTTGTTTTCCTCGGCCTTAAACCCCAGGATGCATCGGAAAGAGGGTCGCCTCCGGAAGAGTAGGCGCCTTTTCCTTCATTTGATGAAGAAGATCCGCCCTGTTCAAGGGCTTTTTCGATATCCCCGAAGAGCTTTTTAATTTCCTGCTGCTTATTTTCTTCCTGGCTGATGGAATTGCTTATGTTGTTTAAATTAGCCGTGTCGGTTTTACTGTTATGTGTTTCCTTGGCAAGATCTTCACCAGTAGCCCCGGGGATATTCTTTACGCTTTCATTTTCTTTTTCAGGCAAAGTCTTTTCAGGTATGGTTTTATTCGCCTCCGGTAAAGTTTTTTTATCAGTAAGCCTGGGCATGGGTTTTTCGGCAGGCTCGTAAATATTGTCGCCGAGGCCCTTCGATATGCTTTCTCCAATGGGTTCCAGGCTGACTGTAACCAGATCTTTGTCTTCATTCTTTATGCCGGAAGCCATAACAAAAGTAAAAATGAGAAGAAAGAGAAGATGTCCGGAAAGCGAGATAATAAAGCTTTTTTTAATACCCAGTTCTTTCATGTTTTTTCACTCATTTCATAATTTCCGCTGCCAGGCGCATTTTCTTAATGCCGGTCAATCTTAGGACATTCATAGTATCCATTATCTTTCCAAAGGGGACGCTTTTATCACCCTTGATGATCACTGTTATGTTGCTGTCCATGTTGTAAATTTCTTTTATCTTAATACCCAGATTATCCCATCGGACGGGAATTCGGTTGATCATGACCATGCCGTTTTGTTTAAGTGTTACAACGGCTTCCGTGTCGTAAAGAATACCGGTCTTAGCGGACTGGGAATAAGAATTTATATCAAAAACCCTGCTTTTAAGAGCCTCTGGATAAAAAATGTAAAACATGAAGATCAGGAAAAAGACATTGATAAAAGGTACAGGATCGATCCCGGAAGAAAGTGGGAAGTTCCTCGGTAATTTCATTAGGGCCTCTAAATCACTAATTGATATTAATGTCAAGCGTGGGTCTGCTGATCGAAACGTTCGAAATATTTCCCTGGGAGTCTGTCGATACATTGATCATACCCAGCGTGTCAAAAAAAAGATAGATTTGCTTATAATCTCCGCTCTTGAAAATATAACCCCTGCTATTAATCAGGGAAACGGCTGCATTTGAACAGATGCCGTCTGAATTTGTAAGTTTTTTTGCCTCTTTAGGCGTGCTGAAAAGAAAATATTCGGTTTCAACCGAATTGGTATTTGTTATCGAAAAGTTAATCGGGATACCAATCGAATTCGTATAGATACCTCTTAAAAACCAGTTTTTACCTATACCGACTAGAATCGTGGTATATTCGGCCGGTTTTACGGGCGATCTTGAAGGTATGGAAGTTGTGCCGACGATCTCCCTGTTTCCTGATAAAGACTTGTCAAGCAGTGTAACCCAGGGTCCTGATTCGCTTTTGATCTTTATAGTTCGTATGTCGACATAAAATTCACTCGGGCTTATCCTTATATCCCTTGATCTTTTGATTACCCCTTCACTTGCTGAAAGGGCGCTGCCGTTAAAATTGACCCAATTACCGACTGCTTCTATCGAAATAACAGTCATGGAGGTTGAATCCTGAGAACATGAATATAACATAGAAAATAATAAAAACGACGATACAATTATCAGGCGAAATTTCATCGGTCTTTTCCCTTTTTTACAGCGGCCTGGGCAGCGGCTATTTATCGTAGGCCTTTTTCCTGACCTGATCTATGGTGTGAGCCTTGTCAATATCGGGTTCTGCGGAATTGGATTTTTCATATGCTGAAATGGCTTGTTTATAACTTTTAGTGGATTCATAAGACTTTCCCTCTTTGAAATACCACTCTGCGAAATCCTGGACCAGGTCTTTATTCGTGTTTTTCGGCAGATTTACGCCTTGAGTATTTCCTTCACGGATTTTTATTATTGTTGAAAAATCCTTGCCCCTGGTGTTTACATCGGCAGTTGCTTTGACATTGTTGGTATGAGGGATTAAATTTATTCCCTCTATCTTCATAAAATCCTCCATTCAAGGAGTATAAAACTGGAGGCGGTGGGAATCGAACCCACGTCCTGAAACCGGAATAAATAAACTTTATTCACAAGCTTAGAACCCTCTTTTTTTTCAAAATAAACGGAGAAGGAACGAGAACCGTTTATTTCAAAGCCGGGATTGTTTCGGCTCCGCATCCCGGCCCTGCGGAGCTTATCCCTCTATTCTGACCTGTCAGCAATCCCGAAGGAGAGAAAAGCTAACAGGGGGCGGCTTACGCCGCCATCGCAAACGAATAATCGTCTTTTGCGTTTATATTTTCTGAGCAGTTTAAAGGGTTACTCAAGCCCTGCCTGAAGTCTATAAATCCCGCCGTCTCAGTCGAAAGCCATACGCCCCCTTTCAAACAAAATATAGCTTATTTTTCAATAAAAATCAAGGGTTTTCAGGCTAAAAAATAAGGGCGGAGCTTCCCTACATCTATTATCGGAACCTTGCTTTAAAACTTTAATTAAATCATTTCCGAACAATTGATTGAAACCACTGATTTCACAGATTACTATGATTATTATTTTCCAAATGAAGAGTATTATCTATAAAATCCATAAGAGTTATATGAAAAGTTTTCTTTATTACAAAAACCGCAAGAATAAAAAGAGATAAAGGTAGCGTTCAGTTTGTCGCTCCGGCATTCATGAGAAGAGTTGCGCAATGTTGAAAACCCCAGGATCTGGCTATCTTTAAAGGGGTTTTTCCATCTTTCCGTTTAGAATTGACATCCGCCCCGGCTTCTATAAGAATCCGCAGGCACTCGGCGTTAGTATTATCTTTCATTGTTACCGTAGCATCCCATTCCGGATCTGACCGGCGATCATTGATTAAAGGATCTGCTACATGCATTTTAACACTATTGGTTACAAACTGGCCGTTTTTATTTGTTCCCACTGACATTGAACCAATATCGGTTAATCCACCGCGGAAAGGCATATTATCTACGGCAGCACATAAAGCATCTGCTTCGAATTTTTTTAAATCCACTCCTCCTTTTATCAGAACCTTTATTAATTCGATATCGCTCCTGCCGGCGGCATAAATTAATATACCACTGCTATTCGTGCAGTTAAATCCATTATTCATTAATATTTGAAGGCTCTCAGAATCATATTCTCCTATTATTAAAATAGTATTTGTATCTGAAAATATAGCTCCCGCTTCTTTCAAAATCCGGACACTGTCTGCATGTTTATTGGCAGCCGCTTCTCTCATCGCCAATTCACCAAACATTTTTAAGTCAGTTCCTGATTTGATAAGAATTCTGAGACAATCATCTTTTCCTGAGATTGCTGCATAATTCAGAGCAGCTATATAATATGATGTTTTTTTTAATATAGGATAAGGCGTATGTGCATTAACATCCGCACCTTTACTTAAAAGGAGATTTATGCTTTTTTCATTTCCGGCTTCAGCGGCAAACATTAAAGGAGTTTTATCCTTCAGGCCGTACTCGTTCACATGGAAAATATTAATATTCCCGCCGTTCTTAACATATTCTGAAATAAATTCAGAGTCGCCGTCTTTTGCAGCATCGAAAATAGTTTCACAAAAAACAAAATTAAATGTTAACATGAAAATCCAGATAATCATCAATGAGAAGAGATGTTTCATAATAACTGAACCTCCTTCCTTTGATTATTCTCTGTTATTGATCTTTTCCTGGAAAATTATTCCAACTGATAAGTATCTTTTGCAACCTGTTTTCGGCCCCGGCAGTTAAATCTGCGCCATCAGTGGACCCTTCCAGGACTTAATCTGTGATTCCAATCTGTCAAGGTTATTTTATCAACAGGCTCAAGTCAAGCGGGCGGATCGTGTGCGTTAGAGATCCCATGGAAATAAAATCGACGCCGAGCTGCGCCAATTCAACGAGCTTCGATTCATCGATGTTCCCGGATGCTTCGACATACTTTTCGCTTTTCAGGAGGTCGAGTGCGATTTTAACGTTTCCGCTGTCCATATTATCGAGCATTATTATGTCGGCGTCGGTCCCGAGAGCTTCCCCGGCTTCATCGATATTACGAACTTCCACTTCAATTATTATTCCCGGGAATGCTTTCCTGGCTTTCCGGACCGCTTTTTGAACCCCACCGGCGGCGGCTATATGGTTATCCTTTATAAGGATCATGTCGAAAAGACCCATCCTGTGGTTAAAACCGCCGCCTTTAGCAACAGCGTATTTTTGAAACAGCCTTAAATTCGGGAGGGTTTTCCTGGTATCAATCAATTTTGACGTGCAGCCCTTTATAAGGCTGACAAGACTGTGAACGTTCGTGGAAATTCCCGATAGAAGCCCCAGAAAATTGAGGGCTGTCCGCTCCCCCGAGGTAATTGATGCGGATTTTCCGGATATTTCAATTACGGTTTCGCCATTTTTTACTTTGTCCCCGTCTTTTTTCTTCTCTTTGATAACGAGCGACGGATCAACTTCCATGAAAACGGACTTGAAGATATCGATTCCGCAGATAACGCCGTCATCTTTAGAGATAACCATGGAGTTAGAGTTTCCTTTTATATCGGAAAGAGTGGACATGCTTGTTATATCGCCAGGCTTTCCGAGGTCTTCCTCAAGGGCCGCTATAACGGTGTTCCTGATTAAAGCCTCAGGGAGAGTGTCTATCCTGAAAGGGAAGGGGATTGTTTTTCTTGCCATTAAACGCCGCTCAATGTGGAGATTCTCTGGAAAACATAATGGCTTATTATCTCGCTTACAGTCTCCGACATATTGATAAAGCGGAATGCGCAGAACATTTTTTGATAGGCTGCGACCACTCCGTCAACGAATATGTCTTTGCCGTCCAGGATAAACTGCATATTTTGTACGGACATGCCGGCCGCCAGGGATTCGGGTGGAAAAGTGCCTACAAGGTCGACAGCGATCCCTCCGTAACTGATATCTTTTATCAGGCCCATTATCAATTGTGAGTTGACGGGTGAGCGGAATTTTATTCCTATCCTTTCGTTAGAGTTGGAGGTATCGAAGGAAACCCGCACGAATTTCCTTTCCGCGGGAGCTCCTTTTTCTTTTTGGCATATGTCAATTACATAGTTTCCAATAAATTCTTCGGCGGCGTTGCTTTTCAGGAAGCCTTTTACACCTAATTGGATAGCGTTTGTAACATGGATCTTATCGACGGCCCCGATGATAAGAATGATGGAGGTGCTTTTAACTATATCTGACTCATGAGACTTGATTCGCGTAATTATTGAAAAAGCAGAGTCATAGTCTTCCTGAATGACGTCAAGGATTGCTATTTCAGATTTCGTTGCAAGTATTTTATCTATCAATTCCTCGCCATGTTCGACATGAAAAATCGATATGCCTCTGGGGATCAGGGAGTTGACATAAGTATTACGGACCCAGTATGATTGAGTGAATATGCAGGCATTCATGCTGTTTCTCCGTTATTAACGATGTCCCTTATTTTTTTTAAAACATCCCGGGCTACTGACGGAGGCAATCCCTTTTTTATCAGTTCGTTCAGACTTAGTTCCTTCATTATATCATAGCTTAAAAAATTTTCCAGTATAATTTGTTTTCTTTTTTTACCTATTCCTTTAATTCCGTCGAAAACGGATTCAAGATCTTTTTTGTTTTTCAGCCTGTTATAATATGTATTGGCGAACCTGTGGGTTTCATCCCTGACCTGCTGGAGAATATGAAGCGCGGGTGAATTGCGGTTTAAAACGATAGGTTTTTCCCGGTATGGGGTGTATATTTCTTCATTTTTCTTCGCCAGCGATGCGACATTCAGGTTCAGGTTCAGGCCTGCGAGGGCTTCCAGGGCGGCATTCAGCTGTCCTTTACCTCCGTCAATGAGAACGAGATCCGGAAGGTCCCTGTCCTCCTCTTTAAGCCTCTTATATCTTCGTGTAACCGCTTCGTTTATCATAGCGTAATCGTCCGGAGTCGATTTGGTTTTTATCTTAAAGATCCTGTAATTCTGTTTGTCGGGTTTCCCGGCATAAAACGACACCAGGGAAGCAACAGCATGAAGTCCTAGAATGTCGGCTATATCGAACCCCTCGATCCTCATCGGGAGGGTGTCAAGTTCAAGAATTTCCTGGATCAGCCTCAGGCCTTCCGACGAATCCACCTTGCTGAGTATCTGGTTCATATGAAGAGCGGCGTTCTCGAGGGCCATTTTAAGAAGCGCCTTTTGCCTGTCATCTTCCGGAGTATAAACCCTTACAGGATAAATCCTTTCACTTTTGTTCTTATCGGAGAAATAGCTGTTTGCAGTTTCAATCATACCGCCGTATTTTTCATCGATCACATAAAAATCCTGCCTTCCGTCTGAATCCTTGTCATATTCTGTTAAAAAATTAAACATAAGATCCGGTAATTCCTCTTCTAACTGCAGAGTTGCGCTGTAACTTCTCTTGCCGATCATTTTTCCATTTCTAATAATAACCACTACAAAAACAGCCTTACCCATATGTGAAGTCATTGCCATGAAATCGGCGTTAATACCCGATTCAAGAAAAACACTCTGACTTTCCTCGAAAATTTTTATTGCATCGATTTTTTCTTTAAAAGATTGGGCTTTCTCGAACTGAAGAAGACGTGCCGATTCCTTCATCTCCTTCTCGAGTTTTTTTATCAGGGTATGGGAGTTTCCGGAAAGAAGCTCGATAGATTCTTTTACATGTATCCGGTATTCTTCCATTGATATTTTATGGATGCAGGGGGCTGTACACCGGTTTATATGGTAGAGTATGCACTCCTTCTTAGGCATTATAACGCATGTCCTGATTTTGAAAAGGCGCTGTATAAGGTCGATGTATTCCCTGACGGACCTGGCGTTAGTGTAAGGTCCGAAATAAAGAGAAGCATCCTTTCTTCTCTCTCTGGTAAACAATATTCTTGGAAAATCGTCTTTCATAGTCAGGGAAATAAAAGGATAGAACTTGTTGTCCTTGAAAGACACGTTATACCTGGGCATATATTGTTTAATTAAATTTGCTTCCAGGATCAGCGCCTCGGATTCGTTGTCAACTGCTATAGTGTCTATGATGGATATGTTTTCGACAAGGAACCTGGTTTTAACGCCGTATTCGGAATCGTTTTTTTTCTGAAAGTATGATGAAACCCTTTTTTTTAGATTTTTTGCTTTACCGACATAAATTACAACGCCTTTAGAGTCTTTCATCAGATATACGCCAGGGTTCTCGGGAATCCGGTTTACCTCCGCCGGCAGATAGAATCCCTTGTTTTCGCTGATCACGTCATAGTTACCAGGTATTTAATCATCCTGATGCCGTCCTCGTCGTCAGGGTAATATCCGAGCAGCCTTTTTAATACTTTGAAACCCAGCCCTTCATATAGGCGGATAGCCTTGGAATTGGAAACCCTGACCTCGAGGGTCATAGCTTTATACTTATCCAGGCCGGTAAAACGGATTTTCATATATTCCCGCGCGTAGCCATGGCCTCCGAATTCCGGGACGATGCAGATTGAATATAGCCTGATCAGTTTTGAATTTGACCTTGTAAAATACGAGGCCCATCCGATAGGCTTACCATCGAGGGTAATAACATCTGTGATAATGGATCCTGCCGGGTTTGTTATAAAACGTCGAACCTGGTGGGGTTTGAAAATATCGAAAGCGTTGAAACACTTTTTTTCCAGATCGGAGACCAGCTTAAAATCATCTAAACGGGCTGACCTGAAAGAAAGAGTCTTGCCCTGCGTAGGGGTATTGTACCCCTGTGCCGGGGGCTCATAACCCTTCAAACGGCTCTCCTACAAGGTATTTGACAATCCATTCGTAAATCATTGGCGATTTCTGGTCCTCAAGGCCCTGATCTATATTGGGATTGTCATTGACCTCGATAACATAAAATTCGTTATCGACTTCTTTAAGGTCAACGCCGTAAAGACCTTTACCGATCGAGTTGCCGGCCCTTAGGGCTGTATCGATAAGCCTGGGATTTACCTGGCCGATTTCCATCCCTTCGACAGTGCATTGGAGAAGTTTTCCATCGTGATCATGATCGACGATTTTCCACGCATTAGCGTTCATAATATACTTTACTATCGAGATGACTTTACCGTCAAGAAGGACTACCCTCCAGTCGAAACGGCTGGGGAGGTACTGCTGGACTATAATAATATCGGAACGGCGTAAAAATTTCTTGCCGATCTTCACGAATTCGTCAGGCGATGAAACCTTTTCCACATATGCTGAAAAACTTGAATTGGGGGCTTTTAGAACAAGCGGAATACCCATCGATTCGAAGAAATCACGCGCGTTCTCTATTGTAACCTCATCGTTTTTAAGGAACACCGTGGTAGGATGAGGAACATTTTCTTTTTGAAGATGCAGATACATGTTTACTTTGTCGGAACAGATCCGTATATCCGAAGATTTATCGAGGATCCTGATATTGTTCAATTCAGCGATCCTTGATACAACGTAGCTGTTGTTGAGAGGGTCAGTCAGTGCCCTAATGAATATGGCGTCATAATTTTTAATATACTTGATATCGTCCTTGAATATAAAATCAAGATCATGCCCCTGTTCGAGCGCCACTTCCCTGAAATTAAACAGGGAGTTGAGTTCAGCGGCCATCCTGAGGGTGCTTCTCTCGGTAAAAATCGCTATTTTTGCCATTGTCCCATCCCCTCCAGCATTTTCTTTTCATTGATTGTCAGGGTATCGTAGTCCATCGGCTCGATAGCGCTCATCAGGTAATTGTCCAATGTGACTATCACTTTTATTTTCATGCTGGGAACCTTGAAAATTTTAAACGCCGCCATTGCGAAATCCGAATATTCCTTTACCGTAGTCTTGCCCAGGATACAGCGGATCGTGTCGAGCCTGTAATCTTCAGGCGGGATTTTCTGCAGCAGCGCAAAATATTTTCCGGAAAGGGTAAGCGATTTTATCTTATGGTCGTAAAATTTGGCATTATCAATTATATAGGAATTATTTGAAAATGGGTTCATTGCATAGCCCAATACAGGAAAGATATCAACCTTTGTTTTATCAGTGACTACTTTATACTCCGGCACCGGCAACTTGTTTATTTGCGCTTTTTCCATAGCAAGCGCGGTTATATAAGCGTCAAGGCATTCTTCAGCGGTGGGATGGATATTGACTCCGCTTAACTGGCTTTGAAGGGTTTCATAATACCCTTCCAGCAGGTAGGTATAATCTCCGTAGAGATTATAAAAGGATTCACCCTCCCCAAGCAAATCCTCGTGGGTTTTAAATAGCCAAACCTCGTTCATAGCAAATTTCTTCTATATCTTTTTCAAATTAGATATAGCTGCCACCTCCTTGTTTCCAGCAAATTCTTTACATATACTTTCTTTGAAAAAACATATGATTTTAAGAAGAAATTATAATCAGTATCATAGAATTAATCAAGATGCTGTATTTTATTTTTTAAGGGCGGTTTCAATAACTACCAATGTTATTAACAATTAGCATTCTAATTATTTATAATCCGCCCAATGGTGCCCTGGTGCCTGGCCCCAGGACAGGCCACTTGTCCCCGTAAGGGTTTATCCCCGTCAGTATGCAGCGGCGAATTAAACCCTTACATGGTGAAGCCTTTCAAAAATTTTATATAGAATTCCGGTACATATTGAATTATTGACTTTATAATGTTACAATTAATAGAAGGAGACTCCAATGATGAAATGGAATTTTTTATTCTATCCGGCCGCATTGATTATTCTTTGCGCGGTTTTTTCTTTCGCGGTTACTAATACGAATAAAATGACGATTGCGATTCCCGATTTTAAAAATATTTCCGGGAACAAGGGTTATGATTTCCTTGAGAAGACTGTGGCGGAATCGCTGACGACAAGCCTTCAGAAAAGCGGCAGGTTCAATATCGTTGAAAGGCAGCGGCTCCTGGAGATCATGGAGGAAAAAAAACTTGTGCTTTCAGGGATGGCTGATGAAGATATAAACGGAGAAAAGAAAATCGGCATTCTCACCAGCGCCGATCATCTCATTCTCGGCAGTATTTCATCGGCGGGCAATAAGGTTGAAATAAACGCGAGGCTTGTGCTCGTGGATACCGGCGAGGTCCTTCTCGCGGAAAAGATTACCGAAGATATGGGTGATAAGCTCTTCAGCCGCCTTAACGACCTGGCGGACGAGATCATAATAAGGCTTTCCGGGGAAAAAACAGGTTTACTTGATCTTGACTCCACACCCCGGGGGGCAGAAGTTAAGATCGGAGATAAGAATCTTGGAAACACTCCCATTACAGGCAAGGAGATGAGTCCCGGTAAGTATGCCGCTACATTATTGTTTGAAAATTACGAGATCAAGACCATTAATTTCGAAATAAAGGAAGGTGAAAAAACATCCCTTAATGTAGGCCTTGACAAAAAGGTCGAAAGGATTCTGAACAATTTTTTCACCCTTTCCGGCCATATGTTGGATCTCATGGGGGATACTAATAACTACCAGCTCGACTGGAGCCTTTCTTATGAGCGCAGGCTTGGCAATTTCGGTCTGGGCCTTGAACTCGGAACCATAATGGTCTGGCACAACTACCAGGACACTAACGCACCCGGTCCGGTTTATAAGGATAGTATGTACCTCAATTTCTACAGGGCCGATTGTTTTTTAAAGTATTATCTTTTCCCCGATTCTACTTTTGTTACGCCTTACGTAGGAGCGGGGCTGGGAATTACTTATATCGATAACTCGATCTACAACCTGAATAATACAGCTTTCTACTGGAAAGGGATAATCGGCCTCTGTTTTTTGCCTGCGAACAATTTTTCCTTTTATATAGAGGGGATCTATCATGCCCTGGGAACGGTTTCGCTTAACGAAAAGAGGTTCAACCCTTTCGGCGATTATTCATTGTACACGAACCAGGTATCCCTTAATAATGTTCTGATAGGTCTGGGAATAAGGATAGGATTTTAAAAAACAACGAATAAGAGGTTAAAACCTATGAAATATAAAATATTGATATTTTTTTCTTTTATCACAGTTCTCGCGGTATCTTCCTGCCCAACGAACCCCGGTTCAACACCCCAGAATCCTATTTTTACAGGTACGGGGCTGATAAATATTTCCGCCCCGACCGGGACTGTCTCTACAAATTTCCCCGACTTTTCCTGGACGGCGACGGGTCTAAGCTATGAAGTGGCGGCTGTTTTTACGAATTCCATCAATGTGCAGGGGAAGAAGATCCAGAACACGAACGATTGCATAGCGATGTGGACCACCGGGATGAAGGGGAGCGCCGGGACCGTGAATTACTCCTCATTCAAGGTTGTAAATAATGGCAATTTAACCGGGGATTATGTCACGGGTTTGCCTTATCATGGGACATATTATTGGGCCGTGTGGGCTTATGACGACCAGCTCAATATCAGTAATTCAAGCCCCCTCGAAAGTTTCACATATTAAAGGCCCATAACGTCAAGTATTTTTTTGCTGCTTTCCGAAAGGATGTCCATGTTTTTTGAAATGATCTCAAGCGATTGCGTGAGGGTTACAACGCCGTTCTTTTGTTCTTCGAAAGATAAAAGGCTTTCCTTTCCGATCGAAACGGAATCCTGGACATTCTTGACAACTTCCTTGAGGGTCCTTCCGATCTCCTCCGAATTCTTTTTGGTCGAATCGGATAATTTTTTTATTTCCCTGGCTATTATCGAGAAGCCGGTGCCGTACTCTCCCGCGTGGGTTGCCTCGATTGAAGCGTTAAGGGCTACCAGGTTTACCGTAGTGGAAATTTCATTAATAATGCTTATAATCTGAAGAATATTTTTGATGTTCAATGCCGCTTTTTCTATGATATCATTGGTCTCTTTTATCTTCTGGTAACTGTCCTGGGTCTTTCCCGCCATTTCACGGATGAAGTTCATCTTTTCGGCCGAAATACCCGCTACCTGCTTTATAGTGTCGATCATCGGCATAATAACACCGTTTATATCACTATTGCGCTTTTCGAGCGACAGTTCCGCTTCCCTGCTTTTCGTTACAAGCGACCTGCCTTTAAGCGAACCGGAGATCTGCGCCGAGATTGTTTCATATACTATGCCTTCCATAGGGCCTGGTTCCATAAGGATCAAACCGATGTTATCGTCCCTGAAATAGAGGGGAGCGACAACCATTGTGTACCTTCTTTGTGCCGGAAGAAGGCTCTGGGGGATAAGCTTATTGCTTGGGTAAAAGACATCATTATCGTTGGGTGTGACTTTCTCATTATTGTCAAGGGCTGCGAAAATCCTGCAATTATCGGTCCCTTTATCGCCGTCCTCGTAAAGTGAAATATAAAAAGAAGGGATATTCTGCCTGGGGAGTTCCTTCAGCATAATCTCTTCGAGTTCCTTCCATTCGAAAGTTGTCGCTAAGGCCTGGGCCAGTATGCTGAGATTAAGGCTCCGTTTTTCAGAGTTGATCTTTCTGATAAAAATGACACGGATCTCAAGTTCGCTTACATGGAGATGGGCTTTCTGGAACATGCATTCAGCCCTTGAGTAATCATCTTCATTTCCGATCAGTGGTAGTGCCGAATCTCTAAGGGAGGTAATCACGTTCAGCCAGATCGACACATCTTCCCCTTCATTGATGACTTCATCCATAATCGATTCCAGTGTTGAAAAGAATTTACCGTCATTATTTTCAAGGATCTCGGATAAAAAAGCGTCGAGGATATTCTGCATCTGTTTGGCTTTTGATGAATCGGCACCGCTACCGAAAATACTGGTTAGATTTGCCAGGATCATCATCCTTTCAGATCTAAGCGATGCTTTATAATCGGTTTTCGACTTTACGAATTTGATTGTATTGAAATGATGCAAAATTTCAGAGCTGCATCCGCATGATTGGCGGATTACGGTCTCGGTCGGGAGATATTCGTTCCAGGACATAGACGCCTTTCCTTCCAGGAAATCGAGGAGCAGGTCCATGGCCCTTTTCGACTGTTCGAAAACCGGCTGCCGGACTGTTGTAAGCGGCGGGGTAAAAGTAGCTGCTTCTTCCGTATCGTCGAAACCTGTGACAACTATTGAACCTGGTATTTTTATACCCCTTTTCATCAGCTCTCTCATAGCCCCTATCGCCATACTATCGTTAGAAGCTACAATGGCCTGGAAATCGACCTTTTTTTCATCAAGCCAGAACTTCACTGCGTCGCCTCCCGAAGGTTCCACAAAATCACCGACATAAATCAATTCAGGATCGACTTGAATTCCTAAATTTTCCATCGTTTCATTATAAACATTCATGCGTTCAGCCGCATCGCCGCTTCCCTCGGGGCCGCGGATAAAGGCTATTCTTTTTAAGCCATGTACTTCATATAGATGAGAAATCAAATTTTTAAATCCGGTCCGGTTATCCACCATAACGCTGGGAATGTCCTCTAAAGGTCCTCCTACGCTTACCATCGGCATTGACTTGTATTTTGAGCAAAACTGCATGACCTCCTCTTTCGTCGCATAAGAACCGATAGTACTGCCGGTGAATACGATCCCGTCGATCGAATTTTCGTTTATCAGATCATAGATCTTATTCCTTGTATTCTCGTATTTATTGATCGGAGATCTAAGTATCGATCCGCCCGCTACCACTAACAGATTTGCATTTCTGAGCCTGGCAGCTTTGACAGCGCCATGCCATACAGACGCTTGGAAGAACCCCAGTCCTGAAAGGGCGTCGATAAAAAGACCGATCGTAAACCTGGAATTATGCATTTTAATAAACCTTCTTACAGTTAAGTATAACGATTATTCGGGAAAAATGAAATAATTTTATGATAATCGATATTCATTAATATCGGATGGAAAATGATGCTAAGTTTAAAGACATCATGGATGCAAAGGACGAAAAGCCTGTCTATTATAATTTATGAGTTAATAAGAAAGACAGTTATTAGAACCGCCCTTATGAAATTGTTATGCTAAGGTATTGATCAAGCTTTTCAACGATATTTATTGATGGACCGGCTAAAATGGAGGATATCCCCATTGAGACTGCCTGTTTTATATTATCTTCATTATCGTCGAGAAAAAGGGCTTCTTCCGGTTTAACCCCGTTTGCCCTAAGTATGTAGTTGAATATTGCTTTATCAGGTTTTCTCATTTTCAGTTCGAAAGAACAATATATGAAGTCGAAGCAGGCGAGTACGTCCTTGTAAAGCTCTTTCCACATGGGATGGTGAAGCTCATTCGTGTTTGTAAGAGCTATGATTTTATAATTTTTCTTAAGCCTTAAGAGGAGGGTTTTTATACCGGGGACTATTCCAATGTAAATTGAATTCCATCCCGTAATAAAATTTTCAAATGATAATTTCCCGCCTAAACATGTATTGACATGCCTGTAATAAGCCCCTCCATCGATTTCTCCTCTTTCAAAGCTCTCATAGAAACTATCGAAATGAAAGCGGCTTACGGCCTGGCTGTAATCCATATTGAGGATTTCCGCCCAGAACCGGTACATTTTATCGAAAGAAATTTTTATGACGACATTGCCCAGGTCGAAGATAATAAGTTTGATATTCTTCGTATTCATATAACCTGATCCGCGGTTACAATTTAGTAATACTCTTTCAAATGCCATTTTTTATCAGACCCGTACGCCAGCACAGCGTCGGCATCGATGATCCTCCGATCGCCCTTTTTCATGAAAACGAAGTCGGGCATAAAATCCTTCCTGCCTTTCTTGAAGTGAGCTATTATGTTTTGTTGAGCCGTAACGCCGATTTTAAGCCTGACTTTTAAAATCATGTCCCTTTTTTCAAATAAGTCCTGTACGATCTTGGCTTCGGAGATTTTTACTCCTGAAACAGTCGACTCCTCCATTATTATCCGGCTGATTTCTATGGGAGAAGGTTTTTTATAAGCGCCGCAGGATACAAACAATAAAGCTGCTATTAACGCAGTGCATAAAACGCGAAGCATCAATTCCTCCGGGTAGAATTATAACAGAGATTGCAATTCACCGCAAAATGGCGCTAGGTAAATTAATAATATGCTTATTTCGCCCCTGCTTTTTTAAGAATATCGGCTATATCTTTGTGTCCGTATTTATCGGCCAGCATCAAAGCGGAATATTCGTATTCATTCTTTTTATTTAAATCGGCCTTTGCCCCGATCAATAATTTCACAATCTCCATTTGACCGTTTAAGGCCGCGTTCATTAAAGCCGTAACATCGTGAAAATTTGCCGCATTTATATCCGCCCCCGCTTCGATCAATTCTTTGACGATTTCGGTTTTTCCATTCTCTGAGGCAATCATTAATGCAGTATCGCCATTGATCGTTTTTGCATTGACATCGGCTTTAAGGACTATAAGAGCTTTGACAATCTCATTTTGGCCTTTGAGAACCGCGAACATTAAAGCGGTATTGCTGTAATTATTCAGCGGCTGATCGATATTTCCCTTGAAATTTTTAATAAACGAAACATCGCCGTTAGTAGCAGCGTCAAGCAGGGTTTCCCCCGCGTCTTTCAGGATTTTTACAATATCTCCATGCTTGTTCCATGACGCGAAAGACAAGGCGGTCCAGCCGTCGTTATTTTCTGTGTTTATATCGGCCCCGGTTTCAATTAAAATTTTAGCTGCGTCGATGTAACCCTCTGCGGCGGCATGCATCAAAGCTGTCCAGCCTGAAGAGTCCTTTGCATTAATGTCCGCCCCGGCGCCGAGGAGCAGTCTCATAATATTTGTGAAATTGTTATCGACCGCGCACATTAACGGAGTCGAGTAAGAGACACGTTCTTCTAAGTTTACATCGGCTTTAGCACCTATCAGCAGTTTGACTGTACCGGCATTGCCGGATTCTACGGCGAACATCAACGCGCTCCAGCCGAAATAGTCTTTCGTGAGGTTTTTTGCGTTGATATCTCCGCCGTTTGAAATGTAAGAAGAGATATAATTGGAGTCGCCATTCGATGCCGCGTCGAAAAGGGTCTCTTCAGGGAAAATGAAAGTGGGGATTGTGAGCAATATAGAAATCAACCAACTTTTCATATTGATATTCCTCCTAAAATAAATTTCAAAGATTTGTTATGACATAAGAGGCTTTTATTAATCTTTTAATACCCCTTTAATAGTCTCATAATGTCCGCTGACAGAGCCGGACACATCAATCGAAACGGTATTACCGGCAAAAGTAAAGCTTAAAAACAAGCGTTCAGATTCCCATAATTCCTGCTCATCGATTATAAAAGTAAAGTCGTCTATCCAGGCGCCCTTATAGGCTGTTTCAACCGGGCCCGGGATTTTTGAAGCCCGGTAAACACCGTCCAGTCCTGCGGCGAAGGTATACACCCCGCCGCCGGCATATGAAATTGTAATAAAACATGTATTCGTTTGTTCGAAATGCATGATACAGGAATTGATGTGCATCTCATTCGATCCGCATTCGATCGTTTTACCGGATATTTTATAAGCCTCCGCCGGTAGCGGAAACACAGGAATAACTTTCGGGTTTTCGGTTTCCTTAATCAGGTTTTTGATATCCCTGTCGGTTTTTTCATCAGGAGGAAGGGGCTTGACGGATTTAACAGAAGGAATAATATACATGGAAACCAATTGTGAAAAAAAGCGGTTAGGTGCGGTATCGCGGAATTCTCCTCTGAATGATGTGACCTGAGGAGGAGATTGATGAAGGGTGAAATATCTGCTCTCTCCAGTAAAAACTATTACCATATCCAGCCCGGGTATTACAAAAAGATAATTGCCGCTCCATCCCCTGGCTGAATAACCGAAAGGTTCTATCCACCAGTTGTAGCCGTATTCAATATTATCTTCTGTAAAGAAATCCCAATTAACCTGTTTTTTTGTCGATTCTTCAATCCATTCCGCGGGAACCAATTGTTTACCTTCCCAGACACCATGGCGCAGGTAGAGGTACCCGAATCTGGCTAATTCAAGGGGGCTTAGACATAACCCGAAACCTCCCCAATTAATACCGGACGTGTCCGCAGGCCATACGGCGCCATGGATGCCCAGAGGTTTAAAAAGATATTCGTCTGCAAAGTCAAGAGTGCTTTTTCCGGAAGTTCTACATATAATGGCGGAAAGAATATGTCCTGTCCCGCCGCAATAACTAAAACGGGTTCCCGGTTCCAAGGCCATAGGGAAATCAAGAACATACCTGACAGGATCTTCGGATTTCATCATAATCCCGGTTAGAACCGGATCCTGTCTCCATGGCCAATCGAGCCCCGAAGTCATGGATAACAAATTAACGATAGTCATTGCTTTCTTCATTTCAGTAACGTTTGAAAACGAATATTCAGGGAAAAAATTCAACACCTTCTGATTTGCATCCTTAATATAACCCTTCTGTATCGCGATCCCGACTAAAGCGGAAATAATGCTGTTAACTGGAGAAATAATGGATTCTCTAATATTTTTGCGGTACGGGCTGAAATAGGTTTCGGTTACAAGATATCCGTTACGAATAATAAGGATTGAGTGCATGTTTTCAGTTGCTTTTAAAAACTTCAGCATCTGATAAATTTTCTCAGGGTCTATACCCTGTTCCTCCGGAGTAGAAGTACGCCAATTTTCTTTAGGCCAATATGCGGTATCGGGATAATTACTGCAAAAAAGAAACATGTATTGAATTATAATTATAAGCGCCGATATAGGAATAATCTTTATTAAGCATTTCATAATCACTTCTTTCAATAATAAATTTCTTCATCCCTAAAAGTTTATTTCCCGCCTGCGTCTTTCAAAACTTTAACCGTGTCAATATGCTTGTTATAGGCTGCGTAAATCAGAGCGGTCCTTCCGTAATGATCGGTCATGCTTACATTTGCCCCGGCCTTTATCAGGGCTGTAACTGTGCCGGTAAAGCCGTAGTAGGCCGCTTCCATCAAAGCCGTTTTGCCGTCGAAACGCACCGCGTTAACATCGGCACCGGCATCGATCAAAGCTTTAACAGTGTCCGTATGCCCGAATCTGGCCGCGTTCATTAAAGCAGTACCGCCGCCCGGATGATTGCTTGCGGCTTCGGCAGGCCTCATTAAAGGCATCCAGCCGTTTTCATGAGCGGCATTTACATCAGACCCTGCTGCAATCAGGACTTTAACTGCGGCGGTATGGCCATACTGGGAGGCGATCATTAAAACAGTATTGCCCTCTTTATCCGCCGTTTTGACATCGGCCCCTGCAGCGATCAGGGCTTTAATAGAGTCCGTTTGTCCGTAATAGGCCGCGGTTATTATTGCAGTCCAGCCGTAATTATTCATCGAGTTGACATTACCCTGATAATTCTTGATAAACTCGATATCGCCTTTCGCTGCTGCGTCGAACAGGGTCTCTTCGGCAGTATCTATCTCCGGCATGATCACCGAGCACCTGCCGGACAAAACTTTCTTTACCTGCTCAAGCTGTTCTGTATAAGCTCCGTTCGGGGCATACCCAACAGGGATCACTGCTTTCGCGCCGGTCCATTGTGCCAATGTGACAAGGCCGGACATGTCGTCCGGCTTCAGGTAAATATTGGCGATGAGAATATCGCAGCGGATGCCCCTCATTTCAGGTATAAGTTGGGACGCACCTGTGTAATAGATCCTGATCCCGCCTGTTGAAATTATATATCCGAGCCAGTTGTTTGAGCGCGGATGATCGGCAACCGCAATAAGCTTTAATATGGTATCGTATGCGGGGACTGTTTGGATATGAAGTTCTCCTATCCTCCCGCTTTCTCCTGGTAAAAGTCCCATGACATTAAAGCCGGAATTCCTGTTTGTTAAATACAATGCCTCCTGTACCGGCATAACAATAATGGTCAAGCTGTTTGTAAGCACCTCAAGCATGGATTTGACATCCGCATCGCCAAGATGGCTGTTGTCATGTGTGATGAAAATAATCCCGGCCTTGTAATAATCGGCTTTGCCGAGGGGTTTTAAAATCTCTGCCGGGTTGGGGTCGAAATACGCTTTAATGCCGTCAAGCTCCATGCTGAATGTATAAAAGCCCGACCATTTAAAACCGCCGATTATAGATGAAATTTTCTTATCATCGGGGGTTCCCGAACAGCCTGAAAAAGCGAACAGGGCAATGGTTAAAGCCGCCCTGAAAAAATTTAGATCCAATCTCATATGACCTCCTGGATGATTATTAATATTCTAACAATTAAATTGCATATTTCCTAAACATTTTGGACTGAAATAATTTACATTTTCCTTGTTTTTGTCTAAAATCTGCTTATGCCGGGATTGAAAAGATTGATAAAACCCTTTATAACTGCTTTTGTTATGATTGTCCTGCCTGCTTCCGCGGGGATTTATTATTTATTAAAAACATATAAAGCCGATATAATCGTCATTCCGAACGTTGAAGGTTATCAGATTACAGGGCATAATTGGGACTACTCTTATGATCAGGCGGATATCCTCGGTTTTGAAGCTGATGATAAAACCGTCAACCTTGAATACAAAATTAAAAAGGCTTACGATTTATATCCGTATATTCCTTATATACCGTATGCCCCGTTTATCGGGTTCTGGATTAGATTAGGCGAATTGAAATTACTGGATTTAAACGGCTATGATTATGTTCAGGTGGAAGTGAAAGATTACGGGAGCCGCAGTCTTCAGTTCAGTTTCTTTAATTTCGATAACAGGATAACAACGGAACATAATGTCCTGAGCTACGATATCATGATGTACGAGTGTGTTCTGGATAATGCTAAGAATGTCTATAATTTACCCCTCAAGGATTTTCAGATCCAGGCATGGTGGTACGCCTATAATCATATTCGCGAAAGTTTTTCAAAGTATCGCGATTATTCGCAAATTATATGGCTTGAAATCCAGATGGGCTTCAACGCCCCGGTCGGCGAGAAGGCGGGATTTACTCTTAGCGGACTCAGGATCAGGCAGGATCATTTTCTATTATTCCTCCGTATTTTTGCCGGAGTAGGATTGTATTCTTTTATAAGCTCTTATTTATTTTTTCTGATAAAAAGGAAAAAGTCCGCCGCTATAATGATCGCTTATGAAAAAAAGGATGTTAAAAACAGGGCGGACAGTGAAAAGGAAAAGATAATTCAATATTTAGCCGGGTCATACGGCGAGCCGGATCTGACGCAATTCAAAATGGCTCATGAATTGGGCATTCATCCCGACAGGATCGGGTATATTCTAAAGAAATTTTTCAAACTCGGTTTCAAACAATACTTGAACCTTGTCAGGATTTCCGAGGCCAAGCGCCTTCTTTCATCCACCGATCTCACGATAGCCGAAATAGCTTTTACTGTCGGATTCAACAATGTGACGCATTTTAACCGGACTTTCAAGGCTATTGGAAGAATAACACCAAAGGAATACAGGAAAGGGTGAGCCGGCAGCTATTTGTCCGGAAGCCAAATCCTATATCGAAAAGATATTGACAAAATGAAATATATAATCTATAATATACAAGATTGTATAAGATAAAAGAGGTTAATTTAATGTCGACGAAAGTTGTGATTTTAGGGCTCCTTAAGGAAAAACCTCTTTACGGATATGAATTGAAGCGTATCATAGAGAATCACATGGGAGACTGGACTTCAATCGCCTTCGGTTCGATATATTTTGCATTAAATAAACTCAACGAGGAAGGACTGGTTGAAATTGAGAGCGAGCAAAGAGTGGGAAACAGGCCTTCGAGAAGCATATATAAAATAACTGAAAAGGGTTTAGATAATTTTTTCTCCCTTCTGAGGGATATGTGGAGTAACTATGACCGTGAATATTATCCGCTTGACATAGCAATTTTCTTTTCCGGCGAACTCCCTCCCGGAGATGTTAAAGATTATATAAAAAAGCGTATAAGTGTAATTGAAAATATTATCGGATACCTGGCTGAGCATAAGAAAAGCCAGTTATCCCGATCCGGAGTCCCGAAATTCGCAAGGGCGGTATTTTCTCATTCGGAATATCACATCAACGCGGAGCTGGAGTGGCTGAAAAGCGTTTTGGAGGATTTTGAGAATTAGTCGGCAGTCTGTAGTTAGCTACCCACTGATGACTAAATATACAAGGTTTAATATTATAGTTAAACTATATAAGGAGAATGTTATGAAAAAAGTCAGAGTACCTGAAACAGGCGGGATAATGGGGGAAAGTATTGTTGCAGATTATAACGCCTTCCAGAAGGGGATGAGGGACCGGGGTTTGATAATGACCGACCTGGTTATCAAGGCGGGAATAACCTCCGGCACCAAGGCCCTTGAGATAGGCCCCGGTCCCGGTTATCTCGGACTCGAATGGCTGAAAAAAACGGATAATACCGTTCTGACCGGACTGGAAATAAGCCCCGATATGAAAAAATTGGCTGAAAAGAACGCCGGGGACTACAGACTTACGGACAGGGTTAATTATGTACTGTCGGACGCGACGAAAAATTTCCCTTTCGAGGATAATACTTTTGATGGTGTTTTTACCAGCGGATCCCTTCATGAATGGGCGAAACCCGTATCTGTTTTTAATGAAATCGAAAGGGTCTTGAAAAAAGGCGGGAAAATTTTTATCGGCGATCTGAAAAGGAATATAAATCCAATACTGTTGTTTCTGATGAAATCGATGGTAAAACAGAGATCTATGAAAAATGGCCTGATTTCGAGCATTCGTTCCGCATATTTAGTCAATGAAATATCCGAGCTATTGAGAAACAGTCTTCTGGGGAATTATTCCGTCACTGAAAACGGTTTTGGATTGGTGATTACAGGATCCAAATAGGGGAAAACGGCCAATTTTGATAAATAACCGTTCTTCTATTATAATTACAGTAATAATTTGCCGGAGCGGTTATGTCCTACAGGGATAAGATCAGAAATTTCTCTATTATTGCCCATATAGATCATGGCAAGTCCACACTTGCCGACAGGATACTTGAAAGGACCGGCGTGATAGATAGATCGAAGACCGTCGAACAGGTTCTCGATTCAATGCAGGTCGAGAAAGACCATGGGATTACCGTGAAGGCGCACACGGTATCGGTCCCTTACAGGGCCAGGGACGGAAACGATTATACCCTGAACCTTATCGATACACCAGGCCATGTAGACTTCACCTACGAAGTTTCAAGGAGTCTCGGGGCCTGCGAGGGCGTTCTGCTTCTGATCGACGCTTCACAGGGTATCCAGGCCCAGACCCTTTCAAATTTCTACCTGGCCTTCGAACAGAACCTTGAGATAGTTCCTGTCATCAACAAGATCGACCTTCCCAGCGCTCATGTGGACATGGTAAAGGAACAAATAGAAAAAGACCTCGGCCTGACCCCGGAGGAAGCCCTTCTCATAAGCGCCAAGTCGGGATTGGGGATCGAAGAAGTTCTCGAGGCGATAGTCGGGAGAATTCCTCCCCCCGGGGGAGATGAAAACGCTCCCCTGAAAGCCCTTGTCTTCGATTCGTACTATGATATTTACAGGGGTGTTATCGTCAAGGTCAGGGTTTACGAGGGTTCGGTGAGTCCAGGCGACGAGATAACCTTCATGCTCTCCAAAAGGGATTATCATGTCGAAGAGACCGGGCTGATGAGGATGTCCCTCCTTAAAAAGGACGGTCTCAAAGCGGGCGAGGTTGGATATATAATAGCGGGTATAAAATCGATCTCGGAGTTCGGCGTAGGAGATACGATCACTTCGAAGGAAAGACCCTGCAGCAAACCCCTTGAAGGCTACAAGCCTCCAAAGCAGTATGTTTTCGCCGGGCTTTTCCCTATCGATGGGGAACAATTCAACGAACTTAATGAAGCCCTCTTCAAGCTCAAGCTGAACGACGCTTCGCTTTCATTCGCCAAGTGGAATTCGGGCGCTCTGGGAATGGGTTTCAAATGCGGTTTCCTGGGCCTGCTTCATCTGCAGATAATCCAGGAAAGGGTGGAGAACGAATTCAACCTGAATATTATATCCACCGTACCTTCCGTAGAATATATGATAAAACTTACAAACGGGGAAACTATTTATATTGAAAGCGCGATGGAACTGCCCGACCCTTCGAACGTATCTCTCATAGAGGAACCTTTCGTGAGCGCGCGTATAATAATGCCGAACGATTTCCTGGGCACTATCCTCGACCTTATCCAGAAAAGGAGAGGGATCCAGAAGAACATGCTGTACATAGATTCTACAAGGGTCGAGGTGAAATGCGAGCTTCCCCTTGCCGAGATCATATATGATTTTTATGACAAGCTCAAATCTTTTTCAAAGGGTTACGCATCGTTCGATTACGAATTTCTTGAATTCAGGCCCGGCAGGATCGTCAGGATGGAAATCCTTGTAAATGGAAAGCCGGTTGACGCCCTCGCCCAGATGGTCCATGAGGAAAATGCTTATGTAAGGGCCCGTAATGTATGCGAGAAACTCCGTGATCTTATCCCCCAGCACCTGTTCCAGATACCGGTGCAGGCCGCTATCGGAAGCAAGATCATCGCCCGCGAAACTATCAAGGCTCTCCGCAAGGATGTTACAGCGAAATGCTACGGCGGGGACATAACAAGGAAAAGAAAGCTCCTTGAAAAGCAGAAGGAGGGCAAGAAGCGTATGAAAACTATAGGTAATGTCAATATACCGCAGGAAGCCTTCATCGAGGTTCTCAAACGCAGCGACGACGAATAGCGGATTTTATTTATGGACCGGATCATCCTTGCAAGCGCGTCAATGGGCAGAAAACAGCTGTTCAAAAAATACTTCACAAGATTTAAAGTCAGCGTCTCGGATTTCGACGAATCAAGCATAAAAGCTGATAATCCGGCCGAACTTACAAGGATCCTTGCTTTAAATAAAGCCTTAAGAGTTTCAGAAAAATTTCCCTTAGATTTTGTTATCGGTTTTGATACGGTTGTAGTCTGTGAAGGCATTATTATAGGAAAGCCGTCCGATCCGGAAGAAGCGCGGAAAATCCTGCGTTTTTTAAGCGGAAAGCCCCAATCTGTTTTTAGCGGTTATGCTGTTATCAACAGGCGAAGGAATGTAGAGGCCTCTGGGGTCGGGGAGACCGTATTGAATTTTAAATCCATCGATGATAAATTCATTTCGGATTATGTTTCGGACCATCGTGTCACAAAATATGCCGGGGGCTACGCGGTCCAGGACAGGGATGAATTTATAAGCATTGTTAAAGGGAGTTTCGATAACGTGATCGGCGCCCCAATGAGTGAGTTGATTGTATGCCTGCGAAAATCCGGACTGCCGGGAGATATTTTAAGAAAGGGCGTTATTTGAAATTTTTAATAAAAAAAATTATGATATAACATTGTATGAAGGGTGATAAAGGAGGCTTTGATGCTTAAGCTTGAAATAGATACAGGCCAGTCCGCTGTTGTAAATACCGATACGGTTTTCGACACTGTGATAGTGGGGGCCGGGCCTGCGGGACTTACTGCCGCCATTTACTCTTCCCGCGCACTGCTCTCGACCCTCGTTATAGAAAAACTGGGTTCCGGCGGGCAGGCCATGGTATCCGACCTGATCGAGAATTATCCCGGTTTTCATGAAGGGATCAACGGTTTCGATCTTTCCAAGAGGATGGAAGACCAGGCTAAAAAGTTCGGGGCGGGTTTCGAGTCCGATGAGATCCATTCCATTGAAAAAACAGCAGGTAGCGATACTTTTATTTTAAAAGGGCAGTCCAGACTGTTCAGGGCGAAATCCATTATTATCACAACAGGTTCCATGTCGCGTCTCCTTGGGATCAAGGGCGAGGACAGGTATATGGGCAGGGGGATATCTACCTGCGCAACATGCGATGCGGCTTTATATAGGAAAAAAAAGGTAGCCGTTGTTGGGGGCGGGGACTCGGCGATAACCGAAGGTCTATTCCTGACGCGTTTCGCCGATAAGGTAACTGTTATTCACAGGCGCGATGAACTGCGCGCTGAAAAAATACTTCAAAAAAAGGCGTTCGAAAACCCGAAAATGGATTTCATATGGGACAGCGTTGTCACCGAAGTGATCGGGGATGAAAAAATACGCTCAATCAGAATCAGGAACGTTAAAACCGGCGCCGAAAGCGGCCTGGAGATAGACGGACTTTTCATATATATCGGCCATGTCCCAAATACAGCCCTGGTCGATGTAAAAAAAGACCATGACGGATATATAATAACCGATGAATTGATGCAGACCACAATTAAGGGGGTATTTGCGGCCGGAGACTGCAGGAAAACCCCCCTTCGCCAGATATCGACAGCCGTAGGAGACGGGGCGATCGCGGCGTATATGGCGGAGGATTACCTGGAAAACAAAAAATGCGAGAATAAATGATACAAAAAGTGATGTCATTTCGACCGAAGGGTTCATCCTGTAAGGGTTTACCCTGTGAGAGAAATCTTCCCTGAGTCGGGAAATTGATAAATTGGAGGATTTCTCGCTGCGCCCGAAATGACAATTTTATTTCAGTATCCCGGAGAAGCCGTACATGGAAAGAGCCATCAGGCCAGCTGAAATGAATGAGATCGGCAGATCCCTGAAAGCGGCGGGGACATTTGAACTGTCAATCCTCTCTTTTGCACTTGACATCATAAAGAGGGCCAGTGTAAATCCTATTCCCGAAGCGAAACTGAATACGAGGCCTTGAGCAATATTATAATTTTCCCGTATAACGATGAAAGCCGCACCCAGGACCGCGCAATTGGAAGTTAGGAGCGGAAAATATATGCCGGGGCCTTTGCTTAGACCAGATAAGAAGCGTTTCATTATAAATTCAGCTGTCCTGATTAAAAGGTATGTCAATAAAACGAATACGCCTGTCTGAAGGAATTTGTCGAGCTTAAACGGAACAAGGATGTAATGATTCAAAGGATAAAGAATAGCGCTGGATGCCGTCATCATTACTGTAACGGCAAGTCCCATAATAAAAGCCGGTCCGGGACTTTTTGAAACAGAGAAAAAGGGGCAGAACCCCAGGAATCGGCTGAAAACAAAATTGTTTATAAAGATCGCGCCGAAGGACACCGCCATAATCTTCATGAAATCCATTATACCTCCATCGGCGCGATCTTTATAATCGCGCCGAAGGACACCGTCATAATCTTCATGAAATCCATTATACCTCCATCGGCGCGATCTTTATAATCGCGCCGAAGGACACCGCCATAATCTTCATGAAATCCATTATACCTCCTGAGGCGTTTTGCCGGTTTGAGTTTTGTTTGTAATATATTGAATAAGTGCGAGCGCCAATCCTATGATAATGAAACCTCCGGCCGGCAGTACAAAAACCATAGCCGGAGCCAGGGCCAGGCCCTTCGACCCGGATTTTGCAAGATCGTATACAAACCCTGCTCCGGAAATCATCATGGTAATTGTACCTTTGCCCGCGACTTCCCTGATAAGGCCTATAAGCACGGATGCTACTGCCAGGCTGAAAAAAACTAAAATTACGCTGCGGGGGGCTTCATTTTCCGGATAAATTCCTGACATATCATATATCAGGCAATTAACGGCGATAATCGGAAGGTATATGCCCAGAGACGAGCTTAAATCCGGGGTAAAATATCCTGCTGCGATTTGAAGCGAAGTAACGGCGGCTGATATTATTATAACCGATAATATGTTAAGGATAATTTTAGGAAGGCGGTTCCCTATTATTTTGTTAAAGCTTGCCGATATGACAAGCGTCAAAGCGATGGAGATGCCTATTGCGATACTGTTTACGGCAAGCGCCGATACGGCAAGAACAGGGGCCAATCCCAGCGTAAAGCGCTTCATCCGGACCTCCCGTACCCGAATATTCTTTTCCTGACAAACCTGTCTATAAGCGGAACGAATATATTCATAAAAGCTACGGCATATAACGCCCCCTCGGCAAAATCGCCCCATAAGCGTATTACCGCCGTCAATAAACCCAGGCTTACGGCAAAGATAATTTTTCCGGCGACAGTTATCGGGGATGTCGTATAATCAACGGCCATAAAACTCGCACAGAGAATAAGTCCGCCTGACAGCAGGTGGAATAAAGGGAACTGAAAACCTCCGAAAACCGATAAAAAAACAATAGAACTGCCCATGAAAACCAGGGGGATTACGGGGAGTATTATCCTCCTGATCAAAAGGTAACCGAGACCGATCAATATGGCCAGCTTGGAGGTTTCACCGATTGCGCCAGGGATATTGCCGATGAAGAGATTAAAATAATTATCCAGATGAGCCGAGGTAACAGCGTCCCATCCTCCGGTTTTCAAGGCGGAAAGAGGCGTTGCCCGGCCGTTAATAATTACCGGATCGATTATCTGCAAAGAAGCGTCGAAAAAGCCGAATCCTGCTTTTAAGAAGGGCCTTATTGTAGGAGACCAGCTTCCCGTTACAATATTTTGCCATGCCGCCGCAGAGAATATATATCCTCCAAGCGCAGGGTTCATAAAGTTATTGCCGAGCCCTCCGAAGGCCCATTTTACAACCGCTATTGAAAAAGAACATCCTGCGATGATTACATACCATGGGCAGGAAGGCGGCATGATATAGGCGAATAAAAGGGATGTAATAACCGCGCTTCCATCAAGAATAGTGACGGGTCTTCTTGTTATAAGGCACATCAATAACTCTGTCGTGATGCCTGTAAGAAGGCTTATGCCTATTATCCTGATGGAATTCATTCCAAAAAAATAGACGCTTGCCAGGCCCGCCGGGATCAGCGCTATTACAACATCCCACATTATCCTTTCTATGCTTGACCCGTTGTGAATATGGGGTGAAAATACAACTGTTCCAGCTTTTCCCTTACAGGATAAACCCTCAGTTCCTGCCATTAGTGCCCTCCCTACTGGGTGAACCCAGGATCTTTTTCCCGTACCGGATAAGGCCCGTTATTGGAATTGTCGACGGACAGCTGTAGGAACAGCAGCCGCATTCTATGCATTGAGTTAAACCCAGTCCGGCGGCTTCATTAATATTTTCCTCCCCGCACAGCCTGGCAAGTACAGCAGGGTTGAGTCTCATCGGGCATGAAGATAGGCACTTCGAACACCGTATGCAGGGCCTGTTCAGAACCCTGTAATTTTGAGGCTTCGACAGTATGATAATTGCGGCGGTATTTTTCATTACAGGGGTGTTCAAATCCTTGATATCGATCCCTGTCAACGGGTCTCCCGATATTACTGCTCCGAAACTTTCCGGCAAGCCGAATTCTTCCAGGATGAGCCTGATCGGAGTCCCTATCCTGACTTTATAATTACCGCGTTTTTCAACATTTTCCCCTGAATATGTCATATAGCGCTCTATCAATGGTTTTTTATAAACAAGGGCCTCGTAAATTGCGAAGATAGTCGAGACATTCTCAACTACAACCCCCATATTGATAGGAGACCAACCCGCCGGTACCTCCTTTTTTAATAGTGAAAAAATAAGTTCTCTTTCACCGTCCTGGGGGTATTTCGACCTGAGGACCTCGACCCTGATCCCGGGATGATCCCCAAGCTTTGACAATATTGCTTCGGCGGCGTCAGCCTTGTTTTCTTCAATACCTATAATGGCTTCAGGTGCGCCGATGATTTTCATGACCTGGATAATTCCTTCGATTACCTCTCCGGTTTTTTCGATCATTAACCTGTGCTCGGAGGTAAGATAGGGGCCGGATTCAGCCGCGTTGACGATCAGCGTATCGGCCTTTTTGCCCTCCTTACGTACAAGCTTGGTCTGAACAGGCAGGCAGTCAAACATGCCGCCAAGCCCGACGATTCCCGCCAGCATGATCTCTTTAACCATCTGCTCGGGGGTCATGTTGGCGATTTCATATTTTTTCCCATACCAGTTCTTCACAATTCCGCCTGTCTCGATTGTTACAACATTTGTTTCTGTCTGTCCGAATCCCCGGCCTCTCTCAACAGAAACTACCCTCCCTGAAACGCTGGTATGAATGTACGCCGAATCCGCGTCGGCAGCCTCGCCGATGATCTGGCCTTCCTCCACGTATTGGCCGGCTTCGACAATAGTTCTGGCAGGCTTTCCGCTGTCCTGCGACATCGGGAGTCTGATCTGAAACGGAATATGTGTCTTTGTAAAGGGGATTGAATCTGTAAGCTTCCTTTTATCGATATAGATGCCGCCGAAGCCGAATGTCTTCTTTTTAAATTTCATCAATAGCCCCGAAAGATGAGATAATTATTAACTTCGTTATGTTAAATATGACATTTATATTAGGATAAATTTGGTTTTTAGTCAATAAGTGTGGGGTCGATTAGATCAATATGCAGATTACTTTATAAAGTAAATTTTTTTACCGCGCTGTATTCACAAGCTTGAACTGCAATGCTTTAAAACTGTCGCAAGCGCTGATGGAATTCTTTTTTAATAAAGAAATATTTTTATCAATATGAGATTATTAAAATATAACGAGCGGCCTCAGTTAAGCGCTTGCTCATAACGCGCGTAAAAAAATTAACTTCAAATAACCTTCATATTGTCATTAATTCGGAGTAGTTCTACGTAAACCGGACGAAACCTTCCATGTAATCCGGTTCAAACCTGCCATCAGGGATAAAATAAATCTGGATTTGTTAATGTCTTTTTTAGTGATAAACTTTCACCCGGATTTGGTGGCAGGTTTCACCGGAATCCGCAGCGGGAAAAGACTTGATTTTTTAATTGTCGTTTCGCCAAGCTTTTCTATACCTAATTATTCTACCCATCAGATAATTGAAATTTCTTTTTTTTTAAAGCATTCAATCAACGCTTGCTGTCATTTTGTAACTTAGCAGATCATGCTTCAACATAAACGCTGTCGAATACTGCCCGGAAAAAATTTACTTCACAAAGAGATCGGCATATTAATCGATTCGGTCCCCTCGATTTTTGACAAATTCGCCGTTTTTCTTTAAAATTACACCTTGCGCCACTTTAGCTCAATTGGTAGAGCAGCTGACTTGTAATCAGCAGGTTGTGGGTTCAAGTCCCACAGGTGGCTAATTTTTGACAATGAAGTGAAAATAAGATAGAATACTCACACTTTAAAATTGCCGAGATAGCTCAGTTGGTAGAGCAGAGGACTGAAAATCCTTGTGTCCATGGTTCAATTCCATGTCTCGGCATTTTATTTAACTTCAAGGAGCAGACCCAATGAAGAGAACATATCAACCCAGCAATGTTAAAAGGGCAAGGACGCATGGGTTCAGGAGAAGGATGAAGTCAAAGGATGGCAGGTTAATACTGAACCGCCGCCGGCTAAAAGGAAGGAAAAAGCTGACCGTATCTGATGAATAAGCCTTTCTCATATAAAAAAGAGAATCATTTAAAAAAGAAAGCGGACATTGAGGCTGTTTATAAGCTAGGCAAGGTCCTCAGGTCCTCTTTTTTCCGCGCCTATTATCTCCCGTCAACAATTTCCCGTATCGGAATATCAGTTTCATCAAGGCTTGGGAATGCCGTTTTCAGAAATCATGAGAAAAGAGCCGTTCGCGAGGTTTTCAGGAAAATTAAAAACGAATTTTCGATGCCCTGCGATATTGTTATTGTACTGTCAAAAAAGCCCCCAGATGAAGACTCCAAACTCTCCGATTTGAGAAGGATCTTTAAATGCCTCAAAGATTTGAAACCGTTATAAGAAAAGCGGCCGCTTTTCCGTTCACTGTTTATAAGGTTCTTATATCTCCGATTCTTCCGATGGCCTGCATGTATAAACCGACATGCTCGGAATATTTCAGGAAATCGGTGTTGCGTTTCGGGGTTATAAAGGGGCTTCTGCTCGGATTTTCGAGGCTCTTCAGGTGCAACGGATGGTTTTTTAAAGGGGGGGATGACGATGTGCCCCTGCGATTCAGCTGGGAAGCGATAAAGGCCCCTTACAGGACTTTTAGGAAATAACCGATCAACTATTAAAGTTAAGATGAAACCACAGATTTCACAGATTTCACCGATGTTATCTGTGAAATCCATATAAAATTATATGCCAATCTCTCTATAAAAGTATAGGCGATAAATTTATTTTTTTGGGTTATCTAGGTATTGACTCATTATATTAAAAGTATTGTCATATTTAACTTGCCATTTCTTATTTTCATCAGATAATTTCTTACGGTCTTTTTGTGAAATTTTAGATTCATGTTCTGTTTTCCAGTAGTCTATTAAAGTTTTAATATTTTCTTTATCCATTGAGCCGTTTCTTAACATCATTATTTGTTCGGCATTTAAATATAAAGCCAAATCATTAATTGCACCCCAAACATCATCTTTCATTTCTTTTGATTTTATTTCAATTCTTATAATAAAAATAAGAGTGATAATGCCAACAATAAATGTTAAAAAACTAATAATAACCGTCAACCAATCTTTAAATTCCATAATAACTCCAATTAAAAACTTTAGAGCATTAATGTTGTATTAAGATTATTCAGTCTGTTTTTTATTTATAATTTATTAATGATTACACAGATACTTCTTTTTCAATTATTTTTAAAATTTAAATCTGTGTTATCTGTGAAATCAGTGGTTCCGATCCTTTAAATACCATAAGCGAAGGAGATATAAAACCGGAATCCTATGTTGTAATTAGGGATAGTGTCAAGTATTCCATAGATGCCGATGATGCCCACTTTGGTAAAAAGGTCCGATGAAATCTGTGCGGTTAATTCCGGCCCGAAGAAAATCGAGAAATAATTTAATCCGTCCCCGATCGTTTGATAATAGTTGTTTGTATTTACTACAATATAACCGGAATTAAAACTGTTATATGTTATTCCAAATGATATGCCTATCCCCTGGATATAGACTTTCAAGGCTCCGCTCATTTCGATATAATCAAGTTTGCCTGTACCGTAATATGTCTGCGGATTAACGGCGATAACCTGAGTATAACTGGTGATCGGCGTCGAAGATCTTGCCATTTCTATTTCAAAACCGAACCATGGATTTATAACGTTTTCAAAAAACACGCCGGTAGACCAGTCGCTGAGATAGTTATTAAGAAAAAACTCTCCGCCCGCACTGAAGCCGATTAACTGAGTATAAGGGCTCGCCTGGGACGAACTGGGGGAATCCGGATATGCTAAAAGAAAAATAAAAAAAATAAAGACAGCAGCAATTAAAATCATTCTCATAATGCCTCCTCTAATATCCGGAACATGAGACGCTACTTTGATTTTCGGATTTCAAATTCTATAACTTAATGACAATCAAAGTCATGTCGTCAAGATTTTCGACAGAGTCTGCATGATTTTCAACCGCCTGTATTATTTCATTGATAATTTCACGGCTGGTTTTTTCATCGTTCTTTCTGATCATTTCAAGCAATCTCTCCTGCCCGAATTCTTCTTCGGCAGAATTTATAGCTTCGGTAATTCCATCGGAATAAAGGACGAATATTTTTTCTCCTTCGTAATGATAACTCTTCGAAAGATAAGTTTCCTCCGGGAAAATACCGACGGGTTTTCCGTTTGCCTTTACAAAGTCGAATATTTTCGAACTCCTGTCATAGACTATTATTGGGTAATGACCCGCGTTAGTGTAGAACAATGTCTTTAAATAGTTGTCGAAAAATCCGCAAAAAACCGTTGCGAAGCTCATTGTTTTGGTAATACGGTTATAATTCTGACTTGAAGTCATTACATCATTGATCTTTGAAACAATGGCATTTGTACTTGTTGAAGAGAATTCCTGGCTCTTAGTGATGGTATGGATTATCATTGAAACGAGGGCCGCTGAAAATCCTTTTCCGGAAACATCGGCTATAAGGACTCCAAGTGAATCATTCGATGCCTTTTCAATCAGGAAATAGTCTCCGCTGACACCCCTGGCTGGTTTCTGAAAGGCGTAAACATCAATATTGGTAAAGGCCGGAATAATGTTTTGAAAAATAGCATCCTGTATATTGGAAGCCAGGGTAAGATCCCTTTTAGTCAATTTAGCTTCCTCTTCCTTATCGAAAAGGATTATATTATGAAGAACGATTTGAGCTATTTTCTTCAACTTTATTATGAGCGAGAGTTCCCCGCTTACATAAGAGGTATTGTCGATTTTTCCGGCGATAGGAAGAAGCGCTATTAGAACATTATCATAATAAAAAGGGACTAAAAGGGAGGCTTCATGTTTTTTAAAATACCTTTCAGCGCTGTCTTTAATCCCGGCGAACCTGGGGTCGAAGTTGATTTGTTCCCTGTCATAGATATCGAACTTATCATTGACATGCCTGAAAAACGGTTCGATCGCGGAAATGCTGTATTCACTATTGTTTGAAGAATAAAGCACCTTAAAAATATCCTTTTCCCTGTCAAAAAGCAGGAAATCCGAGTTCCTGCAATTGATATTGTCGGTAAGCGCGTTGATTGTGTTTCTGGCGAGTTCTGTTATAGTATATGATTTTCCGATCTTATCTAGAAATATTTCCGTCATATCGGAGTTCATATAATTTATTTGAAATATTTTCCTGATAAGGTTGCAGGTTAACCCATAAAGCCAGAAAAACGCTACAAATGCAGGAACCATTATTATGAAAAAATAATAAACTGTTACATTTAAAAGCCATATCCTGAAAATATACAGAAGAATTATTATAGGAATCGAGACAATGAAACCTATCAGCAGGTTCTGAAACAGGATTATTAACCTGTTTCTCAAATTATTAAAACGATAAACTATTATAGAATACAGCAGCATTCCGCCGGCGGTTATGAAAGATAAAGCGCTCGCCGAATTAATAACAACTGGCGGCAGGGCCCCGCCGAAAAGACGGAGAAAAGCCTGTATGATTGCAAAAAATAATAAACCGCTCAAAAAATAACGGATCTGCTTCCTCTGGTATATAAGCTGGGATTTCCCGTATTTAAAAATGATTAATATTAATGAAAAAGCGAATAGAAAAATAGAATAATACAATCCTGCGTAATGAATGAAATTAAAGGTGATATTCGACTCGAATACTTTACTGTTGAATTCCTGAGGATAGGTGAGATGGCTGTAATGGCTGATCGAGAGCCCTGTTAACGACGCCGCGGCGAATGCGGCGGACAATGCCAGAACAACCCAGCCTGACGGAGCGAGTTTTCCCGAATAAAGGCCCCTTGGAAAATTAATGGAAAACAAAAAAAAAGCGTAACCTGCCAGTGGAATCGAAGCGTATCGTATTTTAATCGTCAGCAGGGTGATATTCTGATAGTCCAGAATTGCGAAATAATCGGAAAGCCCGATGCAAAGCGTTATCAACGTAGATAAAAAAAGCAGAAGGGAAGCTGCTGCGTTAAGAATATTCATGCTTCTTAACAGGCTTTCAACAGCCATAGCTGCTAAGAGGCATGCTGCGGAAATCATGAAAATATAAGAAACCGTCATTGATTCCTCTATGGAATGAACCTTACAATACCTGTTCCCTTCTCGATACTTCCGATTTCATATGATTTGTAACTGTTCTTATTGAAAAATTCAAGAATTTCGTCTTTTTTTGAATCATTCGTTACTAAGGCCATTCCGATGCCCATATTGAAAGCTTTGAAAGCTTCTTTTTCATCGATCTCTCCGCGGCTTATGATGAACTGTATAGCTTCAGGGATTTTCCAGCATTGTTTGTTTATCACAGCGTTAAGGCCCTTCGGCAGTACCCTGTTGAGATTACCCTCGATGCCTCCGCCTGTAATGTGAGCGATCCCTTTGATCGCTTTCTTGAAAAGAGATAAGGCCTTGAAAATTACCGGGGAGTAAATTTCGCTTGGCGTCAGGAGAATATTTCCCAGAACCCCGAATCCATAATTATTATTCAAATCGAGGTTTTTTATTTCAATCACTTTCCTTACAAGGGAAAATCCGTTTGAATGAAAACCGGAAGACGCCAGTCCTATAACCCGGTCTCCTTCTTTAATATTTTCAGGCCGGATTATATCTTTTTTTTCCATTACACCTACACAGAAACCGGCAAGATCGAATTCTTCTTCGGGGTACATTCCCGGCAATTCGGCGGTTTCCCCGCCGATCAGCGAGCAGTCGCAGTAATTGCATGCCTTTGAAATACTTTCAATAATAGTAAGATATACGGATTTATCCAGCCTGCCGACTGCTATATAATCCAGGAAAAACAAAGGTTTTGCCCCGGTACAAACCACGTCGTCTATGCTCATTGCCGCCAGGTCGTAACCAAGGCCCGAGTATTTTTTCATCCTGTGGGCAAGAAGTATTTTGGTTCCCACGCCGTCGGTTGAGGAAACTATCACAGGATTTTTATATCTTTTAATTTCAAAAAGGGCCCCGAACCCGCCGACACCGCCAAGGACGCCTTTTTGATATGAAAGCGAAGCAAAATGCCCAACATCCTTGATTAAAGAATCAGCCATGTTGATATCCACACCAGCCGATTTGTAATCCATAAAAACCCTCTCCTGTGAGATAATTACATTCTAGCTGACATTGCATGCCTTTCTTTTCTCATATCCTCATCCATATGGCAAAACTTATATTTTTTGCCGCTTCCGCACCAGCAGGGATCGTTTCTTCCCAGTTTTACATTCCTCTTGTAAGGCTGCGGTTTATCGGAAACTTGAGCGGCCTGACCGCCTTTGACAGAACCGAACTGATCGTATTCGCTATGGACTGTTTGCGTAGGAATGGAGACTTCCTCTTCCCTTTCGGTGTCAAGGGTTGTATGGATCTCGAGTCTGGACATGAGTGAAAAAGCCTCAAGCATGAACCCGGACCGCATAGCCCTGAAGAGATCGTATGCTTCAAGTTTGTATTCAACGATCGGGTTTTTTTGTGCATAACCGCGAAGTCCTATTCCCTCCTGCAGGGAATCGATATTTCTCAAATGCTGTTTCCATTGAGTATCGAGGGAATTCAGGACCACATACTTGAATCCCTCAGCCCTTATCTCTTCCGGAACGTTCGAAAGCCGGTCCCATACCTGCCCTTTGATCTTTGCGCAAATTCTGGAAATGGCTGTTCCCTGGTCGTCTTTTGAAAAATCAAGATCGAGCCCTGTAAAGAAGTGGTGTTTAAACCATTTATCCAATTCTTCCCTGTTCCAGGTCTCGGGCCTCTGCGGCTTCTCAAAATTTATTACGTAATCTTCTACGATTGTGCGGTTAAGTTCGTCAATAACGGAATAATTGTTAGCCACATCCATGATTTTATCCCTGATGGAATAAATATACGATCGTTGCTCATTCATGACATTGTCATACTCGAGGAGGTTTTTCCGGATTTCAAAGTTCCTGCCCTCGACCCGTTTCTGCGCCCCTTCGATCGCCCTGGATATCATCCTGTTCTGTATTTCATCTTCTTCGCTGAAACCGAAACTTTTCATGAGGCCCATCTGGTTATCCATGCCGAAAATGCGCATAAGATCGTCCTGAAGGGACACATAAAACTGGGATGAACCCGGATCGCCCTGTCGTCCGGTACGTCCGCGGAGTTGATTATCGATTCTTCTCGCTTCATGACGCTCGCTTCCAATAACATGCAGCCCGCCGAGTCCGACGACTCCCTCCCCAAGTTTGATGTCCGTCCCTCGCCCGGCCATGTTCGTTGCTATAGTTACCGCCCCATTTAAACCGGCGTTAGCGATAATCTCGGCCTCTTTTTCATGGAACTTAGCGTTGAGAACGTTATGACGGATTCTCTTCTGTTCAAGAAGCCTTGAAATTTTTTCGGATTTTTCAACCGAGATAGTGCCGAGAAGTATCGGCTGGCCTTTTTTATGCTTCTCTTCTACATCCCGGATTATGGCTTTGTATTTTGCGTTTTCGTTCAGGAAGATCTTGTCTGCATTATCCGTACGCACAACCGGCATGTTCGTCGGTATTACGGCAACATCCAGCTTATATATTGCGTAAAATTCCTGCGCCTCGGTTTCTGCCGTACCGGTCATGCCGGCCAGCTTTTCGTACATCCTGAAATAATTTTGGAATGTAATTGTCGCCAGGGTCTGGAATTCCTGCTTGATCTGGACCCTTTCTTTAGCTTCTATGGCCTGGTGAAGTCCATCCGACCAGCGCCTGCCCGGCATCTTTCTGCCTGTAAATTCGTCGACGATAACTACTTCGTTGTTTTCCACAACATAAGCGACATCCCTCTGGTACAGTTTGTGAGCCCTGATCCCCGCGATCACATGATGAACGATCATGCTGTTTTTCGGCGAATAAAGATCTTTCATGCCAAGAAGCTTCTCAATTTTCTCGATTCCCATTTCGGTAAGGACTGCGGTTTTATCTTTTTCATCAACCGCGTAATCTCCCGTACCCTCGATCGGCTCCTTTTTTTCGTTCTTCTCCGCTTCAGTAAGTCTTGGAATGAATTTATCTATCTTGTAATATAAATCGGTAGCTTCTTCGGAAGGGCCCGAAATTATGAGAGGCGTCCTCGCCTCGTCAATCAGGATCGAATCCACTTCATCGACTATTGCGTAATAATGCTTTCTTTGAACTTTCTGCTGGAAAGAGAAGACCATGTTATCTCTCAAATAATCGAAACCGAACTCGTTATTCGTGCCGTACGTTATGTCAGCGCGGTAAGCTTCCTGCCTGGAACATTCAAAAACCTGCACCTTATATGCAGAAATATCCGACCATTCCACTTTGTAGGACTTTTCATGGTTTATGACTCCTACCGAAAGGCCCAGGAATTTGAAAATCGGTCCCATCCATAGGGCGTCCCTCTTGGCAAGGTAATCGTTTACCGTGATAAGGTGGCAGCCTTTGCCCGTTAGTCCGTTCAGGTATAAAGGCAGGGTAGCGACAAGCGTCTTGCCTTCGCCGGTTTTCATCTCTGCGATCATGTTGTTGTTCAATGAAATACCGCCCATTATCTGGACATCGAAATGTCTCATTCCGATAGTTCTTTTAGATGCTTCGCGAACTACGGCATAAGCCTCGGGAAGAATATCTGTAAGAGGTTCGTTATTTAGGATCCTGGCTTTGAAATCGGCTGTTTTTTCAATCAGCTTGTCGTTGGAAAGGGCTGAAATTTCATTTTCAAGTTCACTAACCGCCTGGACTATGGGGATCATTTTTTTAGCGTCTCTTTGCTGTTTTGTACCGAAAATCAGATTTATTAATTTTCTCAAGAGATCCATATATTAATGACTCCTTTATTCTTTTTATTGTCCGGAATAACCGCCGATATTTGCAAAACAATTATCATTAATGTATTATCCCGCAGGTCTGACCATTAAGAATATCATATTATTTGCTTTTTTGAAAGTTTTAGGCTGAAAAGTATAGCCCCGGTACCGGAAATCTTTCCGAAGTTTTTATTGTAGATAAAATGATAATAAAATATAATATAAAAGTGCCCTAAGTTGTATTCTGCCTATGTTAAAGAGAGGTTATTGACATGAATCAGATAAAAAAGATCTATATTCTGCTTATTTTTATTTCGGGTTCTATATTCGGTATCGGGCTTTTGACTTTAAACAAGCTTTTCCTTACTTCGAATATAATATATGCAGATACTTACGGAACGAATACTCTCCAGAATTCTCTTACCATCGATGAGAATAGTTATTTCAAATATTACAGGATGTTTTCAGAAAGCTACAATGTTATAAAAAAAGAATTTTATGATGAGAAAATGGTCAGCTCCAGCAATCTGTGGTATGGGGCTTTGAAAGGCATGATGGAAAACCTTAACGATCCTTATTCAATGTTCATGGATCCCACCACTGCCAAGGAATTCAGCATTGATGTTACCGGGAGTTTCGGAGGGCTTGGACTTCAAATCGATATGAAGGACGGAGAACTGACTGTTGTTTCCCCTATGGAAGATACTCCGGCCTGGCGGGCAGGTATAAAACCCGGGGATAAAATTATTGAAATAGAAGGCGTATCGACAAAAGGAATATTGGTCAAGGACGCGGTAGACAAGCTTCGCGGTAATATCGGCACAAAATTGACAATTACTCTCCAGAGGGAGGGAGTGGAGGAACCCTTCAAAGTCACTATGACGAGGGAGGAGATAAAGCTTAAAACAGTAAAGTCCGACTACATTGATTTCGGAAAGAGAAAATACGGATATATAAAGATGCTTGAATTCAGCGTGCCGACAGCCGACGAATTTAAAAAACAGCTAAAAGATGAACTGGCGAAGAATCCCGCGGGAATCATCGTTGACCTGAGAAATAACCCGGGCGGCCTCTTAAATGTAGTGGCAGACTGTGTAAATTACTTTTTAGATGAAGGGATCATCGTATATACCCGCGGCAGGGTGTCTGATAACAATCAGGAATTCTCAGCGAAGAAAGATTTGACATTCGTACCGAAGGAACTGCCCCTGGTCGTATTAATCAACCAGGGAAGCGCGAGCGCAAGCGAAATATTTGCAGGAGCGATGCAGGACACCGGCAGGGGAGTCCTTGTAGGAATGAAAAGCTTCGGGAAGGGGTCGGTCCAGAAAACTTATACATTCCCTGATGACGGTTCCACGATTAAATATACTGTGGCGAGGTATTATACGCCTTCCGGTATATGTATAGATAAAATCGGGCTTACTCCCAATGTCACGGAAAAATTATGGTACGAAACCCTCGGGGACGATGAAAAAACAGCAATCGTAAAATTAGAGAACACAAATATTATTAAAGATTTTATGTCTAAAAATGGCGATATTACCGATGAAAAATTGAAGGGTTTCAGGAAGGAACTTCTTGCGAAAGGCTTCAATGTCAGTGAAAAATCCCTGAACTACCTGATCGGGATGAAAAAAACGGAGAATTCCATCCCTCCGGTTTATGATCTGTCGGATGATAATCAGCTTGTGAAAGCTTTGAATGTCCTCCAGGATTACGATAAGTATAAAAAACCTTTTAAAGTTTACAGGGAAGAAAAATAATCTTACTCCGGGAGATAAATGCTTATGGCCTGGTTTGAAAAACCGAAATATATCGTTAAAAAAAATCTGCATGCAAAGATCAATGCGGGGTTATGGAGAAAATGTGTAAGCTGCAGCGCTATAATATACAATAAGGAATGGGAGGAGAACTTTCATGTCTGCCCCCATTGCGGTTATCATGACAAGCTCTCAGCAATGGAGCGTATACAGACCCTGATCGATGCAGGAACATTCGTTGAAACAAATGCAAAACTTATATCGAGCGATCCCCTCAACTTTCATGACGGCGATACATCGTATAGGGATAAGATAAAGAAACAGATGGAAAAGACAAAGCTGAAGGAGGCCGTGATCACCGGCTATGGTAAACTAAACGGCCGATTGATCGACATAGCGGTAATGGATTTTGCCTTTTTAGGCGGAAGCATGGGATTTGTCGTCGGCGAGAAAATCACGCTGGCTATAGAATCGGCCTTGTCAAACAGAAGGCCGCTTGTCATAGTCGCCGCTTCCGGGGGTGCCCGGATGTATGAGGGGATTTTATCCCTGATGCAGATGGTAAAAACTTCAGCCGCCCTGAAAAGGCTATCGCAAAACGGGGGGCTTTTCATATCTGTCCTTACCGATCCCACTACTGCCGGAGTCATGGCGTCATTTGCCATGCTTGGCGATTTCAACATTGCCGAGAAAAACGCTCTCATCGGTTTTGCGGGGGCCAGGGTGATCGAGGGGACAATAAAGCAGAAACTCCCCGAGGGTTTCCAGCGCGCCGAATTTTTACTTGATCATGGCTTCCTCGATATTGTGTCGGAGAGAAAGGATTTGAAAAACACTATATCGAGCATTATCCGGTATACCGTGGGGTAGAGTATGAAAGTTTTCCAGGCTGAGGATGCTGCAAAATATATAGCCACGGGTATAACGGCAGAAAACCTTGTCAAGGTTTATAAAAAAAGAAGAGTGGTCAATGATGTTTCATTTCATATCAAACAGGGTGAGATAGTCGGCCTCCTTGGGCCCAACGGCGCGGGAAAGACAACGACGTTTTACATGATAGTAGGACTTATCAGGCCTGACGAAGGAAAGGTTTTCCTTAAGGGAGAGAATATCGCCGGTTTCCCGATGTTTAAAAGGGCCCTTATGGGCATAGGGTACCTTCCCCAGGAAAATTCCATATTCAGGAAGCTGTCCGTCGAGGATAACATTCGGAGCGTCCTCGATCTCAAAGGAATGGATAAGGATGAAATCGAAAGTATGGTAGATTCCCTTGTAAGCGAACTGGGTCTGGAAAAGATAAGATTTCAGAAAGCGTATACGCTGTCAGGCGGGGAAAGACGCAGGACTGAGGTTGCGAGAATATTATCCATTAAACCGGACTTCCTGCTTCTCGACGAACCTTTCACAGGGATAGATCCGATAGCGATAGCCGATATTCAGAATATAATACTTCAATTAAAAAAAGAGCGGCAGCTCGGCATCCTGATCACGGATCACAATGTACGTGAAACCCTTAAAATCACTGACCGCGCTTATATAATCAACGAAGGCAAAATCCTTGTCAGCGGTACGTCGGAGGAACTGATCAAAGACAAGGAAGCGCGCCGTATTTACCTGGGCAGAGATTTTACAATGTAAAAAAGGGCGCTTCTCCCTTCGGGCAAACAGCCCATAAGGTTATTTTTTAATTGCTTTTATTTTATCCTTCATTTCGTTAGCAAGAACCAGAGGAGCCTGGTTGACAAGTTTGAATGTCAGGACTTGATTAAAATATTTATCAGCCTCGTCGTATCTTCCCTGGACATACATTATAAACCCGATTTCATATAAGGCCCATGCCCTAGCGTCCACGTTTTCCGGCGCATCGTTTGTGAAAATCTTTTCAACTTCGTTATAGTAATAGAGTGCCGCGTCAAAATTGTAGTTGCTGTAATTTTGTGCTCCAAGTTCCATAACCTTTTTAGGGGAATAGGTCAATAGATCCTTTTCCGGAACAACGTTAAGACTCCCGCACCCGGCCAGCACCAGGAATGTGGCCATCGTAATCATCGATGATTTTATTTTCATAAGTTCTCCCTGTATTATTACCATATATACTGTAGATTAAGTTAAAGTATACAATAAAAATGCTTTATCTTCAACTTATCCCGTTTTTTGCCTTTTAAAAATCATGTTATTATTATAATAATAGGCAAAATCACAGGGGGTGATTGTATGATGTGGAATAATTACTGGCACTATGGCTGGCCGGGCATGATGGGATGGTGGGGCTTCGGAGGGCCGATCATAGGCATAATATTCATGGCCTTGATAGTTTTCCTGTTTATAAGGCTTTTCTCAGCCGGAGGAATTTATCATAGCCGTCAGGATAGCGCTCTTGATATACTGAAAAAGCGATACGCTAAAGGGGAGATCACAAAAGAAGAATACGATAGGATGAAAAAAGATATAACCGAGTAGCTGAAAAATATCTCTCAGGAGGGTCTAATGGAACTTTCAGAGATCCAGGTCATCTCCGAAAAGCTCATAGCCAATATTGAGAAAGTTATTGTTGGTAAACGGCCGGTAATAGAAAAAGCGCTTGTGACAGTTTACTGCAGGGGGCATATACTTCTTGAAGATGTGCCGGGCCTGGGAAAGACTATGCTTGCCAGGTCCATCGCAAAATCCATCGACGCGTCCTTTAAAAGAATTCAGGGCACTCCCGATCTTCTTCCTATGGATATCATAGGTGTTTCAATCTATAATCCTGAAACAAAAAAATTCGAATACCGCAAAGGCCCTATTTTCGCCCAGATAGTTCTTGTCGACGAGGTCAACCGGGCGACACCGAAGACCCAATCGGCAATGCTGGAAGCGATGGGAGAATCGCAGGTTTCGATAGAAGGTTTGACTATACCTCTCCCCGAGCCTTTTTTTGTTATCGCCACAGAAAACCCCATCGAGTTTGAAGGGACCTTTCCCCTTCCGGAAGCCCAAATGGACAGATTTTTTGTCAGCCTGAAGATAGGTTACCCGGCCGGCAAGGAAGAGGAAGAGATAATCATGATGCAAGCAAAAACTCACCCCATCTATTCGCTTACGCCTGTCGTAAGTACCGGGGATATTATTCAAATCCAGAATCTTATCTACAATATTCATGTCGATAATTCCCTGAGGGAATATATCGTAAGTATTGTAAACAATACAAGGAACGACCCCAATCTTGAACTTGGTTCTTCTCCCCGCGGAAGTATAGCCCTTTATAAGGCATCGCAGGCTTTCGCGGCTTTAAACGGCAGGGATTTTGTCATACCCGAAGATATAAAGGCCATGGCGGTTGAAATTCTCAAGCACCGTATAATCATGCGCTCGGAATCGAAATTGAAAAATCTCAAGGCTGAAAATATTATCGAAAAAATTCTCGCCAATATACCGGTCCCGCTTCAGGCGGATAACAGGGCGGCCAGGTGACCGCGGGAAGAGCGGTAATTCTTATCATTTTGATTTCAGCAAATTTCCTGTTTATCGATTATCCGGGTGTAAAGATCATTTTATATGGAAGTATTATACTTATCCTTCTGAATTATATATATTCGAGGATTGTCCGGGCCAATATCGTGATTGAAAGAAAATCGGAAAACTCGGTAATATTTACAGGGATAAATGATGAAAGTTTATTATCCGCCTATAATAGATCTTTCCTGCCCTATCATGCGCTCCTTATAATCGATTATACCGATCTGCAGGTCAGCGCTATGCAGAGCCATACTTTTTTAACCTCTATTAAAGGAGGGGGAAGAGAGGATTTTGATTACACGCTTTATGGAAGGAAACGAGGCAGGTATATTATAGGCCCGACAAAGATATCGTTTCGCGACTTGATCGGACTGTTTTCATTCAGCGTGGAAATCGATACGACCCGGGAAGTTATCGTTCTTCCCCGGATATATAAAATTCCTCAACTAATCTTCAAGAGCCTCCAGCCCCAGGGTATCATTAAAAACAGGGTGCCTATTTACGAGGACCCGTCCATAATAACCGGCGTAAGGGAATATGAACATGGGGACGATGTCAAGAAAATTAACTGGAAAATCTCCGCGAGGCACAATAAATTTTATATAAATACCTATCAGCATTCCATATCCTCGAACAGCCTGGTCCTGTTGAACCTGTTTGAACAGGATTTCAACTTCAGGGAAAAAGATTACTATGTAGGCAAGCTGATAGAAACATGCGCTTCCCTTTTTAACGAACTCTATGAAATGAAACAATCATTCGGCCTCGTAGTCAATTGCTCAAAAAACGGTATTGAAACTGTTCTTGCGACCCCGGAAGGGAAATCTGAAAATCATTTGATCTCCCTTCTGACCGACCTGGCTGTAATAGATTCCAGCAGGACCATACCCTTGAAATCGGTATTTGAAAAACTTAAGAATATTAGATGGGGATTGTCCGTATACCTGATAACGACAAAACTGGATCAGGAATCCCTCGGAAGATTAATGGATCTTCAGAAAAGGGGACATTCGATAAATATAATTAACGCGGGGCCTGAAATAAGGCATGAGCTGAGTCTTTGGAACATAGGGTTTCAGAGTTTCTATGCGGAAGGACAGGCCGATTTGATAAATTTGTACCGGTTATAGGAGGGGAAGCTTATGTTCTCCTGGAGCAGGAGGCTGTTTGCGGTTTATCTCTTTCTGGTCCTGACAGGTATTTCCGGTATCCTGTTTTATTCATTCATGAGCTTTTTTTTAACGAATTTTGCGGGCGCGGCATTGTGGATGAATATTATTATCTTTTTTGCCGGGGCTTTTGTAGTGCTGATTTATTTTAGCGACCGCATAAGCTCAGTTCTAAAAATTCTGCTGACCCTCGTGCTATTTTCAGGATCTTTCTTTTCAGTACAGTATTTTATCAAGCTCATCCTCCCGTTCCTGCATATACCGGTTTTCAGCGATATTCAGCTCCTTTTGGTGGTTTTCGGGTTGTACATGATCCAGAGGGCATATTTGAACTCGATAAAAAGGGGATTCGACCGGTTATACTCGATATTGGAATGTGAGAGCAGCTTTACCTCCCAGGAAAAATTCAGGGGATGGGCCGAAGGCAGGATAGATGTTAGGAATGAGAAAATAGAACCTGTCTGGTTTGTCAAACTTATTACTAATACCGCTTTTATTCTCCTTATCGTATCGTTTATATCGGTGGCGAAAAATCCTGAGACCAGGTGGTTTCAATCGCTTTTCCTGCTTTGCCTTGGTTTCGGCGGGTTTGGGGTTTATCTTGTCCTGTTTCAATTATCATCAGTGCTTCAATGGAAACTTCTGGGCTACGGCATCAAGGGCGCTATCATTAAAAACTGGAACAGGATAATATCAATCCTTCCTGTCTTCCTGATAATTGTCTCTCTGGCTATCCCATGGAATTTCTCGGTCTTTTCATCCGTTTGGCTGACTAAAGCCCTTAATAAAATTTTCTTACTTCTCTCAATTAATCTTTCACAGCCGGGGTCCTCCGTCGCAAATATCACCCCGTCGCCAGCCGTCGATTCTTCTGTTGATAAACTCTCGGGGGAAATATGGAACACAGGCCAGTTATTCATAAAGTATCTTTTGTTAGCCTTTGCAGCCTATATCGCGTTATATTTGATAGCGTCGGTTATAGGCCTCGTTCTATTAATAATTTTCAGGAATAAAAAAAGACCGGCGTGGGTTTCTTTTTTTATAAAAAGATTTATGCGTATATCGGGTTTTGTCAATATAGCCGCCGCTGCTGTTATATTTCTACTGAATTTCATCCTTACTATGTTCGGGTTCGGGAAAATAAACAGAAAAAAGGACCTTGAAAAGACAAGGAAAATTGAAAAACAGCTATTGTCCTTTTTTGAGAAATATGTTAAGTTGACCAATGAGAAGCTTGATGAGATTAAGATTATTATTAAAGATTTTATCAGACTTATTGAGGCTGCGAGCCGCTCAGTTACGCCTTATTATCTGCATTACGGACCCCGTGAATATATGGACATGCTTAAAGAATACCTTCCCGGGAATATCGGCGAACTTTCGAAAATTACAGATATTTTCAATGAGAGCCGTTACAGCCTGCATCTGCTTTTAGAAATCAAAAAAAAAGAATTCACGCTGTCAATCGACAAGGTCCTTGAGGATATTGATGAGTTTGCGCGAAGAAATAAAAAATAAATGCAAATTACTTATCCTCAACTTTTTCCACAACGATCCTGAAGTTAACCGCCAGTGCGGCTATCGCTCCTATCGCGGCCCAGACCGGCAGAAGAACCGCGCCTATAACGCCTAAAGTAAGCGGAATCTCAATAAGGCTTTGACCTTCCTCATTTTTTATCGTAATACGCCGGATATTGCCTTCATGAATGATTTCCCTTATTTTTGAAAGAAGGCTATCGCCGCTGACCTTGAATTCCTCTGTCCTTGATTTCTCTTTTGATTCTTCAGGCATAAAAACCCCCTAAGAATGAATTTTGTTTAATACGAGACTAATATAATCTTTAAATATAATAATTTCAAGAAATACCGGTTATTATTGTTGATATTTAAGGGCGGTTCCAAAAACTAACTTTGTTAGTAATAAAAGATGTTTTAATCATAATGAAACCGCCCAATGGGCACTACCTTGCCGCCTTGAAAAGGCGGTTTTTAGAAGTGCCCTCAGGTCATCATTTCGAGAAGCCCGGTAGGGCGACACTCGAAATGACATTACTGCCATCATTTTGTAACTTAGCAGATTATGCTTTCAACACAAATGCTGTCGAATACCGCCTGGAAAAAATTTACTTCATAACGGATCTGCATATTGATCGATTCACATTTTCTTGATTTTATTCCCGCTGCAATTTATTATTAGGGCACTTCTAATAACTGCCCCTTTGGGGCAGCAAGGTAGTGCCCATTGGGCGGAATTATTAGATTCGTTTTTACTATTGTTTTCCAAGAATCTAGTTTTTGGAACCGCCCATTAGTCAATTAACTATATCACCGCACAATTGCGGCCAGGGGAGTGGTCGTAGATGAGTTCCGTTTTCGTATCTGTCATCATACCATGCTATAATGAACAGGATGTAATAAAAGAGACTTACAGCAGGGTTAAGGCTGTATTAACAGCTGGCGGATTTAACGGCTTCGAGATTATATTCATAAATGACGGCAGCAGGGATAGAACCATGGAATTTCTCGAAGAAATAGCGGCCGATGATAAAAATGTTAAAATAATCAGCTTTTCAAGGAATTTCGGCCACCAGGCGGCGGTATCGGCGGGGATCAATAATACGCGCGGAGATGTCGCTGTGATTATTGATGCGGATCTTCAGGACCCACCTGAACTTATTCCCGATATGATAAAGATCCATCTTGAAAAAGGATATAATGTTGTTTATGGAATGCGTGTAAAGAGGCGCGGGGAATCGTTTTTTAAGAAATTGAGTTCAGCGCTTTTCTACAGGACTCTGAGCTATCTTTCCGAGACTCCTATTCCCCTCGATACCGGCGATTTCCGGCTGATCGACAGGAAAGTAATAGATGCATTTAAAAGCCTTAAAGAAAGGAATAAGTATATACGAGGATTGGTAAGCTGGATTGGATTCAGTCAATCTCCTTTTTATTACACCCGCGATCCGAGGAAGGCCGGCGAGACTAAGTATCCTTTAAAGAAGATGTTTTCCTTCGCCACTACCGGTCTCCTTTATTTTACAAAAAAACCGCTTAAAATTGCTATGGGCCTGGGATTTTTAAGCATTATCATCGGGCTTGCTTTGATCGTGTACGTCTTTATAGCAAAATTCTCCAATATTATTAAAACAGTTCCCGGCTGGGCTTCAACTATAATAACCCTCGTTTTTTTCGGCGGGGTTCAACTCATGACTATAGGAGTTCTGGGTGAGTATATCGGGAGCGTGTTCGATGAAGTAAAAGGAAGGCCGGAATTTATAATCGATTTGAAGATTAATTTTAATGGAAATCAGCAAGAAAATTATCACAGGAGCATGTAATGTGTAAGCTTTTAAAAAAATATTTTATGGTTATATTTTTCTTTACCCTGGCTCTTGTTCCGCTTGGCGGTACCGAAACGGGGCAAAAGGAAAAGGTCACAATGAAATTGATGGATGAAATCCTTAAGGAGCATTACAGCGGCGGTGACTTCAATCCTACTTTTTCAACAAATGCCTTTAACCTTTATTTAAAAAATCTTGATTACTATAAGAGGTTTCTGCTGAAGGAAGATATTGATAATCTGGGCCGTTTTGAAACACAGATGGGAGAGGATTTTCTGGAAGCCGATACGAGCATCCTCGACGCATCCAGGGCCATTATGAATAAGAGGATAAAGGATGTAAGGCTTTATGGCAACGAAATCCTGGCAAAACCGTTCGATTTGAATGAGAACGAAACGGTGGAATTTAATCCTAAAAAACTCGATTATTGTACAACGGTTGGTGAAGAAAAGGAATTTTTGCGAAAGTATCTTAAATATGAGGTCCTTCAGCAATATCTGGAGGTTGAATCTGAAAAATCCAATGAGGATGTTTCTTTCCAGCCTGATGTTGAAAAGAGCGCAAGGGAAAAAGTATCCAAAAGTTTCAACCAGATGCTCGATAGAATGCTTGATGAAAAGGAGGAAGACCAGTTTTACCGGTATCTGAATGTTATCGCAGAGACTTTCGATCCTCATACTTCATTTATGTCCCCGATCGATAAAACGGATTTCGATATGACGATCAGCGGGACTTTCGAGGGTATAGGCGCGCAGCTCAAAGAGGAAGGAGATGTTATAAAGGTGCAGGAGATTATTCCCGGCAGCGCTGCATGGCGCCAGAATATCCTTAAAAGCGGGGATATAATATTAAAAGTAGGGCAGAGCACGAACGAACCTACCGATATCGCGAATATGGTTGTTAAAGACGTTGTAAAATTAATAAGGGGTCCTAAGGGAACAGAAGTACGCCTGACTGTAAAAAAACCCGACGGACGGATAAAGATCATTCCGATTGTCAGGGATAAAGTTGTCCTGGAAGATACTTATGTCAGGTCCGATATAATCAATGATGCTAATACCGGTAAAAAATACGGTTATATTTATCTTCCCCTGTTTTACCGTGATTTTAATAACAAAGACGGCAGGAATGCTTCGGACGATATGAAAAAAGAGCTTGAAAACCTGAAAAATGAAAACGTTTCAGGGATCATCCTGGATTTAAGGAATAATGGAGGAGGCGCACTCGAAGACGCTATTCGCACAGCCGGGCTTTTCATTAAAAACGGGCCTGTCGTTCAGGTAAGAGACGGGCGTGGAAGATCCAGGGTATATATGGATCCAGACCCCGATATTGTTTATACAGGTCCCCTGGTCGTAATGATCAATTCCTTTAGCGCTTCAGCTTCTGAAATCGTCGCCGCAGCGCTTCAGGATTATGGCCGCGCCGTGATCCTCGGCGACCGCACCTTCGGCAAGGGGACTGTGCAGCAGCCGGTCGACCTGGATAGCCTTCTATTATTCAATGATTTGAAGCCTCTGGGCTCAGTTAAGCTGACTGTTCAGAAGTTTTACAGGATCAATGGAGATTCGACGCAGCTGAAGGGAGTTACCGGTGATATTCCCCTTCCCGATCCTTACAGTGTAATGGACATGGGGGAGAGTTCGATGGATTATCCGCTGCCATGGGACAGTACGAGGGTTTTGAGTTATTCAAAATGGGATGCTTCTTATAATATCGATGTTTTGAGGGCTAAAAGCAGAGAAAGGGTCGGTAAAAATGAAATATTCAATCTTATTGCATCCAATTCCCAGATTATGAAGCAGGAGATGGATAATCCTAAAATCCTTCAGCTTTCAAGGCTTATGAACGAACAAAAGATAGCTAAAGAACTCGGCGACAGGATCAACCGGCTCCTCGAAGGGACTAACTTTTTCACTGCCAGCATACCGGAGGGTGAAAAGGAAGAAGGAGATTACGGCGATAGAAAGGATAAAATGGAATCATACCTTAAGAGCCTTGTTAAAGATATTTACGCCGACGAAGCCTTTAACGTTCTCAGGGATATGAATGGCGAATCAAGGTAGATGCGGGTCAGTGGCTTCTTCCAGCCTTTTAAGATTTTCAAGGGCCATTTCCCTCGATACTCCACAGTAGTCCTGGTCGGCCCTGAAATTACGGCAGACATCCGGCCTGTCATTGTAAATCAGGCATGTATAATTGCCGCACAGGTGAGGGCATATTACTCCCGCGGGTTTCCCGCCCGGCATCCCGGGGATGGGGGATGAAATAGATATTGCGATGCAGCAAGCGCCGCACCCGGTACGGCAGTCCATCCGTTTATTTCCACCTTTCGTTCATGGCTTGAAACCGTTCGTCCAGTTCTTCCCTGGAGGCTTTTCTGAAGTTTTCCGTGTATGAATAGCCTATTTCGGCGCTGTCGTTTTGAAGCCCCTTCATAACGGCCTCAGCGAATTCGGCAGGCTGGACTCCGGTGCTGCCGTATTTTCTCTTCGCCCTTCCTTCGGGATTAAGCTCCGTATCGACTCCCGGCGGAATAAGTTCGTAAACCTTTATGCCGTTTTCCCTGAGCTGATATCTGAGCGACATGGTGAAAGAATGGAGAGCGGCTTTTGTGGCGCAGTATACAGGCATTCCGGCAGCCGGAACGAATCCCAATCCCGATGATACGTTTATTATAACCGGGTCTTTCGCTTTCATCAGGAAAGGGATAAGCATAGCGGTCAGAATAATAGGCGCTTCAAGATTTATATTAATTTCGTCTTCTCCGTGCAGGAGTTCATCAGTTCCTTTTTTAAGATCTATATCCTTCTGGATGCCGGCGTTATTTATAAGTACATTAAGATTTTTGAAATTTGAAGTTATCCATTCGGTAAGGGATTTTCTCTCTTTGTCGTCTATAAGGTCGCATTGCCTGGTTTTCAGGGCGGGAAGTTTCTTCTGCGCTTCGGCAAGGCGGTCTTTCCTGCGGCCGCAGATAATCACCTCGTTTCCGGCGGCAAGAAAGGACTCTGCGAGCGCGAATCCTATCCCGGTTGCGCCACCGGTGATGAGCACTGTATTTCCCGACATTTTCATAATTAAATCACCTCCATTATTACGATTTATTCCATGCTCGATACTGAAACGCCTTTGGCATTTTCTTTCTTCTGGTATCTCAGCATCAGGAGAGGAATGAGACAGAAGAAAGTAGCCAGCCCTGCGATAAGGAAATCGTCGCATACAGCCTGGACAAAGGCCTGATTCGCCGCGTTCTGAAAGATAGACATTTGCGAGATAGCAAGCGCGTCGCCGATGTTCTTCCCTGAAAATTGTTCGATCATTGTCCTTGTCCCGAGTACGGAATGCTGAAACGCGGGGGAATACCTGTTTACCGCCTGAAAATAATTCGCCGAGTGTATGACAACCTGGTGGGAAAGGATAGTTCCCATGACCGCGACGCCGAAACTGCCGCCGATCTGGCGAATAACGTTGAAGAGGCCCGAGGCCTGGGCGAGTTTCTGCGGGGGCATTTTGGACATGGCCAGGGTGCCGAGCGGGGCGATGATCATTCCCATGCCTATTCCCCTCACTAAAAGGGGAAGTACTATCTGAAAGTTGCTTGAATCGAGAGAGAGATAATTCTGCATGTGAAGGCCTATGCCGAGCAAAACTATGCCGATGAATGCCGGGATTTTCGGATTGATCCTGTCCGCCAATACCCCGGAAACAGGCGACATTATGGCCTGCAAAATCCCGATAGGAAGAAAAACCATCCCTGCCTGAAGAGCCGTGTAACCAAGGGAATTCTGCAGATATAGAGGGAGCAGGAAGGTGCTTCCGAACATCCCGAAACCGAATATGAAGAACACTATATTCGCTATCGAAAAGTTGAAGTCCTTAAGCAGCCTCAAATCGATAAGGGGGTGCTCTATTCGCAGATCAAAGTAGAGGAAAGTGGCAAAGCCTATAGCTGACAAAACAAAGCAGGTGATGATGAAATTGGAATGCCATCCGTCGGTGTTCCATGAGGAATTTCCGCATGCAAGCGCTAGAAGAAGGAATGTCAGGAAAACCGCCATCGATATAGCTCCACCGAAATCGAATGAACGCGCTTTTTCTGTCCTGTATTCCTTCTGGATGATGACGGTGGCCGCCAGCCCTAATATGCCGACAGGGATATTCACTAGAAATATTGCATGCCAGCTGAAATTATCTATCAGGTATCCGCCGATTACAGGGCCGAAGGAAACTGAAGCCGCTGCGGCGATCCCCCAGAAACCAAGCGCCATTCCTCTTTTTTCAGGGGGAAATGTCCTGGTGAGAATCGCCATTCCGACCGGCATAAGGAGCCCGGCGCCCAATCCCTGGATGACCCGGCAAGCGATCAGTACCGTCTCGTTCCATGCGAATCCGCAGAGGAGGGAACCCAGGGTGAAAAAAAACAGGGCCGCAAAATAGCTCCTCTTGTAGCCGAAATGGTCGGCGATCCATCCGGAGGCCGGAAGCATTACCGCCATGACAAGCATATATCCGGTCATGATCCATTCGATTTTGTCCACGCTTGTACCGAATGTGTTCATTATATTTGTAAGGCCGACATTGACTATAGTCGAATCCAGCACGGCCATGAATGTTCCAACCATTACGTTTATCAGGACAAGCCATGGATAATAATCATGATCATGATTGGCGCGGGGAAGAAAACCGCCCCCCCGTCTGAATCTACTATTTTCCGGCATAAACTTATGTTAACCTCTTTTTTTTATTACCACCTCAACCGACATACCCGGCAGGAGATCTGCAGACGACTCTTGGGATGGATCGACGGTTTCGATCGATATTTTTACCGGTATCCTCTGGGTAACTTTAGTGAAGTTTCCCGAAGCGTTATTAGGCGGGATCAGCGAGAATTGAGAACCCGTATCGGATCCTATTTCCCTGACCTTACCCTTAAAAGGAATGCCCGGGTATGCATCGACATGGATCGAGACTTCCTTTCCGACCCTGAAGCTTGACATATTGACCTCTTCGATATTCGCAGTCACCCATATATCTTCAGTATCGTTTACGGTCAGGACAGCCTCGCCCGGCTGGGCGACATCCCCTTCCATGAGCCATTTCTTGGCGACTACGCCTTTAAACGGTGAGGAAAGGGTCATGTCATTAAGATTAACCCTTGTAAGGTTAAGCTGGGCTAAAGACATATTGGCCTGGCTAAGAGCTACGCCGTATGAGGCTTTTGCGGCCTCAAGGGCTTTTTTAGCATGTGAATACTGTTCGACCGTAATAACCGAACTTTTAAACTGTGTATCCGCGCGCGTGTAATCGTCCTGCGCCCTTTCAAGGTTTACTTTTGCCGATTCAATGTTGCCCAGGGAGACATTGTAAGATGCCATGGCCTGGCTTTCCTGCGCTAAAAGGGTCGATTTATCGAGTACTACAAGCACCTGGCCGTTTGTTACCCTGTCCCCTTCCTGTACGTAAAATCTGGCGATTTTACCGAGCATCTTCGGGCTGATTGAAACCTTGTCTCTATCGATATAAGCGTCGTCTATTGTTATGGAACCGTTAACGAACACATACCAGAACCAGCCCCCTGCTAATAAGGCGATTAAAACGATCAATCCAATGAGATATTTGTTATTTCCTTTTTTTTCTTTCGAGCCCATAGGTCTTTCAGCCATTATTTTTCTCCTTGTCATTTTTATATTTTTCAACAAAATAATTTACATTTTCAATCGATTTTTTCAGCATTTCCAGGTCGTCTTCGCTGAATCTTTTCATAAACTGCCTGAAATATTTTTTCATTTCTTTCAGGTGTTCGTCTATCCTGTTTTGGCCCGATTCAGTGAGCTTTATAGAAATAACCCTCCTGTCCGAATCATTGTATAGCCTTTCCACATATTCATGTTCTATCAGTTTATCGATAAAGACCGTCACGTTGGGTTTTGGGGCCATTAACTTTTTACCCAGGGCCGACATGTTTAGCTGCCCCTCATGTTTAAGAATAAACATTATCTGCATATGAACGCTTGAAATTTCACTGTCCTGAAGTACTTCGGACTGGATTTGCTTGAGGACCTTCATAAATACGGGGATAAGGGAAGAAAAAGAATCTACCAATGTATCGATTACAGGTTCAGTCATAATTACCTCTATGATTATAATAAAATATAATAATTATAAAAAGTTACGCCAAATAGCCGCTAATACAACCCTCCGATAAGACGGTTAAGTCTTACGTTGGCGCTGTAATAATCGAAAATTGATTTAAACCACCTTGCCTCGGCTTCGACCTCGGAATTCTCCGCATCGATTACTTCAAGCTCTGTCGAATTTCCCGCCTTGTACCTCGCGTCAGCGAGGCGGTAACCCAGTTTAGCGAGATTGACATCGTCCAGTGAAACGCTGATATTCTCCCTGCCTTCTTCCAGCTGGAGGAGAAGCGATTGAACCTGGAGGGTCACAGAGTTAGTGGTCATGCTTCTCTGCAACAGCAGGGATTCGATATTTTTTTCCGCCTCATCGGCGCTGTTCCAGGTTTTCGAAGCGTAGGGGATCAGGCTGTCGAAAGACATCGAAAGCTGCAGGCCCGCGCTCCAGGAACTATTCCATGTCCTTTCCACAGGGGCAAAAGTATTTGTCTTACCCAGGTCGTATCCGTAATTAAAGAAAGCTGAAAGCGACGGATACATTCCGCCCTCCACGATTTCTTTGGAAAGCTTAGCTATTTTAATTGAAGCATCGATGCTCATCAGATTGATGTCGTTGGAAAGGGCTAGGTTGAGTATCTGGTCCTTATTGGTCACAGGAAGAGAAATATTAGTTGTATCGAGAAGATCGCCGACGATCTCGACAGATCCGGGATCATTTATGCCCATCTGCTGGCAAAATACCAGCTTTTCATTAAGAAGATTGTTCGACAGATCGGTCAATTTCGGGATATTGAGCTTGTATCTGAGGTTAGCCGTGATAAAATCGAACTCTGTCGCATTTCCCGATATATAACTGTTGCTCGTATAAGTTACATGGTCTTTCAGGGAACTGTTATAATCCTCCTGGCTTTTAATTGTTTCCCTGATAAGAAAAAGGTTATAAAAAGAGGTTGTAACGCTTGAAACCACTTCGTTTTTCATGTCTTTGAGCTTAGCCTTTGCCAGATCGAGATACGCCTTCCTGACTGAAAGGGAATTCCAGAGCCTGAATCCCGCGAACAGGGTCTTGGATACCGATATTCCTGCATGGTAATTATCGGGATAAACATTGGTGATCGTCGGGAACAATCCTGCAAACTGCGGGGGCAAAGGGAAATTGAGAATTCCATCCTGGACCGTCTGCGGGTCAAGTTCGGTGAAACTTGCGTTCCCGTTTATTGAAGGCATCGCGAAATCGGCTAAAGACTCGTTGTACTGCGCCTCTGCTATGCCTATTTCCTTCTCCGACTTTGCTATGGAAAGATTATTCCGGATTGCAAGTTCAATAGCGTTGGAGAGGTTGATGGTCCTTATCTCTGCAAAGATATTTCCGGTAAGCATAAGAACCGACAGCATAATTAATATTCTTTTCATCATAATACTCCTTGATGAAGGGTTATCTTTTATCTTCAATAAAGGTATCCTTCTTTATTTCATATAATAACAATTATAAAATATAACATAATTCGGTATAATCGGCAAACTTTCCTATCTTAACATAATATGTCCGCGGGAGTTCTTTTGAATGGACGATCTTATTCGATTTTGGAACAGCATATCGTTTCTGAATCGAGTCCTTTATTGCTCGTATTTCGCATAAATGACCTTGCCCTTGTAATCTGCGACCAATTTGTCTCCCAGGTCGTATTTCGAGAGCAAGGCGCTGTATTTTGACTGCGGGTAACCCTCGCGAAGAAGGGAGTAATAATAATAGGCTTTGCCCCTTTCGCCAAGGTAGTTAAAAGCGGACGCGATACTCCAAAGGATATCGTCCGATCCAGGGTCCGTAACCGATAAGGAATAAGCGGAAAGGAGCATTTTAAGGCCCTCGGCCGTATTTGACGCCCCTTTTTTATTGATAAGGCCGAGGCCGTTTCGAATGAGCCTCCGGTAATCGCCCTTTCCGACTGGTATAGAAAAACATGCGGTATAGAACATACTTGAACGGCCTAGTGTGTTCCTGAAATGGAACCTGAGTTCGTGATCGCCCGGGTAAACAGTTTTACCATAATCGATAATGAATCTATTATCTTTCAATAATTTTATTTTGACAGGAAGGCCGTCAAGCGAGGCCGTTATGGAAGCCGGTTCGATCCCGGCCTCTTTTATCCCGGGATCGGCGGAAATTTCGATCATGGGGCCGGCAAACATCCCGGCATGTAAAATTACCTCAGCTGTTGGGACTCCTGTTATAAAATACCTTGATATCGCAGTAAAATAGGCTTCGGCTTCCTTTTGATTGTATTCTTTGTCTTTAAGCCTTTCCGCGAAATCATAATCGGAATAAAAACCTGCTTCTCCGATAACTCCCGGACAATCGGCCCGGGTTTCCCTTAAAACCATTGATCCGCTTTCAGTAAATAAAGAAAGATCCGAAACTATAAGCCCCTTTTTTTTCATGATCTTTTCGAATTCCTCAAGGAGAAGCCCTGCAAACTCATAACTTTCGGGCCTGCATTCTGCGTTGCCCCAGATCAAAACCAGGGGATAGTTTACGCCGTCAATCCTTCTGGGGCTCCCGTTGTGATGCATGCTTATAAAAATATCAGGGTTGAAATCGTGAGCTTTTTCCACCCTGGACTTAAGCGGTACTTTAACATCGCTTTCCCGGCTCATACATACAACCGCGCCGGCGCCTGTGAGCATATCGCGCAGTATAAGGGATACTTTAAGGTTTACCTCTTCCTCGGTGAGGCCGTTGGGCGCCACCCTGAAACTGTCGCTTTTTCCCGTCCCCCCATGGCCCGGGTCCAGGAAAATTTTTCTGCCGCACAGCCAGCTAAATTCTTTGAGATTAAAATCGCCTGTGTAACGGGAGTTAGGGACGACAGTACAGGAAAGAAAAAAAAAGCAGATAAGATACAGATATGATTTCATAAGTTATTATTCCCGGCCCCCGTTAATTTTACATTATTTTTATTTTTTCTGCATTTATGATTATAATATTTTTGTTCAAGGCTACACTAATCAACGCGAAGTAATATCAAAATAAGTGGTAAATTATAAGACGCCATAGTGCGGCTTCGCGGAAGATTTTTTCCAAATAATGATATCTTCATAAAGGAGTGTGATTTATGGAATCGATGATAGACCTGATATTCCGCAGGCATTCTACAAGGGCTTACGACGGCAGGGATGTGGAAAACGAAAAAAAGGATTCCCTGATGGATTATCTAAAATCTTTCGAAAAAGGTCCGTTCGGAAACACTGTGCGTTTCAGGCTTGTAGGACAGGGGGAAGGAAATAACCTTGGGACTAGTTTGATGATAAAGGGGGCGGTTTCTTATCTTGCAGGCGCAGTTAAAAAGGGCGAAATGTCAATGGAAGATTTCGGGTATTGCATGGAAGCAGGCGTGTTGAAGGCTACCGGGTTAGGGCTCGGAAGCTGCTGGATTGCCGGCACGCTTTCAAGAAGCGCTTTCGCGAAAAGGATCGGCCTTATGCCCGGGGAGGTTATTCCTGCAGTTACCCCGCTCGGTTACCCCGGTGATAAAAGCTCTTTCATTGTAGGAATATTCGGATCGTCTAAAGGCGCTAGAAACCGGAAGAGCTTTGAAGAACTCTTTTTCGACAGGTCTTTTGACAACCCCCTCTTAAAAAAAGATGCGGGGCAGTACGGAACTGTCCTTGAAGCGGTCAGGGCCGCCCCTTCCGCATCAAACAGGCAGCCCTGGAGGATCATCAGGGAGAAGCCTGAAAGCCTTGGTTTTCACTTCTATCTTAACGAGAATGTAATGTATAACAATATCTTCAGGGATATAAAACTTCAGAACATCGATATGGGTATAGCTATCTGCCATTTCGAATTCGCCGCATGGGAACTGGGGCTGAAAGGGGCATTTAGCCGCAAAAAACCCGGCATCGATACCGGAGACTTGAAATATATAGCCTCATGGACAGGTGAATGACGGATCGGCAATTGTCATAAACCCTATGGGCCCAACCTTGCCGCCCTTGTGCCGACTTGCTCGGCGTGAAAAGGCGTTTATCCCGGCTTGTCCGGGGGTTATTAGAAGGGCCCATAATACAATTCCCTGTCTTATGGATAAATTTTCAGGCTTCCTTTAAAATATCTTCTATTAAAAGTATGTCGGAGGTTTTTCTTGCATAACAATCTTAAAATTAATTTAATCGGTTTATCGATATTGCTATTGACGGTTTTATCATGTGCTTTTACCGATGATAATAAAACGGCAATCGAATACACCCCGCTTGAAGCGGCGAAGTTTTTTTCCGGCGGGGAACTTCCTGAAGGAAGCGCGCTCCGGGTTTTAACAGACGACGAGAATTACATTAAATTCAAGAAAAAGATGAACGATTACTGGAATTATTACGAGTCGAAAACATTTCAGCCTGTTCGCTCGTGGAGGGAGAAATGGCTGAAAGATGAAAATCATAGCGTCTGTTTTTATCCATTCGCCGGAGCGGATTTCATCAACGCCCATGATTTTTTCCCCGGCGCAAAAACTTATATTCTGATAGGGCTTGAAACGGCGGGAGGAATACCCGACCTGTTAAACATTTCGAAGAAGGACATGGACAAAAGCCTTTTAAAAATGATCGCGGGTTACGATTATCTGATTTATTGGAACTATTATACGACAAAAGATATGGCAAGCGACCTGGAAAAATCCCCTATAAGGGGAGTGTTCCCGCATATTCTGGCGCAAATGAGCTGGCTTGGCATAACACCTGTCGCCCTTTATAAGGTAGACGTTCAAAGCGATGGATCGCTTTCATTCATTAAACTGAAAAACGGCGAACAGTGCAGGAGCGGAGCAATCGAGTTTCTTGATTCGGACGGTGTGAAAAAACAGGTGATCTTCCTTCATTTAGACCTGTCGAATCCGTCATTGTCCAAAGAAATTTCATGGAGAAAATACCTGACCGGCCTGGGAAAGACCGCCGGTATTTTGAAAGCCGCTTCTTATCTGCCGCATATGGATAATTTCTCAATTATCAGGGGGATATCATTGACAAACATGGATGTTATAGTCCAGGATGACAGCGCCATTCCCTATAAATATTTCGGCAGTGATTGGAAAATAACCCTGTTCGGCATCTATCATGAACCCCATTTTTTGTTTCGGGGATTCCTCCAGAAAGATTTAAGGGACGCTTATGAAAAGGCTCCGAAGATCCCCCTGGATTTCGAATACAGCTACCGGAGAAAAGACCATGCACGTAATCTTATGCTGATAAAGAAAATGAAGTAAAGGCGGACGTTTCGATATGATTGAATTTTCTCAGATATTAAAAGATAATGATTATAAAAAGGCGGCATCGATCCATTACGGGAGGAATAAAATCAACATTATCTTTCCGATCCTGGGTATTATATTATCAATCGCAGGTTTAATAATGTTAAATATTTTACTGCTTCGTTTTTCCGGTAAGTTTATACTCTTTGTCATTGCCGACATAGGTTTAATAGTCTATGGCATAAGCATTATATTCAAAAAATGGTTTTATATAAGAAAAATTCTTAAAAGTGCAAAAAAAGATAAAAATTACGGCAGTGAAATGTTTTTAAAATTCTTTGATGACGGGTCATGCGAAGCCAGGGAAAACAATGAAGAGAGCAAAACCGGCATAAATAACTTTTACGGTTATTATCATTCAGGCGATCTTATCCTGCTCTATCCTGAAAAAAATATTTTCTTCATATTGAAAAAACAAGCCGGTTTAGAAAATAATTTCTATGGCCTTATTAAATTATTCGATAAACTTGGAATAAAAAGCCTGTGAATTGCGTGAAATTAGGGAACATAGACAGGGTCCGTGGAACATTGGATATAATTGTCATTATCGGGGAAGAAAGATCATATATTCACCATGCGACATGGGATAACTGGCAGGAAATCATTAAAGGGGTTTTCAGGGACAACGGCATCCCATGGTCCAGGTTCAGCGAATTCGGGATCAACAGGGCCTATCTTGAGTTTTAAACCTTCCGCACACTTACTCGACAAGCCTCATTTCCGATCTTTCACTTTCTGTTTCTCCGGTATTGAACTTGTCCATCAGGGATTTGAGGTTTTTTGCAAGCTCCTGATTTACGCTTATATTGTTTTTGATCTCTTCAACCGCCTTTATGAGGCTCTCAAGGTTATTTATATGCATTTTCACATCGTCTTTATTTTTAAAAGTCAGGTCGCAGATCTCTTTTAATGCCGCCGCGAATTCGTCCGTCGCCTTGTTTTGTTCCTGGATAGAGAATTTAACCTCCTCCGAGATTTGAACGAGGTACTGGATCGCTTTCAGGATCTCCTTTGCCCCATGGTTCTGCTCTTCCATGCTTACATTCAATTGTTCTATGATTTTTGCACTCTGGCTTGAATAAGCCATTATAGTTTCGAGTCCTATCCCGGCTTTCTCCGCCAGGTTCACTGAAACATCGATCCGGGAGACAATTGTACTGACCACTTCGCCGATTTCGCGGGCATTTTTGCCGGTTTCCTCTGAAAGATGACGTATCTCTTCAGCTACAATGGCGAAACCTTTTCCGGCGTCTCCGGCATGCGCGGCCTCTATAGCAGCGTTCATGGCCAGCAGGTTAGTATTCTTCGATACGTTTGTGATGAGGGACAGGATCTTGATGATCTGCTGCGAATACTCGGATACTTCCCTGATCGCCGATACGGAATTTTTGACAGCTTCGCCTCCATCCTTAGCGACCTTATTGAGTTCGTCCGCTATGCTCCGGGTTTGGGTGGACATATCGGTTGTCCTTTCGATAGTCCTGACTATTTCTTCGATAGAGCTTGAAGATTCCTCGACGGCAACGGCCTGGTTCTTTATACTGCCCATAATGCTTTGAAGGTTGCGTACGATTTCCTCGACTGTGGTGGTAAGTTCGTTGACGCCTGTAGTGGTTCTTTCAGTCTGTCCGTCAATATGGTTGATACTGGATTCAATCTCCATTATATTGTTTTTAACCTTGCCCTCCATGAGCCGGATCGAATTGTTTGAAAGGCTGTTGATTTTTTCGGACGCGCTTTTAACCTGCCGGATATCGCCGTTCAGATTGCCCACGAAATCGTTCAGGTTAGCCGCGAAGTCGCCGATTTCGTCCCTGTTTTTAAGGTCGAACCGCCTGGTGAAATCGCCCCTGCTGACTTCTTCAGCCGTTTCGCTGATTTTCAGGATCGGTGTAATTATCTGCCTTTTAACAAGAAGGAAAATAAACATGAGCAGTATCGCACCGGCACCGATAAAAAACAAAGAAAGAATATTACGCATCCCCGTGATTTTATCGTTAATTTCCATAGTCGAAAGGGTAATATGGGCCACGCCGCGGAAAATCCGGCCGCTTTCATGGCAGAGGGCGCAGGAATTTTCGAATTTTATCGGTAGGTAATAATCGTTTTCACCCTGCCCTGGATTTGATTTTGTAACGAAACCCTGTGTGTTTGAAACGAAAATAATATTTTGAGAATCCTTTGCTTTTTCAGAATCGCTCCTGTCGTCGGCAAGCCTTTCGGAAATTTCAAACGACTGGCCCGATTTTGCGTTAACGGCCTTGATAGTTTGATCGTCGCTGAAGGCGATGGTCCCGTCCATTCTCAATATGTTAATTTTTTTGTAAAGCTTTTCCCCTGAAAGGTCTCTCATGGTATTGACCAGGACGGGGGCGTTTCCTGTGAGCATCATGTTTTTAAGCGACACGATGAGGGATTCCAGGTTTACCTTAACGTTTTTATGATTTTCATCGAGGAGGTTCGCACGCTGATTATATACTATAAAGACGATTATCAATACTACTGCCGCAACCAAAAGGGCTGAAAGAGACGAAAGTATTTTTGTCTGGATGGAATTGAATTTAATAAGACCCTCCTGATACCCTTATCCTGACCCATATATGAAATCGTCCCAAAAGCGCTTTGAACTTAAGCTTTTGGGACGACGCTTTGAATTGTGATTTTGGAATGCTTAATTGCCGGCCGGTTGGGCTTCGCTGATCTTCACTACTCTGATAATATTTTTAGCCATAACGCCCTTAACCTGAATATAATAGTTGTCTGTTCTCTTTGTCGATTTCAGCAAGGCTTTTATCTGCTTGTTGCCGTTATTGTCGAATTTTGTAAAATCGTAAGTGCCGCTGTCGTTCTTGATTAAAAGTCCGTATCCCGAAGCCGCGCAAGACTTGTTTTTCAGGCAGACTACAGTGTGTTTTTCAGGGTTCGTCTTCATGTTCGCCCCGTCGAACGCTATGCTGTCCTTGTTAGTATAGCACAGAGTGTCGGATAAATAACCGTTGTAAACAGCAGTTTTAGATGCCGCCAGTGCCATCGCCGCGATCAAAACTATGGGCAGAAAGCTTAAAATCACGATTTTTTTCATACATCCCTCCTTTAAGAGTGTAAAATATTGTTTTTAATTTAATAAATCAATATCGTTATGTCAAATAAATTTTATAACCTTTTTCTATTGCTTTTTTCAGTGAAAAAATGTTATTTTTCAATTCAGTTATATTTCAATTCTTGATATTTTTATTTATTTGTTTTTATAATAAAACATGGGTCTTTTGTACGGGGGATTTAACTGCGACCCACGGAGACCTTTTTTATGCGTAATGGCGCGGACAAGGCTGTCGATAGAAAATATGTCCATAAGAAATACCCGGAGAATGTCTTTTTAAGGGGTCTCCGAAGGAGCATTCCATACTGCATCGAAAAGGAAACTGTTGAAAACATCATCATACCCTCTTTAACGCTCCCGGACTTAGCGATATTCCTGGAATACTATATTTTCCATAAACCGGGCGCTCCGCTGCCCGTTAATGAAGAATCACAGGATACCTCCGATCCGATAATTCATAACAGGGAATGTTATATTCTCTTTAATATACCGCATACGATCGAGGCAGATTTTCTTGAAAATGATCTGAAGCTTTCTAAAAAAGACCATGATTTTCTAATGAACTATTACAGGAAAAACGAGAAGTACAATTGCTACCTGTTAAAGAAAAGCCTTTCAGAGTTCGAGGACAGGGCCATCCAGGATATCCTGAGCAAAAAGGATATCAGCCTCACCAATCATGAAAAAATGATCCTTTATGAAATTTTCGAATCCATTGAAGCTTTTAAAAAGGAAAATGTTTTTTACGCCGAAATGCTTGTAGATATGCGGCACAGCTTTTTTTTCGAGCATCACCAGGAGCATGTCCCCGGCATGATGGTCATGGAAGCGGCGAGGCAGATGACCATAGCCTGCTGCCATGTTTTCGGCAACATACCGTTAAAGGGTTCCCAGATCGCTTTAAATACTTTCAATGCCAAGTTTATCGATTACATCGACCTCCATTATCCCATCGGGATGAAAGCCGATTTTTTAAGAATTGACGATAAGAACGGCGAATGGACATGGGCTAAAGCCCTCGTTTCAATTTTTCAAAAAGGCGTGGTCTGCACTGAATTCGATATAGACGGCCGTATTATGAGTAAAAAGCTCTTTTCAAGGTTCCGCGAGGGAAGGAACATGACAAACCCCGCTCACAGGTTTTACCCCGTCGATCCCGAACTTTGTCCCACTTCCCTATGGAGTTCCGATAAGGAAGATTACTATGTCGGGAAATTGATAGATATTTCATTAAATGGTTTCTGCATAGAAATAGGCGAATTCGTGGGCGAGGAAGCGTCTCAAAAAGATTACGACTTCATCATGTATTTCCCGGTGATCGGTTTTGTCAGGGGAGGATGTCACCAGAGATGGAGCCGGAATGAAAACGAGAGTTTTTTCGGAGGTTTTCATATAAACAGGATTGTGAAAGCGGATAAAGACAACCTGAAACAAGCGGTCAAGCGTTTCTGCCATCTCAGGACTGACAGGAAGAAGGGTTGATAATTTTAGAGATTTATTTTAAATTCTCAGTCTGTCCCCTAATTTTTAGCCTTAATATCCATCAGCTTCAATAGGCTATTGACATATTTTTTAGCTTCGCTATCGATCCATGCCGGACTCATATATTGAAATACCATCGATAATTGATTATCGTATGTCAAAGCACAAATTCCAAAACCTAAATCACTGGGCCAATTCCGGTACATCGGCGAAGTAAAACTGATTTTCTCTAATTTTGTTTCGTTACTATACAGATCGATATAATCTACTTTACCAAGATTTGTAAGCATTACACTTGGTAAATTATTTTCTTTTTTTAATGCTTTTTCACCGGCTTGATACCGCTTTAAAATTTCAAAACTCTTTTTCAGATATAAGAAAGGTGCGCCCGAATTGATATTTTGATATAATCTTTGTTCATAGTCCCTTGAGCAATCCCATAAAGACCCGACATTTCTTGAATTGTATAAAATATAACCCTTTCCTGCCCAGCACCCCAATTGACGATCCGATACGGCGCATTTATAAAACTTCCTCAAATTCAATCCCGAGCTGGTATTAATCAGGAAATCCTCCGTTACACCATACTTTTGCAGGATATAATTTTTCATACTTAAGATTAATGCGGCAGCAAGCATCGAATTTATGGTAGTATCTTCTTTTTTGCATCTATTGATAATTTCCCTTGTTTCTTCTTTACTTAATTGGCAGACTATTATATTGGAAGACCTGTTTTCAATCTTATAAGATTTTACCTTTTCAAGCCAATCCATAATAAGGGATTCATCTTTTTTTTTATTCAAATTATCAAAATTATCAGGAAAATACCTTATATCTGGAAAAATTTCGGTTTCTTTCTTGATAGTTATTTTTTCCTTTTTTAATAAAATATTCAGAGTTTTAAATAAATCAATTATAAAATTCATCATGGAAATTCCATCAGATATTATATGTGAAAAATTAAAAATTATATCAGAGGAATTATTTTTTATTATCCAGATTATTTTAGCAGGCGGAGCTTTCCCGAGATCAAAAGGGCAATTCATCTGTTCCTTACATTCATTGACCCATTGGTTATCGTAATCAGAATTCATAATTTTTATAGGAATTTTGACATTATTATTATATACGAACTTTGGAACCCCATCCTTTTCCTCTATAAAGCAGGATAAATAATAATGCCTGGCTCTGTTTATTTCCAGTGCTTCCGCAAAAGTTTCATACGCCAAACAGCCTTTGAAGTGCAAGCAAATAACAATGTTAAAAGGCGCACTTTTATTTTGCAGATAGCATGCGTTTTCCAATTCATTCAAATCCCTGCCTAAAATCGGCATATTGTTCTCCAATTATTATTTTGCCACATGCCTTAATTTGATTATACAGGCATTAATATTCATCGAAAGCCTTTAAAATAATAATCAATAACTTCTTTAAAAGAATTAACTTTAACATCGATATAATCTTTATATAAATAATATTCTGATTCGCCAAAAACATTATTTTGCATCATAATCGTAAACATTCCATTTAATTTGCCTGATCTCAATGAAAAAGGATCGTCATCAATTAAAACCCATTTATTTAAATCAATTTTTAATTCTTTTTGTAGATGAGAAAATGTCCTTGTATTTGATTTGGAATTTTCACATAAAGAATAAATATCTTCCAGTTTAATATTATGAATTGTTTTTAAAATTCTCCTAGTATCAGCCATAGAGAATATTTTAAAATTTATTTGGTTGTTATTACATTTATCTATGAAAGTATTGAAATAATCATCGATTTCGAATTTTATTTCACCGTTATCTTCCAAATTAGAAACTTTATTTATAAAATCTTCAAAGTGTTCTTCTATTCCCAATGAATTAAAAAGAAATGTAAAAAAATCCTTAGTCGGAAAACTTATGAAAAGGCGTACAAACGATATTATTGTTTCATAATTTATAGGTGTTAACTTATTTATATAATTATAAATAAATTTAGAAACCAGATCAGGGAAATTTTTTAGAATGACTCCATCAAAATCAATTAAAAATCCTTCCATAACGATAATTTTCCATATAAATTATTTTTTTATTAAAGATTAATTTCTTTTAGTAAATCTTGATTGTTTTCGAATATCAATTTTAAAAAATCCATGGCGAATATTTTCGCTTCAATTTGAGTGCGTGTAGGCTTCACATAATAAAATATTAAATTTAATCGATTATCATAAGTTATATCAACTATTCCAAACCCCAAATCGTTTTTGCAATATAGATGTAACGGCCCTCCGACACTTAATTTTTCCAATTTTATCTTTCCATTGAAATATTCATTCAATTCAAATTTTCCAAGATTAATTAATCCGACAAAAGGAGTTGAATTTTCATTTTTTTTTATAATATCAGACATTGAATAATTTGAATAATCATTTACTCTTTCTTTTTGTATTGAAAATGGCTTGCCTTTTTCAATCAATTCCTTTAAACGATCATCATATATCAAGGCACAATCCCAAAGATTTGTTATTTCCTCAACTTTAAAATCAATAAATCCGTTTCTATCCCAGCATCCGAATTGCGAATTATTAATATCACATAAATAATATTTTCTTACATTTAATGATGAGCCTGTTTTTATCATAAAATTATTATTTATTTGATATTTATTGAAAATATAATTTTTCATATTTATTATTAAAGCGGCAGCAATTAGAGAATTTTCGGTTATATTTCTTTTTTTACATTGACTAATAATATATTCGGTTTGCGTTTCATTCAGCCAGCAGGTAATGATATTAGTAGAGCGCTTTTCAATGGGGTAATTATTATCACTTATATTATTGTATGCTATAGTCTTTTCAATTTTCTCGTATGAATGTAATTGTTTTGATATATCGGGTAAATATTTCACCTCCGGATAAATATCCGGTAATTCATCGAGAAAATCAATACTCTGGTTTTCATATAAATGATCTATTACCTTCAGCAGATCATATGCAAAATAGACCATAGAAACGGCGTCGCAGATTATGTGAGAAAAAATAATAATTATATCGGCTCCATCTTTTTTCCTTAGAATAACAGCTCTTGCTAATGGAGCCTTAGCCAAATCAAAAGGTATATTTAATTCGGCATTGCATTCATCAACCCAATTATTTTCTTCAGCATTATAAACTTCTCTCACCGGAATGCTTGCTTTGGCATCATAAAAAAACTCGGCTACATTATTGTTTTCAAGAATGTAATAAAATAAATATTGGTGCCTTTTTTTTGTCATTTCAAGAGCTTGTTCGAATACATCAGTGGAAAGAGTACCTTTGATATGTATGCTTACAAAACAATTATAGGGAGTTATTTTATTCCTTAAATAAAGTATATTTTCCATAGAAGACAAAGGCCTTTTCATAATATTCCTCGATTGATAAAATATTGCTGGAGATTGATTTTAATTTATTCCTCTAATAAAAATAGGGTAGATAATAGCTGTTTTTATATCCGGAAACTTGATCTTTTGAAATCCAATTACTTTCTATTTAAAAAGCTAAATTAGTTTAATAATAATATATACTATTATAAAGTAGAGTATAATCCTGTCAAGGTTATCGAAATTATCATGATCAAAAATCGCCTCTCTGTTTTCTCCCACCTCGCATAAGTTTTAAAACACAAATCTATGATTTTTGTAATATTTATTTTATTAAGTCATAATTTAAATATTATTGCATCTTCTGTCGATTTTATTTACCGAATTAATTAAAGGAAATAAATATTGAAACGGGATAATTCATTAAAGGCGGCATTTCCAAGAAAAAGTATTCTGATAACAGGAACTTCTTCGGGAATCGGCCTCAGTTGTGCTTTGTTATTCGCCGATAACGGTTTTAACGTGTTTGCTGCTGTCCGTAAAAAAAGCGATGCAGATATGTTAATATCCTATAATAATCCAAATCTTATACCGGTTTTTCCGTTTGATCTTAGAAATCAGGATCATATTGCTATGGCTCATGATTTTATCTCAGAGAAATTAAATAAACTCGGTCCGGAAGGATTATTCGCAGTGATTAATAACGCCGGCGGTGCATACTTATCGCCTGTTGAATTGATGAATCTTCAAAGATTAAGGGAAGAGATCGAAACAAGAGTTTTGGGGCCAATCGGATTGATTCAGACATTTCTTCCTATGATTAAAGAAAATAATGGAAGAATCGTCTGGATTTTAACAGATTCTAAAAAGACTTCCCCATTCGTTTCAAGCCTCTATATGTGCGACGCCGTTTTGAATTGTTTAGTTGATACTTTGAATGATGAACTGGCTCCCTGGAAAATACCCGTGATCAAAATAAAATGCCGCGGCGTTAAAACAAGTGCAAAAATTAAAGCTGTAAAAGAATTAAAAGAGCATTTCGGACTATTGCAGCCTGATAAAGCGGAGTTTTATTCAGAACAACTCGATAAAATGATAAATGAGCAAAATAAGTCTAAAGATAAAAGAATGTCTCCGGATGCAGCCGCTAAAATAATATTTAAAGCTTTAACAGATAAAAGGTCAAAAAAGATTTACAGGGTCTACCCCGGCGCAAGATAATCGGCCCTCAAAATGGAATTATCACATAATACATTTATTAAAATCAAAAAGGATATGCTATGTTGAGATTCAAAGATCGAGTTATTGCAATAACCGGCGGAACATCCGGCATCGGCAGGGCAGCCGCTTTTTCATTTGCAAAGGAAGGAGCCAAAGTTTCGGTTTGCGGGCGTGATTTAAAAAAGGGAGCCGAAACTTCAAATGATATTAAAAAAGCGGGTGGTGATTGCCTGTTTATTCAATGTGATGTATCAAAAATTGACGATGTCGCAAATTTTATTTCGAAAACGGTTGATCATTTCGGAAGGCTTGACTATGCATTCAATAATGCCGGTGTTTCTTCATCACGGAAAACTATCCTTGAAAGAACAGAGAAGGAATGGGATTATTCAATAGACATTAATTTGAAGGGTTTGTGGTTATGTATGAAATTTGAAATTGAATATATGATCAAGAATGGGGGAGGCTCAATTATAAATACATCCTCCGGCTGGGGTATTTCAGTCACAAATCTGGTCGAGGATTATTGTGCAGGGAAACATGGAGCTATAGGCCTAACAAAAGCCCTTGCTCTGGATTTTGCTAAGTATAAAATAAGAATTAATGCTATTTGTCCGGGTTTGATAAAAACTCCGATCAACGAAGAAAGGTATTTTTCAGGTCCGGATTCCGAAAAAATAATAAAAAAAATGATACCTTTACAAAGAGAAGGCTCAACAGAAGAGGTAGCTCAAGTTGTAATGTTTTTGTGTTCCGAGGCTTCCTCATATATTACAGGCTGTATAATCCCTATTGATGGGGGAGCGCTTGCAGGTATTCAGAGATGATTTTTACAAGGAAATATTTATGAAGACACTCAAGCTCGTTGCTTTCGATATAGACGGAGTCCTGCTGAAAGACACTTTCAGCCCGGTAATAAAGTTATTGGTAGAAAAATTTGGGGGAACTTATAACAGGGATATTGAAAGAAATATATTTTCACAAAAAAGAGAAGAAGCCGCCGAATATCTGATTAATTTATTTAAATTAGATCTTAGTACGGATGAATTAATTAAGATTTATTTTAAAGAAAGGGAAGAATTTATAAATAGAAATGGAAGTGGATTCAATCAAGGTTTAGATTATTTGCTAAAATTAATTGAATCGCTTAATTTATTGATAATTTGCTATGGAGGATTGCCCGAAACATATTATCGTAAAGAAATGAAGCAATATACCGAATATTTTACGATGTACGTTTGTACAAATGATTTCAGACCGGGAATAAAAGAAATCACTACTGAAATTTATAATCTTAAATATAATGAGGCATTGTTCATTGACGACGTCAATATGGTAGCCGAGGCTGCAAAGTCGTTAAATGTGCCTTTTATTGGAATGCCTTCATCAAATACATGGGGATATCAGAAAAAAGATATGGTTAAGACTGGAGTTAAGTACTTGATAAATTCTCTAAATGAGATAAATCTTAATATGATTAAAAGGATTGATTACGATGCTTCGACTGGGAATCAATGGAATAAAAATATATAGGAATATCAACTGTTTTTCTTTGTTTTATTATTCTTTACAGTACATCGGTAATGACCTGAATTGTCTGATTTGTTTTATGTGAATTATTAATTAAACAATATGTACAATTTTGTACATTTTCATTGACATAAATATATTTTTATTCTAATATGGAAATCATCTTATAAAATCATGATTTTAATTATTGAATATAACTGTATTTACAAAAAGTCTCTACGTTAAGTAATTTTAAAGGAGTGATATTATGATCAATCCCAAAGATTACAAAATATCGGATGAAATTTATTCAGGCAGAAAAAATATAATCTACAGGGCCGAAGACCTGCGAAATAAAAGGCAGGTCGTAATGAAGACGCTGAAGAACTCATATCCAAATCATGAAGAACTTAAAAACTTCGAATATGAATATAATGTAATGAAAAGCCTTGGAGGCGTGGAAGGAGTTCTGGGAGTATACGAACTCGTGAAGCTTGAAAATGCCCTGATAATAGTTGAAGAGGATTTCGGAGGTGAATCTATTGATAAAATATTAAAGCAGGGAAAGTTTGCGTTAAAAGAATTTCTGCCTGTCGGTTTGAAGATAATAGAGGCTCTGGGGGAAATACATAAAAAGAATATCATCCACAAGGACATAAAGCCGCATAATATACTTTTAAACAGGAAGACTTCGGAAGTCAAGATCATAGATTTCGGTATATCGACGCAACTTTCAAGGGAAGTTCAGGAAATAATAACGCGTGACCAGCTCGAAGGCACACTGTTATATATATCACCGGAACAAACCGGAAGGATGAACCGTTCAATCGATTACAGAACCGACTATTATTCGCTCGGAGTGACATTTTACCAGATGCTGACGGGGAAAGTCCCATTCGAAGCTGAAGATCCGATGGAAATCGTGCATGCGCATATTGCCAGAACACCGGCAAACCCGTCCGATATAAACCATGAAATTCCCGGGGCATTATCAGGCATTGTGATGAAACTGCTTTCAAAAAATGCGGAAGAGAGATATCAAAGCTCTTACGGTCTAAAAACGGATCTGGAGCGATGCTTAAAAGAGTTGTTAGAAAAATCAAAAATTTCTGACTTTTTACCCGGAGAAAACGATCTTCCTGAAAAGCTCTCTATACCGGAAAAACTTTACGGCCGGGAAAAGCAATTAAATTATCTAAAGGGAATATTAAACGAGGCTGCCGCTGGTGAAAAGAAAGTAGTTATTGTAACTGGAGAGCCCGGCATTGGAAAATCGAGCCTTGTAAATGAAATGAGCAAGGCTGTGGCCGAGAAAAATGGTTTTTTCATTCAGGGAAAATTCGACCAGGCCAGAATATCAATGCCGCTTTCCGCTATTATTGACGCTTTTAACGGTTTAATAGGGCGCCTGTTATCTGAAAGTGAAGAAAAGCTTAAAGGATGGAAAAAGAGAATTATGGAAGGTGTCGGGGAAAATGGAGATGTTATCGTACATGAACTGCCGCAGCTTAAAGTTATCATAGGCGATCAGCCTAAGGTTATAGATCTTGCCCCGTCGGAAGCTGAAAACAGGTTCAACTATGTTTTTCAGAATTTTATAAGAGTATTTGCCGGAAAAAAGCAGACTCTCGTATTTTTTCTGGATGGGATGGAGTGGGCTGACGATGCAAGCCTTAAGCTGCTTTCTGCAGTTTTAACTGATAATAGTCTCAGTCACTTCCTTTTTCTGGGCGCTTACAGGGACAATGAAGTTGGAAAGGAAAGCAAATTAACGAAATTTATTGATAATATTAATAAGGATAATGTTAATTTGGAAGAATTAAAACTTACAAAACTCACTTCCAGTGAAATATCGAAACTTTTGAGTGATACTTTGTATTGTGATGTGAAAACGACTGGAGAACTTGCCGATGTAATAGAACTAAAAACAAGGGGTAACCCGTTTTTTGTGAACGGTCTGATCAAGACCCTTTATGACAAGGAGATGATAGTATTCAGAAATGGCTGGAAATGGGATATCGATAAAATAAAAAACGCTGAAATTACCGGGAATGTCGCGGAATTTATTTCAGGGCAGATTTTAAAACTTCCTGAAAATACTTTGAAATTCATAAGGACAGCTTCTTGCATAGGTCCGGATTTTCATATCAATATATTATCCCTTGTCTTAGGCAGGACAGAACAAGAAACATACGAGGCTTTAAAACCGGCTGTAAACGAAGGTTTCCTGATCGCCTCGGGTCAAAAGATAAGGTTCGCGCATGACCGGTTAAAAGAAACGGTATACAATTTAATTGATAAGAAAGAAAGAGAAAAAAACCATTATGTGATTGGTAAAACACTCATCAATAATTTAAAACCTGAGCAGGTCGATGAAAGGATTTTTGAGGTCGCTTCACAATTAAATTACGCTATAGGCATTATAAATACTCAAGAAGAAAAGATCTATCTTGCAGAACTTAATTTAAAAGCGGGGATAAGGGCAAAAATGTCGGTAGCATATGATTCGGCAAGTAATTTTTTGAATGCCGGATTATCACTTCTTCCTGAAGATTCATGGAAAACATATTATAAACTAACCTTAGACTTTCATACTGAAGCCGGAGAAGCTGATTATCTTACTGGAGAACATGAAAAAGCCGAAAAGCATTTCAATGAAGTAATGGTAAACGCGAAAGATATAATGGACGAGGTTAAAGTTTACAGTATCCAAATACCTTTGAATACGTCGTATAATAAAATGGAATTGGCGATCAAGCAGGGTAAAAAGGCTTTGTCTCTTCTTGGAATGAAATTGCCGGGGAAAGCGAACCCTATTTATATAATTAATGAATTACTGAAAGCCAACAGCCTTGTTAAGAAGCTGACGAAGAAAAAGGGTATCGAGGCTCTGATGAACTTGCCCATACTTGATGAGCCTAAAAAAATAGCCATAGCGCAGCTTTTCATACAAATACTTTCTCCGGTTTTTATGTTCGATGCTGATTATTTACCAATAATTGTACTAAAATTGCTGAATTTTTCCCTAAGGAATGGAAACTCCATGTATTCCGCTTATGCCTATTCGGCTTATGGATATATTGTTTCATCGGTACTGGGAAACTATAAACGCGGTTATCAGCTTGGTGAAATTGCATATATGTTTAAAAATAAAATAAATACGAAAGTTGTACAAAGTAAAGTTACTTTTGCTCTAGGTTTTCTATTGTACCACTGGGTTAAACCGCTCCGCGAAACTATTGCTTTATTTGAAGAAAGTTACAAATTGAGTATGGAGACGGGTGACCTTGAATACGCTGCCTATAGCATTGATGTTAATCTTATGACTTCTATTTTATTAAGCGAAAACCTGGAATCAATATGTGAAAAAGCGAAATTATTCGATATTCAGTCCACAAAATTGAAGCAGCCTCGTATAGCTGAAGAAATAAAATTATGGCAGAATTTAGCCCTTAATCTTACAGGTGCAAAGGATGACAAATACTCTTTTTCAGGGCCTTCTTGCGATGAAAAGGCAATCATAGACTATTGGAAGAAAGTCAAGAATATGAATCCGTACGCTTTTTACCTGGTATTCAAGCAATTTATACATTATTTGTATAACGATTACGAAGGCTCTTTAAATTATGCGCTGGAGGTAAAAAAGCCCCTTAAAGGCATTATGGGTAATAGCCTTTATAGAGATTCTTATTATTTCTACGCCCTGTCACTTCTTGGCAATTATCCTGATGCAAATAAAAACTTATGGAAGAAAAATTTAAAAACGATTGATTCGATCCTGAAAAAGATGACTTTATGGGCAATGCTCTGCCCAGAAAACTGCCTGCACAAGCAGCTTTTCATTGAAGCGGAACTTATCGCGAGGTTCGGGAAGAACGAGGAAGCGATGAGGCTCTACGAAAGGGCGGCGGAAGAAGCGGGAAAGAACGGCTTTGCCCATGAAAAAGCAATGATTCTGGAACACACCGGCCTCTTCTATCAATCGATAGGATTGGAGAAGATCTCTGAATTTTACCTAAAAGAAGCATATCTTACCTACCAGAGCTGGGGAGCCAAAGGTAAATTGCAGGATTTACGAATAAAGAACCCTGCCATTATCACGTCCATTGAAAGTGATTACGACATTGTTAAAGAAGCCGGGCTCGATTCCGGGACCATATCGGAATCGACAACCAGTAAAAGACCAGGTTCCAGTTCGACTAGAGGCAGCACCTTAGATATCAGTACAGTTCTAAAGTCTTCCAATATTATGGCCGGCGAGATGAACCTTGAAGCTCTGCTCAGCAAGACAATAAAAATATTGATGGAGAACGCGGGGGCCCAGAAAGGATTTTTGATAATGCCCGATTCAGGGGGGAAGCTTTTTATCCAGGCAAAAGCGGAAATATTGACAGTTAACGAACCTGATATATTGAAGAACATACCAATTGAAAAAGAAGATAAGATATGTGTTTCTATTGTAAGATATGTTTCCAATAGCAGGGAGAGCGTCGTAATCGACGATGCCGCATCGGACGGCAGATGGGCTGGAGACGAATATATAAAAGCTTATAAGCCCAAATCCATTCTCTGCACGGCTATAATAAATCAGGGACGGCTTGTGGCCATCCTCTATATAGAGAACAATCTAATTACGAATGCGTTCCCTGAAAGGCGGATCGAGCTTCTTTCCACACTGTCTTCGCAGGCCGCTATTTCCATTGAGAACGCCGGGCTTTACGGCCGGCTCGAGGATTACAGCAGGAACCTGGAGGTCAAAGTTGCCGAAAGGACAAAAGAACTGGCGGCTAAAAACCAGGCCATGCTCGACGAACTGAAGATTGCACAGAAGGTCCAGGCAAGCTTCCTGCCTAAGGAGGAAGCCCTCAGGCAGTGCGCCGACCTGAATATATCGGGAAAATACTTAGCGATGGAGGACCTTGGGGGCGATCTTTACGATATAATAAAGATCGACGATAACCGTTACGGTTTCCTGATGGCCGACGTATCCGGGCATGGAGTGTCGGCGTCCCTGATGACGGCAATGGCTAAAGCGAGCTTTAACACTGACGCCCTTACTGGCAAAACGACCGCCGAAGTTTGCTACAGCGTCAATAAGGATATCTGTTTATTTGTTGGAGAGATGAGCGAGCATGACCTCACAGTATTCTTCGGGATACTGGATGTCGGCACGGGAAGATTTGAGTTTACTAACGCCGCTCACCAGCCGGCCATACTTTACAGGAGGAAAACGGGTAAAATCGAGAGGCTTCAAACAGGAAGCGGATATATCGGATTGACAATGAATTCGACATATAAGTGCGGTGAAGTATTTCTTGAAAAGGGCGACAGGCTGGTGATGTTCACAGACGGGATAGTGGAAACAATGAATAAAGATGGCGATCTTTACGATACAAAAAGGCTTCTTGAAATGACAGTTAAGTGTGCGGAAAAGACTCCCGCGGAATATATCGAGTGTGTCCTCTTGGATGTAAACGAATTCAGCGGCGGCGCGCCTTTGCATGACGACAGGGCCATATTGTGTGTCGATTACAAGTCTTAATATATATTATTTACCGGCTGTATTTACAACGATCGAACGGCTGAGAAATACTTTCGGCCGTCGGATAATATCGAATCCGTTATTCTTTATAATAGCGATTGAATTGCTGAAATCGATTTTTGAAACCCGGAATTTCGGTTCGATTATCAGAACTTTCCCTCCGGGTTTTAATAATGTCTTTATTTCCTGAAATAATGCGTCTTTATCGGGGACTTCATGAAGAATATAAAATAATAATATGAAATCGACCTTTTCCGATAAGCCTATCCTGTCCTTGCCGGTTTTATGCAATTCAATGATATTTTTAAGGTCTGAGTTTTTTATTTTTTCTTTAACTATTTCAAGCATGGCTTCCTGCAAATCGGCGGCAATTACTTTTCCCGAACCGCCTACCAAACGGGCGATTTCTATGGAGAAAAACCCCGGTCCGCAGCCAAGATCCAGGACTTTCATCCCTTCGGATATATAAGGTTTTAGAATTTTTCGAGGATTATGTAATATCTTGCGTAAACCGGAATCCAATGCTCCCGCGTGTTCGACCGGGCAGACCCTGTTCTTTTCATTTGAGGACATCGATTACCTCCATGGATATTATATCTTTTAGTGACGAATAAATTGCATTTTTATTTCATCAGCGGGGAGTATTTATCCTGTCCGTCAGCAGGTAAGGTGGAGGACGAAATTTGTAGATTTGTCGTTCAAATGCCTGACGGCGTCAGGAGTGCTCATCAGAAGGAGTTCAACACCCTTTTCCAGTGCCAGATTCTTTACATTGTCCATTACCGGCAGGTTCTTGTTTTGGCCTGTGCCGATGATAAGGGTTTTACAGTCCCATGGAATATTTTCATCAACCGACAGGGGGGTATGGACATATGTATCACGGTATTTTTTTGACGCCGATTTCTTTCTTTTAGAGATTTTTCCATTATCGATGACGATATCTTTTTCATAAATATCGCCGTCGATATTAATAGAGCCGAAAGAAAGTGATTTAACTTTCATGGCCATCCTCCTCCTCCGGGACTCCTCCCGGAAAGGATCTTCGACTGGATACTCGGGAAGAGCACCGGTTTGATCGGGTAAATCGCATTAATCCCTGTTAGCGTCCAGCAGATCGATCGCTTTTTCGAAATTAGTGCCGCTCAATCCTCCATGATATTTACCGGCATCCTGGATGTAAAAAATATTATGAAAATTCCGCATTAAAAAATAATCGTACATGCCGAATGCTTCCGCACGGTTGTAGTCATAATCTCCGGCAGTAATGACGAGTGATGTATTTTTCTGAGCATAATTCAAATTTGACATGAACCCTTTTACAATTTCGTCCCAGTTGTCTGTAAGGCACCCGCAGGAAGCTATCCCGCCTTTAAAGATGTCCGGGCGGCGGTGAATAATTTCACCGGTAAGTCGTCCGCCCCAGGACGCCCCGGCGATATATATCCTGGCAAAGTCGATATTGTAATACTTGAGCATGTTATAAACCATGGCGAGAGAAAAAACCTCATGCTTATGTTCTTTGGTAAAAGGAACATAATTAATTTTATAACAGTCGTATCCGACCCAGATGATGCCGTTTTTATCAAGGATTTTCCTGTATTCCGCATCGGGATAATCCCAGGAAATAAAAACGAGCAAACCGAAGGGCTTAACACCCGTATAATCCTTCGGGACATAAACACCGACCGGCAATTTTTTCAAATCCAGTCCGGTCTTTTCATCGGAATACGGCGACCATTCTTCAAGCACATACTTGAACATGCCTCTTTTATCCGCTATTCCCCCTGTCTTTTTCAGGGGAGTTGCCGGAGCTTTATAACCGGTTTCATAACCCGAGAAACGGATTCTGTTGGACTGGGCGATGGAAATAAGTTCATTAGATTTATCTTGCATTTGCGGGATCTTTTCAGTTAAAAATCCAGTTATTTCAGGCTGGCCGAAATCAACGGCGAAATCTATTATATTCGAATCTATGCTCTTTTCAGAATAAGTGTAAAGCAGTTTGACCAGATCGATATTTCCTGCGATTACAGCGTTGAACAGCGGTACATTGCTATCAGGTTTATTTGTCGATTTTAATAAAAGATCCGCCATTTCGGGGTTCTTACCGGCTGCGAAAGCGTATGGGGACATTCCATGAAGATCGCAGGAATTAGGATCCGCGCCGTTTTCAAGGAGAAGGCTGACAATATCCTTCCGGTTCATCATAACCGCCAGCAAGAGAGGGGTCCTTTTATAGCGGTCCGGAGCATTCCAGTTAACCTTGTACAAGCATAATGCTTTTAAAACATCCGGGTCTCCCTTTTCAACGGCGAGATGAAGCACGGTCGCAGGCACTCCGAGCGAAGTCCTTGCCTGCAGTTTTTGATATTCTTCAACCGGAAAAGTATAAAAGGCTTTTAAATCTTTATTTAAAACGGCTTTACAAAGCGGGGAATCGTTTTCTTCAGGGTATTTAAAAGAATACAATTTACCGCCTTTGCTTTTAAGGAATTCATAAATTTTTTTACAGCCCTGGGCATTATTCAACGCCGTCAGGCCGTCTTCATTTCCGATATTGATATCGGCGTTCTTCGAAACAAGAAATTTGACGACATCGATATTTTTATCATCGGAAGCGGCATCCATGAGGACGGTAATTCCATGATAATCGGCCTTATTGACGTCAGCCCCGTTATCGATCAGGAGTTCCATCATTTCAATCCTTTTTTTACGGTTATCGGAAAGGGCGCACATTAATGGGGTTGAACCGTATTCATTCTGACGGTTAATTTCAGCGCCGTTTTTTATCAGCATCAGCACAAGGTTGGTATCTTCTTTCTGAACGGCGGTCATTAAGGGGGTGTGGCCGTATTTTTCGAAGAAATTGATATTTGCCCCATGTTCCAATATCATTTTTATCATACCTGAAACTTCGGCTTCAGGCCATTTTTCATAATTATTAATCAGCCGGAAGATCAATGTATCGCCATACTCGTCGGGAATATTAGGATCGGCCCCCGCGTTAAGCAGTAAACTCATTATTTCAGTTTTATCGGTGATTTTGATATAATTTTCCATTAAAAGATTAAGAGGAGTAAGGTTTAAATAGTTTTTAATATTAAAATCGGCCTTGAATTCCTGTAAAAGCTTGATAAATGCCTTTTTATCTTCATCAGGCATTTTTTCATTTTGCAAGACGGCGAACGCCGGATACGTTTTTAAATCCATTTTTTCCTCCGGCTTACCCTGATGCCGTACTGTCATTATGGAATCATAAGGATCGTTGGGATTTACCCCGGATTCAAGCAAAGCACGCGCTTTTTCGATATCATTTTCAACTATCGTGATATAAAGGCCGCCGGGGGTTTTGTCATGAATATTATCCTTTGTGATGATAAGGCGTTCTTTTATATAATCCGCAGTAATTTTAACGATACTATCGGCGAGTTCAAAATCATCGGCAAATCCGGAGCAAGAACGCTTGTATTCGACTTTTATTTTCTTTGCCTTTTTTGAATATATTTTAATTTTTAATGAGGCTTCATCATATTTTTCAGAGGATGCCTCGCTGTACAATACATACTCGACCTGAACGCCCTTGAAGATCTCATTGCAGACGCTCTCATCGAACCCTGATTTATTTAGTTTATCCATAATATCATCGGATAAAGGATTTTCACTGATATTAAATGAACTTTCTTTTTTTAGTTCCGAGATTAATTTGTCCCTGATTAATTTTAACAGGGTTTCACTGATGCTGTCTTTAGGCACAACCGGGAGCATTAAAATATTTTTTGATAAAGGGAATACACCGGAAGAAAATAAAAGAATAACAATTGTAATAATCAACCTTTTCATAATACCCCCATTCCTCTCCATGAATCGCCGGGCCTACCGCCCGTTGAAAACATCGACCCCCTAAACATATACTTATCAGCCCCGCTTTTTTATTAGACACTAATTGCATTGCTATTCTAAAACTTTTTTATTTATTATACAACATTTTAATTTATCGGGATTTTATGGCTGATTAAGGCCTCACCTGCTGTTCATAAATCTTCTAAGAAGTTCGCCGAAACGGTCATAGGTCTCTTTCTGCCCTTTCTCCATGCCCGTTTTGATCATCCCGTCGAGGTCTTCGGCAGACTGGAAAACAGATGAGCCGGTAATCCTGGTCCTTCCGCCCGTGAGATCTTCGAATGTCATTGTTTCCAGCATTACATGGTCCGGCATGCCTTCGAATTCAAAGGTTGAAACAATCTGGCAGGGTTTTGAAACCCCGTGATAAACGCCATGGAAGGCGAATTCCTTTCCATCTGCGTCTCGCTGTATGAAGCGCCACAAACCGCCGGGCTTAACTTCCATTTTTTCTACGACAGTTGTAAGCTTTTCCGGCCCCCACCAATTCGGTATAAGGTCCGGATCGGTATAAGTCTCGAAAACAAGGTCCCTTGGCGCTTCGTACTCGCGTATAAAAACCACCTTGTTGTCCTTGATCTGCATAATGGTATTATTTTTGTTTTCATTCATAAAACCCTCCTCTCATTCGATGCTTAAAAGTAATAAACGCATCCTGTAATGTCAAAACAGCTGTTCCTGTAAATTCTTTTGACAATTGCTCAAAATATCCCTACAATATGATCGAATTCCGTCCAGGCAGTACAAAGCAGTGCAATAATATAAAGGAGGCCCTTATGCCTATAGAAGTAAAAAAGATTTCCGAGGATATTCTGAAAACGATGGGCGTCTTCGAATGGCCGGTCTGGACGAAGGAAGCGTCCGAATTCGACTGGCAGTACGACGAAAAGGAGAGCTGCTACATCCTCGAAGGCGACGTCGATATTAAAGCCGGGAACGATACGGTTCATTTCGGCCAGGGCGATTTCGTGGTCTTTCCCCAGGGCCTTTCATGCGTATGGAAGATCAATAAAGCGGTGAAGAAGCATTATAAGTTCGGATGAGGCTCTTAATGGATGAACATTCTACACGCGAAAGGATAATACTTTCCGCACTGGCCTGCATTGAAGAAGAGGGCCTGCATTCGGTCACGATCCGGAACATCGCCAGGGAAGCAGGTGTGAACAGCGCGGCGATAAATTATTATTTCGGGTCAAAGAAAAAACTTATCGAAGCGGCTCTTCAGCTGGCAATGAAAAACGCTATGGCAAACTTTGAAATGTTCGAGGAAAAAGGTAAGAGCCCGTTCGAAATTTTCCGGGATTTTTTCAGGCATAACTTCGAGGGCATGGTTAATTATCCGGAGATAGTAAAAGCCAGGTTCTATAACCCTTTTACAAAGAAGGTCTATGACAGGGATATTTTAGAATGGAAGAACAAGTTCCTCGACAGTATGTTAATAAACATAAAAAGGTTCCATCCTGAAATCGGCGATATGAATATAAAGCTTATTGTCATACAGACGCTTTCCGCGATGCTTTTCCCCGCCATGTTCCCGGGCATGTTCGACGATTTCGCCGGAATCGACCTTAAAAAACCGGAAATTCAAAAAGTCTATATCGATTTCCTGATCGATCATTATTTAAAACCAAAATTGTAATCAAATGATTTAATCATGCGATTGACTTTCTGCAAATTTTATGCTATTATTTAATCACTTGATTAAAACAAACGATTAATTTTGGAGGATGGATATGAAAGAAAATGGGAAAAGCGTACTGATAACCGGATGTTCCAGCGGCATAGGCAGGGCTTGCGCAGTGTTCCTGGCAAAGAACGGCTTTAAGGTATTTGCCACAGTCCGCAAAGAAACGGACGTGCAGAATTTGAGGGGTCTCGATCTGAAGAACCTTATTCCCTTATACCCTTTCGATCTTACAAAACCCGAACATTTCCCACGAATATTTGAAGCGATAGCCGGAGAATCGCTTTACGCGGTCATTAATAACGCGGGGGGCGGTTTTATTTCCCCTATTGAACTTATGGATTTAAATAAATTCAGGAATGAATTGGAAGCAAGACTGACAGGCCCGATCGGTTTATTGCAGGCATTCCTGCCCATGCTCCGAAAAAACAGGGGCAGGATCATATGGATCGCAACTCCGGCTTTAATGCCCGTTCCGTTCGATTCGAGCATACATGCATGCGATTTCGCGGTAAATAATATTGCAAGGACACTGGATATTGAATTGAAGCCATGGAATATTCCGGTTATAATGGTCCGGTGCGGAACAATCAAAACGGAATCTGTTGAAAGATGCTACAGGGAGCTTGAAATATCTTTTAAAACATGGCCGGAAGAAAGATCCGATCTTTATATAAATGCCATCGGCGAAGAGATAAAAAAGTGGAAGGAATTAGATAAAAAAAGGACCGACCCTCTGGAAGCGGCAAAAATGGTATACAAAGCACTAACAGCGAAAAAACCGAAGAACAGGTACAGGGTTGGTTATATGTCCGGGGCCGCGGCTTTCCTGGAACTTCTTCCGCAAACCATGGTCGATTACATTATGAAAGCTAGACATCACCTGTAATATTTAAAATACTTCCAGATTTCACCGATCGGCTTCTTCAGGCCCCTGCAGAGATAGATCGGCACGTTCCTGTAGGGCATGGCGTATTTATTATAGTACGGAGCGGCCTCGGTAACCGAGGAGTAAAGCAGATCCAGTTTTTCCTTTGGGACCCCTTTTACAATGGCTATCTCGGCGGTGTTATTCCCGGGCCCCCAGATATAATAGCTCAGGATACCGCTTATAGATTTCGGCAGCCCGTATTTTCCTCCAAGCAGGTCGACCGCTCCAGCATCACCGTAATTGCTGCAGAATATCGCGCATTTGGCCCTGTCCTCTTCCGGCAGGCTGTTATAGACGCCGGCTATAGCCTGGACGGATTGCTCCCAGCCGAAACGGTCGGCGGTCCATTGAGGAAAAACGGAAGATTTGGAGTTATCGAGCTTTATGCCTCCCCTGATAGACCCGATACCGGAATAAAAGGCTTCAAGCTGCGGTGGGGTTAATACCGGAAGCGCTATAGGTATGAAAAATAAACCCAATAACAGTATGAACGCGTTTACTCCTATCCAGAACGGCTTTGTCACGTATTTTTCCAGCATGATCGACCCTCCCGCCAGAAGCGGCACGTAACTGACCATGATCATATAATATTTCGCTTTGAATATGACGAAGAGGACCAGAAATAAAAACGCCGGCAGAAAACCGAAAAGCATGTATTTCTTGCCTCCGGGATCCCTGAAGAAATAAATAAAGCCCATGACCCATATTCCCAGGGCGAAATTGACGAAAATAACCGTCATGCCGAGGTATTCGAAAACACTGGCATGGTAAGTTCCGCTTTTCGAGTAATTGGCGAGATATTCAAGATAAGGCCAGCCATGGCTGTATTGCCATAAAAGATAAGGAACCGTCATTATCGCTGCAATAAGAATTCCAGCCCATAACCAGCCCGATGCGAAAAGCTTACGCCGGGATGTAAGCAGCAGGGATGGTACAAGGGCTATGGCCATGAACAGCAGGGTGAACTTGGTCATTATACATATTCCGGCGATAAAACCGATCAGGATAAACATTTTCGTGTTCCCGGTTTTAATAAGCCTAAGCAGAGTGAAGAGAAAGATAAGCGTAAAGAGAAGATCGAAATTGTCGTAAGCGAACATCGAACCGTCGATCAGCCAGGTTATATCAAGCAGTGCTGCAAGACAGGCGAAGGCAACGGCTATCCTGCCGCCGCCCAATTCCCTTGTGAAAAGCCCTGTAAAAAGAATGAAAAGCGACCCGCTGACCGCAGGCAGTATATGGATGCCGAAAAGGGAGTATCCGAAAACAATCCCGCTTAACCTGGATAAAAAAGGGACCAGCGGCGGTATATCGACATACCCGAAGGAGAGGTGCTCCCCGCAGGCTATTGTATAAAGCTCGTCGATAAAGTAGCCGTAGCCGTTGGCAAAGACAAGATGCAGTATAAGCTTGATGAATGCGAAAATCAATATCACGAACAGGCTCGATCCGATAAATTTTTTTAAATCCGGAAGGTTCGGCAGCATTTTCAACCCCTGAAATTTTTGGATATTTTATACGGAAGGGGAAAAAATGACAAGATTTGAGCCTAGGACTTGGTATTGAATAATTACTAACTCTTGACATTAGTAATCGGACGCGTTAGTATTATTCGTATGATAAAGAATTTTAAAAATGATGAAACAGAAAAGATCTGGAAAGGCATGAGATCAAAAAAATTACCTCCTGAAATTCAGGACATTGCTCGAAGGAAACTTAGGATGCTTAATAACGCTCATAACCTATTAGATTTATCATTACCGCCGGCAAATAAATTAGAAAAATTAAAAGGAGACAGAAAAAATCAGCATGGCATTAGAGTAAACAATCAATGGAGAATATGCTTTGTTTGGAAAAACAATGATGTGTTCGATGTTGAAATAGAAGATTACCATTAAAAAATCGGAGGATAAATATGAGTGAAAGATTAAGAAATATACATCCGGGAGAAATTTTAAAAGAGGAATTTTTAATTCCTTTAAATATAACCCGTTACAGACTTTCAAAAGAAACGAAAATACCGCAAACAGCAATATCCGATATCATTAAAGGTAAAAGAAGGGTTACGGCTCCTATCGCATTACGGATTTCAAAATATTTCGGGACAACTCCTCAATTCTGGCTGGGGCTGCAGGACGACTTTGATCTTGAGGAAGAAGAACTGCATTTAAAGAATGAATTAGAGGCGATCAATTCATACAAAAAGTTGCATTCGGCTAATGTTTAGTCGGGGGATTCACCGCAAGGACGCTGAGACGGATATAATGACAATAAAACGGCAAGTTTATTATCTGATACTATTTATTTTTAGTATTATTATATATAAACTGTTATAATTTGTTCTTTAATAAAGGAAATATTATGAAAAAGAATAAATATTTTTCAGTTTTGCTGATCGTCCTGGGAGTCCTGACCGCAGCCTGTTCAACTCCTCCGGGTTCCGGAGGTTCCGGAGGTTCCGGCTCCAATCCGAATACTTACGCCATACTTACCGGCATGGGATCGGGAATCAACCTCGGCAACACACTGGACGCCACTCCTACAGAAGGGGACTGGACAGGCGGAGTCCTGGCCCAGGCTTATTATTTCGACGATTATACGAACGCCGGGTTCAAAAATGTACGCATCCCGGTGACATGGCAGTATCATATTACGGGCGGCGTAGTCGATCCCGCCTGGATGGCGCGGGTAAAAACGGTTGTGGATTGGGCTTTAAGCAGGGGCCTTATAGTCATTCTTAACGCGCATCATGAAAACTGGATATACAGCGATTACGCTGGCAATATTGCCCAGTTCGAAAGCCTCTGGCAGCAGATAGCCGCATATTTTTCCGGCGAATCTCCGAACCTTATGTTCGAAATCCTTAACGAACCGCAAGCCCCGATGACTATGAACCAGGTTAACGATATGGACTCTAAGATCCTGCCGATCATACGGAAGAGCAACCCTACAAGGTACGTCCTGATAGGCCCAGACCAGTGGTTTTCTTTGTACGAGCTTATCAATAAAACCAATTTTATAGTTCCCAACGACCCGTATGTGATCGTTACATTTCACTATTACAATCCCTATAATTTCTGCGGCAACGGTGTAGGCACATGGGGCACTGCCGGCGATTATTCCTCCATGGACCAGGATTTTCTCAACGCGGCCAATTGGTCAGCCGCACATAACGTTCCCCTCTACCTGGGAGAATACGGAACAGTCACAAGCGCGGATTACCAGAGCCGGCTTAAATGGCTGGGGAATATAGCCAGTCTCTGCAAGCAGTACGGCTTCTCCTATGCTATCTGGGATGACGATGGAATTTATGCCGTATTCAACAGGAGCGCGGGGACTTTCGATAACAATGTTTTGGCGAAGATACTGCCGTAGGGGAAAATCCGCAAATAGCGGGGTTAAGGAAGAAAATATTGTTAAAAAACACCTTTGTAATAATTTTAACAAATCTGATTAAGATAATAATGAGATAAGCAAAAGGTAGACAGGGGGGCGGGTCACTAAAAACGCCGACCCTGGGTCACTAAACCTGCCGGACGGCAATTGTTTAGCAAAAAAATAAAATTTATTGTTAGACTTTCTTTAGTGCACTACTTTTTTGTCCGTCAACACCCCCCCCTCCTCCCCGCCTCGGCCATCACTACTGCGAAGGCGCTGGCGACGTTGAGGCTGTTCTTCCTACCCACCAGCGGTATATCTATAAAAGCGTCGCATAGAAGCAGTGCCTCCTCCGTCATGCCGAACTCTTCGTTCCCGAATACGAAGGCGGTCTTTTCGGGCCAGCCGGCTTCGTAAAGGGAGGCTGCGCCTTCGACGGTCTCCACGCCGATGATCCGGAAGCCGCCGGTTTTGTAATAAGAGATAGCCTCAGCGGTAGTGGTGTAATATTGCCAGTCTGTCAGGCCTACTGTTCCCATCGCGGTGCGCTCGAGTTTGGGCATGGGGGGGCGGGGGGTTATTCCGCAGAGGGCGAGGCTCCCGACGCCGAAGCAGTCGCAGGAGCGGAATATGCTGCCTGTGTTGAAGGGGGATCTGAGGTTGTCGAGTATCGCAGTATGGGGGTACTTGACGGAATTCTTATTTGTGTCGAAACGCTTGTGCCTCGGTAAATAGCGCGACTCGTCGGGGGCCGAGCCGATCTCTTCCATGACTCTGTGAAAGGCGAAATTCGCCCGCTCGATCGCCGGCCTTGTCAGGGCTCGTCCTTGAGGGAAAGACGCGAGGAACTCGTCGACGATCGAGCGGACCGCCATGAGCCTGGGGTGCGAGGTTTCATGCAGGAATTTCGAATAATTCCTGAGATCCGAAAGTATCTTGGTTAGAGGCTCGCCGTCTTCCTCTTCGATCTTTCTCAGCGTTTCGGCTATCTTGTAAATCTGCTTTCTAAGATGGAGTTTAAGGAAATGGTCCTTTTGTATCATTCAGGGCCGTTACTTTTCATGGAATACCGTCACCCCGTTCCAGCCTGGGGGCGTTCCCTCTTTATCGAACTTACGGCATCTTTCGAGCATCGCCTGGCCGGGCTTGTCGCCCGGGACCAGCCTCAGGGCTTCCCCGAAGATCATTACAGCGCGCGGCCAGTCGCCCTTTTCGTAGAAGGACATTCCTTCGTTGTACATGCTCAGGAATTCGGTCATACCCTTATCGATATTCCCTTTTTCGGATATAAGTTCGAAAATTTTTATGCCCCGTGTTTTTCCCTTTACCGCCACCGTGTCCAGCTGCCTGGTTTCCATCTCTCCCTTGACGGACTCGTTGGTGAATTCGCTTATCATTATCCTGGTGCAGTAGAACTTGTTCAGGCCCTCGAGGCGGCTCGCAAGGTTGACAGTGTCGCCCATTACCGTGTAATTTAGCCTTTCCTCGTAACCCATGTTCCCGACGATGACGTCCCCGGTGTTTATACCTATACGGGTTTTGAAAATCGGCAGGCCCTTCGCGTTCCAGTCTTCGGAGATTCGAATGAGGAAGCGCTGGCTCTCCAGCGCGCTTTTGCAGGCGAGGACAGCATGGTTTTCCTGATAATGCGGCGCGCCCCAGAACGACATTATGGCGTCTCCGATATACTTGTCAATCGTGCCGCTTTTTTCCAGAATGATCTTCGTCATCCCCTCGAAATATATCCCTAAATTAGCGACGAGCTTTTCGGGCGGCAGCATCTCTGAAATGCTCGTAAAATCGGCGATGTCCGAAAATGACACCGTCATCGCCCTTTTCTCGGCCCCCAGGACCGCTTCCTTGTTAAGTTTGATAAGTTCCGCCACCAGGTCCGCCGGAACGAATTTTTTAAAAGACCGGAGGCCGTTTTTCATGTTCTCGATGGCGTTTTTCATGTTTATAACTTCTTTGATGTTCGATTTTATATCCAGCCTGCTGGAAAGTTCGAATTTCTGCACCTTCTCCAGGTCGTTTTCGAGAATGATCATAGGCTTCGAGATCCTTCTGGCGAAGAGAACGGCCAGGAGGATCACCATGACGCTTACGGCAAGAAAGATCCCGAAGATAAGTATGAAGTAGTGCCGCTCGTAGCTGACAATCTTCTTCGCTGACATATCCATGCCGACAATGCCGTCGAACTTTCCGTTTTTAGTGAATATCGGCGCGAAACTTGAAAGCCATGTTCCCCACTCGTCCGAGCTCACCTCTTTCTCCACATGAACCTTATGGTCTGCAAAAGTCGCAAGAAGGTCCTGCGTGGGTTTGTCGTAAACATCTCCCAGGTGGCTGAAAAAATTCGTATGCGCTTTATTCTCGGCGTCGACTACGAATATGATCTTCCCGTCCGGGAGCATCCTCATCGTGTAAACGTCTCTGACGTCCGTGGTATGTCTGCGTATATCGCGGAGGACAAGTTTTATCTTCATATAGCCTTCCGAATCCTCGTCGGAGGGTTTGACGAGTTTTTCATGCAGGTCTCCGTCGATCTGGAGGGCCCCGACCCCTATGGTGTCATGGAGGCGTTCCTCTATGCCCTGCCGGAGAAAAGAGCGGACGTTGTAAAACGTAAATATTCCCAGGAGAACGCATGATAATACGACAACGCTTACAAAAGCGCTGGATATGCTGAAGCGCAGGGTTATTAAACGTTTTGATCTTTCAGCCATAAATTTTACCTCCTGCATTATTAACGGTTTAATATAAACTTAGGGCTTTCCTTTGTCAAATCCTGATAAATATTTATTCCATTAAAAAGGAGAGGAACCGATGACAGGAAGGAGGACACCTCCTGGCCTGCGATTTGTACGTTAAAAATTTACTGCGGAAAGAGATTTGAATATTGATCGATTTGGCCGATGATAATAAAATACTGTCCGAAATTGTAAATATATATTATAATTAAAGGTCAATGCAGGAGGAGTGGGTCTATGAATGAGCCCGGGCGCGCTAAAAAGGTTTTCCTGATCGGCATAGGCGGCATAGGAATGTCGGCGCTGGCCGTGATCCTTAAAGCCAGGGGTTACGAGGTGTCGGGTTCCGACAGGGCGGAATCTACCGTTATATTTAATCTGAGGAAACAGGGAATAGAGATAGCGCTTTGCCATAGTCCTGAAAATATCACGCCGGATATAGGCGCCGTCGTCTATACCAATGCTATAGCCGGCGACAATCCGGAGTTTGTAAGGGCGAAGGAGCTGGGGATAGCTTTGTACGAGCGTGCGGTAATGCTTGACAAACTTTCTTCGCCGAAGCTCTCTATCGGGGTTTCGGGCACCCATGGAAAGACAACAACCACTTCGATGGTCGCGAAGATATTTCTTGCCGCGGGGCTGGAACCGACTCTGGCCGTCGGCGGGCATATCGACCAGATAGGCGGCTCAGGCTACGAAGGGGCGGGAAAATATTTTATTTACGAGGCCTGCGAAGCTTACGGCTCCTTCCTGAAACTGCATCCCATGATGGCCGTCATAACCAATATCGATTCAGACCACCTGGATTATTACCATAATCTGGAAAATATTAAAAAAGCGTTTTCAAAATACATACATGAAAACATCCCTTCTTACGGTAAAATTATTTACAACAGGGACGACGCAAACCTGAGAAAAGTAGTCGAAGGCTCGGGTTTATCTAACGTCGTTTCGGCGGGCATCCGCCGGGGCGCTGATTTTAAGGCTTCGAAGATCAGGCTTGACGAGTTTTCATCTTCTTTCATCGTTAAAAAACATGGCGCTTTACTGGGGGAATTTTTTGTAAACGTCCCCGGCATGCATAATGTGACCAACGCCCTGCTTGCCATCGGCTGCGCGGCGGTAAACGGAATTCCAGTAGATGTTATAGAAAAGACCCTGAGAAATTTCAAGAACGCCGACAGGCGTTTTCAGCTTAAGTTCAACAAGGGCAACCTCATGGTAATCGACGATTACGCCCATCATCCCTCCGAGATCGATGCTACCCTGAACGCCGCGAAGAACCTTTCTGAAAAAACACATGCCCGCCTCATAGCTGTGTTTCAGCCCCATCTGTTTTCCCGTACGCAGTACCTTTACAAGGAATTCGCGCGATCCCTGTCCCGGGCAGACAGTATTGTTCTGACCGAGATATACGCGGCAAGAGAAAAGGACGACGGCCTGATCAGCACGAAATTGATATATGACGAGATAGTCAGGATCAAGGGACGGGAAAACGTCGCCATGACCAGCGAACTCAAGGATATACCTGAAAAGGTCAGGTCATTTTTCCAGGGAAAAAACATAGTAATAACTCTTGGAGCTGGAGATGTTTGGAAAGTCTCTGATATGTTCTGCCTTTAGTTTAATATTAATATTTTCCGCGGCCGCCGGCAAACAGCTTTATGTTAACGGATACTATTTCGAAAACGATATAGACACAAAACAGATCCTCGGCCTCCGGCTTAAGGCCAGGGCCGACCAGTTTTACAGGGAGAAAAGCTATGCGAGCGCCGTTAAGTTTTACGAAGAGGCTTCGCGCTACCTTCCCGATGAGGCCGATATTTATTTCAATCTCGGTAATATTTACTCCAACCGGGGTATACTAAACCTTGCATCTGTCTACTACAAACTCGCCGAAGAAAAATACCTGTTCCCGGAAAACCGTCTCAAATCGAGAAAATTTTATTTTCTTTCCCTTATACGCTACGGCATATCCCTGGCAGAGATGTCGAAGACAAGGGGTAACGAGGACTCTTCCAAACTTGCAAAGGACGTTTACTGGAAGGTTTCGGGCCTGCAGTCTGTAATGACGAACGATTTTCCCGAAACCGTGCGGGAGTTCAGTAATTTCAACAGGCTTCTTTACGGCGACGTGATAATCAATAGAAAATAAAAAATAAATCAAATCGCCGGGCCGGCCGATACTATTGATTAAGGATGTTCCAAATATCGGAGGTCTCGATGGACCCCAAAAAAAACAGAAGCCGTATCCTTATCATAATAATAATTTTTTGCTTCGTTGTTCTGGCGGGAATAAGCCTGTATTTTTTTACGGATTCCGGCTGGATGACTTCTACCTCCATGGAGTTCGACCAGGAGGGCGACTATTTAAACCAGTATCCCGACTATAGCATCAACGACGTGCTGGACAGCATCGGCGGAAGGGTCCCGATCCTGATGTACCATATGATAGATACCCCTTACATGGACAGGGAAATTTTCGGCAAGGGAGTTATCAGGAAGGCCCCATGGATGGAACGCTTCCTGGTCACATCGGCGGAATTCAGGTATGAACTCGAAAGTCTTTATGAGGCCGGTTTCAGGAATATATCCTTGGACGAATACATCTCTCTTCAAAAAGGCCAGCTGAAATCTCTCGAACGCATTCCTCCGGACTCGAAACTTTACGTCCTTAGTTTTGACGACGGCCCTTACGGCCAGTTCGACTACAAGGGCCTGGATGAAAAGGGCAATCCGGTGATAGATCCCGATTGCGCGGTTGGAATAATGATGGATTTTGCAAAGACCCATCCGGATTTCCGCCTTAACGCGGCTTTTGCGGTTACTTTCGAGCATGCGCCCTTCATGCAGCCGCAATATGTCAGGGACAAACTTAACAGGCTCCTCGACCTGGGATTCGAGATAGTGAACCATACCGTAAGCCATGTTAAGATGTCATGGTATGTGCTTCATGACAGGGAAAGAGCATCTTTCGAGATAGGCAGGGCGATGGAAATGTTCGAGTCCTATCTCGGCTACAGGGCCGCGACGATCGACAAGGTTTGTTATCCCGACGGGAGCGTTAATCCCGAGGTCTGGAAGTTCATACCGGATGTAACTTACAACGGGCGCACATATCATTTTAAGGCGGCCCTCGACGCAAAGGGCCTGCAGGCTAAAAACCCTAATGAAAGGAAATTCAACATCTATAACATAGCCCGCATTGAAACCTCGAGCGAAAGCTTCAATAAATTCGTCCTTAACGCTCCAAACCTTTACAGGACCCCTTCTGTAAAAAACAGGAACGACACCTGGAAACTGGCTTTTTACCAGAGCTCGGATGAAAAGAGGAAAGACCCTAAAGACACAAAAAAATCGAAAAAGGCCCGTCAAAGACGGTAGGTTTGATAGATATTACAGCAGGGTTCCCCTGTCGCTACTTCCATTTTCCTTTCTTTGATATCCAGTATGACCGACGCGAGCGTCGAAAGGACTTCATCATGCCTGCAGATAGTATTGTCGTTTCCCTCGGCTTCGCCGTTATGGTCCTTAAGGACCTTTTTCAGGTACATCGTCGAAAACCTGGTCCTTAAAGGCCTGTCGAGCAGTTCTGAAATCCGCCGGTATCGCATGCGGTTTGTCGTGTTTATTAGCATCCCATGATAGTGAGGCGGCGAAATTATCCTATCGTACCTGTCGGTGTCCCTGTAATTATATTTCATCATATCCGGATGGAGGAACATGTTCGACGCCGTAACGATGCCGTCCTTCATCGGCCTTATTGCGGAGTTCTTACCCAGGGTTTCCATCACAATCCCGTCGCCGGAATCGTCTAAAATAAAGAAAATGGCGCCATTAGACGCGCCCATGTCGCGGATGAATTCCACGGCCTGCCTTGTCCTTGAAAAATTCTCGAGGACATACTGGCAGATCAGGGTCGGGGGAAGGTTTTTCTTGTAGTGGGACTTTTCCATCCCGTAATTATAGGATATAGCCAGCCCTGCTTCATTTAATCCGATATGGCTTCCCGCCATCGGCGATATGATCAGCTCCAGGCTTTTAAGCCTTGCGGAGGGACTGCTCTTCCTGACGCATGTTGTCATTCTCAGAAAGGAAAAGAGGTCATAATTCTTGATCAGCAGGCTCTTTTTTATTTTCGTCCTTGAGGAATCGAGGATCGCCCCCGTACATCCCGACATTGTCATATAAGGGGAAGAGATCAGGCTTTCGAAAAACTGGGCAAAAAGGAAGAGGTTCAGGTGGAGTTCCGAACCGGCCGATATCCCTTTGATCCTTTGATATGTGTCAGGATCGAATTCATCCGTTTTTCTCATGAGAAAATTATAAGCGATCATACCCGCAGCTTCGGCGATGAAACTGCTGTTCATGTAGAAAGGCCTGACCTTTTTTATAGGATCGAATTCGAACAGATTATCGAAACCTTCTTTTATTGAGGATTTGAGGGACTGGCCCTGCTTGAAGCCCATATCGTAATGCGAACCCCCGCATTCAACATACATAAAAACCGCCTTCCCGCTCTTGTAGTATTTAAGATTTATGATTAAATTCCTTATAGTATGACGATCTAATTTACCGGCTTAAAACTTAAGGGCAGTTCTAAAAACCAATGCAGGAGGTTTTTAGATTACTGCCCTTTATGGGCATTCCTGATCCGGATGCTAAGATATAATTTCAACAAAATTTACAATAATAGTTATTGGGACTGTCCTTAAGTTAGGATAATAAATTTTCTGTGAAATATCAAATATAATGCAGCTTATCATTTCGAGGAGCGAAGCTCTTAGCTCGAAATGACAGTTCATTTAAGCTTATTAATTAAAATTTTATACCGATAAAATTAAAGATAAATAAATAGTTTTCTCCGGAGGAAAGCATGGCCAAAAGGCTGATCTTTCTCGCCGTTTTCGTCTCTATCGCTTTTTCTAGTGTATATTCACAGTTCCAGAAATTCGAATACGGCATCATATCCTGGTTCGGCGATGATTACGAGGGCAAAAAAACCGCCAGCGGTGAAATATATGACGGGCAGAAAATGACCGCCGCCCACAGGATTTTTCCTTTCGGGTCCGTGATAGTCGTTGAGAACCTTGAGAACGGAAGAAAAGTCACCCTTACAGTGAACGACCGGGGGCCTTACACCGGAAACAATATACTTGAAGTTTCAAAAAAAGCCGCGGACGATCTTGGTTTTCTCAAGAAAGGAACAGTTTATGCGAGGATCACCCTTTTGAAACTCGGGGATAACAAGGTAGTGGACATAGTGCAGCCCCCCGTCACGAACGTTTCATCGGCGTCATCATCATCTTCTTCCGCCTCAATATCATCTTCCGCAAACCTTGCTATTAATCCGAACGCGACCCTTCCCGGCGCTCTGCCTCTTCCGGGTCAGGGGACGTTGTCCACCGCTTCCAACGCCGGAAACCAGAAATACCAGATCGTTGTAACGACTAATATTGTAGAGGTGTTTTCGACAAATCAGCTTATCCTGACCAACTATGTCGCCGTGCCTATTACGAATATATTGAATATTGAACCCTATGAGGAAAAAATTATCGAGAACGACCTGACTGCGTCCAACACTAATGCATTTACACCCGGAGCCGGCCTGCCGAAGAACACCGATGAATTTGTCATGGACGAGTCGTCTCTAAAAACGCCGGTCCCGGCTCTTGATAATTCAGGGTCGAATGCTGTTTACACTGAAAAAGAGGTGAACCCGGATACAATTTTAAGCAACGAAGCTCTTATTAAACCGGAGATGAACACAAACAGGCTGAATGTAATAGTTGAAAAGTCAAACCCCGAAGAGAACGGGAATTCTTACATAGTGCAGGCGGGAGCCTTTACGAGCGAGTCGGCTGCCCTGAAACTTTACGATATCTTAAAAAAGAAGAACTATGAAGTTTTCACCACGGAAAATATCGTCAAAGGAAAAAAGTGGATAAGGATAAAGATCGGCTACTACGGCTCGATCACCGAGGCCAGGAGCGTTTCCGACGAACTGAAAAAACTAGGTATAAACGCCCTTGTGCTTAAAGGGAAAAAATAAAACACATTATAACTTTGCCTTCTTCTTCTTCATAAGATTCTGATTTCTTTTCGAAACCTCGAATAATAAAATTTACCTGTCGTCGCAAATAATAATCAATTTCCTATTGACATATCTTTTGTTTTTTTATTATATTCCATCATGTTTTTCAGGGGAGGGCAATATGCGAAGGGAGATCAGGGACGATATATCGATAGTCCTCGCAGGCGAAGCCGGGCAGGGGATCCAGTCTATAGAGGCGGTCCTTGCAAGGGCCCTGAAAAATGGCGGCTACAATCTTTTCGCGACCAAGGAATACATGTCGAGGATCAGGGGCGGGGCAAACTCCACCGAAATAAGGGTTTCAAGGGAAAGGGTCAGCGCTTTTATAGACAGGATAGACATTCTGATCGCCCTCGGGAAAGAACCGGCCCCTCATGTTAAAAAGAGGATTTCTCCTGAAACTCTTGTCATTACAGGGGCCCCCTTCGATAGTATAGCGCGCGAGGCCGGGAACCCGATTTACTCGAGTTCCGCTGCTGCGGGATTCGTGTGCGGGCTTCTTGAAATAGACAGCCTTATTATGACCGGGATTATAGAAAGGCAATTCACAGGTAAAAGCGATGAGATCAGGAAGGGGAACAAGGAGGCCTCCCTCAAGGGGTATAAAATGGGGTCTCTTTACCTGAAATCGGAGCTGCCTGTAAAAATCGAAAAAGACCTGAAGGTTTCATCTGAAATGGTCTTGAGCGGGGCTGAAGCCATAGCTCTCGGGGCCCTGGCGGGAGGGTGCAATTATGTATGCGCTTATCCGATGTCGCCTTCGACGGGTGTTTTAACGGCAATGGCCGATTATTCCAGAGAGGCTGGTATAATAGTTGAACAGATAGAGGACGAGGTCGGGGCCCTGAATATGGCTCTGGGGGCATGGTATGCCGGTGCGAAAGCCCTGGTCACCACTTCAGGCGGAGGGTTTGCCCTTATGATAGAGGCCTTCAGCCTCTGCGGTATGATAGAATCTCCGGCGGTAATACTTTTAGCTCAAAGGCCGGGTCCGGCTACCGGACAACCCACCCGGACGGAACAGGGCGATCTTAACCTTGCCGTTTACGCGGGCCACGGCTCCTTCCCGAGGGCCGTATATGCGCCGGGAAACCTTGATGAGGCTTTCAGCCTGACTGCAAGGGCTTTTTATATCTCGGACAGGTACCAGGTGCCTGTGGTCATCCTTGCCGATCAGTTTTTTGTCGACTCTTATTACAATACCCGGGAATTTAAAATTCCGGCTAAAGAACCTGCCAATTACTTTATTAAAACCGGCGCTTCATATAAGAGATTTTCAATGGAGAAAGGCTCTCTTTCACCACGGGGCATACCGGGTTTCGGCGAGGGTCTTGTCAGGGTTGATAGCGACGAACATGACGAGGAAGGCTTAATAACAGAAAACATAGACATCAGGGTGAAAATGACAGATAAAAGGATCTCGAAGGGCTTTATTCTGGAAAAAGAGGACATTCAGCCTCTATTGACAGGGCCTGAAGACTATGAGAACCTGGTAATAGGCTGGGGGTCCACCTATCCGATGATTAACGAGGCGCTGGCAGTTCTATCGAGTAAGAAAACCGCTTATTTGCGGTTTCCCCAGGTATTTCCTGTCCCTGCCGGTGCGGAGGAATACCTGAAGAAGGCTGACAATATAATATGCGTTGAGAATAACGAGACCGGTCAGTTTGCCGGCCTTTTGAAGCAGAGGACCGGCATGGAAATAAAAAACAAGGTCCTGAAATACGACGGCCTGCCTTTTTCTACTGAAGAACTGGCCGTGCGTATAAGCGGTTTGTTAAAATGAGGAGGGCGATATGACCGGGGATAGTTTCGAACTCAAAGTCGAGGATATAGCATGGTGCCCTGGCTGCGGTAATTTCGGCATCAGGAAGGCCCTGATAGGCGCTCTTAACGAGCTCGGACTCGACAAGAGAAAAACGGTTATGGTTTCGGGGATAGGACAGGCGGCAAAGATGCCTCACTACCTCGACCTGAATTTTTTTAACGGGCTTCATGGAAGGTCCCTTCCCCCGGCGACAGCGATCAAAGCCTCTAACCCTGAATTGACCGTCATTGCGGAAAGCGGCGACGGGGATATTTACGGCGAGGGGGGAAACCACTTATTACACGCTATGAGGCGCAATCCCGATATAACTTTGATCGTTCATGACAATATGGTTTATGGGCTGACAAAGGGCCAGGCCTCGCCGACATCGCAGATAGGGATGCATACCCCGGTGCAGGTGTTCGGGGTTTTCGAGTCGCCGGTCAATCCTGTCGCACTGGCTATCTCCATGGACGCTCCTTTCGTTGCCAGGGCTTTTGCCGGCGATATTGACAAAACAAGGGAAATAATTAAAAAAGCCATACAGTTCAAGGGACTGGCCCTTGTCGACATTTTCCAGCCCTGCGTATCGTTCAATAAGATAAACACATTCCAATGGTTCAAGGCCCATACATACTATCTTGAGGATTCCTACGATCCTGCGGACAGGATCGCCGCTTTCAAGAGGGCGGTCGAAGAGGACCCTAAACCCCTCGGAGTTTTATATATGAATCAAGATAAAAAGCCTTTCGAGGAAAATCTTGAAGTCTATAAAAAAAGCCGTGAGCCTCTTTACAGGAGGAAGCCCGACATGGCCGTACTGCAGAAATTAATGAAAAGGTACATTTGAAGAGTTGAAACCACAGATTACATTGATTACACTGATATAATCTGTGAAATCCATACATAATTATAAGCAAATATAATTCTTTTTTAAATGCACTTATAAGAAATGATTGATAAATTTAGGAAAAATTAAAAACTTATTAGGAAATTATACCTAACTAAATTAATATTTATTGTGATTAGTTATGCTAACAATTATCTATTTGCCAAATATTTTCAAAAATTAATGAATATTAAATGCTATTCAAATAATTCATAGAATATAAAATAAATTTATTAGGAGGGATAAGTTATGATCGATTTTCTTAAAAATGGTGAGCACTTAATTGGCTTTTTAATGTTACTTGTTGGAATTGCCACTTTTGTTTGAAGTATTTTTAATAGAAAGAAAATCTCAAAACATGAAAGATGAAGTATGGGGATGTATTAATGATCTTGCAATGTTTTTAAATCTCGAACAGATAATGAAATTAAAAAAGAGTTTGAAAAAAGATAAAATCAATATTTTAACCGATTATTGGATTACTGAACATGAAGAAAATGACAAAGATGGTAATGCCAAGAAAATAAAAGTTAAAGAATGGCAAAATAAATATGACAATGCTTTTCAAATTCTTAAATCTCATCTTGAAAATCCAATTTCCATTAAAAAGCAATAATTTATGAACGTAATGCTGTTTTATTTATGTTACTATAAAATTCTGAGAGATTTCACTGATTTTTATAAAAATTATAATCTGTGATCTCTGTGAAATCTGTGGTTCCGATCCAGTTATCTCTTAAACCAAACGCTTTTTTTCAGCAATTAGCAACTCTAAAATCCCTTCAAACCCGGTGTCCTTTTTGCATGAAGTGAAGAAGACGCCGGTGTTTTTATTGAGATTCCTGACGCCCTTTAAAAAGAATTCCCGATCGAAATCGACGAACGGGAGAAGGTCGTCCTTGTTGACGATTACGGCGTCGGCCCTCTCGAATGCGAGCGGGTACTTGTAAGGCTTGTCGCTGCCGTCAGCTGCGGAACATATTATCATTCTCAGATGTTCCCCGATGTCGAATTCGGCGGGGCAGATCAGGTTTCCTATGTTTTCTATGAAGAGGTAAGCCCCTTCGCTAATTTCAAAATCGTTTAAAGCGGCCTCGATCATAGGCGCGTCAAGATGGCACCCGCCCATAGTGTTGATCTGAAAAGCCTGTATGCCTGATTTCTTAAGGTCCACGGTGTCGATATCCGATTCGACGTCCCCCTCGATGACTGAGGAACGGCCCGGCATTCTTGATATTATTTTTTTAAGGACTGACGTTTTCCCGGCGCCGGGAGCGCCCATTACATTAACGGCGAGCACATGCTTTTCCGATAATTTTTTCCTGACCGAAAGGGCGATTTTACCATTCTCGGATAATATATCTTCCATTACCTGCAGTTTCTGTTCCGCCATATTGCCAACTCCAATGTTTTATATAAATTATTTCAGGTTTCTATGTCCACGCTTTCAACGTAAAATTCCCTGCCCTTATCCGTAAGTATCGCTTCGCCTCCGCAGGCGGGGCACTCGAATGAACGGTCTTCCTTCACAAAAACTTTACCGCATACAGAACATTTAAGTTCCGGCTTGACGGTTCTGATGGTTATTTCAGCGCCCTCGGCTATGCTTCCCCTGGAGAGAACTTCGAAATACATGCGGATGGAGCCGCCGATAAAACCGGAAAGCTCGCCTACGACAAGATTGATCCGTTTTATTCTGCGGGCACTGTTGTTCCTTGCGGCTTCTTCAGCGATTTTAACGATCCTTTGAGTGACCGGATATTCATGCATGATTGACTGCCATACCGGTAATTATAGAATCTTGAAAAAACGATGTCAAATTTACGAAAATCATGGAGTATTGATTAAATGGGAAAATATATTAATATTAAATATATATATTAAATATATTAAATAATTAAGATCATGGGGGTGTTTTATGGTAAACAAGGATGAAATAAATGCCGCGATAATTGCCCATGGCTCCTGGAAGCAGAGGCTCAGGGACCTGATAAACGGCAAGGATTCAGATATAGATCCTGAGAAGGCGGGCACCGATAACAATTGCAAATTCGGGAAATGGCTTTACGGCGATACATTGAGCGAAGAAGATAAATCAAATGAATTCTATAAACAAGTTAAAAATATGCATTCGGAATTCCATTTGAAAGTTAAAGAAATCATCGACCTTGTCAGGTCGAACAGAAAAGAGGACGCGGAAGGTATCATAAAAGATATAGCAAGCCCTTACAACATGATAAGCTGCCGCTTGATAAATAAATTAGCCGAATGGAAAAGAGCGATAACCGGAGAAACCGGTGTTATAACAGACGCCTGCAAAGAAACAAACCTAGGCATACCGGCCTGAAATGCGGTAGGCTTTGGTTATAACCGGCTTCTGCCGGCGCCGTCAGCATATTGTGTCTGCTGAATCGGCGCCGCAGGATAGGAGCCGTTCTTATCTATATAATTTTTATTATTGTTACCGAATAGCTGGAAGAAATGACAGTTGAATTTTTCCTCAAAAATCCTCTGTTTCATTATGTCAACGTGTAATTTCATATATTTCCTCTGCAGTTGATTCCTAGAATCTTCCGAATTCGAATTTCACACCCACGTCATAACTTATGAAGTCTTTATCGGTCAAGCCGTCGAAGGCCAAAGGCCCGTAGATGTAATGATAACCGCCGTATATATCGATTCTCATCCATTTGATTACATTGATCTCTATGCCAAGTTCGCCTTCCATTGAAAAGAAATTTGCCGATTGAAGCAAATTAGTTTCGCTGGATCCCGAATAATTACCCTGATTATACCAGTTTCCCGAAAACTCGGCGATGCTCCCGCCCCCGATCACGGCTTTTATATAAGGATGGACTAATTCTTCGGGCATAACAATAAAACCCAGCATAAGCCCTCCCCAGCCGTATACGATATCATTACCTGACGGCGATACGATAGGCTTTGCAAATCCTTTTCCTTCGATACCGATTACAAGCCAGTGGTTAATTATCAAGCCTCCCTCGACGCCCCCCCCGTAATAGTAATTTCCGCCTATATATGAACCCTGCAAAATCGGGCTGCCGTAGAAGCCTAATACCGTACTCGTGTCGAAAACCGTTGAAGGTTGGAAAGAAGAATAATTTGTAACCTCTTCATCCGCATAGGCCGCTGCGGCAGCAGTTATCAGCCCTATTAAAATAAATATTTTCTTCATAAAAGCCTCCTTTGATTATAATTTATATTAGCAAATTATATGCCAATGTGAATAACATGCTAATTGATGCGGGTAAAAGAATTGGTTAAAATCAATTTAAGACCTGGACCCTGGTTTTATCAATTTTGATATATCGAACTTGACAATCTTATTTGATTATTTGCTTTGTTAGTTATAAAATAACAGCTTACCAATGAAGCTGCAGGAATGATCAATGAAATTGCTGTTATTTTCAGTATTATTAATAATCACTCTGTTTGCTGCTTCCCCGGCAGCCGGATTCAGCTCGGATGACGAAAACATAAATTCGTTTAATATAGAGACCGGCGGGGAATGGATGTACGGGTTTACCCTTTACGAGATAGGGAGCCGGTATTTCCCCTGTTTACTGTTCAGACACCGATGATCACTTACTCAGGAGTTTACAATTCAAGGGTTACAGTGCGGGCCTATGCGGGATCGCACGAATCGACTTGTCGATATATTTTACGGAAAATATTTTTCTCTGCCTCAAGGGGGGATTTCTCTATGTAATAACGGCAGGCGGTCTGGTTCAGACGGGCTCTTCAAACTCGTGCGGCGCTTTCCAGGAGAGCATGCTGTTCACATCAGGTCTTGATATCGGATTCGCCTTTTAAAAGCAAAAATAGAATAAATTTGCACGTAAATATTGAAAATATGGTATAATTACTTATATGAAACCCATCGAACTAGTTTCTCCTGCCGGGAGTCCTGAAAAGCTCAAATTCGCTTTTGAATACGGTGCGGACGCCGCATACCTCGGCGCAAAATCATTTTCACTCCGTGAAGGGGCTGCAAATTTCACGCCTGAAGAATTAAGCACCGGCGTCAAATACGCTCACTCGATCGGTAAAAAGATATACCTGGCAGCGAATATATTTTTTCACGACGCCCAGATGAGGCAGTTCAAAGAATTTTTATCGGAAATCCGGGATGTAGCCCTCGACGGGTTAGTCATATCAGATATTGGAGCGGTCTCATACGTAAGGGACAAATACTCTGAAATTCCGGTTCATATCAGCACTCAGGCAAATACGACGAATAGTGAAAGCGCTCTTTTTTATGAAAGACTGGGCGTAAAGAGAATTATTCTCGCGAGGGAACTCGGGATCGGGGAGATAAAAAGAATAAGGGATAGCGTTGGTATCGAGCTCGAGGCGTTCGTCCATGGGGCGATGTGCATTTCCTATTCCGGCCGGTGCCTGGTTTCCAATTATCTTACAAACCGGTCTATTTATAAACCGGGTGAAAAGCCTTCCTCCATGAAAAAAGAGAAAACCCGCGACGCCAATCTGGGGGACTGCTCGCAATCTTGCAGGTGGCAGTATTTTCTTGTGGAATCTACGAGAAAAAACTCGCTATTACCTGTCGAGGAAAGTGCGGCGGCAGGCACGGCGATCTTAAGTTCCCGCGATTTGAACCTCTCGGCCCGCCTTGACAGGTTAAGGGAAGCTGGTATTGACGCTTTTAAAATCGAAGGAAGGATGAAGAGCATTTATTATGTTTCTGACGTAACCAGGGTTTACAGGCACTGCATCGACGCAATGGCAGAAGGCAAAACCCCGGATCGCGGGGTCCTCTCAGAGCTGGAGAATGTGAGCCATAGGGAATATTCCACCGGGTTTTATTTTAATGAAAACGAAGCCCTCGCCCCTACTTCTGACAGCGGATATATAAGAAAATTCACATACCTGGGTCATGTGCTTGAAAAGGAAAGTCCTGGAAAGGGCGGGCCTAAAAAGGCCGTTGTTAAAGCCATGAACCGCATCGATCAGGGTGGTCCTCTTGATATCATCGGAAAACAGTTTCCTGATAAAATTATAATGAAATATTTCTTTGAGAAGGATGGAAAACCGATTGAAAGAGTCCGTGCCGGCGATGAGTTCACCCTGACATGGGAAGACGATGTCGAGCTTGAAAACTATAATATCCTCAGGCGGAAGGATTGATTAAGGATCGGAACCACTGATTTCACAGATTTCACGGATTAATTTCTGTGAAATCCATATTAAATAATAACACTCCAAGCATTCAAATGACCGATTTCCCATCCGGAAAAACGCCACCAAATCCGTTCCTTTTCCTGCCAGCCATAAAGTTATCTGTGCCATCTGCGTAATCTGTGGTTCCTATACCCTATCTCCGAAAATGACGCGGCCGAGTCTTAGCATATTCGAGCCTTCTTCAATAGCTATCTCGAAATCGCCGCTCATACCCATTGAAAGGAATGGGAGTTCCGTGGCCTTTATTGAAACGGCAAGACTTTCCCTTAAAGAATATAGGGTCCTGAACGACTTTCTTGTTTCGGCCGGGTCATCGCCCAGGGGGCCTATTGTCATAAGCCCTGAAAGCTTTAGCGAACCGAGCCCGGTAATTGCGGCTGCAAGATCTCCGGCTTCTTCCGGTCTGACGCCGAATTTAGACTTTTCTCCGGAAGTGTTTACCTCTATAAGGACCGGCATGATTTTTCCAAGACCGGCGCATTTTTTATCGAGTTTTTCAGCTATGTCAGGGTTATCTATAGACTGGACCATGTCGAAAATTACCGCGGCCTTTAAGGCCTTATTTTCCTGCAGGTGCCCCACCATATGTTTTGTAATCGAAAGGTCTTTGATAAGCGCGAACTTTTTTTCGGCCTCCTGGACGCGGTTTTCCCCGATATGGGATATACCGGCTGCCGCCGCTTCGATTATATATGAAGATGGCATGTTTTTCGATACAGCTACGATGGAGATATCGTAATGCAGGCCCAGGCTGTTCTTTTTGTTCTCGATGATTTCCCTGACCCTGTCTATGTTATCCCGTATACTCATGTTAAGACCTCAACCGGAGATTATCCGCCAAGACACGCGAATAAATGAATTATCAAAAAATAAATTGTAATGGAAAATCTACCTGCGAATCCGGGTTTACAGCCTTGGCGCGGCTTAGCGGAATACCGTTTCTTTATTTTCTTAGAACCGACTCGGTTTCAATAGCTATCATAAGTTCCTCGTTTGTCGGGACTATGAGGATTTTTATCCTGGAATCCGGGGTGTTAATATAGGCTAGTTTAGCCCTTATTGAATCGTTAAGGCTCTTATCGAGCTTAATGCCGAATTCTTCGAGGTTTTCCATGCATTGTTCCCTTATGTAACCCTCGTTTTCACCTATCCCGGCAGTGAATATTATAGCGTCCACCCTTCCAAGTTCAACCATATAACTGCCTATATATTTCCGTATTCCTTTAACGAGAATATCCTTGGCTAAAGCAGCCCGCTTGTTCCCTTTCGAAGCGGCTTCGTTAATATCCCGAAGGTCATTCGAAACCCCGGATATGCCTAAAAGCCCGCTTTTACGGTTGTAGATATCATTGATCTGCATGGCTGAGAGATTTTCCCTCTGCATCAGGGTAAAAGCTATTGCCGGATCGATAGACCCGGACCGTGTCCCCATGGGAAGTCCTTCGAGAGGGGTATAACCCATCGATGTATCAACGGATTTACCGTTCCTGATCGCTGTAACGCTTGATCCGTTACCCAGATGGCAGGTTATACAGTTGAATTTTTCCAGCGGTATGCCCATGAAAAGCGCGGCTTTTTTCGAAGTGTAGGAGTGCGATGTTCCATGAAAGCCGTAACGCCTGATCCTGTATTTTTCATAATATTCGTAGGGAAGCGGATAAATATAAGAGCTTTCAGGCATTGTCTGGTGAAACGCGGTATCGAAGACCGCGACCTGCCTTGTTCCAGGAAGGACCTCCATGCAGGAAAGGATGCCTTGAATGTTCGGGGGATTGTGCAGAGGAGCCAGTTCGGAGAATTTTTCAACGGATTCCAGGACCTGGTCCGTGATAAGGACTGACGAATAAAATTCCTCTCCTCCATGGACAACCCTGTGGCCGATTGCTTCGATATCGTTCAGGGAAGATATGAAACCGTTTTCCGGGCTTATAAGATTATCGATTACGACGCGCACAGCCTCGGTATGGTTTTCTGCAATGACTGTCTTTCTGATCTTTTCTCCCTGCTTCGAAGTATAAGTGTACTCAGGCCCGCAGCCGATCTTTTCAATAATTCCCTTTGTTATGACGAATTCATTTTCAGTAGCTATAAGCTGGTATTTAAGCGACGAACTGCCGCAATTGATAACGAGCACTTTCATTCAATCCCCCGAAACAAAACGATATTTATTATATATTTTTATAAAAAAAATGTCTATTAACGAGTCGACAGTCAGGGGTCGGCAGTCGAAAGCCGGTCAGGAGTCATTAGTCGGCAGTCTACAGTCATGTTTTCACCTATTGAGTATTGATTATACTATTGACATTCGATTGTTGACTACCGATGTCGACTGTCGAACCCTTGACATTTTCTTCGAATGGTTTAAAAATGAATGGAATGAATTTCTAGGGCAAATATAACAGGTTTTACACTAAGCTGTTTGTGTAAAGGGCTTGTCCTGGAAGGGCAATATTCTTGAGTTATTAGAACAGCCTTAATAACGGCAGAGGAGATAACCTTATAAATATGAGGATGGAAATCAACCAGGAGCAGCGTCAGATCATTTCACCCGTAATGATACAGACCCTCGGACTGGTGATGATGCCTGGTATGGAGCTCAAGGAAAAACTTGAAGAGGAAGCGAAACTCAACCCCGTAATAAAACTTGAAAAGAAAAAACCGGATTACAACAGGAGCAGGGTCCGTTCAAAAAATTCCGGTTTTGACAGCCAGGCTTACCTTGAAAATTTATCGGTTTTCGACGAAAGCCTTTATAAATACATGATGGAACAGGTAAACGAACTTTCTCTGAACGATGAGGAAAAAAACATAGCAGGAATAATCTTATCAAGCGTTAATGACAACGGGCTCCTTCAAAAAGCTGACAATAAGGGAATGATGAGGCCTATTCCACTTGAGGAATTCTTAGATAATGGAAAGATCAAACCTGAGGATTTTGAAAGGGTCAGAAATATAATTATGCATATCGATCCCATCGGCGTCGCTTGTTTCGATTCCAGGGAATACCTGGAGTTCCAGGCTATGGAAAAATTCGGGGTAAAAAGCCTCGAATACAGGATTCTCCATGAATACAAGGATCTTCTTGAAAAGAAATTGTTTACAAAATTATCTAAAGAACTTGGGGTTTCCTTCGATGTAATAGAGGAAACGATCGCAAATATCAGCAAGCTCAATATGGTCCCCGCCGCAGGTTTTTCAAGCGGTTTTTCCCAGTACATTGTTCCTGACGCATATGTGAACATCGATAAGAACGGCATACATCTCGTTCTGAATGATGATTACATACCGGAGATCAGGCTTAATAAACAGTATATAGACCTGTACACCAGCGAGGAATTCAAGGGCAGGAGGATATCGCTTTCCAAGGATGAAAAGAGCTTTTTAAGGGAAAACATAGACAGCGCCAAGATGCTTATTGAAAATCTCCGGTCGCGCAAAGAGATTATTTTCAAGGTAATTTTAAAAATAATGGAAAAGCAGAAAGATTATTTTTTAAAAGGGTATCAATACCAAATTCCTTTAAAATTAAAGGATATTGCCGATGAATTAGATATACATGAATCAACCGTCAGCAGGGTAGTGCGCGATAAGTATATTCAGACGAACAAAGGGATGATCGCTCTGAAAAGTTTTTTTTCATCCAATGTAGGAAACCAGGAAACTTCCTCAAAAAGCGTGAAGGAGATATTAAAGACTTTCATCGAGGCTGAAGACAAGGACGATCCCTTGAGTGACGACAGGATAGTTCAGATATTCAAAAAAAAGGGATTGCAATTATCCAGAAGGACTGTAGCTAAGTACAGGTCGGAGATCAACATACCCCCCGCTTTTATGAGGAGGAACCCCAAATAAGGGCAGGTAATATATGGATAGGTTGAAAGATTTACTGGGAGAAGACCAGGAAAAGGAAGGGATTTCCAAAGCATCGGAAGAATCATATCAGGAACGGGAAATCGAGGTTTACGCGTATTCTGCGGAAGAAGCCTTAAAAAGCGCCGCGAAGGCTTTGAATGAAAATTTAGTCAATCTTCAATACCAGGTTCTTGAGAGAGGGACCGGCGGGATGATGGGTTTGGGAAGGAAACCCGACAAGTACCTTGTTTATATTGCCGAGAGGGAAAAAAGTATGGAACCTCTTGCTTATGAGACCTTCAAAGAGGAGATGCGGGAAGAGGAATTACAGAAAAATCGCGACGGTTGCTTTAAGGTCAGGATTACAAACCAGGGTATCTTCCTTGAAATTGACGCCCCTCTGGGGAAGGGAAAGAAGGTTGAATTAACTGAAATTATCAGATATTTACAGAATCATGAAATAACGAAATATGACGAGGATGCAGTAAAGAGGGAAGCCGATCACCCGAAAAAGAAACCTGTAAGGATAGGCGATTATACCCCCTCTCAATTCGATAGTCATTTCCAGCTCCAGATATCCCCGGATGAGATGAAGGCCTATCTGACCATGACCAAACCGGAAAAATTCGGGAGAATTGTAGATGTAGACGAGGTCATATCCTCCCTCAGATCGAAGAACGTTCAGGTAGGGATAAAAAAAGACGCTATAGTAAACGCCGTTGAAAACGAGCTGTACAATATGCCTGTAATCGTAGCTGAGGGCGAAATGCCGGTAGAAGGCAGGGATTCTCAGATAAAATATAATTTCAAGATCGATAATGAAGCGGTCAAATTTGAAGTTTCGGACGACGGCAATGTCGATTTCCATAAACTGGATAATGTTCAGAGCGTAGTCGTAGGCCAGGTCCTGGCTTCAAGATTACCTCCGGAAAAGGGAAGGGCCGGAAAAACCATTACCGGAAGGATCATTCCGGCAAGGGACGGAAAAGACATTAAAATGTCTTCGGGTCCGAACACCCATCTTTCACCCGATGGATTTCAGATCATTTCGGATATAAACGGCCAGGTAATATTCAAGAACAACAAGGTACAGGTAGAGCCCATTCTGGAGATTAACGGGGATGTAGACCTCACTTCGGGCGATATTAACTTTCCCGGTAATGTCATAATATACGGAAATGTTAACGATACATTCAAGGTTTATTCGGGAGCGAATGTCGAGATAAAGGGTAACATCGGCAAAGCGGATGTGGTGGCAGAAGGAAATATTGTCGTACGCCAGGGCGTCCAGGGAAAGGATGTCGCCAAGATAGTCTGCGCAGGGGACCTTTATGCGAAATTCATCGAACGGGCTAATGTAAGGGCGGAAGGTTATGTGGTCGTGACTGAAACGATACTGCATTCGAATATTTACTGCAAGAAAAAAGTCATCTGCGCCGGCGGCAAGCGCTCCCAGATCGCCGGAGGCAAGGTAACCGCCTTTTTTGAGATCAATGCGAAATTCCTTGGAGCGGAAGCTTATACCGAAACGGTCCTTGAGGCGGGAATAGACATTGAAGGGGAAAACAAGATAGAAGATATGCATAAAAGGAAGGAAATTATCCAGAAAGAATTACCGGAAATAAGCCTCCAGCTGAATAATCTGACTATGATGCTTTCGACCGGACCTCTGCCGCCGGAAAAACAGGAACTGTTCAATCAGCTTACCGTTAAAAACAACCAGATGAAGCAGGAATTATCAGGCATCGATGACAGGGTCAAACAGTTAGCCGATTATCTTGAGGGTATCGCCAAAGACGCCAGGATTTCGGGTTCGAAAACGGTTTATCCGGGGGTAAGGATCAAGATAAGGAACGAAGCTCTTGTAATAAAATCAGAATATAAGTTTGTTACTTTTTACAGGGAGGGAGGGCTGATCAAGATTACTCCATATGAGAAAGCTAAAGAGATGGAAGAAAAAATAAAGGGTGTTTCCAGGTCGAGGAACGTGTAGATCGGAAAAACATGGATATTTTATCCGTTTAGGTTTAAAATAACGGGTAATGCTAAATTTGGCCGGGGGAGGGGGAGGGATGACAAACGCTGCCCTGATTGTAAAGGCCAGAGATTATATTGCCGACAGGCTGGTCCAGACACAGAGAAAATTCGAGGTGATATATTCAAGTTCTGCAGACCGGAAAAAAAAGGAAAACGTTTTAAAATCAGTAAATGAAATCGAAAAAGATATCAAGAAACTGCAGACCGGTAAATTCGCCGAGGATGAAATGGCGAAATATCATATTACTTTTGATGAATTGAGGGATTATTTGGAAAACTCTCAGATCCAGGATATGACAAAATACAAAATTTTGAGAAACATTCCCATTGTAAAATTGAACGACTATTCTAAAAGCCAGGATATTAACACTATCTGGGCTTTTTTGAATTATTTCGGAACCGAGTATATGGGACTTTTAAGCGAGCAGAACCTGAAACTCGATTACGGGCATGCCTACCAGAGAGACAGCTTTTTTAACCATTACAATCAGATCATCCGGATCCTTCAAGATTACGGGAATGTTCTTGAACAGATAGTAGCCGCTGAATCCGTTAAGAACAATGAATATAAAGAAAGGCTGATAAAGGTGCAAAATAAGGGATATAGGGATATAATAATGAAAACTGGCATTTTTCTCTTTGCAATCCAGGATTTTATCGAGGATATTTTTCGCTGTGAAAAGGAAGGGGAAAAGGTTTTCATGGAGCCGGAAAAAATTGTGGAAATAAAAGGGGTAAATTCAATGATAGAGGGCCTGAAAGCGAAGGACGCTCTTGTCGACCTCCTGGAATTTACCCATGAATTCATCAGTTATATTAAATTTCCGGACCTTCGTAAAATCGAAGAATAATCTTCCCCATTATTCCAGACAGGAGATTTGAAGTGGCGCTAAAAAGTGAATTTACAAACAGCATAATTGGTGAAAAGTCGTATTTTGAAGGAAAATTTTTAATCAATGGAACTATCCAGATCAATGGAAAATTCGAAGGTTCGGTACTCAAAGTCGATCAAATTTTTATAGGCCCAGTAGGAAGAGTGAAAGCTGACCTGGAAGCGTCTTCCATCGTTATCGAAGGGGTCGTGATCGGCAACATAAAGGCGAACACGCGTGTAATGCTTATGCCGACAGCGCGTGTCCTCGGCGACATCAAAACACCGGAACTTATCATTCAGAATGGGGTTGTACTCGAAGGAAGATGCCTGATATCCAACAATCTCAACTCTCCGGCCAAGGAAACAATAGTTAAAATATATAATGAAAAATGACAAGATCGCTGTAACGTTCGGTAACCCGAACGGCATCGGGCCTGAAATATGTGCAAAATCGTTACAAAATTTTCCACCGGATAAACGACGGCGTTTTATACTGGTAGGCGACAATTTTTCATATACACGCTATTTTAAGGGCTTAAAGGATATCCCTTTTGTCCGGATAGACCCTCCCGAAGGCCTTTCTTTTCTTTTCAGTCCCGGGATTAAGGATGTCCAGTCAGGCGCTATGTCCTGGCTTTTTTTAAAAAGGGCAGTCATGATGGTAAAAGATGGCGATGCAGGGGCTATTGTAACTGCACCGATATCGAAGGACCTTATTGTAAGATCGGGCCACCCGGAATTCACGGATCATACTACTTTTCTGGCGCGGGAATTCGGGGTCAAGCGGGTCAGCATGATGTTTTTTTCTGATGATCTTAAAGTAATCCTGGCTACAATTCATATAAGCCTGAAGAATGTTCCCGGACAAATTACCGGCGATTCGGTGAGGACTGCACTGGATAACGCTCTTTTATTCGGGAAGAAATACGAGGGGAAATCTTACAGGATCGCCGTTTGCGGCCTCAACCCGCATGCCGGGGAAAACGGTCTTCTGGGTTCTGAGGACATGGAAGTTATCAGTCCGGTTGTCAATGAATATCGCGACGCGGGTCTTTGTGTAGAGGGTCCGATTCCCGCGGACACCGCTTTTTACAGGGCCTTCAGAAAAGAATTCGATTGCGTCGCAGCGATGTATCATGACCAGGGCCTTGCCCCGTTCAAGCTTCTGCATTTTGACGACGGCGTCAACGTGACTCTCGGCCTCCCTTTGATAAGGACCTCGCCGGACCATGGCACAGCGTTCGATATTGCCGGAAAAGGCGTTGCTGATGGGAAAAGTATGGAGAAAGCCCTTGAACTGTCTCTAAAATTGCTTGACGGTTGAATATTCAGTATCCCTTTTGCTGCTTGATCTGCATTATCTTTACGAAATGTTTTCTCTCTTCCTCGATCACCGAGTCAATAATGCCTTTATGCTTGTCTGAAAGGAAATTCCTTATCTCATTATAAAAAAGTATCTGGTCAAGTTCCATGCCCATTGAGAATTCGAAGCATGTTTCGATATCCCTCACCCTCTGCAGTTTTAATGAAAGGGTGTCTTTTGAAAATATGGTCATATTTAGAAAATTATGGAGATATTCTATGTGGTCGGGAAGAGATTTTATCAAATTGGCTTTATTTTCCGGATCGGAAAGCATTTTCTTGAAGATGTCTATATGCTTCGCCTCCTCGCCGGACAATAAGTAAAATAACTCCTTTATTTCCTGGTCTTTCATCAATTTTGACAAATTATCGTAAAAAGTTTTGCTTCTTTCCTCGAACTGGACCGAAAACTCAAGGACATCCGAGGGAGCTAATTCAAAATCAGGTATTTGATCGGGTACCGTATTCAACCTCCGCTATATCTTAAATCTGTAACATATTATGGAACATAAAAAATTTTTAATCAAAAAATTGTAGCAAAACATCCGGTGGTCGACAGTTACCGGTCAATTGTCTATTCTCTATCGACCGACTCTCGATTGAGACTAAAACGTCTTTTCGTAAATAATTGCGTTGACACTTATCTGGCGGGTAGTTGTAGACTGCCAGGTGGAAATCGCCCATATTTCAAGGATATCGAGAGCTATTGAATAAGCGGTGGAGATGTATTCGCTGTTGAACATGAAATAATTGAAAATGCCGGCTGAAACGAAAGCTAGATCCCAGAGGTTGTTTTTAAAGAACATATTTGCTACGGGATTGAGTTCGCCTGCGGTATAGTTCTGACCGTCGACCGAGTATTCTTTATATAGAGCCGGTTTGGTATATACATAAATATCCTGGTAAACTAGATTGAAGGCTTGAACATAATCGAGGGTTTTCGAGATATCCTCATCGCTAAAAAAAAGCATTTTTCCGGGAGCCGTCCGTTGTTCTAAAAAAACATCATTCTGCAAAAGCCGGGAAGAGGACCCCTCGAGTTCAAAAGCAAAAATCGAACTTATAATTAAATTCGTTAAAATCATTTTTCCCTCCTATACATCGTAATATTGATATATCCGAATATAGTGATTATATGATGATAAGTCAAGGGAAAATCAAAATATTTTTTAACATAACTGCCATTCCGCTTTATTTGCAATGCGCAGTAGTGTTTATTATAATATGATCAAAATATAATTAAGTATCTTTTTTACAGATCGGGGTGTCCGGAAAATGAAAAATGACAGATTAACGCTCGGTTATCTTGCCGAAGCGAGTTTTGAAAACTTTCAGATTCAGATGCTGGAAGGGGTTATTAAAGCGGCCAGGGAAAAGGATATTAACCTTTTATTTTTCACTATGGAACATGAACAGCGGGACAGGACATATAAACACCAGATGGAATATATCTATAGCATCCTCGAGAGAGTCGAGCTCGACGGTCTGATGTTCCTCGGCTGGACCCTGCGTGTGGTTAAAAATGAGCGTTCTTTTTTAAAACGGATACAGTCAATAAAAAAAATGCCTGTTGTAAGCCTGGGAAGAAGAATCGAAAACGTCCCGTCTGTAATTATAAACGCCGACAAACATCTGACGGAACTTCTCGCGCATCTTTATGACTACCATAACTACAGAAATATAGTTTTCATCCAGCCTATTACATCGGACGAAAGATATATCTGCTATGAAAATTTCATGAAGGAGAGGGGGATTTTTAAGCCCGAACTTGTTGTCAAAAGCGAGGATTGTTATGTGGAAAAAGACTACTATACATTTAATAGGGCTAAAAAGATCGTAAATTTGCTCTTCGATGAAAGAAAGGCCCCGGTAGACGCATTAATTTCTATGTATACCCATGAGGCCGCATATATAATGGATAATCTGATAGCCAGAGGTTACAAGGTACCGGGCGATGTAGCCATCGTGAGCTGGGAGGATGACGACAGGGCGAAATACGCCAAGTCTCCCATAACCGCTGTATATTTCCCGTTTTTCGAGATCGGCTATGCCGGTTGTAAAAAAATCACCGATATTATTGATGGCGTCGATACAGGTATGGCGACTGTCGTTCCTGCGAAGATATACTTCCGTAATTCATGCGGATGTAAAACCCTTGACGAATTGAATGTTTTACAGGCCGGTGCGAAACTTATAGGCGTATCTGCCGATTCCGACAGGCTACTGGACAGGTATCGAAAAATAAAACACGAAGGTCCGCAGGTCCTTAACGGTGAAGAACTGCTCGAGATTTTGAATCTGGAGGATGGAATCTATCTTGAATGCCTTGGCGATTATATAAATAAAACTCTTGAAAACAATGACTTTTACATTCACGTACGCGCCATCAATGTGATTCATGACATACAAAAGGAGATCTTCTGGTTCTATTCTTTTGTCTCTGCGAATTTCACCGACCCGAAACAGGTTTCAAAAGCTGAAAAAATGGTATTAAAAGTGCTCCTGCTCCTCCAGCAGAAAACCGAGTTCGCCCTGGTTTATAACGAAGCATTAAAACGCGGTTCTTCCGACTTGATCCAGGATACAAGCCAGAATATCGTCACGACCTATGATATTAGGAAAATCAACCGTGTCCTCTACGAGAATATGCTGAAGACCGGGGTTATGAATTATCTCCTCTTTTTCAATCTGCATTCGATCAATGATATAAATCTTAAAAAAAAGGGAATGACTTACAGCTTAAGGAACGGTAAATCTTACCTTCTTGACAAATTGCCGAAAAAATTCAACAGGGTATTATTTCCGGATCAATCCAGGCATGTCTATTATTTTCATATCCTCCATATTAGGAGCAAACTTCTCGGGTTTATATTTTTTGAACCGAACCAGTCGGACGAAAGAATTTATTACAGTTTTTCAATCCAATTGTCCAGCGCCCTTTACGGTTCAATAACTCTTGATAATTTGAGAACGGCCAGGGATGAAATAGCGGAAAATTTGAAAATAATTCGAAGAAAGACGGAGGAACTCGAACAATCCAATAGAAAATTATCACAACTGGATAATCTGAAAAATGATTTTATTACAAATGTGACACATGATTTCAGGAACCCCCTCACGGTTGTTTTAAATCTTGCGGACCTTTCGCAAAAATATCCCGGGGACCTTAATGCGGAAGTGACTTCTGAACGTTTTAAAACTATTTATAACGCTTCTATAACTCTCAAACATTCCATCGACCAGCTTCTTGATATTGCAAGGATAGACGCAAGCGGTATGAAAGTGCATGTCAGGAAAATCCCGCTGTGTTCATATCTGAACGGCATTATTGATTTCTACAGGTCGGCGGCTTCTTCTTCCGGGATACGAATTATTAAGGATCTCCCGGAAAATGAAGTTGAAGAATTTTTTTCCGACATAGAGAAACTGGACGAGATATTGCATAATATTATCTCGAATGCCATAAAATTTGTAGAGCCCGGTATGGGCTTAATTAAAATTATTTTGCATGACAGCCCTCAATCGGTATGCCTGATAATAGAGGATAACGGCATAGGGATACCCCCTGACAAACTTGAATTTATTTTCGGAAGGTTTGAGCAGATCAAAAGCAGCGGGCGGGGTAAAAACAAGGGGACAGGCATTGGCCTCTCTTTTGCCCGCCAGCTTGTTTCGCTTTTAAAAGGCACTTTAAGGGCCGAATCGGAAGGAATAGGGAAGGGTTCCAAATTTATCATTGAACTGAAAAAAGGCAGGGATATTTTCGATTATTCGGATGAAAAGGTAGTTTTCGACAGCGAACCGGATCTTTTATTCGGCGACAGCAAAGATTATTACAGGCAGGCTGTCCAGGGAAGCATAGAAGACAAAACCGGGCTTAATACTTTTCATGCGTCGATAAAAGACCCTAACCTTGAAAATGAATTTGACCCTTTTAAGGCCAACATCCTCATCGTCGATGATAATGTTCAGATACATGACATCCTTAAATCGTATCTATCTAATTGGGGCTACTGTAATTTTATCCAGGCGTATGACGGGACTGACGGCCTGGAGGCTATTTACCGGTACAAGCCCGATCTTATCATCTGCGATTATAACATGCCTAAGATGCGGGGAGACGAAATGCAGGAACGTTTGATCAATAACCCTGAATTCAAGCACACACCCATCATCTTCCTTTCCGCGGTAGTGGATAAAAACCTTATTATGAAGGGGAAGGAAAAGGGTGCCATTGTTTATCTCCATAAACCAATAGAAGAAAAGGAACTTATGGTTAACGTAGAGTATTTTTTGATGAAACAAATGGAATTTAAACAGCTTCTCATGAAGTCGTCTATCGATGAATTATCCGGCCTTGCGAATAAACTTTCGATTACGGGGTTTTTAAACGATCATATTATGATGAGGGCTTACCGCCCCCTTTCGATTATAATGATGGATATTGATAATTTCAAGTCGTTCAACGACATGTATGGCCATCTCGCCGGCGATGACATTGTTGTAAACGTCGGGAAATCAATAAAAAACACAATAAGGAATTATGACAGGGCCGGGCGTTTCGGCGGTGATGAATTTTTGATAGTGCTTCCTGAAACGTCTATAAGAGAAGCCGGACTCGTCGCTGAAAAGATAAGGCATTCGATCCTGGGATTGAAACTGAAGACTAAAGAAATAAAATCAAGTATTACGGCAAGTTTCGGAGTATCATCGCTTATCGACAATGAGAAGTCTATACTGGATAAGCTGGGCATAGACAATCTCAGAGATGTTTTTGAAATAGACGATAAAAAGAATACCGATTGGGACCGGGTTAACGGGTTAAAAAAGATCATTACGGATCACTTGATCGAATTGGCTGACAAGGCTTTGTATATGGCGAAGAATACGGGCAGGAATAAAATAGAATTATTCAGCGGGGCATTTTCTGGGACGATGCAAATTTAAGGGAATAACAGAAAATCTTCGCCGGGCTGGACAAGGGTACGAAAACGGATTTTGAACGGTAATCTTTGGAAACCTTGAGAAAAGGCCTGTTTATATTTCCTATAAATTTCGAATAGACAAAGTAACCCGTCCTGCTGTCGACAATATTCAGGTAACCTTTCTGGTCGATAAAAGCGGCTACCCCGAGTGTATCCGAGTATATTATCGGGGAATAAGAATTACTGCCGGGGGGTGTTTTGAAAGACTGGTTGGAAAAAAGAAAATACCTCTGTGAGGGACCGGCTGTTTTTTTTACAAGACCTGCGGACATCCCGTCAAAAAGCACCGGCTTTGACAAACCGGTAATATCGTTTTCAGCGCTTTCAGGGGACCATGTGACAGTGTTTAAAATTTTAACCCCTGAATCGGTTGAAATATAAATCCTTCCGTTATCATATACCGCATCGCCGCTAAAAATTCCTTTAAAAACGTAAGATCCTGTCTGGCGCATCGAGGGATTAAATCTTAGAATCCTGGAATCTCCGTCAATGGCATAGTAACTTCCCCCCCAACTGGCGAAAGCTACAATGTCTTTTGTGTAACTTGAAAGATCACAGATCTTTATATTCTTTCCTGTTCTGCTTATCAGGACCGCACAGGACGGCGAATGTGCGATTACATCAGCATTGTCCGAATCATAAGAATCCCTTATGTTAGCCTGTAAATTGGTTTCAAATACGGCAATACCCTTTTCAAAGGTAAATATGCGGAAGATGGAAGGCCGCGGCCCTCCCCCGATTTTCTGTGAAATTACGCCAAGACCAGAATCGGTTATAAAGATCATTTTGATCTTTTCATCAATCATCCGTCTTTTCCAGTTTATAAAGCCGGTATCGATCCAGCAGGAATAAATGGTTCCCGATTCATCGGCAAAATACAGGTTATCGGCATGGATCTCAATTCCGGCAGACGGTGGGGACTTAAGGTCCTTTTGCCAGATTATACCTTCGCTTGAGTCGCTGGATTGCAGCGAGCAGGACATTAAAAAAGTTAAAACGGGAATGATCAATAAAGGTAATACTTTAATCACTTTTTTCCGCCGGTAAAGCCGCTATTTTTATTTTTATCAATAATATACTAATTACTAATGAGGTTTCTTGTCAACTAAGTAAGTTTGATATTTTGATTATAAACAATTATAATATCTGACAATTATTAATCATCCAATCAGCAATAAGGCACGGAAAATGAAGGAATTATTATCAGGAAACGAGGCAATAGCAAGGGGGGCTTACGAGGCCGGGGTTTGGGTGGCGGCCGGATATCCGGGTACTCCGAGTTCCGAGATAATAGAAACCATTATGGAAAAATATCCGGAAATTGACGCCGAATGGAGTACAAATGAAAAAGTTGCAATGGAAATTACCCTTGGATCCTCGATCGCCGGTTTGAAGAGCCTTGTAACGATGAAGCATGTCGGACTGAATGTTGCGGCTGATCCGATGATGACAGCGGCTTATACAGGCGTAAACGCAGGTCTGGTAGCTGTTGTCGCCGATGATCCCGGTATGCATTCTTCGCAAAACGAGCAGGATACGAGGAATTATGCGAAATTTGCGAAAATTCCCCTTTTCGATCCTTCCGACAGCCAGGAAGCCAAAGATATGCTTAAAACGGCTTTCGAGGTATCCGGAAAATTCGACACTCTCGCGATACTGAGGCCCGTAACCAGGGTGTCTCATACGAAGGGATTGGTCGGGCTTTCCCGGGCCATGAGAAAAAAGCCCTCGCTAAGTTATGCTAAGGATATATCCAAATATGTCATGGTTCCCGCCAATGCAATTCCAAGGCATCGTGTACTCCTTGAAAAATACTCCATGCTGAGAAAATTTTCAGAGAGCTATGAAGGCAACAGAATTGAATTTTTAAACAGGGATATCGGAATAATTACCCATGGACTTATCTATCATTACGTTAAAGAGGCGCTGCCTGAAGCAAGCGTGATGAAAATCTCCATGTATCCCCTTCCACTCGATAAAATCAGGGAATTCGCCTCATCGGTTAAAAAACTATACGTTGTAGAAGAACTCGATCCGGTCATCGAGGAAGAGATCAGGGCCTGCGGAATAAAAGTAACAGGGAAAGAGATAATACCATCGGCCGGAGAATTGTTCACTGAAACGATAAAAAGGGCCTTTAATATGAAAGGTGTGCGGATCCCTGATGAATACGGCTTGAAATTAGCGGCGAGGCCCCCGGTGATGTGCAAGGGCTGCGGGCACATACCTGTGTTCGAAGTGCTTTCCGAATTGAAAGCGACGGTGCTGGGAGATATCGGTTGTTATACTCTCGGGGCCCTTCCGCCGTATAACGCCATGGATACAACAGTTTGCATGGGGGCCAGCGTCGGAGGCGAAACCGGTTTTAAAAAGGCCGCCAGGCTCGCAGGCCGCGATATCGTATCCGCAGCGGTGATCGGAGATTCGACGTTTTATCATTCGGGAATGACAGGCCTCATTAATGCCGTTTATAACTCCACTCCCATTACCCTTATTATTCTTGACAACCATATTACAGCCATGACAGGGCATCAGCCGAATATCGGTACCGAACAGTCCGTTGACCTCGAATCGCTGGTCAGGGGCCTTGGCGTAAAACGTGTAAAGAGGGTAAATGCTTATAAAAAGATCGAATTAAAAGAAGCTATTGCACAGGAAATAGCATCAAAAGAGGTGTCCGTGATTATCGTCGATGAGATTTGTGTCATCGGTAATAGCCGTAAGAGGGTTCGGCAATGAATCCGGTGCTGGTATCTTATCTTGCCAGCATTTGTTTTTGCTTATTTCTAATTATCCAGTCCCTGATCTATTACATTTTTATTTCGAGGAACCCTGTATTGCTCCGTTCAAGGAGCGACCTTCCGATCATAATAATTATCGCCTCAAGTATAGTTCTTTCCGATCTTATGGTTTTCGCGGGTTATATCTATCCGGAAAAAGCGGGTATCGTAGATAAATTTTCTGTTGTTTTCGGCATAATAGGGCTCTTTTTTTATGTGCTGTTCCTGCGCTTCATCTCGGTATCGATAAAGGATTCGACCTTTGTGGAAACCGACGGTTATAAAAAAAAGAACAGGAATTTCATGGTCGCTTTTTCCATTTTATGCTCGATAAGTATAATATTAATTTTCATTTTTTACTCTAACGATTCCAGGGGATATTTTTTCATCTTTCAAATATTTCTGATAATACTGCTTTCGGGAATAGGGATCATAGAACAGTATGAATTCAACAGGATCCTCAAGTTGGAAATAGGGAAAATTACGCCGATGAACCTGCTCCGGTATAGAACTCTGCTGGCTGCGGGAATTACCGCCCTGTTATCCGGAATTATCGACATCCTCCTGAGAATAATGAAAATAGACTGGTTTTATTCGTCCCTGGGATCACCTTTTGCTTATGGAGCGAGTATCCTTATGATAGGCCTTTCATTGAACTTTGTCTTTGAATACCTTAACGTTCTTACCCGCGCCAATGATACGAATAAAAAGCTTACGGAACTAAACCGTCAGATGATGGATGACGTAAGGACGGCCCAATCCCTTCAAATATCGCTTCTTCCCCTCGATAAGCAGAAGTTCATCCAGAATTTTATCGACATGGAAATTTCATATATGCCGATGCAGAGCGTAGGCGGCGATTATTACGATTTTTACAAACTTGATGACAACAATTTGCTTCTTTTTCTTGGCGACGCCTCCGGTCATGGAGTATATGCCGCTATGATCTGGGCTATTCTCAAGGTGGAAGTTGAGGAACTGATTGAGAATAAATTTTTCGACAACCTGGCACAGGCTTTTACGCTTCTCAACCAGCGCATTACCAGGATCCTGGAAAACACTTATTCTTACGCCACTCTTTTTGCCTGTTCTATTAATCTGGAAAGCCGGGTTATTAATTTCATATCCGCCGGCCATACGGATCAGCTTTATTATTCGAGGCAGGAAAAATCGGTAAAAAGGGTAAGGAATAAAAATCCTATAATCGGTACTTTTAAAAATGCGAAATTTACCGCCGATTCCATAAACTGCCGGAGCGGCGACGTTCTCCTCCTTTTCAGCGATGGAATAGTCGAGGGGATTAATCCCGAAGGCAAACAACTGGGCAAGGAAAAACTGGAGAAAATATTCCTCGAAGTCACAGGTGAGAACGGGTCGGCTTCAAGTATGATCGGCGATATTCTCATCCGGCTGGAGGATTATTTCGAAGGAACCCTGCAAAAGGATGACAGGACTATTATGGTTATCAAGTTATAAGAAGGATACAAATGAATACGAAAAGTATAGTCATTTGCGGCGTGGGCGGACAGGGAATTGTTCTTGCATCGGATATTCTGTCTTACGCACTGTTTAAATCAGGATATGATGTCAAAAAAAATGAAATCCACGGTATGAGCCAGAGGGAAGGCTCTGTTACGAGTTTCCTGAGATACGGCAGCTCCGTTCATTCGCCTGTTGTTTCTCCGGGAGAAGCCGATTTTCTGATCGGATTCGAGAAGCTTGAAGCGCTCCGGAACATAGGTTTTTTAAAAAAAAACGGAATTGTTGTAATGAATGATCTCGAAATACCGCCGATATCCGTTATTATGGGAGTCTCTTCTTACCCGGCAGACATAGTTAAATATTTTTCTTCCCGCACTAATAATTTTCAGATTGTCAACGCTCTCGATGCTGTAAAAACTCTCGGGAACACCAGGCTTGTCAATACTGTTATTTTAGGCGTACTGTCAAACTCTATAAGCGAGATCTCTATAAAAGCCTGGAGGGTTGCCATTAAGACTTTTGTCAGGAAAAAGTACGAGGCAGGGAATTATAAGGCGTTCGAGATAGGAAGGCTGCTTTCAAAAAATCGGGTGTAATAATGCATCAGGTTATCATTTCCGTCGGGGCCAATCTTGGCGACAGGAAAAAGAATATCCGAAGAGCGATAACCGGAGTTAACCGTTATGCCCGGGTTAAAAAATGTTCGAAGCCTTACAGGACCAGGCCTTACGGTAAGACCGACCAGCCCTGTTTTATCAATATGGCGCTTATGGTTGAAACAGAACTCCCGCCGGGAGAACTTTTATTTAAACTTCATGATACTGAAAATGAATTGGGCAGGGAGAGGACCGTCAAGTGGGGGGAAAGAACTATCGATCTTGATATAATTTTTTATGACAATGGCGTTTTTTTCGAAGAAGGGCTGATCATTCCTCATCCAGATATGCACAACAGGTATTTCGTGCTCAGGCCTCTGCTCGATATCTGCCCTGAATTCGTTCATCCTGTTCTGAAAAAATCAGTTACCGAATTATATAATGATCTCTATAAAAAAAATAAATGAATAATCATAAAATTTTTAACTATTTGAGATTTTATTATTATAATTAATTGTTATGTTCGGTAATGGGAGGAAAACTGATGGATCAGGTCAATCAGGAAATCCCTGTAGATTTTCAAAAAAATATCATCAATATAAAAAAAACGTTCAACCGGACGGGATTTTTTATGTATATTTTTTTTGAATGGGCGAACATCAGGAACTTTTCATATAAAATCCCGATCATTATTCCCCATTTCTTCGGGTTTCAGATAAATATTGACAAAAACGGCTGGGAATCCATTCGTAAGGAAGCTTCATCAGCACTTGGGTATTTGAAATTCATCCTTGAAAACGGATGGATGATGCTTGATAAATTCGAATATAATCTCCTGGCGCTATCCGGTAAATTGATTGATGAAATACTCGTAAGCACTATCAATTATTTCCATGACGCCGAATATGTCATCAGCAAGCTGGCAAAAGTCGAGGCTTTTTATCTGGTATGCCATTACAGAATAGACTACCCTGAAAGGATCCTCTCGGCGGCAGCGAGGGTTTTAAAGTATTTTAAAAAAACCGATGACAGGATAGAGGGTGTTTCATATTTCATAAAACGGCTTTTATTTCAATCCAGCGATCCATTGACTCTTAATAATCTCATTGTCGCAATGAATATGATTTACAGCAGGAAATACCTTGACTTGAGAGACCTTATACAGGATTTCCCGGGGGGAGTGGTGTCGGATTGCGATTTCGATTGCTCTGAAGATGTTAAATTGAAGATCGCCGCCTTTATCAGGGAAAATGAGATGAAACTTGAACAATTGCTTGAAGAGAATAAGGGGCTTGCGAAAGCCGGATTATTTCTAAAGCAATACTCCAAACAGTATTCCGGAAAAAAACAGGAGGGCAGGGGCGGGATCCTCGGAGATTATGGGGCTTTAGTTCATTTTTACGATTCCGATATCGGGCCGAATAAACCGAAATTTATACTTGACAGGGACAATCTAACCATGCTTGCGGGTAATTTCATCAAACGCTTTATTAGAGAATTCGAGTTTTTTTTGAACGGGAAGATACTGATCGAGGATTCGGGTGAAATCCAGCCGTTCAGTTATGATTTTTTTATGAACGAAATGGGGAGGATGCAGGGTCTCCTGAAATCATTTTCAACATCGAATCTGTCTTCAATAAGGATCAGTCACTCACGATTATCTGAAATTAAAAAAGAATACAGTCATGCGGACGTCACCCATGAAGAATCTGAAGCCGTGAGATTTATTAGCGAGTTATCAGTTTTGATCATGGAAATAGGCAAAAAAACCGGTCATATTTTTATTGCTTACCAGGGTGAAGGCGGGGATAATGACCGGGGAGCCGGCCCCGCGTTTAAAAACATAGATCAATCATCCCTTTTGAAAACTCAAGTTGATATACCGTTCGGAGATAAAAAGATCAAGAGACAGGGTTATCTCTTCGATAAATCATTCATAGAAGGACTTTCGATCGTCTCTTCCATTTGTTTCGACGCCGGCAGATACCTGCAGAATGACGAGATAATCTCTTACAGGGACAACGAACGGAGAATTAACGATGAGATTAAGAATATAAGACAGCTGCTGGAAAGGATCGCCGATCCCGTCACTTTCGAAAATATCAAGAGGGTTTATAATATTTGATGCAATACATTAAAAGTAATCATTTTTCTGCCCGATTATTGATGCTGCTGGTCTTACTTGCCGCTGCCGGCTGTTCAGGCATGCGGAATGTGCCCATGAAAGCATTCCACGATATTGACATTCCGGACGGAGAGTTTCTTCATTATTTTAGTTACACGGGAAATGAAAAAGACAGCGATATTTACTTTGTCACAAGGAAGGAAACCGGTGTAAACGGCGGGACCGTTTACAGGATTTACATGGTTAATATTTCCGTATCGGGGGGTAAAAAGCTTCCGGAAAATTATAGGGACTGGCCGTCCTCTTTCCTGATCGATCCAATTGCGGGGACCGTGCTGGAAATGAAAATGACTATGGACACGGATACATCTATATATAAAAACAATGAAAACCAGCCGTTTCCATATTCGTGGAATTTTAAACGCAGCCTTGACGGGCGTTATGTGGATTTTAACATGAAAACCATCAAGGGCAGGCAGAGTGCCGAAAGCAGGTACCATTTCAAAGTAAACCCTTTGTTTCCCGTGTGGGAAAACATTTCCCTCGGTTTCTTTTCACCCCGGTTTATGGATCTTTCCAGCCATGGCATCATATATTCCATAGCGCCGTTTTTAGTTAAAGAACCTTTACCGTTTTCTTTCAGGTGTGTTGCAATTGAAACGATCAAGACTCGCGCCGGTTCTTTCCTCACGACCATGGTAGCGATTGCCATGGCGGACCCTTTCCTTGAAAAGATCATGGAGCCCTTCACGAAACAAAAAACGGGCATATGGGTTGAAAATTCCGGCAGGAGGGTTATTGCCAAAGTTGAACTGATGGATAATGTTACCGAGCTCGAAGAAATTTCGAATATTAATTCAAAATAGATATCGATAGATATTGACAATTAATACTTGGGGCTTTACCGGTTAGTCATCGCATCCTTGACAAACCTTCCCGAAGGGGTCAGAGTTTCATCGTTCCAATCACCCGATGTTCCAGCGCCCGGTTTAAATGGGAAGGGAGGCGCCGGCTTGTCGCAAAGCGCCCAGTTGCACCAGCTTATTTTCCCGGAGTTTAAGAAATCCATCCAGGTTTGCGCTTCCTCGAGGAAAGGGCCGTTATTCCCGCTTGAGTCGCTTGTCCCCCATTCGGTGCAGAAAATAGGTATATGATGCAAGGCGTCGGATATCATGTTCCGGAGCCCTTGTGTGTGGGTACCGGCATAGAAATGAACGGAATAAATAATGTTTTCATATTTCAGCGGATCGGCTGCAGGATCCTGGATATCCTGGCTCCAGTCCCCCGACCCGACTATAATGACCCCATTTGAATCGCCTTCTCTTATAGCGGGGATTACATATTCGGCGTAAGGTTTAATATTGCTTTTCCAGGTTACGTCGGCCCCATTCGGTTCGTTGCATATCTCATACATGACATGGCTTTTAGCTCCGTAAAGGAAAGCCATTTTTTTAAAAAAATCCCTTGCTGCTTTTTTATAAATGTTAGGGTCGCCGTCAGACAGGATATGCCAGTCGATTATACAGTATATGCCGCTTTCTTCAGCGTAATCGACTGCGTATTTCAGATTTATGGCGAGAGAAGAGTCTTTTATATATCCATTTTCGGCAGTGTACAGGGCAACCCTAAAAACATCCATTTTCCAGTTTTTGGCCAGCCATGCGATGGATTCGCTGTTAACGAATTTGCCGTACCACTGAAGGCCATGTGAAGAAAAACCGCGAAGCTGGATGGGAACGCTCTTTTCATCGCAAAGCTGTGTCTCGACAACCCTTAATTTGCCATGGATAGCGACAGGCGAGTTCGCCGGGTAATTGCCCGTCAAACCCGAATTTACCGCTTCCCCCAGGATAACCCCCGGATTCGAAAAGAGCAACAGCGCCAGGACAACAGCCGGGAGATATAAATAAAATTTCATAAAATGTTTTTTTATTACCATTTCACAGCCGCACCCGCCCATGTTAAACCTGCGCCGAAACCGACCAGGAAAAGCATATCGCCCTTTAAGAACCGCCCCTGTTTACTTGCCTCGTCAAGGGCTATCCCGATGGAAGCGGAGGATGTATTGCCGAAGCGGTCGAGATTCGTGATAAAATTGCTCATCGGGATTTTGGTCCGATCCGATACTGTTTCGAATATCCGCATGTTGGCCTGGTGAGGCACAATATATAAATTCGCCTTTTTGCTTATTTTCACTTTTTGTTTCAGGGAGTTGATAATATCGCACATTTTTTTAATGGCGAATTTGAAAACCTTTTGGCCGTCCTGCCAGAAATAGGGATTTCCTTCCCTCGCTCCCAGGGTTATGAGATTGCTTCCGGTCCCATCCATGCCAAGTTCGCAGGTTAGTATTTCATGTTCGAAATCACGGTCCGCAAGCAGTAAAGAAGAAGCTCCGTCGCCTAAAAGGATACAGCTCGACCTGTCTTTATAGTCGGTAAAGTTTGTCATTTTTTCACTCGCCGTGATCAGTACATTTTTATATTTGAGGCTTTTCATCATGCTGCATCCGACCGTCAAGGCGTAAACTAATCCGGAGCATCCGGCGTTCAAATCGAAACCGGCAGTTTTGGTTAAGCCGAAATGTTCGGCTACCCTGCTTGCCTGAAATGGAAAATTCGTCTCGCCCGTACCTGATGAGGATATGATCAAGTCGGGTTTTATTTTTAAATGTGAGAGACAATCCTGCGCGGCCTTGATCGCCATATCCGAAGTCTGGATATTTTTCGGGGCGATCCGCCTTTCGCGGATACCGGTGCGTGTAAATATCCATTCATCCGTCGTATCGACCATTTTTTCCAGGTCCGCGTTTGTCAGCTTATTCTCGGGAATATAGGAGCCAATAGACTTGATTCCAATTTTACTCATTTATTTCCTCCAGTAATTTCTTCTTCATTCAATAGGCTCAGATGAGATGCCATTCCCGCATCTATGCAGTAGATTGTAAAATGCCCTTCGAATACAAGTTTTTTCTTGGTTTTCATGATCACTTCGACTTCCCTTTTATGCTTCAGGGAAGAGATTACTCTTGCTTTCGCCAGCACTCTTTCGCCTGCATGTACAGGGGATATGAATTTTACACTGGCCTCTGCCGTCAAAGCGACCTCGGCGTCAAGGATCGCGTTGGCAAGAGTATTCGCCTGTGCAAAGAGAATGTGGCCCCTGATCAGGCTTGATTTTTTAAGGGCCATTGATTCATCCGTGTCCATGAGCGAAAGCCCATCCCTGTCAAGATCGAGTTCGAGAATGTCTCCCGTTATCTCGGGCTCCCTCAGGGTTCGCGCCTGTGCAAACATCGTTTCGGAAACATCCTTCCCTCTTCTCCTCACTTCGGGGATTCCTATCTTATGCCTGTCCGATCTTATCGTATGAATGCTTACCTTAAGTATATTGGCAAGTTCGTCATCGAGGATAAAAGGATTTTTATCAAGTTCTTCAAGGATTCTGGCATGCCTTTCCTCAACCGGAACAGAGCTTCTGTTCATCCGCACATCCTTTATATCACCATGTAATATCACTATGTGATATTATAATACTACGCTTGTAATATTGCAAGAAATTATTCACAAAACATGCTGAGAATCGATCAATAAGATTTCTTCTTGAAGTAATTTTTTCTGCACAGTATTCGACCGCTCAAACCGCTAAGGCTCAAAACACCAGCAAGCGCTAGGGGCCGATCAAACAATATCCGGCCTGCATGGAGTCAATTTTTATCTCGCCGGATTCAAAACTTGAACTGCATAATCTCAAAACGGCGTCAAGCTTTGCTTGAATACTTTTTTTATAAAAACTCAGGAGGGCAGATGCGGCGCTTTTAAACCTGGGTCCTTATCAAATCTTCAAAGGTCTCGCGCTTCCTGATAAGACGCGCTTCCCCGCCTGTTACGAGGACTTCGGCAGGGCGCGGGCGCGCGTTGTAATTCGACGCCATCGAGTAGCCGTAAGCGCCTGCATTCAATATTGCCAGAATATCGCCCAGCCGTACTTCCGTTATTTGCCGGGGTTTCAAACCGTTTTCGTTCCTGGTGAAGACATCGCCGCTTTCGCATAGATAACCGCTTACGGCGTATTCCTTTTTTAGACCTTCGATGCGGGAGGCGTTCAGGACAGGATGGTAGCTGCCGTACATCATCGGCCTCAGCAGGTGATTGAAACCCGTATCGACACCGGCGAAGGTGTAAAGCGGGGTGTTTTTCAGGTCTGTTACAGTACACAGCAGGGTTCCGGCTTCAGCTACAAGGAAACGGCCCGGCTCGATTGCGAGGTAGGGGGAACTTCCGTATTCCCTGGTAAACGACCTCATTAACTCGTCCATGTGCATGCCGAACATTTTAAAATTAAAATCATGCTCGTCGGGTTTGTAGGGAACGCCGATCCCTCCGCCGATATCGATGAATTCAAGGTTAGGAAATTTACCGGCTATTTTCAGGATAACCTGCATAAGCTGGATATACTTTTTCTCGTCCAGGATTCCTGACCCTATATGTGCGTGAATCCCCGAAAGCCTGAGTTTATAGTTTTTTATCAGTTCGGAAGCCTTTTCAAGGTCATTCTGGCCTTTTGCGCTGTAATATATCCCGAACTTACTCTCCCTTCCGCCCGTAACCACGTGGTCATGATGGCCGGCGCCCATATCGGGATTTATTCGGATCGATACCGACGTCCCGGAATATCTCGATCCGTATTTTTCAAGATCGGAGAGGGAACCCAGATTAACCATTACGCCGTTTTGAAAGGCGAAATCTATATCGTCGTCCTTGAGATTGATGCCGGTAAAGAGGATCTTTTGCGGGCTGTAATTCGCTTTAAGAGAGAGCATCACCTCCTCTTTTGAAACCGCATCTATGAACGCTCCTTCTTTTTCCAGGATCTGAAGTATCCTGAGGTTGTTATTAGCTTTTAATGCATAGTGTATACGCTTTTTTTCGTAACTAAAGGAAGTGCTGAGCATCCTGAAAGAGTCCCTTATGACTGCCTCGTTATATACATAAAGCGGGCTGCCGAATTCCCTGACAAGGTCCAGCGCACGTATGCCCCCGATAAGCATTTCATTCTGCCTTGCCTCGATTGGCCTCATTGATCTCCTCCCATAAGCTTAAGGGCACTTCTAATAACCGCCTTTTCAAGGCGGATAGGTAGTGCACCTGTCCTGGGGACTGGCACCAGTCCAGGCACCAGGGCCCATTGGGCGGATTATAACTAATTTGAATGCTAATTGTTAACAACATTGTTATTTATTTGAACCGCCCTTAAACCACTATTGTATTCGATGGGGGGGAATCTGTCAAGAAGGGGCCGATTAAAACAACATATTAATGCCTTAATGAATGCAATTTTTTTTCTCACAGTATTTGTAAGCTTGAGCCCGCAGCTTCTACGCTTACTCATAAGGTTCGAAAAAAAAATGCTTCATCCTGGATATATATTGTTTTAAATTCGGCAGGTAAGGTGGGGGCTTGCTTTTTCGCCGCGTCGCCTGCAACTCTAAGCTTTTTCATAATGCGAGCTAAAAATTGACTCAACAAAAAAGTGCATATTGTTTTACATTCGGCAAGTCAGGGTGTGGGTTTTGTTAAGCATAATAATTATCCCCCTTTTCTGGTGATAATCAAATCCGCAAGCTCTGATTTAATTTTACGCATGTCAGCACTGCCTTTTTCCAGGGTGCTTAACCTTGTTGTTTGACAAAAATAAATTACTACTTTAGTATTTTGCATGGATAGTATAAAAAATATCGCTACCATCGGTAGCCATTCCGCTCTTCAAATCTTGAAAGGTGCTAAAGATGAGGGTTTTTCATCAACGATAATCTGTTTGAAGGGAAGGGACGCACCATATGATTCCTTTCAAGTCGCAAAAGAAAAAATTATAATCGATTCTTTCAAAAACTTTTTCTCTTGTGAAGAAAAACTAATTCAAAGTTCAAGCATCATCATACCGCATGCATCCTTTATTGAATATTTGGGTTTAGAGAACGTCAGGAAACTTAAAGTTCCCTATTTCGGTAATAAGGCCATACTTGAATGGGAATCAGACAGACAAAAACAGAGAAATTGGTTAAAAAAGGCCGGCTTAAAACTGCCCAACATATATTCAAAACCTGACGAAATAAAAACCTGACGAAATAAAAAAATCAGTCATTGTTAAATTCCATGGTGCAAAGGGCGGTAAAGGCTATTTCCTTGCCAAAAACGAAAAAGATTTTAATGAAAAAATATCCCGTTATCCGAATGAAAAGTACGTTATTCAGGAATATATTATCGGCGTTCCAATGTATGCTCATTACTTCTATTCCTCAATTGATAAAACACTGGAAATTATGGGCTTCGATATTCGATATGAGAGTAACGTTGATTCTCTTGGAAGAATATCCGCGAGGGATCAGATGGCACTTGAAAGTGTCGATCCGAGCTATGTAGTAGTGGGTAATATCCCCGTTGTCGTAAGGGAAAGCCTGCTTCCATATTTTTTTGAAATTGGCCAGAATGTTATAAGTGTATCCAGGGAACTGGACGGAATAGGTCTTTACGGGCCCTTCTGTCTTGAAGGTATCATAACTCCGGAGCAGAATTTTTATGTGTTCGAAATATCAGCGAGGATTGTTGCCGGTACAAATTTATATATAAAAGGCAGCCCCTATACTGATCTGAAATACGACGAGCCTATGAGTACCGGAAGAAGGATAGCCAGGGAAATCAAGATAGCAAATGAAAGAAATATGCTGGGAAGGGTAGCCGGATGATAAAAAGAATTGAAATTCAACGATTACTGGACCAATATGATAATAAAAATATTACTATAGGTGTTCTGGGAGGGCATTCTGCATTGGATGTCTGCAGGGGGGCTAAAAAAGTTGGTTTCAGAACTGTTGTAGTCTGCCAGGCTGGCAGAGAACAAACTTATTCCAGATACTATAAGGCCAGAGGCAATAAAGGAATCGTTGATGATACAATTATATTAGATAAATTTGCCGACATCATCCGGCCGGAAGTCCAGGAATCATTGAGAAGTATGAATACGATTTTTATTCACAACAGGTATTTCTGGGTATACTTTGATTTTAATAAAATAGAAAATGAGTTCTATATACCCATTTTCGGGACTCGATCGATCCTGAAACTCGAAGAAAGAAACACCCCAAATAACCAGTATGTCCTTCTTAAAAAAGCAGGCATCCGGATTCCGTATATTTTCGAACATCCTCAGGATATCAACAAACTTTGTATCGTTAAAGCGCCTGAGGCAATGCGAACATACGAAAGGTCATTCTTCTTTGCTCATGATTATGAAAGTTATCAATCAAAATCCCGGGAATTGTTACAGAAAGGGGTCATTACCGACAGTGCTTTATCTCAAGCTGTTATTGAAGAGTATATAATAGGGGCTCAGGTAAATTTCAATTTTTTTTATTCCGTTTTAGAAGACGAATTAGAATTAATGGGAACAGACACCAGAAGGCAAACAAATCTGGATGGGATCTTAAGACTCCCTGTTCCTGAACAGCTGGAAGTAATGAAATATTTCGAATTGAAATATATTGAAACCGGTCATATAACTTGCACTGTAAAGGAATCTTTATTGGAAAAGGCTTTTGAGGCAGGCGAACGATTTACTGAAACAACAAAAAAAGAACATTCCCCGGGAATCATCGGCCCATTTGCCCTTCAGGGCGCAATTACAGCAGAACATGGTAAAGAGGATCTAGTTGTATTTGATGTATCACTCCGAATACCAGGAAGTCCAGGCACTTTATTTACACCTTATTCCGGGTACCTTTATGGTGATTCTATCAGCTACGGTGAAAGGATAGCAATGGAGATAAAAAAGGGTATTCTGGAAAACAGACTTGGTGATATCTGTACTTGATATAAATAGGTAATTTATTTGTTATAATGCCTTAGGATACACAACCCCTGAAATTACACGATATGCCATTTGGAGTCTACGAACAGTTTTTTGATAGATACGGCGTTCAGCGGATCCAAAGTAAATCGCAAACCGGCATTCATTTGACTAATCTCCGGCCTTTTTATATCATCTTGTATTGAATAAACGGAGGATAGCCATGACCGGAACGATCGGGGGCTCTATCACCGCAATTATCACCCCCTTTAAAAACGGCGAAGTAGATTACGAAAGCCTTGAAAAATTAATCGAATTTCAGATCGGCAACGGGAGCGACGGGCTTGTACCATGCGGGACTACAGGCGAATCGGCTACCCTTACTACAAAAGAGCATGAAGAAGTTATAGATTTTACTGTTAAAAAGGTCAATGGGCGCATACCGGTCATCGCTGGCACGGGCTCCAATTCGACAATGGAAGCCGTCGACCTGGCCCGCAGCGCGAAAGCCTCGGGCGCGGACGCCCACCTCTCCATCACTCCCTATTACAACAAGCCGACGCAGGAGGGCCTTTACAGGCATTTTGCGGAAATCGCCGCCGCTGTCGACCTGCCTATGATAATGTACAACATACCCGGAAGGACAGGCGTGAATATGCTCCCGGAAACTACGGCCAGGCTGTCGCTGATTCCCCGGATCATAGGCATAAAGGAGGCTACGAACCTCCAGCAGGCCGCCGAGATAGTGGAGTATTCGAAATCCGGATTTATTATGCTGTCCGGCGATGATTTTCTCAATCTGCCCATGCTGTCAGTAGGGGGAAAAGGGACTGTCTCCGTGACCTCTAACATAGCGCCGAGGCTGTCGAGCGATCTGGTCAAGAGCTTTTTTGCCGGGGATCTTGAAAAAGCCAGGGCGATAAATTTTTCGCTTATGCCCATTCACAGGGCGATGTTCCTGGAAACGAGCCCCATACCGGTCAAAACTGCGGCTTACCTGATGGGGCTGATCGGCGCCGTTGAATTCAGGCTGCCCTTATGCCCTCTAAAAAATGAAAACCTCGAAAAACTTTCTGCAGCGCTTAAAGCCGGAGGGCTCGTTTAGAGCGGCGCATGGCTAACAGGCTTGTATCCTACCGGCATACCCTGGTAAACTCGATCGGGACGTTTTTTTCCCGGGTCACAGGGGTTTTAAAGCAGAACGTCTCAAATTACCTCTTCGGGACCGGCCAGGACCCCTTCTGGATGGCATTCCGGCTGGTAAATTCTTTCAGCAGGTATATAGGCGAGGGTGCGCTGACTAACGCTTTCATACCTGTTTTTCAAAAAACTCTTCACGAGGATGCCGACGAAAAGAACAAAACCGCGTTCAGGTTCGCCTCGAATATCATTAATATATTCATAATTATCAATGCGGCGCTGGTAGTCGCAGGTGCAGCTTTAGCCCCTTTTTACGCCCCATTCCTTGTCCCGGGATATAAATCCGGCAGCGAGATCCTCCGGGAGAATATTATTCTTACCATGATCATGATGCCGTATCTTATTTTCATTTCACTCTTCGGGCTCATTATGGGGGTCCTTAATTCGCATAAAAAATTCATAGCCTCGGCTTTTGCCCCGTTTTTTTCAAATATAGTCTTCATGATCATTCCGATCCTTTTCGTTAAAAGCATCGGCATATATTCACTCGGCATAGCGGTAGTCGCCGGTTCGGTATTAATGGTCCTGATTCAGCTTTTCGAACTTCGAAAAATCGGATTCAGATACAGCCTTGTCCTGGATTTCAGGGACAGGTATCTTATCGATTTCATGAAGCTTTTCAAACCCACCGCATTGAACCAGGTCGTCATCACGGTCAAGTTTTACGCCACTTCCATATTTCTTTCATTCTTCCTGGGGAGCGCCACAATATACATGAACGCCTATCTTATCATGCAGGCCCCGCTTGGCATAATCGGGTGGGCGGTCGGCACGGTCATGATGCCCCTTCTCTCTAAATTCAGCGTGCAATCGGACAGCGCCAGCTATAACCGGTCCCTATCGGAAGGATTCAACATTATCCTCTACCTGATGATACCTCTTGCGGTATTTTTCGCCCTGTACCCCGACACCGTGACGAATTCCATCTTCCGCGACATCACAAGATTCCTGGCGCATTCAACCGGAAAATTTACGAACGAACTCCTGGTAAGCCATTACACCGCTGTAACCCTGTATTCCGCCGCCCTTCTTCCTCTCGGGCTGATGATGATCCTCGAAAGGGTGTTTTATTCGCTTCATGACGCCGGAACGCCTTTAAGGGCGAATATAATAATATTTATCCTCTCGATCGGGCTGTATTTCAGTTCTTTTCTGCCGGAAATATCCTTTTACGGCGTTTTCGCGGCCGACATGACGGCAAGCTGGATGACCCTGGTTTATTATGTCTTCCGCCTGAGAAAGACGGGCCGGGTTGACCTGAAAAATTCCGGGCTGTTCGGCAAATCCCTTATCTTTTTCCTGATTTCATTAGCCGCATGCGCCTTTATATATCCTGTTCACAGGTTTCTATATCAGCCTATGCAGAATGCATTATTAGCTCTATGCCTTGCCGCTTCGGAATTTCTTTTATTCGCTTTATTTTACTATATTATTACCAGGATATTAAAAATGGATTTGAAACGATGAACGCAGTTATAACAGATAATATTAAACTGCTGAAAAGCTATGATGAGGCCTATGTGACTATAGGAAATTTCGACGGCCTGCATCTTGGCCACCGGAAAATCATTGAGTCGATGAAGAAAGACGCCCGGGGCGCCCCGGCAATAGCCGTTACCTTCGAGGAATCGACTTCGCTTATAGTAAATCCGGGAAGATTCAAAGGTTATCTGTTCCCGGACGGCTATAAAAAGAAGGCCCTGTCCCAGGCGGGAATCGACAATATCGTTTCCCTCGATTTTAAAAGCGTCGCCGGCATGGAAGCGCATGATTTTGTAAAATTATTTATGGATAGGATCGAAAAACTTCATTTTTATGTCGGCCCTGATTTCAGGTTCGGCAGGGGGAACCTGGGGAACATCCATACCCTCAAGTCTTTCGAAAGGGAGGGTTTTTTTACGCTGAAGGTCGTTGAAAAGCTGAAATGTAATTTAGTTACTGTAAGCTCGAGCCTTATAAGGGAAAAAATCATCGAAGGAGATCTTGAACTGGCAGCCGGGCTTCTTGGAAGGCCTTATTTTATCTCCTCAAGAAAAATAAAGGGTGACGGAATCGGCGAAAGAACAGGTTACCCTACTATAAATCTCGAGATAAACAGGCAAATCCTGCCGCAAGCCGGGGTTTATTTCAGTCTGTTTTATCTGGAAGACAGGCTTTATCCCGCGATGACTTATATCGGTACGCGTCCGTCGATGGAAAGTCATGAGATGCGCAACGAGACAAATATCATTGATTTTGACGGCGACCCCGGGAAGGTCATGGACGGGGTGAACTACACGGTTTTATTTATAAAAAAGATAAGAAATGAAAAAAAATTTCATAATCTTGATGATTTACAAAAAAACATTTATAATGATAAGAGTAAGGTTATTAAACTATACTCGGAGTATAAGAACGCAGGGAAACTGCCTGAAACGGGTATTTTTTTATAATTTTAACATTAACAAACAATTGTTTTGGAGGAGAGTTTATGCCTATAACCAGCACCGATAAGAAAACGATAATTGGAAAATTTTCGAAACATGAAAAAGATACGGGTTCATCCGAGGTTCAAATCGCGATAATGTCCCAGAAAATAAACAATCTTACAGAGCATTTCAAACATTTTAAAAAGGACAATAATTCCAAAAGAGGCTTGCTCCGTCTGATAGGCAGGAGGAGGAGGCTTTTACGCTACCTCCAGGTAAAAAATCCTACCAGTTATCATAACGTTATTACTAAATTAAAATTAAAATAGTTTTTTATTTACCGGCATGATCACAGGAAAAGGAGATGGTATGAGTTTTTTCCAGGTAAAAAGAAAGATCGGAGAGAAAGATATAATAATTGAAACCGGTAAAGTGGCGAAGCTTGCCAACGGATCAGTAGTAGTCAAATACGGCGGAAACGCTGTTCTTGTTACAGCCTGTATGTCGGAAATAGTTCCCGAGAATATGGATTTTTTCCCCATGACCGTCAATTATATCGAAAAACTTTATGCTGCGGGTAAGATCCCCGGCGGATATATTAAAAGAGAGGGTAAACCCAGCGAGAAAGAGATCCTTGTTTCCAGGCTTATAGACCGGCCGCTGCGGCCTCTTTTCCCTAAAAACTTCTTTAACGAAGTCCAGGTAATAGCCACGACGCTTTCAGCGGACCAGGTTTATTCCACCGATATTCTCGGAATTGTCGGAGCTTCTGCCGCCCTTTCGATATCGCCGATACCCCTTCTCCAGCCTGTAGGAGGCATAAGGGTAGTATATAAAGGCGGGAATTTTATCGTTAATCCGTCCATCGAAGATGTCGACAACTCGGAATTGGACATCGTGGCCGCCGGAACAAAAGAGGGCATTACAATGGTGGAGGGAGGGTCTAAAGAGGTGGATAAATCCATCCTGCTTGAAGCCCTGAAACTGGCGGAAAAATACATAATTGATGAAATAGAAATGATAGAGGAGCTTTGCGCGATGGTAAATCCTCAGAAAATCGTTCCTGAGGAAATTAAATGCCTTCTTGACAGTGATACTAAAGAAAAGATGAAGGCTTTCGGGTTCGGCCTGATCAAATCGGCAAGCGTAAACCCCGATAAAAAAGACCGTTCGAAGAAAATGGCCGGGGCTTTCGATGCGGTGCTTCAAAAGTTCGAGATCACAAAGGAAAGCGAATGTTACAAAGAGGCTAAATCATTCCTTGAAGAAATAGAAGTGGAAATTATCCGCAGCCAGATAGTAGAAGAAGGCCTTAGGCCCGACGGCAGGAAACCTGATGAGATCAGGCCGATTTCAATCGAATTGGACTTCCTTGAAAATGTCCATGGTTCGGCGCTTTTCACAAGAGGCCAGACCCAGAGCCTTGGAATAGTTACTCTTGGTTCTTCGAGCGATGTTCAGTATGTAGACAGCCTTGAAGAAGACGAAGCGAAACGTTTTATGCTGCATTATAATTTTCCTCCGTTCAGCACCGGCGAGGTCAAGAAATCCCTGATGACGTCCAGAAGAGAGATAGGGCATGGCAACCTTGCAAAGAGGGCTATTGAAGCCGTCCTTCCTACCGAAGAGGTTTTTCCATATACAATAAGGTTAGTTTCGGAAATACTTGAGTCCAACGGATCTTCATCCATGGCGACGGTTTGCAGTTTAAGCCTGGCGCTTATGGCGACAGGCGTACCGATAAAAAAACAGATAGCGGGCATAGCCATGGGGCTTGTATGGGACAAGGCAAGCGGTAAATTCCAGGTTTTGTCGGATATTCAGGGTGTTGAAGACCATTACGGCGATATGGACTTCAAGATAGCCGGATCGGCCGAGGGAATTACAGCCTTCCAGATGGACGTCAAGACAGCCGGACTGCCTTTTAATATTATGGAAAAGGCTTTGAACCAGGCCCTGGAAGGTAAAGAGTTTATCCTGGGTAAAATGAACGAAGCGATTTCAAGCCCCCGCGATTCTCTATCTGAGAATGCGCCGAAGATCAGGACCATCACTATCCCTGAAAACGAGATAGGGTCGGTAATTGGCGGCGGCGGACGGACGATCAAAAAGATTATGGCCGAGACGGGCGTGAATATTTCAATTGAAGATAACGGCAAGGTGATGATAACCTCAAAGGAAGAATCGAAGATCGAAAGGGCCGTATATATAGTCAATCACATAGTCAACGGTTTCAACAGGGGGGATGTGGTCGAGGGGCATGTTACACGCATCGAAGAATACGGGATTTTTGTCGAACTGGTTCCAGGGCAAACAGGCCTTATACACAAATCCAATTTCCTGGAAAGGAAAAATCCGAAGGAAGCATACAAGATTGGCGACAAGGTTATGGCGAAAGTTATAGATATTGACGAGAAAAAGCGAATTTCCATAGCGGAAACCAAATAGGTCGGGCAGAAGGCAAAAAGTGAGAAGATTATTATTATTATTTTTCTTTTCGCTGTTGCTGCCGGTTCTATTTATTTTTTCAGGTTGCGATGTTCAGCAATACCAGCAGGTAATACACCTTTCATCGCCGCTTGCGCTCCAGGTGGCTTCCTCTACAAACGACGACTTCATCAGCCTCCAGTTCGAGGGATTCAACAAGGAAAGTTACTTTTCCGGATATATGGTGTTCTTTTCGACGAATACAAATATAAATTCCGGTTCAACAAATTGGGTGAATGTATATAACCCTTCTATCTCTTCAGGCGATACTAACCTGTTGACTCTGCCTGTTTCAGCCCCGGTAAGCGGCGAAACTACATATACTTTGAGCGTTTACAGCGATATGATATCACCTTATATCCTTGCAAACGACGGAAAAACGGTTTATTATTTTATTGTTGAGGCCTACAGTTCTCAATACGGTACAAACAGCCTGCCCAGCGAAATAGCGGGCACTAATTACATAGGACCTTGAAACATGAATAAACATATCCTTATGTTTTTTATGGCCGCCTTTATGTTTTTGTGTTGTGCGGGATGCGGCATCGAGGGTTACCAGCCGGTGAACACCCTGTCTTCACCCCTTGGGCTTACCGCCGTCGAGACAAACAGCCAGATCCTTCTCCAGTTCTGGGGCGAGAACGACGAATCGTTTTTCAGCGGTTATTACATATACATGGCGGAGACGATCAACGACCTGGAAGGTTCAAACGCTATGGTCCTTCTCAATAGTGACGGGCGTGCGGGTAAACCGACTATATACAATGTTGTGCCGTCGACTTCGGCCCAGCAATTTAGTTTCACGGTTACACACTACACCAACAACTCAAGTCTTCAGTCCGGTACTACTTATTATTTTTTCGTCAAGGCTTATAGCGGCGAATATAATATCTACAGCGATCCGGGCAATATTACCAATGTGGCATTTCAATAGCCGGCAAAGACGGCAGAACTATTTTATCCAAATAACTTTTAAAATATGAAAAAATGATTTAAAATCTATGCTGTTTTTACGGAGTGCCGGATGGTCAGTGTTAAAAATCTTTACAAGAATTACGGGAATTTCCAGGCCCTTTCAGGCATTTCTTTTGAAATCGGGAAAGGAGATATCGCCGCTTTCCTTGGCCCGAATGGGGCCGGGAAGACGACCACCATGCGGATAATCACCGGTTTTATGGCGCCGACCAGCGGAGAAATAATGATCGACGGGCTTGATATTTTCGAGGAACCGAAAAGGGTCAAGGCCATTACAGGTTACCTGCCCGAATCGCCGCCGCTTTACCCGGACCTCACAGTATTCGAGTATCTTTCGTTTGTAGCCGAAATAAAAGGCCTCAGGAAAAACGATATCAGGAAGAAGGTTGAAGAGGTTATGGAAGCGACCGATATACTGGATAGGAGAAACACTATGATCGGCCTGCTTTCCAAGGGCTTCAAACAGAGGGTGGGAATAGCACAGTGCATTGTCAATTCACCCAGATTGATAATAATGGATGAACCTACGGTAGGGCTCGACCCGGTGCAGGTGGTTGAGATAAGGAACCTTATAAAAACTCTCGCCAAAACCGAGGACAGGACCGTTATTCTTTCGACTCATCTTCTCGCGGAAGCGGAGGAGATTTGCGAAAAAGCTATAATAATTCACAATGGAAAGATCGTCGCCCTCGATACGATAGATCACTTAAAACAAAAGGAAATAATGGAATTGTCCCTCTCTATACAAGTACGCAATAACTCCGGAGAGCTTGTTAAGCTTCTTTCGAAAATGTCCGGCGTCATAAGCGCCAGTGAGGAAAAATCCGGAATATTAGTGAAAACCTCAAAAGATATCCGCGAGGATATAGCTGAAACGATAGTTAAAAACGGGTACGGACTCCTTCAAATGGCCAATAACGAGATTTCCCTCGAGGAGATCTTTATAAGCCTGGTCCGGCAGGTGAGTGTATGACGGCAATTCTGAAAAAGGAACTAAGGATTTATTTTACTTCCTGGATGGGTTACATGGTAATGGGTGTTTATCTTATTATGTCCGTTATCCTGTTCAACCTTTACTTTTTGGGTGCAAGGAACACAAGCGACTTTTCCTCTTTTTTTTCAGATATGAACACAGTTTCTCTCTTCATAATTCCTGTCCTGGCTATCCGCCTTCTATCGGAGGATAAAAAACTCGGCACTTATGAACTTCTTCTGACTTCTCCCGTAACGTCATGGGGGATCGTTTTCGGAAAATTCCTGAGCGTCGTCATATTTATATTGCTGGCGGATACCATATTTCTTATTTTTCCGCTGATCCTCATGTTTATAACCTCGATCGAGTGGGGCGCAGTATTCTCGGGCTACCTGGGAATTCTATTTTCGGCAATCCTTTTTGCATCGATCGGAATGCTTGCTTCCGCCCTTACTGATAATTATGTAGTTGCAGCGCTTATATCTTTCCTGTTCATTCTTCTTTTCATGATCGTATCTATTTTCGCAAATTCTTACGATAATCCGCTGTCAGGGGTGTTCAAGGAAATTTCATATTCAAACCATTATTACCAGTTCGCTTCAGGCCTGATTAACATTAAAGATGTCCTGTACTTTATAATCGGCGCGTTTATTTTCTTATACTCTTCAAAGACCATCATAGAATCAAGGACATGGAAATAAGGGGCTATTAAGATGAAAAAATTAAACCTGGCGGCCCTGATTGTTGTATCGGCATTGATATGCGCATCGATTGTTTTTTATGTCCTCATGGGGATTTACGACCTTTCCTCGAGGATTGTATTTTTCGCAGCGTTTATTTCGATAATATTTTATCTGGCGCTGAATTATAAGGCCCTGCCGGCTTTTTTCAGGAAAAGCGGCATGCTTACCGGCATTAATAAGACTTTCCAGGTTATATTACTTTTCGGGATCCTGATTTTCGTGTATCTTTTATCCGGAATGTTTCCCTTGAAAATCGACCTTACAGCTTCCAGGCTTTACAGCCTGACGAGCGAAACCGTAAATCTTCTTAACAGGCTGTCTAACGATATTAATATTTATTATTTCAAGCAGCAGGATAAAAGCGACATGGTCCTCGATTACGAGGATAACCTGCTTAAGATCTACACTGAGAGATGCGGTCATCTAAATCTTTCAATCGTCGATCCCAACCGGAATAAATCCCTTGCGAATCGATACAATGTAAGCGAGAACGGTACCGTTGTATTCGACTATAAAGGGAATACTTCAACCGTGAGCTTAAAAAAGGTCGTATCCAGCGACCAAGAGACCGGCAGGATCAATTACATGGGTGAGGCAGCTTATACTCTGGCAATAAAAAGTGTAATTGCGGGCAGGCCCCCGAATGTTTATATTCTCCAGGGACATGGCGAGATCAATCCGGCCATGACAGATGAAAGAGGCTATTCGGGAATGGCCGGGATATTGAAAGAGCAGAATATGAACGTGAAGGTATTGAACCTCATGAGTTTTCCCGATATACCGGCAGATTGCGGCCTTCTCATAATAGGTAATCCTACACACTCTTTCACGGCCGATGAACTCGATAAAATCGATAATTTTGTAAATCAGGGCGGGAGCGTTCTTGTAATGCTCGAACTTGAGACCCATCTGACCGTTAATGATATTCTGAGGCAGATGGGTTTGTATTACTATCGAAACCTGGTCGTGGAGGATCAGGATTATATTCCGCAATACGGCAGGACCACTGTAATAATCAATAATCCTGTTCCGCATATGATCACTATGCCCCTGATCAGGAATCATCTAGGGATAGTAATGCCGACATCCTGCGGCATACTGGAAATCCCTGAAAAAGACAGGCTGAATAAAGATGATCTGACGCTGGCCCCTTTATTAAAAACATCAGCGAATTCGTTCGGCGAAGTTTCCCTCAAAAAAATCAAATCGGGATTTGCTTCCCAGGATAAAGAAGACATGCAAGGGCCCCTCGTTCTGGGATACGCGGCGAAGAAGGTTCACTTCGATATTTCCGAGTCGAGAAAGGGCGAGATAACTAACAGAAATGAATCCAGAATGATAGTATTCGGTGACAGCGATTTTATAAATAACTCTTATATCAGCACGGGAGGGAATTCCGATCTGTTTCTTAACTCCGTCAATTACCTTCTTAACAGGGAAGGAGAAATTTCAATCAGGCCGAAAAGCACCGCTATAACAGGATTTCAGCTTTCAAGCTTTGAGCAGAGATTGTTATTCGTCATTTCCATTGCGGTATTCTTACTTTATATTCTGCCCGGTATAATAATTGTAATAGGCAGAATGCGACGGGTAAAATCTTGAACTGGATTTTTGAAAATAAAAATAAAAAAATAAACGACCTTATTATAGACAACTCCCTATGGCTTGTCTGGGCGGTCTTTTACGGTTTCGCTTTCCCGATTTATAACCTTTCCTTTACGGTCTGGTTCATATTTATACCCGTATTCGTTTATTCTTATATCAGACCAATACACCTCACTGCCATTTATGCGTTTTTTTACAGCCTGGTTTATTTCGGCATTTCATTTTTCTGGATTTACGGATTCTGGCTCCCTGCGGTTTTTTTAATCATTCCTATCTACGCAATATTTTATTCCATGTTTTTCATCTGTACTGCGATAATCGGCAAGAAGCTGAAAAAAATACGCTACCTTGCAGTTCCGATGTTATGGGTTTCATGTGAACTTCTAAGATCTGCCGGTTTTCATGGCCTTATCTGGAATTTTCTTGGAAATTCACAGTGGAAATATCCGGTAATCATCCAGAGTGCCGATATTTTCGGAGTCTGGGGTATAAGCTTCCTCATTCTCCTTGGAAACTCGGCTGTATCCGATGTGATCTGCTCGCTTTTAGACAAGGGCAGCGTCAGCAAGGCGTTCAGGAAAAACGCCGTTAAGATCTTAGTTTTTTTAATTCTTTTTCTTTCGAACATTTTTTACGGCATTATAGTGTTCAATTACTATCAGCATATGTCTCTTTTGTCAAAAAAGGAAAAACTGGCGCTTTTACAGCCGGATATAGACTCGCATGATCCATGGTGGGAGCACAGATGGCTGAATTACGGGATAATCTGGAAGCTGAATGCACAGGCCGCGGTACTTAACCCTGACATGATCGTCTGGGCCGAATCGACGGTCAGGACGGTCGTCTGGTTTTATCTTAACAACTATGACCCCGATGAAGAGATTAATCGTTTAAATATCCGTTTCGTAAAAATGCCGAAGGAATTCAGCATTCCCATAATTATGTGCGCTCCCGAATATTCTGACGGCAAATATTATAATTCCGCTGAATACCTGGACCCGGCTACGGATGTTATCCAGGACAATTCCAAGATCCACCTGGTCCCTTTCGGGGAATGGATGCCGGGTTATGATTCCATTCCTTTTGTGAAGGAGATTATGAATATCGAAGGGGCCGGCGCTTACACACCATCGACAAATTTCAACGTCATTACGGGAAGGAAATCCCGGTTCAGGGTGCTTATCTGTTATGAAGACCAATATGCCCAGCTTGCGAGAAAATTTATCGGTTTGGGTGTAAATTACTTTATTAATTCAACCGATGCCGGGTGGGCTTATAAGCAGGGTTTCCGGCATCCGATGTGGCAGATGCTCTCCGGTTCAATTCTCACAGCGATATCGGTCAGGCGGCCTATAGCAAGGGCGACTAATACGGGGGTGACCGGCATAATCGATATTACCGGGACTTTCGAAGGCGGAGTCGGAGATTACCAGAGAGGGTTTTACATCGGAGACGTATCCCTTATCGATACGGGCCTGGAGACGATTTATGTGAAATTCGGATTTATTTTTCCATATATTGTTTCCCTGATTGCGGCAGCGATGATTTTATACGCGGTTTTAAATGATAAAAGAGGTACAAAAGTTTAGCGGTTCCGGCGGTAAAAGCCTTATTTAAATTTGATCTTGAGAGGTTCTTATGATTTATGTGATTTTGGGTACGCAATGGGGCGATGAAGGAAAGGCAAAGGTCATTGACTATCTTGCGAGGGATTTTGATTATGTAGTTCGCTTCCAGGGAGGCGCGAATGCGGGGCATACTGTCCGCGTCGGCGAAAAGAAATTTGTTTTTCATCTCGTGCCTTCGGGAATCCTGAATGAAAAGGTCAACGTTGTAATCGGGAACGGCGTGGTACTTGACATAGAAGAATTTTTAAAGGAAATCAGCTTTATATCCGGGGAAATCGACGTCAAGGGAAGGGTGTTCCTCAGCAATAAAGCGCATATTGTAATGCCCTATCATAAGATCCTTGATAAAGCAAAAGAAATAAACAAGAACAGGGCCATCGGGACAACACAGAGGGGTATCGGACCTGCATATGCGGATAAGGCGGACCGCCTTGGTATAAGAATAGCGGATCTCTACGGAGAAGAGGGCATATTAAGGGAAAAAATCACTGCGGCCTTCGAAGTCAAGGAATATATTTTAAAGAATTATTATAATCTGGCCGACTGCCCTTCGATTGACGTAATGACTGCCGATCTGATTAAATACAGGGAAGAGTTAAGACCCTACGTCGCTTATACTGAAAATATACTCCAGGAGGCCCATTCGCAGAGAAAAAATATTCTCTTCGAAGGGGCCCAGGCATCCCTCCTCGATGTGGATTTCGGTACTTATCCGTATGTAACGTCCTCAAACACTATTACCGCGGGGGCGCTGGCAGGGAGCGGGATAGGCGCGTCTTCTTTCGCAAATATAATCGGAATAACGAAGGCCTATACCACGAGGGTAGGCGAAGGCCCGTTCCCGACTGAACTTATCGATGAAAAAGGAGAATGTTTAAGAATCCCTGGACAGGAATTCGGCGCGACAACAGGCAGGCCCCGCCGCTGCGGCTGGTTCGACATTGTATCAGTCCGTTATTCAATCGGAATCAGCGGGGTTATGGAGGTATTTCTGACCAAGCTCGATGTTCTTGACGGGCTGGGAAGGATCAACGTTTGCACAGGATACCGGATGAAAGACGGGAGCGTGATCGATTACTTCCCCTCTACAATTGAGGAACTTAACGGCATTAAACCGGTTTACATGGAACTGGAGGGATGGATGGAAAAGACTAACGGCATCCGGGACTTTGCAAAATTGCCTGACGCGGCAAAGAGATATATAGAATTCCTTGAGTTTCACCTTGAAAGGAAAATATCATATATATCAACAGGATTTGAAAGGGATGACGTGATTATCAGGTGAGTGACTTACAGAATGATATCGACTTTCCCTGCGTGAAGGCAGCCCATACATATCTTCATTTTTCTAACCTGGCCGTTGAAAGAGGCTTTGACCTTTTTAAGGTTAGGTTCCCAGCGGGTCCTTGTCTTTCTATTTGAATGTGAAACGTTATTGCCGTACATGGGCCCTTTTCCGCAAACATCGCATTTTCTAGACATCTCTTCCTCCAATATAATGGGACTGCATAGACAGTAATTATAAGGCTCTTGATTAAAATAATCAAATAACTTCAGTCGAGAGTCGACAGTCGGTAGTTTAAAAAAGATCTGTCATTTCGAGGAGCGAAGCGTTTATCCCCGTAGGGGGGGACGAGAAATCCTCTATCGGGAAGATTTCTCCCCGCCCTGCCGGGTCGGGATAAACACTGCGCTCGAAATGACAAATTTTCCGCAGACTGATGACTGCAGACTTGCGATTGTTTACCCGATATCGTCAACGTTTGTAACAAAATTAACATTGGAAAGGATAAAACGTTTCCTCTCCCCTGTATTCGAATCTTCTCCCATAAGGATCTTGATCATATTCTCGGCCTCGTCGAAATCAGTTATGGCGATACGGGTCATTTTTCTTGTAGCAGGGTTCATGGTGGTTTCCCAGAGCTGATCGGGGTTCATCTCACCAAGCCCTTTATACCTCTGTATTTCATATTTTGTATTTTTAAATTTGGATTTAAGCAGGCTGTCCCTTTCGTTATCGCTATAAGCGTATTCGAGATTCTTACCCGCCGAAATCTTGTAAAGGGGAGGCCGGGCTACAAAAACGTTTCCATTTTCAATGAGCTGTCGCATAAAACGGTAAAAGAATGTCAAAAGCAGGGTCTTTATATGTTCCCCGTCGACATCCGCATCGGTCATAATGATGATCTTGTAATAATTAAGTTTTTCGATTTCGAAATTTGTATAGTATCCGGCGCCGAGAACGGCTATCATAGTCTTTATTTCTTCGTTAGCCAGGACTAGATTGAGCGCGCTTTTCTCTATCTTTTTCTCAACGTTTAAAATTTTTCCCCTGAGAGGCAGGATAGCCTGTATCTCCCTGTCCCTTCCCTGTTTAGCCGACCCTCCTGCGGAATCTCCTTCGACTATGAAGAGTTCACGAAGCTCCTTTTTTTTGGTGGAGCAGTCGGCAAGTTTCCCGGCAATAATGGCCGCCGTTCCCCTTTTACCCATTCCGAGCCCTGTCCTTACTCCTTCCCTTGCCTTTTCGGCTTCCTGGAGGGCCTTCAACTCGACTATGGCTTTTTTAATGATCTCTTCCGAAAGTTCTATGTTCTTTTCGAAATAGATCGAGAGACTTTTGTCGAGAATATCACGGATCGCAGTCCTCGCTTCCGCGGGTTCGGTAAGCTTGTCCTTTGTCTGCCCCTTGAATTCCGCGTTGGGGATCTTCGTATTTATAACGCATGTCAGTCCGAAGGATAAGGTCTTTTTGTCGACCTTCTCCGCGTTTTTATCAAGGTTAAGCCTGACCGCGAATTTCTTCATCACTTTTTCATAAGCGGTCCAGAAGGCGTCTACATGAATCCCATGGTTTTTAGTGTGGATGCTGTTGACATAGCTGTAAATTTCAGGTTCGTCTCCGGTATTACGGTATTGAAAGACTACCTCGACTTCGATGCCTTCCTGCGTACCTTCGATCTTGATAGGTTCCGGAAAGATTACCTCTATTTCCTTGTTGAGTTCGTTCTTTATAAATTCGACTATGCCGTTATTATATTGATAGGTTTTGGACAGGAAAGTGTCGGGTTTATCCGGATCCTCGGTCAGCCTGTCTTCGAACAGTACTGAAAGGCCGGGGTTTAAAAACGCTATCTCCCGAAGCCTTGAAGATATGGCGCTGGATGAAAATTTCTGGTCCTGGAAAATTTCCGGGTCGGGTCTGAACCTCACGATTGTGCCTATTTTTTTCGAGGTTCCGGCAATTTTCAGCTCTTCAGCCTTTACGCCTTTTTCATAGCGGATCGTATATTGCTTGCCGCCCCTGAACACTTCGACTTCCAGGTATTCGGAAAGGGCGTTCACAACAGAAAGCCCGACGCCGTGGAGGCCGCCTGAAACCCTGTATGAGTTCCTGTCGAACTTGCCGCCCGAATGCAGTTTGGTCAGCACTACTTCTATGGCTGAAACCTTTTCCGTCGGATGCATGTCGACCGGAATGCCCCTTCCGTCGTCTTCCACTTCTATAAGGGAAGATTCGAGAAGTGATACGCGGATATTTTTGGCGAAACCGGCCAGATGTTCGTCCACGGAATTGTCTATTATTTCAAACGATAAATGATGAAACCCGTCCATTCCCCTGTCGCCGATATACATATCGGGCCTTTTCCTGATCCCGTCAGGGTAATTTAGCGCAGCAATGGATTCGGCATTATAATCCGAAGCTTTATTCATAGCCCCTCCCTGTATTTTTGCAGCGGTTAATTATAACATGTTCCGATCATTTTTGCGAATTACCTGACAACAGGATACCCCTTTTGTATCCATTCCGTCAGGCCTCCGAAGATATGATAGGCTTCCCTGAACCCGAGATCTTTGAAAGCTGAAATCACGATTTCACTTGTCAGGCCGGTCCTGCAATATAAAAGATATGTTTTGTTCCTGTCAAGAGATCCGATGTTTTTACCGAATTGCCCGGAATTAAACTCAATATTTACCGCTCCCGGAATATGTCCGGCGTCGAATTCCTTTTCGGACCTCACGTCTATAATAACAAAGGCGGGATTGTTAATGTTCTCCATTACAAGATCGTAGCCTTTTTCAGCCTCGACCGGCCCGATTTTCTGATTCAGAACCGGTTTTTTTTTGATGCCACTGTCCGAACAGGAACCCAGGACCGTTGCAAGTGCAAATAATATTATTATCCTTTTAACCATATAAGCTCCTTTCAATAAAGCGCAGTTTCCTCAGTTTCAGGATAAAGAGCTGAAATTTCCCTTAAGTGTTCCATAAATCTTTTTATCAGGGTTTTGTCTTTACGCCCCCTTTCCTTTTCCAGGCCGCTTGAAACATCGATGCCGTAAGGAAGCATTTTTTCGAAAAGAGAACCGATATTGCCGATATTGATGCCGCCTGCGATAATTACCCTGGATCTCAGAAATTCAGCTATCCTTTTATCGCTAATATCCCGCCATAAAGCGGATTTGCCGGTTCCGCCATATTCCAACGGGTCTTTACTGTCTATCTGCCATGCATTTACACCCGGGTAACTGTCGTTCATCAAAGAACCTATGGAGTTTTCATCAATGATTTCCATCCTTAAAGTAAGTATAACGGGTAAAGGAATTCCTGCAGATAAATTTTCAATAAACGCCCTGTCGTACATTTGTGTTTCACCCTGGAGCTGTATCGTATCTATGCCGGTCTTTTCGACAGTTTCCATTATTTCATTGAAATTTTTATCGACGAAGACGCCGGTTTTATTGACGAAGGGGGGCAGATTTGAAATAATCCCGCGGGCCGTGGTTAGATCCACAGCTCTCGGGCTCCTTTCGAAAAAGACAAAACCCAGGGAATCGGCGCTGTTTTCAACCGCGCATTCGGCTATTTCCAATGTTTTGATCCCGCAGATCTTCACTCTTGGAGAATACACTAATGGCCTCCGTCCCGAATCGAATCCAAGCTCACCATATTTTAAAATAAAAACCTTTACTAAGCAAATTCAGGAAAAGGGGGGAAAACATGAAAAATATTGAAAATTTCTTTCGGATAATTTAAGATCAATCGACCGATTTTCGTTTAATATCAGGAGTCATTTTATCATGAAAAAAATATTGATTTTAATCCTGCCCCTGATAATTTTTTCCTGTTCGGCGACGCGGAAAATCACTCAAATCGATCTCGATAAGGACAGGGGCCTTTACGCCGGTACATTTGAAGGCGGCCAGGATAAGGTATTTCTTCGCGATGACAATTCAAATTTGATCAGGGCTGGTGAAGACAAAGATACCTTCGTGAGCAAATATAATAATTACTGGCTGCTGGAAGAAAAATACAGGACTAACGAGTATTATAATAATTATTATAATGAGCTTTCTCAAAAAGAAAAATTTAAATATCTGGATATGAATATTAATTATGAATATGGGAGCGTTTATTTCTCGGGCGTTAAAAAAATAAAAAAATCGGATTATGCGGGGGCTATTAAAGATTTTGACAAATTGATCTCCCTTTATCCTGAAATAATAAAATATTCGGATATACTTTTTTTAAAGGCCAGGTGCTATGAAATGCTCGGCGATAAGGCCATGGCCCTTTCGAATTATAATACGTTCGTCAATCAGTCAGTGCAGCGTTATTCTAAATTATTTTCCGAGAATCTGTCGGAAAACACTAACGGATATGATAAGGAAATACTTTACTCTTACGGGACTATAAGCAATTCGGGCATTATATTCCCAGAAGAGATATTGAGTAATGATATTGCAAAATACGATGACGGGGCCTGTTTCAATTCGGGTTTTAATTATCACTGGCCCAATCCCAATACGATGTCGTTTGGTTTAGTCGTGGGATATGCAACGACCTATGGCGCAATAATCGGGGCAAATCTTACAATTCAGTTCAATGAATGGTTTCAAATCTCGGATTATGTCTATTATTCGGGTTATTTTATTGGGACAGAACTTCAATTTCCCATGCAGGTTTATAAATCTGACGACCACAAGTTCGGTTTTGAAATTACTCCGGTGTTCTACTATTATCATTTCAGTTATTGTAATTTGGGTGATCCAAACAATTTATACAGTATAAACGACGACTATATTAATTTCGGAATCGAAACCAGTATCGGATATTTTATATTCCCTTCGCTTTCCGCAGGGCTTTCATTGTATTATTCATATTATAACCAGTTCAATAAATATGCGACATTGGACATTATAAACGGAAACAGTTATGAATTATTATACTGGAATGAAATGTTTTATTACCTTAGCCTCAGGTATTATTTTGCGAGATTTATAGCAATTGAAGCCGGATTAAAAAACACCGATTTTCTTGTCGGCCTGGTAGTTGATAATTTATATTTAGGCTACGATATAAATCAAAATGAACTTTTATTGAATTACGGGACCAGATTTTAAGGTATTTGCCTTTACGCCAGGCCCGGGCAGATCGATCCGGCCAGCTGCAAAAAACTCCCCAAAAGAACTTTTTATATATAAAGCCACTTGAAACCCAATAATCCGCTCTTCTTGCCTATCAGGGCAATTAATAGTATTTTATTATTAGTATGGAGGTATAATATGTTTAAATTCAATCTCATTTCATTAATAGGTATATTCGGTTCCTGGCTTTTTATGATATTGCCGGCGATGGCTTATACGGCTTCAAAGGCCGAGGTCGCGACTTTCGCAGGCGGGTGTTTCTGGTGCATGCAGCATCCCTTTGAAATAGGGGGAGTAATATCGGTTTACGCCGGATATGCGGGGGGGAAGGGTGAAAACCCTACTTATGGTGATTACGAAGAAAAGGGTTATGTCGAAGCGATACAGGTGACATTCGATCCTTCCAAAATCAGCTATAACGATCTTCTTAAAATATATTGGCGCCAGATAAATCCTACCGACGGGGGCGGTCAGTTCGTGGACAGAGGGCCTCAATACAGGCCGGTGGTTTTCTATCATACTGACGAGCAGAAAATAAAGGCTGAGAAATCCAAGGAAGAATTAGGTAAATCGGGCAAATTCGACAAACCTGTCGCGGTTGAAATCCTGAAATATACGAACTTTTATAAAGCCGAAGATTATCACCAGGATTACTATAAAAAAAACCCGGTGAGATACAATTTTTACCGGTTCAATTCGGGACGCGATCAGTTCCTCGATAAGGTCTGGGGCAAGGACAGGAACACGGTGAAAGATCCTCCGGATGAAAATACAAAGTATAAGAAATACACTAAGGCCGAGCTTAAAAAAATGCTGACGCCGATGCAGTATAGGGTAACACAGGAAAACGGGACGGAGCCGCCTTTCAATAACGAGTACGATGAAAACAAGAGTGACGGCATTTATGTAGATATAGTCTCAGGCGAGGTCCTTTTCAGTTCAAAGGATAAATACGATTCCGGGACAGGCTGGCCAAGTTTCACAAAGCCGTTAGTTAAAGAAAATATCGTCCTGAAAACCGACAATACATTGTTCATGACCAGGACCGAGGTCAGAAGCGCGCATGCCGATTCGCACCTCGGACATGTTTTCGACGACGGGCCGGCACCGACTTACAAACGCTACTGCATGAATTCGGCCGCTCTTAAGTTCATTTCCAAGGAAGAACTGCAGAAAGACGGCTACGGCGAGTATCTGAAGCTTTTCAAATAGGGTCGACCGAGCGGCCTCAGTTAAGCGCTTGCTCCGGTTTTTCAGCGGCAGTTTCTATGCTTGCTCATAACGCGCGTAAAAAAATTAACTTCAAATAACCTTCAATTGCGATTCAATTATCACACTACCTCGGCCCTCGCACCTCGGCCTACGTTTGACAGTTTCAAGCTTATTCATTAAGATATTAGTTTCGTAATTGAGCAAAGGACAGTTGATGAAATTCAGAGAAAACTGCGAAATAATTGAAAAGAAGATTTTCTCCCATTATCTTTATTTGAATTTGAAAACCGATAAAATAGCCCGTGATGCAAAACCGGGGCAATTTATCAATATAAGGGTCAGTGAAACTTTCGATCCCTTTCTCAGAAGGCCGATGAGCATTTATGATAAAAAAGGTGACTGCATTTCCATACTTGTAATGATAAAGGGCAAGGCCACAAAACTGTTATCGGAAAAGAGGGAAGGCGATTTCCTGAACGTTATAGGGCCCCTCGGCAATTCCTTTCCGCCGGCTTCGGGTAAAGCTTTGTTTGTCGCGGGCGGAACGGGGATAGCCCCTTTCCTTTTCCTTTCCAGGGCGTTAAAGCCTGAGCTTCTTCTTCTCGGAGCCAGGTCTAAAGACTTGCTTCCTGATTTAAGGGTGTTCAAGGATCTCATGGATATCAGGATCGCCACTGACGACGGAAGCGCCGGGACAAAGGGAAGTGTTATAGATCTTCTGAAAGCTATAAGCCTTGAGGGCATGACGATATACGCCTGCGGCCCGAATCCGATGCTCAGGGCGTTAAGTGAAAATCTCAAAAAATATAAGAACATAGACGCTTATTATTCGATCGAGACAATGATGGGATGCGGGTTTGGGGCATGCAAAGGATGCGCGGTAGAAACCCCGGACGGGGAATATAAACTTTCCTGCCTTGACGGGCCGGTATTCCGATGGGACGGGGTAAAGCTGTGAACTGGAAGAATCTTTTTATTGCAGGGCTCATTCTCGGGCTATCCCCATTTTATATCAGGCTGGATCATTCTGTTTTTATTTATTCGCTCCTCGGTTACGGGCTCTGCGCTCTTTCATATTTATTTAAACGCCGGGTTTCCGTTTTGGATTACCTGATCGTCATGGATCTTGTCCTTCTTTTTTTTGCAGGCTTTTTTAACTATTTCAAATTGTACGTATTTTTCCAATACCTGTTTTTAGCCCTCCTCTTCACCTCCTTTACCGATACAGAAAAGGGCTTGCCGGCTCGCCTTTTAAGCTTTCCGATGATATTTTTTTCCGGGGCTCTTTTTACACTGTATTTCGGCGGGTTGTTCGGCGTCAGGGGTCTCTTCGATATAGCGAATTTTCTCTTTTATCTCTCTTACTTCATGGCTGGTGCTGCCGTTTTTGTTTACAGGGAACCGGCTTAAACGGCGGGTATTTTGACAAATGCCGCTGCCTGTTATAAAATAACTTCTTTATAAAAACGGAGGAGTGTCCGAGCGGTCGAAGGAGGCAGTCTTGAAAACTGTTATACCGTAAGGTATCGGGGGTTCGAATCCCTCCTCCTCCGAATCATAATTCCTTACCCCACAACGAAATAGAAACCACAGATTTCATAGATTACACGGATAGACTAAATTCTGAGAATCCAATATTATCATATCTCCATACATATTAATAATATAAGCCTTATTTAAATTCTTAAACAGAAAATATTGATTTGTTAATTTAATCCATTGATGATTCCGGAAAATATGACCAACCTAACCAAAAATCGGTAAATCGATAAATTTTGCCAGTCAGGTGCCGAAGGTGCCCGGAGGGCACCATAGGTCTTGAACCGCATGCTCAATATAAAGTTAGGTCGATTAATGGCACTGGCATAATAGTAATAAAATTATGATATTGACTAATAGTAGGCTTGTGTTTTTTTCGATTCATTATTAGATTAATAGAGGAAAATATGGTGGTTTTACATGGAATTTATGATCAAAGCGGTAACTTGCTCAGGGATATAATCGATTGATATTCTTTAGTTTGCTTCATTCGCTTTTTGTTATTAATTAGTTACGGGGATGCGATGGAAATAGAACAGGAAATAACAGAAGTTGAGATCACAATAAAAAAAGGCCGCTTTATTGAAGCTTATAATCTTTTAAATTCAAAACTTGTTAATAATCCGGACAATATAAGGCTATTACAGCTGAAAGGCCTGGTACTTGCGAAGATCGGTGAACCGATCAAAGCCAAAGATCACATGGAATCTATATATAAGGTTAATAAAGACCCCGAAACGTCAGGAATCCTGGGCAGAATTTATAAAGACCTTTTCAAAAAAACCAATAATCCTGAATACGGGCAAAAATCCAGGGAGATTTACCGGGATTGTTTCAGAAAGGAAAAGGACTATTATAACGGTATCAACGCCGCGACTATGTCTTTTGCTGTTGGGGATAAGGCAGAAGCCGTCGGTATTGCCCAATCAGTTATCGATATCATCATGAAAAATGACTGTAAAGATTACTGGTCCTTAGCCACCCTCGGCGAGGCTTACCTGATCATAAACGACCCAGTAAATGCGTTTCATTACTACGAAGAAGCCGTAAAAACTTCGTCAGAATCTCCCGGCAACGTCAACAGTTCCTACCATCAAATATTATTTTTAAAAAACATTATCAGCATTCCGGCAGATATCTTGAATATATTGAAACCCAAACCGATAGTTGTGTTCTCCGGCCACATGATTGATCATCCCGATCGAGTTGTTCCAAGGTTTCCTGAAACGATATCCGTGGAAATAAAAAAAGATATCAAGCACCGCCTGCAGGAAATTGACGCTGGCATCGGTTATTCATCTCTTGCATGCGGGTCGGATATTCTCTTCGTGGAGGCCATGCTGGAACGAGGGGCCGAAGTAAATGTTTATCTTCCTTTTCAAAAGGATGATTTTATCGAAAAAAGCGTGGGGTTTGCAGGCCAAAACTGGGTTGACCGTTTTAATAAAATATTAGAGAAAACCCGCGTCAACTACATTACCGAGGAGAGATACCTGGGCAGCGACGAATTATTCTCTTTCCTGAACAGGATAATCCTCGGCCAGGCACAAGTGCGTTCTAAAAGCCTACAGGCTGAATATTATATGATGGGGGTATTTCATTCAAGTAAAAAAAATATTAAAACAGGAGGGACTGAAGAATTTTTTAAAAAATACAAAGGTCGTAATAACATCATTATAATTGACCCGAAAAAGTACATTTCTAGAGACAAAACTTATCAAAATAAGCCTATATCAATCACGGGCAATGATAAATCGGCGCCGCCTTTCGGTTTAAAGAGATTTATAAAAAGCATCTTGTTCTCTGATATTAAGGGTTTTTCAAAATTGAACGAAGAACAAATGCCCTATTTCATGCATGTGCTTTTAAATAAGATTGCCGTCCGCATAAATAATTTCAGGATCAGACCTTATATTGTCAACACCTGGGGAGACGCAATATTCTCAGTATTTTCCAGCCCTTTGGAGGCCGCCGAATACGCAGTCATCTTAAGGAATATTTTTAGGGAAACCAGGTGGTCTGAATTCAACCTGCCTGAAAATATTAACATACGGATTGCCTTGCACACCGGGCCGATATTTGTAGCAAGAGACCCGATTACCGGTAAAATGAACGCTTACGGGAGTCATGTAAACAGGGCTGCGAGGATTGAACCTGTAACCGTACCAGGCAGCATCTATGCTACAGACCAGTTTACTACTTTACTTATGCTGGACTATCCGGAAAAATACAAATATGAATATGTTGGGATTATAGATCTCGCAAAGGGATTCGGAAAACAGGAAATATACAATATTATTCCCGCTGATGAAAAGTTGAATTGATTTCAATAAAAAATATTAATTTAGTGATATTATATTCCCGTTTTTATCAAAATATTCATTATCAATGACCTTTCCCCGTTCATCATACTTGCCTTCCCATTTCGCAAATCCTAATTTACAGGCAACAGGCTTCCCATCGATCCCGAAATAGGCTATTTCAACCGCATTCCATCTTTCGTCGAAACTCTCAGTCCATTTTGCGATCCCGTCACTGCATAGGATGGGTTTCCCGTCCACGCCGAAGTAGTCATTCTCTATCATATTCCCGCGTTCGTCATACTTAACTTCTGATCTGGCATACCCGTTTTTTATAATGATAAGTTTTCCGTCCGTGCCGTAAAAGGCGTTTTCGATCATTAAATTACGTTTGTTATACCTCATCGTGATTTTTGCTGCGCCGTCCCTGTCAAGTACAGGTTTCCCATCCGTCCCGAAGCAGTCAAACTCGATACGGTTTCCTCTTGCGTCATACTTCTCCGTCCACTTCGCGTAACCAGCGTTACACTTGACAGGTTTTCCGTCGGTGTCAAAATATTCAATGTCTATAACATTTCCCAGTTCGTCATATTTCATGGCTATCATCGCTATGCCGTCTTTATCAAGCATGGGTTTACCTCCAGTATCATAACAGGCCCATCCGGTCATGTTGCCCCTATCGTCATACGCCGAAATATTCCTTGCGATGCCGTAAGTATTTTCAAGGATAGGTTTCCCGTCAGTGCCGAAGTATGCCCATTCGGTCTGATTCCCGCGTTCATCGTACTTCTCAGTCACCTTAGAGTAGCCATCAATATTCAGTGCGGGTTTCCCGTTTGTCCCAATGCAGACCTTCTCGATCTGGTTTCCCCTTTCGTCATATTTTACCAACGTTTTAAAATATCCCGACTTGTTAAGGACGGGTTTCCCTTCGGCTCCGAATAGCGATTCCTCAATCTTATTGCCCTGTTTATCAAACTTTGATTTAATAATCGCGTACCCGTCCTTCGAGTTGACAGGTTTTCCGTCGACGCCCAGGCAGATAGTTTCGATCAGGTTGCCCCGGTTGTCATACTTCAAAATTAATTTTGCATACCCGCCCTTTGAGAGTACAGGTTTTCCGTCGGTGTCCAGATAAGAATTTCCAATCTGGTTCCCTCTTCCGTCATACCTGAATTTCACTTTAGAGTATCCTTCATTGCAAACGCAAGGTTTCCTGTCAGTTCCGAAAAAGTCAATCTCAATCTGGTTTCCTCTTTCATCCCACTTTGAAATAATCATTGAATAGCCAAAATCTTTAGACATGGCAGGGTTTCCATCTTTATCAAAGAAGGCGATCCCGATCTGGTTTCCACGATTATCATAGCTCATTGCAGCCTTCGAATATCCGCTCCTGTTAATAATCGCCTTCCCTTTTTCATCAAAGTAGGCGGATTCGATCTCATTTCCCGCATTATCATACTTCATGGTCCTTTCAGCATAACCGAGCGAGATCGGCATAAACGGCCGGCCTTCGGGGCCTGTAAAAACTTTATCAACCTCATTTCCCAAATCGTTGTACTGCCTTTTTTCCACGCTTACGCCTTCTTTCATCGGGCTTGATTTGCCGCCTCTGCCGATGCTGTGGTATTCAAGCACCAGCCCCTGTCTGTCCAGAGTGAAGATTTTACCGTAGCTGCCGTTTTCGTCCGCCTCAGGCGTACCGAACACGTCCCTCTGGTAAATTTCGTTTACGACAAATCCGTCAGTGTCCAATTCGGTTTTTATCCGGTTGATCATCGGTTTTTTCGTTTTATTATTGTCTTGTATGATAAGCTCGGTCAGGAGGAGTAAATCAATCCCTTCTGACGGTTTGGCATAAGGCCTGTCAAAAGCGTCTTTAAGCTCGATAGTTTTATAATCGTCCGAATAATCCCGCTTCATAACAACCATCCCATTAATGTTAAAACACTCGATTTGTTTAAATGTCCCGTTCGTATAGCCGGTTGTGTAATCCATCCTCCATTCGCTGACCCCGGAGTTATCCGGCATCGGCATTCCGCTACCGTTTTGAAGCACAACTCTCAGCAGTCTCCCGTTTTTCGTCTCAAAGCGGTATGTTTGCAGCCTTCTGGCCGCAGATGCCTTATCCACTTCCCCGATACCTGCGGGTTTGCCCCATCTGTAAACAAAACTGTTGTAATATTCGACCTGCGGCAAGCTGGAAAGCCATACGCTGAATGTTATTGCGCATATAGCGATAAATAAAGACGCTGATATCGATATAGCCGTTATGGTCCGGCGTTTCCGCCTTCGTTTTTCCCTCTGAAAAAGATCGTCAAATGTGCATCCCAGTATGCCGGCCAATATTCGTAGAATTGCCAATATTTTCAATTTTCCCCGCGTTTCATCCTTCCTCGGGCGCACATCGGCGGCCAGGGGTTCAACCTTTTTTACCGTTTTTCTCAGGCTTCCGTCCTGAAGTTCCTCTGTTTCAGTTATTTCAAGCAACCCTTTCGGAAAAGATTCGCCTGGTTCACCTTCAACCAAGAGGACAAGTATCCGGTTTCCCCTTCCGAGTTTACGAAAAAGATCTATTTCCATTTCTATCCATAGCGATTGTTTCGTTTGAGTTGAACATATAACTATGAGGCAGCCTGAAGTTTCCAAGGCTTTAATCGCTTTTTCAGAAAGATTCGGGGTGATTGCCAGTTCATCTTCGTCCAAGTAAATTTTACTCACCCGTGACGGTATCCCTCTTTTCCGGAGTGCTTTTGATACCCGGTATTTCAGGATGGATCTGAGGAGCCATGCCGCCCAGGCCCTGTCCTGAGGTATATTTCTGCAGGTTATAAACACGTCATATTGAAATGTTGTTATATCGGGCATAAGTCACTCCTTTACTGATTTCCGGGCAGGGGATCATTATTAGAATCAAAGTAATTTGTCAATATTGAACCGTTTACTTCATAAATAAATCGAACTTGCGCGTATGGCTTTCCAGGCCCGTTCACAATCTCTCCCCTGCCGTTGATAAAAGCCCTGGAAAGTTCCCTGCCGTCAGGGCCATAAGAGAGCTTTTCTCCGCCGGCTTTAGGCCCTGTCTGCATCAAATCTCCGCTGCTGTCGAGCCCCCGCCACTCTGTTACCAGGCCGTTCCGGTTATATTCAAACAATTTTCCCGAGTTCGAACATTCGTCAAAAGCCGGAGTATTCCACTGATCATGGAAGTACATCTCCTTGCGGATAAAACCATTTTCATCATATTCTATATTTATATAGGAGGGAATCAGTTTATTTCTGGGCGTAAAGGAACACAAATGGGAAGAAGGGCTTTCCCAGCCGCGGAATATCTCATATCCGTTCCCGGATGTCAACTCTACCTGTAACCTGTCTCCGGTATAGTCCCTGATCTGCAGGACAACCCCTCTTGAATTTTTAAGTGTAATCTGTATTTTACCGGAAGTGTAGGATATATCTCGTTCGGAAATTCCCCAGTCGTCATCTTTTTTTTCCCCTTGGCTATCTACCATAACTACCCTGAACAATTTCCCCATCCTGATCTCAAAACGGTACATCGAACCTGCTTGATTATTTTTTTTAAAGTCGATCATGCCGATGCCGGCAGGAAGGGAATATCGATCTGCAAAAGATCGGTAATACAAAGTTTTTAATCCTATGTAATCATATATGAGATAAAAGATGACTGCGATAACGGCAATTGCTGATGTCATGATGGCCGCAGTGATTTTGCGCTTCCTAACGGCAGTTTTTATTATCGCTTCCGACAATAGATCAGATTTTACTCCTAAAGCTTCGGCTATTACGGGAATAAAAGCCGGGTAATTAAGTTTTCCGGTCTTCAACCGTATCATATGGCCGTGATATTCCTCTTTTTCCCCGTCTTTACCGAAAAATATTTTCAAAGGCTCAGGCAGCGACATGTCAGGATCATCATCTATCACAATGGCAAAAATCCGATTTCCTCTGCCCATTTCTATAAATGCCTCAATTTCCCTGCAGACCCAGAGGGAAAATGGAGTGTCTTTCGAACAGACCACGATAAGCGTCCTGGATGCCTCCAGCGCGCGATTGATATCATCGCTAAGGTTGGGTGATGTCGGCAGTTCGTTTTCATCGCGAAAAATCCTGCTAATCCTTGGAGAGGTTCCTGTTTTTATCAGCGCCTTAGGAGAACGAAAATTTTCCAGCGCTTCAAAAAGCGTTTTGGCCCATTTCCGATCCCGCTCTTTATGCCTGTAGCTGATGAACCCATTATAAAAATATGAAACATTTTCATTTTTTCCCATATATCGAAATTATAAATAAAACTGTACTTAAACTCAATAATTTCATTATACCAACTGCCCGCCCATATTGTGAAAGAGTCTCCTTAAGTTTTTTATTTTACTATCTCTTTTTATGCCAGAACAATTGTGTCTTTTTTTGACTTATTATTTCAGCTATAACCGCCACGTTTAGAATCTGTAAACGAGTTACTGTTTGAAAAGCATATCAAGAAAATCAGACAGAGACGACAATTGCCTAATATCAAGCCCGAAATTCCTGGGCATAGATCTACATTTTTCAAAGCAAGAAGAGCTTGTTTTTTACTAAAAAACTTCCTTTAGTGCCTGAAGGGTATGCCAGTCAGGTGCCAGTAAAAATTTTTCGAAGTTTTGTTATTCCATACAGGGTATGGAATAACGCTGCATTCGTATCCCTCCTCCTCCGGATTATATTCTAATCTAACTCCTTTAATATAAAACAATTAAGTATTTCAAGTATCAACTGATTACGATTTGATTTCGATTCTTATATCTAAATTAAACCTGCTTCCCCATTTCATATGCTTCTTTCATCGCAAGCTTTCCTTTTATCTCCCCAATGTTCCATGCGCCGGTTCCATAAACGATTCCCTTTTCCTGTGCCCCGCTCAGGCAGGAGGTAAATGCTCTGAATCCTTCAAGTGCCCTTTCCATAGCATGCTTGCTGTTGTCAGCGGCAGTTACAATAAAATAAAAATCCTTATTCGAAATTTCAGTATAACGGGAACAGGTTCTGTCTATTAAAGTTTTCATCTGAGCGTTCATAGTGTAAAAATATACAGGAGTTGCCATCACAATTGCATCGGCTGAAATCATTTTATCCAGTATACTGCCCATATCATCTTTCTGGGAACAACTCTTGCCGTTGAAACAGTTGCCACAACCTGTGCAGTAATTTATATTTTTATCCTTTAAAAATATCTTTTCAGCTTCATGTCCGCCATCTTTTGTTCCCATCATAAATTGATCACATAGCAAATCTGAGTTTCCTCCTTTTCTCGGACTCGCTGAAAGCACTAAAATTTTCCTGCTCATAAGTATCCTCCGTATATAGTAGTCTATGGTTTGCTTATGCCAAGGTTTTTACGTTTATAATTTTCAGGAGATTCGATAATTTTAACTATAAATGTCGCCAGGCTTTTTTGAGAGATCTCTGAACCTTTTTCCGGCTCGCCTTTTTCTGTAATTTCATAATCCACTTCATCAGCACCTGTAAACCAGGTCGGCCTCAGGATGGTGTAATCAAGATCAGATGATTCTATTACATCAGTAGCATTCCGGTAAGGCTTTAAAACTGGTCGCAAAGGAACATCATAAATACCTATAGAACTTATGAAGATGAGTTTTTTGACTCCTTTATCTTCCATAGCTTTCACGATGTTTTTTGCCATCGCCTCCAAATCGCCTGAAAGATTTGCATATACGATATCCTGTCCGTTAATAGCCTCCTTGAGCTGATTGATATCAAGAACGTCGCCTTCGATGATACGGCATTTGGAAATATTGTTTTTCTTTAATCTGCTTTTATTTCGCAAAAAAAGGGTCAGATTAATATTATCCAATTTTACCAACATTTCAATCGCATGACTTGCAATTTGACCGCCAGCACCTAGAATTATCACGTTTTTTCTTTCCGTGTCGTTTATAGCCATAGAAATACTTCCTTATTTCAATTTATCGTAATCCTGGTCAGATACCGGGTCAAGCCATGTAGCCTGACCCTTTTCGGGATTTACCTCGATAGAAAGATGCACAAAAACTTCATTTAAACATCTTATTGCGTTGAGTGCTCTCGGATATCCCACAAATGGCAGTAATTGGGTAATTGCAGTAAGCAATACTCCTTTATCATTTCCGACATTCATATTGCCTTGTATATGCCCTTTTAACTGAGGCTCGCATCCTCCCAGGGATAAGATCATTGAAAACGTCAAAAGTTCTCTTGTTTTAATATCCAGTCCCTTTCTTGTATAATAATCACCAAAACAATTCGCTGACAAATATTTCTGGATATGAATCTGATCAGCCGGCGATTCCTTGTACATCTTATCAATCATTTCCCCAAAAATGGATTTTTGCACTTCCAATCCTTTTTCAAGCCGAGTTTCAGGTGTTGTTGTCGATTGTCCTTCCAGCGGAAGCTTTAACCCCCTGCTTTCCAGTATTTCATTTGTGGCCTGGATAAAATCAAATACTTTTGCCATTCCGGCATAAGGCACAGCTTGATATACTATTTCTTTAACCTCAACCGGCGTTACACCCATATTCAGCGCACCGCCAAGCATTACTTTATATTCGCCTAATGCCTGGCTTGCGATCATTGATCCCAGAATAATCATTAACCTTGCTCTTGCATCCATGTTGCCATAATCCAGCACTTCATCAAAAGCAAAATTATCGAATACCTCTATCAGTTCCGGATCGGTCGCTTTTAATGTTGATTTGTGATTCGGAAAAAGCGCCTCATGGTTTTTATTCGCTGTTTCATTGATAGCCATGGATTTACCTCCTGTTACTTTGTTAAATATCCAGTTTTCTGCTGCTTAACCGTTTCACGATTTCCGGATCGCGGTGGTCGAAAAAAAGGCTTTTCTTTGTATCCAGGGTCGTTATCTTATCCAGCTCTACAGCGCTGAGATCAAAGTCGAAAATATTCAAATTCTCGATAATTCTTTCCTTATGGACAGATTTCGGAATAGCGACTACCTTTCTCTGTGTCAGCCAGCGCAGAATGACCTGAGCGACGGATTTTTTGTATTTTCCTGCGATAGAAAGAAGCAGTTCATTCTGGAACAGATTGTTTTTACCTTCTGCAAAAGGCCCCCAGGATTCTATCTGAATTTTGTTTTCCAGAAGGAATTTCTGGGTTTCAAGTTGCTGGCAGAATGGATGGGTTTCGATCTGGTTCACTGCTGGTACAACCTTATTATGCATTATCAAGTCCATTACCCTGTCCGGATGGAAATTGCTGACGCCGATGGCCCTTATTTTGCCTTCATTATAAAGTTCTTCCATAGCCCGCCAGGAGCCGTAAATATCACCATAGGGCTGGTGAATCAGATAAAGGTCCAAATAATCCAATTTCAGTCTCTGAAGCGATTTTTCAAAAGCCTTCCTGGTGTTTTCATACCCGGTATCCTGGATCCAGAGTTTTGTGGTGATAAACAGTTCTTTCCTTGCCACGCCGCTCCTTTTAATCGCCTTACCGACTGCTGCTTCGTTCCCGTATGAAGCAGCGGTATCAATAAGACGATAGCCTGCATTGATAGCTTCATAAACACCATTTTCACATTCATCTAAATCAGTCACCTGAAAAACTCCAAACCCCAACAAGGGCATTTCAAGCCCATTATTTAATAAAACCTTTTGCATATAACTCTCCTTAAAACATCAACGGCCGACAAGTTTTGCGCCGCTTCCTGAATATCTTTCACCCGATATCTTGATTTCCGATATTGCTTTTTGTATTTCACTGAGATCATCGGGGGTTAATTTCAAATCTGCAGCTCCTATGTTTTCATCCAGGCGTTCCAGTTTCCTGGTACCGGGAATAGGCACAATCCAGGGTTTTTGGGCTAACAGCCAGGCCAGAGCAATTTGTGCCGGAGTTGCATTTTTTTGTGCTGCAATTTTTTCCAGCAAACCGACCAGAGCCTGATTAGCTTCCCTATTTTCCGGTGTGAAACGGGGAACGGTATTGCGGAAGTCTGTTTTATCAAAAGCAGTGTTTTTATCGATTTTTCCTGTAAGAAAGCCTTTACCTAGAGGACTGAAAGGGACAAATCCGATCCCCAGTTCCTCAAGCGTTGGCAACACTTCGGTTTCAGGCTCTCTCCACCACAGCGAGTATTCGCTCTGAACAGCAGTAACCGGTTGAATAGTATGAGCACGGCGGATAGTTTTTGCGCTTGCTTCAGACATTCCGAAATGTTTCACTTTTCCTTCATGAATCAGGTCTTTCACAGCACCAGCCACATCTTCAATAGGCACTTCCAGATCAACCCGGTGCTGGTAGAAAAGGTCTATCGCATCGACCCTTAGGCGCTTCAGTGAAGCTTCGGCAACCTGTTTGATATGTTCCGGCCGGCTGTTCAGATCAGGATATCCTTTTATGTCAAAACCGAACTTAGTAGCTATCACAACTTTATTGCGGAACGGCTCAAGCGCTTCACCTACAAGCTCTTCATTTATGTATGGGCCATACATTTCAGCTGTATCAAAGAATGTTACACCACGTTCCACGGCCGAATGGATCAGAGCAATCATCTCTTTCTTATCCGAAGCCGGGCCGTAGCCATGGCTCATACCCATACATCCCAGGCCGATAGCCGATACCTCCAATCCGCTTTTTCCCAATTTACGTTTTTGCATAATCCGCCTCCTTATTATCAATAAATAGAATCTTCCAGTTTGATTAATTCTTTTTCTTTTACCATTACCGTCTTTTCATATCTTTCTATTTTGTAATCCAATCGTTCTATTGTTTTCTTCATTTCTTCCACTTTATCCATTAAGATCCTTCTTTGCTCAATTAAAAGTTTTTTCCGGGCGAGGATGGTTTCATCCCCCTGTTCGAACAGCGTCACATATTCGATCAAAACTTCAATCGGAAGGCCGGCATTTCTCATACATTTGATAAATTCGATCCACCTGCAGTCTTCTTCTGTATACTCCCTTATTCCGCTTTTTCTTTTTACAAAAGGGATCAGTCCGATTCGTTCATAATAACGAAGGGTATCCTGCGAAAGATCGAATTTTTTACTCACCTCTGCAATCATCATGGTTTTCCTCCGACTTCTATTTTTTGAATATAAACATTATACAACCTGGAGTGGACTCCAAGTCAAGGGGGTTTTTAAAATATTTTTACAAAATAATCATTTCAAATACTTAAAATCATGATAATGGTTGTATATTTTCAATACCTGTAATAAGATAATTATGCGATTATGATTTGATTACGGTTTGATTACGGATTTTTGGTTAAATCGTAAAATAATGAATTTCTATCTGATTGTGGAATAAAGAATTAGCAGAAGGGTTAGGGTTTTCTGAATCCCTCCTCCTCCGAATTATATACAGGATAAGGATTTACGATCCGCAGATTTCGCAGATGGATTTTTCCCTGAAATTCCTTAATCTCCATATCTCTATTCCTGTTAATAACATATCAATATTTTTGTAAAAATTTCTTTTGGTTGGTTTGGCTCATTTTGGTGAAAAAGCCGCTTTTTCAAAATTTCAGCCAATCCAGCCAATCTAACCAATAAAACGATTTTTTGCCAGTCAGGTGCCAGTAGATTATAATGAAATAGGTGATTTACTGGCAACTGGCAATCTTATTGATTTGATTGATTTTATTCAATATTATATTGGGATTATTAATGATGGAATTAGAAGATCTAAAGAATCAGATTCTAGCCTTGAAACAAGAAAATAAAAGATTATATATAGAAAACAATCGACTTAAGAATTTGTTACCAGTCAATGGAAAACAAGCACTTGATAATTTACATGTATCGAATGATTCTTATGATGAAAAAAATACGAATTTAAATTTAAAGGGCTTAAAAGAAGTTGTAAATCATAATTCTCCAAATACAATAAAGATTAAGTTATTCAGAAGTCTTTTTAAAGGACGGGAAGATGTTTATCCTGCCCGTTGGGAGTCACAAAAGGGAAAATCGGGATATTCTCCGGTTTGTACTAATGAATGGGATAGAAAATTCTGCAAAAAACCAATGATAAAATGCGGAGAATGTGAAAATAAAAAATATGCTGCTATCGCTGACCAAACAATATCCGATCATTTGTCTGGAAAAATAACCATCGGTGTTTATCCGATGATTCGGGATGAAAATTGCTTCTTTCTTGCCTGCGATTTTGACGACAAAGAAGCCCACCTTAATTGGATGGATGATGCTCTTGCATATTTGAATACCTGTAAGGATATGAATATCCCTGCTTATCTGGAGCGCTCCCGTTCCGGCAAGGGAGGGCATATCTGGATTTTTTTTGAAACAAAAATTCCTGCATTTCAAGCTAGAAAATTAGGTTTTATTATTCTTACAAGAACAATGGATAACCGTTACCAGATCAGTTTATCATCTTATGACCGGTTCTTTCCATACCAGGACACTATACCAAAAGGTGGTTTTGGAAATCTGATAGCTCTGCCACTTCAGCAAAAACCAAGAAATGAAGGGAACAGTATTTTCATAAATGAAGCTGCAGAACCTTTCCTGGATCAATGGGATTTCCTTTCCCGAATAGTTAAAATGTCACAATCAAATGTCAACAAAATAGTTTCAGACAATTATCGGCAAGCATTTTCTTTTGGCATTCAAACTCATACTGAAGATGAAGAACTGGAACCGTGGAATATAATCCCTTCTCCGGCTTTAAATGAACCTTTGAAATGCGATAATCTCCCGGTCAAATTGGATATTGTATTGTCCAATATGATTTTTATTGATATAAGAAATCTTCCTTCCCTCCTGATTAACAGGATCCGTAAATTAGCAGCGTTTCAAAACCCTGAATTTTACAGGACCCAGGCAATGCGTCTTAATACGTTCGGTAAACCAAGGATAATCAGTTCAGCTGAAGAATATCCAAACCATATCGGTATCCCCAGGGGTTGCCTGGATGACTTGAAAGAATTATTAAAAACTAACCATATAGAATTGAATGTTGAGGATAAAAGATGCTCTGGTTTACCGATTGAAGCAAGTTTCAAAGGGAAACTCCGACAAATCCAGGAAAAGGCTTTAAATTCAATACTGGATTATGAAATAGGGATCTTATCCGCGGGAACAGCATTCGGTAAAACAGTGGTTGGAGCCGCCCTGATTGCAGAGAAAAAAGTAAATACCCTCATATTGGTACATCGAAAACAATTAATGGAGCAATGGAAACAAAGGTTGTTAATGTTTCTGGAACTGCCCGATAAGTCTATCGGTCAGATCGGAGGCAGTAAAGATAAATCGACAAAAATTATCGATATAGCTATGCTTCAAACTTTGAACCGTAAGGGTAAAATCAAAGATATCGTAAGCGAATACGGTCTTGTCATAGTTGATGAATGCCATCATATTTCAGCATTCAGCTTTGAACAGGTTATGAAGACTGCTAGAGCAAAGTATGTGCTGGGCCTTACAGCTACGCCTATACGAAAGGACGGGCATCAGCCTATTTTATTTATGCAATGCGGGCCTATTCGATTTAAAATACAAAACAAGGATATAGCTGATCAAAAGGTTTTAAAGCATACTGTTATACCAAAATACACTGATTTTTGTTCCTCTTCAGGATTTTTTAGTAATGAAAAAGATAAAAGCATTCAGGATATTTATTCGGAACTGATTCAGGATCAGAATAGAAACCAAATTATCCTTAATGATGTAATTGCTGCACTGGGAAATAAAAGAATTCCCCTCCTTCTTACTGAGAGAAAAGAGCATGTTGATTATTTCGAAAAAGAGTTGACCCCTATTGTTAAAAATATAATCGTACTGCGTGCCGGGATGGGTAAAAAGAAGCTGGAAGAAAAAATGAAAATGCTTATGAATTTAAGCGATGATGAATCTAGAATTATTATTTCTACAGGGAAATATATTGGAGAGGGTTTTGATAATGCCAGGCTTGATACTCTTTTTCTGGCAATGCCCGTATCTTGGAGAGGGACTCTGGAGCAATATGTAGGAAGACTGCACAGAAACCATCATTCTAAAAAAGAATTGATAGTTTATGACTACGCGGATATCAATGAGCCGGTATTGAAAAGGATGTTTGACAAAAGGCTGAGAGGCTATAGAGCAATAGGATATGAGGTAAATGGATCATTAGGAGATTCAATTGAAACAGAACAATAAATATGATACAACCGGATTAGTTGAAGCGCAGTTTGAGCCTGGTTCAAGGAATCGCGTATTAAAAAACCTGCTGGGTATTAAAAAGAAAACTGAAATGGATAGAATTGAAGCCCTGGCTTTAAAACAAGCCGAAGAAGAAATTATTAATACATATGGAGCTAACCATCGCTTTAAAACAAGTGACATTTTTAAAATTCATAAAATATGGCTGGGTAATATTTACCCCTGGGCGGGAAAATTCAGGAAGGTAAATCTAAGCAAAGGGGATTTTAATTTCGCGGCAGCTGCCCAAATCCCAAATTTAATGGATGCATTTGAGAATGAGTATCTATTCAAATTTACTCCATGTAATTTCAATGATATCGGCAATGTAATAAACGCTATTTCTATAACTCATGTGGAATTGATACTTATTCATCCTTTCAGGGAAGGGAACGGAAGGGTGGCCAGGTTATTATCTACCCTGATGGCACTTCAGGCAGGTTATCCTCCATTGGACTTTAGTTTTATTAAAAAAGAAAAAAAGAAGGAATATTTCAAAGCTGTAAATCTGGGGCTTGATAGAAACTATTTGCTTATGGAATCAATTTTTAAAGAAGTGTTTGATTTAACTGTTAATAATCGGGGAGGCAAATAACCCTAGGTGAGTTCTTTTCATTCAATGTTTTGATAATATTGGCACTTACTGTTCCAATTTCAATCGCGGAGGAAGTAATAACATTATTAATGATCAATCTTTCATATTGGTCGATATTTTGAAGGTAGGGGTTTGTTTTTGATAAAGGTATCTCTTTCATATTAATATTATAATGCTTCAGAACATTGAAGTCAATTATCCGAATTTTCAAAAAAATCGGTGTTTTGTTCCGCCAGCCAGGTGCCAGTAAAAAAATTTCTAAGTCTTGTTATTCTATACGGGATAGGGAATTACGCGATATTCCGATCCCTCCTCCTCCGAATTATATACAGGGTAAGGAATTACGATCCGCAGATGAATACTGATAAATACTGATTTTAATTCTAGCCAGTCTAGTCTGCTTATCCTAAAAAATAGCTAATTTGATTAATTTTGCCAACCAGATGCCAGTAAAATATATAGAGTTACGTGATTTACTGACACTGACATATTTTTGCCAGTAAATTGATATGGCAACTGGCATTGTTTGATAAAATGACAAAACAGTTGTTTTCTAACTATTAACCCAATAAATTATTTAAGGCGTTCCAAAAACTAATTTTGTTATTAATAAATGATAATCTAATGGACCGTGGTGCCTGACTCCAGGACAGGCACCAGGGCCCTTAATTGAAATTCTTGAAATATCTCCAGCATTTCTTTAAAGGCCAATGCAAGCCCCTGCAAAGAAAAATCACACTTTCGTTTTCATACCACATCGCGTATTTTGTTCCGGTTTTCCTGGCAATTTCCACTCGGTCGAATAAGATAGTAAAAGACTTATAAAAATTACTGGGATAGCCTACAATGATCATCACATCGCCAGTATTACTGCCGGGCCCCCAGATATACCAGATATTATGGGAACAGACCGGTTCGGGCAGGCCGTATTTCGGACCGTAAAAATGAAGGGCGCCGGCTTCTCCATAATTGACGGTCAGGATACAAACTTTCTTTTTATCCGAATCGCTCAATTTTTGATATACTCCGGCGACATTTTCAGTCAATTCCTCCCACCCGAAACAATCGGCGAAATCCGAGGGAAGCAATCCTGAGGCACTCTTTTCATCGCCTGTAAACTTTTGGCCGCCTGTCATTTTAATAAAATTTTCCGGCGTCAGGACAGGTCGGCAGTATGGTATCGTTTTGACTCCATTCCATAAAATAAATATTGTAATGACTGCGGTAAAGACAGCGGCCGCAGGTTTGAGCCAATTTATTTTACACTCCTCAATAAACCGTGTTATGAAAACAGAGCCCCCCGCGAAAAGCACCGTATAAAATGGGTTGATAAGGTATGGCTTCGCGTTTTGCAAAATAAAGAGAGCGCAGAGGAAAAAATAGGTAAGCCCGAAGACCCTGAATTTCTTGCCTTCCTTATCGAACAGGAAATAAATTAATCCCAGCAGCCAGACGGGGAAGGCATACTGGTTCATTGAGCCGATCTGGTTCGAAATATATTGAACAGGAGATGATTGATTAAGCTTGCCCGCGTAACCTTTAAAGTAATCTATGATCGGGAAATGATAATAAACCTGCCAGATTATGAAGGGAAGAAAAATAAACGCTGCGATCAGGCCGCCAAGTAGGAAACGCTTGTCGAAAAGAAATTTCCGGTCTTTAAGGGCCAGGAAAGCTATTAATAACGAAAAACCCAGGTAAAGCATGGTGATTTTTGACATCAGGCCGAGCCCGGCAAAAAGGCCGAAATACAGCCAGTATTTTTTATCCCCAGAGACAAGCAAAAGCAAAACCATATAAATGGAAAGCGTCCAGAAAAGCCTGTCGAATGTATTGTAATCGTAATGGTCAACTCCGCCAATAAATCCGGGGGCCAGGGTTACGCAGATAAGGCAGAGTATCATCGCGTAAATGCCTCCGCCCATTTTTTTTACCATGAAAGCCGATACCATGATGACGATGGAACTGAGTAACGCCGGTATTATATGCAGGGAGAAGTAAGTGGTTCCCAGTAAAAACCGGACTCCGGCCAGGATCAGGGGGGCTATAGGAGGCACTTCGAGATAAGACCAGCTCAGGCGGTCAGAGAGGGATATATAAAGAAGTTCATCACGGAAAAATCCGTAATGGTAAGGATAAAGACAGATAATCATATTAATAATAATAAAAAATGAAATAGCCGCTATTTCCGCGATTATTATTTTATTCTTTAAAAACCCGGGCATAAAATCCTCCAAAAATTAATATATTGCACAATGGTTAATTTTTTCTTATGAACCTTGCCAGTTCTAAATGTTTTCCTTAAGATCATGCCGTCATTCCTCTTTATTGATATCGGCCCCCGCCTCGATCAAAGCTTTAGCCGCGTCAGCGTTTCCATTGACCACCGCTTCCATCAAAACCGTCCAGCCGTCTGTTCTCCTGGCGTTGACATTGACCTTTGCTTCTATTAACGCGTTAATCACACCTGCGTTTCCGCCGTACGCGGCATCCATTAAAACAGTATGTCCGGTTCTATACGTATCAACTGTATGCAAAGCTTTGACGTCTGCCCCCGCCTTGATTAAAGCTTTAACTGCGTCAAGCCTGCCTCCGGCTGCCGCAGCCATCAAAGCCGTCTCATTTTTATTATTCCTGGCATTGACGTCTGCGCCGTCCTTGATTAATTCCTGAATTATAGAGGTTTCCCCAAACCAGGCCGCGTCAATCAAACGGTCCGTCAAAGACTCCGAAAAAGTTAAAGAGGGGATTGTGAGCATAACAAACATAATATAAAAATAGCATTTTTTCATAAAAATATCTCCTTGAAATATATTTAACCGATACATGAGTTACATAGTATAAAAATAATTTTACAGATTTGCAATAGGAATATTGTACCGGACGATTGTAAATTTCCGGAAAATTTACTATGGAACTGATCTACACTTTAAACCAATTTCTTAGTTGGTATATAATTGCAATAAGTTATTAATAATAATTAGTTAGTAACATTATTTATTTGATATCCTCATTTTCTTGTACCAAAAAAATCGATTTTCAATGAAAAACTTCCACCAGGTGCCAGTAAAGTTGATTGCAAAGTTGCGTAAAGCTATACTCGGTAAATTGATAAATTTTGCCAGCTATGTGCCAGTAAATTATATAGAGTTAGGTCGATTACTGGCAACTGGCGAGAAGTGAGAACTTTTCTTTCGAATTGTGGTTTTTTGCCTTTTTACTCGCTTGGTAATATTTAATATTTACAGGTAGCCTAGACATTGAAATCCCTATTAGGTTTTGATATAATAAACTGATCTAAGAATTTTTTAGGAGAATTACAGATGAGAAGTTTAATGTATATAATATTGTTGTTTGTTGTGTTATCTTCATGCGCAGCAAAGCCGGAAGGTGCAAATTCTGCGGCTATTTCCGGAAGATATACAAATCCTGTCCTTTTCAACCTGGCCGATCCCTGCATTTTATTATATGATGGGACTTACTATATGTCAGGAACCGGCGATAATGTGAGTTATTATATCTATACATCTAAAGACCTTGTTAACTGGTCTAAGGGAAACAGGATCTTCGGCCCGGGGAGCGAGAAAGATTTCTGGGCTCCTGATATCTTTTATAGCCACTCCGATAAAACATTTTACCTTTATTATACCGTGAACTACAAAATAGGCGTGGCCAGTTCAAGTACGCCGGACGGTGAATATAAAGATCTGGGAATTTTAATAAAAAACTCCGGGGACGCACAGATGTTTCAGGATACAGACGGTTCTTTCTATCTTTATTATAGTTCTAATTTTACTGAAATATATGTCCAGCCGATGAGCAATCCGGTTACATTGAAAGGTTCCCCTAAGAGGCTTTTGACTTTCGATCAAGGCTGGGATTCTCCCAGGAACGAGGCTCCCTGGATTTTCAAACGGAATAATATATACTATTTGCTTTATTCCGGAAATAACGCCGATCTCAGGAATTATGCAATAGGTTGCGCAACTTCTCAAACCCGGCAGGACCTTTTAAAAAATATGAAGCAAATCCGATTATTTCTCAAAATAGCAATGTTTATGGACCGGGCTCATGCTGTGTTATTGAGAATAAAAATGGGGAATACTGGCTACTTTACCATCAAAAGGATTTTCCCGGCACCGGGTTTGAGCGTTCGATTTGCTTGGATAAATTGTGGTTTGATGAGTCGGGAATTTTACATGGAATCGCTACCAGGTATATATTACAACCCTCACCTCTGGCAGCTAACAATTAGTTCTGGAGGTCAGTGCAGGCCGGGCGGTATTATATTGAAGTCAATTTACAGAATTTTCAAAAAAATCGGTGTTTTGTTCCACCAGTCAGGTACTAGTAAAAATTTTTCGAAGTTTTGTTATTCCATACAGGGTATGGAATTACGCTGCATTCGTATCTCCCCTCCTCCGAATCATATAACTCTATGCAGGGTAAGAAAATATTTCCGCAGATTTCACAGATTACACCGACTGACTCGAAAAAATAGCCTTAACATTCGATATTGATGCGAACTGGCTGTTGACAGGCCGCGGTGATATGTTCTACAAAAGCAGCGGTAAGAAGGTCGACGATAAAGGAATTACGGCTCACATAGAATTGCTTTCTGCGAAGGTATCTGCAGGAAACGGCATTGAAAGTTACGATATAGCTGTTGTCGATATGGTGCCGGTCCCTGCCGAGATCATACAGCCTTATCCTGAAAGCAAGGTCAAGGCGATGAAAATCAAAGGGGATTCGATGACCCCGACGATATCCAACGGGGATTATGTTTTGTATGTTCCTGGTGAAATTGCCGAGAATGGCATTTATGTCATCGATGTGTTCGGGGAGCTCAGGTGCAAGCGTATCGAATTCAAGTTAACAGGAGATATTACCGTAATGTCCGATAACGAACGTTATGAGAAGGAAGTCTTCAAGAGGGATGATCAAACTTTGAAGATATGCGGTAAGGTTTTAGGCTGGATTAATAAGTATAATTTTGAAAAAATAATACGAAGTACGTTTATGTAGTCTTGTACGAAAGTTACGGCAAAAATGTTTTTTTATAAAAAGGTATTTATGATTGTTATCGATACAATGGTTTTATACAATTATTTGTATAATAAAATTGGTCTTACACTAAATCCAAGAGTAAACTATCTCAATCTTCAAAAAATGTTTGATTATGATGATGTATATATTACAACTGCCTCAATAACAGAGTTTATAGTAAGACTTAAAGGTGATTTAAACAAACAAAAAATATGTCTTGATTTATTGTTATCAGGTAAGGTTAAGATTATTCGTGTTTCTTATTTACCATTTGTCCGGGGCCACCCAGATTCCCCAGTAAAAAGGCAAAATAGGGCCATGAGATTCCCCACCCACCTTTTCCTGTTCAGAATCTAAAAAATCAAACATACTCTCCGGAAAAAACCGGAGGGGAATGGATGGGGTACAGATTTATGAACGAACAGGATTACTATGACATTTACAGACGATGGAAAGCCGATCAAAGCATAAGTGAAATTTCCGAACAGGAAAACAGGGATAGGAAAACAGTCCGACTAGCGATTCAAAAAATTATCGATTACGGCTTTGAAAAGGCGGGAGAAACAATAAGCCGGGAAGAATTCCATCTGAAACGCCCCTTTGTAGGGCCTCCAAAAAATGAAAATAAGGCAAGCATACTTGAACGATATAAAGATGAGCTGTACGGGCTCATAAATGACCCGAAAAACGGAATGAAACCCAAGACAGCCTTTGAAGTTGTCTGTATAAGGCATAATCTGGACATAAGCTATACAAGTTTCAAGAGATTCTCGATAAAGAGCGGCCTTACAGCTAAAGAATTAAAGGAAACCATCCGGATTGAAACTAACCCTGGTCAGGAGATCCAGCTTGACTACGGCAGGGCCGGCACAATGGAATACCTGGGGCACAACAAGATCGTGCAGTCTTTTATCGGAATAATGTCGAGTTCAAGGCTGCCATTTGTTCAATATGTCTATTCACAAAACCAGGAATCATTCGTTGAAAGCAATGTGGATATGCTGGAGTTTTACGGCGGTGTGCCTGTAAGAATATCCCTGGACAATCTGAAAACCGGCATCATATCACCGGACCTTTACGATCCTAAATATAATCAGGCATATGCTGATTATGCGGAGTATTACAATACTTTTCTTGATCCTTGCAGGGTAAGGAAACCAAAGGATAAAGCCAAGATAGAGAGAATGGTCCCTGTTGCCAGAGAGCTTTTCAGAAAACTTAAAGCCCTTAATCCCGGAGCCTCGTTAAAGGAATTAAACATCAAAGCTCTGGAATGGTGCAGGTATGAATACGGGATGAGGAACCATGGAACAACAGGTTTGAAACCAATAGAGGTATTTGAAACGATAGAGAAGCCCCTGCTTAAGAAGCTTCCTGAAGAAAGGTTTAAGACTCCCGTATGGAAAAAGGCCAAGGTACACCCGGACCAATTTGTCCAGTTCGAGAAAAAGAGGTATTCCCTGCCTCCCAGGTATCGTGGAGAGGAAGTCTTTGTCAGGAGAACCGGCAATTTAGTGAAGATCTTCTTCCAGTACAAACTTATCCGGGAATTTGTCGTACCAAGAGGACATGCAGCATATGAAAAGACTGATTTTCCGGAGAATACAAGGGAGATGCTATCCGGGGGATACCCCAAGTATTTATTAGACCAGTCGAGGAAATACGGAGAAGCCGCATACCAGTTGATCTTTCAAATCCTTGCTGTTCATGCTAATCTGAATTGCCGGAGGGCCCTGGGGTTCTTAAGTGTAATGGAAACATTCTCGAAAGAAGAATACTTTAATAAAGTCTGTGAAAGAGCAATATCGGCAAAAATAACCGATCCCAAACTATTCAAAAGCTGGATGGAAAATGAAGGAAAGGATAAACAGGACACCCTGTTTGAAATTTCAGAAGAAGGGTCTGAAATGACCAGGGACGGCAGCTATTACTTTCAATAGAGATAATGAGGAGGAAATATGGAACATCAGAATCAGCTTGAGGCAAACTTAAGGAGGTTAAAGCTTCCTGGGATGCTATTCAACCTTCCTATGCGGATCAGGGAGGCTCAAGAATCAAACCTGGACTATGGAGAATTTTTCTCTTTGTTAGTTCAGGATGAATTATGCCAGAGGGATAATAACATGCTCAAAAAGAGGCTGAGAGAAGCGAAGTTCGGCCAGGAAAACACTTTCGAGGGGTTTGATTTTAATTTCAATGAGAGCGCTATCCCTTCAAGGCTTATTCGTGAAATCGCGTCCTGCCGTTTCATGGATATGAGACAGTTTGTTGTCATCGCCGGGCCTCCCGGCATAGGTAAAACATGCATTGCAAAATCAGTCGGCCATGAGGCCTGCAGAAGAGGAAACACAGTTCTTTTCAAGAAAGCCGCGGTTCTTCTTGAAGACTTGAAAAGCGAAAAGCTTATGTTTAAGAATACTCTATTCAGAAAGTGTATTAAAACAGACCTCCTGATAATAGACGATTTCGGATTTAAAAAACTCGACAATGAAGAAACGGAATACCTATACCGGATTGTCGATGAAAGGCTTGGAAACAGGTCCATTATTCTGACAAGCAACCGGCCTCCGGAGGACTGGCTGGCAATCTTCCCTGATCCTGTGATTGGAGGGGCTATGCTTGACCGCCTTGTTTCAGGCTCAATTAAAATCCTGGTAAAATCCAAAGATGGAAAATCTTTCCGGAAGGAAGGGAAAACTATTTGAAAGTTTTATGATTTCTCTCTAAAATCAAGAACGGTATTTTTCAGGAAAAGGTGGGGAATCTCATGCCCCTGCCACTGGGGAATCTACCCGGTCCTCGACAGTAGAGTTCTCGACACTGTAATTGAAGGCATCCGGCATGGCCTGAAAAAAACAAAAGAAGTCGCTTTAGTAGGATTCGGAACTTTCAAGGTTGTTGACAAGCCGGCAAGGGAAGGAAGAAATCCGAAAACAGGCGAGAAAATAAAAATCGCGGCAAAAAGGGTAGTATCTTTCAAAGCAGGCAAAGGTCTAAAAGAATCTGTCGCAAAGTAAATGAGGATTTAGCCCTCTATGCAATCTTGAAGGCTGTAGCGTGGATCTGTTAATAATAATTGTTTTCCTGGCCGGTTATATTTGTATTATCTTTGAGCAGCGGCTCAAGATCAATAAAGCGGCATTTTCTTTGATTACGGGTGTTTTTTGCTGGCTGTTTTTAATGGCGGGTTGCGGACTGCATTCGGTAGTTCTTGAAAAATTAAATTCGGTTCTGATCGAGATAGCTGGTGTTTTATTTTTCCTTCTGGGAGCAATGACTATAGTCGAGTTGATAGAGTCCCATAAAGGTTTTGATATAATTACAAAAAGGATTACGGCTCGGAATTCCAAGGTACTTTTGTGGGTCATCGCCTGGATAACTTTTTTCCTTTCGGCAGTCTTGGACAATCTTACTACGGCTATTATTATGATAATGCTCGTGAGAAAATTGGTTTCAGATCCCGAGGACAGGCTGATATTTTCAGGTATTATTGTGATTGCAGCTAACTCTGGAGGTGCATGGTCGCCTATAGGGGATGTCACGACCACAATGCTCTGGATCAATGAAAGGATCACGGCAGGAAATATTGTAATGCGTCTTATATTGCCAAGCATTATAAATCTCATGGTCCCGGTTATCATTGCGACATTTCTCCTGAAACCAAAAAAGAATAATATTGTTTCCTTTCCGGAAAAAGAACAAAGTAATATAAAGGCGGCGGAGAAAAATATTGTATTTTATCTTGGAATCGGAGTTCTTGTCTCAGTTCCGGTTTTCAAGATTCTGACCGGTCTTCCTCCATATATGGGTATTCTTATCGGCCTGGGGATACTCTGGCTGATCACTGAGGTTATTCATAAAAATAAGAACGATGAAGAGAAAATGAATCTTTCAGTGATCAAAGCATTAAGAAAAATGGATATGAGTACAATCTTGTTCTTTCTTGGTATCCTTCTTGCAGTATCATCGCTTGAAACTGCAGGCATATTGTCGAAACTGGCCTTTTGGGCAGGACAAACTTTCAAGTCAGTTACAATACTGGCATCTGTGACCGGTTTTCTTTCGGCAATTGTAGATAATGTCCCTCTTGTTGCCGCGTCTATAGGGATGTATCCTCTTTCAGTTTTTCCAACGGATCATTATTTCTGGGAGCTCATAGCTTACTGTACCGGAACTGGCGGAAGCATTCTGATTATCGGTTCGGCAGCAGGTGTAGCCGTTATGGGGATAGGTAAGATTGAATTCTTAAAGTACCTGAAAAAGGTTTCCTGGCTGGCGTTACTTGGGTATATTGCTGGCATAGGTATTTTCACTATTTTTAATTATTAATATTCCGTTAACATATTTTCCGGTAGTTTTCGCAAAGTCCTATTTATAATATCCGGCTTAAAAATCTTATGGTCAGTAATAAACCCTTATGCTTTTCTTAAAAATCAGTTGAAATTCCCTATCTTTTATTACAGAATTCAGTAAATATTCCTGATTACAAGTATCCGTGCATTATTTATAATTAAGTATCTTTGAAATGAAAGTCTGGAGGTCATTAAAATGGAAATTTCAAAGATAATATCTGATAAAAGGAATTTACCGAGGACTTCGAATCTCAATGTTCCTTGTATTAATGTTTCATGCGTGCAGAGTGCGAGTATTGATCCTTGCAGGATTATAAACCTGTCCCTGCATGGCATTTGCATATTAGCTAATAATCAATCAGCTTTCCTGTTACTGATGCCTTGCGACAGGGTTAATAATTCTGGGTGGTTATATATTCCTGACCACAGTTGTCCGTATAAGCAGGAATATGGCCGGGTTATGGTTTCATGAAATGACAAAAATATAGTAAAATTATATAGAGCGGTTTTTGGATAAAGATATACTTATAAAATTTAAAAGGAAATAATATGAATCTAAAAAGTTTCCAGGGTACGTATTTGGTGGTGGGTATTATTGCAGGAATATTATTTGCCTTATCCTGGTCGGTTGTGTTTTCAATAGTGAAGGAAATGGAGTTCGGCCGGGTTCTTATTTCAAGCGGTATCTGGAGCGGCATTGTTTCCGGGATAATTTTCGGTCTGGTAGCCACGTTTAATATGAATATATTATGAAATCATTAAAACAGGAGGTGATTTATGTATAAATCAATTATGATTATTTTTGTTTCCATGGGGTTGTTCTTTTTTATTGGCTGCTCCCAGAACCCGGCGAAACCGGATGAAACCACCGAACTAAGGGCGGAGAATCAGAGCCTCTCCAACCAGATCGAAACCCTTAATGAAAAGATTATGAGCCTGACTGCCAACAGCCAATTAAACGAGTCGAATGCGTTAACTTATAGCAATTTGGTCAATGATCTTCGTGACCAACTGACGACAAAGGAAACAATGGTTCAGGACCTGGAAGACAGCATCAGGGTTACCTTTGTAAGCGATATTTTCTTTGACGAGGGAAGCGATGTTATAAAGCCTGAGGGAATTAAAGCGCTTGATGCCATTGTTAAAACCCTTGCCGCTGTAAAAGACCGGGAAATAAGGGTTGAAGGCTATACGGATAACGTGCTGATAGCGCCGGAGCATAGATGGAAATTCCCTTCAAACTGGGAACTTTCTACGGCAAGGGCCGGAGCGGTTGTAAGGCATCTTGTTGAAAAAGGTGTAAACCCGGAAATTTTAAAATCCGCCGGGTACTCGAAATATAATCCTGTAGCATCTAACGATACGCCAGAGGGAAGAGCAAAAAACAGGAGGATAGTGATTGAACTTGTACGGTTGGACGCAAGGGCCAGGTATAAATAATAAATCCATAAACCACGCCCCCCAAAATTTTAGAAACCGCTGGCCGTTGATTTTATTAAAAATCATGGCCATGCGGTTTCCCATTTTCTATTTCATATCAATTTGATTTATCTAATTATACACTTTACAATAGTTTAACTATATCTGTATTAGTTTGTTTGAAATAGGTATATATGAATTTGTTGAAAATATCTATTGTTTTTTTTCTTTTTATTACCTGCAAAACCTTTGGCGCTGATTCAGTACCCATAGTTGAAAACGGGGTCCTTGACATTTCACATTGGGACTTTTCAAAAGATGGAATTATAAAGATATCTGATGGATCCGTAACCGGTCTTAATCCGACATATTACGATAAGGAAAATGATTCGGCAGAATTTTATATTAAAGTGATACTTCCTAAAGGGTATAATACTACGAACCAGCCAGATATTATTGCTTTATCGATACCTCCGCTTCTCTCCCCATACTATTTCTGGATTAACGATAATATAGAGCTTTCTAACGGGTATAATTACGTAGCACGGTGGAAGGTAAACTATTATGATAAAAGCAACATCCTGCCTGTTCCGGGAAAACTTGATCATCTGAATTTGTACTTAAAGATATTCAATTATTCAAATATCAAATTAATCAGGGAGCCGATATTGATCGGGAAAGAAAATGATATCCGCGAGCATAGATGGGGGGTTCTATTCAGGGAAGGTATTATTGACGGGGCTCTTTTTTTACTCTTTATAATTAATATCCTTCTATTGTTTGGAAACAGGAAAAATCATGGTTTTTTTATACTGGCCTTATTCGCTTTTTTCCAGGCCCTTAATCTGATAGGGAAAGGAGAAACTCTTAATTTTCTTTCAGATATTTCCGCCGACACACTTATAAAGATACAGATCACTTTTAATTATATAAAACTGTTCCTGATATATTCACTTTTCATTAACCTTTTTTTCAATAAACATATAAAGACCGCTTTCAAAATAATTTCGGCATGTTTCATCCTGGTGATAATATTGCTGATTTTTCCTGTAAATTGGGTATTCCTGAATTATATTTTGATGTTTTATTATCTGTTATTATTTATAGGTTTGTCATGTTTTATTCTGGTTTCTGTATCATCGATCAAAAAGGATAGACGGAAATCTATCTCTGTATTATTAAGCACATCAATCCTCTTGCTGTCTTATCTGTTTTATATAATTCAGAATAAAATATATATATTCAGCCTTACCGTGATTTTTGTTGGCCAGCAGGATAACCTTGCTTATGGAATATTATCATTTGTCATTATTAATACATATTACCTGTATATTTCATTATCAGGGGAAAAAATAGAAAATGCCGGGCCGGAAATTGATTTATTTGCCACTAATTATAAACTTTCCAAGAGAGAAAGAGATATACTGGTGTTTCTTGTCCAGAGATATAGTTATAAGGAAATCGCAAAAGTATTATTTATTTCCAATAAAACCGTTGAAACACATATTTATCATATCTACCAGAAAACCGGTTCAAAAAACAAAACCGAACTTATTGATATGGTTCAATTAGAACAATAAATTCAGGCCCTGAAATCGATTTCAATCCGGGTCCCGCCCCCGCGTTCGACCCTGATTAATCCGCCAAGTTGCTTAATCAGCATTCCAATTAATCTCAGGCCCAAGCCGTTTGAATTTTCAAAATCAACAGATTCAGGTAAACCTTTTCCATTGTCATATACAGTAAGAATTATATGATTATTTCTCATCGAGGCCGATATTTTAATTAAATTATTATCCCTACCGGTAAAAGCATATTTCATAATATTTGTAAGCAGTTCATTGAAAATGATTCCTATCGATTGTGCCCTTTTTGCATCTAATATTAATTCATCTATTTCAGTTTCACATTTTACTGATGTGCTGTTAGGAAAATTACTTATGACTTTATCAATAATGCTCAATAGGTACTCTTTCACAGGAATATCATTATAATTCGGGGACTGGTATAACCTGTCATATAATACAGCCATATTCTGAACATGGCTTTTAACATCAATTATTGCTTCTATTACAGCAGGCTCTTTCATATTTGCCTGTTTGAGACTCAAAAGACTGCTGATAGTATTCAAATTATTTTTAATACGGTGATGCACTTCTTTCAGGATCAACTCTTTTTCATGCAGGCTTAATTTAAGTCTTGCCAGTATATAAATAATAAAATTATACATGAATAGTTTCGTAGCGATATTGAAAACAAATATAATGAAATTTTTGTCTGTGACATAAAGATGGTATTTTATTAGCGACCATTCAGCGACGCAGAGAATGGCTAAGAAAATAGCATAACCGATGCCTGAATACCAGCAAACTGCTATTATTGGAAGCAGATATACCAGTGTAAAAGTAATATCCGGACCCAATATTTTATAATCCACAAAATAAATGGTTAAAGATGCAATTATTCCTGATAGAAATATAATGATCCTGAACATTATGTTCCTGGTTTTAAAAATCGGCATAAAATACTCCTTAATAATTTCCATTATTATAAAAAAGCAGGCGGGTTATGTAATCAGGAATTTGCACTGATTTAATTGTAAAAGATAAGGTATTTTAACTGATTTTTGAATAGAAATAAGGGTTAATTACTGAACTGTATATTTGTTATTTATTTATGTTAAGCATAGACTATCAGGAATAATTCCCTATGCTTTTCTCGAAAATCAGATGTTATTCCTGATAAAACCTGATAAAATTCAGTAATATATCCTGATTACATCTATCAGTATTATCAATATAATATAATTAAACATGAAACCTGAGGAGGTTTATATGAAAAATATTTTAGTTTCTGTAGCGGTGTTTTCATCGCTGCTAATGTTTCTCGGAAGCTGTTCTACGATAAAACCGGAGGAATTAACAAAGCTTAAGACTGACAATGCGGATTTGAATGATGAGAACCAGAACCTAATAAGCGATCTTGGACAAACGAAGAAAGACGTCGCAACTGTTCAGGATCAGCGGGATAATCTTCAGAAAGAACTTATCATATTGTCAAACGATAATATGAGTTTAAAAAACCAAGTCGATTCTACAAAAGGGTCATTAGGTAAGCAGATTGATGTTTTAAACCTGGCTTTTAAAATTAATAATCTTAAGATTGCAAATCTGCAGTCTGAGATCAGTAACAGGGATGGGCAAATAAATGATATGCAAAAGACGATCAAATCACTATCAGAGGACCAGGCCAAGCTGCTTTTGGAAAAAAACCAGGAGATTTCAAATATAACCGAAACCCATGATAAGATGGAAGCGGCAATGCAGATTGAGATCGCCAATGGGGATTTAAAACTCCAGCAAATTGGAGACATGCTTAATGTGGATTTCCAGGATAAAATATTCTTCGATTCAGGAAGGTCAGACATCAGAAACAGTGGTAAGAGTACCCTTGATAAGCTGGCAATGGTTTTAAAAAGCATTACCAATAAACAGATCCGTGTTGAAGGCTATACCGATAATGTCCCGATAGCCCCGGGTTACAAATGGAAATTTCCTTCCAACTGGGAACTTTCAACTGCAAGGGCAACGACTGTTGTAAGATATCTGCAAAGCCAGGGTGTCAATCCATCTGTTCTAAAAGCTACTGGTTATGGTGAGTATAACCCTGTTGCATCGAACGATACTGAAGAAGGTAAAGCCCAGAACAGAAGGATGGTTATTTTACTTGTTCCGCTTGATGAAAGGGCAAGATTTAAATAGAAGTCATTCCATCCACCTCTCCGGTTAAACCGGGTGATGGATAGGAATTTTCTATTTTCAGCTTTAATGGCGAATTATTATTCTACGCGAGCTGAAACATTCACCTCAATATTTCCTATAGTAGCATATACCCCAT